>JBBRLQ010000008.1:0-269644 GCA_038231275.1 Polyangiales bacterium
GCTCCTCCTCCTCCTCCTCCTCCTCCCACGCCCTCCCCCACGCCGACGACCTCCGCCTCGCCTCGCCCGACGGTCACGCCCGCCGCGCGACCGAAGGCGACGCCGAAGCCGAAGCCCGCGCCGAAGCCGCACGCGCCCAGCCCCGCGCCGAGCGCTCCTCGACCTCGCTATGACGACACGATCCAGTAGGCTCGCCCTCGTCGGTTGCCTCGTCTTCGCGACCGCCGTCCTGCCAGTGACGCGCGCGAGCGCCGCCGAGCCGACGCTCGCCGACGTCGAGACCGCCAAGGCGATGTACGTCGAAGGCCTCGAGCTTCGCGACAACCACCGCCTCGCCGACTCGCTCGCGCGCTTCCGAGGCGCGTACGCGCTCGCAGCGACGCCGATCACCGCGCTCGAGCTCGGTCGCGCGTTCATGCTCGTTGGCCAGCTCCTCGAGGCGCGCGAGGCGCTCTTCTCGATCGAGCGAATGCCGCCCAAGCCCGACGAGTCGCCGAAGGCTGCGAGCGCGCGGACCGAGGCGCGCGCGCTCGCCGAGCAAATCAAGGGGCGCATGCCGTCCGTGCACGTGTCGTTCGACCCGAAGCCGGAGGGCGAGCCCAAGGTCACGATCGACGGCGTCGTCGTGCCGAACGAGTCGCTGTCTGCTGCGCGACGGCTCAATCCCGGCAAGCACGTCATCGTCGCCGAGCTGGGCGACGAGCGCGCGACGGCGGAGATCGAGCTGGGCGAGTCGGAGGCACGACCGGTGATCCTCGCGCTCGGGCCGGGCGCGCCGAAGGGACCCGTGACGCCGGCGACCATCACGACGCCCGCGGCGAGCGACGGGTCGCGCGACGCATGGTTTTACGGGGGCCTCACCGGGGCGGGGCTCGGCGGCGTCATCGGCACGATCACCGGCATCCTCGCGTTTTCGAGCGCGTCGAACCTGAGCGCTCAGTGCACAGAATCTCACTGCGCGCGATCGGCGCAAGGAGACCTCGACACGTCGCGCACCATGGGCACCGTCTCCACTGTGGCGTTCATCGTCGCCGGTGTGGGCGTCGCGGCGGTGCTCGCGGAGATCTTCACGCGACCGACCGCCGCGCCGAAGCCGAGCGTGCGCACGACGAGCGCCGCGCTATCATGGCCAAGGTGAGGGTCGTCGTCCGGAAGCTCGTGACCGCGCTGCCGCTGGTGCTCGTCCTCATGAGCGCGTGCAGCGCGCTGACCGGCGTGGGCAAGTACGACGTGAACGACTGCCCGAAGGGCGACTGCTCGGACGGCGGCCTCGGCTCCTCGAGCGGATCCTCCGGGGATGGAAGCGCCGCCGACGGCACGAGCACGGCAGACGGCGCCGCCGACGTCACGGTCGATACCTTCACGTGCCCATCCGGCACCTCGCTCGTCACGCTCACGGTGAGCGGGCAGCCTGGGAGCATCGTCTCGGAGCCTGCGGGCCTCACCGTCCCGCCAAATCCGTCGTCCGCGTGCCTCGCGATCGGCCAGGTTCGCCTCCGCGGCACCAACAAGGGCAACTGGACCTGCACGGCCGGCTGCACCCCTGGCAACGCGCAGGACACCGACACGTTCAACTTCCAGAACCCCGCGGGCGGCTCGACGATCACCGCGTCGCTCCAGAACTAGCCACACTCGTCAGGCCGCCCGTCCGCTCCCGAGCCTCACCGGTTTGGTGTACGCTCCCCTTCGTGAGTCGCGGCGATCAATCGGTCATCACCGAGCACAGGGTCGCTCTGCCGCCGTCGGGCGGCGACAGCCTGTGCGCAACGGCGTTCGTCGCCGATCACTCGTTCGTCGTCGAGCTGCCGAGCAGCGGCGTCATCGAGCTCGGGCGCGGCAGCGACGCCGACGTCCAGCTCGTGAGCGGGGGGGTCTCGCGCGCGCACGCGCGGATCGACATGCGGGGAGAGCGCGGCGTCCTCGAGGACAACGCGTCGCGCAACGGCACGTTCGTGAACCGCGGGCGCATCTCCGGGCAGGTCCAGGTCGGCCATGGCGACGAGATCGGCATCGGCGACGCGCGCCTCGCGCTCCTCAAAAAGTCCGCGATCCCTGCCGGCACCATCGCGATGCTGGTGAGGCGCGCGCTGCTCGAGCGGCTCGACGTCGACATCGCCGCGGGGCAGCGCCCCAACCTCTTCGTCGTGCAGTTCCCCGAGCGCTGGTACGAGATGCGCGCGGCGCGAGAGCTGATCGGCAAGCTCATGGCCGTGGCGTACGTCGGCTCGTACAACGACTACATCATCGCGTTCGCAGTGAAGGCGCCGCGCACCGACGCTGCCACGATGCTGGCTGCATCACGCCGAACGCTGCGCCTCGCAGGCATCGACGCGACCGCCGGCCTCGCGCCCGAGTCGACGGGCGACGCCGAGGAGCTGCTCAACGGATCGCTCAAGGCGCTCCTCTCCGCGCAAGAGGACAATGAGGAAACGAGCGAGCAGCCCATCGTCACCGATCCGGGGATGACGCGCCTCTACGCCGAGGCGCGCCGCATCGCCGCGAGCCCCATCGGGGTCCTCCTGATCGGCGAGACCGGCGCCGGAAAAGAGGTGTTCGCGCGCACCATCCACACGGCGAGTGGCCGCCAGGGTCCGCTCGTGTGCGTCAACACCGCAGCGCTCCCCGAGCAGCTCCTCGAGAGCGAGCTGTTCGGCCACGAGCGCGGCGCGTTCTCGGGCGCGGCCAACGCCAAGGCCGGCCTCATCGAGTCCGCGCAGGGCGGCACGCTCTTCCTCGACGAGATCGGCGAGCTGCCGATGACGATGCAGGCCAAGCTCCTGCGCGTCCTCGAGGATCACGTGGTGCGGCGCGTCGGCGCGACGACCGAGCGCAAGATCGACGTCCGCGTCATCGCCGCCACCAACTGCGATCTCGACCAGCTTGTGCAAGAGAAGCGCTTTCGTCAGGATCTCCTCTTCCGCCTGAACGGCTGCACGCTCCGCATCCCGCCGCTGCGGGAGCGCAAGCCGGAGATCCCGCGCCTCGCCGAGGTTTTCCTCTCGCGCGCCGCGGCGATGCTCGGCGCGCCGCAGCTGCGCCTGTCGCCCGCGGCGGCCGAAGCGCTCGAGCGCCACCCGTGGCCAGGCAACGTGCGCGAGCTCCGCAACGTCCTCGAGCGCGCCGCCGCCCTCGCCGCCCAAGGCGCCGGCGCGATCTTGCCCGAGCACCTCCCCGATTCGGTCCTCGCCACGCCGACCACGTCCCGCGCCCCGGGAGACGACGTGCGCGAGGACCTTCGCGACTTCGAGCGGCAGCGCATCCTCGACGCGCTCCAGAAGACCGCCGGCAACCAGACGCAAGCGGCGGAGCTGCTCGGCCTTCCGCGACGGACGCTCGCGTACAAGATGAACCGCCTCGGCATCAAGGCGAAGTAGCCGCGAAGGCACCGCTGGATCGCGGCTGCTCCGCCGCGCGTGCGTCTCGCATCCAACGCATGTGGATCGCGGCCGTACCATTGGCGGGGGTTTGCTCACACGAGTTGCCACGGCAACTTCCTGCCCGCCGCTGTTTCACGATTTGCCGTAAATTTGGCGGAATCAGCGTGGCATCGCACCTGCAATAGCGATGGTCGGAGGTTCGACCATGCTCATCTCGCGCTCACGCTCTGCCCTCTTCACTCTCCTCGCCGTCGCCGCGGGATGCAGCTCGAACCAGGAACCGACCCCGATGCGCGCCGTCGAGGGCTCGCTCGCCCTCGAGGCGTACTCGAAGCTCGACGTCCCGAGCGTCGTCGCGCAAGACACCGCCGGCCGCACCTTCACCGGCGAGGTCCAGGCGAACGGGGTGTTCCACATCGACGTCCCGGTCGGCCGCTCGTACCGGCTCTTCCTGACCGACTTCCGCGCGTCGGGGTACTCGTCCATCGAGGCCCGCATCTTGTGGACCGGCAACGTGCGCTGGGCGACCGTCGCTCCGATCGGCAACGTGACCGGCTCCACCAGCGATGGCGGCGGCACGATCTCCCTCGGCGGCGTCGGACAGATCGCCGGCGGCGGCTTGCCCGGCTCGAACACCGGCGGCAACGGCGGTGTCATCGGCGGCACGACCGACGGCAACCCCGGCGGGACGAGCGGCGGCGTCGGTAGCTCCGGCGTCCCCGGTACCAGCGGCGGCACCGGCGACGGCAGCGGCGGAACCACCAGCGGTGGCACGGGCAGCAGCAGCGGCAACACCAGCGGTGGAACCAGCGGCGGCACCGGCGACGGCAGCGGCGGCACGGGCAGCAGCAGCGGCAACACCAGCGGCGGAACCAGCGGAACCAGCGGAACCAGCGGTGGCGGAACCAGCGGCAACACCAGCAGCGGTGGAAGCAGCGGCAACACCAGCAGCGGTGGAAGCAGCGGAAGCAGCGGCGGCGGAACCAGCGGCAACACCAGCAGCGGCGGCACGGGTGACGGGAGCGGCGGCGCGAGCAGCGGCGCTGGTGGCGGTGGCGGCGGCGCCAGCAGCAGCGGCGGCGGTGGCGACACCGGCGACGGAGATGGAACCCCGCTCTGCCTCCCCGCGAACTCCGCGGTGCTCGTCGCGAAGGGAAGCCCCAAGCTCGTCCCCGCGCGGATCGTCGACGCGCCCGTTCCGACGTGCGTTCCCGGCGGCGGCGGCGGGAGCAGCGGCAGCAGCGGCGCCAGCAGCAGCGGCGGCGCCAGCAGCAGCGGCGGCGGTGGTTCGAGCGGCGGTGGCGTGAAGCCGCCCCCGACGACGAACCCGCCCCCCGGCGCGCCGACGTGCGAGAGCGACAAGCTCCTCGTCCAGACCAGGAACGGCGAATGGGACTGCGTGAAGATGGAGACGCCGGTCACCTACTTCTATTCGGACAAGCCCATCAAGGTGCACGCATCGGTGGAGTTCCCCGACGGTGTCCTCACGCAATGGTACCCGGGCACGATCGACTCCTACCCGCTCGTCGGCAAGCGAGACCTGACGGCCGCGACCTCCAACGCGAAGGTCTGCTCCAACATCATGGGCAAGGTTGGCGCGAACAACGGCTTCCTCGACTGGGGCACGCTCGACGTCCTTGGACGCGACGCCAACGTCGACGCCAAGGTGCCGGCCGCGAGCCTCGACCGCTTCACGTGGTCGTTCGCCCGCCAAGTCGCCGCGAACCCAGTCAAGGCCGGCAACGGGCAGCTCGAGAAGTTCCTGTTCTACCGCGGCGTCGGCAACTTCTCGCTGCCGGTGCGCGTGACCTCGCAGAATGGCGGCAAGGTCGCCCTCCAGAACCAGATCGCGGACGAGATCGGCGCTGTCTTCTTCCTGAACGTCGCCGAGGACGGCAGCAAGGGCGCGTTCACCAGCGCGACCGCCGGAATCGCGGCCAAGGGCGCGATCGGCGGGAACATCCCGTCGCTCGCCGGCGCGCAGGACGTGGAGACCTACGCCGACGCGCTCGCCCGCGCCGTGCGCACCGCACTCGACGCGAACGGCCTCTATGACGACGAGGCCACCGCGATGGTGAACACCTGGAAGCGCCAGTGGTTCCGGACCCCCGGGCCGCGCCTCCTCTACATCGCGCCGCAGTCGTGGACCGACGCGTCGATCCCGCTCCACGTCACGCCCGCGCCGGAGTCGAACAAGCGCGTGATGGTCATCCGCGTCGAGCTCGTCACCCCCGAGCTCGAAGCCTCCGACACCGCGGCGCTCCGTGGCCTCGCGAACACGCAGACCGCTCCGGCGGCGCGCAATCACTTCGCCACCCTCGGCCGCTTCGCCGAGCCGCGCCTCCGCCGTGCGATGGGCCTGCTCGGTCAGCCCTCCTACGCGCAGCCGCTCCTCGCCGAGGTCATCGAGACCAACCACACGAAGCACGAGTCTGTCGCGACCAAGGCGCTCGCGGCCGATCCGCGCGGACCGAAATACCCGGGCAAGGGCTTCGTCGTCCACGAGTGGGGCACCGACACGATCGTCGTCGGCTCCGACGGCTCGCAGCTCCTCGGCCTGCAGCACGAGGAAGAGGACCTGCCGGCGTTCGTCTACGACACCACGAAGCACTGACGGTCTCATCGCTCCGTATTGAACCGAAACCCTCATCCAGGAGAATCGATCATGTTCGCCCCCCGCTCCGCCGTTGTCGCCACGTGCATCGCCGCCGCTCTCGTCGCGTGCGGAGGAAGCAGCGGATCCGTCTTCAACGACGGCAACAACGGCTCGAGCGGGGCCACGCCGGCAGGACCCTCGGGGGACCAAGGCTCGTTCAACACCGATCCGATCGGCACGAACGCGGCATGCGTCACCGCGATGAAGAACGCGTCGCTGCCGGCGGTGAATCTGGTCATCATGTACGACAAGTCCGGGAGCATGGGCGATCCGGCCGAGGGCGGGAATCCCGCGCTCAAGTGGGTCCCCGTCAACACCGGCATGAAGGCGTTCTTCGCCGATCCCGCGTCGAGCGGGTATAGCGCGTCGCTCCAGTTTTTCCCCGCGCCGGGCGACATCACCGCGACGTGCTCGGCCCCGTACGCGACGCCGCTCGTCGCGCTCACGTCGCTCGGGCAAAACCAGTCGCTCGTGACGGCGCTCGATCACGCGATGCCACAAGGCGGCACGCCGACCCTGCCTGCGCTCCAAGGGGCGATCGCGTACGCGCAACAGACCAGCCAGACGCGTCCCGAAGAGAAAACGGTCGTGGTCCTCGTCACCGACGGCGAGCCGGGCCTCATGGTCAACGGGACCTTCGCACCCGGATGCGCGAACAACGACGTCGCCCACGTCGCGGCGGCGGCGGCCGACGCGTACAAGGGGACGCCGGCGATCCCTACGTATGTCGTCGGCGTTGGAACCTCGCTCCAGAAGCTCGACGCCGTCGCCGCAGCCGGCGGCACGGGGAAGGCCTTCGTGATTCCGGTGAGCAACCCCACCGAGACGACATCAGTGCTCCAGAAGGCCTTCGAGTCGATCCGCTCGCAAGTGCAGCTCTCATGCGACTTCCCGCTCCCCGCGGCGCCCGCCGGCCAAACGCTCGACACCAACCGCGTCAACGTCGGCTTCACGAGCGGCGCCGGCGCGGAGACGCCCTTGGTCTACAGCGCCGACTGCAAAGCGCCCAACGGCTGGCGTTACGACGATCTCGCGCACCCGCAGCGCGTCGAGCTCTGCGGCGCCGCCTGCACCACCGCGCAGGCCGACCGCAACGGCAAGTTGACGGTCGCCTTCGGCTGCCAGACGAACCAGACCCAGAAATGACGTGATGCACCTCGCGCTCCGCACCGTGACGCTCGCGCTGGCGCTCTCCGCCTCGGGCTGCGGTCTCGGCGTGATGGGCGACTTCTTCTACGAGCCGGCCTCGCCCGATCACGGGGACGCATCCACGCCGCCCGGTGCTGCTTCGAACCGAACAACAACACGATCGTCGCGACGTGCCAGCAGGACTGCAATGGCGGCGAACGTGTGCAGGCGTGCAAGACCCAGGCGGAGTGCCAGGGTGGTACGTGCACTGTGCACGCATGCAACTTCGGCGGCTCGGTGGAGACGTGCCAGCCGCTCCCCACCATTTGCCCCTGACGCCGCGCTGCGAATCGTGACAAAATCACGGGATGCGACGCACGCTCATAGGCCTGACGTGGACGCTCACCCTCGCCGCGACGGGCGCGTGCGGATCGAGCTCGAGCAGCGGAGTCGCGCCCGGCGGCGGTGACGGTGGCGCAGATGGAAGTCGCGCCGGGTGCGCTCCCGGTGGCGCCACCCCCGATCCGCGCGGCGATCACGCCGGCGCCCTCTCGCCCGACGGCGCCACGATGATCCTCTTCGGCGGTGACACCGCGGTCGCGCCCTGCGGCGGTATCCCGAGCCACACGCACGTCGGCGACACCTGGCTCCTCGACACCAAATGCGGGACGTTCCAGAGCGTCCCCGGCGCCGGCCCCCAAGCGCGTGCCCGCCACGCGATGGTGACCGACCCCACCGGCGGCCGCGCGCTCCTCTTTGGCGGGCGAACGCGCGCGGGCGCGAGCGGCGACTACACGCTCTTCTCCGACGTGTGGTCCTTCGACTTCGCGGGACGCGCGTGGTCGCAGATCGCGACGACCGGCACGGCGCCGCCCCCGCGCTCCAACACCGCCATCGCCCTCTCCGACACGAAGCGCACGCTCTACGTCTTCGGCGGCAGCTCCAGCGTCTCGGGCCTCGCCTTCACCCCGCTCGACGACACGTGGGCCCTCGATCTCACCACGCATGCGTGGCACCAGGTCGCGGCGACGGTCTCCCCAAGGCCCAAGGCGCGCCTCTTCCACGCCGTCGCGATCGACGACGCGCGCGGCACGCTTTACGCGTACTCCGGCGGCGACGCGAACGCGTTCACCGGCCCCTTCCTCGCCGATCTGTGGGCGCTCGATCTCGCCGCCGAGACGTGGCGTCAGATCACGCCGACCGGTGGCCTGCCCCCGTCGCGCATCCTCCACACCATGACGTGGGACACCGTGAAGAAGCAGCTCGTCGTCTTCGGCGGCCACGACGACGGCAACACCGGCAACCAGAACGACGTGTGGACGATCGATCCGACGACGGCGTCCCCCACATGGACCAACCTCCCGCTCGGCGACACGTTCAACAAGGCCGGCAGCGGCGCGTGCACGTTTCCCCCGGATTTCACGGTGATCGACAAGGCCTCACCCGAGAGACGCGAGTCGTTCGCGACGGGCGTGCGCGCCGACGGCCATGGCTTCATCGTCCACGGCGGAAAATCGGACTGCGGAGATCTCGCCGACGCGTGGTCGCTCGATCTCGCCGCCGGCGCGTGGTCGCCGGTCTTCGCGTCCCCCGTCGCGCTCTCCTGCCTGCGCTACTCGACCACCTGCACCGGCCTCTGCGGCTAACCAACGACCTCCCCACAAACCCCACAAACGCTCGGGGCCGCTCGTCGTGCAACGCACGACTTCGCCGAAAGGCGACGCGGGGAGGCTCAGCGCGCTCCTGCGCGATGAGGGGCCCGCAGGGCCCACCAAACAAAGATGCCGCGCCCTAACCTCAGGCGCGGCACGACGTCTAGGCCAGCTCCGCTTCCTTCTGGTAAACGATGAGCGGCGGCTCGCGTTTCGTGATCACGTCCTCGTTGATCACGACCTCTTTGATGCCGCCCGAACGCGACGGGATGTCGTACATGATGTCGAGCATCGCGTGCTCGAGGATGGCGCGGAGGCCGCGGGCGCCACTATTGCGAGACAGCGCTTCCTTCGCGACCGCCTGGAGCGCGCCCTTCGTGAACTTCAGCTTCACGCCGTCCATCTCGAAGAGCTTCTGGAACTGCTTCACGAGCGAGTTCTTCGGCTTCGTGAGGATGTCGATGAGCGCGTCCTCGTTCAGCTCGTGCAGCGTCGCCAGCACCGGCAAGCGGCCGATGAACTCGGGGATGAGGCCGAACTTGAGGAGATCCTCCGGCTGAACCTGCGAGAGCAGCTCGCCGAGCTTGAAGTCCTTCTTGCTCTTGATGTCCGCCCCGAAGCCGAGCGTGCTCTGGCCGATGCGGCGCTGGACGATCTGCTCGAGACCCACGAAGGCGCCGCCGCAGATGAAGAGGATGTTGGTCGTGTCGACCTGGAGGAAATCCTGCTGCGGGTGCTTGCGGCCGCCCTTCGGCGGGACGTTGGCGACGGTGCCCTCGATGATCTTGAGGAGGGCCTGCTGCACGCCCTCGCCGGACACGTCGCGGGTGATGCTGGGGTTGTCGCTCTTCCTCGAAATCTTGTCGATCTCGTCGATGTAGACGATGCCGCGCTGGGCGCGCTCGACGTCGTGGTCGGCGTTCTGGAGGAGCTGGACGATGATGTTCTCGACGTCCTCGCCGACGTAGCCGGCCTCGGTGAGCGTCGTCGCGTCCGCGATCGCGAACGGCACGCTGAGGATCTTCGCGAGCGTCTGCGCGAGGAGCGTCTTGCCGGACCCGGTCGGGCCGAGGAGAAGGATGTTCGACTTGGCGAGCTCGACCTCTTCGGCGGCGATGCGCGAGTCGATGCGCTTGTAGTGATTGTGGACGGCCACCGCGAGGATCTTCTTCGCGCGCTCCTGGCCGATGACGTAGTCATCGAGGATCGTCTTGATCTCGCTGGGCTTGGGGATCGGGGTCGAGCCGGCGTACGGCTCGTCCTTCTCGACCTCTTCCGCGATGATGTCGTTGCAGAGACCGATGCACTCGTCGCAGATGTAGACGGTGGGGCCGGCAATGAGCTTCTTGACCTCCTTCTGCGATTTTCCGCAGAAAGAGCAGTTCAAGTTGCCGTTTTGATGATCGTCTCGCCTTCGCTCCACGGCCTTCGACCTGATCCTCTCGTCGTTCCCGCTGGCTCTGCCTGGTCTGTATCTATCTGCGGCCTAACTCGGGAAAAGCTTAGACCCCGCCCCCACATGCCGCAAGTATGCGGAGGTAGGACTACTTGTCCTTGTCGCGCGCGTCTTTTACCACCGCGATTTCGTTCTTCTTCTTCGGAAGGAGGACGTTGTCGATGAGCCCGTACTCCTTTGCCTGCGTCGCGCCCATGTAGAAGTCGCGATCGATGTCCTTCAGGATCTGCTCGCGCGATTTGCCGGTGGCGCCGACGATGATGTCGGTGAGGACATCTTTGGCGTGGCGGCTCTCGCGGGCCTGGATTTCGATGTCGCTCACCTGACCGCGGGCGCCGCCCGACGGCTGGTGGATCATGATGCGCGAGTTCGGAAGCGAGCCTCGTCGACCCTTCGCGCCCGCGGCCAGGAGCACCGCGCCCATCGACGCCGCCATGCCGAGGCAGGTCGTCGACACCGGGCAACGCACGTATTCCATCGTGTCGAAGATCGCGAGCCCGCTCGTCACCACACCGCCGGGGCTGTTGATGTAGAGCATGATCTCCTTGTCGGGATCCTCGCTCTCCAAAAAGAGAAATTGGGCGATGATGATGTTCGCTACGTCGTCGTTCACCTCGGTGCCGAGGAAGACGATGCGGTCCTTCAGCAAGCGGCTGAAGATGTCCCAGTTGCGCTCGCCGCGGTGGGTCGTCTCGACGACGGTCGGGTACGGGATGAAGTCTTTCGTACGCTCGAGGGTCTCGATCGCCTGGGTGCGATTTTCGGGGAACCTTCGGCTCGCGGTGCGCTTGGTCATGGGGCTCAGCCGTCCTTCTTGGACTTCTTGGTCTTCTTTTCGGCGTCGGGGGATGGGGGCGCTTGGGTCGAGGATGCGTCCTTACTTTCGGTCTTCGAGCCCTCGGCGTCCAGGGGGGGATCGATCGGAGCGTCGACGATCTTCGACTTGCCTTCGATGAAATCGAGGATCTTGTCCTCAAGGATCATGCCGATGAGGATGTCGCGCTTCGACTTCTCGCGGTACTCGGCGCGGAGCTTCGCGACGTTCTTGCCGGTCTCCTCGGCGAGCTCAGCAAGGCCCTTCTCCATGTCCTCGTCGGTGACCTTGAACTCTTGCTTGCGGGCGATCGCCGCCATGAGGAGGCCTGCGCGGACCTTCTTTTCGGCGTCGGCGTGCACGCGGTCGTGGAGCGAGTGCGCCTGCTCCTGCGTGATCCGCTGACCCATCCGACGCGCCTGCATTACGATCTCCTGCTCCATCATGCGGCACTGCTGCTCGACCAATGAAGGGGGGACCTCGCAGGGATTCTGCTCGTTGAGCTTCTGGACGATCTGCTCGGCCAGCGCGGTCTCGGCGCGGTCCTTCATCATCTTCTCGAGCTTCGTGTGCACGTCGGCGCGGAGCTCGACCATCGTCTGGAACTGACCCACGTCCTTGGCGAACTCGTCGTCGGCGGCGGGGAGGACCTTCTCCTTCAGATCGGTGATCGTCACCTTGAAGATGCCGGTCTTGCCCTTGAAGTCGTCGCGCGGGTGCGCGTCCGGGAACTTCGACTCGGCGTTCACCGTCTCGCCGGCGCCGTGGCCGGTGAGCGCGGCGTCGAGCTCGGGTAGCGCCTGACCGGCGCCGAGCTCGAGCTGAACGCCCTGCCCTCCGCCGTCCTTCACCTCGGTCCCGTCGATCGAGAGCGTGAAGTCGATCGTGACGACGTCTCCCGCCTTGCTCGGGCGCGCGGGCTCCGGCGCCTTCAGCGAGGCGTGACGAAGACGCAGCCCCTCGAGCTGCTCGTCGACCATCGCGTCGGTCACCGCGGACGGCGGACGCGACAGCTCGAAGTTCTCGTATTTGACGTCCTCGATGTCCGGCTGGACCTCGAAGCGCGCCTTGTACGAGAACGCGTCGGTCGGCGCGAGCTTGCCGGCCTCGACGTTCGGCTGGCTCACCGGCGTGACGTTCTTCTCGGTGAGGACCTTCGGGAGCGTGTCGTTGACGATCGCGTTCGCGACGTCGTTCGCGACCTGCGGTCCGAACAGGTGCGAGAGCACACTGCGCGGCGCCTTGCCAGGACGGAAGCCCTTCACGTGCGCCTTGCGCGCGAGGTTCAAGTACGCCTTGTCGACCTCCGCCCGAACCTGGTCGGCGGGCACTTCGACGGACAGCTCCATCATGACGGGGGAAATGCGCGAGACTGTGACTTGCATGGGGAGCGGGAACATATCCCACGGGTCCAGGACCGCAAGCATCTCGGGCCGTTCAACCGCCCAATGACGCACAAAAAAGTGCGCCCCGGAACCGAGGCGTGGTCCGGGGCGCGGGGTGTTCCGGGAGGAACGCGGAAGCTAAGTCAACACGGGCAAACTCAATCGTCGTCGTCGTCGTCCTCTTCGGCGGGATCGTACTCGTCGATGGTGTCGTCGAAGAGCATGTCGCTGCCTTCGAAGATGGTCTCCTGGATGAGGTCGTCGAGGGAGAACCCGACCTTGAACTGCGGGCGGAGCTCTTCACGCTCGAACTCTTCGATGCTCCGGTAATTCTTCGGCACGCTCATGGGCTGAAAGTCCTCCGCGAAGAAAGGTCGTGGGACGGCGTCGTGGACGAGGAGGTGAGCGCGATGATCGTGGCCGGGCGGGACGTCCTCGGTGCCAGCCAGTACGCGCGCATCACGCGGGCTGTCGTCGGGGAGTCGTCATCGAGGAGTGCGGTGGCCAGGTTCGTTCGCATCGTGTTGTCCTACATCTGCCGACACCATACTACTTGGTGCGAGCACAACCAAAAAAGCGTGGTGGATTTTCGGGAATAGGGAGTCGCATCGCGATGGATCTTTGCAGCGCCGCCCGAGTCCTCGGCGATCCAGTGCGTCCACCGCGAGCACGGCGAAGTGTCGAGAACCACGCGAACCGCGAGGCCGAACGCCCTGGTGAGGCTCTTGCAATACAATGTGGGACACGCTCTTACACCACCGGGGGCCCCCCATGATCTTGCGAACGTTCGGAACCGCACTCGTCGCGACCTCACTCGCAGCCTTCGCAGGTTGCAGCGCAGCGCCCGCCTCTACGGATGCGTCCGAGGCGGATCTCCAGGAGGCCAAGGCGCCGCCCGAGTGGGACGCGCCCGTCGTGCGCCCCGCGAGCGAGAGCGCCGCCGAGCAGGCGCGCCAGGCCTGCAAGTTCAAGAAGGGCGCGATGCCGGCGGCGACGCTCGGCAAAGAGATCCCCGTCGATCGCGACATCCCGATCAAGAACATCGTCGTCTTGATGCAGGAGAACCGCTCGTTCGACTCGTACTTCGGTCACCTCGCGAAGTTCGCTGGCCGCGACGACATCGAGTCAGCGCCGGACTCGGCGTCGAACCCCCAAAGCACCCAGTCGCCCGACGGCGAGCAGCACGCGTTCCAGCACGCGAAGGACCTCTGCCTCTCCGACACCAACCACGAGTGGTACGGCGCTCACCAAGAGTTCAACGGCGGCAAGAACGACGGCTTTTACCAGGCCAACCAGCTCTTCATCGAAGAGGGCCAGCCGACCGTGGACAAGACGCTCATCAACGGTGAGCGCGCGCTCTGGTGGTACGACGAGCGCGACATCCCCTTCTACTATGCCCTCGCAAACACGTTCGCGATCGGCGACCACTACTTCTCGTCGGTGATGGGTCCGACGTGGCCGAACCGCGACTACCTCTACGCCGCGACGAGCCGCGGCAAGACGACGAACACGCGCCCCGACCTGAAGGGCCTGGAATTTCCGGCCCACGACACGGTCATCTTCCACGAGCTGCAGCGCCGCAAGGTCGACTGGGAGATCTTCGTCGACGGCACGCTCCCGGCGCCGCGCCTCGGGACCTTCCTGCCCACCGGGAACATCTTCTGGCGCTTCCTGATGGCCGGCAAGGTCCACGGGATGGACGACTTCTACGAGCGCGCCCGCAACGGGACGTTGCCCGAGGTCTCGTTCATCGACGCGAACATCCACGAGGACGTGGACGGCAACGACGAGCACCCGCCGGGCGACATCCAGAACGGGCAGAAGTTCTCGAGCGACATCGTCCACGCGATGTTCAAGAGCCCGCAGTGGAAGCAGTCGGCGCTCTTCATCACGTACGACGAGAACGGCGGCATCTACGACCACGTCGCGCCGCCCTCCGCGTGCGCGCCCGATGGCATCGCGCCCGAGTTCGAGACCGACGAGGACAAGGCCTTCGAAGCGGCGAGCCCCAGCGCCGGATTCAACCAGCTCGGCTTCCGCGTGCCGGTCACGGTGGTCTCGCCGTTCGCGAAGAAAGGCTACGTCTCGCACAAGACGTTCGACCACACGAGCATCACGCGCTTCATCGAAGCGAAGTTCAAGATGCCGGCCCTCACGGCGCGCGACGCGAACGCCGACCCGATGTACGACTTCTTCGACTTCGAGAACCCGCCGTTCATGACGCCGCCGAGCCTCCCCGAGGCGACGATCGACCAGGAGCGCCGCGCGGCGTGCCAGGCGCTCTACCCGAAGAGCGGAGACAAGAACCAGAAGCAGTAACGTCGGTCGTGGCCGGCGCGGGTGAGCAGCCGGCAGGACTTGCCGCCGGCCGTGGGAATGTCGGCGCGTACGTGGTAATCACACGGGCTCATGGCGCGGCCTAGAGCGAACGGGCGGTCGAAGCCTCACGACGGAACGCCGCGCGTCATCTGCGTGGTGAACCAGAAGGGGGGCGTCGGGAAGACGACGACCGCCGTGAACCTCGCGGCGAGCGTGGCGGCGGCAGAGAAGAGGACGCTGCTCCTCGACATGGACCCGCAGGGAAACGCGTCGAGCGGCGTGGGCGTTCGGCAAGGGACGCGCGAACGCAGCGTGTACGACGTGCTCATCGGGCGCGCGACGCTGGCCGACGTGCTCGTAGAGACCGAGGTGCCGGGCCTCCTCGTCGCTCCGGCCACGCAGGATCTCGTCGCCGCCGAGCTCGAGCTGGTCGACGAGGCCGATCGCGCGACGCGCCTCAAGAGCGCGCTCGCTGCGCTGCTCGAGAAGGATCGGTTCGACTACGTGTTCATCGACTGCCCGCCGTCGCTCGGCCTGCTCACGGTGAACGCGCTCACGGCGAGCAAGTGCGTGCTGGTGCCGCTGCAGTGCGAGTACTACGCGCTCGAAGGCCTGACGCACCTCATGGCCACGATCGATCGCGTGAAGAACGGGTACAACCCCGACCTCGAGGTCGAGGGGATCGTGCTGACGATGTTCGATCCGCGGAACAACCTGGCGCACCAGGTGGCCGACGAGGTCAAGAAACACTTCCACGTCTTCGAGTCGGTCATCCCCCGCAACGTGCGCCTCAGCGAAGCGCCGAGCCACGGCAAGCCCGTCATTCTCTACGACGTGCAGAGCAAGGGCGCGCAGGGCTACCTGTCTCTTGCGCGCGAGATGCTTCTGGAGCATGCGGGAGGCGCCGCATGATGAACCGCATGGTGAACCCGGATCCGACGAAGAAGCGCGCGCTGGGCCGCGGGCTCGATGCCCTCCTCCCGAGCGCGTCCGTCCCGAGCGCGACGTACGGCGACAAGAGCGTGTTCGTGTGCCCGCTCGACAAGATCGTCCCGCAGAAGGGCCAGCCGCGGCAGCACTTCGACGCGCAGGCCCTCGAAGAGCTCGCGCAGTCGATCAAGGAGCACGGGCTCCTCGAGCCGATCGTCGTGCGGCGCAGCACCGACAAGAGCGTCGGCGAAGGCAAGTTCGAGATCATCGCCGGCGAGCGTCGCTGGCGCGCGTCGCAGAAGGCGGGCCTTCGCGAGGTGCTCGTCGTCGTCAAAGACGTCACGCCGCGCACCGCGTTCGAGCTCGCGCTGATCGAGAACGTGCAGCGCGAGGACTTGAACCCGGTGGAGCTCGCCGAGGCGCTCGATCGCCTCGTGAAGGAGCACGCGTACACGCAGGAGACGCTCGCCGCGCGCCTCGGCAAAGATCGCACGACGATCACCAACAGCCTCCGGCTCTTGAAATTGCCGGCGATGGTGCGCTCGAAGATCGTGAGCGGCGAGCTGACCGAGGGTCACGCGCGCGCGCTGCTCGGCGCCGATCCCGACAAGATCGAGCACCTCGCCGAGAAGGTCATGCGCGGCCGCCTCAGCGTGCGCGCGACCGAAGCTCTGGTCCGCGGCGCGAAGGCCAAGGGCAAGTCGAAGGGCAACGGCGCCGAGAAGAGCACGAGCATCCGCGATCTCGAGGTGAAGCTGTCGCGCGCGCTCGGCACGAAGGTCGAGGTCCGAGACCGCGGCAATCAGGGCGAGATCGCGATCCCCTACGCGGATCTCGACGCGCTCGACCGGCTGCTCGACAAGCTGCTCGCCTGACGCTCCTGACGCTCCTGCACGCGCTCAATTCGCGAGGCAGAAGACCGGCGCGATCGCGGCGTAGGCCGACGCAAAATCGCCCGCGGCGGTGATGCACTGAGACGCGGGGGCCGGCAGCGTATCGATGCATTTCGCCGCCGCCACCTCCGGCGCGCACGCGCTCTGATCGGCCGCGTTGTCGCAGGCGTTGATCATGTCGGCGGTGGTGTTCGGATCCTTCGCGCATGCGCCACACGCGACGGCGCGGCACTCCGTCAGGTACAAGCTCGCGCTCGCGCAACCGGCGCCGTCGGCGATGGTGCCCTGCTCGATGGCGATGCAGCCGGCGAGGTTCGGAACGATGAAGCCACCCGTCGCGATGATGGCGCCGAGCGCGGGGCCGTTGCTCGGAAGGATGCACTCCTGGCAGGCTTTGCCGGCCACTGAGTTCGTGAACGCCTTGCACGCCGCGCCCCCGTCCGACTGCGTACCGAGGCAGACTTTCGCGAACAGATCGATGTTCGCCTGCGTGCAGTCCTTCTGGTGGGGGTGCGGCGCTCGCCACTGTTTGGTGTACGTGACCGCGCAGGCGGGCGTGCACACCTGCCCTTGGACACCGGCATCGCAGTCGCCGGTTGGAGGCGGAGGCGGAATCGGAGGCGGCTTCGGATTCGGATTCGGATTCGGAGTCGGCGTCGGCGTCGGAATCGGAATCGGAGTCGGCGTCGGCGTCGGAGTCGGGATGCTCCCGTCGTGCGCGCTCGTCCCTCCGTCGTCCGCGCCGATTTCGACCGCGCGCCCGCCGCAACTGGCCGATACCGACACCGCGACCAGGGCCAGAGCGCCGACGTTCACGAGACCCCACGCTGTGCCACTTCGCTTCATGGGCGTCCCCGATGCAAGAAGCTGACCTTCACTTCGACGGGAGGGCCACCTTGTAGATCGAGTTTTTCGGCTGCGCGAAGAGCCGCTGCACCATCGGTTCGAAGAACGACAAGGGCAACGTTTCCCGCTTCGCGTCGAAGGCGGGGCCGTCGTACTTCGCGCAGAACTCCTCGGCGCGGGCGTAGTGCGGGTGATCTTTGAACATGTCCCGCATGTCGCGGTTCATGCCGAGGTGGTGAAAGAAGTAATAGCCCTGAAAAATGCCGTGCCTCTCCACCATGAAGAGGTTCTCCTCCGAGACGAACGGCTTCAGGATCGCAGCGGCGATGTCCGGGTGATTGTACGTGCCGAGGGTGTCACCGATGTCATGGAGGAGCGCGCAGACCACGTACTCCTCGTCGCGCCCGTCGCGGTGGGCGAGCGTCGCGGTCTGGAGGCAGTGCGTCAGGCGATCCACCGGCAAGCCGCCGTAGTCGCCGTCGAGGAGCTTCAAGTGGGCGAGGACGCGGCCGGAGATGCCCTGCGCGAATGCCACGAACTGCGCGCCGATCTTCATCCAGTCCGCTTGCGTGGACTGCTCCATGCTGGTGAACGTCGCGCGCGGCTCGCTCGTGTCGTGGCCCATGACTCGTCCTCCTCAGGCTCGCTCGATGAGCTCGATCTTGTGGCCGTCGGGGTCCTCGACGAACGCGATGACGGTGCTGCCGTGCTTCATCGGCCCTGGCTCGCGCGTCACCTTCCCGCCCGCCGCGCGCACGCGCTCGACCGCCGCGGAGATATCGGCCGCGCCGATGGCGACGTGCCCCCACGAGTCGCCGACGACGTAGTCGGTCTTGCCCCAGTTGTGGGTGAGCTCGATGACGGCCGTGTCGTCCTCCGAGCCGAAGCCGAGGAAGGCGAGCGTGAACTTTCCGTCCGGGTATTCCTTCTCGCGCAGCAGCTTCATGCCGAGGCACTCGCAGTAGAACGTCTTCGACTTCGCGAGATCGGCGACCCGGATCATCGTGTGGAGGATGCGCATCGGCTTCAGCCTTTCGCGGCGCGGCGGCCCGCCGCGGTGAGTGTATTCTGCAATAAACACGCGATCGTCATGGGGCCTACGCCGCCGGGCACCGGGGAGATCGCGCGCGCGCGCTCCTTCGCCTCGTCGAACGCGACGTCGCCGACCAGGCGCGTCTTGCCGTCCCCCTTGCCGTTGTCGACGCGGTTGATCCCGACGTCGATCACCACGGCGCCGGGCTTGATCCAGTCGCCGCGGATCATCTCGGGCTTTCCGACGGCGGCGATGAGCACGTCCGCCTCGCGGCACACCGCGGGCAAGTCGCGGGTGCGCGAGTGCGCGATGGTCACGGTCGCGTGCTGCGCGAGGAGGAGCTGCGCGATGGGCTTGCCGACGATGTTGCTGCGGCCGACGACGACCGCGCGCGCGCCCTTGAGGTCCTGTCCGGAAAGCTCGAGGAGACGCATGCAGCCAAGCGGTGTGCACGGGACGAGGCCGGGGCGGCCGGTGGCGAGGAGGCCTGCGTTGACGGGGTGGAAGCCGTCGACGTCTTTGTCCGCGAAGATGAGATCGAGGATCTTCTGCTCGATGATCTGCTTCGGGAGCGGGAGCTGGACGAGGATCCCGTCGACGTGCGGATCGGCGTTCAGCTCGGCGACGAGCGCCAGGACCGTCGCCTCGCTCACGTCGACGCCGAGGCGGTGGAGGCGGCCGCGCATGCCGACCTCGTTCGAGGCCTTCTCCTTGTTGCGCGTGTAGACCTGGCTCGCCGGATCTTCGCCGACGAGGACGACGTCGAGCCCGGGGACACGGCCATGCTTCGCGCGGAAGGCATCGACGCCCACGCGTACTTCTGCGCGGACGGACTCCGCGAGCGATTTTCCGTCGAGGATGATGGCGCTCACTGTGACCTCCGGCCGGAGCCTACCCCTCGGCCATCGTCGGCGTCGAGGGACGCCGGCGGATCCTGTGGATCGCGATCGCCACCGCGACGAGCCCGACCCCGATCAGCTGCGACGTCGACAGTCCGACCATTTCTCCGCGATCGTCGCGGCGGAGGAACTCGAGCAGGAAGCGCGCGACCGCATAGAGCGCCAGGAACGCGGCGAAGACCTGGCCGTCGTAGCGCTTGCGCGGGAGCACGACGAGGAGGCACACCGCGCAGATGAGGAGCGACGCGGCCGACTCGTAGACCTGTGTAGGATGCACGGGATGGCTCCACATGCCCATCGAGGGCAGGGAGTGCACCTTCCATTGCGCCTCGCTCGCGGCGCTGCGCGGCGGGAACGACATCGCCCACGGGACGCTCGACTCCGCGCCGAAGCAGCATCCCGCGAGGAGGCAGCCCATTCGCCCGAACGCGAGGCCCATCGGCACCGCGAAGCCGGCCATGTCCGCAGCCTTCCAGAACGGGAACTTGTCGCGTTTCAGGAGAAACCACGCCGCCGCCGACGAGCCGAGGAAGCCGCCGTAATACGTGAGGCCGCCGGCCCAGAACTTCGCCCAGCCGAGGCAGTCTTGCTGCGGATGACAGACCGCCCGCGCGGCGTCCCACACGCCCTCGACGCGCTTGATGCATTCGGTCTCGCCGATCGGGAGATCGACCTTCGAGGGATCGGTGCAGAGGTGCACGTAGTCCCAGAAGTAGCCGTCGGCGAGCACGTGGAGGATGCGGCCACCCGCGACACCGGCGAGGAGCATCGCGAGGCCGAGATCGACGATGACGTCGGGGTTCTGCCCGATGCGCCGCGCCCACAAAACACCGAGCGCCGTCGCGAAGAGGAAGCCCGACAGAAGGAGGACGAAGTACGCGGGGAAGCCGATGTCGAAGAGGCGAAAGAGCTCGGGCCTCATCGCGCAGGCATCAATCCGCGGGTTTCGTCTCGGTCGTCGCCGTCGCGGGCTCGGTCGCCGTCGTGGTCGTGGTCGCCGTCGCGGGCTCGGTCGCCGTCGCGGGCTCGGTCGCCGTCGTGGTCGTGGTCGCGGTGTCGGTCGCGGTGTCGGTCGTGGTCGCGGTGTCGGTCGTAGCGTCGGTCGCGGGTTCGGTGACCGGCTCCAGCTGCGTGGCGGCGTGCGGCGTCCGACGCTTCGCGCTGAACATGTCGACCGCCATGAGCCCGACGCCCACGCAGATCGCGATGTCCGCGACGTTGAACGTCGGCCAGTGATCGGTCACGACGTGGTCTTTGGCGTACTTCGCGACGAACTCGTTCGCGTTCTTCAGCCAGTCGGCGCGAAAGTCGATGAAGTCGATGACGTGCCCGTACCGGATGCGATCGAACACGTTGCCGAGCGCGCCGCCGAGGACGAGCGGGAGGCCCCACTTCAGCGCGCGCTGGCGCGGCTGGAGGCGGCGGTAGAGCGTCACGATGAACGCGATCGCCGCCGCGCTCACGAGCAGGAAGAACGGACGGCGCACGTTCTCGTTCGTCCCCTGGAGAAGCCCCCACGCGCCGCCGCGGTTCTTCGCGAGGACGAACGAGAGGTGGTTCTCCCAGACGGTGACGACGCCCGGATATGCGTCGAGGCGCTTCTCCGCCCACAGCTTCGAGCCGATGTCGCTCGCCAGCGTCACGACGGAAATGACGGCGAGGAAGAGGGGCGACGGGCGGCCCGGTCCGTCCGGATCCGGGATCGACCGCGCCGCGCCGACGCAGGGGCCAAGGCGCTCCGCGTCGGGGGCGAGGCGCTCTGGCTCGGCCGGCGCAGGCGGGGCAACCGGCTCGGCAGGGACCTCCGCGGGAGGGGCCTCCTTCGGAGCGACCTCCTCGGGCGGGGTCGCGGTTTCCGTCGGAGAGGCCTCTTGGTTTTGCGTCTCGGAATCCATCTTTTCGCTACGAAGCCACGCTTCTCTACCGGATACCGAGCGAGGTGACCAGATGTTGCCCAGACACGGAACATCTGTTTAGGTATCGGGATGACCGCCGCGCGCACGAAAAGCCCCTGGGCCACCGAGAAGGGCATCGATCCGGTCCTGTCGCGCTGGATCGACAGCAACTACGTGCGGCCGTGCTTCACGGCGGACGAGCTGCTCGCGGGCGCGACGGCGAACAGCGTCCCCTTCCCTTCCGGAATGGCGAAGGAGCTGGCGGGCGCCCTCGAGGCGCGCGGAATACGTGAGCTCTACACGCATCAGGCGCTGGCCTTCGAGGCGGCGCAGCGCGGGCGGAGCTTCTGCGTCGCGACCCCCACGGCGAGCGGCAAGAGCCTGTGCTTCCACCTGCCCGTCCTCCAGGCCCTCCTGGAAGACCCGGACGCGCGCGCCATCTACCTCTTCCCGACGAAGGCGCTGTCGCGCGATCAGGAGAACTCCGTGCGGCAGATGATGGCCGCGTGCGGTCGCCCGCTCGGCGGCGCTGTTGTCTACGACGGCGACACACCCGGCGACGCGCGACGCGCCGCGCGCGAGAAGAGCGGCATCGTCCTGACGAACCCGGACATGCTCCACACCGGCATCCTCCCGCACCACACGAGCTGGGCGCGCACGATGCAGCACCTCCGCTACGTCGTCGTCGACGAGATGCACATGTACAAGGGCGTCTTCGGCTCGCACGTCGCCAACGTGCTGCGGAGGCTCCAGCGCATCGCGCGCTTCCACGGCTCGGATCCGATCTTCATCGGCGCCACCGCGACGATCGGCAACCCGCGCGAGCACGCCGCGCGCCTCTTCGGCATGAAGGAGAGCGAGGTCGATCTCGTGAACGAGAGCGGCGCGCCCCGCGGAGAGCGCCGCTTCTTCTTGTTCAACCCGCCCGTCGTCAACGCCGAGCTCGGCATCCGCGCGAGCTACGTGAAGCAGTCGGTCATGCTCGCCGCCGATCTGGTGCGCGCGCAGGTGCCGACGATCATCTTCGGCCACTCGCGCAACAACGTGGAGATGATGCTCCGCTACCTGCGCGAGAAGGTCGCCAAGGACGTCGACCCCTCGCGCATCATGGGCTACCGCGGCGGCTACTTGCCCGAGACGCGGCGCGACATCGAGCGGCGCCTGCGCGCGGGCGAGATTCTGTGCGTCATCGCGACCAACGCGCTCGAGCTCGGCATCGACATCGGCGAGCTCGACGCGGTCATCTGCGCCGGCTACCCGGGCAGCGTCGCGGGCACGTGGCAGCGCTTCGGACGCGCGGGGCGTCGCGGGCACACGAGCATCTGTGTCCTCGTCACCTCGAGCGCGCCGCTCGACCAGTACCTCGCGCGCGAGCCCAAGTACCTCCTCGGCGCGCCGGTGGAAGAGGCGCGCATCGATCCCGAGAACGCCGAGATCCTCATCCAGCACCTGAAATGCGCGGCGTTCGAGCTGCCGTTCAAGCGCGGCGAGACGTTCGGCGTGCTGCCCGCCGAGGACACCGCCGACGCGCTCGGTTTCCTCGCGCACCACAAAGTGCTTCACGAGGCGGGCGGCACGTTCCACTGGGCGGCCGACGCCTACCCCGCCAACAACGTGTCGCTCCGCAGCGTCGGATGGGACAACGTCGTCATCGTCGACGTGTCGGCCGAGGACAGGACGCTGGCCTACGCGGCGGGCGCCCACAAGGTCCTCGCCGAGATCGACTGGCGCGGCGCGCACACGATGGTGCACGAGCAAGCCATCTACCAGCACGACGGCGAGTGCTTCCAGGTCGAGAAGTTCGACCACGAGAACCACAAGGCGTTCGTCCGCAAGGTCGCGCCCGACTACTACACCGACGCGATGACCTACACGCAGATCGCAGTGCTGGAAGAGACCGCGACGGGTCCCGCGATCGCGGCGCGCGACTGGTCGTCCGGTTGGGGTGAGGTGTCGCTCGTCGAGAAGGTCGTCGGCTACAAGAAGATCAAGTTCCACACGCACGAGAACGCCGGCTACGGGGACGTGCACCTGCCGGAGATGCAGATGCACACGCTCGCGTTCTGGCTCACGGTCCCGGAGCGGACGTGCGCGCAGATCCCGGCGGGGCGCGCGGCAGCGATCGACGCGTTGCGCGGCATCGGGGTGGCGCTCGAGACGGTGTCCACGCTGGCGCTCATGTGCGATCCGCGGGATATCGGCACCACGCTCGGCGACGCCGACGTCGACGAGGACGGCGCGCCGCTCCCGGGCGCCCCCAAGAAGATGCGCGGCGGGCCCAAGCCCGGGTACTCCCCCACCCTCTTCCTCTACGAGCACGTGCCCGGCGGCACCGGCCTCTCCGAGCGCATCTACGAGCAGCGCGACGTCCTCCTCGCGCGCGCGCTTCGCCTCATCGAGACGTGCCGGTGCAACGGCGGCTGCCCTGCGTGCGTGGGCCCGGCCGATCACCATCGCAAGACCGTCGCGCTGGAGCTATTGCGCGGCCTCGTACCGACTGCGTGAGCTACCTGGAGCGGACGCACGTTGCGCCAGGCGCGGCGGCTCCGTACGCTTCTCCGATGCGCCGTTGGCTCGCCGCGATCGCTCCACTCGGCGCGGCATTCGTGATCGGCGCGATCGGTGCGTGCTTGCCGGGCTCCGGTCCGTCGTACTTGGATCGTCCCGACGCGGGACCGCCAGGAGGTCCGTCGCTAGGAGACGACGCGGGCGCGTCGAAGCAGGACGTCGATCTCGGCGATCCGTTCGGCATCGATGGGCTCGTTCCTTCGCACGGACCGTGGACGGGAGGTACCCGCACGCAGATCTCGGGGCGCGGGTTCTCGTCGAAGCTGCGCGTGTGGATCGGTGCGAGCGAGCTCGATCCGTCCGCCATTTTTGCGAGCGATCCGGCGCGCGCGGCGATCCAGACGCCGCCGGGAGCGCCTGGGCCGGTCGACGTGAGGGTGCGGGACGATCTCTCGGCGCAGGAGCGGACGCTACGCGGCGGGTTCACCTACGACGCGTTCGTCGTGGTCCCTGACGCCGGAGGGACCACCGGCGGAACGCGCGTCGCGCTCGAGGGGCGAGGCACGTCGTGGGCGGACGGCGTCACGGTCGCCATCGGCGGCGCGCCCTGCGGCAGCGTCACCGTGATCGACGCGACGCATCTGCAGTGCACGACGCCGGCCGGGGCCCCTGGCACGCGCGACGTCACCGTCACCAGCGCGAGCGGGGCGATCCTCCAGGCGCGCGACGCGTTCACCTACAGCGACTCTCCCGACGGCTACCGCGGCGGCCTCGCGGGCGGCGCGCTCTCCGGGACCCTGCATGTCCTCGCGTACGATGCGTGGGTGGGCACGCCGCTCGTTCAGGCGCGCGTCATCGCAGGCGACGTCCTCGCGACCGCCGTGCGCGGCATGACGAACGACGCCGGCGTCGCGCTCCTCTCCGATCCCTCGCTCCAGGGGAAGGTGACCGTCACGGTCGCGGCAAAGTGCCACTCGCCGATCACGTTCGTGGACGTGCCGGTCGACACAGTGACCGTCTACATGGACCCCGTGCTCGATCCGTCGTGCGGCACGGGCGATCCGCCGAGCACCGGCGGGCGCGGGGGCATCAACGGCGGCGAGATTGACGGCGAGCTCGTGTGGCCAGGCGGCATCGAGCTCGGACGCGCGTCGTGGACGAACGTGCCGGCGCTCACGCGCCCGACGGAGCGGCAAGCTGCATACGTCATCGGGAGCGCAGGTTCGCCGCTCCAAACCTGGAGCTTGCCGTTCGCGGGGTCGGCGGTGACCCCCGCGTCGGCGGGCGCGCATGGATACGCCTACTCGATCGCGGCCTACCCAGGAAATCAGACGCTCTACGCGCTCGCCGGCATCGAGGATCGCAGCGTGACGCCGCCGCGCTTCGTGCCCTACGCGATGGGCGTCGTGCGCGGCGTGAACGTCCAGCCCCAGGCGAAGACCGTCGGCGCCGACATCCGCATGGAGACGCTCCTCGATCACCGCCTGCTTTTGTCGGCCAGTCCGCCTCCGCCTGGTCTGCGCGGGCCCGACAGGCTCGCGATGCAGGTCGCCGTGAGCCTCGGCGCGCAAGGCTTCGCGATTTTCCCGGGCGGCGCGCAGCAGGCGATGTTGCCGGTCACCGGCGCGCTTGGATTTTACGGGGTTCCGTCGCTGGACGGCGCGCTCGCGGGAGAGTCGTACGTCGTCGGCGCGAGCGCGGTGACGGGTCCGACGTTGGGAGGGCCCGCGTCGGTCGTCTCGCGCGTGCGTACGACGGACGCGACGAACCCCGTGGCGGTCGGCGGGTTCTTGTCCGTTCCGGTCCTCACGGCGCCGTCCTCGAGCACGTGGCCCGGTACACACGTCGACTTTGCGGCGCCTGGCGCGTGGGACCTCGCGATCTTGGACATCACGTCGGGAAACGGGCTCGTCTCGTGGCGCATCGTTGCGCCGGCGGGCCGCACGTCGTTCGCCGTGCCCGATCTGCGCGGCGTCGCCGGCGAGTTTCTCTCGCTCCAGCCGGGTAGCCTCGACATGATCCTCTACACCGCGCGGCTCACGAATTTCTCGTACGGGGCGCTGCGCTACGGCCACCTCGGCAGCGGCGCGTGGAGCGCCTACGCGTTCGACTTCGCCCATGGCACGTACTGAGGGTCGCGTCGCGCGCGTCGCGTTGCTCGTGGTCGTGGTCGTCGCGGCGTGCCGCTTCGATCCCGCGTACCGCGATACGCCGCTCGCCATCACGACGACGTGCACCGCCGGCGCCGCGTTCTGCACGGGGTCGACGCTCGTCAGATGCAACGACGACGGCCTCACGACGACGCCCCTGGAAGATTGCGCCGCCGAGAAGAAGGTCTGCGCGCCCACGCTCTTCGCGTGCACGCCGTGCCTGCCCGGAGCCCGCACCTGCAACGGCGCCGACGTCATCGCGTGCGACGCCTCCGGCAGCACGACCGCCACGGCGCAGACCTGCGACGCCGACCTCGGCATCGCGTGCGTCGCCGGTGGTTGCGTGGATCTCTGCAAAAAAGCAGACGAGGAGCGCTCCAACGTCGGATGCGAATATTGGGCGGCCGATCTCGACAACGCCGTCGTGTCGCCGTCCCTCAACGCGGCGGCGCAGCAGTTCGCGGTGGTCGTGTCCAACGTGGAAGCGCAAATCCCGGCCAAGATCGTCGTGGACGAGGACGACGCGTTGCCCGGTCAGCCCGCCGCCTTGCGGATCGTCGGGACCGCGACGGTCGCGCCGCGCAACCTCGAGGTCTTCAAGCTGGGCCCGCGCGAGGTCGACGGCTCCGCCGACGGGACGTTCGACACCGGCACCGGCACCGCCCTCTCGCGGCATGCGTTCCGCGTACGGTCGAACGTGCCCATCGTGGCCTACCAATTCAACCCGCTCGAGAACGTCAACGTCTTCTCGAACGACGCGTCGCAGCTCTTGCCGGTCGCGGCGCTCGTCGGCGGCGTGGGCGGTCGCTCGTACGTGATCGCGGGGTGGCCGCAGACGATTGCGACCAGCGCGGTGCCGAGCCAGAACTTCGGGGAGAACCTGCGCGCGTTCCTCGCCATCGTCGCCGTGCGGCCCGACACGCACGTTCACGTCAAGTCCACCGCGCGCGTCATCCCCGGTCCTCCCCTGCCGACCGGCCTCGCCCTCGGCGGCGACGCGGACTTCGTCCTCCAACCCTTCGAAGTGCTGAACCTGGAGACCGGCGACTTCAACGCCGACTTCACGGGCTCGCTCCTCGACGCCGATCAGCCGATCGTGGTCTTCCCCGGGAGCGAGGCGAGCGACGCGCCGATCTTCTCCGATCTCGCCAACCGCGCGTGCTGCGCCGATCACCTCGAGGAGCAGGCGATCCCGCTCCGCGCGGTCGGCAAATCGTACGCGCTCGCGCGCATGCCGAACCGCACGCGCGCGGTCATCGCGGCGGGCGGGAGGATTGGCACGGCCGACGAGCCGGAGTTCTACCGCGTCGTCGCGTCGCGACCCGGCGGCACGCACGTCACGACCAGCCTCGACGCGCCGTGGGCGGCGTTCGACCTCGCGAACGAGGGGGACAGCCTCACGATCGTCGCGCACGCCGACTTCGTTCTCACCGCGTCGCAGCCGGTCATCGTCGCCGACACGCAGGCGAGCCAGGAGGCCGCTGGCGTCCCCCGCGGTCTGCCGGGCGGCGATCCGAGCCTCACCTTCGTTCCACCCGTCGAGCAGTGGCGGAGCGACTACGTGCTGCTCACGCCCGACAAGTACTCGTTCGATTTTTTGACCATCGCGGCGCCGGCGGGGGCCCAGGTCTTCGTGGACCGCCAGCCGGTCGACGCCACGACGTGCGAGGCCGCGCCGTTCCCCGCCGCGGCAGCAGGCAAGTCCGCGTACGTCGCGTACCGGTGCCAGCTCTCGTTTCCTGTGATCGATCCGCAAGCGACGGCGACGCCGAAGCCGGGAAAGCAGAACGACGGCGTGCACCATGTACAGGCGGATCTGCCTGTGAGCGTCATCGCGTACGGCTTCGACTCGTTCGTCAGCTACGCGTACGCCGCCGGCACGCAGCTCAAGGAGCTGAGCGTGAAATGAGCGCCGGGTAGGCCAGCGCTCCGATCGGCCAGTCCGCGAGGAGCGGGACGCGCGCCTTCGGTCCCGCTTGCCTCACCACGCGCGCGCACTCGTCGAGCGTGAGTCGGCGCGGTCCGAACGGCGAGGCGTCCGACGCGTCGGAGTCCATGAGCAGCGTCGGGGTGTCGAGGCCGTAGTCGTCCGGGTGGCCCGGCATGTCGAGGAGGACGTGTCCGAGCTCGTGCGCGAGGGTCAGGCTGCTGCGGCGCGCCCGAACGCCCGCGCGGTCGAGGAGCACGGCGTTGCGGAGGCTCGACAGATCGCTTGCGATGAAGCTCTCGCCGATGCGGCCGCCTCCGGTAAACGACGGGACGATGATGACCTCGACGGTCTGCGGATCGCCGTCGTCGATGGACTTGAGGAGCGTGCGCTCCTCGAGGGTGCCCGCCACCGAGTCCATGTCGCCGAAGTGCTGGAGGCCGTCCGACAGATCGACCGAGCCGATCCGGACGGCGAGCGTCGCGTCGGTGGTGAGGCGCGCGCCGAGAGAGAGCGGCTCGAGCGCGACGAGGCGCCCATCCTTTCGACGGCTGACGAGAAGATCGACGCTGCCGCCCGCGCCCGGCGCAATCCGCGCGTTGGGGGAGATCGTCGCGGTGAGGCCGACCTTCTCGAGCGCACGCGAGAGCTCCGACGCGACGCGATCGGGCAGCGCACCGCGCGCCATCGAGATGGTGACGGGGTGACCGTCGGCGCGCAGGCTCAGCTCGCCGCCGGTCGCAGCCAAACCGGCGTCGTCACCGATGGCGAGCAGGTACGGCGGCGGCGGGTTCACGATGTGCACGTCGATTTGCGACGTCGGGCCGAACGTCACGCCGCACTGGCCCCAGATCGACGACGCGAGCGCGAGCTCCGCGCGGAGCGCCGTGACTGCGCCCGCGTCGTTGCTCCCGATCGCCGGAGTCCCCCCAGGGGTCACGCGGAGCACGAACGGACGGATCGTCGCGCGCAGGCGGCGGATCGGGCCGGCAGCAGTATCGCGCGGGCCCAGCACGCGGATCGCCTGGAGCTTCTTACCGGCTTCGCGAACGACGATCGCGCCGCCGACCTCTGCGCGGAGCGAACGGCCCGAGACGAGCGGGTGCGTGCGATCCACGTCGTCCATCACGAAGCGAAGCGGCGCCGACGCGAAGCAGCGGACGTCGCCGCGATCCTTCGCGCAGTGTGCCGGCGCGAGCGCTACCTGGGCGAGGACGTCGATCGAGCCTCCGCTCGCGGAGACCGACTCGACGGCGAGGCGCGGCGCGGCGGCGGCACGACCCTCGGGGACCTCGACCCACAGCCGGAGCGCGTCGGGATCGTCGTACGCGGCGTCCGGAGCCCCCTCGATCCGCGCGGGCGGCGTCCGCTCGATCGACGCGTGATCCTTCGCGGTGTCCACGCGCCGCTGCTTCCCATCGACGAAGCCGATCGTTCGCACCTCGACGGCGATGGGGTGATGGGCGGCGCCGCGCGCGGCGACCAATTGAACCGCGCCGGCGGTCAGCCCCTGGAGGAGCGCGCCCTTCGGGGCCGGTCGATCCCACGGCACGACGCGGCCGTTGGGGGCGAGCATGCGCGCGTGCTCGGCGCCGCCCACGGCGTGGATCTCCCAGCCGACGAAGGCCTTGTCGAGAGGTACCGCGTCGACGCGCGCGAGCGGCGGGACCACCTCGGCCTCCGCGTCCGCCTTCCCGTCGGCGTCGTCGTCGTCGCGATCGGCGGCGAGTACGAGCGCGGCGGCTGGAGCTGGGGCCGCGCGGACGTCGTCGTGCCGCACGAAGGTGACGGCGAGCGCGAGCGCCCCGATGACGCACGCGCGCGCGCCTCCGCGGGTTATTCGAGCCAGCCCCACTGGATCCAACGCAGCGGCGTCTCGCCCAGGACAGGTTCGTGGACTCCGCTCGTCTGCGAGCGCGCGGCCGCGGCGCGCACGAGCGCCGACCACGCGACGTTACCGATCACGCGGGAGGTTACGAGCTCGTCCGCCAGCGCCGACGCCTTGTCGCGCGCGCCAGCGTCCCAGAGCGCGGCGACTGCGAGGCCGCGCAGCTCGTCCCGTTTGGTCGAAAAGGCGCCGTTCGCGATCGGCGACCCGCTCGCCGCGTCGACGAGCGCGCTCAGCATGTCCTCGCGGTCGTGATCGCGCGCGAGGTAGAGGGCGGCGCGGATCGCGACCTCGTCCAGGAGCGGCGCCGTCTTGACGAGCGTCTCGAGCATCGCGCGGCACACGGGAGCCCGCGCGCGCGCCATGCGAAAGAGAAACGTCGTGTCGCGATCGGCGCTCGGTCGATCGGAGAGGCGCGCGACGAGCTCCACGGTCGGCCGCGTCTCGGGCGGCGGCGGCGGCGCTTCTCCCTTCGCGAGCGCCGCGGTCTCGGCGAGGGCCCAGGCGACGAGCGACCACGCGGCGCGCGCGCTCGACGGTCCGCTGCTCGCCTTCAGGGTCGCCTCTTCGAACGGTCCGCGGTCACCGGCCTTGGCGGCCACGTCCGCGAGCACGAGCCAGCGCCCGAGGTGACGCTCTGCGCCGCGCAGCACGGCGAGCGCCGGGGAGACGTGCACCGGGATCGGAGCCCCCCGCGCCAGCGGAACGAAGAGCTCGGAGCACAGCGAGATGCGGTGGCTCTCTTTGATCATCGGCGCGAGCTGGACGAGGTGCGCCCCGTTCGACTCGGCGCGCGCGACCCGCGCCGTCTCTGCGCCGAACGCGAGGTGCGACTGCCGGCTCGCCGCGATCTTCGCGAGCTGCGGCGCGAGCGTCGGGTCCTTGCAGAAGCACGCGGCGCTCAGCGTCGCGCTGCCGCCCGCCTCCTCGCTCGCCAGCGCGGTCTTGAGGAGCGCGCAGGTCCGCTTGTCGTCCGATTCGGCGAGGGCGCGGATCGCCGCGGCGTAAATTTCGCGCGCGAAGGAGCCGCGACGCACGAGCACCTCGGTCGCCTCGGCGATGGAGGTTCGAACGCCGGGGCTCAAGATCGCAACGGCACGCAGGGCACCGGCGAGCTTCGCTTCGGTGGACGACGTGGGCTTCCGCTTGATGGCGCCGTCGAGCTCCGCATCGAAGCGCGCGCGCGTCACCTTGTCGACGACCTCGCTCGGAGCCGCCTGCTTCGCGGGGCTGCGCGAGAGCAACTTCGCCTTGGGCGTGGCGGTGGAAGGAGAGGCGATCTCGGTCGCCCGTCGTGCTTGTCTCGCCTTCCCCGCCTGCGTTGCCATGCGTTAGTGATTCACCATACCAGAGCGAGCGCCGACGGAAGCGTCGACGTTCGATCGATCGATTTATTTTTTCGCGCGCACGATCGTGAAGCGCAGGGACGAAGAGAAAGCGCTTGACCTCCACTGGAGCGCGCACGATCCGCCGGTCGGCGCGACGACCAGGCGGACGCATGTGGAGGTCGCCGTGCGGGTGGCGTGCGTCGAGGGCGCACACCCCCTCGTATCGCACGCGCACGTCACGTCGCCTTTGCGAGCCTCACGGGGATGACGACGCCGTCGATCTCGATCTCGAGGTCCTTCGCGCCAGGCGCGAAGGTGAGCGCCGTACACAGAAGCTCGCCCTTCAGGTGCGACGCATGCTTCTCGATGATCGCCTGCGCCGCGCCGTATTCGATCGTCACGCGGTCGGTGATCTCGAGCCCCTTGTCCTTGCGCGCTTGCTGGAGGCGGCTCTGGAGCTCTCTCACGAACCCCAGCTCCTTCAGCTCTTCGTCGAGCACGGTCTCCAGCACCACGACGCCGACACGCCCTCCGGCCGCCGCGAAGCCCTCCTTCGTCGTGAAGGCGATCTCGACGTCCTCTGCGAAGAGCTCGACGCCTCCCAGGGGCGCCTTCCCGTCGCCCGCGAGCGACGCCACGAGCTTCGCCGCGTCCTCGGCCGGCAGCTGGCCCATCGTCTTCTTCAGCTCCTGCGCCTGCTTGCCGAGCCCGCGCTGACCGAGCGTGCGGAAGTTCGGCTTGAGGTTGTACTCGACGTACGAGCGCACCTGCCCTTGCGGGACGAAGCGCACCTCGAGGACGTTTAGCTCCTCTTTGATCATCTCCAGGCTGCCGGCGAGGCTGTCTTGCAGTTGCGCATCGCCGACGATGAGGTGCGCGCGCCTCAGCGGTTGACGCACCTTCAGCTTCGCCTGCGTCCGCACCTGGAGGCCCAGGCTCACGAGCTCACGCACGGCGCGCATCTTCGCGCTGAGCGGCCGATCGATGCGCGACGCGTCGGCCGACGGCCAGCGCGTCAGGTGCACACTCTCCTCGGCGCCAACGACCTTCGCGCGCACGACGAGGTTCTGGTACATCGCGTCCGCCGCGAACGGCACGAACGGCGCCACCAGCTGCGACAACGTCACGAGCGCCTCGTACAGCGTGCCGTACGCGGAGAGCTTCTCGTCGTCCCAGCCCGACTTCCAGAAGCGGTCGCGCGAGCGGCGAAGCCACCAGTTCGAGAGCGCGTCGACGAACGCCGTCATCTTCTGCGTCGCGCCGTACACGTCGTACCCGTCGAGATCGCGCGTCACGTCCTCGACGAGGAGCGAAAGCTCGCTCAGGATCCAGCGATCGAGCTCTCCCTTTCGCTCGCCGCGCGGCTTCGTCGGCTCCCACCCATCCGGGTTCGCGTAGAGCGTAAAGAACGCGTAGACGTTGCGCAGCTTGATGAGAAAATCCTTCTGCAGCGCGCGCACGTTCGACAGGGAGTGGCGCGTCGCGTTCCACGGCGGGTTCGAGGCATAGAAGAACCAGCGAAACGCGTCGGCCCCCGGAGCGGGCGAGGCCGGGTCGACGAGCGTAAGGCGCTCTTTCGCCGGCAACCGCGGCACTTCCACCGGCTTGACGTCGGCGACGGCCGTGACCTCGACGGCGAGCGCCGCGCGATCCTCCGGAGAGAGCAGCACGACGCGCCGCTTCATCCCCTTGCCGGTCTTCACGACGACGTCGATCGATTTCCCGTTGGCGTCGAGGCGAACCTTCGCCCCGTCGGTCAGGTCCATCCCCTCGAGGTCCTCTTTGGCGATGAACGCGACGCCCGTCTGCGCCTTCTCTTTCGTCTTCTCCTCACCGATCAGCGCGAAGTCCATCTGCACGGCGTCGAGGATGATCTCCGGCGGCGTGTAGTTCCCCTTGGACTTGCTCTCCTTCTTCCCTTCCTTGTCGGACACGTGCCCGAGGACGATGCACGTCTTGAAGGGGAGCGGGAACGCGCGCGTGGGCGTGATGCCCTGCTCCTTTTGCGTCTTCTCGTCGAACACGAGCGTCGCGATCATGAGGAGCGTGTAAAACCAGCCGCGCGTCTGATCGATCGCCTCGCTGATGAAGTCGGCGGGGAAGCTCTGGTGGAACTCCGCCTGCCCCGTGTGCGGGTAGCCCCACTGCGCGAACGGCATGCAGCCGGAGTCGAACCAGCAGTCGATGACCTCGGACACGCGCCGCATCGTCCCGCCGCATCCGGCGTGCTTGCAGGTGAAGGTGACGTCGTCGATCCACGGCTTGTGGACAACGAGGTGCTCGCTGAGCGACGGGTCCGCCTTCTTCGCGTCTTCGAACTTCTTGAAGGCAACGGGGTTCCTCTTTCGGATCTCCTCGATCGACGACGGCGCCTCGCGGTGATCGTTCGCGTCGCAGATCCAGATGTTGAGCGGCGTACCCCAGAAGCGCTCGCGCGAGAGCGCCCAGTCGACGTTGTTCGCGAGGAAATCCCCCATCCGTCCGCTCTTGATGTGCTCGGGCAGCCAGTGAACGGACTGGTTATTGGCGATCGCGCGCGTGATCTCTTCGGTCGTTCGGATGTACCAAGCGGGGCGCGCGTACTGGATGAGCGGGTCCTGATCGGAGCGCCAACAGAACGGGTACTCGTGGCGGTACTGCTCGAGCAGCAGCATGAGGCCGCGCTCTTTCAGCTCCGCGGCGAGATCCTTGTCGGCCTCTTTTACCCAGCGCCCTTCGTATTTGCCCATCTCGGGGCCGAAGGTTCCGTCGGGCCGCACGGCGCAGAAGAGCGGCAAGTCGGGGTGCGCTTTCAGCTGATGCTTGTGCGCGCTGAAGTCGTCCTCGCCGAACGCCGGCGCGATGTGGACGATGCCGGTGCCCGAGTCGAGGGTGACGAAGTCGGCGGCGATGACGCGATGCACGGCGTCGGGCGCGTCCTTCGCGAACGTGTCGAACGGCGGCGCGTATTTTTTGCCGACGAGATCCTTGCCCGAGATCTTCGACTCGACGACGAGCTCGGTCTTGAGCTTCTTCGCGAGCTCGGGGACGAGCTTCTCCGCGAGGATGAGCGTCTCGTCGCCGTGCTTCACGCGCACGTAGACGCTCTTCGCGTCGACCGCGGCGTACATGTTCGACGAGAGGGTCCACGGAGTCGTCGTCCACACGACGAGCGACGCCGCGGTCGCTTCACCGACCAGCGGGAACTTCACGTAGACGCTGGGGTCATCGACGGTCTTGTACCCGAGGCCGACCTCACCTGCGCTGAGCGCCGTCCCGCCTTGCGCCCACCACCACACCACCTTGTGCCCCTGGTAGAGGAGGCCCTTGTCGAACAGCTTCGACAGCGCCCACCACACGCTCTCGACGTACGACTTGTGGAACGTGACGTACGCGCTCGGCAGATCGACCCAGAAGCCGATGCGCTCGGTCAGCCCCTCCCACTCCTTCGTGTAGCGGAAGACCGACTCGATGCATTTCTTGACGAAGGGCTCGACGCCGTACTTCTCGATCTCCGCCTTGCCGTGGATGCGGAGCTCCTTCTCTACCTCGACCTCGACGGGGAGACCGTGCGTGTCCCAGCCGGCCTTGCGGGGCACCTGGTAGCCGCGCATCGTCTTGTAGCGAGGGAAGAGGTCCTTGATGACGCGCGTGAGGACGTGCCCGTTGTGCGGGAGGCCGTTCGCGGTCGGCGGCCCTTCGTAGAAGACGAACGTGCCCTTCCCGCCCTCCGCCTCGGCGGGGCGCTCGAGGGTCTTCTCGAAGATCCTCCTCTCCTTCCAGAGCGCGAGGATTTCGCGCTCCTCTTTCGGGAAGTTCATGTCGCCGGGGACCTTGTCGAAGACGGGCATGGGAGCCGTGTTCTACACCGCATCAACCGGGCGCCGCGCTTCCGGAATCGACACATTTCGTCTCACACGTCCTTGCACATCCACCTACATGTGTCATATCGCCCCTATGACCAAGTGGCGTCGGCTCCTCTTCGCGTCTCTCCTCAGCTTCCCGACCGGCGTTTTCGCCGCCGGCTGCTCATCAGGTGGCAGCACCGGCGAAGCCGAAGACGACATCACGAACGTGAAACAGTCGACGGTCAAAGACCAGTCGACGGAGAACTGCTGGACGTACGCGACGATGGGCTGGGCGGAGTCGCTCTACGAGACGGCCACCGGCAAAGACATCCAGCTGAGCGAGTCGTACGTCACCTACTGGCACTGGTTCGATCAGATCACCGCGGGCACGGTCTCGGGCGACGTCGTCGAAGAGGGCGGCTCGTGGGGCGAGGCGGCGGATCTGATGATCAAGTACGGCGTGATGGAGTCGAAGGACTTCGTGCCCGCCGACGCGACCAAGGAGCTCTCGGATCGGCAGACGGTCGCGGTGAAGGCCGTCAACGACGCGCTCAAGACCGGCGGCGAGCTTCACACCGCATCCGCGCGCCACGATCGCACGAAGGTGCGGGCGTTCATGGACAAGGCGTGGCAGCTGACGCCCGCGGTCAGCGCGGCGCTCGACACGACGTTCGGCGCCGACGTGAGCAAGACGCTCGATAAGGGCGCGAGCGCGGCGCCTATCGTGAAGCACCCCGCGGATCTTCCCGCGAAGCTGATGAACCCGACCACGAAGCGCGCCGACACCGTCACGCTCGCCGACGCGATCGGGACGCACAAGTCCGCGTCCGATCAGGATCACCGCACCGGGAAGTTCGCGTGGAACGACGTCGCGTACCCGCGCGCGAAGCAGGCGCGCCGAGACTTCTTGAAGCGCGTGCAGCGCGCGCTCGCCGACGGCAACCCGGTCGTCGTCAACTGGTACGTCGACTTCAACGCGCTCACCGCCGACGGGAAATTCCTCGCGCCGCCCGCCAAGCCCGGCTCACAAGGCGGACACGTCGTCCTCGCCGTCGACTACCAGGTCGAGAACGTCCCCGGCTTCGGCACGCTCCCGGCCGGCGTCGTCGAGACGCGCCCCGCCGCCCTGCAAGCCGCGCTCGACGATCAGGCGATCGTGACCTTCATCCGCATCAAGAACTCCTGGGGAACGACCTATCACCCGCTCCCCGCCCCCGGGGCCGCCGGCGATCACGATCTCTACTTGAAGTACTTGAACGGCCCGATCCAGGAGTGCGACCTCACCGACAACGGCGACCCGAAGCCGGGCACCTGCGTCAAAGCCATCCCGTTCGAGTCGGTCGTCCTCCCCGCCGGCTACTGAGCCGACGCGACAGCAGACGACGCCGACACGACGACGACGCGCGAGACGATCAGCCGGCAGCGGCGATGATCGTCTTGCCGCGTTCGAGCTTGCTCGAGACCAGCTCCCACGACTTGTTCAACGTGGTGATGACCTGAAGCTCGGAGTCGTCGATCTTGAGCTGGTACTTGCGCTCGATGGCAGCGACGATCTCGACGCCCATCATCGAGTCGATGCCGAGATCCTTGAAGTGCGTGTCGTCCGGCAAGGCGTCGATCTCGGCGATTTCGCAGATCAGCTCGCGAAGCTCGTCTTTCAGGTGATCGCTCATGTTCACTTCCTCCGGATGACGCGGTTAGGCCGACTGACGCTTCTCGACGACGTTGAGCAGATCCTTCACCGTTTGGATGCCGGCGAGCGACTCGTCCGGGATCTGAATCTTCAGCTGGCGTTCCATGGAGCCGACGATCTCGAGCATGCCGAGCGAGTCGATCCCGAGCTGGGCGATCGGCGTGGTCTCGTCGATTTTTTTGAACTCCTTCTCGACGATCTCGGTGGCCGTCTTTTCGAACATGTCGAGGAGCTCAGCGCGACTGCATGCCATTCGTTCACTCTCCGTGGGACTTCCTGAAACTCTTTAGACGTGTGATTGGCGAAAAGGGCCACAATTCGTTCATTTTTCGTGCGTAAAACGCTACGCAGTGGCCGCCTCGTTCGCACCTCCGGCGCCGCCTGCTTTGCCCTTCGCGAACGCGCCGTCGAGGAACATCTGCTTCGTCTTGCGGCGCTGCGGCTTGCCGCTCGACGTTCGGGGCAAGGTCCCCTGCGCGACGATCTCGACGTGGTGCACCGCGATTCCGATCTGCGCGGTGACCGCGTTCTGGATCGCGTCCGTGAGGCCGGCGGCGTCGCTCTGGAACGCCTCGGCGCAGACGAAGAGCTGCTCTTCGCCGTCGACGTCCGCGCCGAACGCCACCACGTTGCCGCGACGGACCCCGGGCAGCTCGCTGATGACCCACTCGATGTCACTCGGGTAAAAATTGCGCCCGCGGATGATGATGATGTCCTTGAGGCGCCCGCAGATGAAAAGCTCGCCGTTGACCGTGTAGCCGAGGTCGCCGGTGTAGAGCCATCCGTCCTTCCACGCCTCGGCGGTCAGCTCGGGCTCGTGGAAGTAGCCGCTCGTGACGCTGGGGCCGCGCGTGATGATCTGGCCGACCTGGCGATCGCCGAGGTGCGTGCCCGCTTCGTCGACGATCGCGAGCTCGTGATCGGGGAACGCGCGGCCGCAGTTCACGAGCTCCTGCGCGCCATCGCCTGGCGGTACGGCCTTCGCGTCGTGCGTTTGCAGCGCCTTCGTGTCGATGCAGTCGCTGCGAACGCCGGTGCCGTGCGGCACGAACGTGATCGCGAGCGTCGCCTCGGCCATTCCGTACGACGGAAGGAACGACGTGTCCTTGAAGCCTGCGGGCGCGAGCTTCGTCGCGAAGTCGCGCAGCGTCTTGGCCTGGATCGGCTCGGCGCCGCAGCCGGTGATGCGCATGCACGAGAGATCGAGGCCCTGGACGTCCTTCTCTTTCAGGCGTTTCGACACGAGCGCGTACGCGAAATTCGGCGCGTAGGTGATCGTGCCGCGGTGGCGGTGGATCGTGTCGAGCCAGATGCGCGGCGCGCGCACGAACGACGCGGTCGGCAAGAAGACCACCGGGATGTCGGTGAAGAGCGGGCCGATCACGAAGCCAATGAGGCCCATATCGTGGAAGAGCGGGAGCCACGAGACGCCCTTGTCGAAGGAGCTGTCCTTGCCGAGGCCGTGAATCATGAACGCTTCGCTGTTGGCCGCGAGGTTGCCGTGCGTGACGACGACGCCCTTGGGGCGCGAGGTCGAGCCGCTCGTGAACTGCAGAAACGCGAGATCGTCGGGCGTGACGTTCACGTCGAGCGGACCGGGCGCGGGGGCCGCGTGCTCGTCGACGGTCGCGACGCCGAAGCGGAGGTTGTCCACGCGCGGCAGGACCGGATCGACGTACGGACGCGTCGCGGTCGTGGTGAGCAGCATGGACGCGCCGCTCGCCTTCGCGATGTGCGCGACCGTGTCGTGGTACGTGTCGACGTTCTTGAACGACAGCTGTGGGTAAATCGGCACAGGTACGACGCCCGCGTAGACCGCGCCCAAGAACGACAAGACGAACTCGTCGCCGTCGGGGACGACGATGGCGAGACGATCGCCCTTCACGAGGCCCTTCGCGGCGAGGTGCGCGCCACGACGCGTCGCTTCTTCGTGGATGTTCGCGAAGGAGCAGAAACGCTCGGTCCCATCGGGCTTCACGAAGACGAAGCCACGCAGCGTGTCGTGCGACAGCTGCTTGACGGCGTCCACGAGTGTCGGTGCGACGAGCTTCGGCATCTTGCGTAGCGTCTCCTCCAGAGCGGGCCTGCACTTACTGCGCCGAGGTCCATCACGCAAGGCTGAGCGACTCCGAAAGCGCGGAACCGGTGGCACCGCCGCGTAGCGAATTTCGCAGTGTTTTTCGAGGCCAAGACGTTGCGAGGGGGGGCTTCCCGTCTTATAAGCTGACGGTGTCCGTCACGCCCCGCGTCTACATCACCGGAGTCGGTGTCGTCAGCTCCATCGGGCTGGGCAAGCGCGAGTATTTCACCGCGCTGGCGGCAGGGCAGAGCGGCGTCACCCCGGTCGAGTCGTTCGACGCCTCGCAGCTCGGACGAACGTTCGCAGGTGAGGTGAAGAACTTCCGCGCGAAGGATCACCTCACCACCGCCGAAGCGCGCCGTACCGGTCGATGCTCCGCGATGACGCTCGCCGCCGCGCGCATGGCGATCGAGGACGCGGGCATGCGGCCCGAGATCCTGAAGGGCCCACGCACCGCGGTCGTCCTCGGGACCACGATGGGCGAGGCGCAGATCTTGGAGTCGCTCGATCACTCGTGGATCAAGAGCGGCCCCTCCGGCATCAAGCGCGCGCTCATTCCCAAGTACGGCTCGACGCTCCTCCCGATTCACGTCGCGCGCGCCATCGGCGCCGAGGGGATGGTCCTCACGCTCCCCGCCGCGTGCGCCGCCGGCAACTACGCCATCGGTTTCGCGATGGATCTCATTCGCGCCGGGCGCGCGGACATCGTCATCACCGGCGCGAGCGAGATCATCCAGGAGCTGCAGTTCTCCGGCTTCGTGCGCCTCGCGGCGATGGCGCAGAGCCGCTGCCAGCCGTTCGACTTGAACCGGCAGGGGCTCATCGTCGGCGAGGGCGCTGGGCTCGTCGTCGTCGAGAGCGAGGCGAGCGTCGTCCGTCGCGGCGCGCGACCGCAAGCGGAGATCCGCGGCTACGGCCTCTCGTGCGACGCGTACCACATCACTCGCCCGCGCGAGGACGCGTCGGGGAGCATCGTCGCGATGCGCGACGCGATCACGCGCTCCGGCATCACGCCCGACGACGTCGACTTCGTGAACGCGCACGGCACCGGCACGCGCGCCAACGATCTCGCCGAGGCCAAGGTGATGAAGGACGTGTTCGGCGATCGACGCGTGCCCATCTCGAGCGTCAAGAGCATGATCGGTCACTGCATGGGCGCGTCGTCCGCGCTCGAGGCGATCGCATGCGTGATGACGATCGAAGAAGGCATCTACCCGCCGACGATCGGCTACGAAACGCCGGACCCGGACTGCGATATCGCGATCGTCGCGAACGCCGCGCAGCGCGGACCGGCGGACGTCGTCCTGAACAACTCGCTGGCGTTCGGCGGCTACAACGCCGTCACGTGCTTCTCCAAGCCCGGCAAGCTCCCGCCGCCCATCGCGGCCTAGGTCCCTCGTGAAGCCGCGCGCGCTCACCGGCCTCGGAATCGTCTCGGCCGCGGGGATCGGCCGCGAGCCGTTCTATCGCGCGATGACGGCGCCGGTTCCGCTGGCGCTGCAGCCGCAGCACCCGATCGAGTCGTTCGACGCGGCCCGTTATCCGAACGCGCGTCTCGCCGAGGTCGTCGGCTTCGATCCGACGAAATACCTCGGCGACAAAGGCCTGCGGTCCCTCGATCGCCTCACGAAGCTCCTCGTCGTCGCGGCGCGTCTCGCGATGCACGACGCGGGCTTCAAAAAGGACGGCGCGTACATCTCGTCATCGCCTGAGCGCGTCGGGTTGTGCTGCTCGAACGCGTACGGCAGCCTCGAGGCGATCACCGAGCTCGATCGCGTCGCGAAGCTCGAGGACGCGCGGTACATCAACCCCGCGAAGTTCCCCAACACCGTCGCCAACAGCGCGAGCGGGTACGTGAGCATCTGGGAAGACCTCCGCGCGCTCAACGTGAGCGTCTCGGACGGAAACTGCGGCGGGCTGGACGCCGCGGCGTGCGCCGACGTGTACCTCGACACCGGGCGCGCCGACGCGGTGCTCATCGGCGGAGGCGAGGCGCTGAGCGAGGCGCTCTACCTCGCGTTTCACAAGATCGGCGCGACGGGCGAGCGCTCGTCGTGCCTCGGCGAAGGTGCCGCCCTCCTCGCGCTCGAGCCGATGGAGGCTGCCCAGGCGCGCGGCGCAATCATCCGGGCCCAGCTCGTCGGCTACGGTACGGCGTTCGTGGCGCCCGAGAGCGAGAGCCTCATCCACGCGTCCGCCGAAGCAATGGAGCGGGCGATCACCTTCGCAATCGCCGACGCCAGTCTCCACGCGGGCGATATCGACGTGGTGGCGAGCGGCGTGTCCGGCCTCGCGCGCTTCGACACCTGCGAAATCGCGGCCATCGACGCCGTCCTAGGGACGGCCGTGCCGATCGCGGCCCCGAAGGCCATCCTCGGCGAGACGCTCGGCGCCGGCGGCGCGATGGGGATCGCTGCGGCGCTCGCGTGGCTCGACGGCGCCCCGCCGGCAGTGCTAGTCCGCGGCACGGCCCCGCGCGAGGTCCGCACGGTGCTGGTCACGTCGATGGGGTTCTACGGCAACGCGTCCGCGGTCATCGTCCGGCGCGAGGAGACAGTACGTTGAGTTGGATCGAGGAAAAGGCGCACCTGGAGCTCGCACGCATCCGCGAGGCCCGTGAGAAGCAGGTCTACCCGTACTTTCGCGAGTTCGAGACCGGCGGCCTCCACACGACGATCGCGGGCAAGCCCGTCACCAACTTCAGCTCGAACGACTATCTCGGCCTCACCAACCACCCCAAGGTGAAGGAAGCGGCGCACAAGGCGCTCGAGAAGTACGCGTGCGGCCTCTCGAGCTCGCGCGTGCAAGCCACGACCGTGGAGCACGTCGATCTCGAGCGGCGCCTCGCGAAGTTCTTCGGCTTCGAGAAGTGCCTGATGTTCACGACCGGCTACCAAGCGATGCTCGGCCTCATCGCCGCGTCGGCCGACAAGGACACCACGCTCGTCCTCGACAGCTTCAGCCACGCTTGCATCCTGGACGGCACCTTCCTCGCGGCCGGCATCCCTGGCCGCGCGCCCGAGGTCCGCTTCTTCAACCACAACTCGGCCAAGAGCCTCGAGCGCATCCTCAAGACGCGCGAGCGGAAGAACGCGCTCGTCCTCGTCGAAGGCGTGTACTCGCTCGACGGCGATCGCGCGAACTTGAAGGAGTTCGTCGAGATTTGCGACAGGTACGACGCGGTCCTCGCGGTCGACGACGCGCACGGCTCCGGCACGCTCGGCGAGCACGGCAAGGGGCTCATCGAGGAGCTCGGCCTTCACGGCAAAGTGCCGATCCTCATGACCGCGTTCTCCAAGACGTTCGGCGGCATCGGCGGCGCACTCCTGGCGAGCACCGAGATCATCGAGATGGTGCAACACTCGGCGCGCTCGTTCCTCTTCAGCGCGAGCCTACCGGTGCCGATCGTCGCCGCGGTCTCGACGATCCTCGACATGCTCGAGACGAACGGCCCCGAGCTCGTGCGCGAGCTCCACCAGAAGCGCGACTACATGCGCGGCAAATTGCTCGAGGCCGGCTTCGAGCTCGGCACCAGCACCACGCACATCATGCCGGTCATGTGCCGCGACGAGCGAAAGACGCTCTTCATGCACGTCGCGTTGCTCGAGTGCGGCGTCCTCATGGTCCCCATCACTTACCCTGGCGTGAAGCCCGGCGAGGAGCGCCTGCGCGTGAACGTGACGCGAGGCCACACGCAAGAAGACATGGACACGGCGCTCGAGCTCCTGAAGACGTACGGTGAGGCCTTCTTCGTCCTGTCGGGCGAAGACCTCGGCGAGGTGGAAGAGTGAGGACGACCATGGCGACCTACGAAGAGACGCTTCAAGTCACGACCGACATCCTGAAGAAGCACGTCGACGCGCAGAAGCCGGTGCGGCCGAACGATCACATCCAGAACGATCTGGGGCTCGACAGCCTCGGCGTGATGGAGGTGGTGGCGGACATCGAGGATCACTATGGCGTGTCGATCCCGAACGAGCAGCTGACGACCTTCGCGACGGTCGAAGACGTGGCGCGCGCGCTGGCGAAGCTCAGCGCGTAGTCCTCATCCGACGAGCTCCACGATCTCCCGGCTCGGAAGCTCGATCCCGTAGCTGGCGAGGGGCGTGACGATTCCGTCCAAGACCGCGGCGCGGACCTGGGCCTTGTAAAAGCGAGACTCGACCCATCCGATCTCGTGGACCTGGTCTTTGGTCGCGGCGCGGCGGCCGGCCTTGGTGTCGTCGCGCGCCGTGCCCTTCCACCGTGGTCCGTAGGACGCGAGAGAGGCGAGCGCCACCTTCGCGAGACGCGCGCGCTCCTCGTCGTCCATGTGCTCGCTCGCCCAGTCGAAGTAGACGCCGCCGAGGCGGTAGTGAAGCGACTCGTCGGCGACGATGCGCTCGTAGATCGCGCGCGTGAGGGGATGCGTGGTCGATCGCATCGCGTTCACCGCCATCTTGCCGCTGAACGCCTCCGCGATGCAGCTGATGCGGAGGACGAGCTCGTTGGCGCGCTGGAGCGCCGAGAGGGATGGGTCGGGCTTCGTGACGAGGGCGTCGAAATCGACCGGGCGCGGGACGCCGCCGCCCAGCTCCATCGCCATGCGGCTCGCGAGCTCGACGTGGACGACCTCGTCGGCGACGAAGCTGCTCGCCATGCCGACGATGTCGAGGGGCGCCTTCGCTTCGGCGAGCGCGCGGATCACCTCGGCGAACGCCGCGACCGCGCGGTATTCGGTGTACGCCGCCTCCGTCCACGTCGCGCGCGCCGCGTCGAGGACGTCGCGCGGGTAGGCGGCGACGTCGAACGATCCCCACGGCAAATCGTCGATCCCCGGGCGCGCGCGCCGAAAATGGTGCTCGGCCGCGCCGCCCATCCATTCGAGCTCGAAGAGGGCCCGCATCTCACCCACCTCCTGCGTCGCCGCCGCCGTCGACGATGCCGACTCCGCCGTCGCCGCCGCCGGCGTTGACGTCGGTGCCCGCATCGCCGCTGCCTGGGCTCGCCTCTGGTCCCGCGTCATCGGCCTTGAATCCATGGAAATCCGCGTCGCCCGCCTCACCAATGGTGAGACCGCTGTCTCGAACCGAGAGCCCGCCATCGCTGGCGACGCCGACCCCGATGAACTCGGGTCCGCCGTCGGCGACTTCCCCGGTGCTCGAGCACCCGGCCAGCAGCGCCCCCGCGCCGACCGTCGCGCGAAGAAGAAACCGGGGACCCTTTGTCGTTCTCACGCGTGTGGTCATGTTCATCCTCTTGTTCGGAAGTCGACTCGTCGAGCGCGCACGACTGGAACGAGAGCGCGCGACGCCCGCGACGCAATGCGCGTGCCCTGAAAATTCCCCAGCAATCCGACGTTCGACCGCTGCACGCCCTGGCCACTGTGTGCCACTCGCGAAGAGGGGGGCCGGCATCATTCTCGAAGCCAGGCTGCCGACTCGAAGTTGTATTACCAATTTGTAATACAACTTTGTGGCAAGTGGACCCGGCCCCGACGTGGAGGCAAGGTCGAACCCGCCGAGTCGTAGTTGCCCAGGTCTTCCTGGTCAGTCGACCGGATGCCCGAACGAGGCGTCGAGCGCGCGCGCGGCCGCCGCGGGGTCCGCTGCGCCGAGGATCGAGCGGATCACCGCGACCCCGATCGCGCCGGCCGCGAGGCACGTGGCGACGTTCGAGGCGTCGACTCCGCCGAGCGCATAGATCGGCATGCTCGGCGCCACTGCGCACGCGCGCACGATCGCATTCGCGCCGCGCGGGCTCCCCTTCCCCGGCGTCTCGAAGATCGGGCTCACCAGCGCGGCGTCGGCGCCGGATGAAATGGCTGCGCGCACGTCGTCGTCGGTGTGCGCGGCGACGGTGAGAAACGCGGCGCGACCAAGGGCTGCGCGCGCCGACGGATCGATCGCTTCCCCCCCGAAGTGGACGCCGTCCGCCCCGATGTCCACGGCGAGGGCCACGTCTCGGTTCACGAGCAGCATCGCGCCGTGGGCTCGTGTCAGCACCCGCAGCTCGCGCGCCAGCGCTTCGGGTCTCCCTCCGCGATCGCGCACCTGCACGGCGAGCGTTCCCGATGGCACGGCGAAGAGAGCCTGGCGCAGCTGCGCGACGATGAACTCCGGCGCGTACGCCGGATCCGTGATCACGAGGATGCGGGGAAGGGCGCGGATCACCCGCCGTCCGTGGTGCTCGCGGGCGTTGCCGAAGCGCCGCCACCCAGCTTCGCGCGCGCGGCGGGGGCGTGGCGGCTCGAGGGGTACTTCTTCACGAGGTATTCGAGCGTCTCTTTCGCGGACGCGTCGTTGTGCTCGCCCTCGAACTTCGCCGCGAGGTCCCACAGCGCGTCGCCCGCCGTGTCCTCCAACCGATTCGCCGGGTCGGGGTCGTGCTTGCACTGCATCGGCGCGAACGCGAGCGCGCCGGCCACGACGGACGCGGCGAGCCCCTTCATTCGATGAGGCCCGCCGTCGGACTCGACGCGTTTGCGTAGCGCGTCTTCGGCATCCGGCCCGCCAAGAACGCCATGCGACCTGCGCGGACGCCCTCCTTCATCGCCGTCGCCATCAGCACGGGATCTTTCGCGTGCGCGATCGCCGTGTTCATGAGGACGCCCTGGCAACCGAGCTCCATCGCGACCGCCGCGTCGCTCGCCGTGCCAACGCCCGCATCGACGATCACCGGCACCTTGGCGTGCTCGAGGATGATCGAGAGGTTGTGCGCGTTGCGGATCCCGAGCCCGCTGCCGATCGGCGCGGCGAGCGGCATGACGGCGGCGCAGCCGATGTCCTCGAGCTTGCGGCACACGATCGGATCGTCGATGCAGTACGGGAGCACGACGAAGCCCTCCTTTACGAGGACCTTCGCGGCCTCGAGCGTCTGCTCGTTGTCGGGGTAGAGCGTCTTCGGATCGCCGATCACCTCGAGCTTCACGATGTCGGCGATGCCGAGCTCGCGTGCGAGGCGCAGGGTGCGGACCGCGTCGTCAGCGGTGAAGCAGCCGGCGGTGTTCGGGAGGAGTGTCCACTTCTTCCTCTGGAGGAGCGACATGAGCGAGCCGCTGGATCGATCCGAGAGATCGACGCGGCGGAGCGCGACGGTGACGATCTCGGCGCCGGACGCGTCGATCGCGCGCTCGGTCTCGTCGACGGATTTGTATTTGCCCGTCCCGACGATGAGGCGGCTTCCGTAGCTCTTCCCAGCGAGGACCAGCGGATCGGTGTGCATCGCGGGTCTTCTTACCTCAGCTCGCGGGCGTCGCCCAGCGGCGGTGGAGCCAGAGCCATTCGCTCGGATTTTCCTGCACGAAACGCTCGAGGGCGCGGGTCGCGTCCCGGGTGACCTCGTCAATCCACGCGCGATCGGGCGCGGCGGGCGGCGTGTGGACGTCGAGGATACGGAGGGTGTGCGTCCCGTCGGCGTTTCGGAGGGACGCGGCGACGACCAGAGGAGCGCCCGTCGCCGCCGCCACCGCCGCCGGCGCGCGATCGACGTGCGCGTCTGCGCCCAGGAAGTCCGTGGTGATGGCCCGCGCCTTCTTGGGCGGCACCTGATCGAGCATCATCGCCACCGCGCCGCCGCGGCGCAGCGTCGCTCGCGCACGCCATGCCGCGTCTCCTGCGTGGACCGTCCCCACGCGCCGTGACGCACGGAGGCGCGCGCAGAACCGATGGAAGCCTTGGACGCGAAGAGGCTTGGTGACGACGAGGAGCTCCGAGTCCTCGGCCCACCGGCACGCGGCGATCTCCCAGTTGCCCGTGTGCGACGCCGCGAGAACGATCCCTCGTCCGCCTTCCCGGGCGCGTGCCAGCGCGACGCGCGACGCGTCGTCCAAGTCGACGAGCGGCGCGACCGAGCCACGCTGGCCCCGCATCCACAGAAGCTCGAACACACCCATGCCGAGCGCTCGATACATCGCGCGCGCGGAGCGATCCGGCGACGCCACGCCCGCGCGCGTCATCGACACGACGACATGCGCCCGGCGAATGCCCATCGCCCAGGCCACGAGACCGAGCACGCGGCCCAGCGCGCGCACCGCCGACAGCGGCAAGAGACCGACCACCCGCGCGAGAATCTCGAGCGCGGGCGTGATCACGTCAGCCGAACCCTGCGCGGCGTGCCGGCGTGCCGCCGCCGCCTTCCATCGAGATCGCGAACACGTCGCTGCGAACGACCGTGAACGTCTCCTTCTTCTGCGTCTTGGCGTACACGAGCTCGCCCTCGCCGCGCACCGCCTCGACCTTGGGCACCACGAGGCTCGCGCCGTCGTGGGAGACGTACAGGCTCAGCGTCGTCCCCTCGGGGAGCGTGGAGAACCCGTTCTTCTCGCCGTCCGACTTGGCCAGGGCGTTCTTGAGGATCGCGTCGAAATGCTCGGGGGTCATGTCCTGGGGTATACCAGGATTTGCCGCGCGGGGAGCCTCGCGTCGTAGTAGAGCATGGTAGAGTTTTCCGAGGAGTCGCACAGCGTGCTCGACGACATCGTCGTCCTCAGGGACGTCAAGAAGACGTTCGGCGATCAGGAGGTCCTGAAGGGGATCGATCTCGTCGCGCGACGCAACGAGACGACCGTAGTCATCGGCGGCTCGGGCGCCGGCAAGACGACCCTCCTCCGCCTCATCGTCGCGCTCGAGCAGCCGACGAGTGGGCAAATTTTGATCGACGGCGACAACATCGTCGGCCTCAAGGAGCGCGAGCTCAACGTCGTCCGCCGCAAATTCGGGATGGTATACCAGTACGCGGCGCTCCTCGATTCGTGCACGGTCTTGGAGAACGTCGCGTTTCCCCTCGTCGAGCACACCAAGCTCTCGAAAAATGAGATGCGCGACCGCGTCCTCGAGAAGCTCAAGATCCTGGGATTGGATCCCGGCGTGGAGAAGAAGTTCCCGAGCGAGCTCTCGGGCGGAATGCGAAAGCGCGTCGGCCTGGCGCGGGCGCTGATGCTCGAGCCGCCGATCCTCGTCTACGACGAGCCGACGAGCGGCCTCGATCCACTCACGAGCCGCATGGTCGACGACCTCATCGAGGAGATGCGCGAGCGCTTCAGGGTCACGAGCGTCGTGATCTCGCACGACATCGCGAGCTGCTTTCGCATCGCGCACCAGGCGCTCCTCTTGATCCGCGGGCAAGTGGTCGCACGGGGAACCCCTGACGAGCTCGTCCGTGGCGACAACGAAGAGGCGCGCGAATTCATCAAAAAATCAGGGGTGGACGTGAGCAACCTGTCGCGCGTCGCTGCCATGGCTCCCGAGCGGCTGGGAAAGTGACGCAAGCGCGCTATCCTTGACCGATGATGCCGGGTCGCCCCCCGTACGGTTACGGACCTCCCCCGCATCCTCCGCCGCCGCCCCCGCAGCGTCCGGGCTATCGCCCTTACGACGGGATGTACGGCTTCGGCGAGCCGATGGTGCCACAAGCCACCGACCATCGCGCGGCGCTCTCGCTCGCGCTCGGCATCCTGAGCCTCACGTGCGGCGGTCTCTTTCTCGGCGTGCCGGCGATCTTCTTCGGCGTGAGCGCGCGTAAGCACATTCAGGCGTCGGGCGGCCTCACGACCGGCACCGGCCTCGCGACGGGCGGCATCGTCACGGGCATCCTGGGAACGCTCGCGAGCTTCGTCATCGCCGGCGCCTTCGCCGTGAGCATGCTTCTCAATCCGGGCGGCGGAGGGCACGTCTCGTTCGGCGGACCCCCGAGATCGTCGACGGCGACGCCGCACGGCACTGCCGCCCCTGCGCCGCACCGCGCGACGATCGGCGCGGTCGACGTCGTGAACCTCTCCTCCGACGACGGCCCGCTCAAGGACCAGCTCGCCGCCGAGCTCGCCCGCGCGCGCGCCAGCAAGCGAACGCTCGTCGTGCAAACCACCGCGCCGTGGGCGAACGTCTGCGCGGAGATCGACGACGCGCTGCCCGACGCGCGCATGCAGGCGGCCCTGGCCGACGTGCAGCTCGTTCGCGTCGACATCGACGAGTTCCGCGGCGAGCTCAAGTCCCAGCGCATGTACGAGGGCAGCGTGCCGTGGTTTTACAAGATCGACTCGACGGTGCACCCGACCGACGCGATCAGCGGCGACGAGTGGGACGAGAACACGCCGGAGAACATGGCGCCGGTGTTGAAGGCGTTCGCCTCGGGCACGCTGAAGCTCCGCCGTCACACGACGCCTCTGGGAACGCCGCTCTGATAGCCTCGCCTCATGTGGAGGCGCCTCTTCGTCCTCGCCGCTGCACTGGTGACCCTCTTGGGCGGGACAGGGTGCGCGTCCTCGCCGCCGTATGTCGCGTTGCGCACGCCAGACCGGCCCGCGCGCGTTCCTGACGACGTCACGCACGCGGAAGGCTCGTTCAAGGGACACGGGGGGATGAAGCTCTTCGAGCAGTCGTGGCGGCCGAGCGGTGCGCCGCGCGGCGTGCTCGTCGTGGTGCATGGGCTCAAGGATCACAGCGCGCGCTACGGGGCGCTCGCGATCGCCGCGGTGAGGCGAGGCTATGCGGTGTACGCGTTCGATCTGCGCGGCCACGGGCGGTCCGAGGGCGTGCGCGTGTATACGAGCGCGTTCGACGACTACCTCGCCGACCTCGGCATCTTCTTGAAGCGCGTGCGCGAGAAGGAGCCTGCAGCCACGCCGTTCTTGTTCGGCCACAGCATGGGCGGGGCGATCTCCACGCTCTACGCGATGGCGCACCCGACGGAGATGAAGGGCTTGCTCCTCTCCGGCGCGGCGCTCAAGACCGATGTCTCGGGCGCGACGGTCACCGGAACGAAGGTGATCGCGGCGGTCTCACCCCGCGCCGGCGTCTTTCAGCTCGATCTCGACGACTTTTCGCGCGATCCATCGACCGTCTGGGAAGGGCGCGTCGATCCGCTCGTCTACCAGCAGCCTGCGCCGGCGCGGACTGCGCGCGAAGTGCTCTCCGCGATCGATCGGATCCAGGAACACATGGACGAACTGACGACACCGGTGCTCGTCATGCACGGCAGCGCCGACAAGGTGACGCCGCCCGACGGGAGCCGCGAGCTCTTTCGTCGCGCGCGCGCGCAGGACAAGACGCTGCGACTTTACGAGGGGCTCTACCACGATCTCTTGCACGAGCCGGAGCGAGCGCAGGTGACGGGCGACATCCTCGACTGGCTCGATCGGCGCACGACCACGCCGGCCAACTGAAGGCCTCTCGAGCGCCATTCAGAACGATCCGCGCACATCGAGCGCGGCGCCGCCAGGAAGAGGCGCGAAGCCGACCGTCGCCCCCGAACGCGTCGACGGGATCGCGATGACCCCCACCGCGCCGACGATGCCGACACCCAGCGCGATCGTCGACACCCACGCGAGCGTCGTGGCGCGACCTGCCGCGTCGATGGACGCCTGGTCTTTGCAGTAGTGGCGGTCGAAGTTGCAGCCGTCCTTCGCCGTGCCGTTCGCGCCGTACGCGAAGGCGCCCGTCACGATCGCGACGCCCCCGCCCACGACGGCGACGCCGAGCGCCGCATAAAATAGGGGATTCGCGCGCGCGCTGCGGACCGCGTACTCCGGCTCCGGGGTAGACGCGGGAGGCGGCGGAGTGACGACCACCGGCGGCGGAGGCGCGGCGGGCACGCCGTTCGAAAGCGCCGGAACGCGGACCGTCTTTCGCTCCGAGAGATCGATAGGCACATCGACGCGCCACCCTCGCCCGCCCGGCGCCGACGCTTCCACCGTGTGAAGACCCGGATCAACGGGCGCCGCGAGGCCCCACGCCGCGCGCCGCAGGACGATCCCGTCGAGCTTCACCTCGAGCCCCTCGACGTCCGCCTCGGGCGCGACGACGACGCTCACGCGCGGCACCTTCGCCTCGATCGCCGCGAGCCGCTCCCGCGCGAGATCCTGACGATCCTTCCTCTTGTCACGGATTGCGAGGCTGAGCGCGTCGTTCAGCTCGGCGTGCGCGGAGGCGACCTTGCCCTCCTTCTCGTGGCAGACGGCGAGGTTGAGTAGCGTGCCACCCCCAGGGTCCAGGCGCTGGCTCTCCGCGAGCTTCGGACACGCCTCGGCGTAGCGCTTGGCCTCCATGAGCGCGCGCGCATCGTCGAAGAGCGCCTGGGCGAGCTGTTGCTCACGCGTGTCGGCAGCTCGTCCGCGTGAGGAGGCGAGCGCGACGACGAGCGTGACGGCACACGCGCTGGCGTGGACACGCTTCATTTGCGGTCGAGCAGCCCTTCGCGGTGGACGTCGCTCGGCGGAGACGCAGCGGTCGTCGCGGCGGCGGGTGGGATCGGGCGGCGCGGCCGCGGAGGAGGAGCGCTCGCGAGCGGAGTCGGAGCCGGAGTCGCGGTCGCGGTCGGAGTCGGGGTCGGAGTCGGGGTCGGAGTCGGGGTCGGGGTCGGGGTCGCGGTCGGAGTCGGGGTCGCGGTAAGGGTCGCGGTCGCGGTAAGGGTCGCGGTCGCGGTCGCGGTCGCGGTCGGGGCGCGGTGTCGGAGTGTGAACGCCGCGGCGGCGAGCCCGACGGCGAGGAGCACGACGAGCCCAGAAAATAGCCCGATCGGCAGCGCACGGGCACCGGGGCTGGTCCCGCCGAAGCTCGCGGCGGTTGCGGCGCCGAGGGACGGAACCGGCGCAGGCCCCGACGGCTCGGGGCGCGACGAGACGTGCGGCCCCCCATGGATGCGCGCGATGCGCTCGACGTGGAGCTGCGCCGACGCGGGCGCGAGCGGCGAGAGCGCGGCGGCGAGCGCGGCGACGCTCGCGATGCGACGCGACGGATCCTTCTCGAGGCACCGGCCGATCACTTGCTCGAGCGCCGCGGGCGCATCGGGACACACCCGACGCAAGAGCGGCGCCGGCCCCGACTGGATCGCTCCGTACAGGCCAGGCATCGAGTCGGCGTCGAACGCCGGACGCCCGGCGACCAGCTCGTACAAGATCGTCCCGAGCGCCCACACGTCCGTGCGTGCGTCGACGTCGCGCGTGCTGCGCATCTGCTCGGGCGACATGTAGCGCGGCGAGCCCATCATGACCTCCCCGCTCGTGAGGCCGCTCGGCCCCTTCTGCTCCTTGCTGATGCCGAAATCGAGCACCTTCACGAACGGCGACCCGTCGGGGCGGCTCGTAAGGAACAAATTGGCCGGCTTGAGATCGCGGTGCACGATCCCGAGCGCGTGCGCCTCGGCGATCGCTTCGCATGCCTGGAGCACGTAGTCGATCGCCACCTCGGGCGGCAGCGCGCCCCGTGTACGAACCACCTCCGCCAGATCTGCGCCGCGAAGGAGCTCCATCACCATGTACGGCGCGCCGCCCGCCGGCAGCGTCCCGACGTCGCTCACGCGCGCGACGTGCTCGCCTTGCACCTGCGCCGCCGCGCGCGCCTCACGGAGGAAACGCGACACCGCGCTCGGCGTCTGCTCCATCAGGAACTTGATCGCGACCTTCTGACCGAGCGCGACGTGCGTGGCCGAGACGACGATGCCCATCCCGCCCACGCCGACGACACCGTCGACCTGGTACTTGTCCGCGACGATGTCGCCTGGTCTCACCGGCGGCACCGCGGCGCCCGGATCGCTGCCGCGGCCACCGCTGCTCGATGGGAAGTATCTGCGATCGAGCTCCGTACGCGCGAGCTCGGACGACGGCACCGGCTCGAACGACGACCTCGCCAGCGCCGACACCAGCTGACGGCAATCCTCGCAGCCGGCGACGTGCACGTCCGCCGCGCGCATTCGCGCCGGATCGAGCGAACGGCCGATCATCCCCAAGATGATCGCCTCGTCGAGACAGGCCCCTTCGCTCACCGTCGGGTTTATAGTGTCCAAGTGAGGGTCGAGCATCCTCTTTGTTCCCTTTTCGTGCCGGTTTGCGGCCCGGCATGGGCGCCCGCGCCCGGCCCGGTCCTGGAGGCGACCCTCGCAGGCGTCCTTGGCCGCGGACAAGCAGCCTGGCCCTACCTCGCCCTCGCCCCCGAGGCCTACCTCCCCTACCTCGCGGTCCGCATCGGCGGCATGGACGATCTCGTCGACCTCAACGTCGAGGACCTCTTCGTCGCCTGCGCCGCCGTCCACCGCGACCCGCGCGCGCTCCAGTCGATCGAGGCGCGCTACTTCGGTGACATCGACGCGGCCCTTCGCAAGATGAACCTGCCGGCCCCGCGCATCGACGACGTGAAGCAGACGGTCCGCCGCCAGCTCTTCGTCGGCGAGGACGGCAAGCCACCGCGCATCGCCCAGTACAACGGCAAGGGCGAGCTCCGCGCGTGGCTACGCGTCACCGCGGTGCGCGCGGCGCTCAAGGTCATCCGCAAAGAGAAGCGCGAGACCGTCGCCTCCGACGACGCCATCTTCGAACACGGCACGAGCGACGCCGATCCGGAGCTCGCGTACATCAAGGAGGTCTACCGCGACAAATTCCGCGCGGCCTTCCAGAGCGCGCTCGACTCGCTCGGCGATCGCGACAAGACGTTCCTTCGCCAGCACGTCGTCGACGGCCTCTCGATCGACGATCTCGCCGCGCTGAACCAGATCCACCGCGCGACGGCGGCGCGCTGGCTCGCGAAGGCGAAGGAGACGCTCCTCGTCGCGACGCGGAGAATCTTCATGCAGAGTGCACACGTCTCGCGCGGCGAGTGCGACAGCATCCTCAGGATGGTGCAGAGCCAGCTCGACGCGACGATCCGGCGGAGGCTCGAGGGTGCGTAGATCACACGCGAGGGGCGCTGCTGGAATACAGCCCTACGCGAACCGCTCCGCCGCGTCGCGTAGCGTGACGAACGTGTAATCTGCACGCTTCAGCGTGTCGATCACCGCGTGGAGCGACGCGAGCTTGCCTCGGACCGGCACGCGCACGTCGACTTGGTGCGGCGCGAGCGCCTCGAGGCCATCCGCACGATCCAGGACGTCGATGCCGTGCAGCTCCAGGTTCACGAGCGGCTCGCCGACGCACATGCGCGTGAGGAGGCGCGCCTTCCACGGACCCGCCATCGTGATCGTCGTGCCGATGTATGGCAGGCGGGCGCCGCGTGTCACCTGGATCGGCAGCTCCATGAGCCCCGCGCCACGCTCCCAGTACGGCCGCCCGACGCGGTACGGACGTGTCGGCGCCGTCAGCACGCGGGGGTTGTCGACGATCGATTGGCTCGTTCGCCCTCGCAGCGCGATGCCGCCGATCGCCGCCGCCTTGAGCGCGTAGTACGGCGGGCACGGAAAGACCGACGAGTCGTACTTCACGCCGAGATCGCCGAGCGCCGCGAAGACCTGATCGGTGATCGTGTACCCCGGCGCGCGAAACCCTACCGGGCGCGAACCGACCGCCTCGTGAATCGCCGAGGCGCCACCGTCGATCTGCTTTACGATCTCGTCGTACGAGAGGCGCGTCAGATCGTACCGGTGATCGAGCGAGTGGTTGCCGATCTCGTGCCCGGCCTCGTGCGCAGCGCGCAGCTTCTCGCGCGCGTCGGCCGACACCGCGAGATCCGATCCGATCGCGAAGAGCGTCAGCGGGATCTTCGCGGCGTCCGCGAGCGCACGAAGGCGCGGCACCGCGACGTCGTACACCGCCGTGCGCGCCGGCGCTCCCGGCGCGGGGAGGCCGTGAATCTGAAAGTAAAAAGGGATCTCGTCGAGGTCGACGCTGACGGCGCAGAGTCGCACGACGAGATCCCTTGGATCAGTGCCGGGGCGTTGTCAGGACGACGACGACGACTGCGTCATCTTGGCGACTTCTGCCGCCAGATCGTCCGTCGGGCCCTTCTCGACGCCCTCGCCCAGCTCGAAGCGAACGAACGCCTCGATGTGGATGTCTTGGCCGACCTTCTTCGAGAGATCCGCGCGGGTCTTCTCGATGGTGCCGGCGGTCGGGTCCACCACGTTGTCCTGCCCGAGGAGCGTGATCTCGGTGAACCACTTGGCGAGCTTGCCCTCCATGATCTTCGGCCAGGCGGCCTCCGGCTTGCCCTCTTCCTTGAGCTGCGCCGCGAAGATCTCCTTCTGCTTGTCGACGTGGGCCTGCGTGACCTCGCCCTTGTGGACGTGGCGCGCGCGCATCGACACGATCTGCATCGTGACGGTGTCGGCGAAGGCATCGACCTCGGCATTTCCGAGCGGGCCGGTGACCGCGACGATCGCCGCGTTCTTGCCGCCCATGTGGACGTAGGCGTGGACGAAGCCTTCCTTGGCCTCGACCATGTCCCAGCGACGGACGACGGTGTTCTCGCCGGTCTTGCCGACGAGCTCCTGGCGGATGATGTCGATCGTCTTGTCCGAGCCGGGGAACTTCTGGGCGTTGAGATCGGCGCCCTTCTTGAGCGTGCTCGCGACTTCGGTCACCTTGGTGACGAAGTCCTTGAACACGTCGCCGCGCGCGACGAAGTCGGTCTGGCAGTTGACCTCGACGATGACGCCGCGCTTCTTGTCGGCGCTCACCCAGGTGCGGACCTCGCCCTCGCTCGCGACGCGACCGGCGCGCGCCGCGGCTTTGACGATGCCCTTCTTGAGGATGACCTCGACGGCCTTGTCGATGTCTCCGCTCGTCTCGACGAGCGCGTTCTTGCAGTCGGCCATGCCCGCTTGCGTACGCTCGCGGAGCTCCTTGATGAGCGCGGCAGTGATTTCCTGTTTCTTGCCGTTGTCAGCCATGATCATCCTCTCAGTCATCAGTTCGGGCCGCCGCCACCGCCGCTGCGACCGTCACGACGACCGCGGTACACGTCGGCCTGGGGAGCGCCGCCACGGCCGCCGCCCTCGCGCTCGTCACGCCCGTCGCGACCGACGGACTCCTTGCGGCGCTGCGTGCCTTCGATCGCCGCGTCGGCGAGGCGCTGCGTGATGAGGCGGATCGAGCGGATGGCGTCGTCGTTGCCGGGGATGACGTAGTCGACGAGATCCGGATCGCAGTTGGTGTCGGTGATGGCGATGATCGGGATGGCGAGCTTCTTCGCCTCTTGTACCGCGATCGTCTCCATGGCCGGATCGATGACGAAGACGGCGGTGGGAAGAACCGCCATGTTCTTGAGACCGCCGACGTACTTCTCGAAGCGCTCGCGCTCCTTCTCGAGGCGCGACACTTCCTTCTTCGGGAGCTGGAGGTACGTGCCGTCGTCCTTCATGCGCTCGAGCTGCTTCATGCGCTCGAGGCCCTGCTTGATGGTGCGGAAGTTCGTGAGCGTGCCGCCGAGCCAGCGGTTGACGACGTAGTAGCTGCCCGAGCGCGACGCCTCCTCCTTAACGATCTCCTGCGCCTGGCGCTTGGTGCCGATCATGAGGAGGTGGCCGCCGTGGGCGACGGTCTCGGCGACGAAGTTGTAGGCGCGCGTGAAGAGGCGCGTCGTCTGGTCGAGGTCGATGATGTGGATGCCGTTCCGGGCGCCGTAGATGAACGGGCGCATCTTCGGGTTCCAGCGCTTGGTCTGGTGGCCGAAGTGGACGCCGGCGTCGATGAGGGCCTTGAGCGGGAGCGGCGGATCGCCGGGGAGGGCGCGAACGCCTTGGGCGTTCGTCTCGATGTCCTGGGTCATGGTGGCGCTTCCTTTCGGTTGGCTACCGCTCCTCCTCCCGAGGCCAGCGGTAAAAACCGCACCGGACCAAGGGGTTGCGCGTAACGAGAGTGGAGGAGCGTGAGATTTTCCGGCCGTGCGAGTGCATGGTCGGCCCCCTTTTTGACGGGGGGGCGGGCACCATAGCCGGGCCAACCGCGGTGTCAAGCTCGGCTGCCGCCGCGAAGCTCCTTGTAAGGCGACGGGATTTTCGGCACAACGGGGGTCCTCCCCGTGCGCGCGCTCCTCCTCTATTTTGCGGTGCTTCTGGCCATCGGGTGTGGCTCGAAGGGGCCGAGAGCTCCGAAGGGGCCGCCTCCGGAGTATGAGGAGCCGTCCGCGACGCCGACCCCGACTCCGCCGCCGACTCCGAATCCGACTCCGACTCCGAATCCGGACGCGGGCGCGCGCTAGAGTCGGGCGACCAGCTTCACGAACCGCGGGTCGGTGCGCAGAGAAGCGAGATCGTCGTCACCGGTGAGGCGCCACTTCGCGTTGAAGCCCGCCGCCACCGCGTCCTCGAGCGCTTGGAGCGCGTCGGGCTTGTTTCCCTTTCGCGCCAAGAGGCACCCGAGCGTCACGAGCGCATCCTTCTTCGTCTCGGAGAAGGCGACCGCGCGTCGTGCGGCGGCGATGGCGCCGTCCACGTCGCCGCCTTTGGCGAGGGCCACGCCGAGGCGATTCCACACGTACCCGTCGTTCGCGTCTTGCGCGAGCAGCGCTCGGTACGCGCGCGCCGCCTCGGTCCAGCTCTTCTCGTCCTCCATCATCTCGGCGCGCTGCGTCGCGCGGCCGCGCTCGTCGAGCGATGGGTTCAGGAGCGAGTAGCCCGTCGCGAGATACGGCTCGGGGGTCCAGTGGTACTCCATGTAGCGCGCCGTCTCGTCGGCGACGTGGCGGCCGAGGAGGCGCGCGACCACGTGGAGCGCACCGTCGATTCCGGCGGAGACGCCGGCGGTCGTCACCACGCGACCTTCGTCGATGAAGCGGCGGCCGTCGATCACGGTCGCCTTGGGCGCTGCCCTTCGCAGTCGCTCGATCGCGCCAAACCAGGTCGTGACCTGACGACCGTCGAGCTGGCCGAGGTTGGCCAAGACGAACGCGCCCGAGCACACGCTCATCGCGAGCTCGGATTCGCCGATCGCCTTCTTGGCCCACGTCATGAACCTCGGATCCTCGGTGAGCTTGCCCGAGCTGCCGCCGGGGAACACGATCACGTCGGGCTTCGGCGCGTCGTCGATGGAGAACTCCGGCACGACCTTGACCACACCCTGGCTCGTGATCGGCGCCTTCGTCGCTGCCATCGTATAGACGCGGAACGCGGGGCGATCACGCGACGCGCCGTTGCGCGCGGCGACGGCGAAGACCTCGGCCGGCCCGGCGAAATCGAGGACTTCGACCCCCTCGTAGAGGACGATCGCCACGTTGCGCGTCGGCGCGGCCTCGGCCGATGTAGCCCGTACCAAAACGCCGAGCCCTACGACCAAGCCCCACGCTGCCTTCGCCCATGATGTCTTCATGATCTTCTCCCTTCGACCGCGGGTGTGTGTGCCGCACGAAACGCGCCGATCGACACGCCGAACGATTGCTTCCAAAGCCTCCGCAGCTGTCGCGCGTCGTCGAAGCCGCAGCTCGCGGCCACGCTCTCCACTGTCCGCGACGGATCGCCGATGAGATCGCGCGCGACCTGGACCTTCACGAGCGACGCGAAGCGGTGGGGCGTGACGCCGGTGGCGCGCCGGAAGACGCGTGCCAGGTTTCGCGGGCTCATCGCCGCGATGCGCGCGAGCTTCGGGAGGCTCGCCTTCTCCTGCGGATGCTCGACCAGAAAGTCTTGCACCCGGTGCACACCAGGGTGCAGGTGATCGCGGTGCTCGAGGTAGACGCTCTCCTGCTCGCGATCACCGCTGCGGCGCACGTACACGACCATCTCACGCGCCACCTTCGCGGCGACACGCGGACCGTGGTCGCGCTCCACGAGGGCGAGCGCCATGTCGATGCCCGAGGCCACGCCGGCGCTCGTCACGACGCCGCGGTCCTCGACGAAGAGGCGGTTGCTCACGACCTCCGCGCGCGGGAAATCGCGTGCGAGGCGATCCGTCAGCTTCCAGTGGGTGGTGCACCGCCGCCCATCGAGGAGGCCCGCGTGCGCGAGGGCGAAGGACCCGCTGCAGACGGACGCGATGCGCGCGCCGACGTCCGCGGCGCTCACGAGGAACGTCCGGATCGCCCTGTCCACCCCGTCGATCGCCGAGGAGGACATTCCGGGGACGAGCACGAGATCGTCGGGGCGCGGCGAGGGAAGGGGCGCCAGATCGGCCAGCACGAGCCCCTGCGCCGAGCGAACCCGTCGTTCCGGAGCGCAGTAGACGAGCCGATAGGCGCCGCCGAGACGCGATGCCTCGTCGAGCACCTGGACAGGTCCGGCCATATCTTGAAGGTGAACGTGAGGGAGCATCACGACGATGACGCGGCGCGCGTTGGACGCCATTTCCATACAAATACTGTAGCCGATTCGCTCCCGCGCGGTAACTCGCGCCGAGGACGAATACCGGACGCATTAGGCCACTCTTTGGCGGGCGACGGTGACCGCCTCTTCTGCCTTCGGCGCCGGGACCGGTGAAGGGCGAGCTCCAGCGAGAAAGGCTTAGTCGCCCGCTCGTACCAGCTGCAGGTAGAAGCGCACGGCGGTCGCGAGGGGCTCGACGCCGCAGCGTTCGTTCGTGCCGTGGATGGTCGGCAAGTCGGGCGGGCGCATGACGAACGGCGAGAAGTGGTACACGCCGCCGGCGAGCGCGGTGTAGTGCCGCGCGTCGGTCGCGCCGCCGACGACGTTGGGGGCGACGAGGGCGCCGGGGAAGAACTGGCGAACCGTCGTCTCGAGGAGGCGGTAAGCCCGCGTGTCGGTCGACGCTGGCGGTGGCGGCTCGCTGCGCATCCCCGTGCGCGCCTCGACCGTCACGCGCGGGTCCGCGACGGCCGCGCGCACGTGCGCGACGACGTCGTCGGTGGTGTCTCCGGGAAGAACGCGAAAGTTCACGACGGCGCGCGCGCGCGACGGGAGCACGTTCTCCTTCACGCCCCCTTCGATGATCGTCACCGCGGTCGTCGTGCGTACCGCCGACGCGGTGGGGGGCTGCTTCGTCATCATGGAGACGAGCAGCGGTTCGAAGAGCCAGACGTTGGACATGACGACGCGCCGGCCGAACGGCATCTCCGGCGCGATGGACTCGAACATCGAGCGCGTCGAGTCGGTGAGGCGCGCCGGCATCTGCTCCTTCTCGAGGCGCTCGACCGCGGCGGCGAGGACGCCGATCGCCGTGTGGTCGGGAGGCATCGACGAGTGGCCCGTCTTCTCCTCGACGGTGAGGTCGACCGAGACGTAGCCCTTCTCCGTCACGCCGATGAGCGCGATGGGGGGCGGTAAGTCCGGCACGATCCCGTCGGCGACGATCCCGCCTTCGTCGAGCACGTAGTCGAAATGCAGACCCTTGGCGGCGAAGGTCTCCGCGATCTTCGCGGCGCCGCGGCGGCCGCTCACCTCTTCATCGGCTCCGAACGCGAGGTAGAGCGTGCGCTTCGGTGTGAAGCCTTGCGTGGCGAGCGCTTCGACCGCCTCGAGGATGGCCACGAGTGACCCCTTGTCGTCCAGTGCGCCCCGCCCCCAAATGAAGCCCCCGTCGATATCGCCCGCGAACGGCGGGTGGCTCCACTTCGCCTCGGTGCCCGGCTCGACGGGAACGACGTCCATGTGCGCCGCGAGGAGCGCCGGCGCGCGCGACGCGTCGCTCCCGCGCCACACGTACACGAGGGAGTCGCCGCCCACGATCTCGCGCGTCAACGTCGAATGCAGCTTGGGGTAGGTCGCTTCGAGGTAGCCGCGCAGCTGCTCGAAGGTGCGCGGGTCGTCGTCCTTCGCTTGCTCATGCGAGACGGTGGCGAAGCGGATCACGTCCGCGAGGTGCTGTGCGACTCGTGCCGCGTCGACGTCGTCTCGCGGCGGGGCGGCGACGACGGGGATCGCGGCCTTTCCTTTGCGCAGCGTGTTCACAAGCACCACCGCGAGGAGCGCCGCAAGGATCACGAAGGGGACGCGGAGTGCCCGCGCGAAGACCCGCCACCCACGCTTGAGACGCGCGCCCATCATCGCTTCTTCTTCGACGACGGGGCCGGCGCGAGCTCCAGCGAAAACGGGGCCTTCGCCTCGGGCTCCGCGCCGCCGACGAGCGACTCGAGGACGGTGACCTCCTTCCGGAACGATTTGTTCTCGTCCGGCTCGGTCTCGAGCACCGCGGGGAGGTCGGCGAAGCGTGGATCGTTCAGGAGTCGCCAGAAGAGCGGCAGCCCGAGGTTCCCTTCGCCGACGTGCTCGTGGCGATCGACGCGCGAGCCGAGGGGCTTCTTCGAGTCGTTCAAGTGGAAGGCGCAGAGCTTCTCCATGCCGACGGCACGGCCGAAGTCCTCCCACAGCTTGGCGTAGCCGTCGGCCGTCGAGATGTCGTAGCCGGCGGCGAAGGCGTGCTGCGTGTCGAAGCAGACGCCGAGGCGGTCGCGCTCCTTCGTGCGCTCGAGGATCGCCTCGAGGTGGCCGAACAGGTGGCCCACGCACGTCCCCTGCCCCGCCGTGTTCTCGAGGAGCACCATCGCGCTCTTGCCGCGCGTCCTCTCGTGCACCTCGTCGAGCGACGCGGCGATGCGCGTGATGCCAGGGTCCTCGCCGAAGCCGAGGTGCGCGCCGGGGTGGAGGACGACGTACGGAATGCCGAGCGCGCTCGATCGCTCGACCTCTGCGACGAGGGAGTCGACGCTCTTCTTCAGGACGTCGGGTTTGTCGGTGGCGAGGTTGATGAGGTAGCTCGTGTGCGTCAGCACCTTGCCGCCGAACGCGGCGTGCGCGGCGCGAAACTGCGAGATCGCCTCGTCGGTCAACGTCGGCTCGCGCCACATGCCCGAATTCTTCGTGAAGATCTGGACGGCGCGGCAGCCGTCGTTCTTGCCGCGCTCGAAGGCGGTGTGGAGGCCGCCGGCGATCGATTGGTGGGCGCCGTAAAGCATGCCTCCCATCTAATCCGCCCGGGCGCCGTGTGCTATGCCCAACGCCGCCATGAAGCTCGACCTCTCGCACATCGAACACGTCGCGAAGCTGGCGTCCTTGTCGCTCACGAAGGACGAGGCGGAGGTGATGACGGCGGAGCTCGGGGACATCCTCAAGTACGTGGAGGAGCTGTCGCAGGTGGACACGTCGAGCGTGGCGCCGACCGCGAGCGTGCAGCTCGGGCCGACCGCGTGGCGCCGCGACGACGTGCAGCCGGGGCTCCCGCACGACGAGGCGCTGGCGCAGGCCCCACGTCAGGCGGACGGAGGCTTCGCGGTGCCGGCGTTCGTCGAGGGGGGCTCGTGATCGGACACGTCGCGGAGATCGCCGATCGCGTTCGAGCAGGCGAGACGAAGGCAGAGGAGATCGCGAAGACCGCGATCGCGCGCATCGACGCGCTGGATCCGCAGCTGCACGCGTTCCTCGCGGTTCCCCGTGAGAAGATCCTTGAGGACGCGCGCGCCGTCGATCGAAAGCGAGCGGGCGGCGCGACGCTCGGCAAGCTCGCCGGCGTCCCTATCGCGATCAAAGACGCACTCTGCACGCACGGCGTCGCGACCACGAGCGGTTCGAAGATCCTCGAGGGCTGGATCGCGCCGTACGATGCCACCGTCGTCGCGCGCCTCGCCGCCGAGGACGCGATCGTCTGCGGCAAGACGAACATGGACGAGTTCGCGATGGGCTCGTCGAACGAGAACAGCGCCTACGGCCCCGCCAAGAACCCGTGGGACACGACGCGCGCGCCGGGCGGCTCGTCGGGCGGCAGCGCGATCGCCGTCGCCGCGCGCATGACGAGCGCCGCCCTCGGGAGCGACACCGGCGGATCGATTCGCCAGCCCGCCGCGTTCACCGGCACGGTCGGCGTGAAGCCGACGTACGGCCGGGTCTCGCGCTACGGGCTCATCGCGTTCGCGTCGAGCCTCGATCAAGTCGGTCCGTTCGCGACCGACGTGCGCGGGGCGGCGCGCGTCCTCGGCGTCATCGCGGGTCACGACGCGCGCGACGCCACGTCGCTCGACGCGAAGGTCGGCGATCTCGAGGCGTCGTGCGGCGCCAGCGTGAAGGGCCTGCGCCTCGGCGTCCCCGACGAGTACTTCCAAGACGGGCTCGATCCCGAGGTCGCCGCCAGCGTACGCGCCGCCATCGAGGGATTGAAGGATGCAGGATGCACGGTTCACCCCGTGAAGCTCCCGCACACCCGCTTCGCCGTCGCCACGTACTACGTGATCGCGACCGCCGAGGCGTCGAGCAACCTCGCGCGCTTCGACGGCGTGCGGTACGGCCGGCGCGTCGAGCCCACCGGCGCCGATCTCCGCGCGATGTACGGCGCTACGCGCGACCAGGGCTTCGGGCGCGAGGTGAAGCGCCGCATCCTGCTCGGCACGTTCGTGCTGTCGGCCGGCTATTACGACGCGTACTACGGCCGCGCGCTCAAGGTGCGGACGCTCATCCTCCGGGACTTCACCGAGGCGTTCGCGAACGTCGACGCGATCGTGTCGCCGACAGCGCCGACGCCGGCGTTCGCCCTCGGCGAGAAGGTCGGCGATCCGCTCGCGATGTACCTGAACGACGTGTACACGCTGCCGGCTAGCCTCGCCGGCCTCCCCGCGATCAGCGTGCCGTGTGCGCCGACGCGCGCCGGTCTGCCGGTGGGTCTCCAGATCGTGACGCCGGCGCTCGACGAAGCGCGCGCGCTCGCGCTCGCCGCCGCGTGGGAGGCGCGCTCGCCGGCGAAGGACGCGGTGCCGCCGCTCGCGCGATGAGGATCGAGGCGCTGACGACGGCGCACCTCGGCGCGTTCGAGGCGCTCTTCCGGAGCAGCGACAGCGCGTGCTTCTGCCGGTACTGGCACTTCACCGGCGACAAGAACGCGTGGCTCGAGCGGTGCGCGCTCTCGCCCGACGACAGCCTTCGCGAGCAACGTTACGCGGTGGCCCTCGCCAAGGACGAGGCGCGCGGTCTCCTCGCCTTCGATGCGGATGGAGATGGCGCAGGAGACCCTGCGATCGGGTGGATGAAGCTCACGCCGCGCGCGTCCGTCCCGAAGCTGCGCGGCTTGCCCGTATACCGCGCGCTCGACCTCGGGCCCGACGACGGCGTCTTCGCGATCGGATGTTTCCTCGTTCACCCCGCTCACCGCGGGCGGGGCGTCGCGCGCACGCTCCTCGCCGCCGCCGACGCCCACGTCCGCGGATGGGGTGGCCGCGCGATCGAGGCCTACCCGCGCCGCACGACCGAGCCGATGCACCCCGAGCAGGCGATGCAAGGCCCCCTCGGCACCTTCTTGGCGCAGGGGTACGTCGAAATCGGCGGCGAACCCCCCTACCCGGTCCTCCGCAAGCTCCTCTGACATGCCACAATGCGCGGCATGCGCCTGCGCGTGCTTCCCCTCGCCTTCGCCGTCCTCCCCCTCGCCTTCGCCGCGTGCTCCTCCAAAAAGGACACCGACGGCACACCTCCGGTCGCCGACGCGGGGCCGTACAGCTACACGCCGACCGGCTGCGCGTACACGGTCACGTCGGTCCTCGCGCGCGGCTACACCGACTCGCAGGCGGACGGAAAGGCTTCGGGAACGCCGAAGCGTGTGCGTGTCGGCATCGGCGGAGGCACCAAAGCGGGCGCCGCCGGGTACGCAGATCCGTCGACGAGCGCGGTCTTCACCTGGGAGACCCAGGAGGTCGCGAGCGCCGCGAAGGTCCGGCTCGGCACGAGCCCCACCGCGCTCACCGACGTGCACGCGGGCTACTCGTGGACCACGCCGCCTCCCGCCGCCGGCTTCGGCGCCAACGAGCCAGGCGCCAGCATGCACGAGGTTCACGTCTGCGGCCTGACGCCAGGCACGACGTACTATTACCAAGTCGGCGGCGGCACCCCCGAGGTGTGGAGCGATCCGCAACAGATCACGACGGTTCCCAAAACCGGCAAGGTCACGATCGGTCTCTCCGGCGACTCGCGCGACTCCTCTGACATCTTCCAGGCCCTACAAACGCGCATGCGCGATCAGGCCGTGAGCCTCCAGCTCTTCAGCGGCGATCTCCTCCTCTATGGGACGCAGCAGTCGCTCTACGCGTCGTTCCTCGACAAGGCGTGGAAGGATCCGAGCGGCAAGCTCCTCACGCTCGGCCAGCAGATGATGGTGGTGGTGCCCGGCAACCACGAGAACGACTCGGTGCAGTTCTTCGGCAACTTCTCGCTCCCAGGGGACGGACCCAACGCCGAGACGTACGGATCGTTCGACGCCGGGGGCGCGCACATCGCCGTCCTCGACGACCAGTCGCTCGCCGAAGGACCCACCTCCGATACGTCGAAGGAGCAGCTCGCCTGGCTCGACGACGATCTCGCGAAGGCCGACGCGAACCGCGCCGCCGTGCCCTTCCTGCTCGTCCTGCACCACCGCGGCGAGATGTCGACATCGAACCACGGGACGGACGGCGACGTCGTGCGCGTCAAGAACGAGCTCGTGCCGGTCTGGGACAAGCACCACGTCGATCTCGTCCTCAACGGTCACGATCACAACTACGAGCGGAGCAAGCCCCTCACCGGCCCGGCGTCGGCGCCGACGGTGCAGACCTCCGCGACCGCCGGCACGACGTACATCGTATGCGCCGGCGCGGGCGCGAGCAGCTACAGCCCCGGCGGCACGCCCGTCGCGACCCGCGAGAAGAACGTCGGCTTCGGCGGCTCGACCGGATATTCCGGCGTCTACGCGATCCTCTCGGTCGAGGGCCGCAAGCTTCATTTCTCGGCCTACGGGCTCAAAGGCGTCGCGCCGGACGACGAGATCGACTCCTTCGACCTGAGCCGCTGACCGCGCCGTGCGACGAACAGGTGACGTGGGCGCCCTGTTCCGACTAGTCTGCCCGGCATGTTCGGTCCCAAGAACAGAGACCACGTCTTCTTCGACGCGTTCACCGCCCACGCGCAGAAGAGCGTCGAGGCCGCGAAGATGCTCGTCGAGATGCTCGAGCACCCCGACAAGGCGTCCGAGCTGGCCACCAAGATCACCGAGGCCGAGAACCGCGGCGACCGGCTCACGCACGAGACCGTACGCAAGCTCCACGAGACGTGGATCACGCCGCTCGACCGCAACGACATCCACCTGCTCATTACGCGCATGGATGACGTGCTCGACCTCATCGAGGCGGTGAGCGAGCGCGTGCTCCTGTTCGAGCTCACCGAGGTGCGACCTCTCGCGGTCGACATCGCAAAGGTGCTCGTCCGCTCGTGCGAGAAGCTGCACAAGGCGATGCTGCTCCTCCCGGGCCTCAAGCAACCGAACGAGCTCCTCGAGATCTGCATCGAAGTGAACCAGCTCGAGAACGACGCCGACGGCATCTACCGCCACGCGATCGCCGAGCTGTTCAAGTCCGGCACGGATCCGATCGTCGTCATGAAGTGGCGCGACATCTACGACAACCTCGAGTCGGCGACCGATCGCTGCGAGGACGTCGCGAACATCGTCGAAGGGGTCGTTCTCGAGTACGCGTGATGGGAACCCTCGTCCTCATCATCGCGCTCGCGCTCGCGTTCGACTACATCAACGGCTTCCACGACGCCGCGAACTCGATCGCCACGGTCGTCTCGACCCGCGTGCTCAGCCCGCGCAAGGCCGTCCTCTGGGCGGCGTTCTTCAACTTCATCGCGTTCCTCGTCTTCAGCACACACGTCGCCGGGAACATCGCCAAGGGCGTCGACCCGCACGTCGTCACGCTCGGCCTGGTCGGCGCGGGCCTCACCGGCGCCATCGTTTGGGACCTGCTCACGTGGTGGTGGGGCCTGCCGACGTCGTCGTCGCACGCGCTCCTCGGCGGCATCGCCGGCGCGGCAGTGGTGAAGGCGGGCTTCGGCTGCCTGGACGCGCCTTTCTTCCAGAAGACGGCGCTCTTCATCGTCCTCTCGCCGCTCATCGGCGGCGTCCTCGGCTACCTCACGATGAAGCTGACCGAGATCCTGCTCGGCCATCGCCCGACGCGCCAGATCGACAGGTGGTTCCGTCGGCTGCAGCTGCTGTCGGCGTCGCTCTACTCGCTCGGCCACGGCGGCAACGACGCGCAAAAGACGATGGGCATCATCGTCGCCGCGCTCGTCGCCGCAGGCCAGCTCGCGCCGGGCACCAAGTCGCATCCGACCGACGTGCCCTTCTGGGTCGTCCTCCTCTGCCACACGGCGATGGGGCTCGGCACATTGACCGGAGGGTGGCGCATCGTGAAGACGATGGGCATGAAGATCACCAAGCTCCAGCCGGTCGGCGGCTTTTGCGCCGAGACCGGTGGCGCGGTCACGCTCTTCACGGCCACCGCGCTAGGCATCCCCGTCTCCACGACGCACACGATCACGGGCGCGATCGTCGGCGTGGGGAGCACGCGCCAGCTGAGCGCGGTCAGGTGGGGCGTCGCGGGGCGGATCGTGTGGGCGTGGGTCCTCACAGTCCCCGGTGCCGCCGCGATCGCCGCGCTCACGTACTACTTCCTCAAGTGGTGCGGCGTCCCGGTCTGACGGCGCGCGGCCACGAGCGTGACTACGGCTCTTTCGAGGCGCCGCGCTCCTTCGTGCTCGAGAAATAGGCGACCTTGCGTGCGCGCATCATGCCGCCGAGCGGCGTGTGCTCGACGAGCGCGTGCCAAGGATCGAAGCTCATCGCCTCGACCGCGGCGGCGAGCGCCTTTCCTTCGTCGCTCGCGAGATCCTGCGAAGGGATCGTGAGCCGACCGACAGCGACGTACGGCGTACTCCAGTCGACAGAGGCGTCCTCGATCGGCGTCGTCGCCTCGGACTCGAAGAACTGGAGGCGTAGATCGTAGGCGAGCTCGCCTCTCGAGAGGCGCGCGCGCAGATCCTCGGCGAGGTAGTCGCGTCCTCGGCCGTCGGGGAGGGCCGCGTCCTTCGCTTGGCATGGTGCGAACGCGATTCGCGCCGCGTGGGGACCGATACGGATCGGCAGGGCGCTGTAGAACGTAGTCCCCGCGAGCGAGGCGACCGGCTTGCCGGCGGTGCGCGCGAGGGCGCCGAGCACCTGGAACGTGCGAAAGAGGCCGAGCGCACCGAGGAGACGGAACGGCAGCGACGCCGGGCTCTCCGCCGCGCGCACGAAGGCCATGAACTCGTCGGCGGTCCGGAACGGGGTGGACGACGACTGGATCGCCAGAAAATCCTGGGTGGTCGCGTCCTCGAGGCCGGGCAGGATCTTCTTGCCGGGAACGCCGAGGAGCTTCACCGCGATGCCGCGCACGTCGCCCGCCTTGTCCGACTGGCGCTTGCCCGAGCCGTTCGACCACCGCACCCTCGCGTCGAACGTGCGCGCCTCCGCGAAGACGCCGTGCTTCGCGTGCGCCGGCACATCCGCATGAATCGCGAGCGTCGCGCGCACGCCGGAGTGCCCCTTCGCGTGGAGCGCACGCGCCGCGGTGCCGCTGGCGGCGTGCTTCATCTGAAGCGCGTGGAGCTGCTGGGAGTACGCCGCAAAGCGCGTGGCCTCCCCCTCGGGGACCGTCTCTTTCCAATCGGTGCTCGCCATGGCGCGGGAGCATAGCCCCGATACTTTCCGCCAACGTTGGCAGAAGCCCCGACTTACAGCGTAAACCTGCGCTGTAGCATGGAGCCGGTACGCCTGACGACGTGGACGTTCGCCGCATCGCTGCTCCTGACGGGCTGCGCTTCGATCCTCGGCGCAGACTTCGATCGCCCAGGCGCGTCCTCGAGCGACGACGACGCAGGGTTCGGGTCGGGGTCGGGGTCGGGGTCCGGGTCGGGGTCGGGATCCGGGTCCGGGTCCGGGTCGGGGTCGGGATCCGGGTCCGGGTCCGGGTCGGGGTCCGGGTCGGGGTCCGGGTCGGATTCGGGGTCGGGGTCCGGGTCCGGGTCGGATTCGGGGTCGGCGTCGGATTCTCCAAGCGGCGGCGGCGGCGTCTTCCTCTTCGGCGGCGACGGCCCCACCACGATCTTCGACGACACGTGGCGCTTCGACGGCGCGACCTGGACCCAACGCAACATCACCGGCCCCGGCAAACGCTACGGCGCGTCGATGGCGCGGCTCGGAAACAAACTCGTCCTCTTCGGCGGCAGCGGCTACGCGAACCAGAAGCTCGGCGACACGTGGGAGTTCGACGGCACCGCGTGGGCGAAGGTCGCCGACGGCGGTCCCAGCGCGCGCGCGTACGCCGCGATGGCGCGCATCGGCACCTCCCTCGTCCTCTTTGGCGGCGACGACGGCGCGATAGACCTCGGCGACACGTGGACGTGGGACGGCGCGCGCTGGACCCTCGCCGCGGCGACCGGACCGAGCCCGCGCGAGGACGCCGTCGCGACCGCGTTCGGGAGCGGCGTCGTCCTCTTCGGCGGCAGCCACCGCTCGGCAGAATTTTACCGCGACACGTGGACGTGGAACGGCGCGGCGTGGATCCAAGCGAGCACGACGGGGCCCGGCCCGCGACGCGACGCCGCCCTCGCAGAAGCCGCGGGCGTGGTCGTCCTCTTCGGCGGATTCAGCGGGACGGGGTATTTCGACGACACGTGGAGCTGGAATGGCGCCGCCTGGTCGCAACTCTCGGCGACGGGCCCCGCGCCGCGCGCCGCTGCGTCCGCCACTTCCTGGAGCGGCGGCGTCATCCTCTTCGGTGGCGTCAACGATTCGGGCTACCTCGGCGACGCGTGGCGATGGAACGGCGCGGCGTGGACGACCGCCGGCGGCGCCGGCCCCGATCCGCGAAGCCTCGTCGCGATGGGCGCGCTCTGATTCCGTGTCAGAACGTCGCGACCGCGCCGAGGTGAAAGCTCACCTCACGCGTGTGACCTCGCTCGTCGCGATCCGAGAACCCCCACACCTCCGTCGACGCCTTGAGCCGCACGTTGTCGTCGATCGCGAACGCGGTCCCCAAGGTCGCCCGGCCCACCGAGCTCCGTGACGCGAGCGCCGAGCCGACGACGACGTTTCCCACGCGGTACATGCCGTCCACCCGCACGATGAGATCGAGCGCGCTCGTGAGCGGCTGCTCGATCTCGGCGTACGCCCCGTGCTTCACGAAGAAATCGCCGCCCGACTGCGGGACCTGATACCGAAACCGCGTCGGGTCCGACGCGTCGAACGCTTGCCGCCGCACGAGGTACTCGAAGCGGAGCGACGTGCGATCGAGGCGGAAGCTCAGATCGCCGCCAATGATCGTGTACGTGAGGAGGTTGTCGGGATCGAAGGTGCCGTGCATGCCGCTGGCGCCGATCGTCATGTCGGACGTCGGCGTGAACTTCGCGGTGAGCGCCGCGCGACCGCCCACCGCGGGCCGCGCGTTGTTGTCGACGTAGTAGACGCTGCCTCCGCGCGACTGGGCGAAGTCGAGGTCTGAGCCGCTCGCGTCGGCCTTGAAGCCGCTGACGGCGTATGCGGCGTAGTCGATCTGCACGACGTCCGCGAACCAGTGCGTTCCGTTCATCTCGACGCCGTCGTCGGGGAACGGGCTCGGCAGCACGCCCATGTTCCAGTCGCGCATGCGGAGCATCCGGCCCATGTCGTAGGGCAGCGGTTTGTCGCTCAGCTTGTGGTTGCCCGGATCGTGGCGCAGGTTGAACGATCCGAAGCTGGGGCTGAAGCGACCGATACGTACGTTTAGCTCGTCGACGGCGCGGAGATCGAAGTACGCCATGTCCGTCTCGAAGCCGTGGCAGCCGACGCAGACCTTGACGTTCGCCGAGACGTGCTCGCCGAGGTCCACGGCGAGCTTGAGCGACGCTTCTTTCGTGAATCCATCGAAGGTGAAGGCGTGCCCGTTGGCGTCCCGCTGCGACGGGACCAAGTGGTAGTCGAGCTGCGCCGAGCCGGAGAACGTTCGCTCGATCGCCTGCGCCGGCGCGCCCGTCGCGAGCAACGCAACGGCGATCGCCAGCACCTGCGCGAGGAGGAGGAAGGCGTGCTTCACTTCTCGGCCTCGGCCTTCGCGTCGCGCTGGCGGCGCACGCGGACGTGGAGGTAGCGCAGGATCGCCTCGGCGTCGGTCACCGTGATCCCGCTCGCGGGCTGGCGTCGCATCCGCGTCACGTAGGCGACCCACTTCGCGTCGGTCTCGAAGCCGCTCTCGAGCGCGCGAGACAGCGCGTGGCACTTCGAGCAGCGTCGCTCGAAGATCGCGTAGTCCGCGTGGAGCTGAGCGGGATCCTCGGACGCGAGGAGGCTCGCCGGACGCGGTTTGGCGCTCGAGCAGCCGGACGCCATCACCAGCAGCGGCAGCGACAGCGACAGCGACAAGAGGAGGGCGCGCACGCTCATTCGTCGTCGGCTCCGATCGCGCCCTCGGCGATCCAGCGCTCGACGAGCGCGATGTCCGCGGGCTGCCAGTACGGTGGGCCGTCGCGCGGCATGCGGGCGCCGGACGGGAACGTTCCCAGCAGCTTCTGTGGCAGCTTCGAGTCCGTGGGATTTCGTGCGATCACGATGGCCGCGCCGGTGTTCGCGCCGCCGCGACGGAGCGCGCCCAGCGTCGCCAGATCGAGCCCCGTCGCGTCGAGGCCCGGGTGATCGCCCTGCGTCGAATAGTGACAGGCCTTGCACCCGTGACCGCTCGGATCGCGGTTCGATCGGTCCATCAACGGGCGAATGTCGAAGCGGAAGCTCACCGGTCGAAGCCCTCCCGTGTCACCGCCGCCGTCGGTCGCGCGGGACACGTCGGCGCCCGCGTCCACGAGCGGCGTCGTGCGGCCGGCGTCGTCGACGAGCTGACCGACGTTGGGATCGAAGAACCCGCAGCCCATCCCGACGAACGGAACACCCAGGATGACGGCGACGCGCACGGTCACGTGCCCGAAAGCGTCAGCGCGATCTGCGCCGAGGCCGTCCCGGTGTCCGCGCTCGGCATCCGTCCGCCGAGGAGCTGCGACTCCACGCACCGCCGGAGCACCGGCGACGCGCCCGCCGGCGTCATCGTCGCGCTCACCACGCGCAGATCGTCGATCTTGAGGGTGACGAGGACGGACGCGGGCGACGGCGACGCTCCGGACTTCAGCGCGGCGACGTAGCATCCGCGAAGATCCACGCGCGCGAGCGCGTTCGTCACGTCTCGCGTGGTGACGCGGACGACGTTGATCGAGTCGACGGCGACGCGCGCGTTTTTCAGATCGACGGCGGGCGGTGGTGCCGGCGCCGGCAGGGGTGCGGGCGTCGGCGTCTGTGCGGGCGTGGGCGTGACGGCAGGTGGGTCGGGCGCGACCGCCACCGGCGTCGGGCTCGGGATCGGCGAAGGCGAGCGCCCTCGCGCGCCTCGACTCGCGACGCGACCCGTCGAGACGGGGACGATCGGCTCAGGCACGACCGGATCCGTCGTCGCAGGCGAGACCGGCGGAGGGGACGCGACGGGGATGTCGGGCGCGGTCGCCGCCGCGGTCACGGGAGGCGGCGCGACGCTCGCACGCGGACGCAAGGACCCCGCGAGCCCCGCGAGGCCGCCGATCAGGACGAGCAGCGGGGCCACGCGCCACCCCCGCGAGCCGCCTCCTCCTCGAGCCACCGGCGCGCCCGGCCGAACAGAGCTCGTCTTCTCCGGAAGATTCTCCGGAAGAAGCTCCTTCAGCTCGGCGCGCATCTCTCGCGCGCTCGCGTATCGCTCCGCAGGCTCGCGCCCCATCGCCTTCATGCAGATCCGCGCGAGCGCCGGGTTCACCTTCGGCCGCAGCTCCTGAGGCGGTTTCAAGACCCCCGTCATGTGCATCTGCGCGAGGATGCCCGGATCCGCGTGCTCGAACGGCAGCCGGTCGGTGAGCAGCTCGTACAGGATGACCCCGAGCGAATAGAGGTCGCTGCGCGCGTCGAGCGGATCGCCGGCGGCCTGCTCGGGTGACATGTACGCAGGCGTGCCGAGGATGACACCGGCCTGCGTCAGCCTCCCGGGCACGCCGGGCATCTCCGACCCGTCGACGATGCTGCGGCGATCGCGCGCGCCCGCCGTGAAGACCTTGGCGATGCCGAAATCGCAGACCTTGACGATCTCCTGGTGCCGCCCCTCGTCGTCGGTGCCGTGGACGAGGAGGATGTTCTCCGGCTTCAGATCGCGGTGCAAAATGCCCTGTTCGTGCGCGACCGCGATCGCCGCGAGGGCCTGGCTCAGGATCGACGCCATGCGCGCGTCGCGGAGCGGCCACTCCGGCATGACGTCGTGGAGCGAGCGACCCTCGACGAACTCCATCGCGATGTAGAGGAGCCCGTCGTCCTCGCGACCGAAGTCGATCACGCGCGTCGAGTTGGGGTGATCGAGCTTGGACGCCGCCTTCGCCTCGACCTCGAAGCGCTCGACGTAGCGGTGCGACGTCTCGAGCTCGCGGTTCAGGATCTTGATCGCGACGGTCTTCTCGAGCGCGACCTGCCGCGCGCGGTACACCGTCCCCATCGCGCCGCTGCCGACCTTCGACTGGAGGGTGTACTTGCCTGCGATCGTCCGGCCGATCAGGGTGTCCGCCGCGGGGTCGTCTTGCGGGTCACCATGAGGAGAGGACATCGGCGCGCTCACCGGATGGGAATCTTGCGCTCGCTTCCGCGAAGCGGCGCAGGCGAGGTCGACGTGAAGACGTTCCACCGGTGCGATCGCAGGACCTCGCACGAGAGGCCGAGGAACAAGGCGCGCAGCACCTCCTCGGGATCCGCCTCGCCGGCGCTCGACATCTGCGCGACGATGCGCGGCAACGTCGATTTCCCGTCGACCGACAGGAGCACGTTGGCCTCGCGCTCGGGGAGTCGGAACGTCTCGATGCGCACCGGCAGCGGCACCACCGGCTCGATGATCTCCTCCTCGAGCGGGCTCAGGATGGCCTCGAGCTCGGCCGCCGGGTAGTTCTCGCGCACGCCGCGCGCGATGAGCTCGAACGGATCGACGCCGAGGGGGAACGTCTCCTCGTGCGAGCGGACGCCGCGCACGAAGCCGATTTCTCCGCGACGCCACCCGAAGATCTCGACGTAGCGGATCTGCGTCTGCTCGTGGATCGCGCGAAAGAGCTCGATCGGGCGCAGGACGCCGAGGCCGACCAGCGCGTCGCCGAGCCGCCCGCCGAAGCGCGGGAGCATCGCGAGCGCCATGTCGACCTCCATGCGCAGCACCTGCCCGCGCGCGATGAGGTGCTCTCCCAAGAGCTCGCTCTTCTCGGTCGACGCGACGAACTCCGGCACGCCGTCGACGATGTAGATCTTCTTTCGCTTCGCGCCGTCGTTCAGCGCGAGCAGGCCGGTCTCGCGTTTCACCGCCACCTGGAAGAGGCGCGACGGCAAGAGGACGCGATCGATCGGGCCGCGATCGAGCACGTCCTTGGGCATGCCCGGTTCCCACCGGAGCGCGGGGCTCGTGACGAAGCGATGGAGCTCTGGGAACGCGCTGGGACGCTTGTACTCCGCCGATTCGCGCGAGATGCGCGTGCCGTCGAAGATGCGGCCCGTCGCGAAGAGCTCGACGAGGCGCGGGTACCCGAGCGGACCGAGCTCGGTGCCGTCGGTGAGGCGGACGCGGTAAATGTTGGGCGCGACCTCGCGCGTCGAGGGCGGCGCCTCGTCTTCGTCGTCCCCTTCCCCGCCGCCATGGTGCGCGCCGTCCGGCGCCGACTCACGCAAAGATTGGCGCTCGGCGGCCTCAATGTCGATCGGCGCGGTGAGCCGCTCGCAGGTGTCCTCCTCGTCGGACGTGTCGGAGTTCGGCGTGAGTCCGAGGCGCTCCACCCACGCGGCGAGCTTGGCCGGCCCCACCTGCATGCGCCGACGCCGGATCACCTCCTCGATGGCCTCGGCGAACGCCGCGGCCGACGAGTAGCGGAGCGCGGGATCTTTCGCGAGCGCGCGGAAGAGGAGCTGGCGCACGTCGTCGGGGACGGTGACGTTACCGCGCTCGAGGGCGCTGATGTCGGCGTCGCGAATGCGGAAGAGAACGTCGAGCTCGGTGCCGCCGGAGAAGAGCGGGCGGATCGTGACGAGCTCCGCGAGGACGATGCCGACCGTGAACAGATCGCTGCGCGCGTCGAGCTCGCGGCCGGTGACCTGCTCGGGGGACATGTACCCGAGCTTTCCCTTGAGCTGCCCCGCCTCGGTGCGCCGCTCGGTCTCCGCCGCGCGGAAAATGCCGAAGTCGGTGAGCTTCACCGCGCCGCTGCGATCGATGAGCACGTTGCCCGGCGACACGTCGCGGTGCACGAGCGAGAAGAGGCGACCCTCTTCGTCCCGCAGGTTGTGCGCGTAGTCGAGGCCGCGGAGAACGCTGAGCGCGACGTGGAGCGACACGTCGAGCGGGATCTCTTCCCCGCGCGCGGCGGCCGCACGAATGAGGCGCGCTCCGGTCGTGCCCTCCACGTACTCCATCGCCATGTAGAGCTCGCCGTCCTGCTCGCCGAAATCGAACACCTGCACGATGTTCGGATGACTCAAGCGCGCGCACACGCGGGCCTCGTCGACGAACATCGCGAGGAAATCGGAGTCGCGCGCGAGCTGCGGGATGATGCGCTTTACCGCGACAATCTTCTGGAATCCGTGCGGACCGCCGCGCCGCGCGAGGTACACCTCCGCCATGCCTCCGGTCGCGATACGCTGAACCAGCTCGTACGGACCGAGGCGCACCGGGGCGGGGTGCGTGGATGCGCTCATCGGGACTCCGAAAGGCTACCATCCCCGCCGCCTCGGGGGGTCAGAAGCGGACCGGCATCGTACATGAGGCCTGAAGTCGCCCCACGTGGGACATCCGCGCGCGCAGGTTCCTCGACTCGTCGATTTTGTTGTAGAAAGCGCGAACGGCAATGGCGTCCACGTCGAAGAAGCTGGCCGAGGCCCACAAGCGCCAGGAGGTCGTCGCGGTGACCGGCGCGGCGTCGTTCCTGGGGGCGAACCTCATCGGCCTGCTGGAGGAGGACGATCGGGCGGGGCGGATCGTCGCCGTCGACATCAAGGCACCCCTCACCGCCGGCAAGAAGACGCGGACCTACGAGGTCGACTTCACCCAGCCGACCACCGAGGCGCGCCTCGCCGAGATCCTGGTCGCGGAGCGTGCCACCACCGTCGTGCACCTCGCGTTTCTGTCGTCGCCGTCGCACGCGAGCGCGTGGGCGCACGAGCTCGAGAGCGTCGGCACGCGCCACGTCCTCGTCGCGGCGCGCCACGCGCAGGTCCGCAAGCTCGTGATGTGGTCGCAGACGCTCCTCTACGGCGCCGATCCGTCGAACCCGAATTTCATCTCGGAGCGCCAACCCCTCCGCGCCGCGCCGGGAGAGTCGTACTTCCGCGACAAGATCGAGGCCGAGCAAGAGGCGGAGAAATTCGGCCAGCGCGCGCAAGGGAGCATCGTGACGATCCTGCGCACTGCGCCGATCCTCGGGCCCACCGTGCACAACTACGTCACGCGCTACCTCTCGCAGAAGCTCGTGCCGACGATGATGGGGTTCGATCCGCTCCTGCAGTTCGTTCACGAGATCGACGCGATCGCCGCGTTCAAGCTCGCCGTCGATCGCGATCTGCCCGGCACGTACAACATCGTCGGCGACGGCGTCTTGCCGCTCTCGACGGTCATCAAGCTCGCCGGGCGCATCGCCGTGCCCATCCCCCACCCCCTCGCCGAGTCGCTCTGCGCGATGGGCTGGATCGCGCAGCTCGCCGAGGCGCCGCCGGCGTTCCTCAAGTACCTGCGCTTCCTCTGCGTGGCCGACGGCGCGAAGGCGCGCGACAAGATGGGGTTCCGCGCGGCCTACACGACGCGCGAGGCGCTCATCGATTTCACGAGCGCGCAGCGCCTGCGCGACGTGAAGCTGCTGCAGGAGACCCCGGCATGAGCGGCGACGAGAAGTCCGGAAAGCCTGGAAAAGCCGGCAAATCGGGCAAGACGAAGAAGCCGCGGCCCTCGAAGGAGGCGCGCCCCACCAAGGAAGCGACGCCGCTGGCGAAGAAGCCCGCGGCCGCAGTAACCGCGCCAACCACGAAGCGATCCGGCGCCGTGAGCGCTTCCCAGGTGCGCGCCGACCTGCCGCCCGACGTGCCGAGCGCGGCCGATTCGCTCGCCGCCGCGAAGGCGTTCCTCATCGGGGCGCCGGCGAAGAAGAGCGCTCCCAAGAAGCCGCCGCGCGCCGCTGCACCGAAGATGGCGACACCGAAGACGATCGAGGTCGCGGAGGATCCCGAGAGCGACGAGCTCGATCGGATGGAGACGATTCCGGTGCCGCGCGTCGAGAAGACGCCGGAGGTCGACTCCGCCGCGCCGACCCCGCTCATTCCGCGCGACGCGCCTTCCGGGGAGCGCATCGCCGACGAGATCCGTGCGCTCGAGGAGCGCCTCGATCGGATGATCGACGAAGCCTCGCAGCGTCACCTCCCCACCGCCGACGTCCCGCCGACCCCGCCGCCGCCCTCGTATTCGCCTCCGTCGATCCCGCCGCCGGCCGCCTCGTCGCGCGCGGTCGACGGCGCCGGCGAGACCGTCTTCGACACCGCGCGCGAGCTCCTCTCGACGGACTTTTACCTCCGCAAGTGGGGGCGCATGGGCATGCGCAACCGCTCGGAGGAGGTCGACGACTTCGGCTTCGATCCCGTCTACGAGCACAAGGTCCGCGGCGCGTTCAATTTCTTGTACGAGAAATATTTCCGCGTCGAGTGCGAGGGCATCGACAAGATCCCCGCCGAAGGGCGCTGCCTCCTCGTGTCGAACCACTCGGGCACGCTCCCGTTCGACGGGATCATGCTGAAGACCGCGGTGAAGCGCGAGCACCCGAAGCAGCGCGACGTGCGGTGGCTCGCCGAGGATTTCATCTTCCACTTCCCGTTCCTGGGCGCGTTCTCGAACCGCGTCGGCGCCGTGCGCGCGTGCCAGGAGAACGCCGAGCGGCTGCTTCGCCAGGAGGCGCTCGTCGCTGTTTTTCCCGAGGGCGTGAAGGGAATCGGCAAGCTCTGGAAGCAGCGCTACCAGCTCCAGCGCTTCGGCCGCGGCGGCTTCATCAAGCTGTGCCTTCGGACGCAGACGCCGATCGTTCCGGTGGCCGTGGTCGGCGCGGAGGAGACGAACCCGCTTCTTTTCCGTGTGGAAGTGCTCTCGAAGGTGCTCGGCTTGCCGTACCTGCCGGTGACGCCGACGTTTCCCGCGCTCGGCCTCCTCGGCCTGGCACCGGCGCCGACGAAGTGGCGCATCCTGTTCGGGGACGTCATCACGCTCGATGGCTACGGCGCCGAGGCGGCGGACGACGAGATCCTGGTGGGACGCCTCGCGGAGCGCGTGCGCGCGACGATCCAGGCGATGCTCGACCGCGCCGTCGGCGAGCGACGGAGCGTCTGGTTCGGCTGAGAGGTATGCTGATCGCGTGGCAACGACGCCCGTGGGAGTCCTCGTCATCGACAAGCCGCGCGGGCCGACCAGCCACGACGTGGTCGCGCGCCTGCGCAAGAAGCTCCACACGCGCGAGATCGGGCACGCGGGCACGCTCGATCCGATGGCCACCGGCGTCCTCGTCCTCGCGATCGGCGAGGCCACGAAGCTCGCGCCGTACCTGACCGCCGCCGACAAGCGCTACGAGGCGACGCTCGCGCTCGGCGTCGAGACCGACACCCTCGACGCAGAGGGTCGCGAGGTCGCGCGCGTGCCGATCTCCGACGGGACGCGCATGGCGCTCGAGCGAATTCGTTCGGGCGAGGTGCCGGCGGAGCTCCTTGGCGCGATCGGCGTCGAGGCAGCGCGCACGAGCCAAATCCCGCCGGCGTTCAGCGCGATCAAGCAAGACGGCGAGGCCTCGTACGCGAAGGCGCGCCGCGGCGAGGCGACGGTCCACGAGGCGCGGCCTGTGCGCGTGCACGCGATCAAGCTGCTCGACGGAGGTGTGGAGCCCTCGCCGTACCTGGCGATCGCGCTGCACGTGAGCAAGGGCTACTACGTCCGCTCGCTCGCGCGCGACATCGCCGCCGGCCTCGGGACCGTCGCGCACCTGACGGCGCTCCGCCGCACCGCGTCCGGAAATTTCACGCTCGCCGAAGCGCTCCCGCTCGATACTTCCGGCGAGGAGCTCGAGGCGCGCATCATCCCGCTCGCACGCGCCGCCGAGCGCGCGCTCCCGCACGTCGTGCTCACCGATCACGCGGTCCGCGAGGCCCGCTTCGGGCGCCCGGTGCCGCTGGAAGACGGAACGGACCTGCCCGCCGGCCCCCACGCCTGGTTCGACGCCGGAGGCAGGTTGGTGGCGATCGGAGAGCGCGATCCGGAAGGCGTAGGCCACGTTCTCCGCGGATTTCAGCCCTAAATCAGGTTCAAAAGGGTCTACCCAAACTTTCTCTGCTACTGGGCAGCCCTGCCGTGTGTCTCCCTCATGCCACGTCGCAACGCTTGCGACTGAGCTTACTCGCAAGGAGACGATCATGGTCTTTGTGTCCACCATCATTGGTGTTTTGGGCGGCATTCTCGCGATGTCGTCGCTCTTCGTCGGGCGCTCGGCCCAGGCCGCGGCGCAGCTGGAGAAGCTGGCCAAGTATCAAGGCTGGATTGGCCTCACGATGTTCGGTTGGGGTGTGTGGGAGCTGATTGAGACGGTTCTCGGGATGGGCCTGCTCGGCCAGCGTCCGATCCTCTGGATTTTCTGGCTCGCGATGGCCGTCGCCGATTTCTCGGTCGGCCTCATCCTCGGCTTCGGGCTCATCGCCACGTACGCGCTGCGCGGCAACGCGACGGCGATCGAGAAGGGCAACCGCCTGCGCGCGGGCCTCGTGAAGTTCCAGGTGCCGCTCGGCATCCTCGCGATCGTCACGTCGCTCGGCTACACGGCGTTCAACTTCGTCTGATCGCTCTCGAGACGGGGCGACTTCAGCCCAGGAACGCGCGGAGCGAGACGTCCATCTGGCTCTCGATGAGCCTGAGGATGCTGTCGAGCTCGTTGCGATCGACGCGGAGGCGAGCCCCGAGCTCCCTCCGCGTCTCCTTGGCGAGACCCGCGCGCGCGCCCTCCATCCACCGCACCACCGTGATGCGGTGGACCTGGTAGATGCCGCCGATCGCCTCCATCGTGAGGCCGTCGAGGTAGTGCTGCCGGAGGAGGTTTCGCGGGCGCGCGTCGAGCGCGCCGAGCGCGGCGGTGAAGGCCTCGCGAAACTCGGTGCGGTATTTCTTCTTCAGGTGATCGATCTCGAGATCACCGGATGCGCGCTCGGCGAGGGCGCGGTTCTCGTCGAGCGCGACCTCGTGCTTCTTTCCGCGCTCGAGGTTCAGCGCGACGCGGACGGCGGCGACGCGCAGCCAGCCCGAGAGGCCACCGCGACCCGTGAAATCCCCTATTTTTACCCGCCCCGTCGCGTCGGGGACGAGGAGCTTGTCGCGGAGGTGCTGGACGATTTCGGCGGCGTCGTTGCGATGGCGGGCCGGAAGAGCGTGAACGACGCGCGTGAGGTACTCGGCGTCGAGCGCGCGCAAGGCCGCGACGTCCCCCTGCACGCACGCGAACGAGAGGGCGAGATCGCCTGCGTGGTCGGGCGACGCTTCGAGGCGCTCCGGCCGCTCCTGCAGGTACGCGGCGAACGCCGCATCGTCGAGGGCGAGAGCAGGGCGCGCGGCGCGGGCCGCCTCGCAGATCTTTTGGGCTCGGGTGGCCGCGGCGTCCATCCGGTGTCCATCGTAGCGTACGGAAGGACGGGGAGCGATGAACTGTCTCGACGACGAGACCGTCCTCGCGCTGCTCGACGGGCAGCTGGGGGACGCGAGGCTGCGTGACGTCGACGGTCACATCGACGGATGCCCGACGTGCCGGCGCCTGCTTTCGAGCCTGGCCGAAGACACGCCGGACGAGGAGCCCGCATCCACCTGAGTCGGCGCCTACTTCTTCGCGATCTTCGCGAGGAGATCTTTGGCCGCGCCGGCCTTGGCCCCGGTGGGCGCGAGCTTCAAGTAGGTCTCGAGCTCGGTCTTCGCGTCTTTCGTCGCGCCGGCCTGGAGCTTCATCGCGCCGAGCCAGTAGTGACCGAGCGCGTAGTTCGGCTCCTTGGTCACTGCGGCCTGGAAGTCGGCGGTCGCGCCCGTCTTGTCCTTCGACGCGAGCTTGCAGAGCCCGCGCTCGGTGCGAAGCTCGGCGGCGTCCTTCAGCGCGATCGCCTTGTCGAACGTCGGCACGCACTCGTTCACTGCGCGGAGCAAGAGGAAGGAGTGACCGATCGTCGCGAGCATCGAGACGTCCCCCTCGGCGAGGCCGCGCGCGGTCTTCAGCTTCGCGACGGCCTGATCGGTCTGTCCCCACTCGGCGAGGCGATCGGCGTACGTGACGAGCGGCATCGCCTGCTTCGGCGCGAGGCGCGCGGCGTCGTCGAACTCCTTCGCGCTGCCGGCCTGATCTTTTTTTCCGGCGAGCGCGACGGCGAGGTTCAAGTGGAGGAGCGCGTTGTCCTTGTGCTTGTCGAGCGCGGCGCGGCACGTCTTCTCCGCGTCTTCCCAGCGCTGCGCGTCGAGCTGGAGGGCGCCGAGGTTCACTGCCGCCACTTCGTGATCGGGCTTTGCCTTGAGGGCGTCCTTGTAGGCCTTCTCGGCGCCGGCTTTGTCGCCGAGGCCTTCGAGCGCCATCGCGAGGAGAGCGAGCGCGTCGCCGTCCTTCGGGTTCTTCTTGAGCGCGCTCTCCGCGAAGCCCTTGGCGCCGGCGGCGTCGCCTGCTTCGAGCGCCTTGGTCCCTTTTGCGACGTCGGCGGAGAGCGCGGCATCGGGCGCCGGCGTGGGATCGGGAGGCGTGTCCGTCTTGGGACCACCGAGGCCGCTCATCGACGGCGGCAGGCGCGGCGGCGAGGTCGGTCCGGAAGGATCAGGCCCGTCGGCGGGCTTCGGTCCTCCTCCACACGCACCGAGAAGAAGCGCCGACGCGACGATCGCTCTCTTGAATCCCATGGCGCGCATCCTCCCGCGCTTGGACCCGCCGATCCACTCCTACTTTGGGCTCAATTTCCCTGGGTTTCGGCGCGATGGCCGACGCGCTCGAAATTTCAGCCGATCGCGGCGAGGAGGGCCGCGCGGATCTCTTTGAAGCGCTCGGGCGGCACGCGGCCGCCGCCGAGCTCGTTCACGTAGAAGACGTCGGCCACGCGCGTCCCTTCCGTGTTGATCTTCGAGAGCGCGATCGACAGGCCCACTTCGTGGAGCGCGCGCGCGAGCGTGAAGAGGAGACCGGGGCGATCCTTCGCGAAGACCTCGAGCACCGTGTGGCGCGGCGAGGCACGGTCGTCGATCGACACCTCGTTGAGCACGGTGGGACTGGGCCGCTCGCGCCACGGCGACTGCGTCCCGAGCCGCTGCGCGAGGAGCGCCTGCGGGTCCTCCTCGCTCGCGCAAAAATCGGCCAAATCGCGCACCAGGCGCGCCATGCCGCGCGTCGCCCCTTCGGCTCCCTCGGTCCGATCGCGGACCCAAAAGAGATCGACGGCCTCGGTCTCGCCGTCCCCCGTCGCGCGCGAATAGACCTGCGCGGCGAGCACCTCGAGGCGCCCCGCGGTGATCGCCGCGGCGATCCGCGCGAGGAGACCGGGCCTGTCCTTCGCGACCACGCAGAGCTCGGCGACCTCGGGGTGACGCGCCGGTACCAGCGCGGCGTGGACCTTTGCGTCGCCGCGATCGAGCGCCACGCCGGCGTGCGCGACGATCGCCTCGGGCGAGTTGGCGACCAGGTACCGCTCCGGCATGGACGCGAGGAAGCGCTCGAGGAACTCCTCGGGGCCGACCCACAGCTTCCGGGCCTCGTCGCGCGCCGAGCGAAAGCGCCCTTGATCGGCGTCGTCCGACTCTCCCGAGAGGAAAAGGTCCGACGCGAAGTAGAGCTCGTCGAGCATGCGCGCCTTCCACGACGTCATCGCAGTCGGCGAGGTCGTCGTGATGTCGGCGACGGTGAGGAGGTAGAGATCGCGGAGCCCCTCGCGACCGCGGACGTTTCGCACGAACTCGCGCGCGACCGCCGGATCGTCGAGATCACGCCGCGTTGCCGTGTGGTACATCGAGAGGTGCGACGCGACGAGCTGGCGCGCCTCCGCGACGTCGTCCGGCGCGATCCCGAGGCGCGGGAGGATGGCGTCACACAGCTCGGCGCCGCTCTGCGAGTGGTTCTTTCGCGACCCGGTCGCGTCGGGGTAGCCCTTCCCGACGTCGTGGAGCAACGTCGCCAGGAAGAGCGGCACCGGGCGCGCGATCTCGGCGGCCAGACGGCTCGCCAGGGGCCTCTCGTGCGCGAGCTCGCCGCGGCAGAGCGCGCGCAAGCAGTCGAGGGCGGCCACCGAGTGAACGTCGACCGTGTACACATGGTAGACGTCGTGGTGCACGCGCCCGGTGACCGGCGCGAACTCCGGGATCATCGCCAGGAGGAGCCCGACGTCGTGGAGCTCTCCGACGATCGACCCGCGACGGGTCCGCGCCTCGGGCACCGTGCACACGAGATCGACGAAGATCTGCGCGGCCTCGCGGCTCTTCCTGAGCTCCTCGCACCACGCCGGATCGCTGGCGGCGCGGGCGATCCCTTCGCGCGCGTACGGTAAGACGGGAGCGCCGTGCCGCACCGCCGCGGCATAGACGCGAAACGCCAGCGCGGGGACCGACGCCAACTCCCCCACGCCGCCGACCGTGACGTGCCCGTCGAACATTCGCACGCCGCCCCCGAGATCGGTCTCGATCTGTCGCCCGCGCCGGCGCGGCGGCGTCGCGCGGTGGAGGATCCGCTCGCGGGAGCGGCTGACGACGCGCGCCTGGAGGTAATACTCCTGCATCAAGCGTTCGGCGGCGGCGTGGCGCGCGGCGTCGCCGTCCTCCGCGCCCGCGTACCCCATCTCGACGGCGATCGTCTCTTGCTCGTCGAACGTGAGGCGATCGCTCCGCCGCCCAGCGTGCGCGTGGAGCCGATTTCGCACGCGCCACAAGAACTCCTCGGCGGCCGCGATCTCCTTCGCCTCGCGCGCGACGAGCACGCCGACGCGAACGAGATCGCCCCACACGTCGGGCTCGGCGGCGCTTCCGACCTTGAAGCGCGCACGGGCCGCCCATCGCGCGCCGTCGAGATCGCGGAGGCCGCCGGCGCCGCTCTTCACGTCGGGCTCGAGGAGATACACCGACGCGCCGAACCGCGCGTGACGCGCTGCCGCCTCCTCTTCGAGGCGCTCGATGAACGCGACGAGCTCCCCCTCGCTGAACAGCCCGCTCCACGCGCGATCGAGGAGCCCGGTGACGAGCGCCCGATCGCCGGCGAGGTGCCTCAGGTCGAGCAGCGACGTCGCGGTCGCGAGATCGGCCTGCGCGAGATCGAGCGCCTCGGTCGGCTCCATCACCTGATGTCCGACGCTCATGCCCGCGTCCCAGAGCGGATAGAGCAGTGCCTCGGCGAACGCGGAGGCGGCCTCTTTGTGCTTCGCCCCGCGAGGGACGACGAAGCGCATGTCCGCGTCGCTCCCCAGCGCCACCGCGCCGCGCCCGTAGCTCCCCACCGCGGCGAGCTCAGGGCGCGTGCCCTTCTCGGCCACCGTCGCGCACGCGGCGGCGTGGAGGCTCGAGACGAGGCCGTCGATGACCTTGCAGTGCTTGCGTCCGAGTGAAAGCCCGTCCTCGCCCTTCGCGAGCCGCGCCGCGAGGTCCGCCTTGTGGCGGTTCAGGTAGTCCTTGAGCTCGCTCCCCAGCGGCGGCGCGATCTGGAGGAGCCGCTCGGAGGCCGGCGACCGGGACGGGGGAGGAGACGCCATGGCGCCGGCTCATGGTAGCCCCGGGCGGGCGCACATTTCAGGCCTCGAATAGACGCTTCCCTATTTGAATTGAATTCCTTACGCTCCCGCTCGTCTGATTCCGGGGGTCCAGCGCCCAGCTGGGCACGGGTCTTTCGAGTCTTGGGTGAGTTTCCGTAGGAGGCGATCGATGTCGAAGAGACTTGTTTTTCCGGCGCTCGCGCTTGTCGCAATGAGCCTTGGTGCATCGTTCAACGGCTGCTCCTGCAGCGGCGAAGCAAAGGTCGGCAACATGGAGGCGAAGGCTCCTGAGCCCCCGCCGCCCCCGCCGCCGCCCGCCCCGCCCCCCGCGCCCGCGCCGGATCCCGTCCCGGTCAAGCAGATCAAGTCGGTCGGCAAGGCGACCCTCGAGGGCAACAAGGTCAAGATCCCCGGCGACATCGAGTTCGACGTCGACAAGGCGACGATCAAGAACACGCCGCAGACGACCGACGTCCTCACGACGCTCGCGCAGTTCATGAAGGAAAACCCGACCGTCACGAAGCTCCGCGTCGAGGGGCACACGGACAACACGGGCAAGGACGACCACAACAAGAAGCTGAGCGACGACCGCGCCGCGGCCGTGGCCAAGTGGCTCGGCGCGAACGGCATCGATGCCTCGCGCGTCAAGTCGGTCGGCTTCGGCGCCTCGCGCCCGCTCGTCACCAACGACTCGCCCGAGCACAAGGCGATGAACCGCCGCACGGCGTTCCACGTAGAGGAAATCGAGGGCAAGGTCGTCCCCGACGACTCGGGCGCGACGGCGGGCGGCACCACGCCGCCGGCAGACCCGACGGCTGCGGCCGGCGGAACGACTCCGGCTGCAGGCGGCACCACACCGGCCGGCGGCGGCGCGGTGACGACGACGGCGGCGAAGGCCGGCGGCAAGGACGCTGCGGCGGGCAAGAAGCCGGCTGCGCCGACCGCGCCGAAGAAGCCCTGAGCGCGCTCTAGACAACCGAAACGGATTCGAACGCCGCGCGCTCTTTCGAGAACGCGCGGCGTCGTCTTTTGTCATGCCCCTCGCACGCGCGCGCTGCCCTGCCTGCTCCGAGCCCCTCGGCGATCCGCCGCACGTGCCCGTGCCTTGCCGTTGCGGGAGCTGTGGGACCGAAGCGCCGGTGCCGTTCGGCGCCGACGGTCAGCCGGCCGCGTTCGAGACGATGCTCACGGCGCCCGAGCTCCTGCGTTGGTTCGGCGCCGCACGGCACGCGATGGTCACCGGCCGACTCGGCATCGCCTTGGGTGCATGCGCCAAGTGCAAGGCGCCGCTGGTCGTGTCGTCACGTCAGCAAATGCGCCTACCCTGCCCGCACTGCCAGACGCCGGCCTGTGGCGAGGCCGCGACGATCCTCGTCGATCAATGGCCCGAGCCATGGTGCAAGGTGGAGGGCGGCGGCCTCTCGCTCGAGTACCGCCTCGCGTCGGTGGATGACTCGACGGGAGTGACCGCCGGCTGCGCGGCGTGCGCCCTCGCGACGCCCGCCAACGAGCCGGGGACCCGCTGCAGGAGGTGCAACGCGGTCACGTGGGCCGAGCGCGACGGACGCCGCGTGCAGCTCGGCGTCCGCGCGTCCGGCACCCGCACGGACCACCCGTTCAACGCCCTCGTCCCCATATGTCAGGGCGAGCAGATGCTCATGCGCGACGCCGCGGTCGGAGCGTCCGCGGAGTCTGGAAAATCGATCATGGGCATCACGGGCGTTGGATGCGCGATCGGCACGGCCCTGGTGATCGTGCCGATCGTGATCGGGATCGCCTACGCGATGGCGAAGTGTTGACGTCGCGAGCGATGCGTCGCGCTCAAGGCCTGATCGGAAAAGCCGGTCAGGCCTCTCCGTCAGGAATCGTTTCGCTCCGCTGCGCTTCGCTACACTCAGCCGCCGCCGCCGCTGTCGACCGGCGCGCCGGTGTCCGCCGGAGGAGCGCCGGAGTCCACGACGGTGGGCGCGCCGCCAAACAGCGAGCAGTCCGCCGCGCCGCCGCCGAACGAGAGCCCTTGCGCGCAGCGGTTTCCGACGGCTGCGTCGCAGTACGGCGCCTCGGGCGCGCAGTCGGCGTTCGGATCGGTCTGGCCCGGGTTGCAGGTCCCGCCGATACCAACGCGCGGCTGGCACACGGCGCTCTGGCAGCGAGCGCTCTCGATGCACGGCGTGTTCGTCGCGTCGCACGTGCCGCCTAGGGCGATCTTCGGCGTACAGATCTTCACGCCGGCCGAGTCGGCGCAGTAGGTGCCGCTCTCGCACGTCTCGCCGGGGTTCGCGCAGCCGTCGCCCTTCTTCTTGTCCACCTTGTCGCCGCAGTGGCTCTTGTCGCAGACGAGCGAGCCCGTGCAGTCGTAGCTCGAGGTGCAGATGTCGCCCTTCGCTTTGGTGCCGCCGTAGACCCGGCCGCAGGTGTTGGCGAGATCGGCGAGGGCGGTCGGCGTGACCGGCGATTTTCCGTAAGTGTCGTGCGTCTTGTTGACGCAGTCCTCCGCCTTGCCGGCGCTGTAGGCGCGGCCCGCCGTGATCGCCGCGGACGCTCCTGCGAGGCAGACCTTCTTCCGCGCCGCCGTGCAGTCGGAGGTGGCGACGAGGCAGATCCCCGCGACCTGACACTCCTGCGCCGCGACGTCGGTGCACATCGCGTCGTACGTCGGGTATTTGTCCGCCGCAGTGGTCGTGCACGCGGCCACGCCCGCGCCCGAGATCGCCAAACCAAACACCAGTCCAAGCCACTTGTTCATCGGATTGCCTCCAAAGGCCGCCGGGCTGCCAGGTGCCGGGGGTTCTTGCAAGTCTTCGCCCAAGGCGGGGTCGCCCGCAAGTGTTCTACATGCGTTGGACGCGCCGCGGCCCCAGGTCTTCATCGCCGGGGCGCACTCACCTGCGTCGCGGGCGCATTCGCCCCACTCGTTCGCCGCTGCGCATCGCTCCAATCAGCCTTTAGGAGGCCCCATGAAACTGCCCGCTCGACGTGCCACGCCGTGGCTCGCCCTCGTGATTGTCTGCACCTTCCCGTCGATCGCCACCGCGCAGAACGGCGCCGCACCGAAGAGCTCCGGCTACGCCGAGCACAAGACCGACGGCGGCAGCAACGTCGTGTTCGACGACGATCGCGCGCTCGGGACCGCCTACGATCCGTTCGCCGACATCGTGAAGGGCCCCCCGCACGGCGCCCGAATGAACCTGCTGAGACCGCGCTATAACTTCGTTCCCGAACTCCTCAAAAGCGTAGAGAATTTGTGATGGTGACCGCGCGGTCCGCTTGACGAGCGGGCCGGGGTGCGTGTAGTTCCAAGGCCGCCCCATCGCGAAGGTGGCGGAATTGGCAGACGCACCAGATTCAGGTTCTGGCGGGGTAACTCCTGTAAGGGTTCAAGTCCCTTCCTTCGCACGAAGTTCAGCGGAAAGCCGGAGGCGGGTCCCTCCGGGGCATGCCTGGAGGACGAGGCCCCGACGAGGGTATGCTCCGGCGATGCCGCCCATCGTCCCTGAGGCGCTCGAGAGCTACGCCGCCGAACACGCCGATCCCGTCTCGCCGCTGCTCGAAGAGCTCCGCGCCGAGACCTACGCGAAGATGAAGTGGCCGCAGATGCAGGTCGGCCGCATCGAAGGCGCCTTCCTGCGAATGCTCGTGCGCCTCGTGGGCGCGAAGCGGGTCCTCGAGATCGGGATGTTCACCGGCTACTCCGCGCTCTGCATGGCCGAGGGCCTTCCTGACGACGGGACGCTCGTCACGTTCGACATCAACCCCGACGCTGAGACGATCGCGCGATCGTTTTTCGCGCGGAGCCCCCACGGGAAGAAGATCGACGTTCGCATCGCGCCGGCGCTCGAGACGATCGGCACGCTCTCGGGTCCGCTCGACCTCGTCTTCATCGACGCCGACAAGGCGAGCTACTCGGCGTATTTCGACGCTGTCCTCCCGCTCGTTCGCAAGGGCGGTCTCATCGTCGCCGACAACACGCTATGGGGGGGAAAGGTGCTCGATCCCCAATCGGACGACACGCGCGCGATCGTCGCCTACAACGCGAAGGTGGCCGCCGACATGCGCGTCGCCAAGGTCCTTTTGACGGTGCGAGACGGGATGCTGCTCTCCCAAAAGCTCTAGACGTCGCGCCGGACCGCTGAGACCTCAGCAAGTTGATCGGCGCGCGGACTTTAGCCGCACCTGTTAGCCGCGCCTTGACGGCGGGCGCCGAGCAGCGGACCTTTGACAAGAAGGGGAGACTACCTATGGAAAGCACGCTGCCGAAGCACGCGCTCAAGCCGTTCGTTGCCGTCACGCGGACTGCGACGGTGATGGAAGCCATCCGCGCGATGGTGGAGAAGAAGGTCGGCGCGGTCATCGTCCTCGATGGCGATCGGCTCCTCGGCATGTTCACCGAGCGCGACGTGCTCATCCGGGTCGTCCTCGATCGGCGCGATCCGGAGAAGACTCCGGTTGGCGAAGTGATGACCTCGCCAGTGAAGACGGTGCGCGATAACGCCGACCCACGCATCGCGCGCCGCACCATGGTCGAGAGCCACATCCGCCACCTGCCGGTCGTGGACGGCGCGGGCAATGTCGTGTCGATGCTCTCGATGCGCCACCTCCTGCGCGCAGAGGTCAGCGATCTCGAGCAGACGGTGTGGACGCTGGTCGCCGAGACCGCCGCCGACGGCCCCGGCGGCTGAGCCGTGGAGCGAAGCCGCAGCGTACCGAAACGACTCATGACGGAAGGGCCTGACCGGCTTTTCCGGTCAGGCCTTGTACCTCACATCACGCGAAAAATTTTTGCGATGAGCACGGCGAGGGCGAGCACGGCGCCGAGCGGCGCGAGTGCGTTGAGCGCGCGACCTGCCGCGACCTTGTCGCGCGCGAGGAGCAGGTGCCCGGCGCCGGCGAGGCCAGTGCACACGGTCAGCGGCAAGAACATCTGCGCGAAGTCGACCATCTCGGAGATGCGCCGGTTCCCGAGCGAGCTCGGGAGCAGAACGAGCACGCCGATGACCGTCGCTGTTACCGCGAGCCATCCAGGGACCGCGAGCGACGCGCGCGGCCTGCGGCGCACGAGCGCCAGGCCAGCTGTGAACAACCACAGCGTCGCGAGCGCGAGAAAGAGCGCCGCCCCGAGGGACGCGCCGGTGTCGTCACGCATGCCGGTCTGGCTCGCGAGCGCGAATCCGCCGGCGAGGAGGAGGCTCGGAAGCGACAAGACGAGCAGCAAGGCTCCGACCCCGCGCGCGTTCGTGGAGGGCTGAGCCGGCGCAGGTAATCCGGGGGGCGCGACCATCGGGCGAGGGTACCAAACTCCGACGGCGCGCTGCGGCAGGCGAGCGAATGTTCGCGTTGGAGCGCGACAGTCGGCCCCAAGCGCGACCGTTTCTGTATAGTGCCGCGATGCGCGTCACCCCCGCCTCCGGTCGTCCGGTCCTCTTCGCCTTCGCCGCCATCGTCGCCACAGTCGTGGCCGCGTGCTCGGGAGGGACACCTCCTGACACCGAGCGCACTGGCGGAGATGCGGGCGCCGCAGCTTCGCAGAGCGCCGCCGAGAGCACGACGCCGACGCCCGCACGCCCGTCGTACATCGGCGCTCCAGCGGACACGTCGCATTCGATCGTTCAGCGCGCGCCGACGGTGAACATCTCGCGAGCGTTCACCTCGCGCCCGCTCCGCGAGCTCGCGAACGCAGCCGAGGACGAGGGCGAAAAAGAGGAGGGCGGCGTGCATGCTCCCCTCCCCCTCCCGCTCGCGCCCGGCGTGTTGAGCCCGCTCCTCGCCCCCGATGCCGTGCTTCAGTCCGGCGCCCCCATTCGTCAGATGCCGGTCGCGCTCCGCAACTTTCTCGGCCAAGGCACCACGCTCGAAGGGTGCGTCTTCCCGAGCCCGCCCGCGGGCTGCACCACGACCGGCGATCCGGCCGACACCAACGGCGCGGTCGGACCGAACCACTTCGTCCAGGTCGTCAACGGCGGCATCGGCATCTGGAACAAAGCCGGCACCGTCGTCATGACGCCGAAGAAAAATAACCTCCTCTGGGCCGGTTACCCGACGACCAGCGGCAACGCCTGCGCAGCGAGCAACAACGGCGACCCGGTCGTCGTCTACGATCAGATCGCCGATCGCTGGCTCGTCACGCAGTTCGACATCCACAACTTCATCGCCAACACCGGCACGACGAACTACCAGTGCGTCGCCGTCTCGAAGACCGCCGATCCGACCGGCGCCTACTCGCTCTACGATTTCCCCTACGCGGGCCTGAACGACTACGGCAAATTCGGACTCTGGCCCGACGCGTACCTCGCGACGTTCAATTTGTTCAACTCGGCCGGCACCGCGTTCCTCGGCTCGGACATTTGCGCGTACGATCGCGTGAGCATGCTGGCCGGCGCGACGGCGACGCAGCAGTGCTTCCAGCAGGGCGCGGGCGTGGGCGGCGTGTTGCCCGTGAGCATGGACGGCAAGGTTCTTCCGCCGCGCGGTGAGCCCGGATTTTTCGCGAACTTCGGCGCCGCCGTCGCGAACATCTGGAAGATGCACGTCGACTGGGTGACGCCGGCCAACTCGACGCTCACCGGACCGACCTCGCTCGGCGTCGCGCCGTTCACGATCACGTGCTCGGGCATCTCGCGCCAGGCGTGCGTCCCGCAGCCGGGGACGGCGCAGCAGGTCTCCGCGCTCTCGGATCGCGCGATGTTCCGCCTCGCCTACCGAAACTTCGGCACCCACGAGTCGCTCACCTTCAATCACGCGATCGCCGCCGGCGGCACGAGCGGCATTCGCTGGTACGAGCTGCGCGCGCCCAACGGCACGCCGACCGTCTTCCAGCAGGGCACGTACGCGCCGGCCGACGGCAACTGGCGCTGGCTCGGCAGCATGGCGATGGATCAGGCGGAGGACTTCGCGCTCGGCTTCAGCATCTCGAACGGCACGACGCTGAAGCCGTCCATCGCGTGGACGGGTCGCCTCAACGGTGACGCGGTCGGCACGATGGGACAGGGCGAGACCACGATCGACACCGGCGGCGGCGTCGAGACCGGCGCGAACCGCTGGGGCGACTACTCGAACATGACCGTCGACCCCGCCGACGACTGCACCTTCTGGTACACGTCGCAGCTCTTCAACACGACCGGCACCTTCACGTGGGACACGAACATCGCGTCCGTGAAGTTCCCGAGCTGCGGCGCGAACGATTTCTCGATCGCCGTCGCGCCGCCGACGCAGTCCGTGCAGGAGAACCGCTCGGTCACCTACACCGTGACGACGACATCGACGGCAGGTGCGGCGGAGTCGATCGCGCTCGTCGTGCAAGATCTGCCGACCGGCGTGACCGGAAGCTTCAGCCCGGCGACGGTGACCGCGGGCGGGACGTCGACGCTGACGGTCTCGGCGACGATCGCTGCGCCAATCGTTCCGCTCACCACGTTCACGGTCATCGGCAAGGCGCCGTCTGCGGTCCACGCCGCGAACGCGCAGGTCGCCGTCATCGCGTGCGCGCCTGGCACTACGTGCCCCGCGGGCCAGAACTGCGGCACCGCGCCCAACGGCTGCGGCGGCACCCTCAGCTGCGGCACCTGCACCGCGCCACAGACGTGCGGCGGTGGCGGCACGCCCAACCAGTGCGGATGCACGCCCATCACGACGTGCGGCGCCGGCCAGAACTGCGGCACCATCCCCAACGGCTGCGGAGGCACCGTCAACTGCGGCACGTGCACCGCGCCGAACACCTGCGGCGGCGGAGGCGCCCCCAATCAGTGCGGATGCACCCCCGTCACCACGTGCCCGGCCGGCACCAACTGCGGCACGATCCCGAACGGCTGCGGCGGCACGGTGACATGCGGCCCCGCGTGCACCGCTCCGCAGACCTGCGGCGGCGGCGGAACCGCCAACATCTGCGGTTGCACGCCGCTCACGACGTGCCCGGGCGGCCAGAACTGCGGCACCGCCGCCAACGGCTGCGGCGGCACGCTGAGCTGTGGCACCTGCACCGCTCCGCAAACCTGCGGCGGCGGAGGAACGCCCACCCAGTGCGGCTGCACGCCGGCGACGACGTGCCCGGCCGGTCAGGCCTGCGGCACCGCGCCCGACAACTGCGGCGGCAACGTCAACTGCGGCACCTGCGCCGCTCCGCAGACCTGCGGCGGCGGAGGCACCGCGAACCAGTGCGGATGCACCAAGACGACGTGCGCGGCGGAGGGGGCCCAGTGCGACTCCATCTCCGACAAATGCGGCGGCACGCTGGCCTGCGGGTCGTGCGCGTCCGACAGCACGTGCGTCGCGAACAAGTGCGTCGCGCCGGGCACCGATGCCGGTGGTAGCACCGACTCGGGCTCGAGCGGCGGGACCGACTCGGGCAGCCGCGCCGACGCCGCACAACCCGGCGGCGACGGCGGCGGCTCGAACGCGGACGGCGGAGGCGGAGGCGGCACCGGCAGCGACGGTGGCTGCGGTTGCCGCACCGTCGACGCGAAGCGTACGCCGTCGTGGGCGCTCACGGGTGTCGGCGGGCTCGCGCTCCTCGGCGCGCTCCGCCGGCGGCGCCGCACGAGCAAGCGCGACGTCAAGGCGACGCGCGTCTGAGCTCCGTCAGCACCCAGCGCGACGCGTCGGCGACGCCCTCGATGCAGTAGTGGACTCCGTCGGGACGGATCACCGTCCCGCGGAGCTCGCGCTGGCACTCGCCCTTCGGACAGAGCTCCTCGGCGAAGTCGAGCACGAGGACGCCCGGCACCGCCGCCGCCGCCTTGCGGATCTCGCGGTTGATGCAGTCGACCTCCGCGCGAAAATCGGCGCTGTCGTACGGCCCCAGGGGATACGGGATCGTCGAGGCGTAGACGCGTCCAAATGGCGACGTGAGCTCGGCGAGGCGCTTGGCGAGGTAGCCTTCGAATTTGTCGTCCCAGCCAGGGTGGCAGGACTTTCGCCATCGGCCGTCTACCGTGACGCCGTGGAGGAAGGCGCCGCCGAGGAAGACGATCGTGGCGTCGGGCCGAAGCTCGCGCACGTGCTGAGACCACACCTCGCCGCCGCACAGATCCGCGAGCATCGTGCAGCCGTCCTGGCCGCGGAGCTCCACGGTGACGCCGCGATCTTGGAGGCCACGGAGGCCCCACCCGAGCGAGTTCGCCGTGGAGTCGCCAAGGAGCATGATCCGGAAGGGCGGCGTCGGGCCTGCGTCGTCGAGGGCCGCCGCGATGTCGACGAGCGGTGGTGGCGAGGGTGGAGCAGGTCGCGCGTGCGTCGCGCGGACGACGAGGACGATCGCGAGCGCGACGGCGGCGGGGACCATCACGAGGGGGCGCCCGAACGGGAGGCCGCGCGTGCGGATCGGCCGCTCGAGGAAGCGGTACGAGACGATCGCGATCGCAAAGGTCAGCGCGAGGCGCAGCACCTGCAGGGGGAAGCCATGCACACGGACCCTCTCCGCGGTGAGGACGACGTCAATCGGCCAGTGCCAGAGGTAGAGGCCGTAGCTGATGGTGCCGACGAGGGCGAGAGGCCGAAACGCGAGGGCGCGCGCGACGAGGCTCGCGGAGCCAGCGACGGCGCACGCGATGAGGACGAGCGCCGCGCCCTCCGTGAGCCAAAAGCCGCCGTGATAAAGGAGCGGGTCTTGGCCGTCCAGGGTCCACCACGCGGCGCCGAGCCCTATCGCCGCGAGGAGCCCCGCGACGTCGAGCGCGCGCGCGGTCCCCTTCGCGATCACCGACGTCGGCGGAACGAGCGCCGCGAAGGCCGCGCCCGCGAGGATGCCCGACGCGCGCGTGTCGGTCCCGAGGTACACGCGCGACACGCTCTCCGGATGGAAGAGGAGGAGCATCGACGCGATCGACAGGGCGCCCGCGGCAATGGTCACGACGAGGACCGCGCGACGCGAGGCCACGCGGAGCAGCAGCGCGACCACGAGCGGCCATACGATGTAAAATTGCTCCTCGATCGCGAGGCTCCACGTGTGCTCGAGCGGCGAGGGCGACGCGAACAGCTCCCAGTAGCTCTTGTGCGAGAGGACGGCGCGCCAGTTCGCGACGTACCCGAGCGTCGCGAGCGCGTCGGCCCGGAGACCGGCGAGCTCGCCAGGCTTGGCGATGAACCACCCGTAGAGCGCGATCGCAGGCATGAGCGAAAGGAGCGCGGGAAAGAGCCTGCGCGCGCGACGCACCCAGAACGCCGAGAGCGCGATGCGCCCGGTGGCGGCGTGCTCGGCGAGGAGCAGCGACGTGATCAAGTACCCCGAGAGCACGAAGAACAGGTCGACGCCGAGGTACCCTCCCCGCAGCGCGCCGCCGGCGTGGAAAAAGAGGACGCCGAGGAGGGCGAGCCCGCGAAGCCCATCGAGCGCCGGCACGTGCGGCACGCGGGCGTGAGATGCCCCGCGATCTGTCGAAGACGAGCCCAATTCGCCGCCCACGATAGCGGAATAAGGTGGCCCGCGCGGGCGTACCCAACGCCATGGCCTACCGTGACGAGCTAGAAGTAGCGCGGCTGCACGCCGAGCGGCTGGAAGAGGAAAACCGTGCGCTGCGCGAGCACCTCGGCGCATTGGGATCGAGCGCGAAGGCGCGGTCGCGGCTCGGCCCGTCGATCGCGATGGTGTTCTGGACGCTCGCCGCGTTGTCGGCAGGCATCCTCGGCCTCGGCGCGCCGCCCGACGATCCAGACGCCGCGGCCGCCGCCGACGTGACGACGCTCGGCGACGTGGTGACGCCAGCCCCTGGGACCGACTGGGGTGACGTCCGGACGAGCGCCGCCGATCCTCTTTAAAGTGGAGCGAAGCGCAGCGGAGCGAAACGCTCCTGCCTCGAGAAATTCGAGCGAAGCGCAGCGGAGCGAAACGCTCCTGCCTCGAGCGAGACGTTCGCTACTTCGTGACGATCGCGGCCTGGCTGCTCGCGACGTAGCGCGCCTGCGCCTGCGCGCCCGTCAGGTAGGTGTCGTACGCGGTATTTCCGTGCAGCCAGCGCTCGTAGAACGCGACGACGTACGCACGCGCCATCGCATGGACCTGCGCGTTCGGCGCGGTCGCGGCGTTGCAGAAGCTGCACGTGACGCCGCACGACGCGACGTCGTCGAGGAAGCTCATGTGGTTGGCGCCGAGCACCGTGACCTGCAGACTCGGCGTCGTCGTCTTCGCGTAGAAGGTGGTGAAGTTCGACGCCGCGGGCGCGCACGCCTGAAAGCCGCCGGTCGCGTCGGTGGTCTCGCCGAGGAAGCCCGTCGGGATGTGGAGGCTCGGCATCAAGTCCGCCACGGTCACGCATTTCGGCGCGCTGCACGAGCCTCCGCCGCCGTCGACCGGATCGAGCTCGATCGCCGCTTTGACCCGCGGATCCATCGTCGCCGCGAGGAGGGCGACCTTACCGCCCAGCGAGTGGCCCGTCATGCCGAGGGTCGTGGCGTCCGTGACTGGACCGACGGTCGCGTCTGCCTTCGCCCAGTCGACGCCGCCAAGGAGATCTTTGGCCTCGGCGGGGTTGTCGTTTCCGAGGAGGCTCGTCGGAAAGTCCACGGTCAGCGCGACGTAGCCGAACGTCGCGAGGCGCGTGACGTACGCGCGGTACTGCGAGGGCGGGAGCTGGAAGCCGTGCGCGACGACGATCACCGGGTACGAGCCCGCGGTCGTCGGATACGCGACGTGGATCGCGACGCTGTCGCCCGTTGCCGCGATCGTCGTGGTCGCGTCCTTCTCGGCGAACGCGAACGGGCCGTCGGCGTTCGGATCGGGAGGGCCGCCGAGCGCACCATCGCTCGTCGACGAGTCGGAGCCCGGGCGACTCGCGTCGCTTCCCCCGTCGAGCGACGGAGCCGCGCCGTCGGCCGAGAGCCCACCAGAGTCCGCGCCTGGGACGCCCCCTGCGTCGTTCGACGTCGTCCCGGGAGCGCCCGCGCCGCCGCTCGAGTCGCTTCCGCACCCAAGAAGAACGAGGGCCGAAATCACCCACGTGCCCGCTCGAACCCGCGCTCTCATTGGCCCGACCGTACGGTCGGCTTGTGCCAGAGTCAAGCCGCGGCGACGGCGGCCGATCGGTAGGAGCGCTTGAACACGGCCACCCCTGTATGATGGCGCGATGGCGGTCACCTGCCCCGAATGCAAGGCAACGCTCGACGATCCGAGCAAGCCCTGCGAGTGGTGCGGTCACGCGGCAGCGCTCGAAGAGATGCTCCCGTCGGAGGCGGCCGCCACCGCGCCGCCGCCGCCCGACTACGCCGCGCAGGCGAGGCCTCCGGTGGTGGTGATTCCCCCGAACGACGGGCCGCCCCGTCCTACGAAGCCGGTGCTACGAAACACCGTCGCGCGGACGCCCGAGCCGTTCGCGACGCCCGATGATCTGAGCGCGATCGCGCCCGAGCCGTTTACGTCGTCCAAAGCCCCGCGGCCGATCCCGAAGGAGCCGGAGCCGCTCACCACGGCGCCGCCTCCCCCGCGCCCTCCGAGCCTGCCGCCGTCGGCGATCGGGCTCGAGACGCCGGTGCATGCCGTGCCGTCGGTTCGCAAGACGCGCGAGCAGATCCTGGACGGCGACAACGTCGAGAACCCGATCTCTCTCGAGGTCGACATGATCGCGCGCGCGCCGTCGGTGAGCGCGCGCGTCGCGGCGATCGCTGTGCCGATCATGCGCGGCCCGATGCCGACGGGACCGGATCTAGACCCCGTCGAGGTCCGGATGGTGGCGCGGTTCGGCGCCGCGCCGGAGTCGTGGTGGACGACACCGTCGTACGTGCGCCACGTCCGCGCGCGGCAGACCGAGCTCGTCGCCGAGAAGACGGCCGCCGAAGACCAGTACTTCGCCGCGAAAGGAGCGCTCGACGACGCGCTCGTGTCGATCGGGCAGCGCGCCATCGCCGAGGTCCGCAACACCAGCAAGGCCCGCGGCTCGTTCTTGAAGACGCTCGATCGCCTCGCCAAGCGCGAGGCGGAGCTGAAGGCGGTGGACCCCGCGGCGATCGAAGAGTCGGAGCGCCAGCGCGAGCAGCTCCTCTCCCTGTACGAGCGCATCGAGATGGCGAAGGTGAAGCTCGCCTCCGCGAAGACGAAGGAGCTCACCGCGGAGCTCGCGTCGCTGCAGCAAGAGCGCGACGCCGCGGAGCGTGCGGCCAGGACGCCGGCGATGGCCCGCGATCCCGAGGTCGAGCGGGCGCGTGGGGCGTTCCGCCTGACCTGCGCCGACTTCGCGCAGATGGTCCTCGACGATCGCACCGCGTTCGGCGAGGAGTACGAGGAGCCCCGCGCCCGCGTCGCGCGCCTCCGCAACGCGTGCGACGCGGCGGAGAAGAAGGTGCTCCTCCACCGCGCCGCGCGAGACGCGTTCGACGAGAAGGCGCTCGCGACCGGCCTTCGGGTCATGTACGGGGCCATCGGCCTCGCGGTGCTCTCGTTGGTGGTCCTGGTGCTCGCGCTCAAGTAGGCCGAGGAAGATCCGGCGGCGGCCGCGCGTAGGACCGCACCGTGAGCCATCGTCTCCCTCTCGCCCTGGGCGTCTTCGTCCTCCTCGCCGCGGCGTGCTCGCTCAGCACGACGACCAACGACGGAACGAGCGGCGGTTCCTCCTCCGGGAGCACGGGCGCGAGCGGCGGAACCAGCGGCGCGTCCTCGGGAGCCAGCGGAACGAGCGGGGCGAGCGGCACCTCCGGAACGAGCGGCGCTTCGGGAACCAGCGGGACGAGCGGCACCTCCGGAACGAGCGGCGCTTCGGGAACCAGCGGGACGAGCGGCGCCTCCGGAGACGCGGGCTCCGACGCCGCGGGCGGCGTCGTCAAGAAGGGCAACCTCACGGTCAACCAGACGGTGACGCACGCCGGAGGCAACGACTACTACAGCGCGTACGCCTTCGCCTCGTTCTACCAGTACGATCCGAAGGCGGGCGGAGGCGTCTGCACCGTGGCGACCACCGGCGCGTGCACGGTGACCACGTGCAACCTCGGCGGCGGGACGTCCGACGCGGGCGCCGTCACCTACCCGAACGCCGGCACGATCACGGTCACCACTCCCGCGCCTGCGACCTTCACGCTCACGCCGACGAACACGTACGGGACGTACACCACGCCGGTCGTTCAGACTCGCATCTGGACCGCCGGCGACACCGTGACCGCCAGCGCGACCGGCGCCGACGCGCCCGCGTTCGCCGGGAAGACGGTCACCGCGCCGAGCGACATCGTCGTGACCGCGCCCGTCTTCGACTCGGCGGCGCACACCACGCTCTCGCGCGCGAGCGACTTCGGCGTCGCGTGGTCGGGCGGCAGCACCGGCAACGTGCAGGTCACGGTGGGGACGTCGCAGCTCGGCGTGCGCTCGGTCTCCGCTGTGTGCGTGTTCTCCGCGGCGAGCGGCGCCGGCGCCGTCCCGGCCAGCGTCATGGGCCAGCTCGACAAGGCCGACGGATCGAGCATCTACGGATCGATCGTCGTCGTCCCGCAGATCGACGCGCCGTTCAAGGACGGCGACTGGGACGTGACCCTCCGCGCGAGCGCAGGCGGCAAGAACGGCCTCTTCAGCGCCACCGACTGATCGGACCCGACGTCGCGTCCTCAGGGCTTGGTGCTCTGGACAGTTACCGCCGCCATGAACTCGCACGAGTGATCGACGAGGCACTGGTGCCCGACCGGGCGCGTCAGGTAGAGGACGTCCTGTCCGTTCGTCGCGATGAATCGCGTGATGAGCCCGAGCGCGTACTGCTGCGGGTCCCACACCGAGCACGCGCCGCCCGACCAGCCGTGCACGCCGCGCGGGTCGGAGTACATGTGGAGCTGCGCCATGATCGGCGGCCCCGCGGTCCATCCTTTGCCATTGAACGCCGGCGCGGCGAGGCGCGGCTCCCACACGCGATCGAGCGCCGCGACGTCCGCGACCGCGAGATCGGCGCGACGCGCGAGGCGAAGCGGCTTCGCGAGGTGCTGCTGATCGAAGGGCAGTTTCCCCTCGCTCACCCAGTCGACGTCGAAGAGCGCCCCCTTGCACACCGACGCGTCGATCGTGTCTTTGCAGTCGGGCGCAACGATCACGTTCGCCTTGCACGACGGGCCGGCGGGCGTGCGGTTCAGGCGGCCGATGCCCTCGGTCATGTACGTGTCGATGAGCACCTGGTTCGGCGTCCGGTTCCCGAGCTCCGCGTAGAGCGACGGCGGCGCGCAGTACTCGCGGTACTCCGGGTAGCGCGTTGCGAACTCCGGCGGTAAGAACGGCACCATCCCGGCCGCGCGACCGAACGCGATCTCGGTGTGCGCGGCGACGTAGTTGTCGCCGACGCTCGGCATGTTGAGGACGGGCCGCGGCGGACGCGTCGTTCCATCCGGTGTCACGAGCGGCTTCATCATGAAGTACGGCGCGAAGTTGATCGGATCGGCCGGGTCGAGCACCGCCTGCCCGAGCGCGAAGAATCGACGAAACAGCGGCGATTGCCGGACGAGGCCGAGGCCCTCCTGAGGCGCGACGAGCTTGCTCCCCACCGGAAAAAACTTGTCGGTGAACTGCGCGCAGCCGTCGTCGCCGGTGCACGTCGCGTCGCCGGCCACTTGACCGGGCGTCGGCGCGCGCTGCTCGAAGGTCGCGATGCGGCGCCCGACCGGCGCGTCGGGGCGCAGCGCGCAGGTGCCGTACGAGACGACGGCGTGCGCCTGCGGGTAGATCTGGAGATCGAGCGCGTCGCCGATGCTCGCGGGGACTGGCACGCGGAAATGCCCGAGCGCGTCGGTCGTGCCCGCGCAGCGCACCTCACCGGTCGTCACGTTCACGAGGCGCACGGTCATCGCGCCGCCGAGCTCGTCCGGGTGCAGGCACGCGATCTCGATTTCGGGGCTGTCGCGACCGTCGTTGACGACGAAGCGCACCGAGCGATCGTCGCCTCCGCAGTTGGTCTGCTTGTTGGTGCCGCTCGGCGGGCGCTCGGAGGCCGGCACCGCGACGACGATCGGCGTGAGCGACTGCTCCATGACCGCGTTGGCGACGCCGTACGATCGCAGCGCGATCTCCGTGAGCCCGCCGCCGCCGACCACAGGGACCAGCGTCTCCAGCTTGTGATCCACGCCGCCCAGGATCTGCGTCACGATCCCGCCCAGCGAGCCGCCGAGCGCGCTGATGGGTCCGCCGACGTCCGGCGTGCCGTTCGCGTCGAAATCGCCCGCGAGCTCGGGCTTTCCGTCGCCGTCGAGATCCTGATCGCCGCGCGCCACGCCGTCGAACGACGCGATGATGCGCGACATCTGCATCGAGTCCAAGATCCCCTGGCGCACGTTGTCGCGGACGTGGAAGAGGTGCGGCGTCCACCACCACCAGCCGGAATCCTTGGTGCCGTCGCCGTTCACGTCTTGCGCGCGGCCGCTCATGACCGCGTCGGCGAGCGGCGCGTAGCACATGCCAGACAGGGCGCCGCGCACGATGGCCTCTTGCCCGGGCGGCAGGCCCATCCCATGGTGCGGCATGTCGATGGTGACCGACGCGATCCCCTGACGCGCGAGCTCGCCGCCGAACGAGATCACGTTCTCGGATTGCCCGCCGTAGCCGTGCCCCTCGATCGTGATCGGGAAGGGCTGCTTGTGGCCAGGTGTCTCCTTGGGGACGACCATCCAGAAGTGCACCTTGTCGTGACCGACCTCGCCCTCGCCGGTCTTGAAGTTCACGTGGAACCGATCGTCTGCCCCCTCGTGCGCGGGATCGCCGATGAGGTAGGGCGACTCGAAGTCGCCGATGATGACGTGGTCGATGTGCGAGAGGCTCTCGACGAGCGCCGCGTTGTCGCGCGCGCTGCCGCCTCCGACCTTGCCGAGGATGTCGGTGAATTGCTTCAGCACGCTGGGATCGCCGAGATCGAACACGTAGGGCTTCGTCGCCGGCACCGCGCACTTCGGATCGGCCTGCCATCCCGCAGGCTGCGCCTCGCCGCCGCCGACCTGCCCGGCCGCGCTCGCGACCAGGACCTTCGGCGGGAACTGCGTGGCGAAGCGTGCGAACGGGCCCTTGCCGTAGAGCCCGTCGCGGAGCAGGCGCAAGTCTTCCTGTGTGGGTTGCGTCGTGAACGTCCAGGTGAACGCAACATGGTCGAGGCCGGTGCCGGCCAGATCGCCGAAGTACGCCGAGTGCCGCGCGTCGTTGAGCGCGCCGCGCAGGCGGTCGGCGCCGTTTTTTTGCTGCGGGTGGTGCACGTACTCGAACGGTGAGAGCACCGGGCGATGATCGGCGCCGAGCAGGCGATCGGTGAAGACGACGGCGTACTCGGTCTTCTCGTCCATCGGCACCAGCGGCCGCAAGATGAGCGTGTCGGTCTCGCGCTCGTACCAGGTGAGGAGGTTGTCGTACGTGTCGATGCCGGCGGCGCCGAGCGTGTTGGGGTGATCGAGCACGCCGTCGAAGTCGAGGTCGAGATCGGGGCGGTACTGCGCTTGCGTGAGGCCGGCGCCCTCTTCGCGCGTCTCGAAGAGGAGGTTCGAGTCCTTCGCGTGCGGATCGTTCGCCCAGTAGAGGCCCGGCTCGCGGAGGACGGCCTGCAAGCTGCCCGAGCCCATGTCGAGCACGACGGGCACGCCGGTGGTCAGGTTGACGAGGTAGACCGGATCGTCCGCGAAATCGAAATCGCCGCGCGGCATGCGCCTCCGGACCTCGCCCAGGTCGAGCGCGGCGTCGCGCGGATCGGCGTTGGGGCTCTTGTCGAACGACGCCCAGATCGGCGCGTATGTCCCCCACCCCTCGAGATCGTTGAGCCCGCCTCGGGCCATGCGCTCCATGTTGGTCGGCGCGACGAGGCTCACGTTCACGCGGAGCCCGGTGCGGCTCGTCGGATCGGGGAACGTGGCGATGTCGTTCGGGAGCGGGACCTCGGGGAGCGGGCGACGCGAGGTGTCGAAGACGACGCGCGCGCCGGGGCCGCTCGGCGTTCGACGGAGACCGACCGGCGCGGAGTCCACGGCACACGCCGCGAAGGCCAGCGCCGCGGAGGCGACGAGCGCCAGCCGGGGCAGAGAAGAACGACGCGAAATCACGTGCTGTTTCATGTGCGCACCCGGCAGGTCGATTTTAGAGCAAAGGCTCTAACACGGGCCCCTCGCCTCCGCCATCGCGGCGCGTGCGACGCGGCGGACGCGCGGAGGACCGGAGAGGCCGCGACGCGCACGTCGCACCGGCGCGCGATTCCTCGGGAAAAACGCCGATCCCGCGCGGGCATGGCCCCTGCTGTGGAGCGGCGCATGATGGAGATCTCGCTCGGCCGGTTCGCGCTTCCCCTGCTCCTCCTCTCGTTCGCGGGGGCCGTGGGTTGCCTCGGCGACACGCTGCCGAAGGACGAGGCGGCGTCGAGCTCTGGTGGCGGGACGAGCGGCCACGCGTCGAGCGGATCGAGTGGCGGGACCAGCGGGACCAGCGGTGGAACCAGCGGAAGCTCTGGGACCAGCGGTGGCACCAGCGGGACCAGCGGTGGCACCAGTGGAAGCTCTGGGACCGCCGGCGATGGCGGTTCGGCCGGACCCGAGGCGCCGTGCACGAAGACGTCGAAGACGTACGGCTCGATGACGGCATGGGAATGCATCCCGACCGGCCTCGAAGGGAAGTCGGGGCCGCCCGCCGGCCTCGTCGTCGCGATGCACGGCTACACGCAGGGCGTCGTCGATCCCGCGTCGCCGAACAAGACGTGGGGCTTCCGTCCGACGTCGCAGTGGGCGGTGCTCGCGCAGAAGCACAAGTTCTACGTCCTCTACCCCGACCACGGCACCTCGGCGTTCCAGTGGTACGCGTACTTCGGCACGAGCGGGATCGGGCGCACCGACCTCGAGCCGTCGCAGATCGCAGCGATGGTGAAAGACTTCCAGGCCGAGCACAACGTCGACCCCACCAAGGTCTTCGCGAACGGGCTCTCGGCCGGCGCCTTCATGACGACAGTCATGCTCGCGACCTACCCCGACGTCTTCGCCGGCGGCTCGATGTTCGAGGGCGGCGCATACGGGTGCTCGACGTCGTGCGCGGCGCTCGGCAAGAAGGGCAACGGCTGGACGTGGCCCGGCAACCACGCCGCGTCGCTCGTCACCGGCGCGTACGGGACCGTGTGGCAGAGCGCGTCCGCCAAGAAGCCACGCCTGATGGTCTTCCAGGGCGACGCCGACGGTGCCGTGACCCCCGAGAACCTCGCCGACGTGACGCAGCAGTGGAAGGGCGCCGTCGGGATCACCGACGCGGGCGCCACCAAGACGCTCAAGGGCGCGCAGTACACCGAGTACTCGAAGGACGGTCAGGTGATGCTCGCCACGGTGCTCATGCCCGGCATCGGCCACGGCACGCCCGTCGATCCGGGCTCCGGCGCCGACCAGGGCGGATGGGATCCGAACCCCAGCAAGACCGCGTCGAGCGACACCAACACCGACCAGGACTGGACCAACACCGCCGGCATCTACGGCCCGTATTACTCGGCGAAGTTCTTCGGCCTCATCCCCTGAGCGATCGGCGCAGACGCGGACCGAGGCGTCAACGCGGAGGCGTTGGATGCGTGCCCGGTGCGCACGGCGGAACTTCTCCGGCGGACCCGTCGAGGTAGCACGACGACAGAACGACCAGGTGGCCGTCGGCGGTACAGTAGTAGGAGTCGTTGAGGATGTCGGAGCAGAGCCCTGCGTTGCACGCGAGGACCGTGATGCCGCCCTTGTACGGAAACCTGCACGGGCACGAGCCTGGCCCCGCGTCGACGGGCTGGCAGTCGTAATAGGGATCGTTCGGACCCACGCCGGCCTCGCCGAACAGCGGCCCCCCGTCGGCACCCGAGCCACCGCCCTCGCCACCGGCGTCGACGGACGGGTCGAACGTGCTGGGGTGCGACGCGGTTCCACAGGCCAGCGCAAGGGCGATCGCGGAGAGGGCGGCGATCCGGCTCTTCGACATGGCGCGAACCTTACCGCGCGCACGCGCGTCCGTCTCGCGGCGAAATGCTGCTCGACGGCGCGGCGCGGACCGCAACGTCGCCGCCGCGTCCAAGCGATCGACTCGCCCGCCGCCTCGCAAGCTCGATCGCGATGGGATCGCGTGCTCGAGGACCTCAGATCCTCCAGTCGCGCTTCACCTTTTCGAAGAACGACGACTCGAACACGCCGTCCACGCGGATCGAGTAGCGAAAGAACGGATCCGCTTCGACGCCGTGGTAGCCGTGATCGTTGAACCAGTAGGCGCGCGACACCACGAAGGTCTTCTTCCTCCGCGCCTCGTCCCACAAGAAGAGTCGCTTGTTTTTCTTCGGGCACAGCGTGATGAAATGCTCCGCGCTCTCGTCCTCGGCGTCGCCGTCGTGATGGACGGTGCCGTGATGGTCGGCGTCGAGCCCGAGGATGTTGCAGCGGCCGACCACGCGAAACGGCAGGCTCTTCACGAACGCGACGAGGCGCGGGAAGTGGAGCTTGGCCTCGGCGGTGAAGTCCTTCCCCTCGCCGTTCGACTTGTCCTCCCAGCTCGTGGTCGGGATCATTTCGTAGAAGACCTGCCACGGGAAGTAGACGCCGTAGCGGTACTTGAGGAGGAGCATCTGCTTGCGGCTGAGAGGATGCTCGCGCTCCTCGCCGAACGCGTACTCGCGCAGGCGCGCCGGATCGAACGCGCGCGGCGCGTCGGCGAGGGACACCAACGTCCGAAGCTCGTCGTCGCTCATGCGCGCGAGGACGTGGCCGTAGTCGACGTAAGGGGCGCCTTCGAGCGACGGCGGAACGATGCCCATCGTCTTGTGGCTGCCGCCGGTGTATTCGGTCGGCACGAGCGCGAGGCCGAGCGAGATCTCGTCGTGCAGCGCCTCGAGGGCGCCGACGTCGACGTAGCGTTCGAGGTCGATGAACGGGTGCCCGGCGATGCCCCAGACCGGCATGCGGGCAGGTAGAGCACGGACCGTACCCGGCCTCGCACGGCACGATTTCGGCCGTTTTCAAGCCTCCCCAGCATCTGCCATGGCAGCGCGCCTCACCTCGCCGGCGCGGCGCGGCACGACTTGCCCCGACCCGGGCGCCGGACGCGCGCCCGCCACGACGACCTCAGGGCTTCTCTCGCGTGGCGTGTGTCTTGCTCTTTCGAAAGGGCTGCGAGGTGACGCGATGGTCGACGCCGGATCGATCGCGGTCGTACGGGCTTGTCCCGGCGATCCGCTGGAAGAGAGGCCGCTCGCGCGCGAGCTGGCCGAGCGCTATTTCGTCTTCGACGCGTGCGTCGGGGGCAACCGCCGCGTGGACGTGCATCCGCTCGTCTTGTCGCCCGCGTTGCACGACGACGCCGTGCGCGCCGCGGAGGATGTCGCGCGGATGATCGGGGACGTCGCCGAGCTCGCGCACGACGACGGCGGAGAGCGCGCGCACTATGGCCTGCATCCCGACACCGCGTCCCTCGCGGCCGCGTCGTGGCGCGCCGGCGATCGCGCCTGCCTCGCGCGCGTCGATCTCTTGCTCGACGATCGCGGACGCTTCCAGGCGTGCGAGATCAACGCGGACTGCCCGGGCGGTCACAACGAGGCGCTGGGATTGCCGCGCCTCGCGCGCGCGGCGGGCTTCGCGGACGGCACCGATCCCACACGTGTCGTCGACGCCGCGGTCGATCGGCTCGAGGAGCTCGCCGACGGCGGCGCAGTCGCCCTCGTGTACGCGACGGCGTACGCGGAGGACCTTCAGGTGTGCGCGCTCCTCGCGCGACGGCTCATGGCGCGCGGCGTCGAGGCCCTCCTGGCGCCGCCCACTGCGCTCCACGTCCGCGGCGACGAGCTGTGCTTCGGCCGCCGCCCGGTGCGCGTCCTCTACCGCTTCTTCCCGACGGAGTGGATGGCCGGTCAGCGCAACGTCGGCGACATCGCGGCGGCGGTGGCGTCGGGGCGCGTGCGAACGCTCTCGAGCTTCTCGCACATCTTCGCGCAGTCGAAGGTCGCCTTCGCCCGGGCGTGGGCGCATGGTCCGTGGCTTCATCCCGTCGATCGCGAGGTCCTCGCGGCGCGCGTTCCTTTCACCGCCGACGTGGCAACGGTTCCGGCGACGAGCCTCGTGGGCGATCGCGCGGGGTGGGTCGTCAAGCGCGCGATGGGGCGCGTCGGGGATCAGGTCTTCGTCGGCGCGCTCTTCGGCGAGGGAGAGTGGACCGCGATCGTCGCCGACGTGATCGCCGCGCGCGCGGCCGGCGAACGCTGGCTCGCGCAGCGCTACGTGCGCCAGACGCCGCTCAACACGCCGTGGGGGCCGCGCTACGTCACCCTCGGCGCCTACGTCTTGGACGGCCGCTTCGTCGGCTATTTCGCGCGCATCACGAAGGAGACCCACGTCTCGCACGACGCGCTCTGCGTCCCCGTCTTCGTCGCACGCGGCCAGGATGGGGCGGCGCGGTGAGGAGCGCGCTCGTCCTCGCGCCGCTCGCGCTCTACTCGGCGGCGTGCGCGCTCGAGCCGGGCTCGATCCCGCCGCAGTCTCCGGCGACGGAGTGGGAAGAGCGCCCGCAGGCGCCGCCCGAGCCGGTCGTCTTTCAGCCGTCCCCGCGCGCCGACACGATCGCGCGATGGCAGCTCCCCTCGGACAACGCGTGGGCGCGCTTCGCGAAGCTCACGCTCGTCATGGCGATGGGCGTCGCGCCTCGGACCGAAGCGCTCGTCGCGGCGCCGCGCTCGCTCGAGGTCACGAAGGCCGAAGCGGCAGCGCGCTCGCTCGCGCAGACGACAATGGCGCCCGACGCGATGTGGATCGTAGATCTGCACGGCGCGGCGTCGGTGGCGTTCGGCGCGACACTCAGCCAGCACGCGCTTGTTCCGATCGCGAACGTCCTCACGTTCAACAACTGGCCCGCCGAAAACGAGCTTGTCCCCGCCGAGGAGACGCTCGCCGCCCTGGTGCACACGAGCCCAAAGCTCCCTCCTCGCGGCGCATCGGCGGCGCGACCGGTGTTCCTCCTCGACGCGTGGCGGCTCGCCTACAAGGGCACCGAGCCCGACGACGACACCACCGACAACCGCTACTACCTCACGCCATCCGATCTCCCGGACTCCGGGCACCTCCGCGCCGCAGGGCTGCGCAGTGTGTATTACGTCGTCGCGAGCCTGCGCGAGCATCCACAAGAGGAGGACGATCTCCACGCGATCTTCCTCGACTACCAGCAGGCCGGCATCACGCTCCACATCGTCGACCTCGACGGCCTCACGCGCCCGGTCGTCTTCCGCGAGCCAGCGCCGGAGCCGGAGGCCATCGTGCCGTACGATGAGCCGCGCCTCCTCTGGGTCGAAACACGCCCCACTGTGCTCGATGACCCCTATTTTTACGGCCGATCGCAGGGCGGCTTCGGCGGCCTCCACGGCGGCGGGCATTCGATCAACGTCGGAGGCGGGCACCCCATCACGGGCGGCGGCGGGCACCACGGCGGCGGGAGCTTCGGCGTCGGGTGGGGCGGCGGCGGCGGGTGATGTCGCGTCGGCGTCGTCAGAACCACGCCTGCCACACGCCGTCCTCGTGGAGGACGTGGACGGTGGCCGAGACGCGGTCGACGTCGCCGGGGAAGCTCAGGATCTGATGGAGACGGTACGCGTCGAACGCGACGAGCTCGCCCGGCGTGTAAAGCACCGTCGTCGACGCCGCGTGCGGGCCAGGGTGCTCCGGAAAATCCTCACCGTCGTAGAAGCGATCCCACACGCGTAGGCCACCGCCGTGCGGCGGCATCTGGAGCATGAGGACGCACGACAGCGACGGAAGTCGCGCCTCGAGCTGCGCGTCGCTCATTCCCTCCGTGTCGAAGTGCACCTCGCCCCCGCGACGCGCCACCTGCGACCCGGCCGGGAAAATATGCACCCCTGGGCCGCACCATCCGGGGCGCCGAGTCACGGCGGCGCCGAGGTGGTCGCTCACGACGCGGAGCACGGTTTCCTGAAGGCCGGGGACCGCTTCCTCGACGATCGCGTCGGATTCGGCGGCGCCGTCGAAGTACTCGTCCTCGCGATCCTCCTCGAAGTGCGTGTACCAGGCGCGGCCCAGCGTGTACTGAACCCCGGCAAAATTGGCCGTCCAGCGCGCCCGCGCCGCGTAGACGCCTCGCGTGATTCGCGCGCACGTCGCGGCGTCCATGACCCCCGCGAATCGCGCTGCTCGCTCCGCGGCGCACCGGCTCGTGAGCGACGGCGGGAAGAAAGCGGGGGCGCCGAACGTGGACGCGAGGTGCATCGTTCCGTCTCAGAGCAAACTCGAGGCCACGAACGGCCCGTCGGGGTACGATGTCGGGAGAAGGCGCCGACGATGGACCTCGAGCGAATGCTCCGGATGTGCCGCGAGGGGCAGTGGAAGACGAGCGATCTGGACTGGTCGCACCCTCCGCGCGCCATGCCCGAGGACGACGAGATCGCGATCGTCCAGCTCTTCACCGACATGGCCGGCATCGAGCGCCTCGCCGGCGCGCTCTTCGTGGAGCAGCACAGGCGCGCCACCGATCCCACCTTGCGCGAGATCTTCGCCACGTTCATCAAGGACGAGGTGCGGCACGCGCAGACCGCGCAGCTCCTCGCCGACCACTACGACGTGCACCACTACAAGGTGTACCGAACGAGCGAGACGCTGGAGCGGGTCTTCCCCGCGTTCGTCGACGCGATCCGTTACCTCGCCGACGACGTCGCCAACGCGTACATCACGGCGGGCGAGCTGATCCTCGACGTCGCCCTCCTCCGCTCGGTCGACGACTACGTTCATGATCCGATGAGCGCGCAGGCGATGGCGCTCATCAACCGCGACGAGTCGCGGCACATCGCGATCGACTACTACATGGTCGAGCACTACGCGTCGGACGAGTACAAAGCGCGGCGGCGTACCGTGCGGCGTCCGATGCGCGACGAGGCGCGCGCCTGGAGCGCCTTCGCGCGGCTCGTCTGGCTCGCGCGGCCGTTCTTCCGCGACGTCTTCTTCTTTCCGATGGAGCGCATCGACCCGTCCGGCAACCGGCTGCGCGAGGCGTTCAAGCGAATCCAGCTCCTCACCGCCAAGCCCAAGGTCCAGGAGCTGCCGTTCGTGCGCTTCATGCAGACGATCCAGGATCTTCACAACAGCCGGTTCGCGGGGCCGCGGACGCGCTCGATACTCGCCCGGATCTCTGGCGCCGAGCCGCGCTTTCTGGAGCAGCTCGCCACCGACGAAGAGATCGCGCGGGCGTGCGCCATGTCGTTCGACGCGCTCGCCGAGGAGGCGCTCGCGGCCAAGCGCGCCTGACGCGCGCGTGATACGTTCTTGACGATGCCGAACGAGGAGGCCGCCTCCACCCTGCTGCAGTCGCGGCCTGCCGCGCCCGAGAACGTCACCGCCACGTTTCGGCTGGTCGTGGAGCAAGGGCCCGACGCGGGAAAAGAGTTCCGCCTCGACGGGACCCAGCCGTCCCGCGTCCTCATCGGGACCAGCCCCGCCTGCGAATTTCGCATGGCCGATCGCCAGATTTCGCGGCGGCACGCGGCCATCGACGTGACCCCCGAAGGGCTGCGCCTGACCGACCTCGGCTCGACCAACGGGACGTGGGCCAACGGCCTCGCGATTTTCGACGTCCGCCTCCATGGCGGCGAGAGCGTGCGCCTCGGCGGCAACGTGATCCGCGTCGAGATGATCGGCGCCGCCACCGCGCACCCGGTGCCCATGGCGATGCGCTTCGGCCGCGTCATCGGCGCGAGCCCCGAGATGCGGCGCCTCTATCCGCTCTGCGAGCGCCTCTCGTCGAGCGACGTCCCGGTCGTCATCGAGGGGGACACCGGCACCGGCAAGGAGCTGCTCGCCGAGTCGATCCACGAAGAGAGCCGCCGCGCCGAGGGGCCGTTCGTGGTCTTCGACTGCACGACCGTCGCCGCGAACCTGCTGGAGTCGACGCTGTTCGGCCACGAGCGCGGCGCGTTCACGGGCGCGGTCGCGGCGCGGCGCGGCGTGTTCGAGCTCGCGCACGGCGGCACGCTCCTCATCGACGAGATCGGCGAGCTCGACGCGGCCCTCCAGGCAAAGCTCCTCCGCGCGATCGAGCGGAGCGAGGTCCAGCGCGTCGGGGCGGAGAAATTCTTGCGCGTCGACGTCCGCGTGATGGCGGCGACGCGACGCGATCTCGACAAGGAGGTGCAGGCCGGGCGCTTCCGCGACGACTTGTTCTACCGGCTCGCCGTGGCGCGCATCGAGCTACCGCCGCTCCGCTCGCGACGCGGCGACGTGCACGTGCTCGGCCGGTATTTTTGGGATCTGCTCGGCGGCGCCGGCGTCCCGATCCCCGAGGACCTCCTCCGGCGGTTCGAGGAGTACGCGTGGCCCGGCAACGTGCGCGAGCTCCACAACGCGATCGCGAGGCGCATCGCGCTCGGGGATCTCGCGCAGCTCGAGACCGGCCGCGCGCAGGCGGCAGCGGACGCGGCCGAGAACGCGCCGGTGGGTGACGTCATCCGCGAGACGCTCGCGTTGGATCTCCCCTTCCCCGCCGCGCGGCAGCGGGTGACGAGCGCGTTCGAGCGAGCGTACGTGGAGCGTGTCCTCGCGAAGCACAACGGCAACGTGGTGCGCGCGGCGGCGGCGTCCGGCATCGCGCGGCGCTACTTCTACGTCATCAAGTCGCGTCAGGAGAAGCAAGAGAAGCCGTGATGCGTGCGCGCGTCGTCGCCATCGCCTTCGGGTGCGCCGTCCTCGCCACGCTGGCGACCGCCGCGTGCCGGCTGACGAGCGGCCTGACCGGCGGCGAGGAGCCCGACGCCGGCGGCGGGACCGAGGCGGGCTGCGGCGCCGATCTCGCGCGCGCGATCGACAACTGCGGCGCCTGCGGGCACGCGTGCGCCGCCGGGCCCAACGCGTTCGCGGCGTGCGTCGATGGCGGCTGTGTCTTCTCGTGCGCCGGCGGGTTCGGCGACTGCGACGACGCCGGCGCGGCGACCGGTTGCGAGACGAACCTGCAGACGACGCGGAGCGGCTGCGGCAAATGCGGCCACGACTGCCAGGGCGGCAACTGCCAGGGCGGCAACTGTCAGCCCATCGTCCTCACGTCGGTCATCAACGCGCCGGTCCACATCGTGCTCGACGACTCCAACGTCTACGGCATCAACGCGTACGGAACGGTGACGCGCATCAGCAAGGGCGGCGGCACGCTGAGCCTCCTCGCGTCTGGAGACACGACGGCGCAGTCTCCGGCGCCGCGCATCACGCTCGGGAGCGGGGCCGTCTACTACACGTCGTTCGGCGCGGCCGACGCCGGTGACGCCGCGGCTCCAGGCTCGATCTCGATGGTCCCCCTCGACGGCGGCAAGCCGCAGACGTTGACCTCGGCGACGCAGCCCTACGCGATCGACGCCACGCAGAACTCCATCTACTGGTCCGAGGGCAACCCCGCGAATTCGCCGTACACGACGTCGATCAAGCGCTGCAAGCTCCCGGGCTGCAGCCCAATCAACACCGAGGTCGCGACGCAGCCCGGCCGCATCTTCTCGCTCGTCGCCGACGCCGCGAACCTCGTGTGGGCAAACGCCGGCACACCGCCCAACACTCCCGAGAGCGCCGTGACGCGCTGCACGCCCGGAAGCTGCTCGGGCTCCTTCTTCCCGCTCGCGAGCACGCCGCCGTCGCCGTCCAGCCCCTTCGCGCTCGCGGTCGACAAGACCACCGTCTACTTCACCACCGCGTCGGGGTTCGTCGCGTCGTGCCCGTTCGCGGGGTGCAGCGGAGACGCCGCGCGCCTGGACTCGTTCCAGTTCACCCCCCGCTACATCGCGACCGACGGCAACACCGTCTATTGGACGAACGGCGATGGCACGATCAAGAGCGTCCCGCGCGGTGGCCCCCCGTCCTCCGAGCGCACCGTCTACCAGTCTCGGGGAGCCTCGCCGTGGGACATCGCGCTCGACCCAAACGCCATTTATTGGACCGACGTGAACGGCGTCCAGGGCGGCCCCCCCGGAGCCTCCGCGCTGCTCAAGCTCGCCCGATGACGCTGCTCGGCGTTTGAGAATCGCGCCCGCTGAACTACGCTTTGCCGGTGGCCGCCCCCACGATCCTCGGACGTTACGAGCTCCACGCGTCGATCGCGACGGGCGGAATGGCGAGCATCCATCTGGGGCGCGTGCGCGGCGCGGCGGGCTTCGAGCGTACGGTCGCCATCAAGCGGCTGCACCCGCAGTTCGCCAGTGACCCGCATTTCGTCGCGATGTTCATGGACGAGGCGCGCCTCGTCGCGCGCATTCGTCACCCCAACGTGGTGCCGATCCTCGACGTCGTGGCGGAGCAGAACGAGCTCTTTCTCGTCATGGAGTACGTGCACGGCGAGTCGCTCGCCGGCCTCGTGTTACCCCGCGGAGGTCTCGAAGGAGACCCGGTGCCGCCGGGGATCGCGGCGGCGATCTTCGTCGACGTGCTGCATGGCCTCCACGCCGCGCACGAGGCGACGACGTCGGCAGGCGAGCGCCTTGGAATCGTGCACCGCGACGTGACCCCGCACAACGTGCTGGTGGGCGTCGACGGCGCGTCGCGCATTGCCGACTTCGGCATCGCGATGGCGACCGAGCGTGCGCAGAAGACCGCCGCGGGACAGGTGAAGGGCAAGCTGTCGTACATCGCGCCCGAGCAGCTGCAGGGGACCGCGGTCGAGCGAACGACGGACGTGTACGCGGCGGCGGTGTCGCTCTGGGAGGCGCTCGCGGGATCGGTGCTCTTCTCGGGCGAGCACGAGGGGCGCATCGTGGAGCGCGTCCTCGTCGGCGCGACGCGGGCGCCGAGCGCGCTCGCGCGAGGGATTCCGCACGCGCTCGACGAGGTCGTGATGCGCGGCCTTGAGATGCGACCGGCCAAGCGGTTCCAGACCGCGCGCGACATGGCGCTCGCGCTCGAGAAGAGCATCGCGCTTCCGCCGGCTTCGGAGGTTGGCCAGTGGGTCGCGACGCGCGCGCAGGAGAAGCTCGCGAAGCGCGCCGCGGCGATCGAAGCGCTCGATCGCGCGCCCGATCTCGCGCCGATGCCGACGCCGGCCGGCATGTCGACGCCTCCCGCGTCGGCGCTGGGCCCCGGCTCATGGCCACGCGGCGGGCATCAAGGACCGAGCCCGACGTCGACGCCGCCTCCGTTCGTGCCGCCGCCGATCGCGCCGTCGCCGGGGCGCGCGTGGGTCGCCGTGCTCGCGCTCCTCGTCGTGGCGTCGCTCGTCGGAGGTGGCGGCGTGTGGGCCCGCGCGCGTCGTGCGAGCGCGACGCCGCCGTTCCAGGATACCGCGCCCTCCTCCTCATGGGGCGACCTGGAGCCACCACCCGACACCTCCGCCGCGCCGCCGCCCACCGCCGCAATTACGACGCCGAATCGACAGCCACGGCCCCCGCGCCCCGGCAAGGGGAGCGACGCTTGCAAGCCGCCCTACACGCGCGACAGCGAAGGTCGTAAGATCTACAAACGCGAGTGTCTCTGAGGCACCGCGCCTCTTCAATGCGCTCGAACGCCATCGTCCGGCTCGCCTCCCTCGCGCCCTTGCTCGCGATCGCGGCCTCCCTTGCGCTCGCGCCGCGTGCTGCGCGCGCGAGCGACAAGACGGAGTGCGCCGCGGCATCCGAAGATGCCCAACGCCTGCAGAAGCTCGGCAAGCTCGTCGAGGCGCAAAAGCAGCTGCTCATCTGCACGCGCAGCGTGTGTCCGGCGGTGGTTCGGCAGGACTGCGAAGCGTGGCTCCCGTCGCTCGAGGCGATGATCCCGTCCCTGGTCGTCGCGGCGCGCGACGAGGACGGCCACGATCTCGTCGACCTCAAGGTGACCCTCGACGGCGCGGTCGTCGACATCGCGTCCGGGCGCGCGGTGCCTCTCGATCCCGGCAAGCACACGCTGCACGTCGAGAGCCCCGGAAAAATCCCGGCCGATCAAGCCGTCGTCGTGCACGAGGGTGAGCGCGCGCGGCCGGTCACCATCACGCTCCTCGCGAAGGATCGGCCGGTGAAGCCCCCCCCGCCGCCGCCGGTGCCGCAGCAAGTCGTCGTCTACCAACAGGCGCCTGCGCCTCCGCAAACATCGCCGTTCGTGTGGGTGCTCGGAACGCTCGCCACGGTGTCGCTCGCGAGCTTCGTGGTCTTCGAGATCAAAGGGTCCACCGACGCGTCGCACCTCAAGTCGACGTGCGCGCCACGGTGCCCGCAGTCGGAGGTGGACTCGGTGAGCACGCAGGGCGTCGTCGCGAACGTGTCGCTCGCCCTCGCAGGCGCGTTTGCAGGCGGCGCGCTCGCGGTGTGGATCCTGACGCGACCTTCGCCGTCCGCGCCGTCGAAGCCGACGGTCGGGCTCGTGGCAGGGCCGGGCGCGCTCGGCCTCCACGGGCGATTCTGAGGCGCCACATGCCGCGCCGCGCGCTCGTGATCGCGTGCGCGTCTGCGACCGTCCTCGTCGCATCGCGCACCGACGCCAAAAACCCGACGCCCGTCGACGGCCTCGGTGACGACGTGGTCGAGGCGTTCACGGGCGTCAACGTCTTCTATTACGCCGGGGCGGTGCTCACGACCGGCGCGATGGCGCAGTCGGGCGTCGATCATTCGGTGCGCGTCGCGGTGCAGGGCCACCTCGCCGCTCCTGCCTACGGTGACGCGGCGTTCTACACCGGCTACCTCTTTCCCGCGATCGCGGCGCCATCGCTGTACCTCGTGAGCCTCGCGGTCGGAGACGAGCGATGGATCGGCGCGGGAAGCGCGGCGATCCAAGCCCTCGCGCTCACGCTGGCGACGACAGGCCTCCTCAAGTGGTCCACAGGCCGCGCGTACCCGCTCAACGGCGGAGATCCGGCGGCGCCCGATCGGCTCGATCACCCTTCGTTCGCGCGCACGTTCACGCCCTTCCAAGGGGGCCTCCTCGCGTGGCCGTCCGGGCATACGTCGGCGACCGTCGGGCTCGTGGCAGCGCTGACGGCGTACGCGCCCGAGCACTTCGAGATTCCGCTCGTCGGCTACCCGCTCGCCGCGGCGATCGGCTTCGGAATGGTCGTCGGCGATCGCCACTGGGCGAGCGACGTCCTCGCCGGCGCGCTCATTGGTCAGGCGATCGGCGGCTCCGTCGGCGCGAGCTTCCGTGCGCGCGCGAACGGCGACCGGACGCCGCGCGTGCAGGTAGGTCCGCTCGGTCCGTCCACGCTCGGTGTCAGCGGCGTCTTCTGACGCGACCCCTTTCGGAGCCTCAGGGCTTGCTCCACGCCTCGAGGGCGGCGTGCTGCGCGTCGGTGAGCTTGAGGCCCGAGCTGGGCGGCGGCATCGCGGAGCTCGTGCCGGCCTGCTGGACGACGCGGGCGTAGACCTTCGCCTTCCTCGCGCTCCAGCCGGCGTACGTCGAGAGATCGGTCCCCGACGAGTCCTTCCCGGTGCCCGGCGCGCTGTGGCAATTGCTGCATACTGCATTGAAGACCGGCTGCACCGTCGCGGCCCAGTTGGCCTCGTCACCGCCGGCGCCTGTCTGCGCGGCGAACCGCTGGAGCTGTCCGCCGCTCTCGGCCCACACGTCGCCGCTCGGCGAGCCGGCGAGGCGCGCGTCCGTGGCGAGCGTGCCTCCGCTCCCGACCGCGACCTGTCCGCCCGCGTAGAGACCGAGATCGGCGTCGAGCGCGAACCACACGTTGGCGCCAGCGGCGGCGAGATCGTGGATCGTGCGCGCGCCGGCGTCGTAGAGCATCGTCACCGCGCCATTTTCCACCTTGTAGACCGCGTGATGGGTCGCCGCGAAGAGCGCCCCGCCGGCGTCGTACGCGACGAACGCGGCGTCGGCGAGGCCGAGATCGGTCTCCTTGTCGTGGTCGAAGAGGCGCAGGCCGCCGTCGACGGCGAGCGCCACGAAGCCGCCGTTGCTCGCCACCGAGTGGAGCCCCGCCGCTTGGTAGCGCGTGACGTTCTTTCCGTCGCTCACCGCGAAGCCGGCGTCGAAGAGGAACGCGACGCGCCCCGCGTCCCCGACGACCGCTTGCACTTTGTCGGTCGCGACGCCGTACCGTTCGCCGACGTCCTCCGGCGGCCCGTCGGTGTGGACGCGCAGCACCTTGCCGTCGCCGGTGACGCCCACGATCCACGTCGTCAGCCCATCGGCCGACGGGATCGACGCCGCGGACTTCCAGGCCGTGACGCTGCCGTCCGACGCGACGAGCGATCCGCCGGTGAACACGAACAGACCCGCGGAGCCGAAGACGGCCACGCTCTTGTCTTGCTCGACGACCGCCTCCACCTTCCCGACGTCGGTGCCCGCGCTGTTCCAGACGACTGGCGCGACCGAGAGCGCGCCAGCGGGGGTCCCACCCGTGGCGGGGGCGTCGGTGTGCTTCGAGCTGCACCCTGCCAACTGAAGCGCGACGGCCAGGGCCGCGCCGAAGGTGACCGTCGTCGAGATCGTGTGTGCGCTTCGCAAGGTGTCCTCCGCGGTGTGCAAACTCTCTACGCACGGACCGGGCCAGGCCACGCTGCGGGGATTTCTACCCGAATTGCCCTGAAAATTTCCGTTCCAAACGGGACCTGGGTGAACGTCCTCCAGAGCCCCGTGGACCGCCGCAGTGGCGAGGGTTCGATCACACATGTGATCGAACCGATCACGCCAACCTCGAGACGGGCAATCGGAAAAAAAGAGCGGTAGACTGGCGGGGATGGGTGACAAGCGAGACCTCGTCGCCGAGATGGTCGAAGCTGAGCTCCTCGCGGAGCAGGAGCTCGCCAACCAGCGCCCAACGTCCCCGCCGAAGGAGACCTTCGCACGGGTCGCGATCGCCGAGGAGGCGTCGCTCCCCGATCCGACGAAGGCAAAGAAGGAGCGGCCGCGCCGCATCGTCGAGCAGGTCGCGGCGAAGAACGACCCGCGCCGTGAGGAGAGCGAGCCGCCGTCCGCCCCCCACTCGGCTCCGCCCTCCTCTTCTTCCTCGGATCCGCATCGCGCGGTGACGAAGCCTCCGCCCCCCGGGTACGGGGGCGGCCAAACCGAGTAACCTTCGGCGCGTGCACGCCGCGCCCGAGCCGGATGACCTGTCGACGGCGATCGCGACGTTCGTGACGTGGGCGCCGATCGTCCCGCTCGTCTTCCTCGTCTACTTCAGCGTTCGCCTGTGGACGCTCCTCTCGCCGATGCGACCGCTCGCGCGCGGTGACTACGCGGCGGCGCGGCGCGGCTTCGAGAAGACGACGCGGTTTTGGCTCCCCAGCGCCGCGCGGGCGTCGCGCTACAACGTCGCCCTCTGCCTCGAGCTCGAGGGCCGGCTCGCCGAGGCCGAGGCCCGCGTGCGTGCGCTCCTCGCCGAGAAGCTCGACGAGCGCCTCACCTACGCGTCGCGCTCGCTGCTCGGCACCATCCTCGTCCTCCGCGAGCATGGGCTTGAAGAGGCGCGCGCGCTCCTCGACGCTGCGCAGGCGGACATCGCGACTCCCCTCGGAGCTCTCCTCCTGGCGCACGCGCACTACGGCCTCGGCGACAAGGGCGGCGCCGCGCAGCACGTCGCTTCCGCCATGACGATGGAGTCCGCGCCGAGCGTGCGCCTTGGCTGGAAGGCGTCGCTGCGCTTCGATCCCGAGCTCCAGCGCTCGATGGAGAGCTACTTCCGCGGCTGGTATTTCTACAAGGTGGGCGAGATGCAGCGCGCGCGGCTCGACTTCGAGCTCGCGTGCCGGAGCCCCCTCGTGCACGTTTGCACCGTGCGCGCCCGGACGCTGCTGACGAGCGCGAGCCGTCCGTCGTTCGACATCGAGGACGCCCCATCGTCGCTGAGCCCCCACGAATTCCCGTGACGCCTCAGGTGTGCTAGCCAAGGGCCTCGTGAAGAGCGCGGCTTTGGTCTTTCGCAGCGTGCGCGCCGTGTCCGGCGGTGACGCTCCCATGGACGCGGAGGTCGACGTCGTGGTCGAGGGTGGCCGCATCACGCGCGTCGGCGTCGGCGCAGCAACTGGCGTCGCGGGCGAGAGCGTTCGCGTCATCGAGGGTAAGGGCCGGTTCCTCTTCCCGGGCCTCGTCGACATGCACGCCCACGTGCGCGAGCCCGGCCAGGAGTACAAAGAGGACGTTCGCTCCGGCCTCACCGCCGCAGCCGCCGGCGGCTTCACGGACATCTGCGCGATGCCCAACACGCGCCCTGTCAACGACACGCGCGCCATCACCGAGATGCTCGTCGCCAAGGCCCGCGCGCTCGGCGGCGCACGCCTCCACCCCATCTGCGCGATCACCGTCGGCCAGAAGGGCGAAGCGCTCACCGAAATGGCCGACCTCAAAGACGCCGGCTGCGTCGGCGCGAGCGACGACGGGCGGTGCGTGACCAACAGCGGCGTGATGCGCCGCGCGCTCGAGTACGCCGCGACGTTCGACGTCCCTATCATCCAGCACTGCGAGGACCACGCGCTCACCGACGGCGCGCAGATGCACGAGGGCAGCGTCGCCACGCGCCTGGGCCTCCGCGGATGGCCGCGCGTCGCCGAGGACATCATCGTCGCGCGTGACCTGATGCTTGCAGAATACACGGGTGCCCGGTACCACATCGCGCACGTCTCCACGCTGGGCGCGGTCCGCCTCCTCCGCGAGGCGAAGTCGCGCGGCATCGCCGCCAGCGCCGAAGTGACGCCGCACCACCTCCTCCTCACCCACGAAGCCGTCGTCGGCTACGACACCGCGTGCAAGGTGAACCCGCCTCTCCGTGAAGCAGAGGACGTCGAGGCCCTGCGCGCGGCGCTCGCCGACGGCACCATCGACTGCATCGCCACCGACCACGCGCCCCACAGTCCGCTGGAGAAGGACTGCGAGTTCGCCGAGGCGTCGCCGGGGATGATCGGCCTCGAGCTCTGCGTGCCGCTCCTCCTCGGCCTCGTCGACAAGGGTGTGCTCTCGATGGCGCGCTTCGTCGACGCGCTCACCCGTGCTCCGGCGAAGATCGTCGGCCTCCCGATCCCGCGCATCAAAGAAGGGGCGACGGCCGATCTCGTGCTCGTCGATCCGACGGCGCGATGGACCGTCGCCGCCGAGCGCCTGCGCTCCAAGGGAAAGAACACGCCGTTCTTGAACAAGGAGGTCGTCGGCAAGGTGATCCTCACGATGTGCGAAGGAAGGGTGGTCTTCGAATGAGCGACGAACGCGCCCACCTCGTGCTCGCCGACGGCACGGTCTTTCCGGGCCGCCCGTTCGGCGCGCGCGGCGCCACGACCGGCGAGGCGGTCTTCACCACCACGATGCTGGGATATCAGGAGGTCCTCACGGATCCGTCCTACTGCGGCCAGATCGTGACGATGACCGCGCCCGAGATCGGCAACGTCGGCGTGAACGACGAGGACGTCGAGGCCACCGATGGCAAGCCCCGCGTCGCCGGCTTCGTCGTCCGCGATCTGTCGCCGGTCACCTCCAACTGGCGCGCGAAGGAGTCGCTCGACGCGTGGCTCACGCGCCACGGCATCGTCGGTATTTCCGAGATCGACACCCGCAAGCTCACGCGTCACCTCCGCGATCACGGCTCGCAGAACGGCGCGATCGGCACCGAGCCGGTGGAGGCGCTGACGCGACGCGCTCGGGAGGCGCCCGACATGTCGGGGCTGGATCTCGTGAAGATCGTCACGCCGAAGCAGGCCTGCGCATGGACCGAGGGCCGAGGCGTATGGGCCACATCGCCGCCGCGCCCGCCGCGTCATCATGTCGTCGCCGTCGACTACGGCATCAAGCGCAACATCTTGCGGTGCCTCGTGGACACGGGCTGCAAGGTCACCGTCGTCCCCGCCACCATGAGCGCCAAGGACATTCTCGGCCTCCAGCCCGACGGCGTGTTCCTCTCGAACGGCCCCGGCGATCCGGCGGCGGTCACCTACGCGGCGACGACGATCAAGGAGCTGCTCGGGAAGAAACCGCTCTTTGGAATCTGCCTCGGCCATCAGCTCCTCGCGCTCGCGCTCGGCGCGCGCACGTACAAGCTCAAGTTTGGCCACCGGGGCGCCAACCAGCCCGTGAAGGATCTCGCCAGCGGCAAGATCGAGATCACGACGCAGAACCACGGCTTCTGCGTCGACCTCGCCACGCTCCCGTCCGGCGTCGAGTCGACGCACGTTCACCTGAACGACGGGACGAGCGAAGGTTTGCGGGCCGCCTCCGTACAAGCCTTCAGCGTTCAGTACCACCCGGAAGCCGCCGCCGGCCCCCACGACTCGCTTTACCTATTCGATCGATTCATAGCGATGATGCAGTAAGTTCTGGCCGAATTCCTGCGGGCGTCGGCCCCTCGTTCCACCCTGGATCAAAGTATCTTACATTTCCCTTCAATGTGTCCTGGCAGCACACCCATCGCCTGCTAGAACGAGGTCCATGCTTACGGCACGTGTCCGCACGTTCCTTCTCCTCGGTGTCGCGGCCCAGTTGGGCGCCGCTATCGTCGCCTGCGCGCCTGCCGTCAAGCCGAGGGCGCACGTCACGGCCGACGCGAGCGACTACAACACCGACGATCCGGGCGACCCTGCGCTCCCCGATGCGCGGCCGCCGGACTACAACAACCCCGACTCCGACGCGTTCGGCGCCGGCGAGCGCGGCCGTGACTCCTCGACGCCCGTTCCCGAGGGCGGCGGACGACCGAACACGAACGACGGCGGCATCGGCCCCCCGCCGGACGACGGCGGGCAGCCTCCGGAAGACGCAGGACCGAAGATGTGCGGGCCCCTCGCGGCCGGCGACCTCGCGATTGTCGAGTTCATGATCGCGTCGCAAGCCGGCTCCGGCGATCGCGGCGAGTGGGTCGAGATCCAGAGCACCAAGAGCGACTGCATCCTGAACCTCAAGGGATTGCACATCGAGTCGCCCCGCGGCGCCTCCACCCCCGACTCGGTCGACGTCACCGACGACCTGATGCTCCCCGCCAACGGCACGATCCTCGTCGCCGACACGTCGATCACCGATCTCAACCACAACCTCCCGGGCGTGGTGCTCTCGTGGATCGCGACAGACGCGCTCAAGAACGACGGCGACACGATCACAGTCAGCGCCGGCGGCACGACCATCGACACGATCACGTACGGCAGCTGGACGTCGCATGTTGGCCGCTCGGTCTCGTTCCCCGTCGACTGCGCCTGGAGCGTTCGCAGCGATTGGGCGCGCTGGAGCTGGTCGTTTCACCAGTGGCAAGCCGCGCCGCCCGGGGACGCCGGCGTTCCAATGCTCGGTACGCCCAATGGCGACAATACCGATGTCGCGTGCTACTGACGCTGGGATTGAGTGGCGGTAGGGTCGGGCGGTTTTGTTTTTGTGGGACCTGCGGTCCCCTCCAACGCATGAGCGTTGGAGGCCTCCCCTGCCTCGCCTGCGGCGAAGCGTCGCGGAGCGACGCGGCTACGTGAGACGTTATGGGAACGCAGAGCAGTAAGAAGAAGAGCATTCACTTCATTAGTTTGGGGTGCCCCAAGAATAGGGTCGATACCGAGGTGATGCTCGGGGTCGCCAAGATGGGGGACTACGAGCTCGTGGACGAGGCGGACCAGGCGTCGGTCATCGTCGTGAACACGTGCGGCTTCATCGGCGAGGCGAAGAAGGAGTCGATCGACACGATCCTCGAGATGAGCGAGTACAAGAAGCTCGGCACCTGCGAGCGGCTCGTCGTCGCCGGGTGCCTGTCGCAGCGCTACCCGCAAGATCTGGCGAAGGGGATGCCGGAGGTCGATCACTTCCTCGGCTCGAGCGACATGCTCCGCCTGCGCGAGGTGCTCGAGGGCAAGGCCGAGCGCATGCTCGTCGGCAACCCCGCCGACTGGATCGTCCGCGCCTCCGATCCCCGCGTCCTCTCCGGACCCCGCGCGAGCGCGTACCTCAAGATCGCCGAGGGCTGCAACCGAACGTGTGCATTCTGCACGATCCCAGAGTTCCGCGGGAAGCAGCGCTCGCGTCCGGTGGCCGACATCGTCCGCGAGGCCGAGCAGCTCGTGGACAACGGCACCGTCGAGCTCAACCTCATCTCGCAAGACACGGTCGCCTACGGCCGCGACCTCGGCAAATCGCAGGACGAGCGCCTCGCCGACATGGTCCGTCGCGTCGCCGACGTGAACGGCGTGAAATGGGTCCGGCTCTTCTACCTCTACCCCGAGACGATCGACGAAGCGCTCATCGACCTCCTCAAGAGCCACCCGCGCGTCGTGCCGTACGTCGACATGCCGCTGCAGCACGCGGCCGACGGAATGCTCAAGCGCATGAAGCGCGGGCACGGAAAGGATCGCCAGAAGCGAGTCGTCGCTCGGTTGCGTGAAGCCATCCCCGAGCTCTTCTTCCGCACCGCGTTCATCGTCGGTCACCCCGGCGAGACCGACGAGGAGTTCCAAGAGCTCCTCGACTTCGTCGAGTGGGCGCGATTCGATCACGTCGGCGTCTTCAAGTACTCCGACGAGGAGAGCTGCAAGAGCTTCGGCTACGACGGCAAGGTGAAGAGCATCGTGGCGGCCAACCGCTACCGGAAGCTCATGGCGCTTCAGCGCAAGATCGCGCGCCAGAACAACAAGCGCCTCGTGGGCCGCGAGGTCGACGTCCTCGTGGAAGGACCGAGCGAGGAGCACGAGCTCGTGATGAAGGGGCGCCACGCGGGGCAGGCTCCGGAGATCGACGGAGAGGTCTACCTCGGCGGCAGCGAGGTGGCGGCGGGCGAGATGCGCCGTGTTCGAATCACGCAGGCCAGCGACTACGATCTCGTGGGCGACGTGATCGACGAAGCGCCGGCGCGCGATAAGAAGAAGCGCGTCAGCCTGCGCGTCGTCTAGGCCTCGAGCGGGACCACCCGTCTCGCCGGAGGCGCTAACCGCGCGAAACGTCGCGTCCTGCGGGGCGGATCGTCCTTTGCAACCCTTCATTGCACGGTGTTTGGTCGCAGTTTTCTCCTGGTTTCGGCGCTCGCGACGACGAGTGCGGTGTGCGGGTGTGGGTTGCCGCCGCGGGCGCCTGTCGACCTTCGAAGCGCCGACATTCACGTCGTCCATCTCTCTCTGGCGACCGCACACCAGACCGTGTGCCCGGGTGAAGCGACGCCGATCGACGTGAAGATCGACGCGACGGTAAACGGCGATCCGGTGACGTTGCGATCGCGGCGCGAGGCGCTCGAGGATTGGATCTTCGATCCGCGCCAGGTCGGCCTCGCGAGCGATCAAGGAGCGTTCGACGACGAGGCGATCTTCCATCCTGATCCGGACATGCACGCGTCGGCGCTCTCCGGCTTCCTCGTGCGCACACGTGTGCCGAACGGACCTGCGTTCGCGGTGCGGTTCGCGCCGTCGTACGACTGCGTGAAGGCGGTCGGCGCGATCCGTCACGCCGGCGGCGCGGGGCGCGGCGGAATGGACGGCGCGTACGGCTCCAAAGGGTACGACGGATCGAAGAGCGATCCGAGCCTGCGCGGCGATACCGGAATGCCCGGCGGGGATGGCGAGCGCGGCGGCGACGGCGAAGCGGGCGCGCACCTCGTCGTCGACGCGACGTGGGTGAGGACGCCGTTCTACCCGAAGCTTCTCGCCGTGCGGTGGAGCGGAGACGCGGAAGGGTTCGCGCTCGCGCCGGCCGACGCCACGCTGCGCATCCTCGCGCGCGGCGGAGAGGGCGGCGCAGGCGGGCGCGGCGGCGACGGCGGGCGCGGCGGCGACGGCGGATTTTACGGAAGGCGACGCGGTCGGGGACAAGGTCCACAAGGCGCGGCGGGCGCGGGAGGCGGAGGAGGACAGGGCGGCGTCGGCGGCGAAGGCGGCAGCATCGAGCTGCGCCTCGACCCGCGCTTTCCCGAGCTCGCGGATCGCCTCGTCCTCGACGCGAGCGGCGGCGACGGAGGAGACGGCGGTGAGGGCGGCCTCGGCGGCGAGCGCTCGCCGACCTTTGCGTACCAGACCGCAGACGGACGTTCGAGCTTCCGCGGAGTGTCGGGGCCGCGCGGTCCGCACGGCGCGCACGGCGCCGAAGGACAGACGACGCGCGGAGTCTCGGACGTGACGGCACGCTTCGCGGGGCTCGGCCCCGTCGCGCCTCTGTGACGAACGCGCGCCTGCGCGTGTCGCGGCAATGGCTACTTCGGAACCTGCGCTGTCACCGGGGCGGACCGTGATGTCCCGAACTCTTGCGTGATGTCGAGGTAGTCGCCTGGGCTCGCGACGACGTCCGCGTCCCAGTTGCCGACCTCGTCGGCTTGCGCGCCCGAGACGCGCTGGTCGCGCGGCACCGCGGGGTTACGGTTGAAGATGATGACGAGCGCGTTCGGCTCGGCGCCGCGGTCGCTCGTAAGGTGCACCTTTCCCGGCACCGTCGACGTCCCCACCGTCGGCAGGAGCGGCGGAGGCACCGGAAGCGTCGGGCTGGCGCAGCTCGCGCAGGAGAGCACCGCCACGACCAGCGCGACGACCGCGATCCGCCAGGGCGCACGTCCAGGAGACACGCGAAGGTTGTAGCATGCGCCGCGCCAGCTCGGATCCAGGGCAAATCAAGCGAAACGCCCGGCACACCTGCCAACTTGGTTGGCGGGGCGACACCTGGGGTGGCGTACGAACCGACCAGCACCTCGTGGGAGGTGGATTCAGACGGGGCGACCTGGTACGGCTGATCTTGCGCCGCCGATCGCCAACGCGGCCCGAACTCGATGCGTCTCCAGGAGCGTTTCCTCTTCGTGCACCGCGTGAAGCCCGTCTGGCGCCCGGTGCCGTTCGCGCTGATCGCGGCGGTGCTCTTCACGCTTCGGCGCGGCACCGACGTCGACGCCAATGCGTCGAGCCGCTCCGCCGCGCTCGCCCAAGTGCTGCGCGCGCGTGGCCTCACGTGCGACGCAGAGGACGTCACGTGGGTGAGGGGTCCGCACGGCGTACGGGGCGCGCTCCTCGGCGGCGCGCGCGCGCTCGTCCGCGCGAGCAAGGGGACCGATCCGGCCGATCTCTACTTCGTCGACGCGCGCTTGTCACCGGAGGGCACGCTCCTCGAGGTCGGCGGCGAGCACGATCTCACACACACCATCGGCGTCGACGAGGCGCGTCCGCTGGTGCGCGGACACCTCGCGGCGTACCCGACGACGATCGACGCGACGGTCACCGGCGTGCACACGCTGGATCTCACGGGGAGGTCACCCGACACGTACACCGACTTCACGCGCATGCAGCGCTGGCAGACCGGCGTGACCAACCAGCAGAAAACCGGCCAGCGCGCGGGCGTGGTCCACGGCGCCTATGCGCTCGACCCGATCGCGAGCGACGTGCAGATCGCGTGGGTGAGCGACGACATCCTCTCCATTCGTGCCGACGGCCGCGCGATCACGATCGACGCAGCGCGCGGCGTGCCCCTGGATGGCAGTGGCTGGGTGCGCGTCGCGCTCGAAGAGAAGGCGCGGCCGCCGACGTTCGCGCCGTGGATGAGCGAGCGCCTCCGCGAGACGCCGTGGATCGGCGACGAGAAGACGATGTACCTGAAGGCGATCGCCTTCACGCTGAAGCAGTGGATCCCGGGCCTCAGCGGCGACACGACCAACGTCGCCGAAGATCTCGGCGCGGTGAACAGCGGCCAGCAGCAACCCGCGAGCTTCGTCGATCCGGAGATCGGATGGCCGCCGCCATCCATCAAGCCGCTCCTCACGCCGCCGCTGCCCAACGAAGGTCAGTGGATCACGCTCGACAAGGATCCCTTCATCACGCACGTCGAAGGCGCGCCGCCGGCGTTCGTCACTTCGTTCATCCGGCCGGACAAGCAGCGGCCGGCGTCGCGCATCTACCTGACGATGTGGGATCCGCGTCAGATCGCGCTTCACATGGAAGCGGGAACCGTCGAGCCGGTGAGCGCGACGGGCGAGGCCGGTCCCGGCGTCATCCCGCGCACGCCGGAAATTTTGCGACGCGTGGTCGCTGGCTTCAACGGCGGCTTCCAGGCGATCCACGGCGAGTTCGGGATGCAGGTGAACGGCATCAACTACCTGCCGCCGAAGCCCTACGCCGCCACCATCATGGAGATGCGCGACGGATCGACGGCGATGGGCACGTGGCCCGCCGTCGCCGAGGTGCCGGACGAGGTGCTCTCGTACCGCCAGAACCTTACGGCGCTCGTCGAGGGCGACAAGTTCAACCCGTACCAGCGGTTGTGGTGGGGCGGCACGCCGAAGGGCTGGGCCGACAACATCCACACCACGCGCAGCGGCGTCTGCCTCACCAAAGAGAACTACGTCGGCTACTTCTGGGGCGTCGACATTTCCGCCGAGATCCTCGCTGGCGCAATGCTTCTCGCGCGCTGCGCGTACGGGATGCACCTCGACATGAACCCCGGCCTCGCCGGCTTCGAGTTCTACAACGTGCAACCTGCAAACATCTGGCAGCCGCTGGGGCGCCCGGTGCAGACGGACTGGGAGTACGAAGGGACGTTCCGCGAGCTGCCCGAGTTCAAGTTCCGCGCGCGGCGAATGATCAAGGGAATGCAGCACCAAAACTTCCCCCAGTACATCCACCGCGACGGGCGCGATTTTTTCTACCTCACGCAGCGGCCGGTGCTCCCGGGCGCCGAGCTGCCCGCGCCGATCACGCCGAAGCTGCCGGGCGAAGCGGCGTGGCGCGTGAAGGGGCTGCCGCAGCACGGCTTCCCGTACGCGATGGCGATCGCGCAGACGCGGCCCGACGCCGCTCGGCCCGACGTGAAGGTGCGCGCGGTGCGCGTCGATCCGCGGACGGTGCGGCCCGCCGGGAGCGCGGGCACGACCGCCGACACGCCGACCGTCGTCTCGTTCGTGGGTGGCGGCAAGCCGCCGCGACCCGGAGAGATGGCGTTGTGGCTCACGAGCGGAGTCTTCTTGCTAGGGGCGACCTCTCCCGACGCCGGCGCGACTCCCCTCGCCTCGGGCACGCCGCTCGGGGGCGCAGCCGCGAAGACCGCGCGCGTGGGCGTCGGTGTGCACGACGAGGACGGAATGCTCGAGTGGATCGAGCTCGCGCCGGAGACCAAGGCCGACGAGTCGACGGCCAAGCTGCTCGACAAGCTGCTCGAAAAGGCAGGCTGCTCGAGCCGCATGCTCGTGGCCGCGAGCGAAGGACGCGACGCGCGCGCGATGCTCGGCGGGACGCTCGACGCCGCCGGCGATCCCGCGCCGCCCGCCGGGACGACGTCGACCGCGCGCCTCGTCCGCGGCGCTCCGCCGGGCGCGCAGCCCTACTTCGAGAAGACGCAGGTGGTCTCGCCCGCGGTGTGGCAGCCGCTCCAGAACCAGCGCGTCCGCTACTTCCGCAAGCCCCCCAAGGAGGCGCCGAAGGACGCCGGTGCCCCCAAACCCGAGGACACACCGGGCGGTACGGGCACGCCGGGCGGAGCGGGGACACCCGGGACCGCGACAGGAAGCCCACCGGGGCCGAACGGAGACTCACGGGGGACGCCGGGCGGTCCACCCCCGACCCCTGCCCCCCCGACCGGTGGTCAGAGCCCGAAACCATAGGCAATTTTTGCCTGCGTGGGCGTCCGCCCCACCCCATTGCTAGACTGTCCTGCGGGCCGGAAGCGCCCCTCCGACCTGTTGACCCTTTAGGCATGAAGCAGTAAAACCCGCGCGCGTTCACCTGCGCGCGAAGGTTCAACTTTTTCGGCCCGAGCAAACGCAAGCAACACCCAAGTACGTCTGATGTGGAGCCTCTGATTTCCGTGACCCGCACGCAGGCCTTCGGCCGCTACGAGCTTCTCGACCGCATCAGCGCCGGCGGCATGGCCGAGGTCTTTCGCGCGCGTGATGTGCAGCGCGGCAGCGTGGTCGCGCTCAAACGAATTCTCCCGCAGGTCGCCGAGGACGAGGAGTTCATCGCGATGTTGAAGGACGAGGCCCGCATCTGCTCGAAGCTGGAGCATCCGCACATCGCGCGGACGCTCGACTTCGGCGATGTCGACGGCGAATACTTCATCGCGTTCGAGTACGTGGACGGCCGCGACCTCCGCCAGATCTACGATCGCGCGGTCCGCGACAAGGCGGAGATTCCGCTCTCGTTCCTGCTCTACGTCTTCGCGCGCATCGGCGAGGGGCTTTCGTACGCGCATCACCGCAAGGAGGACGGCGAGACGATCTCGCTCGTTCACCGCGACGTGAGCCCGCAGAACATCATCGTCAGCTTCAGCGGCGACGTGAAGCTCATCGACTTTGGCATCGCGAAGGCGCGCGGCAAGATGACGCGCACGCAGGCCGGTACGATCAAGGGCAAGTTCGGCTACATGAGCCCGGAGCAGGTGAAGGGCGTCGACATCGATCACCGCGCCGACATCTTCGCGCTCGGCGTCTGCATGTGGGAGATGCTCACGCGCGAGCGCCTCTTCCAAGCGGAGAACGAGCTGCAGGTGCTCGATCGCATCCGCACGATGAAGATCATCCCGCCGTCCGAGAAGAACGCGCAGGTCTCGCCGGAGCTCGATCGCATCGTCTTGAAGGCGCTCGCGAAGGAGCCGACGGATCGGTACCGCGCCGCCAAGGATCTCTACCGCGACATCAACGCGCTCCCGGAGAGCACCGCGACGCGCGATGAAGTTGCATATTACATGCGTCAGGCCTTCGCCGAGGCGGCGAAGGCATCCGTGCCGGAATCAGCAGAAAAGAGGCAGCCAGCGATGAATCGTGTGGACGGCGGGGACAGCGTGGGCCAAAAAGCCGCGCGGCAGGAGGCCTTGGTGATGTCAGCAACCGAGAACAAGGGATCGGACCTCGATATCTTCGAGGGACTTGGGAAGAAGGGTGCCGCCGTCGCGCAGCGCGTGTCGAGCGTCCCTGCCCCGCCCCGCTCGGGAGGCGGTCTTCCGCCGCCGCCGCTGAACGGAGCCGACATCGCGGCCGCGAAGCGCACGCTCGTCGGGATGGCGCCAGGCACGGCCGCCGCGAGCGCCGCGCCTGCGTCGAATGGTCCGCCGTCGCAGCCGGCCATGCGCGCCGCGCCGCCGCCCCCGCCGGGCCGCGGATCGCTTCCGAGCGTGAGCGCGCCGCCGTCGCGCCAAGGTGTGAGCGGCCCGCCGCCGCTCGTCCCCCCGCCGGCGCCGTCGACGCGTCCCGGTCCGCCGCCGCCGTCGGCGCGCGCCAAGAGCAAGGGTGGAGGCCCCGGTGGCCTCGACATGGAATGGGATGACGAGGACGAGGCCACGCACGTCTTCGACAAGAGCGAGTCCAAGGTGACGCCTGCGCCGGTGGCCGACACTCCGCCGCCGTCGTCGCGAATCGGTCGTCCACGCCCGAACGCGCTGCAGAACGGCAACGGCCTCGCGCCGCCGCCGCCGCCCCCGCCGCCGCCGAGCGCCGGAATGCGCGCGAGCTCGCCGCCGTCGCAGCCGGGCCTCCGCGCCGCGTCCCCGCAGAGCGGAATGGGACCGACCTCGCAGTCGCCGTTCCGTCCGTCCGCGCCGCCGCCGCCGCCCGCGAGCCAAGGCGCGTTCGCGCGCGCTTCTGGCGTCCCCGCGTCGGTGCCGCCGTCGTTCGGCGGCAGCACGACGCCGATGGGCATGCCCGGTCATCAAGTGACGACCGCGCCGCTCCCGATGCCGACGCCGCCCCCGCGCCAGTCGATGGGCGCGTCCGCCGTCGCGCAGCGCTCGATGGAAGCGACGGCGCTCGTTCGTCCGCAGCCGAGCCGCACCGGCCTTTGGGTCGCGCTCGGCGTGGCGTTCACCGCCGCGGTCGCCGGCGCCGTCTTCTTCCTCACGTCGCCGCGCACCGGGCGCGTCGTCGTCAACGTCAACGATCCGAAGGGCGTCGCGATCAACCGCGTCGAAATCTTCGTCGACGGCAAGAAGTGGTGCGACACGACGCCGTGCGCGATCGATCCGGTTCCGGCCGGTGCGCACGAGGTCAAGGTCCTCGCGGACGGCTTCGAGGTCCCCGCGGCACGCGCGATCTCTGTCGAGGCGCGCAAGGAGTCGAGCCTGTCGTTCGCGCTGGCGCCCGCCGCCGGTCGCGGCGGCACGGGCGTCAAGGTCGCCGGCAACCAGCCCGGCGTGAAGCTCTTCGTCGACGATCGCGAGATCGGTCCGCTCCCCGCAGAGGTCCGTGACCTCGCCCCGGGCAGCCACCGCGTCCGCATCGTGGGCACCGACCGGTACGTGACGATCGAGAAGAACGTCACCGTCGCGAAGGACGAGGTCCTCGACCTCGGTCCGCAGCAGCTCAAGGTCGTGAAGGGGAAGATCACCGTCACGCCGGGCACGCTCGGCGCGAAGGTCTACATCGTCTCCGGCGCCGATCGCCGCGAGCTGCCGATCCTGCCGATCTCGGTGGACATCGACACCTCCAAGTCGTGGCAGCTCGAGGCGAACCGCATCGGCTTCAACGACTACCGCCAGCCGGTCAGCTTCGACGACGGGCAGGCCGAGAAGACCTTCGTGGTCACGCTCGACCCGCGCGGCACGGTCGCGGCCAACTCGAACCCGACGCCGCAGCCCGTCACCGCGGGCGACCCGAAGCCGGCGCCGCAGCCGGTCGCCGCCGCGGACAGGCCGAGGCCGAAGCCGGCCCCCGCGCCGGATCCGACGCCGAAGCCCGAGGCCGCCGACCCCGCGCCGGCCGCCGGCGGGGACTCGTTCCTCGACATCAACTCGATCCCGGTCGCCAACGTGCTCCTCGACGGCAAGCCCATCGGCACCACGCCGAAGCTGCACGTTCCGGTCACGCCGGGCGCCCACACGGTCGTCTTCGTCAACGCCGAGCAGGGGCTGAAGAAGAGCGTGTCCGTGCAGGTCGGCGCCGGCGAGACCAAGAAGGCCATCGCGAAGCTCCGGGCCACGGAGTAGCCTTCTCGGCGGTATGCCGAGCAGCGCAGGCAAGGAGACGATCCTCGTCGTCGACGACGAGCCCGGGCTCCGCGACATGCTGTCGATCCTGTTCCGAAGGGACGGGTACGACGTCACCGCGGCCCCGGGCTTCGTGTCGGGCAAGGAGGCGCTGCTGAACGCGCCGAGCCCGTACTCGGTGCTCCTAACCGACATCATGATGCCCGACGGCTCGGGCCTGGACCTCCTCTCGCTCGCGCGCGAGCGGAGCCCTGGGACCGAGGTCATCGTCATGACCGCACACTCGACGCTGGAGACGGCGATCGAGGCGATGAAGCGCGGCGCCTACGATTTCGTGGCCAAGCCGTTCGGCACGAGCGAGCTGCGTGCGCTCGTTCAGAAGGCGTTCGAGCGGCGCGCGCTCGTGGCAGAGAACCGGCAGCTCCACGCGCGCCTCGATCGCGAGCGCCCGAAGGACTTGCTCGGGCGCTCTGAGCCGATGAGGCGAATCATGGATCTGGTGCAGCGCATCGCGAGCTCGAAGAGCACGGTGCTCATCACCGGCGAGAGTGGCACCGGCAAGGAGCGCATCTCACGCGCGATCCACGAGCTCTCCGATCGGCACGACAAGCCGTTCCTCGTCGTCAACTGCGGCGCCATTCCAGAGACCCTGCTCGAGAGCGAGCTCTTCGGCCACGACAAGGGGGCATTCACCGGCGCGACGCGCAGCACGCTCGGCATCTTTCGCGAGGCCGACGGCGGCACCGTGCTCCTCGACGAGGTCGGTGAGCTGCCGATCCAGATGCAAGTGAAGCTGCTGCGCGTGCTCCAGGAGCGCAAGGTGCGCGGCGTCGGCGCCACGAACGAGGCGAGCGTCGACGTACGCGTCCTCGCCGCGACCAACCGCGTCGTCGAGGACGACGTGAAGGCCGGGAAATTCCGGCAAGACCTCTACTACCGCCTCAACGTGATCCGCGTGGAGGTCCCCGCGCTGCGCGATCGCCGCGAGGACGTGCCCGATCTCGCGGAGCATCTGCTCCGTCGCTGCGCCGCCGAGCACAAGAAGGAGATCCGCGGCTTCAGCGCCGACGCGCTGCGTGCGATCGACGCATACCCGTTCCCTGGAAACGTGCGCGAGCTCGAGAACATCATCGAGCGCGCCGTCGCGCTCGCCACCGGCTCGACCATCGGCCTCGGCGATCTCCCGCGCGAGGTGAGCGGCGTGACGGCGCAGCCCACCCCTGCCCTCATCGGCCTCCCCGAGGAGGGCTGCAACCTCGACGACGTCATGAACGAGGTCGAGCGACGTCTGATGGCGCAAGCGCTCGACCGCACCGGCGGCGTGCGCACCTCCGCCTCCAAGCTCCTCGGTATCACGCTGCGCAGCCTGCGGTACCGCTTGCAGAAGCACGGCGTCGACGACGGCGTCGACGGCGGCGACGGCGGCGACGACGGCCCCTCGAGCGAAGGCGGGGCCGAATCGGTGAGCGCCAAGTCCCCGAAGTGACGCGCGACGCGACGAGGGTAGGCCCTGGTCGCACCTGACGAAAATTGTCACTCGCCGCCATCGCCATGGACGATTCACGGCGAAACCCGCGCCCACACGAGCGCCCCGCGGCCCTACCGAAGCGCACGCCGGACCCGGTCATTTCTAGGCTTTCCCCCCCGATATGACGTAACTTTGTGGCTCGCTGCGCGCTCGTCGCCCGCGGCCTGACCGAGAGGTTCCCCATGGCACGACCGGTGCTTAGTACTGCCCCTGTGAGAAGCCTTGGCCCCTGCCCGAATCGCGTCGCGCTTGCGCGGCGACGAAATCAAGCGGGCTTCACTCTCGTGGAGCTCGGGGCGGTCGTTACTATCGTGGGCATCCTCGCGGTGCTCGCCGTGGTCGGCTACCGGAAGATGATCACGGCGTCGCACAACGCCGAAGCCACGCACATGGTCAACGCGATCCGTACTGCGCAAGAGAACTACAAGGCCGAGACCGGCACGTACGCGGCGATCACGGGCACCGCAACGACGGCGCTCTCCATCACGAATGGCGGCGGCACCGACTGCTCGCAGCTCGCCGCCATGTATCCACTGGCGAGCCCGACGGCGGGCGTGGTCACCAAGACGGCGTGGGGCTTGGCGTGCACCGGCTCGCAGTGCCCGACCGCGGGCATCACCTGGGACTCGATCCCCATCCACGTCGATGGCCCGGTCATCTACGGGTACACGACCGTCGCCAACCTCGCCGGCACCACGCCGGGCGCGCTCAGCATGCTTCGCAACGGCACCTACAGCCTCACGTTCCCCACGGCGACGACCGACTGGTTCGCGGTCGCCGCGTGCGGAGACCCTGACGGGGACAAGGTCTTCAGCGCCTACGTCTCCAGCTCGTTCTCCAACGAAATCTTCGCGTCCAACGAAGGCGAATGACCCAAAAGCTTGTGCGCTCGAAAAGGGGCCACGTTCCGACACCACAACACGAAGCTCCAGCGGCACACGTGGCCCACCGAGCGAAAGAAAGGACAGCAGATGCGTAAGGTACTCTCTCTCAAGAAACGCGGATTCACGCTCGTCGAGCTCATGATCGTCGTCGCCATCGTCGGCGTGCTCGCCGTGCTCGCGATTTACGGCGTCCGTAAGTACATCGCGAACTCGAAGACCACCGAGGCACGTAACTCGCTCGGTGAAATCAAGAACGACTCGGCGTCCGCGTTCGAGCGCGAGACCGGCGGCACGACCGTGCTCGCGGCCGGCAGCTCGACGACCCTCCTCCGCGCGCTTTGTCCGGGCGGCGCAAAGGTTCCGTCGGCCGGCGTCCCCGCGTCGTCGAAATACCAGTCCGCCAAGGGCGACTGGGCCGACAACGCAGGCTGGCAGTGCCTGAAGTTCTCCCTCGAGCAGCCGCAGTACTTCCAGTACGAGTTCCTCAGCGGCGGCGGTACCACGAGCTACATCGCCAGCGCGTACGGTGACCTCAACGGCGACACGATTCTCTCGACGTTCGCCGTCTCGGGCAACGTCCAGGCCGGCGCGCTCAACACGTCCCCGACCATCCAGGAGACCAACCCGGAGGAGTAAAACCCCCGGCTCGGTTCTTCGGCCTTGCCCCGTCGCACGAAGATGGGGCAAGGCTTTTTCCTTTTTGTGGACCTGGTGTGCGAGAGAGAGTGGCGGCCCCTTCGATGAACACGCGCGACAAGGTGGAGCGATGGGCACCGCTCGTCGCCGGTCTTCTCTTCGTCATCCCGGTCCTGGCCGCGCGCTACCCGCCGATGACCGACCTCGCGCTGCACGAGGCCGTCGTCGCGGTGCTCCGCCACTTCGACGATCCGAAGTACTTCGCGCCTGGGCTCTACCGCTACAACCTCGGACACCCCAACCAGCTCTTTTATTTCATCGCGTGGCCGCTCTCCTACCTCGTTGGCACGAGCTGGGCGATGAAGCTCGTCGTCGCGGGAACGCAGATGGGGCTCTTCCTCGCCGGCGCGCGCTTGGCGCGGTACTTCGGCACGCCGCGCTGGACGGCGCTCCTCGTGGGCCTCTTGGGCCTCGGGTGGTTCTTTTATTGGGGTCTCATCGCGAACCTCCTGGGGCTTGCGATCTTCCTGACCGTGCTGCCGACCCTGGACCGCTTCGTCACGAGCCCGACTCCTCGGCGCGCCGCCGCGGCCTTCGGGATCTTGCTGCTGCTGTACGGGGCGCACGAGAGCCTCATGGTCTGCGCCGCGTTCATGATCGCGCTCTTCGCGCTCGGGCACCCCCTGCCCACGCGCGCGTTCGTGCTCCGCCTGGCGCCGCCGGTCGCGATGTTCGGCGTGACACTCCTCCAGATCTGGTGGGGGCAGCGACTCCGTGCACCCTACAACCAGGCGGTCGGCACCACGTTCGATCCGATCGGGTACAAAGTCTCGACCATCTCCGGCGTGCTCTTCGCGGGGTACGAGCCGTACGTCCGCAACCTCATGCTGCTCCTCGTACTGATGGCGATGGTGCTCCTCACCCTCGCGCGCTGGCGCGAGGAGCCCGCGGTACGGGGGCGGCCGAGGCGCGAGCTGTTCGTGCGGTTCCGGTTCGAGATCTTCGCGGCGAGCCTGTTCGCGCTCTACTTGACGATGCCGATGACCGTGAACGGCGCGACGCTCTTCTACCAGCGCTTCTTTCCGCCGTCGTACGCGATCCTCGCGGTTGCGCTCGCCCCGCGCGGGGCACCTTCGCCGGCGTGGCGAGTGCCGCGGCTCATTTGCCTGGTGGCGCCGCTCGCGTCGTTGGCGATCGCGTGGCCGAGCTTCGTCGAGTCGCACGTGATGGCGCGCGACATCGAGGCGCTCGCCGAGCTGACCGAGTACAACAGCGCGACCGCGCTCGTCGACGTCGGCACGACGCCGACCTTGCGCTTGTTCTCGGCGTCGACGTTCGAGGGGCACGTGCTCGCGATGCGCGGAGGGCGAACGCTGTTCGACTTCACGCGCTCGCCCATCGCGCCGGCGTTCATGAACCCCGCGTACGCGTGGGACGAGCCGTGGGGACGTCTCCAGTACAAGCCGATCTTCATCAGGCCGGAGCACGACTGCGACTACTTCCGCTACGTGTACTTCCACTCCGCCGGCGCGGATCTGCACAGGCTGGCGATTGCCGCGATGGAGCCGGACGCGCGACTGGTCGGGACGCGCGGAGAGTGGTCGCTGTTCGAGTCAAAGCACCTGAAGCACGGCGTGCTCTCGCCCGATGGGCACCTCCCCTACCCGCGGCCGCATACGCTGCGGAAGAAGATGAAGGACGTTCTCCGCAAAGTGAACGGCGAGGCGATCCCCGCGGAGACTCCGCAGGAGCCGCCGCCTGGGTGGGTAGGGCAGCCGCTGGCGCTTCCTGATCCGGGGGACGATCCGGGTCCTCCCGAGGCCCTGCCCGACGGCGGAGTGACGGGCGGAGACGCCGGCTAGTCGAGCCGTAGCCGAGGACCTAAGAACTACCGAGCCTGCGCGAGCCGGCGGCGTGCTTGCGGAGAGCGCGGGCGCATGTCGACGACGAAGCCGTGCAGATGGGCAAGGCGCGGCATGAGGCGGGTCGTGCTCCCGTCGAAGCCGGGATGCCGGAGGAGCGCGGGGAGAAGCTCCTCGCGCCATCCCGGACCGCCGAAGTAGGGCCATTTTCGGCCGTCATAGACGAACGACTCCGCGAGGCGCGCGCCGTCTGCGTCGGCGGTGAATTGCACGTCGGACTTTTTCTGGCGAAACAGCTGCCGCGCGCGATCGGCGAGCGACTGGCCGGCGGAGACTTGGAGATCCGGCCACCACGGGCAGTCGAAGTACACGTGATCGGCGACGCGCCCGACCTCCCAGAGCGCCGGCGCGAGCACGTCGGTGCGCCACGTCTCGGGCGGCTCCATCCCGCGGATGCCACGCAGGCGCGCCGCCGTGCGGATCGCGGCGACCCCCCAGTTGTCGGGATTGCACACCGTCACGACCAGGAGCTTCTTCGCGCGCGCGGCGAGCTCCTTCAAGTAGCTGCGCCAGTCGGGCGCGAGCGGGAGCGCGTGGTACGCGAGGACGAGATCGGCGGCGGGAAGCCCCTCGAGCGACGTGGTCACGCGAACATCGACCTTCGCGCCAAGCGACGTGTACACGCCGCGCGCGAGGTCGGCCTTCGCTTCTTCGTCGACCGCGGAGGTGACGTGAACACCCTGCAGCGCGAGCCCCGCGCCGTGCACGCCGGCGATCCCGGCCATGCCGTCCAGCGGCCCCTCGAGCATCGACCCGATCTCGTACGCCTTCGCCCAAGCATCGAGGCGCTGGTAGAAGCAGTATCGCTCGTACGCGCTGCCGAGGCCGCGATCGGCGGTGACGAGGCTCATTTTTCGGCCGTTCCCGAAGTGCCTGCGTGGATCATGTTAGCGCCGACCCGCGCCAGCGTGACCGGATCGAGGAGCATGTTCGTGTAGCTCGCGTTCGCGAGCGGGCACGCGCACTCCTTGTTCTTGACGCTCTTGCGAAACGTCTCCGCGGTCTCTCCGAACCACACCGGCCGGAAATCGTAACCGTGGTCGCGGAGGTTCCCCATCGACTCCGCGCGCACGCAGCAGCCCCACAGATGCCCGTCCGGAGCGAGGTGCGCGCTCGCCCACCCCGCGTAGCAATCGATCACCTGACGCTTCTCCTCCAGCACCCGCGACGCGAGATCGTAGTACTCGAGGCGAAGCGACTCGACGAGGCGGGCGACCGGCTTGAGCGAGCGCTTGCTGGCGACGACGTTCTTAAGGTGCGCGACGGCGCGGCGGTAGTCCTGCGGATCCGGGGTGATGTCCTTGTGAAGGGTCTTCAGCTCGACGCGGTTCTCGGCGACCTCGGTGATGTACGAGTCCGGATCGAAGACCCGCCGGATCTCGCGCTGGATCTCGGGGATGCGGTGGACGTTGAGCTTCGAGATGACCGTGTGAACGCCCATCACGATGTGGTCGTAGGTCTTTTGGAGATCGCGGATGAGACCCTTCACCTCGATCAGCTTCTCCCAGTTGTGATCGGCGCCGCGGATCTCGTCGTGCTTCTCGCCGATCTCGTCGACCGAGAGGTTCAGGACCAGGCTCGATCCGCGGGAAAAATGGGCAATTCTGGGGAGGAGCTGGTGGATGCGCTCGGTGATGACGCCGTTCATCGGGATGTTGATGATCGTCGGCTCGATCTGCGTGCGAATCAGGCGCACGATCTCGTCGAGATCTTTTCGCACGAACTGATCGCCGCCGGAGATGGTGACCCAGATGGGCACCTTCTCGAGCGTCGGGAAGATGCGGCCGTACTCGTCGACCGAGAGATCATCGACCTTCTTCTGCCAGATGTCGCAGGTCGCGCAGCGGCTCGGGCAGCTGTAGGTGACGGACACCGTCAGGTTGATGGGCAGCTGGCGCGTGCGCCCGGTCGCGTGCTCGACGCGGTAGCCGGCGAGGCGGGCGAGGACCGGCAGCTTGCGCGACATTACTTTCGCGCCTCGTCGACCTGCGGAACCTTCGCGGCCGGCGGGATGCTCGGCGATGGGACGTGCGCGCCGGCGCCGGGCAGGACCGAGAGGAGGCGCTTGGTGCTCCGGAGCTGCTTCCACGTGCGGTGCTTGCCGCCGAGGATGCGCGCGTCCACGAAGCCGGCGACGCGCGCGACGACCTCCGTAGCAATCGCGGCGCCGAGCGCGCGCTTTCCGAAGGCGTCCTGCTCCTGGAACATGTCGTACGCGACGCGCAGGAGCAGCGAGCGATCGAGCGTCGCCACTTGGTAGCCGAACGCGAAATCGAGCCAATAATGGCCGCGCGCGATGCGGCGGCGCTGCTCGAAGTACTCGTCGAGGCGCTCCGGGCCGTGGTTCTGCACGATCGCGTCGCCGGCGTACGCGAGCTCGTAGCCCTGGGAGCGCACGATGTCCTCGACCGACGCCTCGTCGACGACCGACAGCTCGCTCACGCGCTCGATGAGCTTCGAGCGGAACGAGACGAGCTCGCCCATCTTGGGGTGAATCATCGCGACGCGGTGGTGCATCTCCCAGAGGAGCTGCACCATCTTGCCGACGGTGTCCTTTGCGGGGTTGTCGGGGATGGGGCGGGCGCCGACCATCCCGACGTCGGGGTTCGCCTCGTAGCAACGAACGAGCTTCTCCACCACGTCGGGCGCGACGCGCAGATCGGCGCTGCAGATGACCGCGATGTCGGCGCGCGGGTTGCGGACGCGGAGGTACTCGTTGATCGCGGCGACCTTGCCGCCGCGGCGCTCTTGAACGTGGACGTGCACGCCGGGGCGGCCGCGGGCGACCTTGCGCGCGAGATCGGCGGTGTCGTCGGTGCATCCGCTCGCGACGACGACGATCTCCACGATCCGCGCGTGCTGCGTCTCCTGGTCGAGGAGCGACCGCAGAACGGTCCGGATGTTGGCCGACTCGTTGTGCGCCGGGACCAGGATGGAGACGAACATCTATCGAGATTTCCAACGAAGAAGATACCATGAAGCATCACGTCCCGACGACTCGCCCTCGTGACCGGCGCGACCGGTTTCATCGGCTCCCACCTCGTGCGAAAGCTGCTCGGGGAGGGCTGGCCGGTGCGCATGCTCGTGCGCAGCCCCGACGGCGAAGGGGCGAAAGAGCTGGTGGCGGCGGGGGCCGAGGCGTTCCGTGGGGACTTGGGTGACCCGTCGTCGCTCGGGAAGGTCGGCGCGGGGGTCACGCACGTGTTCCATGCGGCGGCTCAGCTGAACATGAACCTCCAATCGGCGACCCTCGCCGACTTCGCCACGAACGCGAGCGGCACCGAGGCGCTCGTCGACGCGCTGGCGGGGGCGCCGCTCGAGAAGTTCGTCCACGTCTCGAGCCTGGCCGCGATCGGCATTCGGCCGGTCGGGATGATCGACGAGACGTTCCCGTGCGATCCGGATCTCGCGTACGGCAAGAGCAAGCTCCTCGCCGACGAGCACCTCTTGCGGCTCTACCGCGAGCGCGGCTTGCCCGTCGTCATCCTGCGCCCGCCGACTGTGTACGGTCCAGGCGAGCGATACAATTTCTTGTCGATGTGCGCGGCGATCGCGCAGAAGAAATTCGTCTTCATCGGCGACGGCTCCAACCGCGTCGATTTCTTGTGGATCGGAAGCCTGACCGCGGCGCTCGTGGGGGCCGCGGAGCGGGGACGCGCGGGAGAGGTGTACCTCGTCGCCGATGATCCGGCGCGATCGTTCCGGGACACCGTGGACGCGGTGTGGCGCATCGTGCACGGGACGCCTGCGCCACGGTGGCATCTCCCGGTGTCGCTCGCGTACGCGCTCGCGTACCCGATGGGCGCGCTCGGCGCGAGGCTCGGACGCGCGGTGCCCCTCTACCCCACGCGCGTGCGCACGATGGCCGGGGACATGTGCTTCGACCTCGGGAAGATCAAGCGCGAGATCGGCTACGCGCCCGACGGCGCCTTCGAAGGCAACCTGCGGACGACGATCGACGTGTATCGCCAGCGCGCCCTACTGTGACGGCGCAGCCTTTTTTCCACGCGAGCGGCCGAGGAAGAGGAGCGCTCCGGTGACGCTCGCCGAGTACCAATAGAGCCGGTAGAGGAGGCTCACGCTGAGGGCCGCGGGCGCCGAGACGCCTGCGCGCGCGAGGAAGACCACGAACGCGGCGTCGCTGGTCCCCCACCCTCCCGGGAGCGCCGGAATCGCCCCCGCGATGAACGCGATGGCAGCGCCGGCGTAGACCCAACGCTCCACCGTCGGCGTCACGTCGAGCGCGCTCACCAGCCCGCGGATCACGCCGAGCTGCACCGCGGAGACGACGAGGCTCCATGCGAGCGCCCGCAGGAGCGCGGCGGGGGCGCGGGGATCGTTCAGGTACTCGAGCACCGGCTTCGCGGTGCGCGCGAGGAGGCGGTGCTCCAGAATTTTTGCGCCGCGCATGGGCTTCGAGCGCAGCACCGCGAGGCCGAGCGCGACGGCGACCGGGATCGCCCCGAGGATCAGCACCGCAGGGCCGACCGCCGAAGGCTCGAAGACGGCTGCGAGCGCGGCCGCCATCCCCGCCATCGTCGAGAGGCCGATCGCGCGATCGAGCAGAACGCTCGCCGCCACCGTCGCCGTCGGCACCCCGAGGCCTGTGAGCGACGCGATGCGCACCGCGTCCCCGGCGACTCCGCCCGGCAAGAGTACGCCTGCCGCCTGCGCCTCCAACGTCACCCGCCACGCATGGCGCACGGTGACCGGCGCGTTCGCGAGGCGAAGCAGCGCATGCCATCGCGCCGCCCACGCCAGCGTGCCCAGGCCGTAGACCGCCGCGAGGAGCGCGAGCAGGCCAAGCCGCGCGCCCGCCAGCGTCGACGCGAGGCCCGGCTCGCAGTCGAGCCGCGCGCACGCCTCGGGCGAGAGGCGAACGGGCCCGCGCGGTGCTTGCAGAGTGCACCCATTGGCGTCGCGCGAGACGGGAAATCGCGGCCCTTTCGACGCGGCGGCCGGCGCAGTCCCCTCCGGCGCCAGGCCCGTGTCGAAGCACCGATCGCGAATGGGCACGACGTAGGCGACGAAACCGAGCGCCAGGATCGCGAGGCCGAACGTGACGAGCCGGCGGCGCAGGCCCGCGGTCGCCGGCGTGGCAGCAGCCGCAGCGGCGGTTTTTGGGTCCTTGCCTTCTTCGTTCGTTCGCATGTCCGGCCACCAAACGCGCGCCAGAGAGCACCTTAGCCGCCCGGCTCCGAAGTGAGCCATCTCTTCGCACTTTCGCCGTCCCTTGCGGTATCTTGCCCGCGTGATCCGCGCGCCACGCGCCAGCAGACGCCGACGGTGGGGGCAGCGCCGCGCGCGCGGAGTGGCCCTCACCGAGGCCATGAATTTCCTGGCGCTCGCCGCGATCTTGAGCGCCGGTGGCATGTACGGGCTCGCGCGGTACGTGCGGCACGCCAAGACGGCCGAGGCGATCGGCTCGGTGACGGCGATCGCTGAAGCCGCCGCGCGCTACTACGACCAGTCGGACAGCAACCAGCCGGCGGGGACCACGCCCGAGGCCGCGCACGCGATGCGCCACTTTCCGCCGGGCTCCAAGGCCGCCGTCCCCGGGGACGCCGACGCGATCAAGGGCAAGAGGTACCAGTCGACGCTGGCCGACTGGACCGGATCGCCGTGGGCGGAGCTCCGCTTCTCGATCCCGCAGCCGCAGTACTACTCGTATGCGTTCGAGTCGCAGGGGTCGGGCGCACAGGCCACCGCCGCCGCCGTCGCCCACGCCGACCTCGACGGCAACGGGAAGATCTCCACCTACCGCTTGAGCATCGCGCCCGATCCGGTCACATTCAAGGCGAAGGTCGCGGTCGAAATCGAGAAGATCGACGCAGAGGAGTGACGGAGATGGGCTCGGGCGTCGCGCGCAGGCAACGAGGGTCGCGCGGCCTCACCGCGGTGGAGGCGGCGATCGTCTTCGCGATCGGCGGATCCCTCCTCGCCGTGGCGGTCCCGGCGTTCGTCCGCGAGTTGCACGCGTCGCGCTTCGCCGAGCCCGTGGAAGGACTCCAGCGAATGGGGCAAGAGGCGCTCACTTACGCGGCGTCCAAGCCCGCCCGCGATGCGTTCCCGAAGAGCGCGCCGCTCACTCCATCCTCCCCTCCGCGCGGCACGCGCGAGCTCGATCCCTCTGGGGCGTGGGACCACCCGACCTGGGTCGCCCTCGGTTTCCGCGCAGCACCGGAGGGAGTCCCGCACGCCTTCGCGTTCGCGTTCGATTCGACGCCGGGTCCGGCGCGCTCGACCTTCATCGCGCACGCGCACGGCGACCTCGACGGGGACGGCGTGCGCAGCACCTTCGAGCTGCGGGGCCACGCGCAGGACGGCGAGCCGGCAGCGCTCGAGCCCGGGCTTTACGTGGAGAACGAGGTCGAATGAAGTCGAGCGGCGTCCTCGTCGGCCTCCTCCTCGCCGTGAGCGTCCTCGGCGTCGCGCGCGTGCAGCCGCGCCTCGCCGCGCGCGTCCACGAGGTAAAGGTCGACCACGATGTCTACCTCTTGCCGCCGCCCTCGGAGCTCCGCGCGATGTCACTCGGCTACCGCGCCGCCGCCGCGGACGCCGCGTGGGCGAAGCTCATCGTCGAGTACGGAACGCACTGGAGCGAGCATCGACCGTTCGACGACGCCGCCAAGTACATGGAGGCGATCCTCGCGCTCGATCCCACCTACCCGCTCGTCTACAAATACGCCGAGACGCTGATCGTCTATCACCCGCCGGTCGGCACGCTCCAAGACTGGTACGTCGCGCGCGGCTTCCTGGAGCGCGGCACCCGCGAGCGACCTTACGACAGCGAGGTGTGGCTTCATTACGGGCAGTTCCTGGCGTTCGCCGCCGGCTCCTTCGTGAAAGACCAGGCCGAGCTCGATCGGTACCGGGAGGAGGGCGCGCGCGCGATCGTGCACGCAGTGGAGCTCGGTGCCGACGCGGACAGGACGATCTCGGCGGCGACGCTCCTCAGCCGCTATGGGCAGCGCGACGCCGCGATCCGCGACCTGCGCCGCGCGTATGCCCTCACCGACGACGACCGCGACCGCGGTCTGATCGCGCAAAAGCTCGCCGTCCTTGGCGCGACGGCCGACAAGGACGAGATCGAGAGCAACATGCGCGTCATCGAATCCCGTTGGCGGGACGAGTTCGCCTTCCTCTCGCGCGACGCGTACATGCTCATCGGTCCCATCCGCGACCCGAACAAATGCGTTGGGCGCGCTTCCGTAGGCTGCCCTCGCGACTGGAACGACGTCATCCAGCGCGCGCCCTGATCCGACGGGCGCTATTTCTCGACCACGATCGTGCGCAGGCCGAGCATCGCGAAGTCGGACGATCCCGGCAGCTTCCCCCACACGCTGACCTCGTAGAGCCCCGGCTCCCCCTTGTCGGTCAGCGGCACGTCGATCGAGAATTTGGCGCCGCGGACTGTGACCGGGATCGGCGTCTTGAAGCCCGCAGGCCAGTACATCTGGTACGGCCCCGGAACCGGGTACGAGCGACGCTTGTTCAGCTCGCCCACCCCGATCGGGCGCGGGAGGACGACGCGCGCGAGGCCGACGCCGCCGACCGTCGCGGGCGCGGAGATCGTCCCCTCGACGTGCAGCGTGTCGCCGACCTTCGCCTTGCGCGGCACCGGCGCGTAGGTGCCGTACGGATCGGTGAACTCCTGCGAAAAGCAGGGCACCGGAAGCTCCGTCGCCGTCGCGATCGGCTGCGCGACGCCGATGCCCACCTTCTTGTGGCCGGGCTTCATGATGTTCTTGCGGTGACCGTCGTTCGGCGGCACCTCGTTCCAGAACATCGACTCCGCGCGCTCGACCTCGCCGGCGTCGATGAGCGGCTTCGCGTCGAGCGTGCGGGGATGCTCGTCGATGAAGCAGAGCGCGTTCTCCAGCACCATGTCGACGCCGCCCGCCTCGGTGAGGCGCTGCTCTGGCACAGACCCGTCGGTGCCCCAGTGTCCGAGGTAGCCGTGGCTCGCCATGTCCTCGGCGTGCGCCTGCCCGGCCATGGTCGGCGGTCCCATGTCCAGCTCCACCGGAGGGAGACCGACGCTCGCGCGATCGCGGTTGACGAGCTCCACCATGTAGCGTCGCGCCTCGTCGGGGGTGAGCTTGCGCTTCGTCCCGCGACCGTCGGATGCGGATGCGCCGGTGGGCGTCGGCGGCGCGACCGTGGGGGCGTCGCTCCCGGCGACCGGTCGGGCCGGCGCATCGACGGGCCGATCGGCCGGCTTGCCCGCGCTGCAGCCGATGAGGAGGAGCCCGAACCAGAAGACGCTTCGCATCCGGGAAAGACGTAGCACGACATGGTAAAGAAGGCCGATGGACGAGCTATCGGCCGATGTCGGCGCGCTCCCCTTGGAGGTGTTGTGCGGGCAGTTGCTCGTCGGCGGCTTCGCAGGCAGGACGCTGTCACCGACCTTTCGCGCCGCCCTCGCGGCGGGCCGACGAGGCGGGGCGATCCTGTTCCGGCGCAACCTCTCTCCCGATCTCCAAGCCGTCCTCGACTTGAATGCGAGCATCCTTCGGGCATCGCCGCGGGAGCTCCCGCCACTGATCGCCGTCGATCAGGAAGGCGGCCGCGTCGCGCGCTTCGGTGCGCCGCTCCTCGTCCTCCCGCCGATGGCGGTGATCGGAGCCCTGGGCGACGCGGACCTGGCGGAGCGGCTGGCGGAGCGTCAAGGGGCGGAGCTGGCCGCGCTGGGGTTCACGATGAACTTCGCGCCGATCCTCGACGTCCATACCCGTCCCGAGAACCCGATCATCGGAGACCGCGCGTTCTCACGGGATCCGGCGCGCGTGGCCGAGCTCGGCCTCGCGTGGGCGCGCGGCCTCGAGCGCGGGGGAGTGCTGGCGTGCGGCAAGCATTTCCCCGGGCACGGCGACACGACCGCCGACTCCCACCTGGAGCTTCCGCGCGTCGAGCACGCGCGGGCACGCCTCGACGCGATCGAGATCCCGCCGTTCGCGGCGGCCGCGCGCGCGAAGATCGCCGCGCTCATGACCGCGCACGTCGTCTACCCCGCGCTCGACCCCGCCTCGCCGGCGACGCTCTCTCCGGCCATCGCGACCGACCTGCGATCGGCGATCGCCTTCGATGGGATCCTCGTGTCCGACGATCTGGAGATGAAGGCGATCAACGTCCCGGTGGAGGAGGCGGCGGTCCGCGCGATCGCGGCCGGCTGCGACATGCTCCTCGTCTGCGAGTCCGAGCCCTTGCAGGATCGCGCCCATTCCGCCCTCCTCGCGCGCGCGACCGAGAGCCGTGTGTTCCGTAGGAGGTGCAGAGAGGCGGCGACACGGTGCCTCGCCGCCCGGACCCGCGTGCCGCCTCGGCCGGTGGCCAGCGCGGCCGCGCTTCAGGACATCTTTCGCGGCTCGGAATCCGTCGCGCGCGAGCTCGCCGATCGCGGGGCGTTTCGATGACCACCGCGCGCGGCCTCCTCGCCAAGCGCGTCGTGACGTGCGGCGCCGCGGGGTCGTTCGACTACGGCGTCGTCGTGCTCGACCAGGGCAAGGTCGCGTGGGTCGGGCCGCGCGACGGCGCCCCCGCGGGCGTGCCGTTCGAGGACATGGGAGAGCGCGTCATCACGCCCGGCCTCGTCGACGCGCACACGCACGCCGCGTGGGCGGGCTCGCGCCACGCCGAGTACGCGGTGCGCATGGCCGGCGGCGATTACCGCGCGATCGCCGCGGCCGGCGGCGGCATCGCGTCCAGCATGCGCGCGCTCGCGGCGACGACGGAGGACGAGCTCGTCGAGACGCTCGTAGCGCGCTTGGGACGAATGGCCCTCCTCGGCGTCACGTGCGTGGAGGTGAAGAGCGGCTACGGCCTGGAGCCCGAGCTCGAGCTCATGCAGCTACGCGCGATCGCCCGGGCGGCGGCGCGCGACGATCTTCCGCGCGTGGTGCCCACGTTCCTGGCGCTCCACGCCCTGCCCGAGCGGGCGCGCGCGAGCGCCGCGACGCGTGCACAGTACATCGATCACGTGGCGGCGGTGCTGGTGCCTCAAGTCGCCACGGAAGGCCTCGCGCGGTTCGTCGACGCATACGTGGACGCCAACGCGTTCACGGTCGAGGAGGCGCGCCTCGTCGTCCGCGCGGCGAAGAGCGCCGGGCTGGGCGTGCGCCTGCACGTCGGGCAGTTCGCGGACGTCGGCGGCGCCGAGCTGTGCGCCGAGGCGGGGGCACGGTCGGCCGACCACCTCGAGCACGTCGGCGACGGCGGAATCGCCGCGCTCGCGAAGAGCGGCACGTCCGCCGTCCTCCTCCCGACCGCGAGCTTCACGCTGGGCCAGACCCCTCCCCCGGTGCTCCGTCTTCGCGACGCCGGCGTGCCCCTCGTCGTCGCGAGCGACGCGAACCCTGGCACCGCTCCGACGGAGAGCTTGCCCCTCGCGATGGCGTTCGCGGTGCGCCTCTACGGCCTCACGCCCGACGAGACCCTCTTCGCCGCGACGCGCGCGGCCGCACGGTCGCTCGACGAGCCCGGTGGGGTCCTCGAGCCGGGCGGCGCCGCCGACCTCGTCGTATGGGATCTGCCCCACGAGCACGCGATCGTGCAGCCATGGGGAGCGCCAAAGACGCACTTCGTGATGAGAGGCGGACGCACGATCGCGTAGCGGACGCCGCTCAGGCGCTTTCGGCGTGCTTTCCGAGGCCCGCGGGCGGCCTCCCGGCGCCGCGCGTCAGTCCGATCACCACGAGGGACAAGAGCGTCGCGACGTACGGGAACATCTCGATGACCTCGCGAGGCACACGCGACTGGTCCTGGAGCACGATTTGGAGCGCATCCAGCGCCGCGAACGCCACGCACGCGAGCACCGCGCGCGCGGGGCGCCATCCCGAGAGGATGACCGCCGCGAGCGCGATGAAGCCGCGTCCGCCGCTCATCCCCGACTGGAACTGGTGCTGATCGAACGCGAGCGCGGCGCCGCCGAGGCCGCACACCATACCGCCGATCGTGACGGCGAGGATGCGCACCGGCGCGACGGGGACGCCGGCGATCGCGGCGGCTTGCGGGTCCTCGCCGCAGGCCCGCGCACGAAGGCCAAAGCGCGTCCGGTAGAGGACGAAGAAGCTGGCAGCGGCCGCCACGACGGTGAGGATCGTGAGCGGATCGGTGAGCGTGCGGAGGAGCAGCGCCATCGCGGGCGACGCGTGGGCGCCGACGTGGACGGCGAAGCCCGCGACGGAGGGCGAGTTGGAGCTGGAGTCGTAGAGCGAGCGCAGCACGAAGCGCGTGCCGCCGGCGGCGACCAGGTTGAGCGCGATGCCGCTGACGATCGCGTCGACGCGCTCGCGGGCGACCAGCACCGCGTGGACGAGCGCGAACAGCGCACCGGCGACGATGGCCGCGAACGCGCCGACGGCCGCGCTGCCCGAGGCAACGTGCGCGGCGACCGCGGCGAGGCCGCTCACGAGGAGCGTGCCCTCGAGCGCGATGTTGACGACGCCGCTCCTCTCACTCCACACGCCGCCCAGGGCCGCGCACGCGTAGGGCACTGCCATCCGCACCGTCTGCGCGAGCATCGTGACCGAGAAGATGGTCTGAGTGAGCGTCACGCGAAGGCCCCCCGCGACGAGCGGACCACCGCGGCGCGCACGCGCGCATCGGCGAGCGCGACGGCTGTGATCACCACGCCCTGAATGACGTCCATGAGCTCCATCGGCACGTACGCGTTGATGGCGAGGCCGCCCTGCTGCATCGTGCCGAAGAGGAGCGCGGCGAGCACCAGACCGACGCCGCTGCCGCGGCCGAGGAGCGCCACCGCCAGCCCGCCGAACCCCGCGCCTGCGCCCAGCCCTTGCTCGAAGTAGCCCTTGTAGCCGAGGACCGTCGCCGACGAGACGAGCCCGCAGAGGGCACCCGACAGGATCATCGCTTGCGCGATGCGACTGCGCACGGGGATGCGCTCGGCCGCGCACGCGACGGGGTTCATGCCGACGAGCGAGACCTCGCGCCCCCAACGCGTGCCGCGGTACGACCAGCCGACGACGAGCGCGAGGACGACCGCGGCCAAGAGCGAGAGGCTCACCGCGCTGCCACGGAGCGCCGGCAAGAAGCGCTCGAGACGCGGCACGCGCGCACCGCTCGCGAGATCCAGCGTCCGCACCGTCCCCTTAAGCGCGAAGCCGAGGCCGAGGACGAGGCCGATCGCAGCGTCGGCGATGCGGTTCATCATGATCGTCGAGATGACCTCGTGCGCACGAAAGCGCGCGCGCAGCACCGCCGGAATAAAGGCCCACGCGCCTCCCGCCGCCGCGGCCGCGATGAGCACGATGACGACGGCCAGCGGCCCCGGCACCCAAGGAGGTAGAAGCGCGCCCACGATGCCCGCTGCGAGACCCCCAACCGCCAGCTGCCCTTCGGCGCCGATGTTGAAGAGCCCCGCGCGCAGCGCCAGATCGACCGCGACGCCGGTGAAAAGGAGCGGCGTCGCCTTGAAGAGCACCTGCCCCGCGCCGTACGGCGTTCCCCACGTGCCCTCGAAGAGCAGCACGAAGAGGCGACGCGGCGACTCCCCGTAGAAAAAGACGAGCAGATCGAACGCCACCCACGCCGCGGCGAGGCCGGCGACCGTCGCCAGGATCGACGCCCTTCGATCCCCGTTCACGGGGCCCCCGCGGAGAGCATCGCGCGTCCGATGTGCTGATCGGTGGCCGTCGGCGCGCAGTCCTCGACGATGCGGCCGCGCGACAGCACGAGGATGCGATCGCACACCGCGCGCAGCTCGGCCAGATCGGAGCTGATGACGAGCACCGCGACCTGCTTGGCGGCCGCCGCGAGGACCTCTTGATGGATCGCCCGGCTCGCGCCGAGGTCCACGCCGCGCGTCGGGTGCGCGAGGACGAGCGCCGACGCGCCCATCGCTATTTTTGCGATCGCGCGCGCGATGACGATTTTTTGCTGGTTTCCGCCGCTGAGCGTGCGCGTGACGGTGTCGAGGCCGAACGGAGCCTGCGCGCGATCGAGGCGCTCGCGCGCGTCGCGGCTCATGGCCGGCAAGGAGAGGATGCCCCAGCTCGCGTAGCGCCAGTGCTCGCCGAGGAGCGCGTTGTCGCGGACGTCGGCGTCGAGCACGAGCCCCTCGCGCTGACGATCTTCGTGGACGACGGCGACGGCGGGGATGCGCTTCTTGCCGAGGAGCGCGCGCTCGACGACCGCCACCCGCCCCGCCTCGGGCGTCGTGAGCCCCGACAGCACCTCCACGATCTCGCGCTGGCCGTTGCCGTCGACGCCCGCGATGCCGACGATCTCGCCGGCCTTCACCTCGAACGACAGTCCGCGAAGCGCGCGGCCGTAGTGCACGTCGCTCATGACGATCGCCGTGCCGCCGAGCTGCCGCGCGTCGCGGCGTACGAGCTCCTGGACGCCGCCGCCCATGATCGCCTCGGTGATCTCACGCAGCTCCTCGTCGCGCCCGGGCCCCTTGCGGAGCTCGCGCGACGCCATCATGACCTTGCCGCGCCGCATGACGCTGACCTCGTCGGCGAAGTCGACGACCTCGCCGAGCTTGTGGGTCACGACCACGACCGCGCGCCCGCCGGCGGCGAGCTTGCGCAGGGTCTTGTACAGCCCCTCGGCCTCGCCGTGCGTGAGCACCGCCGTCGGCTCGTCGAGGATGAGGACACGCGCGTCGCGGTAGAGCGCGCGCGCGATCTCGAGGCGCTGTCGATCGCCAACCCCGAGCGACTCCACCTTCGCGTCGAGGGGCAGGACCGTGCCGAGCTCGGCGGCGATGGCTTGGACCTTTGCGCGCGCGGCCGCGAGATCGAGCACGCCCTTCTTGGTCGGCTCGACGCCGAGGACCACGTTCTCGAGCGCCGTAAACGGCTCGATGAGCGCGAAGTGCTGTTGCACCATCCCGATGCCGCGCCGGATCGCCTCGGCGGGGGTGTGGGGTGTCATGTGCTGCCGGTCGATGCGCACCTCGCCGCGGTCGGGCGTGAGAATCCCCGCGGCCATCTTGAGGAGCGTGCTCTTGCCCGCGCCGTTCTCTCCCACCACCGCGTGCACGCGCCCCGGCAAGACCTCGAGGCTCGCGGACTGCACCGCGAGGAGCGAACCGAATCGCTTTTCGAGCTCTACGAGGCGAAGCATGGGCGGCCGCGAAAATACCATCAAAACGGCCGAGCCTTCTAAAAGCTGCTATTCTGGAAAAGATGGCGGTGTTCCCTGGATCGCGCGCGCGCGTCCGGAAGGTCGCGTGGTGCTTCGCCGCGTTGGGCGTCGCCTCGGGGACGACGCTCGCGTGCATCAACTTCGACGGGCTCGACTCGACGGACGGGGACGGCGGGATCCTCGGGCCCGACTCGGGCGGTGGCGGCGGGCAGGACACGAGCACGACGCCGGGCTGCGAGGCCGGGATCCAGACCGATCCGTTCAACTGCGGCGCGTGCGGCAAGATTTGCCCGCTCCGCGTGAACAGCATCCCCGCCTGCACGAGCGGCGTGTGCGGCCTCGCGTGCAACAGCAACTTCGGCAACTGCGACAACGCCGACGACAACGGATGCGAGACGCAGCTCTTCGCAGACCCGAAGAACTGCGGCGCGTGCGGGCGCGACTGCGCGGGCGGCGGCTGCACGAACGGCCTCTGCCAGCCGGTGACCCTCGCGTCGAACCAGAGCTACCCGCAGGCGCTCGCCGTCGATCTCTCCACGGTCTACTGGGCGACGCTCTACAATTTCCAAGTCGACAAGATCGCCAAGGACGGCGGCACCTCGTCGATCCTCGCGTCGAACGAGATCTATCCGTCCGGCGTCGCGATCGACACGACCAACCTCTACTGGGTCGATCGCGGGTACGGCAGCGCCGACGGCCTCGTGCGCAAAATGCCGCTCGCCGGCGGCCCGCCCGTCAGCATCGTGAGCGGCCTCAGCTCGCGCCCCACGGCGATCACCGTCGCGGGGACCGAGATCTACTACGCGACCCTCGGCACGCAGGGGACCGACGGCAGCGTCGTCCGTGTCTCCATCTCGAACGACCCCGACGCCGGCGCGGGGACCGTGGTCGGCGCCGCGCAGAACAACCCGACGAGCCTGGCCGCCGACACGACCGGCGTCTATTGGACGAATTACGGGAGCTACGTCGCACCCGACGCAGGGCCGCAAAACGGCGCGGTGATGAGGTGCGCCGTCCCCGGATGCCAGGGCGGGCCGGAGGAGGTCGCCGGCGCGCAGATGCACCCGCGCGGGATCGCCGTCGACGCCAACAACGTCTACTGGACCAACTACGGCAGCGGGCAGAGCGGCGTGAGCGACGGCTCGGTGATGAAGGCCCCCAAGGGAGCGGCGAGCGCCGGCGACGGCGGAGCGAACGGCGCGACGATGCTGGCCAGCGGGCTCCTCTACCCCGACGGCATCACGGTCGACGCGACGTACGTATACTTCACGACGCGCGCCGGCCTGGTGCAGCGCGTCCCGCTCGCCGGCGGCAAGGCGCCGGAGACCATCGCGACGATCGTGCAGTCCTATCCAATCGCCCTCACCGCCGACGACAAGTTCCTCTACTTCGCGACGCCGAGCGGTCCCGCCGGCGGGAGCATCCAGAAGCTCCTCAAATGAACCTGCGGTGAGCCCGAGGTGAGCCGGGTGCAGGAGCGTCATGGTCTCCTACACGCGAGGTGCTCCTACGCTGCTCTCCCACCATTCGGACGGCGCGCATCCCGCCAGCGGCGCTGGAAAGTTCCTGCTGGTATGATGACAGTGTGGGGTTGCCTCTGACGAGCACCGGCCCTCGCATGATCGGTCGTTACGCGCTCTACGAAGCGTTTGCTTCGGGAGGGATGGCCACGGTCCATCTCGGGCGCGACGTCGGCGGCGACGGGCGGATGGTGGCCGTCAAGCGCTTGCACGCGCAGTTCGTCAACGATCCCGAGTTCGTGACGATGTTCCTCGACGAGGCGCGCCTCGCTGCGTGCGTGCGGCACCCGAATGTGGTTTCGATGCTCGACATCGTGACCGTGCGACGCGAGCCGTTCCTCGTCATGGAATACATCCAGGGCGAGTCGCTCTCGCGCCTCATCCGCGGCACGCGCGATCGCGGGATGATGGTCCCCGGGCGCATCGTCGCGGCGCTCATGTGCGGCGCGCTGCACGGCCTCCACGCGGCGCACGACGCGCACAACGAGCACGGTGAGCCGCTCGGCCTCATCCACCGCGACGTGTCGCCGCACAACGTCCTCGTCGGCGTCGATGGCTACGCGCGCATGGTCGACTTCGGCGTGGCGAAGGCCGCAGGGCGCGAGCAGCACACGCGCGCGGGGCAGCTGAAGGGAAAGCTCTCGTACATGGCGCCGGAGCAGGCGCGCTTCGACGTCGTGAACCGGCAGACCGACATCTACGCGGCCGCCGTCGTGATGTGGGAGGCGCTCACGGGGCAGCGGCTCTTTTACGGGGAGACGGATGGCGCGATCCTCGCGCGTGTGATCGAAGGCCGGGTCGATCCGCCGAGCCACGTGGTGCGGGCCGCGTACCCGAACATCGACTCGGCGACGCTCTTCGAGATCGGGGCGCTCGACTCGGTGGTGATGTGCGGGCTCGCGCACGATCCCGGGAGGAGGTTCGCGACGGCGTCGGACATGGCGCTCGCGCTCGAGCGATCGCTGCAATTTGCGCCTCCCGCCGAGGTGAGCGCGTGGGTGTCCGCGACGGCCACCGACGCGATGCATCTGCGTGCGCAGCGCGTGATCGAGCTGGCCAGCGGCGTGGACGTGCGCGCCCAGCGGGGCGAGCGAGACTCCGAGACCGGTCTTCCGCCCGTGGGAATTCGCTCCGGCGAGTACCCCGCGCAGCGCACCGTCGCGATGACGAGCCCGGTGCGTCCGTCGGCGCAGTTCCTCCAGACATTGCAAATGGCGCCGCGAGCCTCGCAAGCACCGCTCGCGCGCACGATGCCGCTGCCGACGAGCTCGGGGCGGTTGCCCGAGGCCGCGCCGTCACGCCCGCTCCCGCCGCAGGCGAACTTCGACGTGCGCACGGGGCTGACGCCGTCGCAGCTGTCGAGCATTTCGGTGTCGACGCCGAGCGGAGTGGTTCCGGGGCATGCGCCGCCGCGACGCTGGGGGCTGATCGGCGCGGTGTCGGCCGTGATCGCGTTCACGCTCGCGGCGGTGGTGCTCGTCGGAGTCGGCGCGATGCGCCGGCACAACGCGCGCGTCGCGGCGGCTCCTCCGGCGCCGCCACCGACGACCGTCGCGACACCACAGGTCGCTCTGCCGATCCTCCCCGCGACCGCGACCGCGACGCCCACCGCGACCGCGACCGCGACCGCGACGCCCACCACGACCGCGACCGCGACCGCGACCGCGACCGTCTCTCCGCCGCCGAAGCCCAAGCCTCCGCCCGTCACCCCGACGCCTCGCCGGCCAACGCCGCCGGTCAGCGACGAGTGCAAGCCCCCCTACACGCTCGATGCCGATGGCGTCCGGCACTACAAACCGGCGTGCCTCTGACATGATCCAACGACGAGCGCTCGGCGTGGCCTCGGCCCTCGCGATCGGCGCGATCGTCGCGGCGGCGCCCGACGCGGGGGCCGCGCGGGTGGACAAGAAGACCTGCATCGTTTCGTCCGAGAGCGGCCAGAAGCTCCGGCACGACGGCAAGCTGCGGGCCGCGCGCGAGCAGCTCTTGGTCTGCGCGCGCCCCGAGTGTCCGGCGGTGATTCGCCAGGACTGCGCGCAGTTCCTGAACGAGGTGACGACGTCGACGCCGTCCATCGTGATCGCCGCGCGCGATTCGGGCGGCAAAGAGACGCTGAGCGTGAAGGTATCGATCGACGGCGAGCTCGCGCTGACGAAGCTGGACGGAAAGGCGCTGAGCCTCGATCCCGGCGTGCACACGTTCAAGTACCAGGCCGAGGACGGGACGGTGGTGCAAGAGGACGTCGGGATCCGCGAGGGGGAGAAGAACCGCGTCGTCTACGTCGCGTTCCACAAACCGGAGCCCGAGGCCACGCCCTCTGTTGCCACGGCGGCGACGCCTGCGGCCGCGACGGCCTCGACGGCCCCGCTCACCACGACGACCACGACGACGAAGCCGGGGATCCCGACGGGCGCGTTCGTCTTCGGAGGCATCGGGCTGCTCGGCGTGGGGCTCGGCTCGTTCTTCCTCGTGACCGCGGGGAGCGACGCGAGCAACTTGCGGAGCACGTGCGCGCCCAGCTGCTCGCACTCCGACGTGAGCGCGGCGCGGAACAAGGCGCTCCTCGGCGACGTCGCGATCGCGGTGGGCGGCGTCTCGCTCATCGCGGCGGTGTGGATGGCGGTCTCGCGACCCTCGAGCGAGAAGGTGGTCCAGACCAGCGCGGGCATCGGCCTCGACGTCCATCCCACCCTCGGCGGCGCCGCGATGGGGATCCGCGGCGCCTTCTGATCGGGTAGATCTGGAGCGCGACATGCGGTCCTCGCCCCCTCGCGCCGTTCTGCGCCGACGCGCCGACGCGCCGTTCGCCGGACCGGCGGTCGCGCTCTTCCTCACCGGCGCCGCGGGAATGCTCGCGCAATCGGGGCTCGCGGGGCCGCTCGAGGCCGCGCTCGGATCGCACGCGCCGGCGCTGGTCGGTTGCATCCTGGCGCTCGTGCTCGGCACCGGGCTCGGGGCGGTGCTGGCGCGCGCGCGGCGTGGATCGACGGGAAAGCACCTCGTGGCGCCGGCGGAGATCCTCGCGCTGCTGGCCGCCGCGGAGCTCGCACTTCCCCACGCGTGGGCGTGGATCGCGCGTGGTCCGCTGGTGGCGCGCGCGCTCGTGGGCGGGCTCCTCATGTTCCTGCCGTCGCTGGGGACCGGAGCGCTCTTGCCGGTCTTGGCGCGACGCGCAGCGCGCGAGGTGGACGGCTCCCGACGCGTCGCGCTCCTCTTCGCGGCCGCGTTCGCGGGAGGGGCCGTCGGAGCGGCGCTCGCGGCCGGACGGTATGCGCCGAGGGTCGGACTCGCCGCCGCGGTCCCGACCGCTGCGCTCCTGACCGCGATCACGGCGGTGATCTCGTTCCTCGTCTCGTGGCGCTGGCGCACGCCTGGCGACGCGGCGGCGCCGGCGCGCAAGGATCGGCGGCGCGAAGGACCGAGCCCGCTGGCCATGGGATCGGTCGCGCTCGGATTTCTCGGCGGAGGCGTGCTCCTCGCGATCGCGCACGTCGTCCGAATCGCGACGGGGGACGCGGCGGATCTCCTTCCCGCCTCTCTCGCGGGCACCCTCCTCGGGCTCGCCGCGGGCGCAGCGCACGCGCGTACGCTCCTCCTCCACTACCGCGAGACGGCGCTCGTGCGGGCGCTCTGCACGACGGGGCTCGTCGTCGCGGCGTCGACGATCGTGATGGGCGCGCTCCCCGCAGGAGGCGCCTTGCTGGGATCGTTCCTGCGCGCGCCCGCCGACGCGGCCATCCTGCACTTGCTCATCGCAGCCGCCGCCGCAGCGCTCCCGGCCGCGTGGATCGGCGCCTCGTTCCAGCTCCTCGTCCCGCACCTCAAGGAGGATTTGGTCGGCGAGGCGGCGGCGCGCTCGGCGGGCGCGGGCACGGCGGGCGCGACGCTGGGCGCGGCATTCGTGGGCATCGTCCTCTTGCCGCTGCTCGGTGCGCAGAGGGCGCTGATCGCGCTCGCGCTGGGATTTTCGGCGTTGGCGCTGGGGCTCGCGTGGCGAGGACGCGCGCGACGGAGCGTCCTCTTGACCGCGCTCACGACGGTCGTCGTCGTCGCGGTGTTGCCACGCTGGGATTTGGCGCGCGCGGCGTTCGGGCGTGACGCCGCGGGGCCCGCGACGTGGGCTCGCGAAGGGGTCTCGGCAGGAGTCGTCGCGACCGACGCGAGCGGCGCCGTCGCCACGAACGGGCGCGTGCAAGGGCCGACGCTGGACGACGAGGCCGTGGCACGACTCGCCGCGGCGCTCGCGCCGAACCTCGCGAGCGCGCTCGCGCCGGACGATCTGGGCATCGCCGCTGCGATCCTCGGCGTGCCTTGGGAGCGCGTGACGATCCCGCGCGTGCCCCCTTCCTGGCACCCGCACCTCTCGGCTCCGCTCCGTGCCGCGGCAGAGGATCCGCGCGCGACGCCCGCCCTGGCTCGTGGGCTCGCCGGATCGCGCGCGGCCGCGAGCGCCGTGATCGTGAACCTTCCAACGGCGTGCGGCCCTGGTTGCGCGGCCGACCTCGCTCGAAACGCGCGCGACGCGCTCGCGCCGGACGGCGTCGCGTTGATCGTCGTCCGTGATCCGGAGCCGGTCGCCCTCGCTGCGCTCCTGCGCGCCACTCGCGCCGCGTTCCCTCACGCGGCGCTGGCGATCACGCGCGCGCGCGCGACGGTCATCGGTGGACGCGCGACGCTCGAGCCTCCTTCGCAACGGCTCGGCGCGCTGGCGGCACGAACGCCGCCGATCGACGCCCGCGCCGCGCTCGCCGACGTGGTCGCGAACGACGCCGGCGTCGACACCTGCGCCGAAGCCCTCACCCGCCGGGGCGACACGTCTCCCGCAGGCCTCCGCACGTGTGCGAGCGCCGCACAGCCTCGCGCGCAAGCCTTCTAGGTCTGCGCTAAGCGCGCTAATCTCTGCCCGACCGCAAATGGATCAAGCCACCCACAAGCGCTACCTCGACTACCGCGATCGGTACTCGTACTTCGGCCGCAAGATGCAGCAGCTCAGCATGGCCGAGTACGAGGCCGCCGAGAAGGAGCTCGCGGCCCTCACCGCCCGGGGCGAAGCGCGCGACGACGAAGAGGAGGCGCGTTACGACGAGCTCCTGAAGATCCTCTTCAAGGACTGACGCCGTCGCGGCGCGATCAGCCGGCCTTGGCGCGCCGAACGATGCGAAGCTCGCGCTCGTCGAACGAGACGCCGGACTTGGCCGGGTTGTCGCGCGGGATCTGCGAGTGGAGGCGCGCGCCGTCGAGGATCTCCTCGCATAGGGACGCGTAGTCGATCCCGGCGGCCTGCGCGATCTTCGGCAACAGCGACGTCGGCGTCATCCCCGGCAGCGTGTTCACCTCGAGGACGTACTCGTTCTCGCCCTCGGTCACGAGGAGATCGACGCGGCACGCGCCGGTGCATCCGAGCGCGCTCGCCGCACGCTCCGCGAGGTTCAGCACGCCCTGCGCGCGCGTCGCGGCGATGCGGGGCGGCGAGATGTACTCGGTCATGCCAGGTGTGTACTTCGCGTGGTAGTCGTAGAGACCGCTCTTGGGGGCGACCTCGATCGCGCCGAGCACGCGGCCGTTCAGGAGACCGACGTGCACCTCGGTCGCCTTGACGAAGCGCTCGACCAGCGCCGACGTGTCGTGCGCGAGGGCCGCTTCGATGGCGCGCACCAGCTCGCCCATGTCGTTCGCCTTCGCGAGCCCGACGCTGCTCCCTTCGCCGCGCGGCTTCACGATGACCGGGAACCCGAAGCTCGCGTGCAGCTCGTCGAGATCGCCAAGATCTTCGCGCGTCGCCACGTAATACGGCGGCGTCGGCACGTTGTGGAGGCGGAACATCTCCTTCGCCTTGAGCTTGTCCATCGCTAGCGCGCTGCCGAGCACGCTGGAGCCCGTGTACGGGATGCCCATCAGTTCGAGGAGACCTTGGATGCAGCCGTCCTCTCCGCCGCGACCGTGGAGGGCGAGGAAGGCGACATCGACGTCGGCCTTGCGGAGCATCTCGTCGATCCCAAGCGTGTCGGGACCGAACGCGATGCGGACGACCTCGTGCCCGCGCGACGCAAGCGCCACCGCGACACCTTCGCCCGTACGGCGCGACACGTCCCGCTCTGCGCTCATTCCGCCCATCAAGACGCCCACGCGACGACTGTTCATGCTCGGCACCTCACGGGAGGGGACAATGAGAATTCCGGACCAGAAGCACTTGCCCGCGAATCCGCGGGAAAAATCGTCAAAACGGACGGTGTGGGTGTGTCCCCCCTCCCACGAAGCGTGTCCGCCCAAGCGTTGCCCATCAGGCACCTACCGCGTACCTCGCGGAGGCGCCCTTGGTCAACTTTGGGGGGGAAATTTCGAGGCTTTGGGCGCCTGAGGGCGACCCGCCGTCAATCGATTTCGACGAGGATGGCTGTGATGTTGTCCTTGCCGCCGCGCTCGTTCGCGAGGTCGATGAAGCGCTGTACCGCGAGCTCGCCGCCGAGGCGCACGATCGGGCAGATGTCGAGCTCGCGCAGGTAGCCGTGGAGGCCGTCACTGCACAGGAGGAAGCGATCGCCGGAGAAGAGCTGCACGAGGCCGGTGTCGACCTGCACGTAGTCGCGGTTGCCGACGGCGCGCGTGATGACGTTGCGGTGCGGAGACTTCTTCGCCTCCTGCGGCGTGATGAGGCCCTGTTTGAGCTGCCACGCGATGAGCGTGTGGTCCTCGGTGAGCTGTTCGACTTCGGCGCCGCGGATGCGGTAGATACGGCTGTCGCCGACCTGGGCGGTGATGGCGTACTCGCCGAGGACGAGCATCGCGCTGATGGTCGTGCCCATGCCGCTCTTGCCGCGGTCCATCTCGGCCATCGAAAAGACCATGTAGGTGGCGGCCTGGACCGCGCTCTCCATGAGGCGACACGCGTTGCGCACGTCGTCCTCCTGGACGGGATCCTCGAGCTCGTGAAGGTTGGCGATGCCGCGCTTCACCATGCCGAAGACGGTCTCGACCGCCTCCTGGCTCGCGACTTCTCCTGCAGCGTGGCCCCCCATTCCGTCGGCGACGACGTAGAGGCCGAGCATGTCGTCGAGGTAGAACGCGTCCTCGTTCGTCTGGCGCTTGCGCCCGAGATCGCTGAGCCCCGTCCCCGTGCGTCGCAGGGGGGGCGGCGCCGGCTCCGAGGACATCGGCATCGGTCGGCCGCGGGGCGGCCGGGTCGAGTTGGGGGTGCTCACGGACCTCTTGGGCTTAGCATAATCGAGAGTTTGCACGCGGGGACGACGAAGTTGGCGAAGAGCTCCCGCGCGCACTTCGTTCGCAGGCGCTCGTGTAGGGAAACGGCAAATTGTTGCGAGTTTTTGCGCGAAGGCTGGGGTAGCGTGGCTGCGTGAACGCACCTCAGGTGGGGAGGCGGCCCACGCAGGCCGCGAGGCTGCTGCGACGCGGGCGAGGGATCGGCGGGGCGGACATCGCGCTCGCGGTGCTCGTCGTGTCGGTCGTCGCGATGATGATCGTGCCGTTGCCGACGTGGCTGCTCGACATTCTCCTCGCGACGAACCTCTCGATGGCGGTCGCCATTCTGCTCGTCGTCCTCTACGTCCCGGACGCGCTCGCGATCGCGACGTTCCCGACCGTGCTGTTGCTCACGACGTTGTTCCGGCTCGCCCTGAACGTGTCGTCGGTGCGCCTCATCTTGCTTCAAGCGGACGCGGGGCAGGTCATCTACGCGTTCGGCAATTTCGTCGTGCGCGGCAACTACGTCGTCGGCGCCGTCATTTTCTTGATCCTGACGATCATCCAGTTCGTCGTCATCGCGAAGGGCTCCGAGCGCGTCGCCGAGGTGGCCGCGCGCTTCGTGCTCGACGCGATGCCCGGCAAGCAGATGGCGATCGACGCGGAGCTGCGGTCGGGGACCATCGATGGCGGCGAGGCCCGGCGGCGGCGGCGATCTCTCTCGCGCGAGAGTCAGTTCTACGGCGCGATGGATGGCGCGATGAAGTTCGTGAAGGGGGACGTGATCGCGTCGCTCATCATCACGGTCATCAACATCTTGGGCGGCCTCGCGATCGGCGTAGGGCAGAAGGGCCTGCCGGTCGTCGACGCCCTCAAGCGCTACGGCCTCCTCACGATCGGCGACGGGCTCGTGTCGCAGATCCCCGCGTTGATCTTGTCGACGGCGGCCGGCGTGCTCGTCACGCGAACGGCGAGCGAAGAGCCCGACACCCCGCTCGGCGAGGAGCTCGCGCGGCACCTCTTCGGCATTCCGCGCGCGCTGCGGGTCGCGTCGGTGTTCATCTTCGGCCTGGCGCTCGTGCCGGGCTTGCCGACCTGGCCGTTCCTCGTCCTCGCGGTGCTCCTTTTCTGGGCGGCGCAGTCGCGCGCGAAGCAGCTCGCGCGCGAGGGGGAGCGGCAGGAGACCGAGCCGGCCGCGCAGCCGCAGACCAAGAAGGGCCCGCATTTCGTGCCGCTCGTCGTGCCGTGGAGCGTGGAGGTGAGCGACGATCTCGAGCCGCTGCTCGATCGCCTGGACGACGCGGGCGAAGCGGACGGAATCCGCGCGCGCGTGCTCGGTCTGCGCGAGCGACTCTTCGGCGAGCTTGGCGTTCCTCTCCCCTCCCCTCGCGTCCGCGCCGCGGCTGCGGGTGCGCTGCCCGCGCGTCACGTCGTCCTCGCGCTGCACGAGGTGCCGGCGCGCGTGCTCGCGATCCCCAAGGAGCTCCCGGACGCGCAGGTCGCGCTCTATGTCGAGGCGGAGGCGGCGGAGCTCCTGCGCGCGCGCGCAGCGGACTTCCTCGGCCTCGCGGAGACGCAACGCTTGCTCGACGAGCTCGAGCAGTTCGCGCCGGCGACCGTACGCAACGTCGTGCCCAAGCCGGTGACTCTGACGCTGCTCGCCGACGTGCTTCGCCGCCTGCTGGAAGAGCGGATCCCGGTCCGCGATCTGAAGGCGATCCTCGAGGCACTGGCGACGGTCGCCTCGATCGAGAAAGACCCGCTGAACCTCGCGGAGTTCGTGCGCGGGCAAATGCGCCGCGCGATCACCTACCGCCTAACGCGCGGCGCCCCGCAGCTCGGTGTCATCTTGCTCGACGGCACGATCGAAGACTCCGTCCGGCGCGCCGTGACACGAACCCCGAACGGCGCCTTCCTCACCCTCCCGCCCGCCGCCGCGCGCGACCTGATCGCCGCCATCCGCCGCGCCCTCGGCGAAGCCAACGTAACCAGCGGCGCAATCCTCCTCACGCAACCCGACATCCGCCGCTTCGTACGAAAGCTGATCGACGTGGAGATCCCGGACGCGACGGTGGTCAGCTTCGCGGAGCTCTTGCCGGAAGTCGCGCTGAGACCGCTCGCGAGGGCGAACCTGATCGGAATCGGCTAACGCGACCGCGACCACGACCGCAACCGCGACCGCCGACCGTTACCCCCCGCGCGGCACCCGCCCCGCCACCACCGGCACCATCCACACCGCATACCGCGCCGGGTCCCTCACGAACCCAATCATCCCCTCGAACGCCGCCGTCGCCTCTTCTCTCGTGAACCGCGAATACTTCGCGATCGGCTCCACATACCCATCCCGCCACGCCTCGAGGATCGTCGCAAAAATCTCCCTCTCCACGCGCACCGTGTCCACGACCACATACTCGACCGTGACCTCCTCGAGCCCCAGCGCCCGCAAATGCCCAAACGCGTGCCGCCCGACGAACAGGTCCGTCCCCGTCGCTGCGCCGAAGCTCGCCGGCCCCTCCCTCCAGAACGCGTCGACGTGCCGGTCGCCGGTCGGGAAGTGCAGCATCCCGTAGTCCTCTGCGATGAGGTGCATCCACCCGCCCGGCTTGGTCACCCGCCGCAGCTCCCTCACGACCTGATCCGCGTGCGGGATCGACTGCAGCACGTGACGGCACACCGTCAGATCGTACGTCGCATCCGCCACAGGCAGCTCGAAGATGCTCCCCTGCGCAAACGACAGCCGGGGGGCGAGCGACGCATGACGCTCCCTAGCGAGCTCCAGCGGCGCATCCAGGATGTCGACCCCCAGCACCTCGGCCAGCGGAAACATCCGTGCGATGCGCGACGAAATCTCCCCCGTTCCACACCCCGCATCGAGCACGCGCAGCGCGCCCTTCAGTCCGTACCGCGCGACGAGCGCCTCCTCCTGCGGCCAGATCGCCCGCGCTTGCGCCTCAAGCGTCCGAACCATCGACTCCGACTCCATCTGATCCCGCTGCGGATTGAGGTCGCTCATCGTGGTCCCCTACAGCCTCTGCCGCACCATCTTCCGGGGGACGGCGCCCATCTTCATCGCCAGCTGCCGCGCCTCGCGCTCCAGCATCGGATGAATCTTCTTCGCCCCCACGAACATCCCCAGGAGATGCGGGTTCAGGTCGGCGAGCTTCTTCAGGGCGCGCGCCGCCCCCTTCATGTCGTTCGCGCCCGCATACGCAAAAGCCCGCGCTCGCCACATCTGCGGTCGCAGCTCCCCGTACTCCGGATCCTCGGGGTTGAAGAGCTCGAGCGTCTCGACCGCCTTCTTCGCGTCGCCGGTGCGCGCCCACGCCTCGCTCGCCACCGTCGCGAACATCGCGCGCGCCTTCGCATCTTGCTGCTTGGACAGATCCAGTTTCTCGGCGAGCTGCCGCGCCTCGCTCGTCTCGCCCAGCGTCAGGTGGATCATCGCGCGCATCGCCCGGAGCTGGCTGCCGAGCCCCGGCGTCCGGACCTTCTCGGCGTCGACCGACTCGAGCGTCGCGAGGGCCTTGCGCGGGTCCTCCTGCATCTCGAGCTGAGCGCGCGCGAGGATGGCTTGCGCGTCGTCCTTCTTGAAGTCGGTCTCGAGCTTCTTCAGCGCTTCTTTGCGGCCCTCGTCGGTGTCCGCGCCGCGGAGCAGCGCGCCGAGCTCCTGCGATCGCTTCACGTACCGGACGAGCCAGATGCCGACGCCGATGACGACGAGCGTGAGGCCGACCATCACGTACAGGGGGATGAGCGAGCGGCTCCATGACCAGACGCCGACCGCCAGCGCCCACGCGACCGCGAGGATCAGCCCGACGCGCGTGTAGGTCTGCTTCAGATCGAACGGGGGCTTCTCGGCGGCCGCGGGATCGCCTTTGGTGAGCTCGCGCAGCTCCTTTTGGACCTCCGCCTGGTTCTTCTTCTTCTTGCTGGCCACGGCACGCCGTCTACTTCATTGCGCTCCGCCGCGCAAATCACGCGGCGCAAGACTGTCGGGGGGCATCACGCCCTGGAACTCCGGATCGGCGTCGTGCACGACCTGGCGAAAGTGCAAAAACAGGGTCTGCGCGATCGACATGCATGGAACCGCCAAGAGCGCGCCGACGGTGTGGAAGAAGTGCTCGCCGACGAGGAGCGAGAAGATGACGAGGACCGGGTGGATCTTTGCGGCGTCGCCCATGATCTTGGGATTCAAGAAATTCGCCTCGAGCTGGTGGATGCCGAGGATCCAGACCAGCACGAACGCAGCCGTACCCACCGACTGCGTGAGCCCCAACGCCACCGCGGGCACGGCGCTCACGATGGCGCCGAAGATCGGGATGAGCGAGAGCACGGTCGCAATGAGCGCCATCACCGGCCAGTACTTGAGGCCAACGATCGCGAAGCCGACCGCGCTGAGCGCGCCGTTGACGAGGCAGATGATGAGCTGACCGCGCACGACCCCGGAGAGGCCCTTGTCCATGCGCTGGAGGAGCCGATCGAAGGAACCGCGCCGCCGCGGCCGCACCATCGTGCCGAAGAACGCGAGGATCTTCTCGCGCGTCAGCATCATGTACGCGGCGAGCATCAGCGTGATGCCGAAGATGAAGACCGCGCGGCTCACGCCGGCCACGATGTCGCGCCCGATCTTGGCCAGCTCCATCGCGTTGTTCTGCGCGTAGGCGAAGCTCTTACCGACGGCCTCACCGATGACGCGGTTGGCGTCGAACGGCTCCTCGCGGTGCGCGTGCGCAGGCTCGATCACGTAGCCGCCCTGCCGCGTGGGGATGACGACGAAGCCGCTGCCCACGTCGATCGCCACGGTCCCGTCGGGTTGCGGGCGCGCGACGACGGCCGGCGCATTCTCGGCCCGCGCGTGCGCGACAGGCGCGGAGGGATCGGGCTCCGGCGCGGTCGGGGGCATCACACCGAACGCGCGCAGGCGCTCTTGCATCGCAGGGACCCACTCGGTCTGCGCGCGCTTGGCCACCTGCGGCAGCTCCCGCCGCAAATTCGCGAGCTCCTGCCCGACGCGCGGGGCCGCGAGGCTGACGAGCGTTCCCAGCGTGCCGAGGACGACCACGTACACCGTCACGATCGCGAGACCGCGCCTGAGCCCTTTGCCCTCGGCCCACGCGACGAGCGGCGTCAGCACGTACGCGATGACGAGCGCCAGCACGAACGGCAAGAGGACGTCCCGCGCGACCAGAATGATCGCGAGCGCGACGGCGGCGCTCACCGACAAGAAGACGATCCGCTGCGCGCGTACGCTCACGGGAGCGGCCCCTTCATGCCCGGCAGCGGCTCGAAGGCCGGGCGCAGGCGCTTCCACGAGGCCTCGAGGTGCTCGGGAATGATGCGCGTATTGGCGAGGACCGGCATGAAGCTATTGTCTCCGTTCCAGCGCGGCACCACGTGCGCGTGCAGGTGATCCGCGATCCCGGCACCGCCCGCGCGTCCGAGGTTCATCCCGACGTTCATCCCCTCGGGGTGGCTCGCCCCTTCGAGCACGCGCAGTGAGTCGCGGAGAAGGCGCATGAGCCCGTCGTACTCCTCGTCCTTCAAGTCTTCGAGCTTCGCGACGTGACGCCGCGGCACGATCAAGAGATGCCCCGGCGCGAACGGATACCGGTTCAAGCACACGAACGCGTGCGGCTGCACGAGGAGGACGAGGTCCTCACGAAAGTGCTCGGGCCCTCGCTCGGGAAACGCACAGAAGATGCAGCCGCTCCGATCCTTCAAGGACAGGATGTACTCCATTCTCCACGGCGCCCAGAGCGTGTCGGTCATGACGGAGCGGGAGTGTAGACCTCGATGTACAAAAAGACGACGGCGGCGAGCCCGTAGACCCGCCGCCGTCATCAGGCTCGTGGAGCCTTACTCTTTGTCCTTCTCGCCGAGGCCCAGCTTGTCGCCGAGCTTCTGCTTGATGAGGTCGCCGATCGAGCCGCCCGCCTTCGCCTCTTCGGCGCTGGGGGCCTTCTTCGGGGCCTTCGACTCACGCTTCGGGCCACCCTCACGGGCTGCAGCCGCCGGCGTCGCGACCGCCTCGCCCACGCGCATGCTGAGCGTGAGGCGACGGTCCTGCGAGTCGATGTTGGCGATCTCGGCCTTGAGCTCGTCGCCGATCTTGAGGGCGTTGCCCTCGCCTTCGTTCTCGACGATTTCACCGGTCGGGATGAGCCCCTCCACACCCTCGCGGATGCGGACGAACATGCCGTAGTCGACGATCGAGACGACCTTCGCCGAGACCTGCTTCCCCGGGGGGAGCTCGGAGAAGATGGTCGGCCACGGATCGTCCCAGAGCTGCTTCACGCCCAGGCTGACCTTCTTCTCGTCGTGGTTGATCGAGAGGATGATGGCCTCGACGTCGTCGCCCTTGTGGAACATGTCGGCGGGGTTATTGACCTTCGCCGTCCACGAGAGATCGCTCTTGTGGACCATGCCGTCGACGCCCTCTTCGATGCCGATGAACACGCCGTAGTCGGTGAGCGAGCGGACCTTGCCGCCGATCTTGTCACCCGGCTTGTACTTCTCGGTGAAGAGCGTCCAGGGATCGGGCTCGAGCTGCTTGAGCCCGAGGCTGATGCGCTTGGACTTCGCGTCGACCTCGAGGACCTGGCAATCCAGCTCCTGACCGACCTCGAGCAGCTTCGACGGGTGCTTGACCTTCTTGGTCCAGCTCATTTCGCTGACGTGGATGAGGCCTTCGACGCCCGGCTCCAGCTCGACGAACGCGCCGTAGTCGGTGATCGACATGACCTTGCCGTGCACCTTCTTGCCCGGCGGGAACGCCTCTTCGGCGTGGTTCCAGGGATCTTCCTGGGTCTGCTTGAGGCCGAGGCTCACGCGCTCGGTCTCGGCGTTGTACTTGAGGACCTTCACGGTCACTTCGTCGCCGACCTGGAACACCTCGGACGGGTGATTCACACGGCCCCACGACATGTCCGTGATGTGGAGGAGGCCATCGATGCCGCCGAGGTCCACGAACGCGCCGTACTCGGTGATGTTCTTGATGACGCCCTTGACGACCTTGCCCTCCTCGAGGGTCTGGAGCGTCTGGCTCTTGATTTGGTCCCGCTCCTTCTCGAGAAGGACGCGGCGCGAGAGGACGATGTTCCCGCGCTTCTTGTTGAACTTGATGACCTTGAATTGGTAGGTCTGTCCGATCAACTTGTCCAAGTTGCGAATCGGGCGGAGGTCGACCTGCGACCCCGGGAGGAACGCCTTCACGCCGCCGCGGATGGTGACGGACAAGCCGCCCTTCACGCGCTGCGAGATGGTCCCTTCGATGAGCTCGTCGCGCTCGCACGCGCTCGAGATCTCATCCCACACCTTCATCTTGTCGGCCTTCTCCTTGGAGAGGGTGACAAGGCCGTCGTCGTTCTCGCGGCTCTCGATGTAGACGTCGATGCGATCGCCGGCTTTGACGCTGATCACGCCGGCTGCGTCGGCGAACTCGTTCAAGGGGATGATCCCCTCGCTCTTGCCGCCGATGTCGATGACCACGTTGTCGCGCTGGACGGCGACGATGGTCCCTTGGACGATCTCTCCCTCTTTGCCGAAGTCGCCACTTTGGATGGAGGCCTCGAAGAGAGCGGCGAAGGAGTCCATGCCTCCGCCCGATTGCTGGGTCGTTTGGTTTGCCATTGTTTGAGAAAATCCTTCGTGTCCCGCGCAGCCTTCTGAAGCCACGGGGGGCGAGAGAGATAGCCCCTCGTCGGGCGTGTGTCAAAGGGTACTGGCCCGGGGTTTGCTAGGCCCGGTTTCGGCCGACCTCTCGATGTTCTTTTCTCGGGGATGGCAGGCCCGCGGTGTTGGCCCCATGTTTCCCCTCGATCCTCTCTGCGACCCAACCTGTCGGAGTGGTCGCAGTCTCGCACTGGGCATCGTCACTGCCGCCGGGCACGGCGTTGCCGCTCCGCCCTGGCCCTGATCCCGCTCAAGTTCCAATACGCGAGACAAAGACCGAGGACCGTTACCTCGACCCCCAGCGGCACCCACGACCACAGGAGTCGCTCCCTCAGGCTGCCGATCGGCGCCAGCACGACAGCGACGAAGCCGACGATACTCCCGATGATGGGCGTACCGGATACGTGGCGGTCCTGGTTTTTGAGAACGAGGGCTCGGTTCGCGAGTAGGGCGCCGACGCGCACGACAACGGCAAAGAGGAGGCTCAAAAGGCCCAGGACGGAAGACACAACAGCGAAGGCGATGCTCACGGGAAGCCAAGGATTCCCGACCGCTTTGTGTTCCCAGGTCGCGCGCTCGGGACGCGGGTCCTCCGCTTGAACGCGGCGCGGGCGTCGCGAGCGGCATGATCCCCTCTGATTTGCTCGACGTCCGCATCAACGGCCCCAGCTCGTGCTCCTGCACGGTCACGTCGCCGGCCATGCCGTCAACCCGCTCTACCCTTGCCTGCCCCTACGCGTGAACGCGCCAGCCGAAACGGCTTGCGACCACGAATGGTCAGCCGCCGAGCGGCACGTACCCGATCCGCGGCGTGTCCGTGAACGTGCCCCACATGCGGCTGTACTCGAGCCACACCTCCACGGCGCAGCCGGCGGTCGCGGTGACCGAGTAGCGCTTCTCGCGCCGGACGAGCGCGTCGAGCGTCGCGACGACCAGGTACGGCCCCGGGACGACCGGGAACCGGAGGTCGAAGCCGCTCTTGAAGCCTCCCGCGTATGCGCACCACCCATTCACGTGCACGAGTACGCGCGGGTCGTTGAGGAAGAACCCGGGGGACGGAAAGGCGACGCGCATCCACGCGGGCGCGGCGTGGATCACCTCGCCTTCTTCTTGGTTTTGGTCGGCTGCGTGTAAGGCTCCAACGCCTTGGCGAGATTTACCTTGCCGCCGACAGCTGCTCCCAAGCGAATCACCTGAGCCAGGTGCGCCGGAGCCCCTGCCAATTGCCGAAGCACCGAACGCAAGTAGTCCGAGGCGTTCAAGCCCTCTCGTTCGGCCAGGAGCCGGAGCAGCTTCAGCTCGTCATCGGAGAGGAGTAGATGGAAGCTGTTTTTGCGGTCGATCGCCATGGACGTAGTATGGCCGTCTCATGGACATATGACAACCATGGGCCTCGCCGGGCCGCGCCGCATGGGTCCTAGAACCCGAGCTCCGCCGCGCTCACGTTCGGCAGCTCCGCGAGGAGCGCCGGGGGGAGGCTCACGCGGGCGACGACGGTGGTCGACTGGCGCTCGACCTTGGTCTGCCCGAGCCACTTCGTCTTCTCGGAGCCCTCGCGATCGAGCGCCGTGGTCACTTGCTTGATGAGCGCCTCGGCGACTGCGGCGGCGTCATCCTCTTCGTACGCGAAGGACGCGACGAGGCCTTCCTTTCCCGGCCGGAGCGCGACGGTGACCGCGTTGAGGCGGCGGCCGAGCGGCTCGAGCGGCGCGCCCTTCGTGCGGAGGCGCGGGACACCGGCCACCAGCGACGGCCCGTCGAGGCGGACCACGAAGAGCGACGCGTCATCTCGAAGCGGCGGCGGGCGATCGAACGGATGCGCGAACGCCTCTCGCGCACGCGCGCGCGCGTCGCCCATCGCGAAGACCCACGTGCGGTCGGGCAGCACGAAGAGCGACGCGTCGGCGCTTCCTGCGCGCGCGAGCTCCGGCACGGCGCCGCGCGGGCCGTCGGTCCACATCGGACGACCGTTTCCTTCGGTGAGCTTTCGCGCGTCCAGATCGGCGCGGACGCCGCGGAGGACGACGACCGCGTCTTGCGCCTTCCTCTCGCGCACTGCGAAGAGGACCTCTTCCGACGACTCGATCACCTCCGCCGCGCGCGTTCCGGCGGTCTGGGGCGCGCGCGCCGACATCATGCGCGAAAGGCTCTTGAGGAGCGGACCGTACACCGGATCGCGCGCCATCGCCGTCGGGTGCGCGAGGACCACGATGTCGGGCACGCGATCGAACGCGTCCTGCCAATGGGGCTTCGTCGTGTCGAACGCCGGCTTCGCGTCCGGAGGCTTTCCCCCGCCACACGACATCGACAAAGCCGCGAGCGCGATCGCAACCGCCGGCGCCCCGCGCGTCGTCATCGGAACGACTCGCGCGCAAGCTTCGCGATCGCCTGGACGGCGTCCTCGACCGACATCTCGCTCGAGTCGACGCGCAGCGCCCCCTCGGCCTGGCGAAGCGGCGCCACCGCGCGGCCTTCGTCTTGCGCGTCGCGTTTCTTCACGTCGGCGAGCGTCTCTTCGAGGGTCATTCGCGTGTCCCCCTTCGCGACGAGCTCGTCGTAGCGACGGCGCGCGCGGACCTCGGGACGGGCGGTCAAGAACACCTTCACCTCGGCGTCGGGGAACACGACCGTGCCGATGTCGCGGCCTTCGAGGACGACGCCGCCCTCTTTGCCGGCTTGGCGCTGCATGTCGAGGAGCGCGGCGCGCACGCGCGGATGCGCCGAGACGGTGCTCGCGCCCATGCCGATGTCGGGCGTGCGAATTTTGTCCGACACATCTTCTCCCGCGAGCGTCATGCGAATGCCGCGATCGTCGCGCACGAATGCGATCGCGTTCTTCTCGACGAGCGACTCCGCGAGATCTCCCACGGCAGCCGCGTCCGCGTAAGCGAGCCCGGCGCGCGACGCCGCGAGGGCGACTGTGCGGTACAAAGCGCCGGTGTCGACGAGGACGAAGCCGAGCGCGTCGGCGACGTTGCGCGCGACGGTGCTCTTACCGGCGCCGGCCGGGCCGTCGATGGCGACGATGGGGCGCGTGCGGCTCATCGGGCTCCTTCCTTTGCCTCTACCATGCCTGACGGTGCGCCCACGACCTCGATCTCCGCCCCCAGCGCGCGCAGCGTGCCGACGAAGCGCGGGAAGCTGGTCGCGACACAGTCCACGTCGCGGATCGTGCTCGGCCCGCGCGCGGTCAAAGCCAGCACCGCCGCCGCCATCGCGATCCGGTGATCCCCTTTGCTCTCCACGTTCACGGGCTCGAGCGGCGCCTGCTTGCCTTCGATGACGAGCCCGTCGGGCCGCTCCTCGAGCTCGACCCCGAACGCGCGGAGGATCTCCGCCATCGTCGCGATGCGATCGCTCTCTTTCACGCGGAGCTCTTCGGCGTCGGCGATCGTCGTGGTGCCTCTCGCCCGCGCCGCCAAAGCGCACGCGATCGGGATCTCGTCGATCGCGCGCGGCACCGTCTCGCCGCCGATCTTCGCGCCATGGAGCGCCGCAGCCCACGCGTGCACTTGCGCGATCGGCTCGCCGGCGCGCTCGCCTTGCGGTTCGGTGCGGATGCCGGCGCCCATGTCGCGCAAGATCTCGAGGATTCCGGTGCGCGTCGGGTTCGTGCCCACGTCGCGCGTCGTCACCCGCGAGCCCTCCACGAGCTGCGCGGCGACGAGGAGGAACGCCGCCGCGGAGATGTCGCCAGGGATGTCGATGTCGAAGCCGGGCATCTGCGCGTTCCAGCCGGCCGGATCGAGCTCGACGACCGAGCCGACCGCCCGCAGCGGGACGCCCAACGCCTGGAGCATGCGCTCGGTGTGATCGCGCGACACCGTCGGCTCTTTGAAATACGTGGTGCCGTGCGCGTAGAGACCGGACAAGAGGAGCGCGCTCTTCACCTGGGCGCTCGCGACCTTCGAGACGAACTCGATCCCGCCGAGGTGCTCGCCGTCCGCGAGCGGTCCGACGACGAGCGGCGCCGTGACCTCCCCTTCCTTCTTCGGGTGCGGCGCGCCTTCGACCTTGGCGCCGCGCATCCGAAGCGGCTTCACGATGCGCATCATCGGGCGGCGCGTGAGCGACGCGTCGCCGATCAACGTCGTCCGGAACGGCTGCGCGGCGAGGAGGCCGGTGAGGAGGCGCATCGTCGTCCCCGAGTTGCCGCAATCGAGCGGCCCGGCGGGCTCGGTCAGGCCAAAGAGGCCCGAGCCGGTGACGATCACCTCACTCGGACCGATGTCTTCGAGGATGACGCCCATCGCGCGCATCGCGTTCATCGTCGAGACGTTGTCCTCACCGCGCGAGAAGCTCGTGATGCGGCTCTTGCCGTTCGCGAGCGACGCGAGGAGAACGGCGCGGTGCCCGATGCTCTTGTCGCTCGGAACGGGCACGCTGCCGACGAGCGGCTTCTTCGCAGGATGGACGACGAAATCGGTCACGCCGGGCAGAATACCCGGCGCGTCGCCGCGAAACGACTAGATCCGCGCGATCAACCGGCCGCCCATGAGGCCGCCGCGAGGAGCACCGCCGCGAGCCCCGTCGACAGCGCGATCGCGTAGTAGCCCCACTTGCGCGCCGCCGTCTTTCCGCCGTAGCGAATGAGCGAGTAGCCCACGAACTCCGTCGCGAGGCCCAGGAGCGCCAGCACCGCGAAGACGACGTTCGCGGCCTTGCCCAGCGGCGAGCTCGTCACCACGCGAAACGCAAAGAGCGAGAAGAACGCCACGTGCGCGATCCCGCCGGCGGTCGCCAGCGCCTTTGCTGCCTTTTCGATCGCACCCGATGACGCCATTTCCGGCCTCCCTCCTCTTTAACGTGCGTTCGCCTCGGCCATTCCGCAAGCTCGAGCGGAATTTAGCGCGGATTCATGTATTGCTGCGCGGTCTGGAGGAACGTCTTCAGCTGCGTGTCGTCGACGCCGAAGCTGATTTGGACGTCCGAAGCGACCGGCTTCACGTCCAAATTTTTGAGCTGCGGCGCGCCGAGGAACTGGAGGAGGCTCGCCATTCCGGCGGTGCGCTTCACCTGCTCCGACGAGTCCGCGGCGGTGGCGGCGTCGGGGTAGGTCAATGTCGCGGCGATGTTGAGGCCCGGGTCTTTGAAGTTGCCGACCAGGCGCGCCGCCTTGAGGCCCTTCACCCACCCGAGCGGAACGACGCCGACGCTCGCCGCCGCGATCGGCTGGTTCGCGAAATCGGCGGCCGCGGCGAACGCGGCGCCGGGCGTGTCGATGGCCTGCGTCATCCACGGCGGTTGGCTGCGCGCCACGGTGCCGTCCTTGAGGCGCTCGATGACGCGGCGGATCATCGTCTCGCCGCCGGCGACGACCGTCTGCTTCGAGATCACGGTGAAGCCGACGTTGTTGAGCGTGTACACCTGCCGGCCGAGGTAGGTGCTCGATACGATCATGCCGCCGCCCTTGGTGGGCGTGTGCGAGTCGGCGACCGATTTGATCTTCGCCTCGTCGAAGGTGCCGCGCAGGATCGCGACGACGTCGGCGCCGCTCGTCGAGTAGCCCGCCGCGTAGACCGTCTCCAGATCGCGCGAGGCATTGAAGCCCGCCTCCTCGCCGATCGGGAGCATGCGCTCGGCCATCAGCGCGAGCTGGCCGCCGACCGAGCCGCTCGTGAACATCTGCTTGGCGTCGACGCGCGCGATCACCATGGCGCTCGAGGGCAGGAGCGCGACCGGATCGGCGTCGATGGCTTGGCTCTCCGGCGTCTTCGCGGACACCGAGTCCTTGCTCCCCCCGCAGGCGACGGTGAGCGGGACCAAGGCAAAGAGCGCGAACGCGGCGACGTGGCGAAGTCTCATGTGCCGGGAAGCTTACCCAACGGCGGGATACGAGCCCAGCACCTTGAAGAACTTCGTCTGGCGGCGGATCTCTTCGACCGCGCTGATGAGCGCGCGATCGGTGGCGTGGCCCATGACCTCGGCGAAGAAGATGTACGCCCACGCCTCGCCGGGGGCGGGACGCGACTGGATCTTCGTGAGGTTGATGCCGCGCTCGGCGAACTGCTTGAGGACGTCGAGGAGCGAGCCAGGCGCGTCTTGCACCGCGAAGACCAGCGCCGTGAGATCGTTGCCGGTGCGCGTCGAGGGCCGAGAGCCGACGATCGCGTAGCGCACCTTCTCGTCGCCGCCGTCGCGCACGTTGCGGCGCGCGATCTCGAGGCCGAGCTGCGCGCCGAACGCCTCCGTCGCGATCGCCGCGGATCCGTGATCCTCGAACGCGAGCTGGCAGGCGACCGCCGGAGTCTTCACGTCGAGGACGCTCGCCTTCGGCAGCGTCTGGGCGAAAAAGCGCTGGCAGAGCGCGCGATCGATCGGCGTCGCGTACACCTTCTCGATGTCGGCGATGTTGCCGGTGCGGTTCAAGAGCTGGAGGTTCCCGGCCGCGTCGAAGACGTTCACGATCTTCAGATCGCTCGACGTGAGCGCGGTGATCGTGGCCTGGACGGGCCCTTCCGCCCGCGTCTCGATGGGGACGACCGCGAACTGCGCGCGGTGGGTGGTCAGCTCCTCGAAGGCGCCGGCGGCCGTCTCCTGCGCGAGGAACTTGGAGCCGGCGCCGAAGCGCTCGCGCGCGGCCGCGTGGCCGGAGCCGCCCTCGGGGCCGAGGTAGACGATGGGGACCGGGAGCTCGAGGCTCAGACACGCGGAGAAGACCTCGCGGAAGATCTCGCGAAGGGCCTCCGGAGGCATGTCCCCCGTCGCGCGCGCAACGATGGCCGCCAGCGACGCGCGATCGGTCAGCGGGAGGCTCGGCGCCTGATCGTTGCGAAGCTCGCCGATCTTCTTCGACGCCCGCGCGCGCTTTTCGAGCGAGACGAGCAGCGCGGCGTCGAGCTTGGCGATTTCCTGACGGAGCTCATCGGTCTCACGTTTGGTGTCGCTCACGCTCTCATCATAGCATCAACCTCGTGGGACTCGACGAGCTGCGCGAGAAGTACGAGGAGATCCTGCGCCTGCGCGAGCTGCACGCGGCGCCGGACGAGCCGGACCCGCGCCGCGCCATGGCGGAGCTCGCGAGCCGGTTCCCTGGAGCCCTGCGCGAGATCGACGTGCTCACGCTGGACGAGGTGCGCGCGCGCATCTCCGCCCTCGACGCCGCCGAACGCGGAGAAGCGGCCCCGGCGCCGTGGATGCTCGCCGTCGCGCGCTACCACGCCCTCACGCGCGGCGCGTTGTGCGCGAAGAGCTGGCTCGCCGGGCGCAAGGACGTGGGCGACGAGGCGCGCGACGCGTTCGCGCGGGAGGCCGGCACACTGTGCTGGGCCGAGGACGCGCGCGCCTGGACCGACACGCTCGCCGCCGTCGCGAGCCCGCCGCGTGGCCGCGTGACCGATCTCGTCTTCGTTCGCATCGCGGCGGAGCTCGGCGTGTCGGAAGACGAGGCGCGCGCGCTGGTCCTGCCTACATCGCGCGGGCGACACCGAACGCGAGCGCCAACATGAGAACGCCGACCGCTGCGTCGAGGACACGCCACGCGCGCGGGCGTGCGAAGACCCCCGACAGCTTTCGCGCGCCGAAGCCGAGGGCCACGAACCACGCCGCGCTCGCCAGCGTCGCGCCGAGCACGAAGGGCACGCGTCCGCCCGCCGGTTGAGCCCCTCCGAGCGCGCCGAGGAGCACGACTGTGTCGAGGTACACGTGCGGGTTCAGGAACGTCAGCCCGAGAACGGTGACGAGGACGCGCCCGAGCCCTTTGCCGCGGTCCTGCCCGGGCTCGAGCGCGCCGCCGCCGCTCTTCAGCGAACGCCAGAGCGCCGTCGCGCCATAGGCGACCAAGAAAGCCGCGCCTCCCCATCGGGCGATCGCCAGGAACGTCGCGCTCTCCGCGATGAGCGTCCCGAGCCCCAGCACACCGGCGGAGATGAGGAGGACGTCCGAGGCGATACAAAGGAGCACCACCGGCAGAACGTGCCGCCCGCCGGGCACGAGACCTAGCCGAAGGACGAAGGCGTTCTGCGCCCCGATCGCCGCCACGAGCGCGGCCGACGCCGCGAAGCCCGCCGGAAGCGATTGCCAGTGCATGACGCTGTTCATGCTCCTGGTGATAGCTCTCGCCGACGCGTAGACAAGCTAAAGTATTTTACGTAACATTAGCGTTTCTAATGCACGACAATCTCCAGCTCGCCGCCCTCGCCGCGGTCCTCCGCGAAGGCAGCTTCGAGCGCGCCGCCGACGTCCTCCACGTGACCCCGTCGGCGATCTCGCAGCGCATCAAGCAGCTCGAGGACTCGGTGGGGAGCGTCCTGGTCCTTCGCGCCAAACCGTGCACGGCGACGCGCATCGGGCAGCGGTACTACCGGCACGCGCTGCAGGTGGAGCTGCTCGAGTCGGATCTCGCCGAAGAGGTCGCCCGCCCCGCCACCGCGAAGGGCCGCGCCGCGCCGCCGGTCGCCATCGCCGTCAACGACGACAGCCTCGCCACGTGGGTCTTGCCGGCGCTCGCGGCGTTCGCGAAGGAGACGGGTCTCTGCGTGAAGCTCGAGGTGGACGACGAGGCGTACACCGCCGAGTGGCTGCGCACGGGCCGCGTCCTCGGGGCGATCACGGCGGAGGCTACGCCGGTCCAGGGCTGTCGGGTCGAGCCGCTCGGCACGATGCGGTACCGCGCGACGGCCAGCCCCGCCTACGTGCGCCGCTGGTTCCCGAAGGGCGTCACCAAAGAAGCGATACGCGACGCCCCTGCCCTCTTCTACGATCGCCGCGACGCGCTCGAGACCCGCTTCGTCCGACAGGTCCTCGGTTTTCGCAACGTGCCCCTCGCCGCGAACTGGATCCCGTCGTCGGCGGCGTTCGTCGACGCGGCGCTCCTCGGCCTCGGCTGGGGCCTCAACGCCGAGCCCCTGGTTCGCGACCACCTCCGCCGCGGGCGCCTCGTCGAGCTCGTCCTCGGCAAGACGATGAGCGTCGAGCTCTTCTGGCAGCACTGGCGCATCGAGTCCGCCACGTTGGCGACCCTGACACGCTGCCTCACACGGCAGGCCGCTTCCGCGCTCGCGTCCTGACGTGTCGTCAGTCCGATTTCGTCGTGGACGGCGTCGACGGGTTGGTCGCGACCTTCTCCGTCTTCGTCTCGGTCTTGGTCTCGGTCTTCGTCTCGGTCTTGGCCTCGGCCTTCGTCTCGGTCGCGCCGGGGCTGGCCTCGGGCTTCTTGGCCCCTCCAGAAGAGGAGTAGGAGTCGGCGTACCAGCCGCCCCCCTTCAAGATGAAGCTACCGCCGCTGATCTGACGCTTCGCGGTGGAGTTGTGGCACTTCGGGCAGACCTCGAGCGCCGGCTCGGAGATCTTCTGGATCTCCTCCCATTGGTTCTGGCAGCTCGTGCAGAGGTACTCGTACGTCGGCATTCTTTGGCTCTTTTAGCGATGCGCGCGCCGCTTAGCTACCCCTCAGTCGGCCGCTCGCAAATTGCGCGGCGGGTGGCGGACGAACCCTTAATGAACTACTTCAAGGGCGGCTCGTAGGCGTACAATGTGTGGATGACCTGTGGAGAGGCTTGGGGATAAGCCTTGCGAAACGCAGGACTAAATCGTAATCAGGCTGTGGGCACAAATGACCGTATGTGAAGTGACGTTACATACCGCCTAGGGTCATTCGCGCGTAACTTGCCGGTTTGGAGCGGGCAGGACCTGCTCTGGGAGCGCCATGAAGATCAAGAAGCTCGAGCTCGTCGGATTCAAGTCGTTCGTCGACAAGACCGTCATCCACTTCGATCACGACGTGCTCGGCATCGTCGGTCCGAACGGGTGCGGCAAGTCGAACATCGTCGACGCGATCCGGTGGTGCATGGGCGAGCAGAGCGCGAAGCACCTGCGCGGCCGCAGCATGGAGGACGTCATCTTCAGCGGCTCCGACACGCGCGCCGGCAACGAGTTCGCCGAGGTCACGCTCACCTTCGAGAACGACACCGGCGACGTCCCCGTGGAGTACCGCGACTACCCGGAGATCGCCGTGACCCGCCGCCTGAACCGCAGCGGCGACAGCGACTACCTGATCAACAAGACCCCGGTCCGCCTCAAAGACGTGACCGATCTCTTCCTCGGCACCGGCGCCGGCACCAAGGCCTACTCGATCGTCGAGCAGGGCAAGATCGGCCTCATCGTCACCGCCAAGCCGGAGGACCGGCGCCTGCTCATCGAGGAGGCCGCCGGTATCACCAAGTTCAAGAGCAAGAAGAAACAGGCCGAGCGCAAGATGGAGATGACGACGCAGAACCTCCTGCGCGTTGGCGACATCATCGCGGAGATCGAGCGGAACCTCGGCTCGCTCAAGCGCCAGGCCGCGAAGGCCGAGCGCTACGTCTCGTACCGGAGCGAGCTGGAAGACTTGCAGCTCCACGAGGCGTCGCACCGCTACCTCGAGCTCATCGGGTGGACGAAGCTCTACGACGGCGAGGTCGGCCGGCTCACGATGGAGAGCGATCAGGCGAGGAGCGATCTCGCCGCGCGTGAGGCAGAGCTCGAGACGGTGCGCCTCGACGCGCACGTCGCGGAGGATGCGCTCGAGCAGGCGCAGAACGCGCACTTCGGCGCCGAGAACGAGGTCCGCGCCGAAGAGGCCCAGCTCGCGCGCGCGCAGGACAAAATCCAGGCGATTCGCGTGCGCGAAGAGGCCGCGACCCTCGAAGTGCGCGAGATCGAGGAGCAGCGTCGGGTCCTCGTCGCCGAGCAAGAGGGCGTGCGCGGGCAGGTCGTCATCCTCGAAGAGGACGAGGCGCACCAGGCCGAGTCGCAGGCGGCGTGCGAGGCGCGCTTCAGCGAGCTGCACGGCGAGCACGAGCGGGCGAGCCAGCACGCGTTCGAACTCCGTCAGGCGCTCGGCAAGGCGAACAGCGACATCGCGGCGTGCGAGGCGAAGCTCGCGGGCTTCGAGCGCCGGCGCAACGAGATGCAGACCCGCCTCGAGAAGCTCGAGGCCGAGCGCGAGGATCTCGTCACCGGCGAGATCGAGCTCGTCGCCAAGGGCGAGCAGCTCGGACGCGACGTGGAGGATCTCCGCGCCGGCAAGGTAATGAGCGCCGAGGAGAAGCAGCGCCTCGAGGAGATGCTCGGCGTCCTCCGCGTCGAGATCCTCGCGAGCGAGAAGGCGCTCGACGAGGCCAAGGGGGAGCTGACGCGCAAGCGCTCGCGCCTCCACGCGCTCTCCGAGATGCAGGCACGCCTCGAGGGCGTCGGAGTGGGCGTCAAGGCGCTCGTCGCCACCAAGGACGACACGCTGTGCGGCCTCGTCGCCGATCGCGTCGAGGCGCCGCAGCACCTGACGCCCGCGCTCGCGGGTCTGCTCGGCGCGCGGCTCCAGGACGTCGTCGTCAAGGATCTCGATCGCGGGCTCGATCTGCTCGATCGCCTCGCCGTCGAGAAGCGCGGGCGCGCGGCGGTGATCCCGCTCCACCCGCACTACGTCGCCGGCAAGCACGGCGTCCTCCCCTCCCTCGAGGGCGTGGTCTGCAAGCTCGTCGAGCACCTCCGCTACGCGCCGGAGGACGAGTCGCTCGTCCACGCGCTCGTCGGCGACGCGATCGTCGTGCGCGACGTGCACACGGCGCGTGAAGTGCGCGCGGTCCTCCACGACGCGTGCATCGTGACGCTCGACGGCACCGTCCTCTTCACCGACGGACGCATCGCGGGCGGCACCGGCGAGGAGCTCGCGGCAGGGATGCTGGAGAGCAAGCGTGAGACGCGCGAGCTCGGCGAGGAGGTCGAGCGGCTCGATCTGCTCGTCACGGAGCGCCTCGGCGTGCACCAGGCCCTACGCGGAAAGATCGCCGAGACGCAAGGCGCGCTCGATCACGCGCGCCAGGCCGCTCACCAGGGCGAGCTCGCGCTCGTGCACGCTGAGAAAGATCTGCGCTCCACCGAGGCGCAGCTCGAGGCCGTGCGAAAGCGCCTCGGCGCGCTCGCGGCGGAGTCGGAGGAGCTCGGCATGGCGCTGGGCGAGGCGGGCGCCGAGCGCGACGACGCGCAGCGCGTGCTCGACGAGGCGCGCGGCATCTTGTCGGAGGTGACCGGCAAGGTCGGTGAGGCGGAGTCGATCGCGAACGCGTGGCGCGAGCAGGTCGACGAGCAGCGCCAGCGCGTCGTGGAGCAGAAGGTCCACGTCGCCGGCACGCGCGAGAAGCTCACCGCCGCGCGCGGCACGCTCACGCGCCTCCAGCGCAGCACCGACGAGCTCGGCGAGCGCGCACGCCGCCTCGACGACGAGCTCGAGACCGGCGCACGCACCCTCGGGGAGACGGCGGCCCTCATGGTCGCGCACAAAGAGAAGCTCGGGCTCGCGCTCGACGCCGCGCACGCCGCCGAGGTCGTCCTCGCCGAGACGCGCACCACGTTCGACAAGCACCGCACCGACCTCTCCGAGCGCGAGGCCGGCCTCAAGGATCTGCGTACGCGCGCCGAAGAGGCCCGCGAGGCGCTCACCGCGAACGAGATGGCGCTGCGCGAGAAGACGATCGCCCTCCAGCACCTCCTCGAAACCGTCGCCGAGCGCTTCCGCGGCCTCCGCCTCGCGCGCGTCGTCGGCGACTACCACCTCCGCCAGGCCCCGGACGACGCGCTGAAGAGCCGCATCCACGAGCTCGCCCAGCTCATCGAGCGCATGGGCAGCGTCAACCTCGACGCGATGCGCGAGCACGAGGAGGCCGAGAAGCGCTACGCCTTCTACACCGAGCAGAAGGCCGATCTCGACAAGGCGCTCGCGGACCTGACGCGCGCCATCCAGCAGATGAACAAGGAGTCGAAGAAGCTCTTCGAGGAGACCTTCGAGCAGGTCAACCTCAAGTTCCAGGAGATCTTCCCACGCATGTTCCGCGGCGGGCGCGCGTCGCTCCGCCTCACGAACCCCGAGGACATGCTGGAGACCGGCATCGACATCCTCGCCCAGCCGCCTGGCAAGAAGCTCAGCTCGATCGAGCTCATGAGCGGCGGTGAGAAGGCGCTCACCGCGGTCAGCCTCATCTTCGCCATCTTCCAGATCAAGCCCTCGCCGTTCTGCATCCTGGACGAGGTCGACGCCCCGCTCGACGAGGCGAATGTTGCAAGATACAACGAGTTGGTACGGTCGATGACCGATCGCTCGCAGTTCATCCTCATCACGCACATCAAGCGCACCATGCAGATGGTCGACGTGCTCTACGGCGTAACGATGCAGGAGTCGGGCGTGTCGCGTCTCGTCAGCGTGAAGCTGAACGAGGCGGCGGAGAAGAGGAAGCCGGCCCCCGCGATCGCCGCGCCGCCCCCGCCCGTCGAGGCCGCCGAGGCCGAGGTCGCGGTCGCCTGAGCGCTCGCCACGAGAGGGCCGCGCTGCCGTTGGCGCTCATTTTGCTGGCGGGATGCGGCACGGAGCGCGTCTACTTCCACGTTCGCGATCCCGCGCGAGTCACGCTGGAGGCGGACACGCCGGAGGGCACCGTCGTCATCCTCGGAGCGGGCGCGACGCAGGAGACGCGCGGCTTTCGCAGCGTGACGTTGCCGTACACCGAGGGGACGAACCCGATCTCCCCCGCATCGGCGGAGCGGATCGCCGGGGGCGCGATTGCGGTCTTCGGCAAGGAGATCCTCTCGCGCCGCGGTGAGCTGAAGGCGGCGAGGCGCTACGGGGACGCATGCTCGCTGCCGGGCGCCGCGACCAGCGATGCGCCGGTCGTCTCGGCCGAGAGCGTGCGGATCCGCTTTTGCACTGCGCCGTGGAAACGTCCCTGCGTCAGCGTCACGCTGGTCACGCCGCGCGACAACGTCGTTGAGCTCGTCGGACCCACGCGCAGTGTGCCGTCGGCGACGTTCTGCACGCCATGAGGCATGGTAGCTTGAACGTGTGATCGCACGTGCGCGCGCCGCCGCGCTCCTCGCCGCGTTCGGCGCGGTGGGGGGATGCGGAGCGCTCCTGAACCTCTCCGATGTCGGCTACGGGGACGCCGATGGAGGCCTCGACGGCTCCACCGCGGACACGCCACGCGCCGACGCGACGTTCGCCGACGGAGAGGGCGCGGACGCCGCCGCGAGCGACGTGGCGCGGCTCGACGGCGCCTGCGCGACACCTCCCGATCTGTCCGCCGACTGCGGCGCTGGCCTCCTTCGCTGCGAGCCGGCCGGCGACTGCGTGTACTCGGCCGCGACCGATCGCAACCATTGCGGCGTCTGCGAGCGCGCGTGCGACGGTACGTGCGCCAAAGGGACGTGCGCGCAGATTCCGATCGCGGGCAGCGGCGGCGCGGTGGCAAATATTCGCGCCGTCGCGCTCGACGCCGTCTGGGGCTACTGGCTCGTGGACGGTCAGGCCTACCGGCAGGCCGTCGACGCCGGCGGCGCATCCGACGCGATCACCGGCCAGTACGCCGGGCTCTGGGATCTCGTCGTCGACACCGACGGCCGCTTCTACCACGTGAGCACAGGGGGCTTCGAGCGCAGCGGCGGTGGCGGAGGCGCAGAGCACCTCCGCGACATCGCAGGGTCTCCCGGTGCGCGTCTCGTCCTCGACGACGCGCGCGCGTATTGGACCGAGGGCGTCGACGGCGGCGGCGACATCGGCTCGGCGCTCAAGGACGGTGGAGGCTACGTGTCGTTGGCCTCGGGACAGGTCGCGCCGGACGACATCGTCCTGGTTCACCCCGGTCAGGTCGTCTTCGCGAGCCGCGCCGCGGGCACGATCCAGGTCGCGGATCTCGCGTTGCCCGGCAGCCCTACGACACGCATCCAATCGCTCGTCCGGCTGCGCGCGGTCGTCGGGCGCGACGGCTGGGGCTACTACCTCGCCGGCGCCGATGACGGCGGCACCGATTTCGAGATCTGGCGCTTCGATCTCACGACGTTTGCCCGCTCCAAGATCGCGGGCGGCCTCGACGACGCCGACAACCTCGCGGTCGACGACACGTTCGTCTACGCCTCGACCCGCCTGGACGGCGGCTTCGCGATCTACCGGGTCCCGAAGTGCGGCGGCGCGCCCTCGCTCGTCACAGGTGGCGTGACCTTCGCGCCGAGCGGCGTCGTGGTCTCGAGCAAGCACCTCGCGTGGGTCGACGGCACCACGCTCGTTCAGACCACGAAATAATTGGAAGGCACCGGGTCGCCGAAGATCACGACGACGGCGCGAGGACGATGCGGTCGCGCCCTTGACGCTTCGCCTCGTACATCGCGAGATCGGCGCGGAGCTCCAGGCCCTCCGCGGTCTCCTTGCCGTCCCAGTTGGCGACGCCGATACTCGCGGTCTGCACCACCTTCACCCCGGGCGCGACCTCGAAGGGATCGGCGTCGAGCGCCTCCTTGATGCGCGCGGCGGTGGCGAGGCCCTGCTGGTCGTCGCTGACCGCCGGCATGATGAGCACGAACTCCTCGCCGCCGCGCCGGATGAGGACGTCCGGTTTCCGGACCTTCGCGCGCACGCGATCGGCGAAGAGGCGCAGGATGCGATCGCCGAACGCGTGGCCGTGCGCGTCGTTCACCTGCTTGAAGTGATCGAGGTCCAGGAGAAGGATGCACACCGACCCCTTCGACCTTCGCGCGCGCTCGATCTCTTCGTTGAGGCGCGGCACCAGGTACCGGTGGTTGTACGCGAGCGTCATGTCGTCGTAGAGGGCGAGGCGCTTGAGGCGCGCGCGCTCGACGGGCGGCACCGAGCAGTTCGCGAGCAGCCGCACGAGGAGCTGCTGGTACGGCCCGAACGCGTTCGCTTGCGGCGACGAGACGCTGATGACGCCAATGACCTCCCCGCTCGACCACATCGGCTCTGCCACCATCGAGGTGAGGACGAAGCCCTGGCCGCTCAAGACGACGAAGCGATCGTCGGTGTTCACGTCGTCGATGAGCGCGCCTTCGCCGTTCTCGACGACCCAACCGATGATCCCCTCGCCGCTCTTGAAGGCCAGCGGTCTCTCCCCCTGTGCGCTGCCCGACCGCGCGCCCGCAAGGAGCGACTGCCGAGAGCCGTCGAGGAGCCTTATCGACGCGTGATCGGCGCCCACGAGGTGCACCGCCGCTTGGGTGACGAGCTGAAGCGACTCCTCGAGGGGGCGCTCGATGGTCAGCTCCTTCGTCAGATCGAGGAGCACCTCGATCATGCGACGCGGGTCGGTGGAGATGGGAGGGATCGCCAAGAGGACCTGGTGATGTTTACTCTGCCGCGACTCGCGCGTGTGCGCCAAAATCACGGGCGCCGAGGGGGCGGCGCCGGCGGCGGACCGGTCAGTGAAAGTCACGGCTCATGTGTTGCAACGGCGTGGCGTTTCCGGCGTCTCGCAGGCGCAGGCGTTCGAGGCGATCCACGACGATGTAGACGACTTCCTCCTGCCTTTCGACCTTCCCGTGGGCCATGAGGAGGCCGCTCGTCGTGGCCACGTGACGGAGCTGTTCGAACACACGCGCCCACAAGATCAGGTTGATGAACCCCTCCTCGTCTTCCATCGTGATGAAGACCACGCCGCTCGCCGTCCCTGGGCGCTGCCGGCAGATGACGAGCCCCGCCGCGTTGGCCCGCGAGCCGTGCGGCGCCTTCATAAGGCCCGTCGAGCTCAGCGTCCCCTTCGGCAGGTGAGGTCGCGCGATGCGCATCGGATGATCGGCGACGGAGATGCCCGTGCGCTCGTAGTCGAGTACGAGCTGCTCGGTGCGCGTGAGCTTGGGGAGCTTGGGGACGACGTCGCCCAGATCCACGCCCGCGAAGAGGGCGGCTTGCGGCTCGTTCTGCGCGGGGGCGAGGCGCGGCGCGCGGACCTTCCACATCGCCTCGCGTCGCCCCGCGAGGATCGTCTCGAGCGCGCCGGCCTCGGCGAGCGCCTCGACCTCGTTCTTCTTCAGGCGCGCGCGATCGATCAAATCTTCGATGCTCAAGAACGGCCGACCGCCGATCCGTGACGCCTCGATGCGACGACCGGCCTCCTCTCCGAGCCCCTTCACCTGTCGGAGCCCGACGCGGATGGCGCCGCCCTCGAGCGTGCAGTCCCACATGCTCTTGTCGATGCAGATCGCGCGCACCGGAACGTCGTGCCTACGCGCGTCCTCGAGGATGGACGACGGCGAGTAGAAGCCCATCGGCTGGCTGTTCACGAGCGCCGCCGCGAACGCCGCCGGGTAGTGAACCTTGAGCCACGAGCTCGCGTAGACGAGGAGCGCGAAGCTCGCGGCGTGGCTCTCGGGAAAGCCGTACTCGCCGAAGCCCTGGATCTGCTTGTAGAGCCGCTCGGCGAACTCCTGGTCGACGCCGCGCGCGGTGAAGCCTTGGACGAGGCGCTCGCGGTGGCGCTCGAGGCGTCCGTTCTTCTTCCACGCCGCCATGTCGCGCCGGAGCTGATCGGCCTGGCCGCCGGTGTAGCCCGCGCCCACGATGGCGAGCTGCATCACCTGCTCTTGGAAGAGCGGCACGCCCAGCGTTCGCTCGAGGATCGGCGCGAGGATCGGGTGCGGCGAGTCGGGCGCCTCTTCGCCGCTGCGACGGCGCAAGTACGGGTGCACCATGCCGCCCTGGATGGGGCCTGGCCTCACGATCGCGACCTCGACGACGAGATCGTAGAAGGTGCGAGGCTTCAGGCGAGGCAGCATCGACATCTGCGCGCGGCTCTCGATCTGGAAGACGCCGACCGTGTCCGCCTTGCAGAGCGCGTCGTAGACGACCGGATCCTCTGCAGGGATGCGCGCCATGCGATCGATCGCACTCCCCTTCCCCAAATCGTCGCCGATGAAGTCGAGCGCTTTGCGGATCGCGGTGAGCATCCCGAGGGCGAGCACGTCGACCTTGAAGAAGCCGAGGGTGTCGAGATCGTCCTTGTCCCACGGGATGACCGTGCGCCCGGGCATCGTGGCCGGCTCGATGGGCGCGATCTCCGTGAGCGACGTGGACGAGAGCACGAAGCCGCCGACGTGGATCGAGAGGTGGCGCGGCGTCCCGTAGAGCGCCTGGGAGATCGTGAGCACTTGCTGGATGCGCGCGTCGTTCGCGTCGAAGCCGGCCTCGCGGAGGCGCTTCGGCACCATCGCGTCTTTGCCGTCCCAGTGCGTGACCACCGCGCTCAAGCGATCGACCTGCTCGAGCGACAAGCCGAAGACCTTGCCGACCTCGCGGAGGGCGGATTTTCCGCGGTACGAGATGATCTCGCTCACCATCGCCGCGCGCTCGCGGCCGTAGCGCTCGTAGATTTCCTGGATGACCTCCTCGCGGCGCTCGTGCTCGAAGTCGACATCGATGTCGGGCGGCTCGTTCCGCTCGGCCGACAAGAAGCGCTCGAAGAGGAGGCTACTGCGCGCGGGATCGACCGCGGTGATGCCGAGGCAGAAGCACACCGCGCTGTTGGCCGCGCTGCCTCGCCCTTGGCAGAGGATGTCGCGGCGGCGCGCCATCTCGACGATCGTGCGAACGGAGAGGAAGTACGGCGCGACGTCGAGCTTGGCGATGAGCTCGAGCTCCTTGTCGATCTGCGCAGTGACGCGGGCGGGGATCGCGTTCCCCTCGTCGCCTCCGTCCTCGCACGCGTACCGGGCGCGCGCGCCGGCGTAGGAGAGGCGGCGGAGCGCGTCGTTCGGCGTCTCGCCCGGGTACGCAGGCTCCTCGAGCTCGCTCGGGAAGCGGTATTTCAGCTCGGAGAGCGAGAAGCGGCAGGCGTCGGCGATCTCGATCGCACGGAGGATCCACTCGGGGCGACCTTCGAAGACGCGCGTCATCTCCGCGTGCGACTTGAGGCACGCCTCGGTGTTCGGCGAGAGGGCGCGGCCGGCGGCGTCGAGCGTCGTCCCTTCCCGGATGCAGTGGAGCACGTCGAAGAGCGGCTTCTCCTCGCGCCGGGCGTAGCGGACCTCGTTGGTGGCGACGACCGGTATCCCCGTCGTGCGCGAGAGCTCCACGACGTGACGGACGCGCGCGTCGTCGTCTCCGTCGAGGTGGCGATGAACGGCGAGGCTCGCGCGCGCGCCGAACGCCGCTTGGACTTGGCCTGCGTCCTCGAGCGACCACCCGTCCTCCGTGGAGGACGGCACGAGCGACGCCCACAACCCGTCGGCGTTCGCGCACACGAACGCAAGCGGGACGCCGGCGTAGAGGTTTCGCGGCACCCCGACCTCGTCCCGCGCCTGCCCCTTCGGATGGAGGCGGTGGCTCTCGGTCAGGATACGGCAGAGATTCGTGTATCCTGCATGGTTCTCGACGTGCACGAGGAGCGTGCGGTACGGGGCCTCGCCGTCCGCAGAGACCGAGAGCTCGCAGCCGACGACGAGCCGAACGCCCGCCTCCTTGCACGCCTCCCACGCGCGGACCATGCCGTAGAGGCCGTCGCGATCGACGATGGCGATGGCGTCGTGACCGAGCGCGCGCGCCGCGTCGACGAGCTCCTTCGGCGAGGAGGCCGCGAGCAAGAAGGAGAAGTGCGATCGGGCCGCGAGCTCGACGTACGGCATATACTGAACATAGTATCAGTATATACCTGGCTGGCAAGGACCCTGCTCTTGCCGGCTTTCAAGTGCTCGCTGACGGCGAGCACCATTGTCACGCTGTCGTTCAGCTACGCCAGCGAGCGACCGCGGACAAGACCGCCACGAAGCCCACCCGCGTCCTTCGTTCGATTTCTGCTCAGTTGATGCGCGGCACAGCCTGCGCGACGCGGAACGTGCGCCCCTTGTAGCGGAGTCGACTTGTCGCCGGGAGTTGCACTACGTTCAGTGGGCCGTCGCGGCGGTGGAGCCCCCATGATCGAGCGCCTCGATATTGAAAACTACGGCTGCATTCGGAAGGCCTCGATTGGGCTGACACCGCTGCACGCCTTCATTGGACCGAACGACAGCGGCAAGAGCACGATCCTCCACGCGGTGCAGCTGATTGGGACATCGCTCGTCAACCCCGACACTGCGCGGGCCGCAGAGCTGGCGCTCCAGAAAAGCGCGGAGCGTGGCATGTCGGCCGTAACGGCATTCTCCGCTGACGGCTACATGCGTCGACAAACCGGCGCGCAGCCGATCATCGAAATGGCGTTCGGAACGCCCTCGGCAAAGGTGACTCCCCTCACCCATGGGAGCTATAACGCCCGACATCTAGCCAGTGTCCCGAGCCATAGGTCAATAGCGCATGCCCTGGCCGGCGCCCACCTCGTGCGTTTCGAACCGGACAAGCTGCGATCGCCGACTCGGCTCTTGTCGGACTTCGAGCCCGTCGGCTTCTTCGACGAGAAAGGCGAAGGGCTCGCCGCTGTCTACGACGCGCTCGTCAACCGGGACGTTCAATCGTTTCTGAAGATCACGGAAGCGGTAAAGAAGCTCTTCCCGCACGTGAAGTCCGTTCGGCTGAAGAACCCCGATCATCAAACAAAGGCCATGGCGATCGAGCTCGCGAACGGCGAGGAGATTTCCGCAGAGCTGATGAGCGAGGGCTTGCTCTACTACCTCGCGTTCGCCGTGCTTCCGTATATCCAGCCGTCCGCGGTCATCCTCGTGGAGGAGCCCGAAAATGGACTCCATCCTGCGCGCATCGCGGAGGTGATGGATACGCTCCGCGAAACTTCAAAGGCGACCCAGATCCTCATCGCGACCCACAGCCCGCTCGTCGTCAACGAGATGAAGCCCGAAGAGGTGTCGGTGGTCACGCGCACTGTGGCCGCGGGCACCAAGGTGACACGGCTGAGCGACACTCCGAACTTCGCAGACCGGGCGAAGGTTTACGCCCCCGGCGAGCTTTGGATCAGCTACGCGAATGGAAGCGACGAGGCCCCGCTCCTCGACGGCACGGCACGCCCATGACCGAGGCATCGCTCTTTTTCGCCGGCGAAGGTCGGTGCGAGCTTGGGAGCTTCTCAGGGCACCCCGCTTACCAAGCGCCAGGAGAGCCGGGGGTGCTCGAGGCGCTGATTCGCAGGCACATACAAGCGACAGGCTGGCGGATCGCGGGCGCCGTCGAGTGGAAAAACATCCGAAAGCTCAACCCCAAAAACAAGGCGTCGCCCGAGGCGCGCAATGTTCTCGGCGCAGTGCTCGATGCGCGAGAGTCCGCGTGCGCAGCGCTCGTGTTCTCGCGCGACACTGACGGCGACGAGTTGCGAGCCATTGCGATTCAAGACGGGATCGCCATGGCAGAGAGTCTGTTTCCCGAGGTGAAAATCGTGGGCGGCGTTGCGCGTCAGAAGCTCGAAGCGTGGCTTCTCGCCTTGTTGAAGGTTCGGCGAACGGAGAGCATGACCTCTCCCGAGAAGGAGTTGGAGCTGAAGGGCGTGCCCTTGAAGAGTGTCCGGAAGATGGTTGAAGTCGTCGAGCTATCCGGCGCGCCAGCAGATGATGCTCGCTCATTGATCGAGTGGCTGGAGCGCGCTTCTCGGTTCATTCCGCCGTTGTGCGCTGCGACCGGCGTTGAGTCGCAGTGACCGCGTTCGTCAAGTGACAGCTGTGGTCCGGCGAAGTAGAGCGCGCGCCGATGCGAGCTCTCACTGCCTCGTGTACGTCGTCTCGCGGTTCTTCTTTGCGTCGAACAAGGTGATCGTCGTCGGCGTCGCCGTGTAGGTCAGCGCCTTCGTTTCGCCGAGGGAGGTCGCCGGGCAGCGGAACGAGAGCGTGAGCGCGCTGCCGTCGACGTCGATCACGGCGGTAGCGGTGGTGTCGACGACGGCGTCGGTCTGGTGAACCACCATCATGCTCCCCGCGAGGATGAACGCGTCGCGTGACGTCCGCACGACCGCACCGGAACCGCCCGCGTAGAGCTTGCTCTCTGTCGCGTAGTACGCGCCGTCGACGAGCATCCCACCTGTCCCCGTCGGCATGGTCCCAATCGTCGCCCGGTCGGTGATCTGCGGCGCGCCGTTCGCGAACGTCGTGCACGCGACGCTGGCGCCGCCGTCGGATCCGTCGTCGGCGCGGGTCGGCGAGGCCGTGGAGAGGGCGCAGCCCCCGGACGATAAGACGAGGGACGCGAGGATTCGAAGGGCGTCGACCGTGTCGAGCTTGTTCATGAGGAGGGCGATCGCGAGAAGCATGCCGTGCCCTCCCCCATTTCCGACGCGCGCAAGTCTGCCATTTCTCGCGCGATCATGGACGAGTGCCCGATCCTTCGGACACCACTGTCCGGCACGGCGGACGCGCGCGGCCGTTGGCGTATGCTCTCGCGCGATGGAGTCTCCTCTCGTGTTTCCTCTCGTCTCGCCCGAACAGCTGCGCGATCGCGTCGCCAAGATCGTCCTCCTCGACGCGCGGCCAGGGCCCGACGCCTACGCCGCGGGGCATCTCGTAGGCGCGATCCACGCCGATCTCGATCGCGATCTCTCCACCGCGAAGCGCGAGGGCCACGATCCTGCCCGCGGCGGTCGACACCCGCTGCCTACGGCGGCGGACTTCGCGCGGCAGCTCGGGGCGTGGGGCATTCGCGAAGACGACGACGTCGTCGTGTACGACGGGGCTGGCGGCGCCAACGCGGCCACGCGGCTGTGGTGGATGCTCCGGTCGCTTGGGCACGCGCGCGTGCAAGTCCTCGACGGCGGCTTCGCGGCCGCGCTGGCCGCGGGTCTCGCGCAGGAGCAGGCCGCGCCGAAGATCACGAAGGCTCCGGATCATCCGCAGCACGGTTGGACGTGGCCCACCGCCGACGCCGACGCCATCGAGGCCCGGCGCACGTCGAACGCGGCGACCGTGCTCGACGTCCGAAGCGGCGAGCGATTCCGCGGCGAGACCGAACCGTTCGATCCGATCGCCGGCCACATCCCTGGCGCGAAGAACCTCCCGTTCGCAGAGAACCTCGGCAAGGACGGGCGCTTCAAGTCCCCCGCCGAGCTACGTGCCATGTACGAAGGCCTCCTCGCCGGCGCGGCGCCGTCGAGCCTGACGGTGCACTGCGGGAGCGGCGTCACCGCGTGCCACACGCTCCTCGCGCTCGAGATCGCCGGGCTCTCCGGCGCCGCGCTCTACGTCGGCAGCTGGAGCGAGTGGTGCCGGAGCACGCGCCCGCAGGCGAAGGGGCCGGCCTGACGAGTTGAATGCGCGGGCGCGTTCGTGCGCTCGTCTTCATGGGGCACCGCCTCGCCGGAGCTGATCCACCTTTTCGCCGTCACGGTCGCGCTGCGCATGGACGCAGCGCATGCGGAATGCCGCGGGTGCGCGCTCCTTCGGGTTCCCCTTTTCATCGCCTGGTAATGGCGCTAGGTTCCTATTCAAGAATAATTCCAAGATAAGAATGATGCGTAACTCGGAAATGACCCGCAGCCAGAAGAGGCTTGCCCACCTGACGTCCGTAGTCCGGGAGGCGGGCGTGAAGCTGACCCACCAGCGACTCGAGATCTGCCGAGAGCTCGCGACGACCGAGGAGCACCCGGACGCCGAGACGCTGTTCCGAGCGGTGCAGGAGCGCGTGCCAACGATGTCGCTCGATACGGTCTACCGGACGCTGTGGATGCTCCGCGACCTCGGGCTACTGACGACGCTCGGGCCCAACAGGGACGCCGTTCGCTTCGACGTGAACCTCGACCGGCACCACCACTACGTCTGCGTGGCCTGCGGGTCGGTGCGCGACTTCGAGAGTGAAGAGCTGAACGCCCTCCGACTGCCCAACGCCGTAAAGAAGTTCGGCACCATCGTCGATGCGCAGGTCGAGGTGCGTGGGCTCTGCGCGCACTGCAAACGAGAGAAAGAGACAACGGCGGCGCCCCTCGGGGGCGGACGCAGGAGACGACGAACATGAACGTATCGAGAAAGTTGAACCTTAAGCACGCGGTGCTGTTTGCGGTCACGGCCTGCGCGGTCACGGCCTGCGCGGGGCCAGGCCCGCGCGCCCCGGAGGCCGCGAAGGGGCTCGTGGTCACGTCGACAGAGCCCAAGCCGGAGCCTGGAAAAGAGGCGCGCGCGCAGGCGCCGAACAATCAGTTCTGGTGGCCCGAGCGCTTGGACCTTTCGCCGCTTCGTCAGCACGCCGCCGAGTCGGACCCGATGGGCAAGGACTTCAAGTACGCCGAGGGGTTCAAGAAGCTCGACCTCAAGGCCGTGAAGAAAGACATCGCGCAGGTCTTGGCGACGTCGCAAGCGTGGTGGCCGGCCGACTACGGAAGCTACGGCCCGTTCTTCATTCGCATGGCGTGGCACAGCGCCGGTACGTACCGGATCACCGACGGGCGCGGCGGCGCGGGGGGCGGTCAGCAGCGGTTCGAGCCTCTGAACAGCTGGCCGGACAACGCCAACCTCGACAAGGCGCGGCGCCTGCTCTGGCCGGTCAAACAAAAGTACGGCAAGAGCCTTAGCTGGGCCGACCTCATGGTCCTCACGGGGAACGTGTCGCTCGAGTCCATGGGGTTCAAGACGTTCGGATACGCCGGCGGTCGGCGTGACCAGTGGGAAGCCGACCTCGTCTATTGGGGACCCGAGCACAAGTTCCTCGCGAACGAGCGGCACACGCCGGACGGCAAGCTGATGAAGCCGCTCGGCGCCGTCCAAATGGGCTTGATTTACGTCAATCCCGAGGGACCCAACGGAAAGCCCGATCCCGCGGCGTCGGCCAGGGACATTCGCGAGGCGTTCGGGCAAATGGCCATGAACGACGAGGAGACCGTGGCGCTCATCGCGGGCGGCCACAGCTTCGGCAAAGCGCACGGCGCCGCCGACCCCGCCAAGTGCGTCGGCGCGGCGCCCGCGGGCGCGAGCGTCGAAGCGCAGGGAATGGGCTGGAAGAACACCTGCGGCACCGGGGTCGGCAAGGACGCCATCACGAGCGGGCTCGAGGGCGCCTGGACGTCGACGCCCGCGCAATTCTCGCTCGACTACCTGAAGAACCTCTACCAGTACGACTGGGTCCAAACGAAGAGCCCGGCCGGCGCGACGCAGTGGATTCCCAAGGATGGAAAGGGCGCCGGCACGGTCCCCGACGCGCACGACAGCACCAAGCGTCACGCGCCGATCATGTTCACGACCGACATCGCGCTCAAGACCGACCCCAACTACGCGAAGGTCACGAAGCGCTTCCTCGACAACCCCAAGGAGTTCGAGCTCGCGTTCGCCAAGGCGTGGTTCAAGCTCACGCATCGCGACATGGGTCCTCGGTCGCGCTACCTCGGCAGCGAAGTCCCTCAAGAAGCGCTGTCCTGGCAGGACCCGATTCCTGCGGTTGGCCCCAAGGTCGTCGGAGACGGCGACATCAAGGCGCTCAAGAAGAAGATCCTCGGCTCGGGGCTCACCGGAGCGGAGCTCGTTCGAACGGCGTGGGCCTCGGCCGCCTCCTTCCGAGGCACCGACAAGCGTGGCGGCGCCAACGGCGGCCGCATTCGCCTCGCGCCCGAGAAGGACTGGGCCGTGAACGATCCCGAGGAGTCGGCCAAGGTGACCGGCAAGCTCGAGGAGATCCAGAAAGACTTCAACAAGCGCGCCGACGGAATCAAGGTGTCGCTCGCCGATCTCATCGTGCTCGGTGGCTCGGCGGCCGTCGAGCAAGCGGCAAAATCCGGTGGATTCGACGTCCCGGTGGCGTTCACGCCTGGGCGAACGGACGCTACGCAAGACCAGACGGACGTGGAGTCATTCGCGGTGCTCGAGCCCAAGGCCGACGGGTTCCGCAACTTCTACGGCGCCGGTAACCGCATGCCGCCTCTCGAGATGCTCGTCGAGCGGGCCAACCTGCTCACCCTCACCGTGCCTGAGATGACGGCGCTGATCGGCGGCCTCAGGGTGCTCGACGCCAACGCCGCACACTCGAAGAATGGTGTCTTCACCAGCCGGCCCGGCACACTCACCAACGACTACTTCGTCAACCTGCTCGACATGTCGACCCAGTGGAAGAAGGCCGCCGGCTCCGAGGGGCTCTACGAGGGCGTCGATCGGACGAACGGGAAGGCCAGGTGGACGGCTACGCCCGTCGACCTCGTCTTCGGCTCACACTCCGAGCTCCGCGCGATCGCAGAGGTCTACGCGGCCGAGGACGGCAAGCAGAAGTTCGTACAGGACTTCATCAAGGCATGGACCAAGGTGATGATGCTCGATCGCTTCGACGTCAGCACTCCGTGAACGTCGCTCGCACGTGGTGCGAGCTCAATCCACCCACCCGCGCAGCGACGCGATCGGCTCGGTCGTGAGCCCGGTCGCGGTCGCGGTCGCGTCAGGCCCCGTGCGTGCGATCTCCACCCACGCCGTCGCGCCTGCCGCCTCCAGCCACGCGTGACCGTAGTCGGTTCGCGCGAACCCCTTCTTCCACCACTCGATCGCTTCGAGGCGGCGCGTGATCGTGACGCGCGGAGACGACGCGAGGGGCTTTCGCTGCGCGAGGATGCGCGTCGGCTCGACCGACCCGCGCTCCATGTGCTGGAGCGACGCGAGGCGCGGTGATTTTTCCGCGCGCGCGCCGTACGGAAGGAGCACCGCGCGATCGAGCGGCGACCAGCGGTTCGTGAGCGCGAGCTGGCCCACCGTACCCTCCCCCAGCTCCGCCACGAGCTCGGCGACGAGGCGCGGGAGCGCGCGCTCGGCCTTCGCTTCGGGGACGAACAGATCGAGCGCCTGCGCGCCGCGCGGGGCGAGCTCCGGAGCGCGGAGGGCGGCGCCGAGCACCGGAGCGTCGACCGTGAACGACTCGAGCTTCGCGCGCAGCACGGCGAGGAGCTCGTCCTCGTGCACGAGCGGCACCGGGAGCGCGACGGCGATCGTGCGCACCGGCGGCCCCTCTTTTACGAGCGCGCGATCGAGCTTGAGGACGAGCTCGATGCGCGTGGCCCCTACCCCGCGACCTTCGAGGCGCGCGGCGAGCTGCGTCGACAGGCGCTTGGCGACGAAGACGAGCGCGTCGGTGCTCGTCACGCCGTACTCGAGATCGACCTTCTCCTCCGGCACCTCGGGCGGTACGTACGGAGTCAGCGGCGCGCGATCGTCTCCGCGAAGGAGCTCCAGCACCTCCGCCGCGTTCGGGCCCAGACGAACGCCGAGCCCTGCGCGCGGGAGGGCTTGCACGTCTCCCACCTTGCGGAGGCCGGTGCTCGTGAGCCAGCGGAGCGTCTCGTCGTCGAGAGGGAGCGCCGACACCGGCAGCGGGGCCATCGCGCGCGCGCCATCACCGGGCGCCGCGCGCGTCACGTCCACGCGCGAATACCAGGCGATTTGCGCGGCGATGCGCGGACCGTCCGCCACCCCGACGCGGCACGCGTGACCGAGCGCGCGCACGCGCGACAGGAGCGCGTTCGCCAGCGCTTCTTCGCCGCCGTGCAGGTGCGCGCACCCCGTCACGTCGACCCACACGCACGTGTCTTGTTTGGCGTCTTGTTTCGACCACGCTCGAGAAGCTCGAGACGCGCCGTCTTGCGCGGACATCGACGTCGTCGCGCCGAACGCGAGGAGCGCCTCCGCGAGACGCGCCAGCGCCGCGGCCACAGCCCCTTCGTGCACCACGCGCACCGACAGGCTCGCGGCGCGCGCGCGGGCGGCGGCGATCGTGCTTCCTGATCGGACGCCTTGCGCGTACGCCTCCGGCGACACCTCGTCGAGCTTCGTGTTGCCGAGGAGCGAGCGCTCGTCCTTCACCGCCCCGCCCGGCCGCGCGACGACGAGCGCGATGACCCCGTCACCCCCTGCGAGCGACGCGTCCGCCTCGCGCGCGATCTCGAGGCGGACGCGCGGAAGGACCACGGCGAGGATGCGGCGAGCGCGCGCGATCATGCCACGACCCCCAAGCCGCCGGTGCCGACGCCCGGACGCCATCCGAGCGTCTTCTTGAGCCCCACGCGCCCGCGCTTGTCCTTCGCGACGCGCACCGTCAGGCTCTCGGGCCCGCGCGTCAGCTCGAGGCGCAGCGCCACCGGCCACTGCGCGCGACGCGGCCGATCGCTGTCGGTGATCAAGAGCACGCGCGCGCCCCCTTCCTCCGCGAGGAGCGCGAGCTTTCGCACGATCACCTCCGGCTCGATCGCGCGTCGCGACGCGTGACGTTCGAGAGAAGGCGGAGGCGCCCTTCGCCCGTCGCAGGCGTCCATGTCGACGACCAAGACGTCGAGCGCGCGCGCGCCAGCGACCTTCACGGCGATCCGCCCGAGCTCCGCGCGCGGCGGCCTTACGACGAGCAGCCGCGCGAGATCCACGCCCGCGCGCGCGAGGCCCGGCGCGTAGAGCGACCCTTCTGGATCGATCCACCCGCACCACGCCCGCGCGTCCTTCGCCTGCGCCGCGCGGATGGCGGAGAGGGCCACGCTCGTCGCCCCACCGAGCGCGCGCGAGGCGGTGAGCTCGATCACGCCGCGCGGGAGGCCGCCGTCGGGGAGCACATCGTCGAGCGGACCGCCGAGCGCGAGCGGCGCAGGCTCCCGCAGGAACGAGGCGATCTCCGAAGCGTGCGAGACGCGCGAGCCGAGCTCGGCGAGGAGAGTATCGAGCGCGGCAGACATACTGAACAGATTATCAGTATTCGACCTCCGCGCAAGCGGCGCGTGCGCGTCACTGCAGCGTGTACGTCAGCACCTCGTTCGCGCCCACGAACTCGAGGATCGTCGTCCCGCTCACGACCGAATAGTTTCGCGCCGTGACCCCCGCGGACGGGCACGTGAACGTGTAGGTCACCAAAAATCCACCCGCGGTGCCCGCGTCGTTTGTGACCGTCGACGTGACGAACGTCCCGCTCGCCTCGACCTCGACGGCCGGCGACGGCGCCTTGGAGTGAACTTGCACCGCCGTCCCCGCGAACGCCTGGATCTCTTGCAGCGTCACGCCCGTCACGTTCGTTGAGCCGCCAGGACCCGTATACATGGTGTCCTTCGTCAGGGAATACGTCCCGTCCGTGATGATGCCTCCGATCGGCACCGGCACCGCCTCAGCCACCTGCTGCTGGCTCACGATCGGCGCGCTCGTCAGGAGCAACGTCGTGCACGAGCCCCCATCGGGGAGCCTGCCGCCGTCGCCAAGCGTGCCACCGTCACCGGCCGATCCGCTGCTGCCGTGACCTCCGCCGGCGACGTTTCCGCTCGACGTCTCGGCCGCCGCGGGGTGGTTCGTTTTCGCCGAACAGGCGGCGGCGAAGAGGGCCAAAAGAAGCGGGTTCACGAAGCGCGTGCAGGAAAGCATGGGTAGAGGCTAACCCCGGGCGCCGCAAAGGCCAGTTCCTGGACATTCGCGGCGCGTTGCCCCATCGACCGCGCGCCCCCTACCTCTTCGGTAGCGCCTCGCCGATCCCCACGACCTGGTCCGCGCCCGCCGGCACCGTGATCGTCGACGCCTTGAAGTCGTCGCCCACCGGCTCGTACGGACCGCCGAGGCACTGGGCGAGGAACGCCTCGGCCACCGCGTTGAACGCCGTCCGGTTCACCGGCCGCGCGAACCCGTGCCCTTCGTCGGGAAAGAGCACGTAGGTGACGGGGATCTTCTTGTCCTGCATCGCCTTCACGATCTGATCGCTCTCGGCTTGCTTCACGCGCGGATCGTTCGCGCCCTGTCCGATGAGGAGCGGCTTCTGGATGCTGCCCACGCGCGTCAGCGGCGAGCGCTCGGTGAGGAGCTTCTTGCCGTCGTCGGTGCGAGGATCGCCGACGCGCTTGGACATCTGATCGAGCTCGGCGGCCCAGTACGGCGGAATGCTCGCCAGGAGCGTGACGAGGTTCGACGGGCCGACGATGTCGACGCCGCACGCGAATTTTTCGGGCGTGAACGTCAGGCCCACGAGCGTCGCGTACCCGCCGTAGCTGCCGCCCATGATCGCGACCTTCGTCGGATCGGCGATCTTCTGCGCGACGGCCCAGTCGACGGCGTCGAGGAGATCGTCGTGCATCTTCGCCGCCCACTCCTTGTTGCCGGCGTTCACGAAGCCCTTCCCGAAGCCGGTGGAGCCGCGGAAATTCACGCTGAGCACCGCGTACCCGCGGCCCGCGAGCCACTGGTGGTAGCGGTTGAAGCCGTAGTCGTCGCGCCCCCACGGGCCGCCGTGCACGAAGAGCACCATCGGCAGCGCGTGATCGGGGCGGCCGCTCACCTTGGGATCGGTCGCCTTGGGGAGCGTGAGGTAGCTCACGAGATCGAGCCCGTCCCGGGACTTGATGATCGCCGGGTGCATCTTCGCGAGCTCGAGCGACTCGAGCGCCTTGGAATTCGTGAAGAGGAACGTCGCCTTCTTCGTGTCGCGATCGTACCGGTAGTAGCGGACCGGCCCGTCGGACAGGATGTACGAGACGATCCAGCGCTTTTCGTCGAGCGATCGGCTCAAGATCTGGAGGTCGCCGTCCGCCACCGTGGCGAGCGCGGCGAAGTCCTTCTCGAGCGACGGGTCGAGCACCTTCCAGCGCGCGCGATCGTAGGTGAAGCGCACCGCCTCGACGCGCTTCTCGGTCGGGTGACGGAGGACGTCGCCGACGTCGACCTTGGGGTCCTCCGCCACGACCGTCGATTTCCCCGTCGCCAGATCCACCGAGAGGAGCGCGGAGGTGTCGCGACCGCGGCTGTCCTTCATGAGGACGTTCTTCTCGGCCTTGTCGAGGTCGAGGGGATCGGTGGTCAGCGTGTCCTCCATCGGGACCTTCGACCACGACTTCCACTCGCCCTTCGGCGCGGGGGCGAGGATCTCGGTGCTGCCGTCGGGCAGCGGCTTCATCGCGAGGCGCACCTTGAAGTGGTCGTCGGTGAGGAAGCCCGCGTAGCCGTCGTTCTTCTGAACGAGCTTGCGCTCGCCGGTGCGAATGTCGACGTCGTAGACGTCGTGGTAGCGCTTGTCGCGATCGTTGAGGCCGACCTCGACCTTGCCGGGGACGAGGTGGCTGAGGCCGCCGATCTCGGCGTTCACGCCGTCGATGGGGGTCAGATCCTTGGTCGCGTTGGCCTTCAGATCGACCGCGAAGATGTGCCAGTTCTCGTCGCCGTCCTTGTCCTGCAAATAGAGGAGGTGGTCGCCCGTGAACGTCCACTCGTAGCGACGGATGCCGCGCTTTTTGTCTTGCGTGACCGGCTTGGCGGTGGCGACGTCGTCGGCCGATCCGACCCACACGTTGAGCACGCCGTCCACCGGGGCGAGGAACGCGAGGCGCTTACCGTCGGGGCTGATCTTGGCGAGCGCGTGGTCGGGATCGGCGAAGAGCGCGCTGCGGTGCGCGAGGCTCGCGTCGGCGCGCGGCGGTGGCTTGGTGGCGACCGGTGGCGCCGTGGTGACGGGCGGCGGCGTGGTGACGGGCGGCGCGATCGGCGCGACGGGCGGAGGCGTCTCTCCGCACGCGGCCGCGAGGATGGGGAAGAAGGCCAAGGCGAGCGCGGGACGGAGATTCATGGGCCCGAAGGGTACGACGGAACGTCGCTCAGCGGGAGCCGCAGAGCGAGACGCAGACGTTAGGCCCGCCGTCGGGATAGGAGCACGTCCCGGCGCACTCCCCGGGGAAGTCGCACTGGCGGCCGGCCGACAGCAAGCCCTCGCAAACGCGCGGTGCACCGAGGGAGAAGTTGCACATCATGGGTGCGATGCAATTGTCCGGACGCTCGCACGGGGTTCCTGGGCCGCCCGGCGCGCCAGCAACGCACTTCTGGCCGATGCAGATGGCGCCGTCGACGCAGACCTCATCGTAGCGCACGCACTTGGCGCCGAGAGCGAGGCGGGGCTTGCACGCGCCGTCGAAGCAGTCGGCGTCAGGAGCGCACTCGGGGTGAGCGCCGAACGTGGCGACCACGTTGCCGCCGCTCACGGCCGCGCCGCACGTGTGGCCCGCTGCGGCTGGGGCGGCGCAGCGCCCCTCATGAGGTGGAGACGCCGCGACGTCGTAGCCGACGCACGCGAGGCCGGGCTTGCACTCGTCGTGGACGAGGCAGGGCTGACCTAGGTCCGCGATCCCCTCGTAGGCCGAGCCGCACGGCGCCCGTATGCGAGCATCCCAGATCACCGCTCCAAACGCGTCTCCCACGGTGGTGCACGCCGCGCCGGAGATCACGGCGTCGAGGGCGGCCCAGCACGCGGGAGAGCCGCGGTCGATGAAACGTGGACGCCCGAGATGGGCTCTGCACCTCGCGACGCGTTCCGCGGCAAAGTCGGGAGGCTCCCTCTCGGCGCGCTCGCCGGCGCTACAGCACCGCGAAAGGAGCGCGTCGAACGCGGCCTCGACGTGTGTGCAGTATGCATCTGCCGTCACGCCGAGAGCGGGAGGCGGGCCGGCTTCCGCCTCCGTCGAACGAGGCGCGCCCGGCGTGGTCCCGGGCACGGTTGACGTCGACGTTGGTGCGGGCGCAGCTTGCGTCGCGTCTTGGGACGCGCCGGGCGGATCGGCGATCCTGCCCCCGCACGCCACTGCGATGCACCATGAGGAGACCGGGAACAGGAAGAGCAAAGGAAAGCGAGCGCGCATCGGCTCGCTACTCAGCAACGTTCGTGCCATTCGTTGCTTGCGGTGCGATCGAGGCGATGACGCGCATTCTTGACTGGGCCGTCAGAGAGCGCACGCCTCAGCGCGTGCGTTTTCGGCGGCAAAACGGCGTGCGTCGCGCTTCGGGCGCACGCTCGCGGCGGGCAGGGTACGCCCAAAGCCACCCTGACGCGTCACCTCTTCGACTTCGATCGCGGTCGCGTCTTCAGCTTGGATGCGGGGCGACGCGCGGTCGCCTGGAGCGCGCGGAACGTCCTGTCCAGGAGCTCCGTGCCGGGCACCCCTTCCTCTGCTTCCGGGTGGAGCTCCGACCACTCGAGCGCGACGACGAGCGGGACCCAGTCGAATTTACTCTCGGGATCGCCGGTCGCCTGCGTCATCGCCACGTCGGGGTTGGCGGCGAGCAGCAGCTTCGAGATGGTAGGGGCGCTCGGCGTCGAGCACGCCTCGGAAGGATTCGTCACCAGGTACTGCCGGCAGATCAGCGGGCGCTCGGGGTGAATGGAGCACGACTCGTCCTCGAGGAACGGGCACGCAATCTGGAGATTGAAATAGCGCATGTGGAACGACTCGAACTCGCCGTCCGATTTTCCTTCGAGGCGTCGCGGCTCGAGCAGCGTATCCAAGAGCCCCGCCGCCTCCACCTTCACGCGGGCGTCGGCGAAGCGACGTTCGATGACCTCGCGGCGCGCAGCCGGCAGGTCGAGGACCAGCTCGCGGAGCACGTACGTCTCGGTCTGGCTGAGCGGCACGAGCTGGCGGCAGCACGCGCCGCAGCCTGCCTTGCACGAGATCGGCCGTCCCTCCGCCTCGCTGGCGACGACCGCGCGGCCGACGACCTCCTCGGTGAGGTCGCGCAGCATCGGGAGCACGTGACGTGGTCGCGCCCCTTCGGCAGGCACCTCCGCGGACAGGCGAAATTCGTCGTCGCCGAACGTCATCTTGACCTCCGCGCGGAGCGGCGGCGCGGCGTCGAGGCTCGGGTGGAGGAATCGGGAGCGCATGGCGCTGCAGCGTAGCGTGCCCCGGGGTGGGAGCTCGGACGATCTCCATGCTAGATCCGCTCTCGGAATGGTCTCCCTCGCGTTCGCGTCCGGCACGATCGAGCTTCGCGATGCGCCGCAAGGGCTCGCGCTGCCGTCCGCGTGCATGTGGGACGAGCGGACCGGGTGCCACCGCGCCGCCGCCGTCGACTACGCGGAGATCGTTCTGTCGCTCGTGCGCGCGAAGGTGCCGTACGAGGACGGCGCGCGGCGGTACGAACAGCTCGCGAGCGGAGCGCGCGTTCGTCGTGAGCCGCGCCCGTTCCAGACCGAGGCGCTGGCGGCCTGGAACGCGGCGCGCGGGCGCGGCGTCGTCGTGCTGCCGACCGGCGCAGGCAAGACCCACGTAGCGATGATGGCGATCGACGCCAAGCGCCGGAGCACGCTCGTCGTCGCGCCGACGCTCGATCTCGTACGCCAGTGGTTCGATCTGCTGACGACGACGTTCGGCGCCCCCATCGGCCTCGTCGGCGGCGGCGAGCACGACGTCCACCCCCTCACCGTCACCACGTACGACTCGGCCTTCATCCACATGGAGCACCTCGGCGCGCGATTCGGCCTCGTCGTGTTCGACGAGTGTCATCACCTGCCCGGCGCCGCCTACGCGCTCTCCGCGCGCGCGTGCCTCGCGCCGTTTCGCCTCGGCCTCACTGCGACGCCCGAGCGCGCCGACGGCCGCGACGCGGAGCTCGACTCGCTCATCGGGTCGATCGTCTACCGCAAAGACATCGTCGAGCTCTCGGGCAGCTACCTCGCCGATTACGACGTCGAGCACATCGAGGTGGAGCTCACCGCGGAGGAGCGCGACGAGCACGATCGCGAACGCGCGATTTACCGAGAATTCGTGGTCGATCAGGGCATCCGCATGGGCAGCCCCGCCGGCTGGAGCGACTTCATCATGCGCAGCAGCATGAGCGACGCCGGTCGCCGCGCGATGGCCGGATACCGTCGGCAGCGCGAGCTCGCCTTCGCCGCGTCGGCCAAGTTGGACACCCTCGAGCAGCTCCTCCACGACCACCGCCGCGATCGCGCGATCGTCTTCACGCAAGACAACGCCACCGCGTATGCGATCGCGCGGCGCTTCCTGTTGCCGGTCATCACGCACCAGACGAAGGTGCGCGAGCGCTCCGAGATCCTCGCCGGACTCTCTGCCGGCACCTACGCCGCCGTCGTCACGTCGAAGGTGCTGAACGAGGGCATCGACGTCCCCGACGCGAACGTCGCCGTCGTCCTCTCCGGGAGCGGCTCGGTGCGCGAGCACGTGCAGCGCCTCGGGCGCGTGCTGCGCAAGAAGGAGGGCAAGCGCGCCGTCCTCTACGAGCTCGTCACCGCGCGCACCGGCGAGACCTTCACGAGCGAGAGGAGGCGCGAGCACAGTGCTTACCGCTGACCTCGTGAACGCGCGACGCAAGAAGGGCGAGCTCGTGCTGGTGAAGCTCGACGACGACGGTCGCGCGCGCGCCTCGGAGCTGGCGGCGCAGATCGTGGCGATCGTCGAAGCGCACGTAGGTCGATCGCGCGGCGAGGTAGACGCGGCGCTCGCGGCGCTCGACGCGGGCGCGCGTGATCGACGCTTGAAGGACGGCCTCGTGAAGCTCGCGCTCGATCGCTGCGAGCTCGACGCGGACGCGTCGGCCGACCCGGCCGCGCTACGAAAGGCGCTTTTTACACGTGCCGCGGAGGTCCGCCGTACCTCGGAGGTCCGCGCGTTCGACCGCGCGGCGATCGTGGCGGAGATCGCACAGGCGCACGGCCTCGACGCGGCGGCGACCGAGCGGGCGCTCTTCGCGGATCTTCGGGAGGCGCACGAGCTCCGCGCGTTCACGGCGCCGACACCGCGCGCGCTCGTCGAGGCGTGGGAGCACGCCCAAGCGCAGGCGGTGCTGCTGCGCGCGGTCAAGCTGACCGTCGAGGTCACGTGCGCGTCGGCGGGGGCCGTGCGGGCGCTCTTCCGGCGCCTCAAGTTCCTGCGGCTCCTCTTCCAGGTCGAGCGCCTCCCCTCGCCGCACTCGTTTCGCATCGCGATCGACGGCCCGTTCAGCCTGTTCGACTCGGTCACGAAGTACGGCCTCCAGCTCGCGCTCGTCGTGCCCGTGCTCGAGGGCTGCGATCGCTTCCGCCTCGAGGCCGACGTGCGATGGGGACAGAAGCGCGAGCCGCTTCTTTTTCGTCTCGAAGGAGGAGCGGTGACGACCCCGACCTCCGACCTCGCGCTTCCCGACGAGGTCGCCACGCTGGTCGCCGCGTGGAACGAAGAGCGCTCCGGCTGGCGCGTCTCTCCCTCCGCCGACGTCCTCGATTTGCCCGGCGTCGGCGTGTGCGTGCCGGACTTGGTGTTCGAAAAGAACGGCGCGAAGGTGCACCTCGAAGTGATGGGCTACTGGTCGCGCGACGCGGTGTGGCGCCGCGTCGAGCTCGTCGAAAAAGGGCTCGCCGCGCGCGTGCTCTTCGCGGTCAGCTCGCGCCTGCGCGTGAGCGAAGAGGTCCTCGGCGACGCGCACCCCAGCGCGCTCTATGTCTACAAAGGCCAGCTCGGCCTTCGCGCCATCGAAGAGCGCCTCGACCTCCTCGCCGCCCGAGCGGCCGCGCCCGCCGCGTGCTAGAACCTCCTGGAAAGCTCGAAATGATGGCGGATCCGAAGCTCGCGCGCCTCGAAGCGCTCCTCGGCGACATGGGCGCCGTCCTCGTCTGTTACTCCGGCGGGATCGACAGCGCGTTCGTCCTCGCGGTCGCGAACAAGGTCCTCGGCGAGAAGGCCGTCGGCATGACGGCGGTGAGCCCGAGCCTGGCGCCCTTCGAAAAAGAGGCGGCCGAAGCGGTCGCGCGCCAGATCGGCGCCAAGCACGTCCTCGTCGACTCGCACGAGATCGACGACGAGAGCTACCAGGCGAACAACCCCGACCGCTGCTTCCACTGCAAGAGCGAGCTCTATCGCATCAGCGCGCTGAAGAGCCGCGAGTGGGGCATCCCCAACGTCGTCAACGGCACCAACGCCGACGATCTCGGCGACTACCGCCCCGGCCTCGAAGCCGCGAAGAACGCCGGCGTCAGGAGCCCGCTCGTCGAGCTCGGCTTCACGAAGGAGGACGTCCGGAACGGCGCGCTCGCGCTCGGCATGAGCATCTGGGACAAGCCCGCGTCGGCGTGCCTCTCGAGCCGCATCCCGTTCGGCACGCGCGTCACCCGCGAACGCCTCGCGCAGATCGCCGCGCTCGAGGCCGATCTCCGTCGCATGGGCCTACGCCAGGTGCGCGTCCGCTGGCACGGCCTCGATCCATCGAACGACAAAGCGCTCGCCCGCATCGAGGTCGCGCGCGACGAGCTCACGAGCGCCTTCGATCACAAGGACGCGATCGTAGAGGCCGGCAAGCGCTACGGATTCTCGTACGTGACGATGGATCTTCAAGGATACCGCGTCGGAAGCCACAACGAGCTCCTCGTCGGCAAGAGCCTGCGCGTCGTTTGACCGCAAAAGTTCCAATTTCCCCAGGCGGTGCAATACTTCTAGGGTGAAACGTATCGTCGGCGCTTGCGTGATCGTTTCGTCGTTCATGGCCGCTGCGGCCGCGTGCGGAGGGGATGACCCTGTCACCGGAGGCGGCGACGCGTCCACGGACACCTCTCCTCCCCTCGACGCCGCGACCGACACGACGACCAACGACGTCACCCCGCCGCCGGACGCCAACGACTCCGCGGTCACCGACGCCGCCTCCGACACGGCCACCGGCTCCGACGCGGACGCCGGCTCCGACTCCGCGGCCGACTCCGGTGCCGACGCCGACTCCGCGACCGACGCCGGTGCCGACGCCGACTCCGGCCCCGACTCCTCCCTCCCGTGCAGCACGATCCCCAACGTCGGCAGCATCTACTACAGCCGCTACCCGATCCCTCTCCCCGACGGCGGACCCAAGACCGACGGCGAGCTCTGGGTCGTCAAAGGCGACGGCTCCACCGACGTGAAGCTCGGCGCCGGTCGCCGCCCGCGCCTCTCGCCCGACGGCAAGCGCCTCATGTTCCTGCGCGACAACGCCAACGTCATCGCCGGCAACCTCTACGTCCGCGATCTCCCCACCGACGGCGGCGCGCCGGTCGACACGCTCGTCTTCGCGAACGACAACAGCGTCGTGGGCTACGACTGGCGATCCGACTCGCAGTCGATCGTCTTCGACTACAAATGCGACATCTACTCCGCCAACGCGGACGGGACGAACCGCGTCGTCTTCAGCTCGTACCGCGACGCCGACTGCTACTCGGACTATCCCGTCGTGAACCGCGTCGATGGGCGCGTCGCGTTCCACAATTTCTATGACGGCCTCGATCTCGCCAGCGGCGTCGACGGCGGCGCCGCGAAGATCCCGAACACGTTCGCGGGCTCCGATCTGCCGCCGGGACCGATCCACACCGAGGCGGACATGTCGCCCTCGTGGACCGCGGACGGCCAATGGATCGCCTTCCTCAAGGTCCCGCCGCAGGACATCTACACGCCCGGGATGATGGGGCCTGCCTGGAAGCTCAAGCCGGACGGCACCGGCCTCGCGCTCGTCTTCAATTTCGATCCGGGCGACGGCTTCTTCCACGGCGGCGCGATGACGCCCGACGGCGTCTATTACGTGAGCGCCGGGATCTACAAGGGCGTGAACGGAATCTACGCCGTGCCATTCGACGGCTCGGGCGCGATCAAGCGCGTCTGCACCAGCGCAGGCCCGCTCGTCGACTTCGTCGGCAGCGTGACCGGTCCGTAGGGTCGGCGTCCTAGCGGCTCAACCCGGGTGCTGGAGCCACCACGTCCGCGCGACGGCCTGCACGATCGGGGTGCGGAACGCCGGATTGGGGTGGCTGCGGAGGAAGCCGATCGGGTTCAGCGGCGAGACGCCTGCGGCTCGTTCCATGCGCGCGAAGTAGTCGAGGAGCGCGAGGCCGCCCGCCTCCGTCCAGCGAAAGCCGATCTGCATGCGCGCGCGACCCGTGTCGAGAACATTGATGCACCCCGCGCCGTCGGCGGCGACCTCGTTCGGCTGGTTCAGGCCGGGGAGGAGGTTCGTCGCGATGTTGGCGAGCAGCGCGGGGCTGGGCCCGTTGCCCGGCGCCTGCCCGTTCGCGCAGCCTGTGTGCCCGAGGTAGTGGTGCGCGAGCTCGTGGCCGAACGTGAACGCCACGATGTCGTCGTAGATCTCGTGCGCCCGCGAGAGCCTCCGCGGATCGGCGAGCACGTTCATCGGAATGATGCCGAGCGGGAGCGCGGGGCTCGCCTTGTCGCTCTTCACGATCTGCGGGATGACGGTGCTCGAGTACTGCTCGTAGGTGCTCGTTCCGTAGAGCTCGTCGGTCGCCCTCGTCTGCGCGATGGCGTCGACCGCCTCGAGGAGACCCTCGGTGCCGGCCAAGAACGGCCCGCCCTTCTCGTCACACCCCGCGAACGCGTTCACCTCGTTGGGGTTCGGATCGAACACGAGCGGGATGCCGCGCACACGGGCTGCGTTGGTCGGCGACAGCTGCGCGATCAGCTCCGCGAGGACGCCGCGCACTTCGTTCTGCCACGCGAGAGGCCCCACGAGCGGGATGAGGAGCGGCCGCTGCGGACCCGGCTGAGGATTCGGCCGCGGCTGGGGCTGCGGCTGGGGCTGCGGGTACGGCTGCGGTTGGGGGTACGGCTGCGGATACGGCTGCGGTTGGGGGTACGGCGGTGGGTACTGCTGCGGTGGGTACTGCTGCGGTGGGTATTGCTGCGGCCCACCGTATTGCGGCTGCGGCTGCGGAGTTGGCGCGGGCGTCGGCGAGGCCCCCGCGCACGCCCCGACCATGAGCGAAAGGACCGCCAGTAGAGAGATGAGGAGGGACGGACGACGAACGCGCGAGCTAGGCATCGATTTCACCCGGGAACGATAGCTCGCACCTTGCCAAATGGCGCGGCGCGAACAATACTTGGACAACATATGGACAACATGGCGAGCGATTTCGAGGTCGAGGTCTTCTACGACGGCGCGTGCCCGCTCTGCATGCGCGAGATCTCGATGCTGCAACGGTTGGACCGGCGCGCGCGCATCCGATTCACCGACATCGCGTCGGGAACCTTCGATCCCGCCACGCTCGGGCTCACGATGGACGACATGATGAAGCGCATCCGTGCGCGCTTGCCGAGCGGCGAGCTCATCGATGGCGTGGAGGTCTTTCGCAGGCTCTACGCGGCGGTCGGCTTCGAGCGAGCGGTGGCGGTGAGCCGATTGCCCGGAGTCTCGAGCATTCTCGACCTCGGCTACTCGCTCTTCGCGGCGAACCGCCTGCGCCTCACGGGTCGTTGCGAGGCGGGGCAGACGGGCGCAACGTGCGACGTCACGACTCCCCCAGCGCGCCCGGCGGCAGGCTGACCGCGTCCGCACCGGCGACGCCGCGGAGCGCGTTCGTGAAGGCGCGTGCGTCTTGGAAGCGGTCCTCGGCGGCCGGCGCGACGGCGCGCGAGATGATCTTCTTCCAGTCCGGCGGGATGACGACGCTCTGCACGCCGCTCTCGGCGACGCCCGGGGCCATCGACGGTTGACGCCATAGCTCGCTCGGCGACGTTGGCGGCGGCTCGCCGGTGAGGCACTCGTAGAGCACCGCGCCGAGCGCGAAGATATCGCTGCGCGCGTCGACCGTGCCGCCCTCGGCCTGCTCGGGCGACATGTACCCCGGCGTTCCTACCGCCGAGCCCATGTTCGTGATGCGCGTCTCCTCCCATTCGACGCGCGCGATGCCGAAGTCGAGCACCTTCACGCGCTCGGTGTGCGGATCGCCCGGAATGGGGCAGAGGAAGATGTTCGACGGCTTCACGTCGCGATGCACGACCCCGGCCGCGTGAACCGCCCCGAGCGCGTCGGCGATCTGCAGCGCGAACGGCAGGAGCTCGGCGGGCGTGAGGCGGCCCTTCGTCTTGAGGCGCGCGGCGAGCGACTCGCCGGCGAGGAGCTCCATCACCATGTACGACGTGCCGTCGGCCAGGTGACCGTGATCGAGGACCTCGACGACGTTGGGATGCCACGCCAGGCCCAGCGCCTCGGCCTCGCGGCGAAGACGATCGGACGCGACGGCGTCGTGCGCGGCGGCGGCGCGGAGGAGCTTGATCGCGACCGGAACGCCGTCGGCGCTGCGCACGGCCTCGTAGATGACGCCGCTCGCGCCCGAGCCCATGCGTTGGCGGATCTTGTACTGCCCGGCGACGACGGTCCCCACGAGATCGCCGGCCGCCTCGCGCTCCGGGTTGTCGCGGAGATACAGGCCGCGCTCGAGGGCGTTGACGCGTGCGACCTGCGCGAGCGTCTCGGCGCGGCGCCTGCGATCGCGCGCCCACGACGCGCCGAGGAGCGCGCCGGCGCACGTGGCGACCGCGAGCGCCGTCTCGGTGCCGATCGTCGGATGAAAGAGCACGGGCAACGCGAGGAGGCCGGCGCCGAGCGCGCACCCGATCGCGATCGCGCGCGGGCTGCTGGGGACACTCCACCGCACCTCGAACGTCTGCGCCACGACGCCGGTGTCGCTCGGCGTCGACGCGTGTGCGACGACCTCGACGTTGCTGTAGCCGAAGAGCGCCGGGATCGCGCGGAGCTCGGCGGCGCGCTGGACGGCGAGGAGACCGTCCTTCTCGAGCGCCGGATCGTGCGCGAGCACCACCCTCCCCTCCCAAAGGCCCGGGCGCGCGTTCGTCGTCTCCCAGCGCGTCGTTCGGCCGTACTCGCTGTCGGCCCCTTCGAGGCGCGGGAACGCCTCCTCGGGTCCCTTTGCGCCGCGCAGCGCGCGCATCCACACGCCGACGTTGTCGGGCTCGAGGAGCCGCGGCCAAGACTCCCCCACCGCCTCGCGCGACAGGCGAGCGACGAACGAGACGAGCCCATCGTGGAGCGTCGTCAGAGGAATCTGGCGCGTCTCGTCCTCGAGGTCTTGCCTCGCGACCGTCAGCGCCGCCAGCCACGCGTCGGCGACCTCCGCCCCCTTCCGCGCCTCGAGCTCCTTGAGGAGAGCCTTGAGCTTCGAGGCGGTGCACTGCCCCGCGGGGAAGGAACGGCGGTTCACGAGGATCCTCCCAGGAAGCATCGCACCAAAGACGAGCGCGCCATAGTCCGCACGAGGGCGAAATGTGGGGGGGCGTGGGCGAGCGGCCCCCCACTAAAGGTTTGCGCAGGCGAACCGTTCGCCAGGCCGATGTCCACCGAGAGTACGACGGTCGTGGTGGTCGAGGATGACGTCGCGATTCGCGGGTTTGCCTCCCACGTCTTGCGAAAGCGAGGCTTCACGGTGCTCGAAGCGGCGACCGCCGAGGTCGCGCTGGTGGTGCTCGGGACCCTCGAGCGCGGCGTGGCGCCGGTGATCCTCTCGGACAAATGCCTCCCGGGCATGACCGGCCTCGACATGATCGAGCGCGCGCGCGACGTCGTGGAGGATTTCGAGGTGGTGCTCATGACCGCCTTCGCCGACAACGAGGCGCTGATGCGGAGCGTGGAGCTCGGTGTCTTCCGGTGCATCACCAAGCCCTTCCACGTCGCCGAGCTCGTCTCGGCGATCACGGCGGCGCGTGATGTCCTGGTCGCACGCTGCGGCGAACGCGCACAAGCGCACTCTCTCGAGGAGCGGAACGCCGAGCTCGAACGACGCCTGCGCGAAAGATCCGGGCGTCCCGCGAAATCGCACCGCCACGGAGCGCTGCCGCCGGGGCTTCGCATCCTCTTCGTCGACGACGACGCGCTCGTCCAGCGCGCCTACTCGCGTCTCTTCCCCCGTCAGAACGTGCGCCTGTCCACGAGCCCGCTGGCCGCGCTCGAGAGCCTCGCCCTCGAGCCGGCGGACATCATCGTGTGCGACATGCACATGCCGGAAATGGACGGCGTCACCTTCTGGAAGCGGCTGAACGAACTGGATCCGAAGCTCGCGGCGCGCGTCGTCTTCGTCTCGTCGGGGGAGGCCCAGTCGACGCGGGGCTCCACCGTCACGGCGAAGGTGCCGCTCGTGCAGAAGCCGTTCCAGGCCTCGGAGCTCGAAGGGACGGTCCTGCAGCTGCTCGCGTCGTAACCCCCGTTTCGGGCTACGTTTCGCGGATGGGCGAGCCGCTCTTGCACGGTGCCGTCGTGCGTCGCGTCGACATCGCGGACGCGGTGGCGGCGCTCGAAGTGCGCGCTCCGGGAGAGACGAGCGTGGTCCTCGTGGGCATCGCGCGCGGGCTTCGTGGCGTGGGGATCGTGTCGAGCGACGAGCGCAGGGCAGCGTGGGAGACGCGGCTGCCGGCGGGAGCGACGCGCACACGCGGGGGCGCCGGAGCGCGCGTGGAGGGAGGGCGCATCGTCGGCGTGTCGGCGCGAACGGTAGGAATCGAAGCGGAGGGAGTGACCTTCGTGATCTCGATCGGCCCCCTGCGGATCGCCATCGCCGAGGGGACCGTCGACGGGCCGGACGGCGAGGACGTGCGGGCGGAGTACGAAGCGCGCGGCAAAGAGCTGCTCGCGGCGTTGCGTGCGGAGGCGCACGAGCGACGACGCGACGGCATCCTTCGCGCGATCCAGCGCGGCGTGTCGAAGCTGCAGCGGCGCATCGGCGCGATGCGCGGGGATCTGGCGCGCCTCGCCGACGCCGAAGCGCTCGCGGCGCAGGCGCAGTGGCTCATCGCGGCCGCCGTGCGCGCGCCGCGGGGCGCCAAGGAGCTGGAGGTCACCGACTGGTCGACCGGCGAGGCACGACCGCTCGTGGTCCCGCTCGATCCCGCGAAGCCCGCGCGCGCACAAGTGGATGCGATGTTCCAGCGCGCGCGACGGCTCAAGCGCGGCGCGAAGATCGCCGAGGAGCGGATCGCGAAGGCCGGCGTGGTGGTGGAAGGGCTCGACGCGGCGTCGGAGCTGGCGCGCCGCGCGGAGGATGGGCGCGGACTCGACGTCGCGCTCGCCAAGGCCCGCGCGCTGGCGCCGAGGGACGTCGCGCTCGACGCGGGACCGACCGGGCCCGGCTCTGCGCCGAAACAGACGAAGAGCGCGCCGTTTCGTACGTTCGTCGCGTCGGGCGGCGCGCGCATTCTCGTCGGCAAGGGGGCCGCGCAGAACGATCAGCTCACGTTCCAGAACGCGCGCCCCCACGACCTGTGGCTCCACGCGAAAGGACGCACCGGCGCGCATGTTGTCGTGCCGCTCGCCAAGAACACGACCTGCCCCGGCGATCTCCTCGTCGACGCGGCCCACCTCGCCGCCCATTTCTCGGAGGCCCGCGGCGACGGCGTGGTCGAGGTCCAGTACACGCCGCGCCGGTACTTGCGAAAGCCGCGCGGCAGCGCGCCAGGGCTCGTCGTCGTCGACAGAGAGAAGGTGCTGCCCGTGCGGCTGGAGGCCGGCAGGGTGGAGAGGCTCCTCGAGGCCGAAGAGTAGGGTCGCCCCTCGGGAACTTCACCGCCTCGCGCGTGTCCACCCTGCATGGCGCACGATCCGCTCGTCCTCCGCGCGTTCTGGGGTGACGATCTGCTGAGCACGATTCACGTAGACCGCCCCCGCGCCGTGTGGGCGCGCGAGTTGCCGCTCCCCGAAGGAACGACCGACTGGTGCGTCCTCGACGAGACGGCGCGGCTCGTGGGCCCCGATGGCGCGGCGCAGACGATCCCCGCGGATGGAGAGGCGCGCGTGGAGGTCGGCGGCGTCACGCTGGTTGCCGAGCGACCGGGACCGCGCGCGTTCGCGGGAGCACCGCGACGGTCACGCGCGAAGGCGCTGCTCGCGGCGTCGGTGATCGCACACGTGGGCCTCTTGGCGATCGCCGCGGCCGCGCCCGAGACCTCGAAGGCCGACACCGACCGCGCGCGGCTCGCCGACCTGAAGGTCTACACGCTGGCCATCGCGCTTCGCGACGATCCGCGCTCCGATCCGCCGAACACCGTGGAGCCCGAAGAAGGCTCGATGGGGACGCGCGCGAAGGGCGAGGAGGGGCGACACTTCGCGGTGAAGGGGCCTGTCGCGGGTCCGGGGCTCGATCCGGCGGCCGCCCGCGCCGGCGCCCTCCGCGAGGCGGCGGAGTTCGGAATGATCGGGCTCCTCGCCACGGGCGAAGGCGGCGGAGGCACGGGGGGTGGATTCGGGCTCGGTGGGATCGGCACGAGCGGCGGAGGCGGAGGAGGCGGCACCGGCGCCAAGGCTTCGCCGTTCGTCCCTTCTCAGACCGCCGGTGTGCGCGCCGGAGAGTGGGACGACAACGCGTCGTTCCGCGAGTTCACGGGATTCCTCGCGACGACCGGCCGCTCCTCGGGACGGTCGTGGACCCGCACGCTCGACGTGCGCGATCGTCAGTTCGTCGTCGTGCGCGACGCGAACGGAAAGGCGGTGCCCTCCTGTTGGCTCGACGTGCGCGACGCCCAAGGTCAAAAGACCCAGCTTCGCACCACCGCCGCCGGGCGCGCGCTCCTCTTTCCGCACGCCGAGGGCCTGTCCGCGCCGCTCACCGTCACCGCGCGCTGCGGCGTCGCCAACGGCGTCGCGACGGCGACCACGCTCGAGCCGGACGGCGCGATCGTGGTCGATTTGCCGGTGGCGCGCGCGGTCCCTTCGGCGCGGCGCGTTCAGCTCGGCTTCATCCTCGACACGACCGGCTCGATGTCCGAAGAGATCGCCGAGATCAAATCCACGATCCGGCAGGTGTCGCAGCTCCTCGGTCACGAGCAAATCGCCCTCGAGGTCGGCCTCGTCGAATACAAAGATCACGGGGACGAGTTCGTCACGCGCGCGTACAAGCTGTCGCCGGATCTCGCGGCGTTCTCGCGGACGATCGATCACCTGTCGGCGGGAGGCGGCGGCGACGCGCCCGAGGCGGTGGAGGACGGTCTCCGCGCGGGTCTGGACGATCTCGGATGGTCGCTCGACAGCACCGTGAAGATGGCGTTCCTCGTCGGCGACGCGCCGCCGCACGAGGATCAAGACGATCGGTACGCCCGCCAGGCGAAGCGGTACGCGCACGCGGGCATCCCGGTGTTCACCATCGCCGCGTCGGGCATGGACACCTACGGACAGGTCGTGTGGCGCCAGGTCGCGCAGTACACCGGCGGCACGAACATGTTCGTCCTCCGCGGCGGCGCGGGCCCGCAGTCGGCGGGCGCCGGCGACCCGCTCACGAGCTGCGGCACGCGACAGACGCAGTACACGAGCGGCAACCTGCACCAGCTCGTCGTCGACAAGGTGAAGGGGCAGCTCGCCGCCGTCGACGCCGATCCGATGAAGATCCGCGGAAGAGGCCAGGACGAGCACCCGAGCGCATGCGCCCGCCTCGCGCAGCGCTAAGTGGAGCCAAGCGCTGCGGAGCGAAACGCTCTGGGGGAAAGGCCTGCTCGGCTTTTCCAGTCAGGCCCTGGGCGCGCGCGACCGATCAGTGTGCCTTGCGGCGCGTCGCGGGGCTGAGAATGAATGTGCCGGGCTTGAGCGGCTTTCCCCATGAGGCCGCCGTGAGGACCGGCTTCACGCACGCGTCGAACGTGTGGCTGTACGAATCGGTCGGGTGCCCTATCCCGGTGACGCTGCCGCGCCCGTCGACGGCCACGGTATACGACGTCGTGAGCGTGAGCACCTCGCTGCCTTGGTTGAAATCGGCGCTCGGCGTGGCTTGTGCGCACTGATCGACCTTGGCCATGAGCGGCGCCATCACGAAGTAGAGGTGCTCGACGTGGTAGACGCCCATCGCCTGGACCGCGAGCGTGGTACGTCCGGCCGACGGCGACGACGCGAGGCTCCCCGCGTCCTCCTCTTGTGGAGGCGCAGGCGGCGCAGATGGTGGCGCGCCTCCCCCATGCACGACGACGGCGCCCGCCGAGGACGACGCAGACGGCGCGGCAGCGAGCGCGGCCGATCCATCCGGGGCGAGCACGGCCAAAGGCGCAGCGTCACCGGCCGCGGCATCCGACAACGGCTTGGTCGCGGCTGGCCGCCGCCCGACGAGCACCTCGTTGTAGAGCCCCGCGATCACCACCGCGGCGCCCAGGATCGCTACGATCACGAGCAAGACGCGCGATCCGTGCCCCGCGCCTTGCGTCGCCGCGGCAGGAGCGTGCATCGGACCGTATGTCGGCGCGTGGATCGGAGCGTACGTCGGCGCGGCGACCATCGGCGGTTGGGAGAACGCCGCGGCCGGCGGGCTGGAGTGCTGCGCCGCCGAGAAGCTCGACGCCCAGGGCGCGAGCGCCGCGAGCATCTCGTCCGCCGAGCCGAAACGCGCGTTCGGATCTTTCGCCATCGCGCGCTCGACGATCTGCGCGAGCCCCACCGGCACGTCGGGTCGCAGCTGCACGATCGGCGTCGGCTGCTTCTCGTCGATCGCGAAGACGAGCTCGGGGAGGCTCGAGGCGTTGAACGGCAGGCGACCCGTAAGTGCATTATACATGCAAATTCCGACACCGTAGAGATCGGTGCGCGCATCGACGGGGCGCCCGCGGATCTGCTCGGGCGCCATGTACGCAGGCGATCCGACCATCGCGCCGGTGGCAGTGAGCTGAGCCGCGCGCGGATCGCCGGCCTGCTTCACGACGCCGAAGTCGACGAGCTTCACGATGTCCGCCGCGGCCGAGGTGCTCGTGAGGAACACGTTGTCCGGCTTCACGTCGCGATGCACGAGCCCCGCGCGGTGCGCGGCCGAGAGCGCCGACAGGACTTGCGCGGCCACGTGCACGACGCGCGCGGCCGGGAGGGCGCCTCCTTTGGCGACGACCTCTTGGAGCGACGCGCCCTGCAGGAGCTCCATCACGAGGAACGGCGGCGGGCCGAGCTGGAAGTCGGTCACCTGCACGATGTTCGGATGCCCGAGCGCGGCGGCGGCCTGCGCCTCGCGCTGGAAGCGAGCGATCGCGTCGCCGATCAGGGCGAGCTCGTCGTAGACGACCTTCACCGCGACACGGCGGCCGAGCCCCTCTTGCACCGCCTCGTAGACGGCGCCCATCCCGCCTGAGCCGAGGAGCCGCGTCACGCGGTACCGCCCGCCGAGGAGGACGCCGGTGAGATCCCGAGGGGTCATCCTCCACGACAGTAGAGCAGAAGACGAGCAGAAGACGCGCAGAAGAGGTTGAACCGACAGACAAGGACCATCGAGGAGCCACGAACGGGGCGAAAGTGGTACAGATCCGGAGTGCGCCTCGGGGACACGATCGGACGCTGGTTCGGCAGGGTCGAGGTCGTCATCGCCGGCGCCGAAGCGGCGCTGCGCGAAGGGGATCAGGCGCTCGCGGCGGGCGACGCGATGCGGGCGCGCGCAGCGGCGAGGGAGGTGCTCGAGCGGGTGCCGCACTCGCCGCTGGGGCTCGCGCTGCTGGCCGACGCGTGCGAGCTCGGAGGCCTCGACGCGGAGCTGCAGCTGACGCTCGAAGAGCTGTCCGAGCGCGCGGCGCAGCGAGCCGACGTCTGGGTGCGGCTCGGCGGCGCGCGCGACAAGACACACGCGCCGCGGGAGGAGGTGCGCGACGCGTACGTGCGCGCGCTCGCCGTCGCCGAGCCGGGGAGCCAGGCGCGACGCGACGCGCTGCTGGCGCTGGCCGATCTCGATCTCGCGCAGGACGACGGCGCACGCGCGGAGCTATGGCTCGATCGCGCGGCGTCGAACGCGGCCCCCGACGTGATGCTCCGCCGCGCCGAGGCGCGCCTCGCACAGGGGGACGTCGTGGGCGCGCGCAAATGGCTCTCGACCCTCGCGAGCGACGCCACCGACGGGCGCGCGGCGCTGGCGCGAGGGCGCGCGTTCGCGATGGGTGGAAGCGCCGAAGCGTTCCCGTCGCTGTTGCGCGCGTACATGCTCGACACGCCCGGCGCGAGCGAAGCCCTCTCGTCGACGCTCGCGTGGGTCGCCGCCGATCCGGAGACGCGCGCACGCACCCGCGCCGTCGTCGACGCAAAGGGAGAGGCCACGCTCGCGCGTTTCCGCGCGGCCTTCGCGCGCGCCGACGGTCATCGCGACGAGGCGCGTGCGGCGCTGCTCGACGCGGTCTCCACCGGCGACGCGTCGGCCGCGCGTCCGCTGCTCGACGCCGCGCTGCAGGATCGCGACATGGGCGCGCTGCGTGGCGCGCTCACCGCGCTCGACGCGGGCAGCAGCGCCGACGAGCCGATCGCCGTCGACGCGCGGAGGCTCCTCGAAGGCGACACCCCCGAGCGTGTGCTCGATGCGCTCGCCACCGTGACCCACGAGCGCGTCCTACCGTGGGCGACCGAGGCCGCCGCCGACGTCGCGCGCGCGTGGGCACCTGCCGGCGCGCCCGCGGCGTGGCCCGCGCTCCTCGCACGCCTCGATGGCCATGCGCGCAGCCTCCACGATCTCGACGCGCTCACCGACGTCGCGCGCCTGGTCGTCGAGCGCACGCGCCCGGTCCGCGTCGCGATCGTCGGCGAGTTCAACGCCGGGAAATCCACCTTCATCAACGCCCTCATCGGCGCTGACGTCGCGCCCACCGGCGTCCTCCCGACGACGGCGACCCTCCACCACCTCCGGTATGCGCCCGATCCCATCGCCCGGATCCTCTTCGTTCTGCCGCACGAGCCGCCGGAGCGCATCGTGCGCGTCGAAGATCTGCGCGCGACGCTCAAGGGTGTCGGCGATGCCCCGGTTCGGCGCGTCGAAATCCACCTCCCCATCGCCTCGCTGACGCGTGTCGAGATCCTCGACACGCCCGGCTTCAACGCCCCCGACAAGCGACACTCGGAGGTCGCGCGCGAAGCGTTCGAGGAGGCCGACGCCGCGATCTGGCTCCTCGACGCGGCACAGCCCTTGAAACAGACCGAGCGCGCGGTGCTCGAGGAGGCGAAGGCCGCGCGCCTTCCGGTGCAGATGCTCGTGAACAAGGCCGATCGCCTCGGCCCCGACGATCTCGCGAAGGTGATGGAGACGCTCCGCATCGCGCTCGACGAGGTCGGCCTCGCGTCGACGACGCCCCCGATCGCGCTGTCGGCGCGGCTCGCCCTCGCGGGACGCCTCGGCGACGCGGCCGCGCTCGAGGCGAGCGGGTGGAGCAAGGTGCAATCGCTCCTCGACGAAGAGATCGTGGCACGAAGCGCCGACGTGAAGGAGCGCGCGCTGCGGCGCCGCGCGGCGAGGCTGGTCGCGAGGCTCGGCGCCAGCGCGGCGCGCGCGATGGAGGCCGAGCAGGCCGAGCGCGCACGAGAAGAGGCGCGGGTCGTCGCGCTCCGCGAGGCGGTCGCGCGCGTGGACCGCGAGGCCGAGGCGCTCGGCAAGCGCATCACCACCGCGCTCGAGACCCCGATGACCGCGTGGCGCCGCGATCTGCGCATGGTCGCGGCCGGACGCGACGCGGCCGCCGCGCAGGATCCGAGCCTCGGCCAGTACCGGACCGATCGCGCGCTCGCCCACCTCGCGGGTCCCCTGGAGGCCGAGCTCGCGCGCCTGGTGCCCGACACGAGCGCGCGTCGCCTCCCGGTCCGCGCCATCGCCCGCGCCGCGGTGCGCACCTACGCGTCCGCGCCGACCTCCGAAGCGGCCGCGCCGACTCCCCTCGTGAGCGCGTCGATCGCGACGTTGGGCGAGGTCCTCAGCCGCGCCGCCGTGCCGACTCCGAGCACCGCGATGGCCACCGGCCTCGTCCGCGAGCTGCGTGCCCTCTCCGAAGCCCTTGCGTGAGCCTCGATTTCCAGGCACCACAATCCCATGCGCTTTCGTCACCCCTTCGCCGCTGCGCTGATCCCCGTGCTGGGCCTCGCGCTCGCCGCGTCCGAGCGCCCCGCGGTCGCCGATCCGCTGCTGGAGGTCGGGGGAGACAAGATGAGCGTCGAGGCCGAGCGCCTGGACGTCGACGTCAACGCCGGCGAGGCGGTGCTCACCGGCAAGGTCATCCTCTCGAAAGGCGATCTGAAGGTCAGCTGCCCGCGCATCGATCTTAAGTTCAACACCTCGCCCCACATCACGTGGGCGAAGGGCTCCGGCGGCGTTCAGGCCGACGTACGCGGCGTCCACGCGGAGGCGCCGGAGGTCGAGCTCGATCTCGTCAAGTCGTCGCTTGAGCTTCGCGGCGGCGTTCGCCTCACGCGCGGTCAGGGATGGCTCCAGGCCGAGAAGGCGACCATCGACATCGCGTCCGCCAAGGTCACGCTCACGCAGGTGAAGGGCTCGATCCCGGTCCCGCCTCGAGGCCCGTGAGCGAAGCGGCCTTGCGCATCGAGGACCTCCGCGTCGTCCGCGGGGGCAAGGCGATCGTCCGCGGCGTCTCGCTCGACGCGCACGCGGGCGAGGTGCTCGGCTTGCTCGGTCCGTCCGGCGCGGGCAAGTCGACCCTCTTCCGCGCGATCGCCGGCGAGCTGCCGTGCGAGGGCGGGCACGTCCACCTCGGCGCCGACGACGTCACGGCGTGGCCGCTCTGGCGCCGCGCGCGTGCCGGGCTCGGCTACGTCCCGCAGACGCCGAGCGTCCTCTGGGATCTCACCGTGCGCGGCAACCTCGACGCGTTCCACCGCATCGTCCTCGAGCGCGCGCCCACGGCGAACGAGATCGATCTCGCCGCCGACCGCGTGAACCTCACGAGCCGCCTCGACGTGAACGCCGGCGAGCTGTCGGCCGGCGAGCGCCGTCGCCTCGAGCTCGCGCGCGCCATCACCCGGCAACCCAAGGTCCTCGTCTGCGACGAGCCGTTCGCCGGCGTCGATCCGCAAGGCGCCGCGCACCTCGGCGAGCTCCTCCGCGAGCTCGCCAAGACCGGGGACGTGGCCGTCATCCTGGCCGACCACCACGTCGCCGAGGCGCTCCACATCTGCACCCGCGCGACGCTCCTCCTCGACGGCCAAATCGCCGCGAGCGACGAGCCGGAGGCGTTCCGAGACCACCCCCTCGTGCGTGGCCGGTACCTCGGCAGCTGGCAGCGATCGTTGCCGCCGCCCGCCCCCAGCAAGTAGCTCCGCGGTCGCCGTTCTCACTAGAGGAGGAGGGAAAACCCGCCCGCAAACGCCTGCGCAGCGCGTTTGACGCCTGGCACGAAAGTCGCTGTGCGAGGCGCGCGGCGGGTGTTACCTTAAAGAATCGCAGGGCACCTTCGGGGGATCGCGGAGCTCGGTTCTGATGGAAATCAAACAGCAACTAAAGCTCAGTCAGCAGCTGGTCATGACCCCGCAGTTGCAGCAGGCGATCCGCCTCCTGCAGCTTTCGCGCCTGGAGCTCATCGACGAAATCCGCAAGGAGCTCGACGCCAACCCCGTGCTCGCGGACGACGAGATCGATCCGCGTGCCCGCGGCCAGAAGACGGAGACCGGAGCCGCGCCCAACGAGCAGATCGACCCAGGCGTCGCCGCCAGCGCCGGCGAGGAGCGCATCGAGCGCCTCGAAGACCGCATGCGCGCGGCCGATCCGAACACCACTCACCCCGACGAAAAACGCACGCAAGAGATCGACTGGGAGCAGTTCCTCGAGAACCGCACCCTCCAGCAGCCGCTGCCCGCCAGCCGCGGCGGCTTCGAAGAGCTCCCGCCGATCGAGGCGAGCCTCACGAAGCAGCAGAGCCTCGTCGACCACCTCAAATGGCAGCTCCAGCTCTCCGACTTCGGAGACGACGAGCGCCGCTTCGCCGAGCTCGTCCTCGGCAACCTCGACGAAAACGGCTTCCTCGATCTCAAAGGCACCGAGCGCGAAGACGGAACACGCACCCCAGACCTCACCATCGAAGAGATGGCCGAGGCCGCCGAGCTGAACCCCGAGGACGCGCCCGAGGTCCTGCGCATCATGCAGGAGTGGGATCCGGTCGGCGTGTGCTCCCGCGGCCTCAAAGAGTGCCTCATGGTCCAGGCCGAGGTGTTCGGCTACGACGACCTCGAGGTGCTCATCATCGACAAGCACCTCCACAACCTGGAGAAGCACAACTACCAGGCGATCGCGCGCGATCTGAAGGTGCCGGTCGAAGAGGTGTACGAGGCCGTCAAGGAGATCCAGAAGCTCGAGAGCCGTCCGGCCCGCAATTTCAGCGAGACCGACGAGAAGAGCATCGCGATCACCCCCGACGTGTACGTCATCAAGGACGGCGGCAAGTTCGTCGTCTCGGACAACGATCGCGGCGTGCAGCGCCTCTACATCAACGAAGCGCTGACGAAGCAGCTCCTCAAGGATCCGAACGCCAAGGAGTTCATCGGCGAGAAGCTCCGCAACGCGCAGTGGCTGATTCGCGCGATCGAGCAGCGCCGAAAGACGATCATCCGCGTCACCGAGTGCATCGTCGAGAAGCAGCGCGACTTCTTCGAGAAGGGAGTGGCCTTCTTGAAACCCATGATCCTGCGCGACGTCGCCGAGACCGTGGGCATGCACGAGTCGACGATCAGCCGCGTCACGACGAACAAGTACGTGCACACGCCGCAAGGGCTCTTCGAGCTCAAATACTTCTTCAACTCGTCGATCCGGCGCGTCGCGGAAGAAGACATCGCGAGCGAGAGCGTCAAGCAGGCGATCAAGAAGATCATCGACGGCGAGGACAAGCAGAACCCGCTCTCCGATCAGGCGATCGTCGAGATCCTCGCGAAGAACGACGGCATCCAGATCGCGCGCCGCACGGTCGCCAAGTACCGCGAGATGCTCGGCATCCTCGCCTCCAGCAAGCGCAAGAAGCTCTTCTAGGCGTTCTCACGCTCTCGCCGGGACGGCCGAGCCCTCGTATCCGGGTCGAGCAAGGTCCGTCCAGCGCCAAAAAACTGCGGAATGTCCGACGCTTCCGGGGGGTTACCCGCGCGTGACAAACCCGTGCGTGTCGTGCGCCTTTTTGTGCACGGGCCCCTCCGTAGACGGGGCTATTCTGAAGACATGGAGCGGCGGGGCTCGCGCCCAGCTGCCCAGGGAGGCTGAGCCCAATGAACATCGCGATCACGTTCCGCCAGATGGATGCAACCGAGGCGATGCGTGCGTATGCAACGGACAAGATCGGAAAGGTCCAGAAGTTCCTCCGTCAGCCCATGAAGGGGCACGTGACGCTCAGCCTGGAGAAACGGCTCCACACGGCAGAAGTCGACGTCCACTCGGGCTCGGAGCATTACCACGCGACCGAGAAGAGCGAGGACATGTACGCCTCGATCGACAAGGTGATCGACAAGGTCGAGCGTCAGATCCGCGAGCATCACGGCGTCGCGAGCGGCCGGAAGAAGGGCGCCGAGCGCGCGAGCGAGCACCTCATCGCGGACGAGACCGGCGAAGAGTAGAGGCGCGAGGAAGTGAGGGTCCGTCCACGCCTTTCGTGGACGGGCTCCCTTCGGCTGGGTAAGGTTGTCGCAAGGGACGCCGCCGCCGACGGAAATGGTCGCGTTGGGGGGCTTTCGCGGCGAAAGCGGCGGCACCACCTTTCCTAGGCCTACCCCATGCGACTTACCGAGCTTCTCACCCCCGCGCGCGTAGGAATCGAGCACGTCGCTCCGACCGGAAGCGAAGGCGGCGCCGACCGCGCGAAGAACGGCTTGTTCGATAAATCAAAGGCGCTCTCGCTCCTTGCGGGAATGCTGGCGACGGGCGCGTCGGTGTCACGCGCCGAGGTGGAGCGTGTGCTCGTCGAGCGCGAGGGGCTGCAGTCGACCGGCATCGGCGAGGGGGTCGCGATCCCGCACGGCGCGCTCCCGCAGCTCGACGCGCAGAGCGCCGCACTCCTCATTGTGCCCGAAGGCGTCCAGTTCGATGCCATCGACGGCGCCCCCGTGAACATCCTCTTCGCCGTCATCGGCCCCAAGCGCGCGACGGGCGAGCACCTCAAGACGCTCGCGCGCGTGAGCCGTCTCCTCCGGAACAAGGGCTTTCGCGACCAGCTGGTGGGTGCATCGGCGGCGCAAGTCGCGTACGATCTGATCGCTGCCGAGGAGCAGAAATGAGCGATCCGGGGGGACCATGAGCGAGCCGACGCCTCCGTCGGCGGGGCCGGCATCCATGCCGCCTCCTGGCACGGAGTGCACCGTCCGAGATCTCATCGAGGATCCGCGGCTCGCCGTGAAGCTCCGCCAGGCGGCGGGCGACGCCGGGCTCGATCGTCCCATTCGCCATCCGCGCGTGCAGAAGTCCGGGCTCGCGCTCGCGGGGCATTTCTACGGCGTCGTCCCGTCCCGCGTGCAGGTCCTCGGGGAGACAGAGCTCTCCTACCTCGACTCGCTCTCGGGCGAAGGGCGGAGCCTCGCGGCGCGCGGATTTTTCTCGCTGGGGCTCTCGGCGGTCGTCGTGACGCGGAACGCCGAGCCGTCGCGCGCGCTCGTGACGGCGGCGGAGGCGACGAGCACTCCTCTGTTCGTGTCCGACGGTCGCTCGAGCCGCACGATCAACGCGCTCCACGCGGTGCTCGACGAGCGTCTCGCCCCGCAATCCACACTGCACGGCGTGCTGGTCGACGTCTTCGGCGTCGGCCTCCTCATGCTCGGCAAGAGCGGCATCGGCAAGAGCGAGTGCGCGCTCGAGCTGGTCCTCCGCGGGCACCGCCTCGTGGCCGACGACGTGGTCACGTGCGATTGGCGACCGCCGGGGATGGTCTTCGGGTCCCCTGCCGACCTCCTCCGGCATCACATCGAAGTGCGCGGCCTCGGCGTGCTCAACATCAAGGACCTGTTCGGCGTCACGAGCGTCCGCGAACGCAAGCGGATCGACGTCGTGGTGCGCCTCGAGGACTGGGACGAAAAATCCGAGTACGACCGCCTCGGCGTCGAGGAGAAGTGGCACACGATCCTCGGGACGTCGATCCGGCTCTTGGTGGTGCCGGTTCGCCCCGGTCGTGACATGGGATCGATCCTCGAGATCGCCGCGCGGAACGAGCTCTTGCGTCGCGCGGGCAGCAACTCGGCGAAGGATTTCTTGAGCAGGCTCGAGGGGCGTCTCGTTACGGAGGTCGCCATCGAGGACCAACCGGAGAGCCTCGCGCCGGGCCCGGTGGACGCGATCGAGCCGCGCGTGCCTCTTCCCCGTATCCCGTCGCCGCGACCGCCGCCGGCGTCGTGGTCGAGCGTGACCGAGCACGCGTCGAACGAGAGCTCGGCGTGGATCCCCGCGGTCCGCGTCAAAGACGAGGAGGTGGACGAATGAGCACCGTCTCCACCACCTCCGCCTTTCCCACCGATCCGCGCGCGCGTCCGCTGGTCGTCGTCGTCACCGGAATGAGCGGCGCCGGCAAGTCGACCGCGCTGCACGCACTCGAGGATCTCGGGTTCTTCTGCACCGACAACCTCCCGACGGTGCTGGCGCCGCAGGCCGTCGCGCTCTGCGAGCACGGCGGCATGACGCGGGTCGCCCTGGGCATCGACGCGCGCGTCCGAGCGTTCCTCGGCGAGACGGGCAACGTGCTCGCGATGCTCGAGAACGGCGGCCAGCGCGAGGTGCAGATCATCTTCCTCGACGCGTCCGACGAGACGCTCCTGCGTCGCTTCAGCGAGACGCGGCGACGGCATCCGCTCGACACGAGTGGGCAGGACGGCGCCGGCGCAGTGCTCGAGGGAGTCGCCCTCGAACGCGAGCGCCTCGCTCCCCTGCGCGCGCGCGCAACGCGGGTCTTCGACACCACGCTCCTCAGCGTCCACGAGCTCCGCCGCGCGGTCATCGCGCACTTCGGGCCTGCCGGCGACGGCACCCCCGAGGGCATGAGCACGCGCATCGTATCGTTCGGCTTCAAGTACGGCGCGCCGGTCGACGCCGATCTCGTGCTCGACGTTCGATTCCTCGAAAACCCTTATTTCGTGCCGGAATTGAAGAATTTGCCCGGCACCGATCCCGCTGTGGAGCGCTTCGTCCTCGCGCTGCCGGAGACGCGCGAGTTCGTGCAGAAGACGCTGGAGCTCCTGCGCTTTGTGCTGCCGAAGTACGCACGCGAGGGGAAGAGCTACCTGACGATCGGCATCGGCTGCACCGGCGGGCGCCATCGCTCGGTCGTCGTCGCCGAGCGGCTCGCCGCCGATCTCACCGCGGCGCTCGGCGGCGACATCACGCTCGTCCACCGCGACGTGCTCCGCAAAGGGACCGGTGGCATCGCCGCGCGGTCCGCGTCCCAGCCGCCGCCGCCGCCCCACCTCGCGATGCCCGAAGAGCACAGCGAGCTGAAACACGCCTTGTCCCCGCTTCCGCAGCCCGTCCACCAGAGCTTTCGTCCGCCCAAGGGAGGCAGCCTATGAGCGAGCGCGAGGTCAAGCGCTTCGAGATCGTGAACAACCTCGGGCTGCACGCGCGCGCGGCGACCAAGCTCGTCCAGCTCGCGTCGAAGTACCCGTGCGACGTCGAGGTCGCCAACGACGAGCAGACGGCGAACGGCAAGAGCGTCATGGGCGTGCTGCTCCTCTGCGGCTCGCGCGGGACGACGATCGAAGTGCGCGCGACCGGTACGCAGGCGAAGGAATGCGTGGAGGCCATCGGCCAGCTGATCGCCGGAAAATTCGGGGAGCCTGCGTGAGATGAGCGGCGAACCCCCCCAGAAGAAGCCGCAGCCTCCGGCGACCTCGCCGCCTGCGCCGAAATCCGGCGTGGTGCCGCCGTCGCCGATCAGCTCGTCGTCGCGCCTGCCCACGCCGCCGCCTTCGTTTCCGCCGAGCTCCGCCGACCTGGAGACGCGCGAGCCGATCCACCTGAAAGGCCTGGCGGGATCGCCGGGCGTCGCGGTCGGCCCCGCCCTCGTCCTCGGCGACATCCGCGCGTCGTACGTCCGGCGGCACATCCACACCGCGCAGATCGACGTGGAGCTCCGGCGCGTCCGCTCCGCCGTGGACCTCGCCAAGAACACGCTGAAGGAGGTGAGCGCGATGATCACCGGCCCTGCGCGCGACACCGCCGGCGTCCTCGACGCGTACCTCCTCATGCTCGACGATCCGACGCTGCACGATCGCGTCGAGATGCGCATCCGCAAGGACAAGATCAACGCGGAGTGGGCCGTCGCCGACGCGAGCGAAGAGATCAGCAAGCTCTTCGCCGCGAACGCGCAGAGCAAGGACGCGTACATCGTCGAGCGGCGGCACGACGTCGAGTTCGTGTGCGATCGCCTCCTCCGCGCGCTCGTAGGCGATCCGATCGCGGCGATCCCGAAGCTCGAAGAGCCGATGGTGATCATCGCGCGCGATCTCTCGCCCGCCGACACCGCGGGCATGGTTCGCGAGCCGGCGATCGCGTTCGTCACCGAGGTCGGCACGCGCACCAGCCACACGGCGATCATGGCGCGCGCGCTGGAGATCCCCGCGGTCGTCGGCGCCGAGGGCGCGCTCAGCGTCATCCGCACCGGCGACATCGTGATCGTCGACGGCCTCCGCGGCGAGGTCACCATCCACCCCGACGCGCGCGGCCTCGAGGAGGCGCGCGGTCGTGCGGCGCGGCACCTCGCGTTCGCCCGCGGGCTCCTCTCCGCGCGCGATCGCCCGTGCGTGACCTCGGACGGCACGCTGGTCAGCCTGAAGGCGAACGTGGAGCTCCCCGCCGAGGCGATCCTCGCCGTCGATCACGGCGCCGAGGGCATCGGCCTCTACCGCACCGAGTTCCTCTACATCGATCGCCTCACGCAGCCGGACGAGCAGGAGCAGTACGAGCTCTATCGCGCGGTGCTCGAGGCGGTGTCGCCCAAGCCGGTGGTCCTCCGCACGTTCGACATCGGCGGCGACAAGTTCGCAAGCTCCTTCCAGCTGCCGGCGGAGATGAACCCGGCGCTCGGCCTCCGCGCGGTTCGCTTGGCGCTGCGCGTGCCCGAGGTCTTCATGACGCAGCTCCGCGCGATGGTCCGCGCCAGCGCGCACGGCGATCTGCGCATCATGATCCCGATGGTCGCGAGCATCCACGAGATGCGCGCCGTGCGAAAGATGCTCGTGCAGGCGATGGCCGACATTCGCGCGCGCGGCCTCCCCTACCGCGAGGACATCCCGCTGGGGATGATGGTGGAGGTGCCGGCGGCGGCGGTCATGGCCGACGTCTTCGCGCGCGAAGCGCAGTTTTTCAGCCTCGGCACGAACGATCTCGTGCAGTACGCGCTCGCGATCGATCGCGCGAGCCGGACCCTCGCGAGCCTCGCGAGCCCCTTCGATCCGTCGATTTTGCGTCTCATTCAGAACGTGGCTGGCGCGGCGCGCGAGCGCGGTATCCCGGTGTCGATCTGCGGGGCGATGGCGTCCGATCCGCTGGCGGCCTGCATCCTCCTCGGGCTGGGCCTGCGCGACCTGTCGATGGAGGCGGCGGCCATCCCCGAGCTCAAAGAGGCGATCCGCCGCGTGAGCATCGCGGAGTGCGAGCGCGCGGCGGTCACGGCGCTGGCGTGCGACAGCGCAGAGGCCGTGCAAGACCTCTGCGCACGAGAGTTCGCGCCGCGCTTCATGGACCTCCTCCAAGGCAGCGCGGACGAACCCGTCATCGTCACCCGCTCCTCCACCCCGCCACAGCACTGAGGTCTTCGACGTCTCCAGACGCCCATCGCGCTTTGCGCGATTCGCCGACAGGCGATGGGGGGAGGCTCACGCCGAAGGCGTGAGGGGGCCCTCGGCCCCACCAGACGAAGGTAAACATGAAGTCGCCTTCAACGATTCTCCGAATCGTTGAAGGCGACTTGATGTAACTTCCGCCCCCGCATGGGTCCGGGAAACGCATTGAGACCGCTCGCTCGTCGGTTGGCCGCGCTCGCGATGGCCGCAGGAGCCGCGGGGATCGTCACCGCCGCCGCGCCCGGTTGCGCGAGCGACAAGGGGGGAATCGGGTCGGTCTGTCCGCCCGGGACGACCTGCCAGACGCGTCTGACGCTCCTCCACACCTCCGACATCCACTCGCGCCTCCTCCCCTACGATTTGCTCATCACGCAGGTCGACGGCGATTTGGGCCTCGGCAGCACCGGCACCGTCAAGAACGTCGGCGGCGTCGCGCGCATGGGGTACGTCCTCGGCCGCGAGCGCGCCCGCGCCGATCGGGTCCTGCACCTCGACTCCGGCGACTGCTTCCAGGGCGCCCCCATCTTCAATTTTTACTCCGGCGAGCCGGAGGTGCGCTCGGTCAGCCTCCTCGGCACCGACGCGGAGGTCATCGGCAACCACGAGTTCGATCGCGGCGCCATCAACGTCGCCCGCCAATACCAGCGCTGGAGCAATTTTCCGCTCCTCGCGGCCAACTACAAATTCGACGACCAGACGCTCCCCAACGCGACGCTGATCAACACGGTCCTGACGCCGTTCACCGTGTTCAACCGCGAGGGACTCAAAATCGCCGTCATCGGCATGGGGAACATCTCCACGCTGACGAGCGTGTTCGATCAGCCGAACAAGACCGGTATCCTGCCGCTGAGCACGATCGAGACGGCGCAGGGCTATGTCGATTTGCTGCGTCCCAGCGTCGACCTCATCGTCATGCTCACGCACCTCGGCCTCGAGGTCGATCAGCGCATGGTCCGCGGCACGACGGGGATCGACATCGTCCTCGGGGGCCACAACCACATCGTCATCAACCCGCCGCAGGTCGTCCAGGATTGCAGCGCGGATCCGCAGAACCCCGGCTACGTGTGGGCGGTAAACCCGAACCTGCCGATCGATCCGGGAAACCCCGTCTACGACGCGAAGGACGTGAACCACCTCCATCCGAACGCGTTCCCGCGCCCGTGCAAGCCGCGCAAAGTCACGATCGCGCACTCGGGGGCCTTCGCGAAGTACGTCGGCCGCCTCGACCTCGTCCTGTCCAACGATCCCGCGTCGATCTCGCCGACGGCCAACCCCGGCGACTACGATCCGCTGAACGGCTTCGAGGTCCTCTCGTCGCAGTACCTCGCATTCCCGATCGACGACTCGATCCCCGAAGATCCGGTCATGCTGGACATGCTCCAGCCCTATCGCCGCACGCTCGATCGCGTCGCCGATCTCGACATCCTCGTGGGCTTCTCGCCAGGCGGCGCCAAGCGCACCGCGCCGCAGGGCGGGGACGCGGCGCTCGGCAACCTCATCGCGACGGCGATGTGGCTGCGCCTCGGGGTCCAGACGGACTTCTCGCTGACCAACACCACCGGCATCCGCGCGGACTTGAACCCCGGGCCGATCACGATCGAGGAGATGTACAACATCTTCCCGTTCGACAACTCGATCTCCAAGATGCAGCTCTCCGGCCTCGAGGTGCAGCAGCTCTTCGACTACGCGGCACGCCGAAGCGGCACCCGCGGCTGCGTCTCGCAGGCGCAGATCGCCGGCGCGCGCGTGCGCCTCAACTGCGACGGCTGCGCGAGGCCCGATCACCAATTCGGCTGCAACATCGACTCCGACTGCCCGCTCGCGTCGCAAGGCGCGTGCGACTCGACCACGGCAGGCATCAATGGCTTCACCCACCAATGCCGCCCGGTCGGCTGCGCCGAAGAGGTTTACATCGGCCAGCAGATCGACGCGAACAGCAACCCGCGCCCGTGCAACGCGGACCAAGAGTGCTCGACCGACGGCACCACCCACGTGGGCCAGTGCTTCAAGGTGACGCTCGGCCAGCCCGGCAAATGCCAGTCGATCATCTCGCCAACCAACCTGTACGAGCTCGCGACGAGCAACTACCTCGCCGGCGGCGGCTCCGGCTACCGGGTCCTCCAGCGCAACACGACCCAGTTCGACACGCAGATCCAGCAGCGCGACGCGCTCATCGACTACCTCCGCCAGGGGCGCCCCTGCGGCTACGATGCAGCAGCAGGCACCGCAGAAGGCCTGAAATCCTGCTCGATCGACGCCGACTGCGGCAACACCTCGTTCGTCTGTGCGTGCGCCGGCCACTCGCAGGCCGATCGCACCGGCGGCAGCTTTGCGTGCAAGATCGACGGGCAATGCGACTCTGGCTCGGGGCGCTGCGTCCTCAGCGACTGCCGCAACCAGGTCGCGCAGTTCCACGAGAAGGTGTGCGCCGGCTCGCCCGACGCCGCGCGTTGCCAGATCGACCTCAACAGCTGCTCGCTGTCCGGCGAGGAGTGCAAATTTCTCTCTTGCGTCGATACGACGATCGGCAACCTGACCGACAACCGCCTGGAGATGATCGGCCGATGAAGACCCGACTCGCTCCCCTCTTGGCGTCCGCTTTCGGCGCCGCGCTCGCCATCGCCGGCTGCGGCGACACGTACGGCCACCTCGGCACGACGTCGTATCTCCAGGTGGCCATCACCGGCGGCGACCCCGGCGCCCGCGATCGCCTTTTGCCGCTCACGTTCGATCAGTCGGCGCCGATCACGATCAAGGTCACCGCCACGCGCGGCGACGGTCAGATCGACACCTCGTACAACGGCTACGTCCGCATCAGCGTGAAGCCGGGCACCGTCGTGAACCTCGCGGGCCCCGGCACCGACGGCCGCAACGTGCTCCTCCACGGCGGCGTCGTCGACGGGATCGGCGTCTCTGTCGCCGGCTCCTTCGGCCCCACTCACATCTGGGCGGAGGACATCGGGTACACGCCGGCGGATCCGAAGCGGACGCCGCCGCCCCTGTGCTCCAATGGCGCCGACGACAACAACAACGGCGTCGTCGATTTCCCCGCCGATCCCGGCTGCGCGTTCGCGAACGACGACACGGAGGATCTCGGCACCTACGCGTCCGGCGCGAGCAGCACCCTCTACTTCACATCGCCGCGGATCGCGGACGTCCGCGGCGTCGCCCAAGGCGGCGCGGCGACCTCGTTCCCGCACCAGCAGGTCACCGTCGACAGCGGCTGGGACTCCGAGAAGCGCGAGTTCAGCCATTCGATCGTCATCACGCGCATCGCCTCCGACGGCTTCTACGCGACGGACATCGATGACACGCGCGGCTATTCGAGCATCTTCGCGTACAACTTCACGGCGCCGCCGCAGATGCGCGTGTGCGACCGGATGAAGTCGTACGGCGGCACTGCGGCCGACTTCTTCGGCTTCACCGAGATGGGCTTCCCGACGTGGGAGCTCGAGGAGTGGAATCCGCTGAAACGCCCGTGCCTGGTGCCCGAGCCGCACGTCTTCACGTCGCAGGAGCTCGGGCGCGACGACAAGGCCGCCTACGTCACGACGACCGCCCTCACCAAGAACATCGCGGGGATGGTCCGGATGACGAACGATCCGCTGAAGGGCGTCGACGTCCACATCGGCAAGCACTTCGGGCCGAACTACCCGGACCCGGCGACGCTCGCGATGACCGACGACGCCACGAACTGCGACTTCAACAGGGACGGCAAGGTCGACTTCAACACCGATCCCGAGAAGACGTGCGCAAACAACTGCACGTACGATCTCGAGTGCACCGAGTACTCGAACTTCTTGTCGCGTAGCGCCTTCACGCTGTTCATTTCGGCTCCGGATCCCATCACCGGTTCGCCCATCACCGGCACCATCCAGGGCAACGCGTCGTCCTCGGCGCAGTTCGATCCGGTGGCGAACCGAGGCAAGAGCATCCACTCGTTCACCGGCACGCTCCGCTACTTCTCCGGCGGCACGCAGTACACGATCGAAGCCCGCTGCGAAGACGACATCGTCATCGACCAAAACACGCCCCCGATCGACAGCGGTCGCGCCTGCGTTCACGCGCGAACATCCTCCGACAACAGCTCCGCCTCCAACTGAGACACGAAACCGATGCGCTCTGCCCGCCTCCATTCCGCCCTCCCCAACCTCGCCTTCGTCGCGGCGTTCTGCGTGCCCGGGCTCGCGCTCGCGCAGGCCCCGACCGCCAATCCGCCGGCCACGTCGGCGACGCCCACGACGCCGACGACGCCCGCGAGCGGTGTCTCTGCGACCGGGAGCTCGTCCGTGCAGATCGGCACGGGGGCGCAGACCGACACGGCCGCGGGGACCACTGGCGACGTGAAGCCCGGCGACGCGAACCCCACCGACGTGACGCCGAAGCCGGACCCCGACACGACCGGCTCGGCCGGCGCGCGCGCCGTCGGCATGGCGCCGCCCGGCGTGAACCCTGGCAACTTCATGGACACGCGCCTGTCGTGGACCTTCGGCGACGACGACTTCCTCCACCGCACGGGCGAGCTCGTGCCGCTCTCGCCGACGTTCTCGGTCGGCGATCGCTCGCAGTATCGCCTCTTCTTCGACAACCTGAACTCGCGCTTCAGCGGTCGTGAGAACCTCACGCACCTCGTCATGTACAAGAAGATGCCGGGCTTCATCGACCGGCTCACCACCGAGGCGGCGCTCGTCCTGCGGTTCGACATGGCGAACCTGTCGGCCAACACCGGCAACCTGAACTCCGCGCTCTACGACGCGGGCTCGTACATCCGCATCTTCTACAACACGAACACCAACCGCGAGAAGGAGGGCATCAGCGCCGTCTTCTTCCCGCTCGACACCGACCGCTTCCGCCTCGGCTACCTCTACGACATCTCGTGGGGCGGCACCGCGGCGTCGATCAACCAGTCCATTTTCCCGCGCATCCAGGGCGCCTCGCCCGGCATGAAGGTGCAGTTCGACGGCGACGGCTACTACGCGTTCGCCGGCTTCAAGACTGCGACGATCATCCAGCCGCAGCAGATCTTGAACAGCGGCACCACGAGCGACGTCGAGCTCACGCGCGTCGGCGAGACGAACTTCGGCGGCCTCATCGGCGGCGGCGCGGACATCACGAAACACTTCCGCTTCGACGCGGGCGGCGGCTGGTTCCAGCAGGGCAAGTTCGACCTAGACGACGTCCGCGGAAAATCCGTTTACACACGCGGCCTCTCGGGTCGCTTCGTCGCGCACAAGGACATGCCGGTCCCGCAGTCGGTCGACTTCCTCCTCTATCGGAACGATCCGATGAAGCCGATGGTGCTGTTCGCACCGGAAGTCTATAACCCCAACGAGCTGGCCTACAGCGTGAGCGTCGAGGGGAGCTACCTCCTCCAGCACCTGAAGGACTTCGACAACGCGGGGCAGACGAAGGACCAGGGCGCGGCGGCGCTGGCGATCCAGGGCGTCGTGAAGGCCGGCTACGCGCGCTTCAGCGCGACCGGCATCACGCGCAACCTGAACTACGTCGTCCGCAACGTCCCCGGCTTCATCCCGTTCGAGACGTTGCCCGGCAACGTGAAGACGGACCCCGAGCTCTTCGGCGCGCTCGCCGCGGACTACCACATCGCGAAGCTGAAGCTGACCCCGGGCATCGCGGGCGGCATCCAACTCCCCTCGACGTTCAAGAGCGAGTTCACCGACGGCGGCGTGCCGGCGTCGCGCACGATCGTCGTCCGCCAGCAGGGCGACGAGTCGATCCTCCCGTACAACAAGGACCGAACCGCGATTTACCAGATGCGCCTCAGCGTGCGCTGGCAGCTCTCCGAGATCCTCCAGGTCGTGGGGTGGGCCCAGTACGTGCGCGACAACAACGCCACGCGTGTGGAGCGTGATCGTGTCGACGGCACGGCGTCCTTGCGTGTCTTCCAGAGCCCGGACCGCCTCGGCGTCGGGACGTCCATTCAAGCGCGGTTCTAGGATCGGTACCGACGGAATCGACGAGTTCGCGAAGGCCGTCCACTGCGGAAACGGGGCCAAGATGCGCTCCGCGAATGCGTGCGTGTCTGGTGGTAGACACGCTCACAACTTCGATCGTGACGCTCGCATAAGCTCGTCAGGGGCAGGCGACGTCCACATTCGGACCGTTGGGTGTGCCGATGTAGAGGCCGCCGTACGTCTGGCTCGGATAGCGCCAACTGGACCACGTCGTGCGGGCCGAAGGTGCGCACGACGCGGGAAATTCCAAGCTCGCGCCCGGCAACCACGGCAACGTCGTGTCATAGGTAATCGAATCGAGGAGGACGCCGCCGATCGAGAGAGCCACGGTGTCACCGGAGTTCTTCAATGCGTCGCCGACGCTTCCTTGCCACGCGAGCACCATGCCGCTCAGACCGTGATTGATGGTCGCGTCCGTGCTATCCGCGACGAGAAACGAGCCCCCCCCCGCCAGGTAGGTATCGCTCGTAACGTCGACTGTGTCCGACGTTGGCCCACGCGGTGACTCGACGTGCAGGCCGCGCAGGTTGAGGCGGCACGCACGGGTGCTCTTCACTTCCAACCACTCGCCGTGGTCACCGCTGCCCGACTGCGAAGCGACCATGAGCTCTACGATGACGAGGTCGCCGGGGGCGAGCGAAGCGCAATCCACCGGCCCCGTGTCCGCCGCTCCGTCGGCGGGGGCTTCGGAGTCGGTCGCGCCGTCGCGGGCTGGCGGAGGCGGCGCCGTGTCCTCGATGCCGCTGTCCAGAGAGCGGCCAGCCTCCTGACCGATGCCGCCGTCTCGCAGAACCCGCCCGCCAGCGTCGGTCGCCGCGTTCTGATCATCTGGAGATGTCGCGGGGCGAAGATCGTCGAGATCACTTCCGCCGAGGATCTGCGCGCATCCGCCGAGGAGGCTCGCGGCCGCGAGCAAGAGGGGGGCGCGCATCAGAACGACCCCGAAGCGCCGAAGCCGCCGCCGCCCGCGAAGACGAGGGGACGAAACGAAGCAAACTGCCTGGGCGATTCCTTCGAAGTGACGACGAGCAGGGTTCCGGCGCCGATCCCAGCGGCGCCCAGGACGATGCCGAGCGTGCTCATGAGCGACAGCGTTCGAAACCGCTCCGCGGAGGCCAAACCTTGCTCGTCACACACGTGCGCGGCGCTGCAATGGTCCAGCGCCTCGCCCTTCTGTCGAATGGCGAGGAGCCCCGCCGCGCTGCCCGCGACGAGCACGGTGATGCCTGTCCCCAACGTGATCCAGCCCGCGACGCGTGCCGTCGAGGGCGAAGCTGCGCGACCGGACGCAATGCCGTCGACAGGCGCACCCGCGGGCGGCAGGCGCGCCGCGGGCGGCGGTGGCACGGCTGACACACCCGGATCGAGTGGCGTGGGCGCGACGACGACCTCGCGCGTCTCACCGTCTCGTAGATCGATAGCCTGGGCGCGCTCTCTCCGCTCGGCAGCGCGGACCACGAGGGTGTGCTTGCCCGGGTTGGCGCGTACGGCATGCTCGAGCGGCACCGGCGTCCCGTCGATCAGCACGCCCGTCCCCTCCGGCGATCCCGGCTCGAGTGAGACGGTCACATGCGCCAAACGCCGCTCCATTCGGGCCGCCTGCTCCAGGACGAGAGGGCCGCGATCGTCGCCCGGCGTGAGCATCGCCGAGAGCCGCTCGATCTTCGCGAGAGCGCCGAGAAGGTCCCCGGCGTGCTCATCGCATTGAACCAGGTTGAAGAGCGTCCCCGCGGCAGGGTCGAGGCGCATGCTCTCCTCGAACTTCGGGCACGCGGTCGCGAAGTCTCCGCGACCTACGGCCTCGCGCCCTCCGCGAAATAGAGCGTCGGCCGCGGCCTTCTCCGCCGCCTTGTCACCAGCGCGCGCGTCGGCGAGCGCGACCAGCGGCCCAATCGTGAGGACGAGAGCACACGCCGCGAAACGGCAACGCTTGGACTTATTCTCGGCGGTCATAGGGGTTCACTCGAACGAGGGGCCCGCCCGTCGCGCGCTTCGCGGCAGGAGTGGACGTTGGTGGAGCGGCCACCGCGTCACGTGGGGCCGTCGGCATCCCGTGCTCGGCGACGTGGCCGCGGCGGCTTTTCATGTTGGTCGTCGCGCGCGCCGGCTCGGGAATGGGGATGCTCCGTGACGCGAGCGCGACGTCGTCAACGCGAGCCGGCCGCTCGGGTCGTGGGACGATGACAGCATCTCCCGGTGAAACAAGCGCCGGAGCCGAGACCATCGCAGAGTCCGTTGCGGCACCACCTGGTATCCTCGCGTCGCCGATCTCGTCGTCCACGAAGAAGCGTCCCGCGCCGAACGCAAATAGCATGAGCGCCACCGAGCCCGCGGCGGCGATGGCGGCCGTCGCACGTACCGACGGCGGCGCGAATCCCGCCTGAGCGGACGGGGCGAGGGCATGACCCGCTGCGCGTGAAGTACCAGACGCGAAGAGCGGATTCATGCTCGCTTCCGCCGGCACTGGCACCGGTGCCGCCGCCGCGGGAGGCATCACCAACGTGGCTCCGAGGTCCTCCAGGACCGGCCGAACGGCGATGGCCGCGTCGTCGATGGGCTCCTTCGAAGCTTCGGCTTCCTGCTGAAGGGTCGTGCGCGCGGCGGACACGGCTTCCAACATCGCTTTCGCGGCGGCCCAGCGATCGCTTTTCTCGAAGGCGAGAGCACGGGAGACGAGCTCCGCCACATACCGAGGGACACCGGGGCAAGCCGTCGCCGGGTCCGCAGGCTGCTCGGTCAGGGAAGCGGCGGCGGCGAGCTTGTCCGCGTCGGTACGGCGCGGTGACCTCCCGGTGAGCATGGCATGGAGGACCGCTCCACACGCGTAGACATCAGATCGGGGATCGACGTCCGAGAGAGTGCCGCGCGCCAGCTCCGGCGACATGAAGTCCGTGCGACCGAAAGCCGCGGCCAAAGGCGCGCCCTGCCCCGGCGCGCAACGCGCCGCACACTCCGCGACCGCCGCGCTGCCAAAGTCGATCACCTTGATCCTGCCGTCGGAGAGTCGGACCACGTTCCTTGGTGCGAGGTCGCGGTGTTGAATTCCTTGCGCATGCGCGACGTCGAGCACGTCGAGCACGTGCCACGCGATTCTGAGCGCTTCGTCGACGGGCAGAGGGCCAGACGTCTCGAGGATCTCGTCTACAGTTTGCCCCTCCAGCATTTCCAACACGAGAAAGACCGCACCTCCCTCCGCGACGTCATCGTCGAGCACACGCACGACTCCCTCGTGCGGTACGAGGTTCCCGGCGTACCCCTCCCGCAGAAACGTAGCGCGCACGGTGGGGTCCGCCGCGAGCAACGGATGCATCATCTTCAAGATGGCTCGACTTCGGTTGCGATGCGTCGCCACATAGACCGCCGACGTCGCGCCCGCGCCCAGGAGGTGGTCGAGGCGCCATTTCCCCCCGACGAGCCGGCCGACGCGCTCGCCGGCATGCTCGCGAAGGACGATGCGCGAGTCGGACGCGGCAAGGCTCGGGAACGGGGCGGTGGTCGTGGCGTTGTCGGGAGGGTTCTCGGCGCGCGTTTCCATGGGTGCCTCGTCTTACGTCGCCGGCGGGTGCTTTCCTGCCCGCCACGCCACGCGCGCATCTATGGGTATTTGCGAGGAAATGACCGTCGATCCACCCGATACTTTCGCCGCGCGGGCCTCCGCATGGAGGTCTAGTCGCTCCCTGCGCCCGTCACCAAAGGAGCGCGCGGATCGCGAGGTCCACGAGATCCTCGGTGAGGTCGACGCGGCGGCGAAAGTCGGTCGTCTCGCGCAACGACTCGTTCATCATTGCGACGTGGGCGGCGGCCTGGGCTTTCTTGAAGTGTTCGTCGCGTGCGGCCTCGCGGTCGCGATCGCGCGCCGCGAGCTGCTTCTTCGCAAGCTCGAGGCCGCCGCTGGCGACCCACTCGACCGCTTGCGTGAGCTCGCCGGAATCGAACCAGGTTCCGTGTAGTTTGCATACGTCGACGACGACTCCGCTCTTTCGGCCGAAATTCACGCGGTTCATCGGCTGGTGGCACTGCGGGCACTTCAGGTAGCGGACCGCGCCCTCCTCGACGGCGTGGCGCGCGCGCTCGAACGGGCGCGCGTCCTTCACCGGCAAAGGGCCGCTCGTCTCGCGCTCCTCGACGATTCGCGCGAGCGACGCGTGGTCGACGAAGACGCCGCCGCACGCGGAGCACTCGACGAGGCCGCGATCACCGAGCGTCGAGAGCTTACCCTCGCAGCGCGGGCACGGCGCGCCGGCCGGGTCGAGGAGCGGCTCGAGCTCGAGCGCGTGGCCACACCGGGCACACGCGCGATCGCCGGTCTTCTGGAGCGCGAAGCAGGTCGGGCAGCGTACCTTGGAGAGGCGGACCTCGCAGTGGGGGCAGGTGGCGATGCTTGGCGGGCACATGCCTCCACAAAACGGGCACGCGATCTCCGGAGACTCGAGGATCGGGCGATCCTCCGCCGCGCGGTACGGGCTGGCGCTCTTGGCCTGAACGGGCGCCTGCGCGCTCGCACGGTTTTCGACGCCGCACGACGCGCAGCGGACGAGGCCGCCGGGGAAGACATGCACCTCGAGCTCGGCGTCGCACCCCGCGCAGCGCATCGCGGCCGTCCCTCTACCCGTTTCGCTGGCGTCGGGCGCGGCGCGCGAGGGGCCCGAGGCCGCCGCCGATGCCGGCGCCGAGGAGGCTCACGATGAAGAGCCCGGTGTCGTAGAGCCCGCCGGCGACCGCGTGCGAGTCGCGCAGAAGCACCGTGAAGAGGACGCGCATCAGGAACGCGGCGGCGCCATAGGCGACGAGCGCGGCGGTCGCGGTCCTGCGGAGATCCGCGGCGAGCTGGAGGGCGCGCATGCTGTTCGGCCAAACGACCTTGTGGACGTGGAGCGCGAAAAGGACCGTCGGCGTCGCGGCGGCGAGCATGCTGCCGAGGATGAGGAGGACGCTCTCGGTGATCGTCAGCTCGCCGGCGTGGAAGAACCGCACGACGCCCGCGAGCGCGTCGACGAAGCCGCCCGTCAGCCACAGGCCGACCACGCCGCCGAGGAGTACGATCGTCGGCCGCGCCATCTTCGCCGCGCCCGGAGCCGGCGCCGTCGGCGTGTGCGCGAGGCCGGCGAACATCGTCCGCGCAGTGGCGTCGAGGCTGAGCGCGCTGCTCGACGGCGGCGCGTCGACGTGGATGCGCGAGAGGCTCGCGCCCGGATCGAACGGCGCCAGCGCGCGCTCGAGATCGGTCATCGTCTGGAAGCGATCGCGCGGGTCCTTGGCCATCGCGCGCTGGATGACCAGCTCGACGCCCTCGGGGAGGCGCGGCTCGATCGTGCGCGGGCGGATCGGCTCCTCGGTGAGGACGGCGGTGAGGATCGCCCCCGGATCGTCGGCGTCGAACGCCTTCTTGCCGGTCACGAGGTGGTAGAGCGTCGCGCCGACCGCGTAGACGTCCGCGCGCTGGTCCACCGACGCGTCGCCGCGCGCTTGCTCGGGCGCCATATAGCTCGGCGTGCCCATGATCATCCCGGTGCGCGTGAGGTTCGTGTTCCGCTGCGCCGCCTTGCTGATGCCGAAGTCGAGCACCTTGACGCGCCGGTTTGCGCCCTCGCCGACCAGGAAGACATTCTCCGGCTTCATGTCGCGGTGGACGATCCCGCGCGCGTGCGCCGCGACGAGCGCGTGGCACACCTGCCGAATGATCCGCACCGCCTCCATCGACTCGAGCTTGCCGGCCTTGTCGAGGTACGCGCCGAGCTCGACGCCCTCGAGGAACTCGCCGACCAGGTACGGCCGCCCGTCGACGGTCCGATGAACGTCGAACACGTCGACGACGTTCTCGTGGCTGATCGCGCTCGCGCTCTCAGCCTCGCGCTGGAAGCGCGTGACGACCTCCGGCTGACGCGCCAGATCGGCGTGCAGGACCTTCACCGCGAACCGCCGATCCTTGAGGCGCAGGTGACGTGCCTCGTAGACGCGCCCCATTCCGCCTTCGCCGACGACGCGCACGATCTGGTACGTCTCACCGAGGAGCTTGCCGAGGAGCGGATCCTCCTGGGCCTCGTCGTCGCTGAGCGGCGTCGCGTCGCGCGGGCAGAGGAGGAAGTCGCCCGGGTAGCGCGTGTCGCACGACGTGCAGTGCTTGGTCAGCGGCAGGTCGCCGCCGAGCGCGGGAGCCCGGTAGGACGGGGCGGGAGAGACCGACGGCGACGCCTCGGGCGGAAAAGGAGGAGGCGCCGGGACCGTGATCGGGCGCATGCCGATAGGGGTCGCGCCCGCCGGCGAGCGGGGCATCGGATCGGTCGATGGACGCGGAATTTCCCTGGCGCTGGCCGGAGTTGGCATCGTCTGCGAAATCCGCTCCGGAGTGAACTCGCCGGGCTTGTCGCCTGAGAGCGGCGTGGACATTCGCTGCATGATACCAGCCGTTGCCTCCCGTCGCGCTCCCAAACGGGGCGTCGCGATTTCGTCACCGGGGGCCGCCTCGTGATCGCGATTGACGGGGGCGAGCCCCCGCCTATACTGCGCGCCGGTCCGCCCGGATGCTCCGGGCCCGCTGCCGCAACACCTCGAAATTCGGGGCGTTCCGGCGAGAGGTCGAGCGGTCTTTCAACGGCCTTCACGGGCCTCACTACTCGACCCCAAAAACCCGCATCGCACAGGAAGTTTCGCCCCCATGCCGCTTCACACCGACAAGAAGGTCGACCTCATCGAGAAGTTCCGCACGCACGAGTCCGACACGGGCTCGCCCGAGATCCAGATCGCGCTCCTCACCGAGCGGATCGGGTACCTCACGGAGCACTTCAAGACCCACGTGAAGGATCACCACTCGCGCCGGGGCCTCCTCAAGATGGTCTCCAAGCGCCGCGGCCTCCTCAACTACTTGAAGAAGACGAGCCTCGAGCGCTACCGCAAGACCGTCGCCGCGTTGAACCTCCGCAAGTAACTCCCTCGAAGCGATCCGGGCATGGTGTCCGGGTCGCTTCTTCGCTTCTGCATCGTGCCTTGAAAACCTAGTCACTTGAACGGAACGCCTCCATCGCCTTGATCTTCGATTTCTGCGCCTGACGCCCTCGTCTTTCCGACGCCGCGTCGCACCCAGAAACCGAGGAACAAAGGTTGGAGCGGTCCGAGAAAGGTCCGTCCCATGGCCTTCGTCCGCGAATCCGTCCTCATCAACGGCAAGCCCCTCACCTTCGAGACCGGCCGCCTCGCCAAGCAGGCGCACGGCTCGATCCTCATCAGCTACGGCGAGAGCATGGTCCTCGTCACCGCGGTCAGCGGCGAAGAGCGCCCCGGTCTCGATTTCTTTCCGCTCACCTGCGAGTACGTCGAGAAGACGTTCGCGGCCGGCAAGATCCCCGGCGGCTTCTTCAAGCGCGAGGCGCGCCAGCGCGACGAGGAGATCCTCACCTGCAGGTTGATGGACCGCCCGTGCCGCCCGCTCTTCCCCGAGGGGTACCGCAACGACACGCAGGTCATCGCGACCGTGCTGTCGGCCGACAAGGTCCACCAGACCGACGTGCTCGCCGTCACCGGCGCGAGCGCCGCGCTCCACATCTCGGACATCCCGTGGGCGGGTCCGCTCGCCGCCATCCGCGTCGCGCGCGTCTCCGGTGAGCTCATCGTCTTCCCGACGTTCGAGCAGCAGGCCGCCGCCGACATCGACATGGTCGTCGCGTGCACGAAGGACGCGATCTGCATGGTCGAGGGCGGCGCCGCCGAGGCGAGCGAGGCCGACCTCATCGACGCGCTCTTCTTCGCGCACCGCGCCGCGCAGCCGGTCCTCGAGCTCATCGAGAAGCTCCGCGCCGCCGTCGGCAAGACCAAGCGCGTGTGGGAGCCCAAGGTCCTCGACGCCGCCATCGCGAAGCGGGTGGCGGATCTGTGCGACAAGGGCATCATCGAGTCGTCGCTCATCAAGGACAAGAAGGCCCGCTACGACGGCTACAAGGCCACCAAGACCAAGATGGTCGAGACGCTCACCGCCGAGATCGGCGCCGAGAAGTTCGCGGCCAACGAGAAGCTCATCAAGGGCGAGTTCGACGAGCGCAAATACGTCGTCGTCCGCGAGTACGTCCTCACCGAGAAGAAGCGCATCGACGGCCGCGACAGCAAGACGATCCGCGCGATCGCCACCGAGGTCTCGATCCTCCCGCGCGTGCACGGCTCCGCGCTCTTCCAGCGCGGCGAGACGCAGGCCATCGTCACCACGACCCTCGGCACTTCGGCCGACGAGCAGAAGATCGACGCGCTCACCGGCGAGCGGTGGAAGCGCTTCCTCCTCCACTACAACTTCCCGCCCTTCTCGACTGGCGAGACCAAGCCGATGCGCGGCCCCGGTCGTCGCGAGATCGGCCACGGCGCCCTCGCCGAGCGCGCGCTCTTGCGCATGATCCCGGAGCAGGAGAAGTTCCCGTACACGATCCGCATCGTGAGCGAGACGCTCGAGTCGAACGGCAGCTCGTCGATGGCGGCGGTCTGCGGCGGCACGATGTCGATGATGGACGCCGGCGTCCCGATCAAGTCGCCGGTCGCGGGCATCGCGATGGGCCTCATCTCCGACGGCAAGCGCACGGCGATCCTGAGCGACATCCTCGGCGACGAAGATCACCTCGGCGACATGGACTTCAAGGTCTGCGGGACCACGAAGGGCATCACCGCGATCCAGATGGACATCAAGATCGCCGGGCTCTCCCGCGAGATCATGACGCAGGCGCTCGACCAGGCTCGCGACGGCCGCATCCACATCCTCGGCAAGATGCTCGAGACGCTCGACCAGCCGCGCGCCGACCTATCGAAGTACGCACCGCGCATCACCACCCTCAAGGTGAAGCCCGATCAGATCCGCCTCGTCATCGGACCCGGCGGCAAGACGATCAAGGGCATCATCGACCAGACCGGCGTAGCGATCGACGTCGAGGACGACGGTACGGTCAACGTGGCCTCGAGCGATCCGGAGGCCGTGAAGAAGGCCCTCGACATCATCAGGGGCCTGACCGCGGAGCCGGAGGTCGGCGCCACGTACAAGGGCGCCGTCCAGCGCATCACCGACTTCGGCGCGTTCGTCGAGCTCCTCCCGGGGACCGACGGCCTGCTCCACATCTCGGAGATGGCGCACACGCGCGTCGACAAGGTCACCGACGTGATGAAGGAAGGCGACATCGTCGAGGTGAAGGTCCTCTCCGTCGATCGCGACGGCAAGGTCCGCCTCACGCGTCGCGAGCTCCTCCCCTTGCCGGAAGGCGAAGAGGGCGAGCGCGCGAAGGAGCGCATGCTCGCGGCCCGCGAGTCGGGCGGAGCGCCTCCGCGCCGCAGCGGCGGGGGGGATCGTGATCGCGGGCCGCGGGGTGGTGGCGACAGGGGCGGGCCTAGGGGCCCGCGGCGGTAAGGCTGCCGCCGCTACCTTCGCCTGGTGGGGGACCTTGCGGTCCCCCCTCACGAGCGTTTCGCTCGTGAGCCTCCCCCGCGCGTCGCGTTGCGAGGTCGTGCTTCGCACGACGGGGCGGGAGGGAGACGCGACTAGCGTTTGGTTAGGATGAGGTAGCGCTTGCCGGATAGGCGGAGCGTCGACGTGACTTCGTAGCGTTCTCGGATGAGGGAAGATGCTAGGAGGCGGTCTTCGACGACGCGCGGGGGATCGTAGAAGACGAGTGCGTCGGGGTTGCGGGCCAGAAGGAACGCGGGGTCGACGCGCTTGGAGGTGTGGCCGCCGGGGAGGACGGCGATGGTGGGATCGGTGAGGCCCGCGAGGTCCACGATCGTGGCCTCGGTGGCCGCCGAGAGCCAGCCCACGTCGAGGACGGCGACGATGTGTGCATCCTGCAACAATGGGCGCGCCGACGCGACGAGCTCTGCGCGATCTCGGCCGACGTGGCGGCCTGCCGGCGCGGCGACGACGTCGATGTAGATCTCGAAGCCGAGCGCCAAGGCGGAGCGGACGGCGAGGCTCCACCGGCGCGCGTGGGGGGCGAGGAGGACCGACGCGAGCAGCAGCGACGGCGCGATGGGGACGAGGAGGCGCGCGTACGGCATCCAGTCACCACCGACCGCCGCGACGACGAGGACGTGAACGAAGCCGGCAACGGCGAGCGCGCGGGCCTCTCGCGACGCGCCTTTGAGCGCCCGCGGCGCCAAGGCGAGCAGCGGGCCGCCCGTGACGAGCGCCGCAACGAAGGCGTACGTGACGCCGTGGTCGAGATCGCTCGGCTTCGCGAGGACCGCCAAGGGCGCCGCACGTCCGAAGCAGACGAGCCGCACGAGCACGCACGCGGCGAACGGCGCGAACGCCGCGAGGCCCGCCAGCGCGCGCGCGCGCGAGGTGCTCGCGAACAGGACTGCCAGCGCCACCGCCCATGGGGCCATCTCCGGGCGCAGCGACGCCGCGAGGCCGGCCACTACTGCCGCGCGCATGGGCCGGGCAGCGCTCGTGGCGGCCGTCGTCGCGAGCGCGAGCGCCAGCGCGGTTTCCATCCCGCTCACGGCGTGCGCGCCGATCGGCACACAAAGCGCGAGCGCGACGAACGCGACGATCTTTGCCGCGCGAGGCGCTGGCGCCGAGACGATGGCCGCGCCCCACGCCGCGGCGGCGGCGAGCCAGACGGCCAACCCCATGCACTTTGCACGCATCAGCACGTCGAGCGCGCTCCCGCCGGCCAGCGGCACCAGGAGCGGCGCCCATGGAAGTGGCGTCACGCCGTCGGTGGCGGCGCCTCCGGCATTGAAGACGTAGCCCTCGCCGGCGAGCAGATGGCGCGCGTACCGCACGGGAATGAGCGCGTCGTCGACGGTGAACCCCCACATTGCGATCGCCGGGATCGACGCCGCGACGATGCCGAGGATCGCCCCTAGCAAGGCGGGACGGGCGTGTCCAAATCCCTCCATCCTCCGCAGAAAACTACGTTCCGTCGCGCGCACTACCTACGATTCGTACTCGGCACGCCATCGGCGGGCCATCCAAAGAATGCGCTCCTTCGAGATCTTCGTCGGCCACCGAGCTTCTCAACCCTCCACGGGCTCCCTCGAGCGCGGGGCGCCATCCTCTGGCGTCGTGCGCGGGAACCCCACGCTGCGCCGCGCGCGCGAGGTCCTCGACGTCTTCGTCGAAGGAGCCAACGTGACCGCGCGCATCGAAGGGAGCCACACCTCGTGCATCCTGCGCGACCTGGGTCTGGCCCTCGCCGACCTGGCGCGGGCGCCACGCGGGAAGGCGCTGGTGCGCTTTTACGACGACGCGTGGGAGCTGGCGATCGAGCGCATCGGTGCGCGCGCGATGCTGAGCGTCTACCACGGCGGCCAGGACCCGCGCGTCGCCGTGTACGATCGCGCGGTCGTCTTCTCCGAGGTCGTCGACAGCGCCCGAGAAGCAATCGCCGCGGCGATCGAGCGCGGCACCGCCCCTCCGGCGGTCGAAATCGAGCTCCGCGAGGCAGGACAGGCGCTCGCCGCGGTGGATCGCGCGTCGTGCGAGGCGCTGGCGCCCGAGCCGGAGACGAGCCTCGTGCAGGTCGAGCCGGAGCGCGACGCGCCGATCGCCTTCGCCGCCGAGTTCATGATGCGCCTCGGCGACACCGAGAGGCGCGACGTCCTCGTCGAGCGCACCGATCTCCACGCGCTCCTCTTCCGCGGCAAGGTCCGCGCGGAGGTTCGCGGGCGGTCCGTCGACGCGGGCGAGGGGCATCCGTTCCTCTTCGCCGAGCGCCTCATCGAGCTCTCGCGCGACGCGCTCCGCGCCTGGGAGCGCGGTCGTCCGATGAACGTGCGCGTGGAGGCCGGCGGCATCGTGGTCGGTCTCCGCGTGTCCGCCGAAGGAGACTGCGCGCTCACGCAGGGCGCGGCGACCTTCCCCGCCCTCTCGGTCCCCGACGTCGTCGAGGCCGCGCTCAGCTTCGGCCGCACCCTCGTGCGCGCCTTGGTCCGCCGCGATCGCGCGAGCCGCGCGAACCTCCGCCTCTCCGCGCTGCGCCAGAAGCTCCGCGACACCGCCGATCACCTTCGCGAGGCGCGCCTCGAGGACGCAAAGATCAACGACGCGCCGGAGGCCTACCGCGCCTTCGCCCTGTCCGCGCAACTCCGTACGAGCCCAGCCAACGGCACGTCTGCCCCCGGGCGCCTCCGCTACACGCCACGTTGGCGCGCCATCGTGCCGCAGATCGATCTTCGCTCCACGTTCCTCTGCGGCGATCGTCTCGTCGTCGGCGCCGCGCAGGAGACCTTCTGCCTCGATCGCGTGAGCGGCGAAGTCCTCTGGCGCGCCGCCACCGAGCGCGCCACGTGCGTCGTGACCCCAGGCGGCCTCGCGCGCCTGTCCGCGACCGGGCAGCTCGACGTCCACGACTTCGGCACCGGGGAAATTTCCCTGCGAACGGAGCTCGCGCCGCGCCTCGGCGGCCCCAGCGCCGGCGCCGTCGTGCACGTGACTGGCCTGCCCCGCCTCCTCATCGTCACCGAGGGTGAGCGACACCTCGTGGCTGTCGATCTCGCGAGCGGCGAGCCGCGCTGGCGCTTCGCGTGGGCCCCCGCCAGCAAATCGCGCGCGGCGACCTCCGAGCGCGCCGCACTCCGCATGAAGCGCGCCGGCAAGCTCCTCTACTTCACGTGCGGCGACAGCGCGCTCACCGCGCTCGACGTCTTGACCGGCGCCGTCGTCTGGCGCCTCCGGGATCGCCTCCGCTTCCAGGCCGCGCCGACCCTCGACCACGACGCCCTCTTCGCGCTCGCCGGCGGCGCCAACTGCGCCGCGCGCCTCCACGCCGTCGACGCGTTCTCGGGCCGCACCCGCTGGTCCGCGCTCGTGGAGGACGGCTCCTCAGGATGCACCGTCGAGGGCTCTCCCCTCGTCGCAGCCGAGGCCGTCGTCGTCGCTGCCCGCGATCGCCACGGCCTGCGCCTCTTCGCCTACGATCGGGACACCGGCGTGCTCCTCTGGTCGACCAAAGGCACCGCGGCCCCCGTTGGCACCAGCTGGCTCGTGGTCGACGATCTCCTCCTCGGCAACACCCCCACCGGCGATCTCGTCGCGTACTCGGCTGCCACCGGCGAGCTCCGCTATCGCCACGTCCTCGGCCGCGCGCTCGACGCCGACACCCCACGCCGCCTCGAGCCCGTCCTCCGCTCCGGCGCCCTGTTCGTTCCGTACACCGACGTCCACGTCTTCCGCCCCGGCGACGGCGCGCTCCTCGGCACCATCGCCCCGTGCGAAGCGATCCCCGATCTACTCCGCGTCGACGAGCGCTGCGACGTCTACGTTGCCGAAGAGAGCGGCCACCTCGCGTGCTTCGCGGCAGGACCAAAGCTCAGTCTCGTAAGGTGAGCGAAAAGCGCACCGCACCGCTGCGCCTCTCGAGGGCTGGTCAATGAAGGAACCAGGTCCTCGATTTGCGGGCATCGGGCATTCGTGCGACGATCTTTCGGAATGCCCGATCGGCAGGTCTGCATCGACTGCGGGACGCTCTCTCCCGAGACGGAGACGAACTACACCCTCATCAGCTCCCAGTTCGGCTGGCGGCTGACGCGGACGCGTACGGCCGACGGCCAATTCAACATCGAATGGCGCTGCCCCGCGTGCTGGAAAGACCACAAGCGCGCGAAGCAAGCGACCGACGAAGCGCGCAACGCGACGAGCAGCATCCCCCCACCCTCGCCCGGGCGTCCCCTCCCGAGCTTCCCCTCGCGCCCGCCGCTCCCGGAAGAAGAGCCGACCCTCCAGCGCGCGGCCATCAGTCGACCGCCGACGCCGGGAGCGCCCCTCCGCCCCCGCACCGGCCCATCGTCGACGCCCGCCGACGGCTCTCCCATCCCCGGCCGCCTCCCCCCAAGCCGCCTGCCGCCGCGCCGCTGATTGGAGCGAAGCGCAGCGGAGCGAAACGCTCCTGAAAGGCTGCACGCGGCGCCGCGCGGCGTCAGGTGACCTTGTGCATCAACGTCCGTAGGGGCCGGATGAGGATCGCGCTCACGACGACGCCGACGATGCTGGTTATGACGAAGAGCCAGAAGTAGCTCGACGGCGTGATCTTCCCCCACGACTCGCCGATGGCGCCACCCATGTATTGTGCAACCGAGCTCGCGAGCAGCCACACGCCCATGAACAGCGACGCGAAGCGCACCGGTGCCAGCTTCGTCACCATCGATAGACCGACCGGCGACAAGCAGAGCTCGCCGAGGGTCGCGAGGAAATAGCTCAAAAACAGCCAGAATCCGCTCACGCGGGCGAGCCAGCTCTTCTTCTCCAAATCCTTCAGCGGCTTCCGCCATTCGGGCGCGGCGCCCGCCCCCACGAGCGCCGTCTTGGTCGGCGCGTCGAGGGGAGCCGTGAACGTGAACTCTCCCTCCGGCGCGATTACGACGTTGTGCGCCTTCTGCTCCTTCTCGTCGAACGGCGCCTCGAACGTCCGCATCACATCGAGGTGCACCTTCACGGGATCCTTGTCGGTCGCCTTCGCCGCCGCGGCCTCCGCCTTCTCGACATCCTTGAGCCACGTCGCCGGCACCGTGCGTTTCAGCGCGTCGTTGACGACGAACGGCGGGAGCACGCCGCGCACGACGAGCTCCTTCTTCGCCGCGTCGTAGGTGAGGCGCTTGGCGTCGACGAACGCGTCGTCCCCCTTTTCGCCCGCCCACGCGAGCGCGTCGCCCTCGGCCTTCAGCTCCGGCGGCAACGTCTCCAGCGCCACGCGGCTCTCGTGCGCGTTCTCCGACGCGGCGCCGGCGACCATGGTGCCGAAGCTGAGGACCATGAAGATCATCGCAAGGAACATCTTCGTCGGCGTCGACGGCTCCTTGCCGCCTCGCGCCAGGTACACCCAGAGACCGGCGTAGATCGGCGCCAAGACCACGATGAAGATGGCGTTGGCGGACTGCCACCACGCCGCCGGGTACTCGAACGTGCCGATCATGCGATCGGTGTGCACGTCGGCCCAGATGTTGAGTGCGTTGCCCGCTTGCTCGAAGGCCATCCAGAAGAGGACGGCGAACACGAAGAGCACGAAGATGACCGTGCTGCGATCGCGCGATGCTCCCTTGATCGTCGTCAGCGTGTAGCCCATCCCGCCGCTGATGGCGGCGAAGGCGATAGGCATGATCGCGTCCTGGAGCGGGGCTACGCCGCGGACGACCATCAGGATGTAGTAAATCGGCACGCCGACGCCGATCGCGATCATGACGAGCGGGTAGATCTTGGCGACCATGCCCGCGATGCCGCCGGCGCCCGCTTCGCGCTCCTCCTCCACGTTGGAGCTCTTCTTCGTCGCGCCGAGATCGGCCTTGGACGCCTTCTCGATCGTCAGCTCGTTGCCGGCGGCGGCGATGTCCTTCGTGATGCGTGCCTGACCGAGCAGGAAGACGGTGAGGCCGATGATCATTCCCACGCCGGCCGCCATGAAGCCGTACTTGGGCGCGAGCTTCTGAGCGAGCGTGCCGCAGATGAGCGGTGACAGGAATGCGCCGAGGTTGATGCCCATGTAGAAGATGGTGAACGCGCCGTCTCTGCGCGCGTCGCCCTGCCTGTACATCTTGCCGACCATCGTCGAGATGTTCGGCTTGAAGAAGCCGTTCCCGAAGATGATGAACCCGAGCGCCGGGTAGAAGAGCGCCTCGACGCCGAGCATGAAGTAACCGGCCGCCATCAGCGCGCCGCCGATGATGATGCTGAAGCGCAGCCCCAGGAGGCGGTCGGCGATGTAGCCACCGGCGAGCGGCGTCAGGTAGACGAGGCTCGTGTACCACTTGTAGACCGACGACGACGCCTGCGGTTGCCACTGCAGGTAGTTGATCATGTAGAGGACGAGCAGCGCGCGCATCCCGTAGTAGCCGAAGCGCTCCCACATCTCCGTGAAGAAGAGGAAGTAGAGGCCGCGCGGATGACCCTCAGGCTTGTCGGGCGGGCCCGGGGCGGCAAGGGACTTCAGCGTGGTCTCGACCAACTTTTCGCCAGACTTCGCGGAATCGCTCACTCGTACCTCCGGGGCCCGCGTACGGAAAACCCTGCGGACTCGCTTGTCAAGCGCGTCGATTATTTCTGCAGGGTTTTGGCACGCAGATCCCGTCGCCAGCGGATCTCGGAGGCGCCGGCGAGGGCGGCGTGCTCGGCGAGGGCGGCGTCCAGCGCCGGCGCGAAATCGGGGTGGGACGACGCACGGAAGCCCGCCTCCAGCTTGAGCAGGTCCACGTGGAGGATGCCCGTCGCGCGGGCGATGCGCGGCTCGATGCGGCCGACGAGCGCGTCGCCGAAGAGGAGCGGGAGCACGTAGTAGCCGTGCTTGCGCTTCGCGACCGGCGTGTAGACCTCCCACTTGTACTCGAAGGAGAAGAGCTCGAGCACCAGGCGGCGGTCCCACATGAACGTGTCGAGCGGCGCGATGAAGGTGACCGCGCGCGACCTTCGTGGCGCCCGCCGCGTCGCCTCGAGGAGCTCGCGATCCGACGCGGGCAGGTAGCGCTCGCCCGACACGCCCTCGACGACCACCGGAACGAGCTCCCCTTCGGCCACGAGGTCGCGTGTGATGGTGCGCCGATCGGCGGGCAGCGCAGAGCCGAGCCAGACGAGCGGCGACCCTTTGAGGCCGAGGAGGCCCACCGCGCGGTATCTCGACAAGACCCGATGGCGCGTGGCTTCGCGCAGAGGCACGCGCTCGGCCAGGAGCGACGCCGGGAAGAGCGCTTCGGTGAGGTGGTACGTCTTCGTGTTGCCGCGGCGTCCGGCCACCGAGATCTCGCCCGTGCAGAACATCGCCTCGAGCACCGCCTTCGTCGCAGTGGCCCGCCCCCATCCCCACGCGACTTGCACGTCGCCCTTCGTCGCGAACGCCACCGCGGCGAGCGGCCCCTCGCGGGCGAGGCGCGCGCGGATCGCCTTTCGCACGCGCGGGTGGTCGGCGAGGATGGCCCCCTTCGCCTCGTAGCGAGCGCGCGCGTGCTCCCACGCGATGCGGTGGAACGGCAGCTCCGCGGTCGGCAGGACGTTGAGCGACTTGTTGAACGCCTCGAAGAGCGCGCGCGACTCGGGCGCGCCGTACAAGAGTCCGTCGATCCACTCGGGCCGATGCCCGCGGATTCGCGCCGCCAGGACCAGATCGTGGTTCTTGGCGCCGGTCGTCGCGAGAGGATCGAGCTGAAGCGAGCCGAAGCGCTCGACGACACGCAGGATGGACTCCGGCGACCCCGGCAGCGCGCGGGGCGGTGAGAGCTGCTGACGCGCGACGAAGAAGCGGCGCGCGTGCGCGGCGTCGAGGCGGAGCGGCGTGGGACCGGTCGAGAGCACGAGCGCGTGATTCTGCATGCCGCGCCCCGATTTGGGTACCCTCATCGCCGATGGCCGATCCTCGCGCGGACGATGCGGAAGGTGCACGCGAGGTGCCGCGCGCCGAGCAACCCGAGCATGCCGAGCACGGCGACGCGCAGGCCGACGCCGCGCTGAAGCGCCTTGGGTACGCGCAAGAGCTCCTACGCGCGATGGGCGGATTTTCGAGCTTCGCGCTGAGCTTCTCGGTCATCAGCATCCTCACCGGCGTCACGACGACGTACGGGATCGCGCTCGCTGGCGGCGGACCGGCGGCGCTCGGCTTCGGGTGGCCGCTCGTCGGCCTCGGCACGCTCGTCGTTGGCCTCGCGATGGGAGAGCTCGCGAGCGCGTTCCCGACCGCCGGCGCGCTGTACCATTGGTCGTCGCTGCTCGGCGGCGTCGGCTGGGGATGGTTCACGGCGACGATGAACCTCGTCGGCCAGTGCGCGATCGTCGCGGCGATCGATCTGGGATGCGCGCACACGCTCGGCGCGACGCTGCACTTGTCGGCTTCGTGGGACATTCCGCTGCTCGGCGCGGTCCTTGCGACGCACGGCCTCCTCAACGCGCGTTCGGTACGCCTCGTCGCGGTGCTGAACGATCTCTCCGTCGCCGTCCACATCGTCGGCGTCCTCGCGCTCGTCGGCCTCTTGCTCGTCGTCGGCAAGGTCCATCCGGTGTCGTACCTCGCGCGCACGGGGTTCACGACGCGGCCCGACGGGCATTACGGCCTCGGGTTTTTGAACGCGCTGCTCCTTGGGATGTGGACGTTCACGGGCTTCGACGCGTCCGCCCACGCGAGCGAGGAGACGCACGATCCTGCGCGGCGCGCGCCGTGGGGGATCGTGTCGGCGATCGTGGTGAGCGCCATCGCGGGCTTCGCGTTCGTCGCGGCGCTGACGTTGGCGGTGCCCGATCTCGCGGCGATCGCCGCCGACGAGAACCCGCCGATCGCGATCGTGCGTCACGCGCTCGGCGAGCTCGGCGGGAACCTCGCGATGGGCCTCGCCATCCTGGCGATGTGGTTCTGCGGCCTCTCCAGCGTGACGAGCGCGTCGCGGACGCTCTACGCCTTCGCGCGTGACGGGGGACTCCCCGCGAAGCTTCGTCGCGTGAGCCCCACCCACAGGACCCCCGAGGTGGCCATCGCCGTCGCCGTGCTCGCACCGCTTCTCCTCGTCCTCGCGACGCGCGCGCTCAGCGACGCGGTATTCCTCGCGGTCGCGTCGCTCGCCACGACCGCGCTTTATGTCTCGTACGCGACCCCCATCGCGCTCGGCGCGCTCGCACGACGATCGGGTCGATGGAAGAGGCGCGGCCCCTGGCATCTTGGCGGGCTCGGCGCGCCGCTCGCGTGGCTCGCCGTCGCGTGGGCCGTGTTCGTCCTCGTCGTGTGCGCGTTGCCCCCCAACGGCCTCGCCGGCGCGATGCTGGCGGGCCTCGTCGTGATCGTCGGCGGCGTGTACCACGTCGCAGTACGAGGGCGCTTCGCGGGGCCGAAGGTGCGCCTCGGCGATCTCGAAGGGAGCGCGCCGGCGTCGTCCGGCGTCACCCACGACCGGCGCGAAGTGGAGTAGCCTATGGCTCCATGGGAGAGCCCATCTCTGGCCACTCCCGCGAAGGCGAGACCCTCTGCGGCAAGTACCTGCTCGGCGTGCGCCTCGGCCAAGGCGGCATGGGTCAGGTGTACCGCGCGCGCAACCTGCTCGTCGGGCGCGACGTGGCGATCAAGGTCCTGCGCCGCGAGCACGCCGAGAACGAGATCCTCGTCGGCCGCTTCCTCCGCGAGGCGCAAGCGGCGAACATCGTCCGGCACGTCAACGTCGTCGACGTCCTCGACATCGGCAAGGACGAGCAAGGCGTCCCCTTCATCGTCCAAGAGCTCCTCGACGGCAAAGACCTCGGGAAACACGTCAAGGCGAGCGGCGGCAAGCTGTCCTTACGCGAGACGATGCGCTTCCTCGGTCCGGTCATCGAGGCGGTCGCGTCCGGCCACGAGCGCGGCGTCGTTCATCGCGATCTGAAGCCGGAGAACGTGTTCCTCGCCGACATCGGCGGCAAGACGGTGCCCAAGCTCCTCGACTTCGGCATCTCGCAGATCCGTCCGAAGCCCGGCGACGTGAAGATGACGCAGGTGGGCACGATGATGGGCACGCCGCAGTACATGTCGCCGGAGCAAGTGAAGGGGCGCGAGATCGACCCGCGCACCGACGTGTGGTCGATCGGCGTGATGCTGTACGAGGTCCTCTCGGGCATGCGTCCCTTCGACGAGGACGTCCCCGCCATCTACGTCGCCATCTGCGGACACGATCCCACGCCGCTCGAGACGTGCGCGCCCGACGTACCGGCCGGGATCGCGGACGTCGTCTCGCGGTGCATGCAGCGCGACGCGACGCTTCGGCCTGCCGACGCCCGCGAGCTCGCGCGCGCGCTTCATTCCGCCTACCAGGCGGCGCGCGCGGCCGGTCCCGCGAGCGCCTCCTTGCCGGCTGCCGCGCAGAGCGGGCGGAGCGGGCCACCCGCCCTGGACGAGCCGCCGCCAAAGGTGCCGTCGCTGCTCCCGCCGCCGACCTCGACGCCGCCACAGAAGGCCGCCGCATTCCAACCGACCTCGCCGCCGTCGGCGCCGACCTCGGCACCCGCGCGCACGAGCATGCCGCAGCTGACGGTGAACGTCCCGTCGGACTTCGACGACGACGACGACGACGCGGTGGCCCCACGCCGCTCGGGTCTCACCCTCGACGCGCCAGTATCGTCCGAGCGCCCGCGCGCTGTGTCGTCGTACACGGTCGCCCCGCGCGAACCGCACCCGGTGCCCGAGGGAGAGAGCGCCGCGCCGTACCTCGCGGGCGGCATGCTCGCGCTCGGCCTCGGCGTGGGGCTCGTGGGCTCTCTCTTTGGCTACGACGCCGCGCACGCCGAAGCCTTCGTCGCGGGCCTGCCCGACGGCGCGCGAATGGCGGTCGGGGCGCTGCTGTTCGGCCTCGGAGTCTTCGTCGGGTTCCGCACCTTCCGCGCCGCGCGCGACGCCCCCGACGAGAGGGGCATGGCGATCGGCGGCGGCGTGCTCGTCGGCGTCGTCGTCTTCGTCGGGCTCAAGCTTCTCACCGCGTGACCGGCTTGCCACTCCCGCCAACCTCCCTTATTTCTGCGCGCGTGAGAGCGAGTGCGAAGCACGTCACCCTGAGGGCGGCGATCACGATGGCGATGGTGATCGCCGCCGGACCTGCGAGCGCAGGCCCCGAGACCGCGCTGCGTGAGTTCGCGGGAGGCCAGGTAAAGAAGGGCGTCCGCACGATCGGCATGGGCGGCGACGGCGCCACCACCGGCAACTACGCCCTCGTCTACAAAGACGCCGGCGGCGCCATCTTCGATCAGGGCATCGTCCGCTTCCAGGACACGGGCAACCTCTTCACGTTCAGCGCGGTCGGCTTCACGACGCCGCGCTTCTGGGACGACGCGGCGTTCTACGTCATCGCGCTCGGCCAGCAGGGCAACGGCGTTCGCGTCTGGGACTACTCGGCGCGGAGCGCGTCGAAGCCGCCGTCGCTCGGCGATCTCTCGGACACCTCGGTCTTCGTGAAATTCGCCAAGCCCCTCGGCAAGGCGTGGAGCCTCGGCTTCATGGGAGCCTTCGAGCTCTCGCAGGCGTCGCTGGTCCCCTTCAACGGAGCCGCGCCGATTCGATTCCACACGTCCTACCTCCCCTCGGGCGGCGCGGGCCTTCACTTTCACCCCGACGAGCACTGGCAGGCGGGGATCCGCGTCATCCTGAACCACGACAACGAGACGCGGACGCAGGGGTCGACGACCAAGACCGGCCTCCTTCGATCGTACGAGTACCGCGCGGGCATCGCCTACTCTCCGTGGGCCGGCACGCTCTTCGACGTCGGCGCCGCCGTCCTCGACCGCAACAACGGCCTCGAGAACACCTCCTCCCTCGATCTCCATCCCACGATCGGCGCCGAGCAGGCGCTCGTGCGCAAGCGCGTGTGGGTGCGCGGCGGGCTCGACGAGACGACGTGGACCACCGGCTTGAGCCTCGCGGTGATGCCGGTGAAGATCGATGTTGCGTACCTCTACAACCTCGCCGCCGCGCGCACGCAAGACGTGTTCGGAAAACGAAATACGAGCCTCATCGCGACGCTCAACATCCACTACGAAGCGATGCTCTCCAAGCATTGACGCAAAAAAACGGGCGCCCCGGTTTTCCGGAGCGCCCGTTGGAGGAGCGAGACGAGGTGCTCGTGACGTTCAGCGCGGGGGGCGGGCGAAGCGCGGGTCGCTGCCGGGGAAGGGGTTCGCGGTGTCGCGGCGGTTCAGCTCGCCGTTGCTCCAGCTGTCGTCGAAGCGATCGCCGCGCTCCGAGAAGAAGGCGACGCCGATGACGCCGACGTTGCGGGCGGTGCCGGTCTGCGCGGCGTACGAGTCGGCGACGGCGCCGAAGCGGAAGGCGGCGACGGCGTTCTGCGACTGGCGGAAGCCGTCGATCTCGAGGGTTGCGAAGGGCATGAGCACGTAGCCGCGGTTCGAGAGCGTGCCGGTCTTGCCGTTGATGACGTCGAGGCCGTCGACAGTGGCGACCGCCTCGAAGCGGTGGCCCGTGTGGTTGGTGAGGACGATCGTGTAGCGGTCGCCGGCCTGGCCGATGACGTACGTTCGGTCGCCGGCGCGAACGGCCTCGAGCGCGTCGCCCGAGCCGTCCTTGATCGCTACGGAGATGGCGCCGTTGGCGGCGGAGAAGTCACGGCGGCGCTCGACGTTGCGCTGGTGGAACGTCGCCTGGGCCTCGACGCCGCGGCGATCGTTGTAGAAGAGGTTCGCGACCGCGAAGGGGCGATCGGAATCGGAGCGCGCGAAGGTCACGTCGTGGACGCGCGACTCGCGGCTCTCGCCCCACTCGGTGCCGAGACCGGGGCGGTCACGCGGCGGCTCGGGGCTGGGCGAGACCGATCGGCTCTCCGCGGCGGCGCCGGCGGTCGGCGACAACGTGGACGGCGGGGCCGGGGGCGGCACGTCGAACGAGGTGCCCGAGGGGGCGGAGTCCGCCGAGCTCTTCGCCGAGCGGGGCTGGGACTGCGCGCTGCCCTCGTAGCTGCCGCCGCCGTTGCCGGGAGCCGCGGGGGCCTTCGCCGAACCGCCGCACCCCGAAAGGAGCATCACCACCACCACGCACCAGAGCCAAACTCGCTTCGTCATCTCACTGCCTCCTGCCCTCTTCAACGGGGGCGGGACGGCCGTTCTTACACCGGCGCGTGTCCTTCAGTTGGCGAGGGTGACGATTGCCGATTTTAGGTGTGATTCCGAGCCTATGCCGGGCGGGAAATCGAGGGGGTCGGCGGTATCTTTAACGCTCGCGACCTCTTTTTTGGCGAGGCGCGCGGCGTCGAAGAGCATCTTCCGGAAGCGGCCCTTCGAGATTCCGCGGTGGTTGGTGCACGCGAGGAGCTTGCCGCCCGGGCGCAGGATGCCGAGCGCCAGCGCGGCGAGCTCGGCGTAGTCCTGGTCGGCGACGAAGCGGCGTCTTTTGGTCGACGAGTAGCTCGGCGGATCGAGGAGGACGAGATCGTGCCGCTTCTGCTGCGCCTTGTCCTTCGCGTCTCTTGCCTGGCTCCCCTCTTTCGCGTGGCGCGCGAGCCACGCGAACGCGTCCTCCGCGACGAAGGTGTGATCGGCGCCGTCGAGGACGCCTGCCTCCCTCATGTTCTCGCGGCCGCGCTCGAGCGCCGCCACCGACGCGTCGACGCTGATCGTGCGCCACGCGCCGCCGACCGCCGCCGCGACGCTGAACGCGCAGGTGTACGAGAAGAGGTTCACGACGCTTCCGCCCGCGGCGAGCTCGCGCACGCGACGCCGGTTGGCGCGCTGATCGAGGAAGATGCCGGTCGAGAGGCCATCGCCGAGGCGAACGACGTAGGGCACCCCTTCCTCGTGAACGACGAGCGGATCGGCCGCCGGAGCGCCGCGGACGGGCTCCTTCGGCGCGAGATCCTCACGCCGCGTGTCGACGAGCGTGTTCGCTTGTTTGGGCCGCACCTTCAAGTACACGCCGTCGAAGCCGATGGCGAAGAGCGCGTCGAGAACGCGATCGCGACGCGCCGGATCGCGCCACGGCCCGCTCTCGTCGTCGTAGAGCTGCGCCACGAGGTGATCGCCATACGCGTCGACGGCCAAGTGGGGCAGCGCATCGCCCGCCTCGTTGACGAGGCGAAACGCGCTCGTGGCGCGCTCGCCCGCGCCGGCGTGACCCAGGCCGTAGCGCGCACGGGCGGCCTGCGCGAGTGCGCGCGCGAGGGCGGGCGCGTCGTCGTAGATGCCCGCGCCGAGATCGCCGTTCGCGAGCCACGCGTCGAGCTCTAGGGGCGTCTTCGCCTTCCACTCGCCCGCCGGCGTGCCCGGAAGCGTCAACGACGACGCGTGCAGCATCAGGCGCGACGCCGCCGCGCCTCGGTACATTCGGTCCCCCGCGATCGGCGCGCCGGCGTACGCCAGCTGCACACGTGCCTGGTGAGTGCGCCCCGTCTCGAGCACCACCTCGATCATCGTTCGATCCGCGCTCGGCGCCCGCGCCAGGACCTTCACGTGCGAGACGGCTTCGAGGCCTCCCCTCTCCTTTGGCCCTGCCACGCGCATTCGGCCGTGCTCGCCCGGGAGAAGACGATCGCGCAAGGTCGCCTGCGCCTTCTTCGCGGGCCACCCCGTCACGCAGGCGACGTAGCGCTTCTCGACGGTGCGACCCTCGAACGCGGCCGCGATCGCCGCGTTCGCCTCTTTGCGCGCCGTGAGGAGGAGCACGCCGCTCGTGTCGCGGTCGAGGCGCTGGTGAACGCCGAGGTACGCGCGCGGCGACTCGGCGCGGAGGCGCGTCACCACGTCGTCGGGGCGGTCTGGATCGGCGGCCTGCGTAGAGATGCCGGTCGGCTTGTCGATGACGACGACGTCCGCGTCCTCGTGCAGGATCCACGCGGCGGGGAAATGCGGGAAGGCGATCCTGCGGTCCACGCCGCGCTGTCTACCACACTGGAGCAGAAGTCTCGCGGGGGCTCGAGGACGATCAGCCGCCGTCCTTGCATGCGTCCTTGGGGACCGACGCGGTGACCACTGCCGCCGCGCAGAACGCGAACTTGGTGCCGCACGCGGCGACCGATCCCGCGTCGCCGCCGTCGGCAGGCCCCGCGGAAGCGCACGCCGTGTCCATGCCCGTCACGATCGCGTCGTTCCACTCCAGCACGAACGTGCCCGCGCCGGGTCCCCCGTCGGGCTTCGCGTAGAAATCGGCCACGCACGCCGTCACGCCCGCGTCGTCACCGACGCACTGGGTGCAGACGTCGGTGCGCACCTTGTCCTGCGCGGCGGTCGGCGTGGCGGACGCGAGTCGGTCGCGGACGCACCGATCGAGCGCCGTCCCGTTGTCGCGCACGCAGGCGATCTTTCCCAAGCAGTCGACGAGGCCCACGCGTCCCGCCTTGCTGTACGCCGCCGAGACCTTCTCGCACTTGGCGAAGTTGTCCAGATCGCACCCCTGGAGCTGCGGGCTGCACCGACCGCAGTACGCGACGAGCGCCTTGCAGTACGCGTCGGCGCCGGCGTAGGCCGGGCATGCGAGCGCTGCGTCGCTCGCGGCTTCGGGCGAGCCTCCGTCGTTCGCGATGGCGTCGGGCGCCGCGTCCACGTCGCCCCCCTCTGCTCCGCCGTCTCCATCAGCCCCCTTGAAGTTGATCGAGTCGTCGCCGCTGCACCCGCCGTAGGCCAGCGAGGCGGCCGCGATCGGGAAGACGAGAAGTGAGAAGCGCCACGCGTACGACATGGGGAGGACCTCCGAACGGTGGAAACTACATCTTTCGTACCACCCGCCTCGCCGGTGTTTTCCCGACGGATCGAGGCTACGAAGACGCGCGTTCACGATCGCGGCGTGACGGCTCCGTCATGAACGAAGAGTCGTCCCTGGACGCGTCGGTGTTCACCCCGGCTCGAGACCGGAGTCCTTCGGCGCTTCGGTCGCGGCGATCTCGTGCCCACTCAACCGCGACACCGCCCGCGTGAGCTCCCGATCGCTGTCGGCATCGTGCGCGCGCTCGAGCCGGTCGAGCCCGCGCTTGTGGAGGACGATCGTCGCCTCCTCGAGCACGAGCCCCTCGCCGGTGCGCACGCGCACCCGCACCGGCACGCGGTAGCAGCGCGGCGCGTTGGTGAAGCGGACGCGGCGCGTGGCGACGTCGAGCACCGGCACCGGCTTCTCCGCGTCGTCGAGGCGGGCGAACAGCGGCGACAGATCGTAACGAAAGACGTGCTTGATGCGCCGCACGCCCTGCTCGAACAGCTCCCGCGTCGAGTCGATCTGCCCGCGCTGCACGTACTTGATGAGCGTGGCGGGCATCGTGGCGCCGCTCTCGGGGTTCAGCGAATCGGGGATCTGCGTCGTGCGGCTGTCGATCGACTCGCGCGCAGCGACGATCACGTCACGCCCCGGCAAGCGGCGTGACGGTGCGCGGAAGCGGGCGACCCGCTGGGCGTAGAAGCGGTGCACATTGCCGCTGATCCAGTTGCGGCCCATCTCCTTGATGCGATCCTTCGCGGCGTAGACGAGGCCGGCGATCACGGCGAGGACGACGACGCCCGAGCCGATCTGCGTCCCGGTCGTCGGCGCGCGGTTGATGAGGACGATCTGCCACATGAACGCCCACGTCGACGCCAGCACCGCGACGAACGCCGCGACCCAGTGGTGGATGCGATCGGCGACCTCGTAGCGCTCGGGCTCGAGGAAGAGGACCTCCTGGAAGTGCTTCTTCAGGCGGCTCGCGCGGTCGAGGTAGCGCTCGAGCGCCTGGGTCGAGTTGGGGTCGGCGCCGATGTATTTCTTCTCGGCGCGGCGGGACACTTCGTGCTCCAGCGCGTCCGCGACCCTCGCCTCCACGCGCGCGATGACCGGACCGAGCACCTCCGCGTGGCGGGACGTCAGCATCGCGCCGAGCGCCCGCTCCACGCCGGCGAGCATCTCGAGGAAGCGCACGCTCGCGTACTCGTCGACGAGGCCGCGCTCGCGCAGGAGTTCTTGCGCCTCACCGTCGTGCGCAGGGGTCAGGCGCGCGCGCGCTTGCTCGACCATCTTCACGGCCGCGTCGATCCAGATGAGCAGCACCGCCTCGAGATCGCCGGGCGGCGCCTCGAGCATGATCGAGCTGGCGAGACGGCAATGGCGCGCGAACCCTTCGCTGGCGCGCGAGAGCTTGGCGGCGAGCGCGACGGCCCCTCGGCGGAGCGCGTCGATCGTGACCGCGTCGCCGCTCGGACCGAGCTCGGCCGGACCGTCGAGGCGCGTGAACGACTGGAGCTGATCCCACGGCGAGTGACGCGCGAAGGCGTTCGACGGGATCTCCATCTCGACCTCGATGGAGTACCCCACCTTCTCGGCGCCCTTCTCGGGCAGCGCGAGCGAGACGCTCCACTCGATGCGCGACGCGTCGTGGATCCCGATCTTGACCGCCGCGTCCCCGTCGGCGGGCAGATCGACGCCCGCGCCGTCTAGAAGCGTGATCGGATACTCTCTGGGAAACTCCGCGAGGGCCATCGACTCCGGCGCGAAAGGTCTAAATCCAACACATGCGCGATAGAGGAGGCCCTTGCAACTATTTTTCCAGGATTTTCTCGGCGATCCTCGGGCGTTGGGCGGCCGCCGCGCTCGTCGTTGGCGGCGTCTCGGCAGCCGGAGGCGGTGACGCGAACGCGCAGACCCTCCCCAAACCGCTCGTCGTCGAGGGCTCCGGTGGAGATTGGAAGCTCACCCTCGGAGGGTGGGTCGACGCGTATTTTGGCTACAATTTCAATGATCCGGCGTCTCGGACGAACACGGTCCGCGCCTTCGACACGCGCCACGACTCGTTCGCCATCCAGGTGGCGGCGGTCGATCTCCAGTTCGAGGGGCACACCGGGAGCGGCACCGCGCTCGCCCGACTCACGTTCCAGGCGGGCGACGAGCCAGAGGCGTACTACCTCTCGAGCGGCAGCGAGAACGCGAAGGACGCGCAGCCGAGCTACGACGCGTTCCGGCACCTTCAGCAAGCGTACGCCGGGTACAAGATGCCGATGCCGGGGGGCGACGACCCGGCGCTCGAGGCCGACATGGGTCTCTTCGTCTCCCACATCGGCTACGAGGGGCTCAACGCGAAGGACAACATCCACTTCTCGCGCGCGCTCCTCTTTCAGCTAACGCCGTTTTACGCGACGGGCGTGCGCGCCATCTACACGATCAGCCCGACGTTCACCGCGCAGCTCAACGTGACCAACGGCTGGAACTCGGTCGTCGACAACAACCGCTCGAAGAGCATCGGCGCTCAGCTGGTGTGGACGCCGTCCGATCGCGTGAGCGCGACGCTGAACTGGCTGGGCGGCGCCGAGCAGGACGCGACGCTCGCGATGCGCAACCTCTTCGACGCGAGCGTCGTCGTGAAGCCGACCGACGCGCTCCTCCTCGCCGTCAACGGGCACGCCGGCTTCGACAAGCTGCACCCCGGCACGCTCGTCAACGAAGGCATCCTCACCGACACCGCGCGCGCCGCGTGGTACGGCATCGCCGGCTACGGCCGCTACCAACTCACCGACCTGTGGGCGGCGGGGGTGCGCCTCGAGGCGTTCCGCGACGAGAACGGCGTCCCGTGGGAGGCGGGCTATGCGGGCACGATCGGCGAAGGAACGGCGACCGTCGAGATGCGCCCGCAAGAGCACCTGATCCTGCGTCTCGAGGTACGGCACGACGAGGCGTCGAGCGGCCTCTACGAGACGAGCGAGATCCCTCCCCGCCTGGCGCGCGCGCAGACGACGCTGACATTGGGAGCGATCGCGTTCTTCTGACGCACGCTACCCGCGGCGCGCTTCCAGGTCTTCCCATCGCGCGGTGAGCGCGTGGGCTTCGGCGCGGGCGGCGGCGAGATCCGCCTGGAGCTTCCCCGCCGCCTCGGGCCGCGTCGCGTACAGCGACGGGTCGGCGAGATCTCGTTCCAGCGCCGTCGCGCGCTCTTCGGCGGCGGTAACGCGGTCCATGATCCCCTCGAGCTCGATCCGCTCCGCGTACGTCAGTTTCTTGGTCGCGGTCGCGGGCCTGGTCACGATCGCGGTCGGGGTCGGGGTCGCGGCCGTGGTCGTCGTCGTCGTCGCGGTCGTCGTCGCGGTCGCGGGCCTGGTCGCGACCGCGGTCGGGGTCGCGGCCTTCTTCGGTGCCGGAGGCGGTGTGGTTTTTCCCGGCTCTGGGCGTAGCGAGAGATACGTGTCGTAGTTGCCCGGGTACGCCGTCACCTTCCCCGGCTCGAACGCCAGGATGGAGGTGGCCACGCGGTTCAAAAATGCGCGATCGTGCGACACGACGATCGCGCAGCCAGGCCACTCGACGAGCATCTCCTCGAGCGCGCCGAGCGTGCTGATGTCCAGATCGTTCGTCGGCTCGTCGAGCAGCAGCAGGTTGGCGCCGCTCTTCAACGCCTTGGCGAGCGCCACGCGTGCGCGCTCACCGCCGGAGAGGGCTCCGACCTTCTGGCGCTGCTTGCCCGGCTCGAAGAGGAACTGCTCGAGGTACGACTTCAGGTTCACGGTGCGATCGCCGATCGCGACCATCCCGCCACCCGTCGCCTCCGCGCCGAACCGCTCGGCGACGTTGTCGTAGATCGACCAGTCGTCCATGAGCTGCGCGCGCGCCTGATCGAAGAGGACGACCTTCGTGTTCTTCCCGACGGTCACCGTCCCGTGCGTGGGCGCGAGATCGCCGGTGACCGCGCGGAGGAGCGACGTCTTGCCGGAGCCATTCTTCCCGATGACACCGATGCGGTCACCGGGGACCATGTTCAAGGTGAGTCCGGCGAAGAGATGCTTGTCGCCGATCTCGAGCGTGACGTCCGCGAGCTCGAGGATCGTCTTGCCCGTGCGCGCGATGTCGGTGCCTTCGAGGCGGACGCGCTCCTGCGCGCGGGGACCTTCGATCGCGATGGCGGCCTCGGCGCGCTGGATGCGGGCCTTCTGCTTCGTCGTCCGCGCCTTCGGGCCGCGCATGAGCCACTTGCGCTCGTTTCGAACGAAATTCAGGCGATTTTGCTCGACGCGGGCTTCATGGAGCTCGAGCTCTTCCTTCTTCTCGAGGAACGCTCCGTAGTTGCCGGAGAACTCGGCGAGCTTGCCGCGCGAGAGCTCGACGATGCGCGTCGCCACCGCGTCGAGGACGTAGCGATCGTGCGTGACCATGAGCACGGCGCCCGCGAACTCGTCGACGAGGAAGCCCTCGAGCCAGTCGATCGTCTCGGCGTCGAGGTGGTTGGTCGGCTCGTCGAGGATCGCGAGCGCGGGCGCGGCGACCAAGATCTGCGCGAGGGCGACGCGGCGCTTCTCGCCGCCGCTCATCGTGCCGGTAGGTCGATCGTCGCTCTCGATGCCGAGCTTGCCGAGGATCCCTTTGGCGACGTGGCCGCACTCCCATCCGCCGAGGCGCTCGACGTCGTCTGCGAGGTGGGATTGCTCGGCGAGGCGCGCGGGCGTCGCGTCGCCGGCCTCGATCGCGTGGGTGACCTCCGCGTGGCGCGTGGTGGCGGCGCTCCACTCGGCGAGGCCTTCGAGGACGATCTGCGCAGGCGTCTTGTCGGGGTCGAGCTTCGGCTCCTGCGAGAGATAGAGGACGCTCGCGCCGCGACGGCGGTCGACGGTGCCTGCGTCGGCGGTCTCGAGGCCGGCGAGGACGCGAAGGAGCGTGGATTTCCCGGTCCCGTTGATGCCGAGGACGCCGACGCGATCGCCCTCTTCGATCGTGATCGCGACGTCGTCGAACAGGACCTGCGGCCCGTACGCCTTCGACATGCCGCGCCCGCTCAGGATGCTCATCCGGAGCGAGTGTCTACCACACGGAGGTCACTCTTTGACGACGTGGCACGGTGTCATGGCGAACGGGAGCTTCCGGACCTTCTCTTTGCGGCCCTTGAAATACTCGTCCACCGCGAGCGTCTCGCCGGGGAAGACCCCATAGTCGTCGAGTAAGAGGATGCCGCCGCGCTCGACGCGGGGCCAGAGGTGCTCGAGGACGGTGACGGCCGGCTCGTAGACGTCGGTGTCGAGGTTCAATAGCGCAATCTTGAGCTGCGGATTTTCGGCGACGTACCTGGGGACGGTCTCGCAGATGTTGCCGGCGACGAGCGTGACGGCGTCGTTGCATTTCTTGGCGGCGAGGACGTCCTTCAGCTGCTGCGCGTCGATGCTCTCGTCGCCGGCCTCGTTGGTGAAGCCGGCGCGGAGCTTCTTGTCGGCCTCGTGCGCGGTCTCCGGGAACGGACCGAACGAGTCGAAGCCGATCATCTTCTTGCTGCGCGGGCCGCCGAAGAGCTGACGCATCATCGCGAAGCGCGCGAAGCTTGCCCCCTTGAAGACGCCGCACTCGACGATGGCGCCGGGGATGTCGAACGTCATCTTGAAGAGCTCGTAGTGCGCGAGGAGCTTGCTCATCCGCGAGACGTCGCAGGTGAGATAGAAGCCGTTCTCGTGCTCCCAAGCCTGGGCGGGATCGGGGAGGGTGATCATTCCCCCCCATGTGCAATCGAAGTGCCGGCGCAATGAGGCGAAACCCGAGCGCGGCGAGCGTCATCCCCCTGACGCTCGTCAACGCCGTGACGGCCTACATCGAGAGACCGCCGTCGATGTCGATCGTGCGGCCGTTGAAGTAATCGCACTCGATGATGAACTTCACGCCCAGCCAGATGTCCTCGGGCAGGCCGATGCGGTTCACCGGGATCGCGGCGACCAGCGTGTCACGGGCCTTCTGGTTCATGCCCTGCGTCATCGGAGTCTCGATCATGCCGGGAGCGATCGCGCCGACGCGCACGCCGAACGCCGCGAACTCGCGCGACCAGGTGACCGTGTTGGCCGCGAGGGCCGCCTTGGCGGCCGTGTAGTTCGACTGACCGCGGTTGCCGTGGCGCGCGATGCTCGACATGTTCACGACGACGCCGGGCTTCGTGCCGGTCTCGGCCATCTTGGCGACCGCGTCGCGGACCAAGAGGGTCGCGCCCGTGAGGTTCACCGCGATGACGGCGTCCCACTGCTCCTTCGTCATCTTCTTGATGGCGCCGGTCTCCTTGTCCTTCTTCACGAGGAGCCCGTCGCGCAGAATGCCGGCGTTGCTGATGACGCCGTTGAGGCCGCCCATCGCGCCGTGCGCCCACTCGACGAACGCGCCGACCTCGGCCTCGTCGGCGACGTTGAGCTTCTTCGCGTGGACCTTGCCGGGGCCCTTCGTTGCGAGCTCGACCGTCTCGGCCAAGCCCGCCTCATTCACGTCACCGATGGCGACCTGCGCCCCCGCCTCGGCGAGACGGAGCGCGAAGTGACGACCCATGCCCTGGGCGCCGCCCGAGATGATGCATTTCAGTTCGCTGAGCTTCATGGCCGCGGACTCTAAACCCACTTCAAAATCGGAGCAGGCCGAAATGCGCCATGACGGCAAGAACGGCCAGCACCACGGACACCTGGACGACGAACCGCAGCGAGCGCTTGGCGAGCCGGTAAAGGACCACGGTCAGGACCGCCGCCACGACGATCGCCGGCACGCCCGTGTGACCGGCCACCCACTCGAGCGCCCGTCGCGCCCACGCCCAGCGGAGCGCGCCGACGAGGAGCTGGAGCTTGAGTAGCGAGGGGAGGAGCGAGAGGAGCGCGTGCACGTCAGGGCAAGCGTCGCAAAAAGCGGTGGATACCCCCAAAAAACGTGGAAGACAAAAACGCGTCTCCGCCGCAAACGGGCGCGCGAAAGTCCCCAAGGCCGTGTACCTTTCCGCCCCAATGGCCATCATCGTCGACGACGGCGTCGCCCACGCCGCGAAGGTGCTCGTGACCACCGCGCTGCACCTCCGCGAGGGGGACCGCTTCGTCGTCATCTGCGACGCGGACTCGAGCCACCTCGCCACGGTCGTGAAGCACGAGGCCGAGGAGCTCGGCGTCCAGGTCACGCTCGCGCGCCTCGACCAGCTCCGCTCCGTGTCGACGAACCACACCGGCGAGCGCCCGCACAAGGTCCTCCCCGACGTCGTAAGGCGCGCGATGCTCGCGGCGCAGGCGAGTGTATTTCTCGCGAGCGCCCCGCACACCGAGCTCAGCATGCGCGAGCAGCTCCAGCACATCGTGGGGGCGTGCAAGGTCCGCCACGCCCACATGCCGGCGCTCTCCGATCGCGCGTTCGCCAGCGGGCTCAAGAGCGACTGCGCGCACCTCGAGGCGTGGGGGCGGGCGATGGAGCACGTCCTCGATCCTGGGCGCACCCTCGAAGCGACGAGCGCCGCCGGCACCAGCCTGCGACTCGGCTTCTCGAGCGCCAACCGCTGGACGCCGCACCTCGGCACGATCGCGGCCGGCCAGATGTCGACGCTGCCGGCGGGCGCGCTCTTCGCGCAGCCGGAGACGGTCGACGGCGTCTTCGTCGCGAACGCGGCGGTGAGCGATTTCTTCGGCGTGCGCGAAGGCCTCCTCGAGGCCAAGCCGGTCACCTTCCACATCAAGGATGGGCGCGTCGAACGCGTCGTCGCGCCGAACGCGCCCGAGCTCCAGAGCGACATCGAGGCGATGATTGGCGTCGCCCCCAACTCCAACCGCGTCGGCCTCGCGATCGTCGGCGTGAACGCGGATCTGTCGCCGACCGGCGCGGCGGTCGTGGACGAGAACCTGCCGGGCCTCCACCTCGTGATCGGGGACGTCGCTGGCCGCGTGCGCGCGACGACCTGGAGCGCACGAACGTCCTTCACGGCGTGCGCCTCGGGCGGCACCCTCTCGGTCGACGGCGTCGTCGCGATCGAGGCCGGCAAGCTGTCCGTCCCGTCCTGAGCGACTGAGCGAGCCTAGCGAACTCGCTCGAAGATCCAGATCTCGCGCGCGGTCGACGCGTGGATGTTGAGGCGCGGCCAGAACGCACTCGTCCACTTCGCATCGTGTACGCGCCGAAATCCGCGGCGATCCTTCACGAGCGCCTGGAAGAAGGTGGTGCCGTCGACCTCGGTGCTGTTTTCGTGCTGGGTCTTGGGGAGGACCTTCCCGCTGGACGCGCTCCACTCGTCGAGATCGATGAGGTAGCGCCACACCCAACCTTCGCTGACCACGACGAAGCGCGCGGGCCGCGTCTCGGCGTCGCCGTAGTCGCCCTGCACCTCGAGCACCCCGGGAAGCGGATTGCGCTTGTCGACGGGCTCGTGCGCGACGCGAATCACCTTCGCTGCCGCGGGAAAGCGTGGAAGATACACATTGAGGCCGTGCACCTCGATCACGTCGCCCGGAGAGACGTGCGCGCCGAGCCACTCCTCGGCGTCGTAGCGCGGGTCGAGGATGAGATTGGCATCGACGTCGGCGCACATGAAGAGGCCCCACGCGAGGACGAGCGCCGCGATCCCCCTGCCGATGCGACGTCGGAGCTCACCGCGAAGCTCGAAGACGAGCACGTCGACGAAGATGCCTGCGTACACCGACCATAGGACCATCTGGGGAAGCAGGAACCGGTGCTCGGTCCGCCGCGCTGTGCAGTTGAAGAGCACGGTGAACGAGATCGCGCCGAGGAGCGGGACCAGCGACGCCGCGCGCACGTTCTCCCGCGCGCCGCGGACGACGAGCACGAGGCCCACCACGACCGCCGGCGCGAGCACCCACGGGTAGTAGCGATCGAATCGCGTGAGGCTGTCGGCGACGACGAGAGCGAGCCCCTTCGCGTCGGTGGAATAGTGCGCGAAATCTTGCGACGCCGAGCCGACGAGGAACGCGAGACGCGCGCGGAACCCGGTCGGATTGAAGACGATCGCCAGCGTGACGAGCAGCAGCGCCGCGAAGGTCAGGGTCGCGACGAGCGCCTGCGCGGCGATGGCGCGCGCGTTCTTGCGTGCCCACGGATCGAGGGCGAGCCAAAGTACGACCGCCGCCGGCGCGGCCAGACCGAGGACCGCGTACGCCTGATCCTTGGTGCCGATCGCGAGCGCGCCGAACAGCGCGACCGCGCGCAAGCGCCGCGGCTCCCGACGCGCCAGCGCACGCACGAGCGACAGCAGCGCGAGCGACGCCCAGAAGAGGTACGGCACGTCGAGGTTGGTCGTGTGACCGTAGTAGGTGAGCGGCGCGTTCACCCCGCACACGACCGCCACGCAGACGCCGGCGCGCGCCCCCCGCAGCTCCTCGCCGATCTTCGCCATGGCCCAGCAGATGCCGACGCTCATGAGCGCCGCCACCGCGCGCGCGACAACCGCGACCATCGTCATGTACGGGACCTTGAGGATCTCTCCGATGACGTCCGCCGGCGCGAGCGAGGGTGCCTTCGCGACGGCCACGCCGGTGATGGGCGACGTCAGGACGCCCAACAAGAGGAGGTGCACCGGCGGATAGGTGAAGAATTTCCCAGGGGTGAACGTCTCGACGAGCCCCGAGAGGAAATCGCGCGGGGCCACTCCGTCGTTGTCCCAGCCGTCCGAGGCAGGCAGCCCCCACCCGAGCCCGACGATCCGGAGCATCATGACGCACGTAAGCACGCAGAAGAGCGGGTTCGCCGCAGCGCCTGGTAGTCGGTCCCGCACGCGTCTCATCGCCGGGCGATGACGTAGCAGACGACGGCGCCTATCGTCGACCTGGCGCATCTAACGGCATGCATTCTGCGTGCGTTTGAGTATGCTCCCGCCGTGGTCGTGCGCCCGCCGGCGACCCCCTTTTTTTCGAGGCTCATGACGTCCCAGGTTTCGCAGCCGACCCGTGCCGCCGCCGCCGAAGCCGCGCCGGTGCTGGATCACGCGCGCGGGACGCCGAGCGTCATGCCGTGGATTGGGCTCGGCCTGCTCGGAATCGGTGCCACGCTCGTCTTCTGGATCTTCGACGCGCTGCCCTTCCAGGATTTGCCCGCGCACGCCGGCCTCATCGCGATGCGGCACCGCTTCGCGAGCTCGGCGTTCGAGCAGCGCTTCTTCGTCCTGGCGCCGCACATCGGGCCATACTCGCTCTTCAGGTTCCTGGGCGAGCTCTTCGTCGGCGTGATTGGACCGGTCGGCGCGGTGCGGGCGATCGCGACGCTGCCGGTCATCGCGACGCCCCTCGCGCTCCTCTATGCGCGCCGCACGCTCCACGGCGATCGGTCGCCCATCGCGGGCTTCCTCGGGCTGGCGCTGGCGTTCGGCCTCATGACGCTCCTCGGCTTCGCGAGCTATTTGCTCGGCGTCGCCGTGATGCTCGTCGGGCTCACGCTCTGGCTCGATCTCCTCGCGCGCGCCGATCACGCCGCCGACGGGCGGGTCACGCGCCGCCGCGAGCTGGTGATGGCGGCGTTCGCGCCGATCATGTTCATCGGCCACGGCCACGCGTTCGTCCTCTTCCTCGTGCTGGCGGGCGTTTCGTGCGTCGCCGCAGGGAATCGCCGGGCGCGCCTGCTTCGACTCCGCACGTTGATTCCGGCGGTGGGCCTCGCGGCGTACGTGGCGTGGCTGGAGCGCGGCCCGGCGACGCCCCCCGGCTCCGTCGCCGTCTCCCACGAGGGCCTCGTCCCGCATTTTCAGGGCGCCGCCGACAAGCTCAGCTTGCTCCTCACGCCGACGCTCCTCACGCGCACCGGGGTCGACATCGTCGCGGGCTTGGCGCTCTGGGGCGTCGTCATCGGCGTGAGCGTCGCGACCATTCGCGGGCTCCGCGCGCCCGCGCCCCTCCTGCCCCTCCTGCCCCCCCTGCCCCCCGCCGCCCCCGGCGCCCCCGGCGCGGATCTCGAGGCCGACGCCCGATCGCGCGTGCACTCACGCAGCCTTTACGCGGGTGCGCTCGTCATCGGTCTCCTCTTCTTGGCACTGCCGCACGCCATCGGCTGGTTCGGCTTCGTCGACGGACGGCTCGTGCCCATCGTCCTCTACCTCGCCATCCTCGGCTTCCGGCGCGAGTCGCTCGGGCGCTTCGGACAGGCGAGCCTCGATCGCGGCGCGCCGGCAATCGCGGCGACCATGATCCTCGTCGCGTTCGGCGCGTCGTACCGCTTCCAGGACGAGGCGCGCGGTTTTCACGAGATCCTCGCCGAGGTCCCGCGAGAGGCCCGCCTCCTCAACCTGCCGCTCGATCCGAACAGCGCCATCTTCACGGCGCACCCGTTCATCCACTACGACAAGCTCGTCCTCGCCGAGCGACCGATCGTGGTGAGCGACATCTGGTTCCACCAGGGCTCTGCGCTCTACCCGACGCGCGAGAACCCGGCGCTCCGGCTGCCCGACTCGTACAGTGAGAGCGATCTGCGCGTCCTCGACTGGCCCGCGTACAAGCTCGAGGACTGGGACTACGTTCTCGTCCGCACGCGCGCCGACGGGGTCCCTCCGCCGCCGCCTGCGTCGCTCGAGCTCGCCGACCACCGCGGCGGCTGGTGGCTCTACCGTCGTCACTGACCTGTCTCGTGCTGCACGCTGAACGAGCAGCAGGCCGTCCTCGAACGACGACACCCGTACCCATACGCCGTCGCAAAACGACGACAGGCGCCCAAATCCCCGCGTCAACTGAGCGAATCGAGGTCCGGCACTCCCCTTGCGAAGAGGTCCCTTCGAAGGTGATTCAAGGTGAAATCAGGGACGACCACGAGGCTTCAGGTGGATCGCGCCAGTCGTTTGCCGTTCCGGCCAAACGACTTCTGCTCTAAGAGAGGTTCCATGCGTCTGGTCGCGTTTGGAGCAGGGTACGTGGGTCTGGTCAGCGGAACGGGTCTGAGCGAGCTCGGGCACGAGGTGCTCACGGTCGACACCGACGCCGCGAAGATCAAGAAGCTCGAGGACGGCATCATGCCGATCCACGAGCCGGGTCTCGCGGACCTCGTCCGCCGCAATCGCCGAAGCGGCCGCCTCACGTTCGCGACGACCGTGACCGCGGGCTTCGACGAGGCCGACGCCTACTTCATCGCGGTGGGCACGCCCCAGGGCCCCGACGGCGCCGCCGACACGAGCGCGGTCTTCGCTGCCGCCGAGCACATCGCCAAGGTCGCGAGGAAGCCCGCGCTCGTCGTCATCAAGAGCACGGTCCCGGTGGGAACGTGCGACGCGGTTCAAGCACGCATCGCCAAGGCGAAGGTCCACCTCGAGGTCGTGTCGAACCCGGAGTTCCTGAAGGAGGGCGACGCGCTCGCCGACTTCTTCAAGCCCGACCGCATCGTCCTCGGCGCCAAGAGCGACACCGCGCGCCACATGCTGCGCGAGCTCTACGCCCCGCTCCAGCTCTCCGGCGAACGCATGGTCGTCACCGATCCGCGCTCGAGCGAGCTCATCAAGTACGCCGCCAACACGATGCTCGCGATGCGCGTGTCGTTCATGAACGAGCTCTCGCGCCTCTGCCACGTGACCGGCGCGAACATCCACGCCGTCCGCATGGGGGTCGGTGCCGACGGGCGCATCGGCAAGAAATTCCTCTACTCGGGCCCCGGTTACGGCGGCTCGTGCTTCCCCAAGGACGTGCAGGCGCTCGCCGCGCTCGGCAAGACGCACGGGGTCCCGATGCGCCTCGCCGAGGCCACCCACCTCGCCAACGAAGAGCAGGGCGCCTTCCTCGCAAAGCTCGTCGACGGCGTGCTCGATGGCGTCAGCGGCAAGACCATCGCGTTCTGGGGCCTCGCCTTCAAGCCGGAGACCGACGACGTCCGCGAGTCGCCCGCCCTCAAGCTGGCGCAGGCCCTCCTGGCGATGGGCGCGAAGATCACCGGACACGATCCGGAGGCCGGGCCAAACTTCGACCACGCCGTCGGCGGCAAGGTGAAGCTCGTCGATCGCGAGTACGACGCGCTCGACGGCGCCGACGCGCTCGTCCTGCTCACCGAGTGGCGCAGCTACCGCGCGCCGAACTTCGCCGAGATGAAGAAGCGCCTTCGCGCGGGCGCCCACGGCCTGCCGGCGCCGATCATCGACGCCCGCAACATCTGGCGCAGCGCCGACGTGATCCGCGCAGGGCTCCGCTACCAGGGCATCGGCGTCGGCGCCACCGCCGAGCGCCCCAGCACGATGCAGATGGGCGAGTAAGGAGCGTCGCGATGCGCCGCTGGCTGGTCACCGGGGGGGTCGGCTTCATCGGCTACCACCTCTGTCGCGCGCTCCTCGATCGCGGTGATCTGGTCACCGTGCTCGACGACTTCAGCGACGCGCCCTACCCGACGCGGATGAAGGAGCAGAACCAGCGCGATCTGCTCGCCGCGCATCCCGGCGTCCCGATCGTGCGCGCGTGCATCACCGACGCGAAGGCCACGCGGAAGCTCTACGACGGAAAGGACGGCGTGCTCCACCTCGCGGGCCTCGCGGGCGTCAGGCCGTCGTTCGACGACCCTGCGAGGTATTCGCGCGTGAACGTCGAGGGGACCGCCACGGTGGTCGAGTGCGCCCTCGAAGCGGGGATCACGCAGATCCTCTTCGCGTCGAGCTCGTCGGTCTACGGCAACTCGACCCCGCTGCCGGCTCACGAAGACGCGCCGGCGATCGTCCCTGAGTCGCCCTACGCGGCGTCGAAGCGCGGCGCAGAGCTCGTGGCCGGCGCGATCTGCAAGCGCGCCCCGCAGCTCTCGTGCACGGCGCTGCGCTTCTTCACCGTGTACGGCCCTCGCCAGCGTCCAGAGATGGCGATCACGCTTTGGGCGCGGGCTCTCCTGGCGCGGGCGCCGATCACGCTCTTCGGCGACGGCTCGATGCGCCGCGACTTCACGCACATCGACGACATCGTCCGCGGCGTGCTCGCCGCGACAGCCTCCACGCACCCCGGCCTTCGCGCCTACAACCTGGGCTCGGGGGCCCCGATCGATCTCGTCGGCCTCTGGCGCGCGCTCGGCCCGGCCGCCGCCGCCGAGCCGGTCCTCACGCGCGCGCCGGGCCCTCCCGGCGACGTCGA
>JBBRLQ010000009.1:0-250198 GCA_038231275.1 Polyangiales bacterium
TGCCCGACGATGACCTGGGCCATCTGCTTCCTGATGCGCTCGAAGGCTTCGGCGAACTGCTCGGCGGTCAGCGACATGTCCGGGCAACGTAGCGTTAAGGAGTGAACGTGTAATTCAGATCGACGCTGAGCCCGTTATTTCCCAAGAACGCGGTGTCGCCGTCGACGCAGTTCAGCTTGTTGACGCCGGCGTTCGTCCATTCGCCGGCGTTCGTCTTGGGGTTGAAGCGGTACACGTGCGTCTTCGACATGTCGCACTGCTTGCCCTTGGCGTCGGTGCGAACGTGCGCGCCGATCGTGATGTGCGCGTCTTGCTGCTGGTTGACGGTGACGAAGCGCTGAACGCCGAGGGGGATCGTCGTGCCGTCGTCGACGTGGGCGGTTCCGGTCGAGACGCTTTGGCGATCGGTCCCTGCGTCTTGTCCCGGCGTGGGGGGAAGCGCGCCGCCGCCACCTTGGCTCGTCTCGACCCACACGTCGTACGAGCCGCTCGTTGAGCCTCCAGCCTTGCCGTCGGCTCCGAAATAAAGGTTGTCCGTGCTGAGGAGCACCTTCACCGCGGCAGGCGTGCACACCGGGATTTGGTAATCGATGGTCGACGCGACCTTGATCGTCTCGTTGTCGGCGAGCCGGCGGATCGTGTAGGAAATCGCGACGCCCGGCGACTTGGGATCGTAGTTCGCGCCGTTGTCGATGTACGCGCCGAGGGCGGCGGCGCGGCTCGCGGCGTCTGCGGTCTGGAGGTGCGCGGCGTCGTCCGGCGAGCCGCCCAGGACGAAGACCGAGATCGAGCTATTTTGCAGGACCTTCTTCTGCGACGCGCTGAGGTCCACTTTGACCTTGGAGAACGCGACGTCCAGCGCCGCGCGGACGTCGGACTCGCTGTCGTCGCTCTCGATCTTCATGATGAGCATGCGGCCGTAGGTGACGCTCGACACGAACGCCGGCGCGTTGCCCGGCCCCATGTACCCGCGCGCGTCGTCGACGGTGACGTTCGGGCCGAAGATCTTCTCGGGCGACGGCGGCGCCGCGAAGGACACCGTGTAATAGGCCTGGACGAAGCGAACGACCATGGTGGTCTTCTTGTCGAGCCAGCTGCCGGAGAAGTCCGCCTTCACGCTCCCCGACGTCCAGCTGGCCGAGATGCCGATCTTGAGCGCGGCCTCGTTCATCGAGTACGCGGTCTCGGCGAGGTAATTGGTCTTGGCGGCGAGCTTGACGTCGGCGCCGGCGAAGAGCGAGGCGATCGCGTCGCGCGTCGAGGCGAGCGTCGGGTTCGGGATCGTCTTGCTGTACGTCTGCGCTTGGCCGCCGATGATCGCGTCGCCTACCGTGATCGCGCCGGGGCGACGGGCGAGGCCGATCGGCGCGGCGAGGCCCTCGGGGAGCGTCTTGGTCTGCACGACGGAGCCCGGCCAGATCGAGTCGGCGTTGGGATCGAACGACACGAGCGTCTCGTAGAGCGCGGTGCCCGTGTACCGCTTGTAGACGCACTCTTGCGCGACGCCGTTCTCGGTCTTGATCTGCGTGTCCTCGCCGGTCTGCGTCGGCGCTTGCTCTGCAGGCGTAGGCGGCGCGCTCGCGGCGAGGATGAAGTTTCGCAGATCGCTCTGCGACGGTTCCGCCGTGGCCGTGGCCCCCGCGGGGACGAAGTCAGGCCCTCCCGAGTCGTTCTGCGCGGCGCACGCCGCGAGCGTGAGAGCGATGAAGAGCGTGCGGCCAGCGACGACGGGGAGGTGGTTCATGGGCGAGGAGACGTACAGCAACCTACATGCCGCTCCGGACGCCCTCGTCAGATCGCATGCTTACGTTGTAAACAAGTACGGATGTCTGTAATTATCGGGTGTTACTGGATCGGCGTTTCGACGTGCGGTCGATCCACCGGACGCGCGGACGCCTCCGGGACTCGGCCGCGTCGCGTCGCGAGGCCGACTACCCGCGAGAGATCTTTGAGCGCGTGCAGCTCGTCGCCGAGGGGTGGCGCGCCGGACAGGCTCTCGGTCGCGCGCTTCCAGACGCGCGTGCACTCCTCGAGCGGAAGGCTCGCCCGCGCGGCGATGAAGCCGGCGATGTCGGCGGTGCCGCGCGGCATCTGCGCACGGAGGAGGCCCTCGGCGTAGCGCGCGTAGGTCCGTAGCGCGTGGGCGGCGACCTTGGTGCGTGCGTAGAGCGCGCCGGTGGCCTCGACGTGCTCCGCGAACGCGCGGCGGGCGGGCGGCGCGGCTCGGCGTGGTCGCCCGAAGCGCGCGCCTGCCGCGAAGAAGAGAAGGGTGATCGCGAACGGAGAGTGCGCGAGCGCCTTGCCGAGCCCCGCCTCGACGAGCGCGCTCAATGGATTCGATGGCGGGATGACTCCGTCGACGTCGCGCGCGACCTTGAACTCGGTGCCGTGGAGGTTCGCGAGGATCCGCATCAGCGCGCGCGGATTGCCGGGCCGCGCGAGGCCCGCGTTGGTGAAGAGATCGTCGTTGGCGACACCGAGCACCTTGCCCTCGCCGTGACGAAGGAGGCCCGCATAGAGCTTGCCGTCGTCGAAGCGGCCGTAGACATCGGCCTTCTTCACGGGCCACTCGAGGGCGCTCGGCCGCGCGAGGATACCGGGCTCGTCGACGACGACCAAGTCCTCTCGCTCTTCTTCGGCGTCGTCGTCGACGGCTTCGGTCACCACCTCGATCGCGTGAATCTCGCGCGAGGCTGCCTTCGCCGCTTTTGCGCCACCGAGGTCCTTCGGCCACGATGCGGGATCGCCGGCGAGGACGAGCGTGCCGCCCTTCTCGACCCATCGCGCGAGGTGCTCGCGGGTCTCGTCGGCGAGGGGAACGCGCTCGACGTCGACGACGACGATCGGGCTTGGTTTGCCGGGCTCCGGGGCCTTGAGCGTGGCGAGCGACGATCCGAGGGTGCCCACGTCGGCGCCCTGCCGCTTCAGCAGATCCACGAAGAGCGCGTTCTCGGAAGGATCGGCGCCGCTCAAGTATCGCTTGGCGCTCGTGCAGCCCGTGAGCGTGATCGCGAGGATGACGGCGACCGCGACGCGCACCAGCGCCACGGCCCTCTCCCTCGCGCGCGCGACGCTCGCGTCGTCCGGCGGCGCGCCTCCGAAGCGCACGCGGTCGACGTCGCGCACGAGCTCGCGTAGACCGCGTCGCGCCGCGTCCTCTCGGCAAGAGCGGACGTACTCGCCGTTTGTGCGGTGGCGCTCGATCCGGATGGCGCCGCGATCGTCGAGCGCGCGCAGCGCCGCGTGCAGGAACGTGAAGAGCGCGCGATCGAGCTTTCCCTGCGCGCGCAGCTCCTCGGCATGACGCAGCAAGCGCTCGGCGTCGGTCGCAGAAAGGAGATCGGGTAGGGGCGCGGTCTCCTCTTTTGCGTCGTCCCCTCCCACCGGCGGCTTCGTGTCGGCCACGTTGCGATCACGCCGCGCGCGAAGGAGCCCCTGCACGATCGGGATCGCGAGGAGCGCGACGATCGCCGCGACGAGGAGCCACACGCCGATCGTCGCGAGAAATTCGAACGCCGCGCGCAGCCACGAAGGAAAGCTCCATGACGAAGGGTCGTCTTTGGGTCCCTCGCACGCGCGGACGAGCCCCTCGCAATCGGGAATCTCCCGCGCGATGGCGCACAGTGATTGCGCGCGCGGTGGAAGCGGCGTCGGCGGGTGCTTGCAGAAGGTGTAGCGGCCATCGGTCAGCGCCTGCTGCGCGTCCCGATCGGCGGTCGACGGGTCGAGCGGACGCGCCCACGCAGAAGAGGAGGTCGCGACGCACGCGGCGAAGACGAAGAGCGCGAGATGACGAGCCGTCCGCGTCACCCTCCCGCTCCTTCGGCTTCGGCCTCGGCGCGCGCGCGGGCGGCGATGGCGGCGAAGCGCGTTTGGATGTCCCATCCCTCGCGGCGCGTGCGCAGGTTCAGGTAGACGAAGAAGCGCGCGGTCGTCAGGAGCGGCACCGCCATCCACGCGGCGAAGAGCGCGATCGGGCCGCCGATCTCGTCCTCCGATGGACGCACGCGGATCTGGAGGAGCTGCTCGAGGATGGCGTGGCCGGTCGCGTCGCCGAGGACGATCGCGATCGCGTAGAGCGCCCACAGCGCGAGCATCGCCATGAGGACGTCGCCGAAGTAGCCGCTCTGCAGGCGCTGCATGCGGCTCACCGAGCCGGTCACCGGCGACTGCTCCAGCACGATCACCTCGGTGCCGAAGAAGAAGAACGCCGCGAGCGCCACCCCCGGCACCAAGAAGAACATCATCCCGGCGAGGACGCTCACGAGCTGGAGCGCGCGGAGCCCGACGAGGCGCGGGATCGATCGCAGCGCCACGACGATCGCCTCACGCGCGCGGACGCGCTCGTCGAACACGAGCCGGGATGCGAGCGCGACGTACGGCGCCTCCGCGAACGTCACGAGGACGAGCGCGCTCAGCCATCCGAGCACCCAGCCGGCCTTCTCGGCGACGAACCAGGATGCGAGGAAGCACGGGACGGTGACCACGCCGCTCATGACGGCGAACGCGCGCCCGTTCGCGACCGTGAAGCGAAGCGCGAGATCGAGCACGTCGAGGAGCGAGCGATCGCGGAGCGCGATTTTGGCCGAGAGGACGTTCATCGCGCGGCCTCGGTGGCGCCGCGTTCGCCGCGCCCGCCGAAGAGCAGGTAGCCCCACACGAGCACGAACAGCGTGACGCCGACGACGCGCTTCACGACCGACGGGATCGACGAGCCGGACCAGAACGCCTCGATGCCGGCGGCCATCAGCAGCATTACCGCCGCACCGCAGACGAGGACCACGGCGTCGCGCGCGGCGCGTTGGAGAGAGGCGGTGCGCGTCTGCTCGCCGGGCGCGACGACGCTCCACCCGAGCATGAGCCCCGCGCCGCCGGCGATGACGATCGCGCCGAGCTCGAGCGAGCCGTGGCCGACGATGAAGGTGAGGATGTTCCCTCCCGCGCCTTGCGACGCGACGTAGCCGAGGACCGCGCCGATCGAGAGGCCGTTGTGGACGAGGTAGAACGCCGAGCCGAGGCCGCCGAAGACGCCGAGCGCGAAGCAGCGGAGCGCGATGCCGACGTTGTTGTTGACGTAGAAGCCGACCATGAGCGCGCCGTCGCCGGTCTCGCGCCCTTTGTCGAAGCCGGCGGAGTACGCCTCGGTGAGCGGGCGCAGCATCGCCTCGGGGACGATGCGGAACGCGAAGCTCGGATCGTTCATCGCCGCCGCGATGCCGCACGCGAACGGGACGAAGAAGAGCGCCGCGGCCAGCAAAATGGGCCATTTTCTCGCGCGGACGGCGCGGGGAAAGGCGCCGAGGCCGTGGACGAGGCTGGCCCGCGCTCGCTTGACGCGGGCGAACGGACCGTAGAGCAGCGTGTGCGCGGTGGCGGTGAGACCCTGCAGGTACTCGACGAGCGGCGCCGAATAACGCGCGGCCTGCGCGCGCGCGAGGTCGGAGCAGAGGTCGCGGTAGAGGGGCGAGATCCTCGCGACGTCCTCGGGAGAAAATTTGCGCAGGCCCTCGCGGGCGCCGCGCCAGACGAGCTTCTCGAGATCGGTCCAGTCGCGCTGCCGCCGCTCCACGAACGCCGCCTCGGTCACCGCCGACGGGATCACGGCGGCGCCTGCCCGCGCGAGGACGGCGGCGCCTCGAAGCGCCCCTCGTGCTGCGCGCGCTCGAACAGCAGCGCGAGCGCGCGGCCCGGATCGTTCACGCGCCGCGGATCCATGCCATGACGCTCGAGGAGCGGGCCCGCGATCATCTGCGCGAGCTCGTGCGCACGCGCCTGACCGAGCGCCGCGCGTCGCCGCAAGAAGAGCTCGATGCCGGCGCGCTCGTCGGCGTCGAGGCGCACGCTCCCCGGAACATCGCGCCACTCCTCGGTGGTCGCCGGCGGCCATAGAACGACCGAGCCAGCCACGCGCGTTCGCTCGGGGATGACGACCAGCGTCCCCGCCACGAGATCGCCGAGCCGCTGGAACCTCCCGGAGATCGCCATCGCGACGACGCCGACGACGTACCCAATCGGAAGAGCATCCGCCGCGCGGAGGAGGTTTCGCAGCGCCGCCTCGACGAAGCCGATCGGCCGCCCCTCGGTCGTCACGACGCGCAGGCCGAGCGCTTTTTTCCCAGGCGTCGTGCCGGTGAGGGCCTCGAAGGCGACGAAATAGATCCACTGCGCGGCGAACACCAGGAGCAGGAGGAGGCCGATCCCCGTCTTCAGCGTCGCCTCCATCGAGCCGGCGATCGCGCCGCCGCCCATCGTGGCCAAGATCACCGCGATGCCGACGACGAAGACGGTGCCGTAGCAGAGGACGAGATCGACGATCTGCGCGAGCATTCGCCGCGCGGGGCCGGCGACGCGGTGGCGGAAGACGATGTGCTCCGGCGTCTCGATCGCGACGTCGGTGTCGAGCACGTCCTCCAGCATCAGGGCTGTGAGGGTATCACGCGCTGGGGCGAGGCCGTCCCGGGCCAGGCGCGCTCGCGTCGTCGGCAGCCGCCTCCGGACGAACGAGCGACAGGCCGGTCATCCGGCTCATCACGGCGTCGGTCAGCCACGTCGGCAGCGCCTTCACCAGGTACATCCCGAGCTTCGCGTGGAAGGGCGCGACGTAACGCGCGCTCGGGCGTCGCGCGTCGATGGCGCGGAGCATCGCGCGCGAGATGACCTCGGGCCCTACCGCCTGCGCCATGAGCTTCTCGGCCGTCGCGTCGATGCGCGCGTAAACCGGCGCGTACGGAGAGCGTGGCCCTTCGACCTCGCCGGCCTCGCGGCGGCTGCGATCGGCGAACTCGGTGCGGATCGTGCCGGGCTCGATCACGACGACGTGGATGCCGAACGGACGCAGCTCCATGCGGAGGGAGTCGCTCATCGTCTCCACCGCCCACTTGCTCGCGTGGTACGCGCCGAAGAGCGGGAGGCTGATCCGACCGCTGACGCTGGTGACGTTGAGGATCCTCCCGGCGCGCCGCTGCATCATCCGCGGCAGGAACGCGCGCGTCACGCTCATGAGGCCGAACACGTTGACGTCGAACTGCTCGCGGAGCTTCGCGTCGGAGATCTCCGCGAGGGGGCCGACGAGGCCGTAGCCGGCGTTGTTCACGAGGACGTCGAGGCCGCGGCCGTCGGTGAGGCGGTCGACCTCGAGCACGGCCTCGGCGACGCTCGCCGGGTCCGCCACGTCGAGCGTCACGACGTCGATCTGCGGCGACTGCGCGTGGAGCGTGTCCAGCGCGGCCCGGTTGCGGCCCGACGCGATGACGCGATGCCCGCGCGCCGCGAACGTGAGCGCCGCGTGGCGACCGATGCCGGCGGTGGCCCCCGTGATCAGAATCGTCTGCCCTTTCACGCGCTCACCTCTTCTCTGGTTTCTCGGGGGGAATGTCCGCGTCGGGCGTGGTGCGCGGCGCGTCCAACGTCAGCCCGCCGAGGAGCCTGACTTTGACCACCGCGAGGCGACTCGACAAGGTCTCTTCTTCTTTCGCGCTCGCGACCTCGCTCTGGAAATCGAGGAACAGGCAGCGCCGCACGAACGCGCCGAACGCGAAGACGTGACCGACGACCGGCGCGCGCGCGTCTTTTCCCGGCATCACTGCGACCCAGACGCGCGTGTCGTACGCCTCAGGGCCGATCGTCACCGTGTCGTCGACCGTCGAGAGCCCGTCGGCGACGAGGCCGCGGTTTCGGGCCTTATCCTCGCAGCGCGCGCGGTTCATGAGCTCGTTCTCGCTCCACGCGAAGAGCACGAGCCGCGAGCGCGTGGGATCGTGCGCGGCGTGGAGCTCCGGCTGCGCGTGGTCGTCGATCTTCCAGCTCTTGCCGTCGGGGAGCGGCACGCTCATCCGAAAACGGACCGAATGGAATTTCGGCCAGCCCGCCTCTTCTTTCGGGAACGTAGCGGCGGACGGCGGCGGCGGCGGCGCAGCGGGCGCGCGCGGAGGCTCCGGCGCAGGACCGCACGCGAGCGCCATCGCGCACGCGCACGCAATGAGACCCGCGCGAAGGATCAGACGCGGGTGAGCCACTCGACGTGCGACGTGTCGGTGCCCCTCACGATGCCGAAGAAGCGCTCCTGCAGCCGGCGCGTGATGGGCCCGACCGTGCCGTCGCCGATGGCGCGGTTGTCGACCTCGCGGATCGGCGTGACCTCGGCGGCGGTGCCGGTGAAGAACGCCTCGTCCGCGAGCCAGAGCTGGTCGCGCGTGATGCGCCCCTCGTGGACGGGGATTCCTTCTTCGCGCGCGAGCGTGAGGATCGCGTCGCGGGTGACGCCTTCGAGGATCGACGACGACAGATCGGGCGTCATGAGCACGCCCTTCTTCACGATGAAGATGTTCTCGCCGCTGCCCTCGCTCACGTACCCCTGCGGGTCGAGGAGGATCGCCTCGTCGTAGCCGGCGAGCTTGGCTTCGCGCTTGGCGAGGACCGAGCCGGTGTACTGGCCCATGATTTTGCCCTTCGCGAGGCTCACGTTGATGTGGTGGCGCGCGAACGAGCTGATCTTGGTGCGGATGCCCTTCTTGAGCGCCTCGTCACCGAGGTACGCGCCCCACCTCCACGCGATGACGGCCGCGCGGATGGGGTTATTGGGACAATAGATGCCCATCGCGCCGGTGCCGATGAACACCATCGGGCGCAGGTAACACTCCTCGAGCTTGTTGGCGCGGATGACGTCCCCGCACGCCTGCATGATCTGCTCGCGCGTGAACTTCGGCTGAATGAGCGTCATCTTGCAGCCGTCGAAGAGGCGGTCGGTGTGCTCGCGGAGGCGGAAAATGAAGCTCCCGCCGTCGGCGCGCTTGTAGCAACGCACGCCCTCGAAGACCCCGAGGCCGTAATGGAGCGAGTGGGTGAGGATGTGGACGTTGGCGTCGTCCCAGTCCACCATCTCTCCGTCGATCCAGATTTTGTCTAGCTTATCGACCATCTCGGCGCGCCTCCACGGAGAGAGCAGCTGCGCGGAATGTAGACGCGGAATCGCACGAGGGCCAGGCACCAATTCGTGGGACGGTGCGTCAAAACGGGCCGGGCCGACGCGTCGCCGAGCACTTTCCACGCTTCGCGCCGGCTGTGCCACCGCAAACGCTCTTCAACTGTGCCGGTGCGTACGACCCCTTCGCGCCGGGGGGCTTCCCCGGTATCCTCGCGGCCCCCGTTCAAGGAGCGACGTCATGGCGAAGCAAAAGCCCAAGAAGAGCCCCGGTCGTGCGACTCGTGCCAAGCGCGCCAAGCGCGGCCATCGCGGCGGCAACGGCGGGTTCGATCTCGACGAGCAGCGCCTCGCGCTCCCGGCGGACGCGCGCACGACGCTGCCGACGATGCCGACGTCCGTTGCGATCGTCGAGGCCAAGCGGCTTTTCCAGAACGCGCGATCGCTCCGCGCGCGCTTCGGGCAGCTCCCTGGATTTCGTATGACGGATCTCGACCACATCCCGGTCATGGCGAGCGCGCTCGAGCAAGCGGAGAAGCGGTGGACGGTCGCGCGCATGGACAAGCAGGCGGCGTCGCTGAAGCCGCTCCGCAAAGAGGCGGAGTCTCTACGGGCGTCGATGTTCGCGGCGGCGCGGTATCTCCTTCGGCGCGACGCTGACGCGCAGGCCGAGCTCGACCGAATCGCAGAGGGGGACGATCTCGCCGACCTCATCCAGGACCTTCGCGATCTCGTCGTGCTCGCCGAGACGCACGCCGCCGAGTGGGCCGGCGCGATCACGTTGAAGAAGGGGCACCTCGCGCGCGCGATCGAGCTCGCGGATCAACTCACGAACGGCGTCGACACGACGCCCGCACTCGGGGCGCAGGGGCGGAGAAACCAGGCGTTCTGGATCCTCGAGAATGCCGTCGCCGAGGTCCGCGCCGCCGCGCGCTACTTGCTCCACGATCAGCCGAAGCGCCTCGCGCCGATGATGTCGAGCTACCAAGGCGAGCCGCGTCGCAGCGCACGCCGCACACGCGGCACCACGTCACGCGCCGCGTGAGCGCAGTTGGCCACGAAGAGCGCGGTAGACAGCGAGGTAATCGTCAGCGTCTGATGAGCACGTAAACGGCACCCTCGCCGCCGTCGGAATCCACTGCAGTGACGAACGCAGCGACGTGCTCCGACGCGGTGGTCTGCGAGAGCCATGTCGCCACCTCGCCGCGCAGGACGGCGGGCCCGATCGAGTGCTCGCCGCGACCATGGATGACGAGCACGCACCGCTCGCCGCGCGCGCGCTTGTCCCGGAGGAACGCCGTCGTCGCGTCGCGCGCCTCCTCCGCTCGCATTCCATGAAGGTCGAGACGCGCGTCGATCGGGAGCATTCCGCGGCGGAGCTTGCGCATGAGATCCGGGGGAATGTCCGCACGGCGACCTTCCACGCGCGCGCCGTCGTCCGTCACCTCGAAGCGCTGACCGCCGAACGCTAGCGCGCGCAGGTGCTCGTGCGCCTCCGCCTCTTCCCGCGCCTGCGCCTGTCGACCTTGCGCGACGCGCTGGCGCGCGAGGAGGGCGTCGCTCGGCCCGGCCCCTTCGGTCTTTCCGACGCGCCCGACGCCCTCGTCGAGCGGAACGACGCCGCTCATCAGGCGGTGAAAGGAGAGATCGTCTTCCGCGCTGCTCGTGCTCGGCGCTGCGGCGCTCACCTTCGGGCGTGGCCTCGCGAGCGCCGTCGGCTTGGCGGGGGATTTTTTCGCGGCTTCTTCGTCGGCAGCGAGCTTCTTCTTAAGCTCGGCGAGCTTCGAGAAGGGGCCGTCCGGGATCTTCTCCTTCTTCTTGCTCACGCGCCGCCCTCCGTCCGCCCCGATTGCTTCGCCATCGCCCGCAGCGCCGACGAAACGCTCTGGATGCCCGTGAGAACGCCGTCCTCGTAGTTCCAGTCGAGATCGCCGAGCTCGGGAAAATCGTGAGGGTTCTGGATGTCCTCGCTGGTGAGGCCCGGGCAGAGGCGCCGCGCGAGCGCGAGCACCTTCTCGCGTTGGTGGCCTTCCATTCGCGTGATCAGGGCCTCCAGCTCGACCCAGGGGATGTCTCGTTCCATCGCGGCTCCTTCGTAGCCTTTCCTAAGGCCGTTTTCTTCGCGCTCAAAGCGCGAGCAGCGCGTCGGTGTCCGTCGGCTCGACGTCGGAGAGCACGCGCCCGGTGGGGTAGGCTGCGACGGTCGCGCCGTGCTTCGGGCAGACGCCGAGGCAGTGGGTCTTCGTCACCCAAATCGTCGTGAACGCGCCGCGCGTCGCGACGCCGCGCTTGAGCTCGTCGTAGACGGCGTCCCCGCGTTCGCCGCAGCCCGCGCCAAGCGGCGAGGTCGCGTCACGGCGGTTCGCGCAGACGAAGAGGTGCAGGCGAGGGGCGGGTACGGCGTCGCGCACGCGACATCGGTAGCACGGAGGGGCATGTCGCACACGGATCGCGCTCGCGTGCCTGGATCGACGGGGGTCCGCCTCGCGGCCCGTTGCCCGCAGAGCGGCGCACGAATGTCGCGCACATGCAACGCGCTCGGTCGGGTGCGTTCGTTGCAATGTGCTCCGCCATGGGCCTCGTGTCGCAGATGAGCGGAAAGTCGAGCGCGCTCGAGTTGGGCGACCGGCGGGTCGTCCTCGGCGGCTGCGTCGGCCGCGGCTCTCTCGGGAGCGTCTACCGCGCGACGCTCGAGTCAGGGAACGGTGTCCGTCGTCTGGTCGCCTGCAAGGTCCTCGCGGTGCTGGCCAGCGACGAGTACGAGCCCGTCGCCACGCGCCTCACCGAGATCGTGCAGCGCGCGGCGCTCGTGCGTCACGCGAACGTCGCCGAAGTCACGGACCTCTCCCTCGCGCCCAAGACACGGCAGCCGTTCATCGTGAGCGAGCTCGTCGAGGGCGCGTCGCTCCGTCGCCTCCTCGATACGTTGGCGAAACGCAGCCGGCGCGTCCCGCTCGATCTCGCGCTCTTCATCGGCCTCGAGGCCGCCGAGGGTCTGAATGCCGCGCGCATCGCCAAGGCGCTCGACGGTCGGCAGCTCGGCGTCGCCCACCTCGACGTCTCCGCGCGCGACATCCTCTTGTCGTGGCAAGGCGCCGTGAAGGTCACCGACTTCGGCCTCTGCGTCGCGAAGCAAGTCGCCTCCAGCGTGCGGAGCCTCAGCGTCGTGGCCCGTCGCGCCGACACGATGGCCCCCGAGGTCGCGCGTGGCGGCGGCGGCGATGCGCGGAGCGACGTGTTCTCGCTCGGCGTCCTCCTCCACGAGATGCTCATCGGCCCGCGCTTTCCGATCGGGCTCGGCGACGCCGAGGCGCTCAAATACGCGCGCGAAGGCTTCGTGCCGCCGCTCACGTTCGAGCCGCATCTGCCGGAGGACGTGAAAAAAATCGTCGATCGCGCGCTCGAGCCATCGCCCGAGCGTCGCTACGCCCATACCGGAGCGCTCGCGTACGAGCTTCGTCGCGCCGCGTTCAGCCTCGGCGTCGGCGACTCGCGCTATTTCCTCCGCTCGCTCCTCGAGTCGGAGCTCGCCGACGAGCGCAGCGACGCCACCGTCCCCGGCGACGTGCAGAAGCGCAAGCGCATCACCAAGCGCTGACGCCGCGCCTCATGGAGCGTTACCGAGCGCCGTAGCGCCGCAGGTATGTCTCGAGCCCGACGCGGCAGAGCGAATGCGTGATGGCGCCGTCGTCGAGGAGCTTCGGCAGCGCGTCGAGTGGCACCAGTACGACCTCGCATTCTTCGTTCTCGTCGAAGCTCGTCGCGCCGGCGAGGCGCGCGCCCTTCGCGAGGTAGGTGAAGCAGCGGTTGCCCTGGAGCGCGGGGTTCGGCTCCACGACGCATAGCTCCTCGACCGCGTTCGCGTCGTAGCCGGTCTCCTCGACGAGCTCGCGTCGCGCGGCGATGGCCGGCGCTTCACCCGGCTCGATCACGCCACCCGGGATCTCGAGCGACAGCGCGTCGGTGCCAAAGCGGTACTGCCAGATGAGCACGAGCTCGCGCGCCTCGGTGATGGCGACGACGTTGCACCAGTCGGGGCACGCGAAGACCGTGAAATCGCGGCGAGGCTTGCCCTCCGCGTCCGCCATGGAGAGCGACTGGACGCGGAAGACCCGATGATCGCTGATCTCGCGCACGGCGAGGCGCTTCCAGGAGCGAATGCGGGGAGGGGGGAGAACGAAGCCGGCCATGACGGCATCCTATCAACGGAGCGGTTGAATCATTTGGGGTAAGCTGTCTCCCGAGCTTCACGGTCATGGGTGTCCTTCGTTCGACGTTCCGCTGGATTCGTTCCCTTCCGCGCGCGATCACGCGCGCCGCGGAGGACATCGAGGCGGTGATGGCCAACGATCCCGCCGCCCGCTCGAGGACCGAAGTGGTCATGGTGTACCCGGGGCTCCACGCGCTGTGGCTGCACCGCGTGGCCCACGATCTCTGGACCGCCGGCAGCCCGTTCGAGGCGCGCGTCCTCTCCCACGTGAACCGCTTCATCACCGGCGTGGAGATCCACCCCGGCGCGACGATCGGTCGGCGTGTCTTCATCGACCACGGCATGGGCGTCGTGATCGGCGAGACGGCGACGATCGGCGACGGGTGTCTCCTCTACAAGGGCGTGAACCTCGGCGGGACCAGCCTCGCGCGGACCAAGCGCCACCCGCAGCTCGGCGCCAACGTGGTCGTCGGCGCCAACGCGTGCATCCTCGGCGCGATCACGATCGGCGACGGCGCGCGCATCGGCTCCGGCAGCGTCGTCGTGAAGCCCGTACCGCCCGGCGCCACCGTCGTCGGCGTGCCCGCGCGCATCATCGTCCCTGCCGCGAAGCGCTTCGACGCCGCGCTCGATCACGCGAACCTCCCGGACCCGATGGCCGACATGATCCGCGCGCTCGCGTCGCAGAACGAGCGCCTGCGCGAGCGGCTCACCGCCCTCGAGCACAAGCTCGACATGCCCCACGACGATCGCGACGACAACGTGCACCTCCCGTACGACGGCGAAGAGATGCCCCCCGCCGACGGCGGCTGACAGGATCATGCCGAAGGACGAAAAGCAGGGGCGCAAGGACGCCCAGAAGCTCATCGCCGACAACCGTCGCGCGCGCTTCGACTACGAGATCATGGACAAGTACGAGGGCGGCCTCGTGCTCACCGGCAGCGAGGTCAAATCGATGCGCGCCGGCAAGGTCGACATCGTGGACGCGTACGCGTCGGTCGACCGCGGCGAGCTGTGGCTGAAGCAGCTCTACGTCGCGCCGTTCGAGATGGCGAACGCCTTCCCACACGAGCCGCGCCGGGCACGCAAGGTGCTCCTCCACAAGCGCGAGATCGAGGCGATCGACCGAGAAATTGGCCGCGGCGGCCTCACGGTGGTGCCGATGCGCCTCTACTTCAAGGACGGCAGCGCGAAGGTGGAGCTCGCCGTCGTGCGCGGGAAGAAGAAGGAAGACAAGCGGGCCGACATCGCCAAGAAGACCGCCGACCGCGAGGCGCGCGCCGACATCGGGCGCGCGGTTCGGGGGAAGTCGTAGCCGTGGACGCGCCGCACCCGCACCAGGGCTGGCATTTGCAGTGGGAAAAAGGCGGCACCGCGCGCGTCGTCTCGCTCGCCGCCGCGAAGGACGCGATCACGCTCCGCTCTTCGATCCCGTCGCCGCCCGGCTCGCGTATCGACGGGACGCTGCTCGACGGTGGGACGAAGGTGCGCTTCAAGATCCATGGGTCGAAGAAGCAAGACGACGGCGAGTTCGTCCTCGAAGGGCGCACGATCGACATGACGCGAGAGGTGCGCGAGCGTCTCGCTTCGCTCGTCGCGCCCGTCGCGCCTGCCTGAGCCGCGCCGAAAATTCAGGCACGTTGGCGGCGCGCGAGGAGGAGCGCGAAGGCGCCGAAGACGACGGCGATCGCGACGAGCGCGAGGGCGCTGGCGCGCTGCGAGAGCTCCAACGCCGGGGCGCCGCCGAAGAGGCTGCGAAGGTGCGCGCGCGGCGTGAGGAGCGCGGCGACGCCAGAGCCGTCGCCGAGGATCCAGTCGACGGCGAGGAGGACGCCGCGTCCGATGCCGCTGCGAAAGATCGCGGCGCCGAATCCGAACATGGCGGCGTAGGCGAGGCCCGCGAGCGCGCCGACCTTCGCGGACGTGAGCGCGTCGAGCAGGACCGGCGGATCGTCTTGGCCGTGGGCGACGATGGCGACCGTCGCGGCTGCGGCACCGCACACAACGACGCTCATGACCGCAGCGACCGCGAGCGTGTGGAGTGCGACGCGCAGCGGATCGGCGCCGAACGCGACGAGGGATCGGCCGGCGCGCCCAAAGCCGGCGCCCGCGAGGATGGCGCCGACGATGGCGTAAACGAGGAGCGGGAGCGCGATCGCTCCGAACGCGCCGAGCAGCACGTGCCCCGCGGCGGGCCAGCCGCGCGAGCGCTCGACGAACGCGGCGCCGACAGCGACGACGAGCCACGCCGCGCCGGTAAAAAGCGCGCTCGGGGTGCGCGCGACGCGGAGGACGGCGAGCCGCGCGGCGATCATGTCGTGCCCTCGGCGGGTGTCGGCGGCGGAGCGGGAGGAGCCGCTGGCGCAGGAGGAGCCGGCGGCGTAGGCGCGGAGGAGGGCGGTGGGCGCTCGGTCGCCGCGCGGTAGGCCGCTGCGGCGGCGCTCGCACGCGATGCGCGCAGCTCGTCGAGCGGCGGCGCCTCGGCGCGGAGACTCGAAATCTCGACGTTCGCGCGAATGGCCGCGCGCGCGATCGCGTCGGCGAGCGCGACGACGTCGGAGCCCGAGACGGTCACCGATCGAGGGCCCGCCTCGATCGACACGGGCGCCGTCTCCGCGGCGAGGGCCGCGAGGAGCGTCCTCGGGTCTTCGACGATCGCGGTGAGTCGGGCCGGTCCCGCGCCGCGCGCCGCGACATCGGCGAGCGCGGTGGTCCGGTGGACGAAGCGCCCGCGCTCGAAGAGCAGGTGATCGTCGGCGAGCTCCGACGCCTCTCGGAGCGACGCGGTCGCGACGACGACGCACGTGTCTCGCCCTCGCCCGCGAACGGCCTCCGCCAAGCGCGACGCGGCGCGCGGATCGACGTCGACGTACGGCTCGTCGAGGAGGATGACCCGCGCGGTCGAGGTCAGCGCCTCGGCGAGCGCGACGGCCCGAGCCTCCCCGGGCAAGAGCGACCGCACCTTCCTGGTGAGGAGACCTTCGATGCCGAGCCGCTCGAGCCTCACGCGGACGTCAAAGGCCGGCTCGCCGCGCACGGCGGCGGCCATCTCGAGCACCTCGAAGACGCGGAGCACCTCGGGCAGCGCGATCTCGCGGCCGACGTGCGCGATCTTCGTGCGCGTCGCGCGGTCGCGCGGAGAGGCGCCGAGCACGCGCACGGTTCCCGCGCGAGGGCGCGCGCGACCCGATATCGCCGCGAGCGCGAGGCCCGCCCCGTCCGCCGGTGCGCCGATGAACGCGTGGACACCGGCGGCGAGCGTGAACGTCGTCGGCGAGAGCGCGACGGGAGCTTCGCGCGCGGTGACGTTCTCGAGGATGACGAGCGCGTCGGTCACGGCGCTTCCTCTCTCTGCGCGGCGCGCGCCGCCCGCCGGACGGCCGCCAGGCTCAACGCCACGACCAGCGCCAGCATGAAGAGCGCCCGCATCGCACGCCAGCCGTCGACGCCCGGCGGCATCAGCGCGGTCCGGAGCGACGTGAGCGCGCCTGGGATCGACGTGAGATCTCCGTACCCGTACGGGAGGAGCGCGCGCGTCATCGGCGCCAACACCTCGGGAAGGACGAGCACGACGAGCAGCCATCCGTAGCCCCCCGCGCGCGAACGCGGGCCGAGCGCCGCCATCGCCAAGGGGCCCAACGTCAACGCGAACGCGAACGCGTACACGACGGCGGCGAGCGTTCCCTGGAGCGTCCGCATGGCGATCCCTGCGCGCGTCGCCAGGAGGGTGGCGACCACGCCAACGAGGAGCGTCCCGCCGGCGACGACGATCACGAGGAGGCCCGTGAGGCCACCCACGCGCGTCCACAAATACCCGCCGAGCGGCGCTCCTCTTGCGCGCAAGAGCGCGGTGATGCCGGCCTCTCGATCGCGCTTGAGCGCCTGCACAGAGACCGCGAAGGCGAGCAGCACCCCCGCGCCCCAGGCGAGCGCGCCGGCCGTGAGCGAGGGGACCTCCTCGAACGAAGACCCGCCCCGTCGCACGAGCCCCGCCGTCGCGATGAGCGCGCCGAGCACCGTGAGCACGCCCACGACGAGCGAGATCGTCGCCAGCGGGCCGCGTCGCGCCAGATCCAGCCCTAACGCTGCCATCGCGCGCCGCCGCGCTCGCGCCGTGGGCGGGCTCGCCGCGGGCGGCGACGCTGGAGCAGGGGACGTCGACGGCTGCATCGGGACGAGGATACTTGACCTGCCCGGCCTCCCGGGGCATTTCGAGGCCAGGATGCGAGACTCCGCCCCGTCCGGCCTGGCTCGCGTCGTCCGCGAGCATCGCGCGCTCCTGCCAGGGGTCGCGAGCGTCGGCTACGTGGTCGCGGCGGCGCTCCAGGCGCACGACGGACCCCCGATTCGCCCGCTCGGCTTCGGCGCGGCGGCGCTCGTCGTGCTCGTCCTCGTCGAGCGACGCAACAAGCCGCTCCGCGTGACGGCGTTCGGCTTCGCGCTCGCGCTCGCCTCGCTCGGCGCCGACGCGCGCGGCTGGCTCGACGCGTTCGGCGCGTTCGGCGCTGCGGTCGGCTTCGTCACCGCGGCGCGCGCGGTCGTGGCGATGCGCGGCGCTGGCGGCCTCGGCGCGGCACGTCCCCCGTCGGCGCGCCTCGTGCTTTTCTTCGGCGGTCTCGCGTGGACCCTCGCGCTCGCGTCGACGGTCCTGGGCGCGGCCGGCCAGCCGTCGCCTCTCGCCGAAGCCCCCGCGGCTTGGGTGGGCGCGGCGACCATCGTGTCCGCGCTCGGCATCCTCTATCTCGCGCGGACCAGCGCGAAGACCCGTCGCCTCGATCTCGGCGTGGTCCCGCGCGCGAACGGCGTGCTCGCGCTGACGGCGCTCGCGATGGGCGTCGCGTCGCTCGCGAGCGTGATGAACCTCGCCGCGCCGGATCGCATCGCGCGCTTCACCGTCGCCCTCGCGTCCGTCGCCGTCGCGCACCTGTCGCTCGCCTCCGACGCCGTGGCCATCGCGCGCACGTCGCGTCGCTTCGTCGCGCTGGCGCTCGCCGCCGGCCCCGTGGTGGTGCTGGGGATGTCGGTGTCGCGCGGCCGCCCGTACGACACCGCGGCGGTGACCGCACTCACCGCGATCGGCGCGCTCCTCGTCGGCACGTTGTCCCGTGTCTTCGAGCGCCCGCTCCGGCCCGCGCAGGGCGTCTGGCTCGACGCGGTGAAGAAGGCGCGCGAAGCGATCGAGCGCGCCGATCCCGACGACGCCCTGCGCGACGTGCTCCTCGCGCTCCGAGAGCCGGCCGGCGCGCGCGGGGCTTCGCCGGTGCTCCTCACGCTCGATCCGGCGCGCGCGATGACGATCGACGCAGCGGGCTACGCGCACGACAAGGACCTCTCCATTCCCGAGGGCCTCCTCGCCATGGCGTCGAAGGAGCCGGAGGCGGCGCTGCGCACCGAGGTCCTCCTCGCTCTGGAGGTTCGTCGGCCCGATCTTCGTCCGATGCTCCGGTGGATGCTGGATCGCGGGGCGTCCCTCGCGGCGGTCGTCACGCGCGGCGGGGAAGCCGAAGGGCTCCTTCTCGTGCCCGAGATCCCGCGTGAGGATGCGCTCTCGCTCGAAGAGGCGCGCGCGATCAAGGGCGTGGCCGACGCGCTCGCCGGCGCCATCCATGCGCGCGCTGCGCTGGCGCGCAGCAGGGAGCGCGAGCGTGTGACGCGCCTCAAGGCCGAGGCCGCGGAGGATCTCGCGGCGCGCCTCCAGCACCAGGTGGAGCTCGGCGAGGGCCGCAACGCGCTCGCGGCGTCGCGGCTCGCGCGGCCGGCCACGGTGGGGATTTACTCGGCGGCCTCGCGCATGGCCCTCGACGCGACGCTTCGTCGTCTCCGCGCGGGCGCGCCGCTCGCGATCGTGGCGCCGAGCGGGGTGGATCCGATCCCGTACATCGCGCGCGCGCACGGCGAGGGGCCTCGCGCGTCGGGCCCGCTCGTGCTCGTCGACGGCACGCAGTCGCGCGAGCACGATCCGGCGCGCTGGACCGATCCCAAGACGAGCCCGCTCGCGCTCTCCGACGGCGGGCTGCTTGTTTTGCTCGACGGCGCCGCGCTTCCCCTCGAGGTGCAGCGGCTCGTCGCGCGCGCGCTCAGCGAGCGTCGCGCGCCGTGGGAGCGTCCCGTCCCCCTCGACGTCGCGCTCGCGTTCACGGCGGTGGCGGCGCCCGAAGCTCTCGCCGCCCGCGGTCTCCTCGATGCCACACTCGCCGCTCGCCTGGGCGACGCCGCCGACGATCCCATCGTCCTGCCGCGCCTCTGCGATCGGCCCGAGGACGTGCGTGCGCTGCTCACCGATCGTCTCGCCCGCGAGGGTCTGCGCGCCTTGGGACGCCCGGTCGGAATCGACGACGCCGCCTTCGCGCGCCTCGTCGAGCGCACCTTCCCGGGCGAGGACGCCGAGCTCCAGGTCCTCGTCCAGCGCCTCGTCGCCCAGGTCGGTGCCCGGGGAGCCGACGTGGTGGGTCCGGCCGACGTGCCCGACGAATCGGCCCCTCCGCCGGCAGAAATGCCTACCTCCCAGGGCCTGCGCGAGCTTCGCTTGTCGAAGCCATTTCGCACGTGATACTCAGGAGCGGCCCGATTTCTCGGAGAAACCATGCGCCAACCCGATCGTCTCAGCGCCGCTTCCTATTGCACCGCCGCCCTGTCGGTCGCACTCCTCACCTCCCTCCTCGGGAGCGTGGCGTGCGGCAGCGGGAATGACGAGCCGTACAAGGCCTCCCCCGCGTGGTCGGGTCGCAAGGCGAGCATGCCGCCCGTCCCCCAGCTCCCGTCGACGCCGGTCAAGAACGGCGACTCGTACACGGTGTTCGGCGCGATTCATCACCTGAACAGCCGAATCCACAGCACCGACGTCACGGCGAAGGACATCTCGATCACCGGCTACATCGTCGAGTCGAACATCCCCGACGCCCCGAAATGCGCGATCCACAAAGTCGGCAAGAAGGATCCGGACGACTGCCTCAACGTGCCGATCCCGTCCTTCTACATCGCCGACGCCAAGGGCGACACGAAGGGCGCCAAGATCCGCGTCCTCGGCTGGGCGAAGAACTTCGCGTCGGTCTTCGAGGCGATGGAGAAGTACAAGAATCTGAAGGAGCCGCCGAAGGAGCTCTACAAGGACGAGGTCTGGATGGTCGACGTGCCGTTCCCGCTCCCCGCGGTCGGCGCGAAGGTGAAGGTCAACGGGAAGTACGGCTACACCTTCACCAAGTCCTCCACCGGCCTCGTGAGCGATCCCAAGAACGGCGTCATGACGTACGGCACGATCAACGTGATCGAGCCCGCGCCCGAGCCCGCCGCGTTCGCGAAGAAGTAGTCGTTCGCCGATTTTGCCGCCGGGCGTCAGCGTGCGGTGGGCGCGGGGAGGGTGGCGGTCGCGATCTTGAGGAGCTCCTCGAGCTCCTTCGCGGCCGCGGTCGTGGAGGCAGGCTCGAGGGCGCGCAGGATCGCGAAGCGCTCGTCCGCCGGGAAGCAGTCGCCGTGCATCGCGATCCAGCGGCGCGCGACGAACGAGCCGGCGGCGCGCGCGAAGGCCGCCCCCGCTTGGATCGTCGGCGCGGAGGTCTCGGCGGCGCCGAGCGCACCTTCGGCCCAGCTCATCGCCCGTTCCCCCAGGAGATCGAGCGCCATCGCGGCGGGCTTCCATCGTCCTTGGGTCATCAGCTCCTTCGTCGCGCGGCCCAGCGCTTCGTCCACGCGTTCGTCGGGCTGCGCCGCGAGCGCCCTCACCGCGAGGGTCCGGCCTGCGCGAGTGGCGGCAAGCGCCAGTGTCTCGGCCGTCCACGCGAAGCGCGGCGCGTCGCGCCCGGCCGTTGCGAGATCGGTGAGCGGAGATTTTGCCAGCACCCCGCGGATCGCGAGCTCGAAGCGATCCGGATCGATCCCGGCGCCGTGCTCGGGGAGCGACATCAGTGGCCGTGCGGAGCTCGCGACGTCGACGCGCCGCACCTTCGGCCACTTGGTGAGGCGCTCCGGCGGCTGCGCGCCGCGGAACTCCGACGAGCCGAGCCACCACGACACCACCGTGTCGGTGCGCGAGATCTCGAACATGCGCGACACGAGCGTATGGCGCGACAGCGCGTCGCCGATGCTCGCCGGCGGCGGGATTTGGTCGAGCGTCTGATCGACGAGATTAACGAGCTTGAGGGGAGCCTTGCTCCGGAACACACCCTTGAGGTCGGGGTGCGCGGTCTGGACGACGTCGTGCAGCGCCGCGACGAGCGCCCACTCCGCGGCGCGTAGCCCTTCGAAGCGGTCGACCGGGGTGAGCTTTCGCGCGATGCGGACGCGCGCGAGCTGCACGTGCGCGGCGAGGTCGATGTCCGTCGTCGGGCGATCGTCGCCGATCGCGAGCGCGATGCGCGGACCGATCGGGCGTCCCGGCGACATCGCACCGCCGATGACGAGGGGCGCGACGAAGCCGCGAAAGAGCCGCTCCGCGGTGGCGCCGACGTCGGGCTTCGCCACGCTTCACCCCTTCGGCGGCAGTGCCGCAGGCGCGGGGGCAGGAGGGAGTGGCTCGGCGCCCGAGAGGGGAAATGTCCCGAGGCCGGTGAGCTTCAGATCGACGGGCACCTCGGCGAGCGCAAGCTGGATTGCGTCGGACACGAGAGGCTCCCACGGCTGCGCCTCGAGGAGCGCGGTCTCGAGGGGCACGAACGCGGCGTCGTCCACGCTGAGGGCATGCGCGTCGGGCGTGATGAAGAGCACCTGCTCGGCCGGCGCACCGAGCGCGCGGTGGAGCACCTCCGGCGCGACCGCGGGGGTGACGTCGTAGCCGGCGGGGATGTAGAGCTGCGGATGGATCTCGATGAAGAACGTCCCGAGCGGCACCGCCTCGATGCCCCCCGGTGAACGCAGGAACGCGCCGCGCGTGGTCATCGCGATGGTCGTGCGCGCGATCGTCTGGTGCGGGAGCGCGTAGGCCATTCGCCGGAGGAGCGGCAGTTGCGCGGTCGGGATCCACGTCGCGGTGACGTTGCGCCACGGCGACGTCGACGGCAGCACGCGCAAAGGAACGCGCACCGATTCGGGCCGCGTCGTTCCCGTCGCGACCGATAGGGTCTGTTGTTCGTCGGGTCGCAGCTCTACGCGCGCGAACGCGCGGAGATCGCCCATCTGCGGAAGGCGATCGAGTGACCACGGCTCGTCGCCGCGACCGCGAAGGAGGACGAGGCCGTTGGGATCGAAGATCGGGCACGCGCGCAGCGCGACCGGGTGTCGGTAGCCGATCTCGACGGCGACGCCGGGTCCGACGGGCAGGAACGTGGTGATTCCCGGGGTCGTTCGCATCAGCAGGCGCATTCGCGCGGGGAGCTCGGGGACGCGCAGCACGTAGCGCCGCACCGGACCCTCGTCGAACGCGCCCGCCGGCGGCCACTCGCCCACCGACACCTCTCCCTCGACGCGCGACCTCACGAAGTAGTGGATGAGCGCGGGCCCGAGGCCCTGCTCGGCGACGAGGAAGCGCGGGCCCGACTCGTCCATCGTCGACGGATCGACGTGGGGCATCAAACGCAGGAGCAGCGCGCGCAGATCGAGATCCTTGTCGCTCTCGTAGACCTGCGTGAATTTGTCGTGGTAGAGCGCGAGCGCCGCGTCCGTCGCGAGGAGGCTGCCGGCGTCGTATCCGAAGGGCGCGCCGGCGTCGCGGTACTGGACGAAATGGCGGCTGGTCCCGGTGAACGTCATCCCGCCGACCAAGCGCGCCGTCTCGGTGACGCGATCCATTCGGTCGCTCGACTCGGCGGCGAAGGCGAGCGTGATTTCGCGCGTGCCGAGCTTCGATCGAACGAGCCGGATCTCGAGGCTCGGCATGAGATCTTCGAGCGAATGCTCGCGCGTGTAGACGCTCAGCCACGCGACGAGGCGATCGATCGAGGGGAGGAGGACGAGACCCTTGGCGCCGAGCGCGACGCCCTTCGCGTCGAGGCCGAGCCCCGGCGTGCGCAGGCGAGTCTGGTGGAGCGCGATACGTTCGAGCATCGAACCCCCGAGGATATCAGCGCGCGCGGCGTTTGTCGGCGAAGGGCACCACGACGAGGAAGCCGGCCGCCGATACGGCGCCCGCGACGCCGCAGCCTCGCCACAGGACCGCGGAGCCGAACCGCTCCATCACGACGCCGCCGAGGATCGGCGCGAGCGCGGAGGCCGCTCCGAAGGTGATCTGGAACGCCCCCTGGTAGCTGCCGCGGAGGAGGGCGGGCGACAGATCGGCGACGATGGCCGGCGTCAGTGGAGCCATGAGGATCTCGCCGAGCGTCCAGACGACGATGGCGACGGCGTAGAGCGCCGGCGAGCTGCCCGCGACCTCGTTCATGGCCCACCCGACGCCGGTGAGCAACGCGCTCGCCGCCGCGACGTGCGACCGTCGCGCGCGCTCTACGAGCGACGTGATGAGGGGCTGGAAGACGACGATGAGGAGCCCGTTCAATCCGAGGAGCAGTCCGTAGGTGCGCGGCGACAACCCGTTCGCACGCATGTGGAGGGGCAGGGCCACGAAGCCCTGGAAAAACGCCAGCGCGAGCAGCAGCGAGAAGAGGACGAACGCGAGGAACGCCGGGTCTCGGTATGGCGTCAGGAGCGAGGGTCGCTTCTCTCCTTGGCGCTCCTTGGGCCTCGTCTCGGCGACGACGGCCGCGACGAGCGCGCCGCACGCCAGCGTGGAGGCGGCGTCACCGAAGAAGAGGTACGAGTAGCTGCGCGTCGCGAGGAAGCCGGCGGCGACCGGTCCAATGGCGAAGCCGACGTTGACGGCCCAATGGAGCAGCCCGTATGCACGCGCCCGCTGGTTTTCCGGCACGACGTCGGCCACGACCGCGCCGAGGGCCGGACGGAACAGATCGCCGGCGAAGCCGAGCGCGAACGCGGTCACGCCGATCGCGGTCACGTCGCGTGCGAAGCCAAGCGCGAGCATCGCTGCGGCGCCGGCCACACTGGAGCCGATCAGCGTGATCCGTCGTCCGATGCGATCGGCGAGCGCACCGCCGATCGGCCCCGCAAAGATCGACCCGGTGCCGACCAGCCCGACGATGAAGCTCGCGCGCTCCACCGAGAGGTGGATCTCCTCCGTCAGGTAGATCGCGAGGAAGGGGACCACGAACGTCCCGAGGCGATTCACCAGCGTGCCGACGAACAACCACGCAAACGAACGCGGGAGGCCCCGCGTGTCGGGGAAGAAACGAATCGCCATCGAATTAGCCGAGGGGCTCCGCGGCCAGGATCCGGCACGCCCCCAGCACGGCGGCAGCGACCGTCTCGGTGCGCAGGACGAAGGGCCCGAGCGATGCGGTCGTGAAGCCAGCGGCCTCGGCGCTCGCGACCTCGTCGACCGTCAACCCACCCTCGGGTCCTGCCGCGAAGCCGAGCGCGCGCCCCGCGGCGATCGCGTGGGCGAGGCTCGGACCGAGCGGAGGCGCTCCGCCGGTGTGAAGACAGAACCGCGCGGCGTCGCTCGGGACCGAGGCCAGCGCGTCCGTCCAAGCGAGCGGTCCCACGATCTCCGGCGGATCGCCGCGGCCGGATTGCCGCGCGGCCTCGCGGGCGATCTTCGTCCAGCGCGCGCGTCGGGCCGTGACGCGCGCCGCGTCCAGATGCACGACGCTGCGCGCGCTCTCGGCGACCACGATGCGTGTCGCGCCGAGCTCCGTGGCGTCGCGGACGATGTCGTCGAGCTTGTCCCCCTTCGAAAGGCAGTGAACCCACACGAGCTCGCGCGTGGCGACGACGCGCGCCGGTCGCGTCTGCGCGACGAGGATCCGCGCGTGGCCGGCGTCGAAGGCGACGAGCTCGGCGTCGGCCTCCACGGCGCGCCCGGCGTCGAACGCGACGAAGCGCGCGCCGACGGGGAGGCGGAGGACTCGTGCGAGGTAGTGCGAGGACTCCTCGTCGAGCACGCGCTCTCCCGGTCCGAGCTCCGCGACCGCGACGCGCACGGAGCGGCTCATTTTTTCCGGAAGACGAGCGCGATCCACTCGCCCTTCTCGGGCGCGGCGATGAGGTCGAGCCCCGCGTAGGCGGCGACCACCTCGTCCTTCTGGGGGACGAGGATGCCCGACAAGACGAGGAGACCGCCCGCCGCCACGTGCGCGCCGAGCTCCGGCGCCATCGGGACGAGCACGCGCGCTTCGATGTTGGCGAGGACGACCGGAAACGTCTCCTCGATCGATCCGAGCTCGGCGGTCCCAGCGTCGAAGCGCGCGCCGACGCCGTTCCGCGCGGCGTTCTCCTTCGCGACCTCGATGGCGTCTCCGTCGATGTCGGTCGCGCGGGCGCGGGCCGCGCCCAGCTTCAGCGCAAGGATCGCGAGGATCCCGCTCCCCGTTCCGACGTCGAGCAGCGCCTTCCCGGTGAGCTCCCCGGCGCGCTCGGCGAGGACGCCAGCGACGAGCGAGGTCGTCTCGTGCAGGCCTGTCCCGAACGCGCGACCGGGCTCGAGCTCGAGGAGAACGCGCGAAGGCCCTTCATACGGCTCCCACGGCGGACGCACGACGATCCCCGGCGCGATTTCGAACGGACGAAAGTGTTCCTTCCACGCGTCCCGCCACGCATCTCCGACGATCTCTTCCACTCGCGGGGACAGCGACGCGTCGATCTCCGCGACGGCGGCTTCCGCCTCCTCGTGCGTCGCGAAGCTGGCGACGAGCGTGACCTTGCCAGCGGTCCCTTTTACCAGCGTCGTCGCATCCCGCTCTTCCACGCCCTGCGCCCCGAGATCGAAGAGCAGCGAGCTCGTCGCGTCGGCTTCTTCTTCCGAGACGTCGACGTGAACGAACGGGAACCGCGGCTCGGTCACCACCGAACGCCCCAGCGCGACTCGCCGACGCTGACGGTAACGTTCGAGTTGGCGCCTGGCCCCGGTCCAGGCCCCGGCGTCGACTTGCTGGACTTGAAGACGCCCGCCAAGGCCAACCCGCCGACGATGGCCGCTGCGCCGAGCACCCCGCCGCCGATGGCGACCGGAAGCACCCACCCCTTCGATCCCTCCGGCACCGCCACACGAAGCGGCGTTCCCGCGTCGCCACGCGACACGATCGGCAACCCACCCTTGTCGAACCCCTGGAGGTAATATTCCACGAGCGGCGGGCTCACCGCCGACGCCGGGATCGTCGCGTGCACACGCACGCCGTCGAGGTCCGCGTCGCCTTCCACGAACTTCCCTTTGGAGCCGCTGCGGTAATACATCCGCACGGTCGTCACGCGCTTGCCGGGATCTTCGAGCGTCGCGCTGAGATCGATCCGCGTGCCGCCGTCGACCTGTGAAGGCGAGGCGTGCTTCATCGAGACCGCCGCCGGCGGAGGCTCGGTCTCCTTGACGAGCCCCGGTCGCCCTTCTTCTTCCCACTTGGTGCGCACGAGCGTGAAGAAATCCCGGAAGCGCGGCGACTCGCTTTGGGGCAGCGCGTACGACGGCTCGATCGAGAGGAGGCCGCGCACCGCGCTCTCGGCCTCGTCCTTGCGGTTCAGCGTGATGTAATTGAGCGCGAGGAACCGGTAGATTTCGATCTTCTGCGGCTTCGTGTTGTTCGGGCGCAGCAGGGCGGCCGAGAGCGTCTGGATCGATTCTTCGTATTGCTGGTCTTCGAACAGCTGGTGTCCGCGCTGCACGAGATCCTGCTGCGGGCGCCCCTGCGCGAATGCCGGCGCGGCGAAGGGAACGCCAGCGCCATGAACCGCTGCGAGGACCGCGAGCGAGGTGAAGAAGCGCCTGCCGAACATGGCGCGGACTATAGCCGAGCGCCCGCCGTCAGTCGCGAACCACGAGCGCGAGCGAGTGACCGTCGTCCTGGATCTCCAGGGGGAAGAGGCTCTGGCCGAAACAGGGACCGAGGACGCAGACCCCGTCGCTGGGGCGATAGATGGCGCCGTGCGAGTGGCAAACGAGGTGGACGCCGTCTTCGGCCATCGGGGCCGCGCGGACTCCTGAGCCGAGTCGCACGACGTCTGCAGTGTCGAGAGGGACGGGGTTGTGCTGGCACCGATTCGCGAACGCCACCACGCGCCCGCCCACGCGCCCGACGAACGCGCTGGAGGCGCGCAGGCCATCCGGCAATCGCGTGGCGACGCCGAGCTCCACGCGAACGAAGTGTCCCGATCGCACCTCTTGCGCCTCCGCGGCCGAAAGGGGCACGCGCCGCGGCGGGCTCATGCCACGCGCTTCTTCAGTCGTCCCACGTGTGGCTCGTAATAGATGCGGGCGGCGGGTTGCGAGACGAGGAGCCCGCGCCGCGCGTCGATCGTCCGCGGAACGCGCTGCCGCTCAGCGAGGACGAGCGCGGTCAGGCGGCCGCCGTACACGCAGCCTGTGTCGAGGCCGGTGGCCCATCGATGCAGCTGAAGCCCCTGCATCGCGTTGTGCCCGAACACGATGTGCATGGGCCCGCCGTAACGTGCGCCCCAGAGCGCCCGCGGTCCGTGGGAGGTCTTCACCGTGCGCACGTTGAGGAGCACGCTGGGCATTTGGTGCTCGATGGCGACGTTGGGAAGGACGCCCGCGTGCACGACGCGAAGTCCGTGGTCGGGCAAGTCGTAGTAGAGCGGGGACGTCTCGAGCAGCGTCCAGTCGACGGGGCGCAGCTGTCGCGCGACCTCGCGGTGGATCCTGCCGAGCGGCGCTTTCGCTGCGGCTTTCCCGCGCATCCACGCGTCGCGCGCTGCTTTCCACGCGATGAGCTTCTCCTCGTGGTTGCCGCGAACGATCACGGCGCCTGTACGCCGCGCGATGTCGAGGACCCCGCGCGAGTCCGGCCCGCGCGCGATGAGGTCGCCGACGAAGACCAATCGGTCACCGGATTCGAAACCAATCCGGTCGAGGAGCTTCTCGAGCTCGACTCGACACCCGTGCACGTCTCCGACGATGACGGTACGGCTCATTCCTTCTACTGAACAATGGACCAGGAGGCATGCACGGACAAGCGGTAATTTGCGCGCGGAACGACACTCGCACCCGCGTCGGGCGTCAGAGCTCTGAACGCGGCGGCATCGGGAGGCCGAGATTGCGGAAGTAGGCCTGGATCGACCATGGACAAAGCTTTGGACGATCGCCGATGCACGCTGCTGTGTACGGCGGTATCGATACGTCGCCAAATCGGGCGGCGATGATGCGGAGGTCGGCGTAGAGACCGGCGAGCGCGAAGCGCAGCCGATCGCGTGGCAAGCGGAAGGCGCAGTCGAAAGCATCGCGGACGAGACCGAGCTTGAGAACTCGTCGTACGACCCGTCGCATGCGCTTTGTGCCCTCCCTCGACAGCTGCACGATCTTTTTCCGGCGATCCGCATGGTGTGTACGTCGCTCGAGAAGGCCGAGCTCCTCGAGACGCTTGAGCATCTTGCTGACGGTCGCGCTCGCGAGGCCGAGTCTCTCGTGGAGACCGCGTTGGCGGACGCCATGAGGTTTGCCGGTGTGGACGAGGTACATGAGGTCGAATCGCGCCGGGGTAAGGCCGAATGGGACCGCGAGGGCGCGCAGCGCGTGGACGGTGCGGAGGTGGGCCCGCTTGATGGCGAAGGGGAGGGAGTCCATGCAGTCCTTAGAGCAGCCCGCGTGCCACCAGCCCCGGTGCCCCTTCCCGTGGGCAGGGGTCCGCAGAAGATCCATCAGCTTGCTAACGAATTTGGCGTCACGAGCGCGGGCTGCGGTGGCGAGGGGCCGTGGCTCGCGACCGTCCGGGACGGCGATGCCCCCGTCCTGGCCACCCCCGCGCGAACGTCACCCGCGTCCCGACCTGGCGACCGTGCGCGCGAGCCGCATGACCATCCCAAGTTGAGCCCGCCGTGGACTACCCTTCGTCGAGCTTCGCGCGCTTCGGGATCACGACGATTCCCCCGCTCGTTATCCCGAACCGTTGCTGATCCCGCACGGGATCGAAACCGATCTCCGCCCCCGGCGGGATTTCGACGTCCTTGTCCACGATGCACCGCCGGAGCCGTGCGTGACGTCCGATGCGGACGCGCTCGAAGAGCACGCTCTCCTCGACCTCGCTGAACGAGTTGATGCGGCATCCGACCGACAGAACGCTCCGATGGATTCGCCCCCCCGAGATGATGCAGCCGTGGCTGACGAGCGAGTCCGTCGCGATTCCCACGCGCGCGTGCGCCTCGTCGCGAAAGACGAACTTGGCGGGCGGGTCATGCGTCACGCCGGTGCGGATCGGCCAGCGCGTGTTGTAGAGGTTGAAGCTCGGCTGAATCTCGATGAGATCCATCTGCGCCTGCCAGTAGGCCTCGAGCGTCCCGACGTCGCGCCAATAGCCCTTCCCCAACGCGTCCTCGCCGGGCACGTCGTTCTTGGCAAAGTCGTAGACCATCACCTTCTTCCCCTCCGCGACCATGCGCGGGAGGATGTCGTGACCGAAGTCGTGCTTGCTGTCCTCTTTGGGCGCGTCGTCTTCGAGCTCGCGCATGAGCGCTTCGGTGTCGAAGACGTAGTTGCCCATGGACGCGAGGCACATGTCCGGATTTCCCGGCATGCCGGGCGGGTCCTCGACCTTCTCGTGGAACGCGATCACGCGGCCCTTCTCGTCGGTCTCCACCACGCCGAAGTCTCGCGCCTCGCCGCGCGGAACCGGAATGCAGGCGAGCGTCGCTTCGGCCTCTTCGTGGATGTGCCAGCTGATCATCTGGCGGACATCCATCTTGTAGATGTGATCGCCGCCGAAGATCGCGACGTAGTCCGGCTTCTCGTCGGCGATGACGTGCTGGCACTGGTACACGGCGTCCGCGGAGCCCCGGTACCACTGCTTGCCTGTCCGCTGCTGCGCGGGAATCGCCTCGATGAACTGATCGAGGATGGGCGACAGGCGCCAGACACGCGCGATGTGCTCTTCGAGGCTCGCGCTCTTGTACTGCGTCAGCACCTTGATTCGCGCGAGACCCGAGTTGACGAAATTGGAGAGGACGATGTCGATGATGCGGTAACGCCCGCCGAAAGGGACCGCCGGCTTCGCGCGCTCGAGGGTCAGCGGATGCAGGCGCTTGCCTTCGCCACCGGCGAGGATCATCACGAGCACCTGACTCGGGTCGAAGTCGGGCAGGATCGGAGGCCGCATCGCGACCCAGAATACGCGCGCTGCACGCGGCGGTGCAATGTGATGTGGGGACCGGTGCGACTTCAAAAAACTTGGCTTGCAAGCTTCGCGTCGCGGTGGCTCACTGACGGCCTCAACGGCATGAAGTCGCGAACGATCCTCCTCCTTCTCGCGGTGACGGCCGCGTCAGGAAGCGCTGCCGCACGGGACGCGGGCGCCCTCTACAAAGAACGAAGCGCGGACTTCGCCTCGTGCCCGGTCAACGCGACCTCGTCCGTGCTTTGTGACCCCGCTGGCGGGGCCGGGGTTTGTCCGGCCGGAAAGACTTGCCAGGTAACCAACCTCGGCAACGTCCCGGCGGCGTACCATTCGTGTCAGTGAGCACCAAAGTCGCGATCATCCTCGCCGCAGGATCGGGAGAACGAATGGGGGGCAGCAAGGCGCTGCTTCGAATCGACGGGCACGCGCTGGCCGCGCTCCACGTCGCGCGGGCCCTCGAGGCCGGCTGCGATCGCGTCGTCGTCGTGACGCGTCCGGACGCCGCCGCACGCCTTGGTGAGATCGCGCGCGCGACGATCCTCGCGGCGGAGACCGCGGGTCAGGCCGAGTCGCTTCAGACGGCGGCGCGCAAGGTCGGAATGCGAGGCGATGTTCGCGTCGTCGTGACACCGGTCGATTGTCCTCCCGTGTCGGTCGCGACGTTCAAGGCGCTCTTCACGGCGCTCGACAACGGCGCGAGCGTCGCCACGCCACATCGCGCAGGCAAAGGCGGACACCCCGTGGCGTGCACGTCCAGCGTGCTTGCTCCGTATGCATCGAAAGATCCCGCGCCACCGCCGCCGCTGCGCGACGTGCTCGCGAAGTACGAGACGACACGCACGCGCGTCGAGGTGGACGATCCCAAGGTGGGCATCGATCTCGACACACCCGCGGACGTCCTCGCATTCACCGGAGCGCAGCCCTCGTTCGTCTGACGGGCAGGGCCAGGGCGACTCCCCATGGCGATCTGGCACCTCTACCTCGCACGTTGCGCAGACGGATCGCTTTATTGCGGCATCGCCCGTGACGTCCGCGCACGTCTCGAAGCCCATGATGCCGGAAAGGGGGCGCGGTACACGCGCGGCAGGGGGCCTCTCGAGCTCCTCCTGACGCGGCGGTGCCGTGACCGAAGTCAGGCCCTGCGCCTCGAGCTCCTCGTCAAGGCGCTGCCCCGCGCCGACAAGCTCGCCGCCGCCGCGCGCCCCCGCCGGCTCGACCGCCTGGCGAAAGAGGCGCTTTTGTCGAAAAATGCCGGCAAAAGCGCGGTATCGTCCCAAGCTCGTTCGACCGCGCGGGCACGAACGACGAGGAGGCGAGCGTGACCACGAACGGGACGGGCAGCAGGGAGAAGACCGTCGGAACGAACGTCTCGCGCGTCGACGGCCGCGCCAAGGTCACCGGCAAGGCTGCCTACGTGGACGATCTCGCGACCCCGGGCGCGCTGTTCGGCGCGACCGTGCGAAGCGACGTCGCGCGCGGAACGTTGCGCGGCATCGTCAAGGACCCCGCGTTCGACTGGACCGGCATCACGGTCGTCACCGCCGCCGACATCCCCGGCGACAACGTCGTCGCGCTCATCGAAGACGATCAGCCCCTCCTCGCCAAGGACGCCATTCGGCACGTCTACGAACCCGTCGCGCTCGTCGCCTGCGCCGATCCGGTGCGCCTCCAGAAGGCCGTCGCCGCCATTTCGCTCGACGTCGAAAAGCTCCCGCCCGTCCTCTCCATCGAAGACGCCGAGGCGAAGACGCAGATCATCCACGGCACGGACAACGTGCAGAAGCGCTACGTCATCGAGCACGAGCTCGGCGGCAAGACGATCGACGAGCTCATCGCCGCCTGCGACGTCGTGCTCACCGGCCGCTACGCCGTGCACCACCAAGAGCAGATGTACATCGAGCCGCAAGGCATGATCGCGCACTGGGAGGAGGAGGGCGGACCGACCCCGGGGGTCCACGTTACGGGCTCCCTCCAATGCCCCTTCTACGTGCACAAGGCGATGAAGCGCGCGTTCGGGCTCGAGGGCGACAAGGTCCACATCGGCCAAGCGGTGACCGGCGGCGGCTTCGGAGGAAAAGAGGAGTACCCCAGCATCGTCGCCGCGCACGCCGCGCTCCTCTCCAAGGTGGCCGGCAAGCCGGTCCGCATGATCTACGGCCGCAAAGAAGACATCGAGGCCACGACCAAGCGCCACCCGGCGCGCGTCGAGATCACGACGGGATGCACCAAGACCGGCGAGCTCGTCGCGCTGAAGATCGAGTGCGCTATGGACGGCGGCGCGTACGTCACGCTCACGCCAGTGGTCCTCTCGCGCGGCATCCTCCACGCGGCCGGCGCCTACAAGTGGAAGCACGCGCGCGTGCACGGCTGGGCCGTCGCCACCAACACGCCGCCGAACGGCGCCTTCCGGGGCTTCGGCGCGCCGCAGACGATCTGGGCGATCGAGCGCCACATGGACCGCCTCGCCGAAAAGCTCGGAAGAGAGCCGCTCGCGCTGCGCCAGCAGAACGTCCTCGGCATCGGCTCGGTGACCGTCACCGGCCAGACGCTCACCGAGAGCGTCGGCGTCGTCGAGTGCATCGAGAAGGCCACCAAGGCCAGCGACTATTTCGTGAAACGTGCACACTACAATGAACCGTCGCCGCCCCACGCGCGCACGCGCCGCGGCATCGGGGCCGCCGTGTTCATGCATGGCGCGGGCTTCACCGGCAGCGGCGAGCGGCGCCTCAAGGGGAAGGTTCAGGTCGACCTCGAGCAGGGCGGCGTCCTCCGCGTTCGCAGCGCGTCGACCGACATCGGGCAGGGCACCGAGACGATCTTCCGCCAGATCGCCGCCGACGCCGCGGAGCTCCCGTTCGACTCCATCGTCGTCGAGACACCCAACACCTCGAACGTCCCCGACTCGGGCCCCACCGTCGCGTCGCGCACCGTCATGGTCGTCGGCTCCATCGTCGGCAAGGCCGCAAAGCAAGTCGCCGATCGCGTCCGCGGGACCGGCGCCGGCGACTTCGCGAAGCTCGCCGACGCGCTCCTCGCGAAGGAGAAGACCGTCAGCGCCCTCGTCGAGTACGAGCCGCCCCTCAAGATCCAGTTCAACGACGAGACGTACCGCGGCGACGCGTACCCTTGCTACGCGTGGGCGTGCGACATCGCGGAGGTCGAGGTCGATCTCGACACCTTCGAGACCAAGGTGCTCGGGTTTTGGGCCGCGCAGGACATCGGCAAGGCCATCCACCCGCTGATGTGCGCCGGCCAGGTCGAAGGCGGCACGCTGCAGGCCATTGGCTGGGCGCTCTACGAGAACGTCGTCTGGAAGGACGGGCACATCATGAACCCGCGCATGACCAACTACGTGATCCCAACCAGCAAGGACGCGCCGCCGTTCACGACGTTCCTCGTCGAGCACCCGTTCTCGGGCGGACCGAGCGGCGCAAAGGGGGTCGGTGAGCTCCCGATGGATGGCGGGGCGCCCGCGATCGCGGCCGCCGTCGAGCAGGCGATACGTGCAAAGTGCAACGATCTGCCGCTTCTCCCCGAGGATCTGTTCCGCGCCGTACGCGCGGCCCGCGAAGGAGCGCGATCGTGATCCGCTTCAAGGTCAACGGCGCCGCGCGCGAGACCGACGCGCCGCCCCTGGCGCGATTGCTCGATGTTCTTCGCGTACCCCTCGGGCTCACCGGGACCAAGGAGGGCTGCGGAGAAGGGGAGTGCGGCGCGTGCTCGGTCCTCCTCGACGGCGTGCCGGTCAACTCGTGCCTCGTCGCCGTTGGGCAGTGCGAAGGCCGAGACATCGTCACCGTCGAAGGGCTCGCCCATGGAGAAGAGCTGACACCGCTGCAGCGCGCGTTCGTCGAGGATGGCGGCGCGCAGTGCGGCATCTGCACGCCGGGCATGCTCGTCGCCGCGGAGGCGCTCCTGCGCCGGAACACCCGACCCACCGATGACGACATCCGCGACGCCATCGCCGGCAACCTATGCCGGTGCACGGGCTACCAGCGCATCGTCGACTCGATCCAGGCCGCCGCCGCCGCCGTTCGCGCGAAAGGGAGCCGAGCATGAGCGCCTATGCCCCCGCCGGCCTCGAGCGCACGGAGATGGCGCGTCCCAAGACGATCGTCGAAGCGTGCAGGATCCTCGCGCAGGCCGTTCGGGCAAAAAAGACCGCGAGCCTGCTCGCCGGCGGCACAGACGTCATCGTCGATCGCCACCTGATGCCCGTGGCGAAGGCGCACGCGATCGATTTGATCGTCGACGTCACCGGAGTCGAGGAGCTCGTGCGCATCTCCGAACGCGACGTCGGCGGCGAGCGGCACCTCGTCTTCGGAGGCGGCGTCACCTACTGGCAGCTCCGCACCGACGCGCGCGTCACGGGCACGATCCCCATGCTCGACGCGATGGCCAAAGACGTCGGCGCCGTGCAGATCCAGACGCGCGGCACACTCGCCGGAAACATCGCGACCGCGTCGCCCGCGGCCGATGGCGTGCCGGCGCTGATGGCGCTCGACGGCAAGGTCACGCTCGTCAAGGACGGCGGCGCGCGCACGGTGCCGCTCGACCAGTTCTTCCTCGCGTACCGGAAGACCGTGCTCGCGCCCGACGAGCTCATCGCTGAGATCGCCGTTCGCGTTCCAAAGGACGGCGCGCGCGTTCGGTGGCGAAAGGTCGGCACCCGCCTCGCGCAGGCGATCAGCAAAGTGGCGCTCGCGAGCGTCGTCGAAGAGGAGGGCGGCGTCATCACGCGCGCGCGCTTCGGGATGGCGTCGGTCGCCGCAGTCCCGCACCCGCTCGCCGGCGTGCGCGCCCTCGTCGAAGGAAAATCCACCAAGAGCCTCGACCGAGCCGCCATCGACGCGGCGATCGACCGAGAAATCAAGCCGATCGACGACGTGCGCAGCACCGGGCCGTACCGGCTCCACGTGGCCAAGGCGCTCGTGTGGCGGGCGCTCGCTCCATGATCTTCGTCTCGCGCCGCGTCGCGCTCCCGGACGGCGTGCGCCCCGCGTCGGTGCACGTGACGGGCGGCACGATCGTGAGCGTCCGCGGCCCTCTCGACCTCACGCCCGGCGAACCGGTCACGGACGTCGGCGAGGCGGTGCTCTTGCCGGGCCTCGTCGACACTCACGTCCACATCAACGATCCGGGCCGCGCCACGTGGGAGGGATTCGACACCGCTACGCGCGCGGCGGCGGCAGGCGGCGTCACTACGCTCGTCGACATGCCGCTCAACAGCATCCCGCCGACGACGACCCTCGCCGGCCTCGAGGCCAAGGCGAGCGCCGCCGACGGGCGCCTCATGGTCGACGTCGGCTTCTGCGCCGGGCTCGTCCCGAGCAGCGTCGGCCAGCTCCGCGCGATGTGGGACGCTGGCGCGATCGCGTTCAAGTGCTTCCTCGCCGACTCCGGCGTCCCCGAGTTCTCGCACGTCGAAGAGGCGGATCTGGCCGCTGGCATGCGCGAGCTCGCCGGCTTCGGCGCGCCGCTGCTCGTCCACGCCGAGCTCCCGGGCCCCCTCGCCCGCGCGGCCGAGGCGCAAGCGAAGGCCGGCGCGATCGATCCGCGCACCTACGCCGCGTGGCTCGACTCCCGCCCGCGCGAAGCCGAGGACCTCGCGATCGATCTCGTTATCCGCCTGTCGAAGGACACCGGCGCGCGCGCCCACGTCGTGCACCTCTCGAGCTCCACCGCGCTCGCCGCGATAAGGCGTGCCAAGGACGCGCACGCGCCGTTCAGCGCCGAGACGTGCCCGCACTACCTCACGTTCGCGGCCGAAGAGATCCCAGAGGGCGCCACCGAGTACAAGTGCGCGCCGCCGATCCGCGAAGCCGAGAACCGCGATCGGCTCTGGGACGCCCTCCGCGAGCGCCTCCTCGATCAAGTCGTCACCGATCACTCGCCGTCGACGGCGGAGCTGAAATGCTGCGGCTCCGGCGATTTCGTCGCCGCGTGGGGAGGCATCGCCTCGCTCCAGCTCGGACTCGCCGCGGTCTGGACGAGCGCGCGCGCGCGCGGCGCCACGATCGCAGACGTCGCCGATTGGATGTGCGCGGCGCCGGCCCGCCTCGTCGGCCTCTACGGCGCGAAGGGCTGCATCGCAGCGGGTGCGTCGGCCGATTTCGCGGTCTGGGATCCGGACGCCGACTTCGCGGTCGACGCGCTCCGCCTCGAGCACAAGAACAAGGTGACGCCCTACCACGGGCGCACGCTGCGCGGACGCGTCCTCCAGACGTGGCTGCGCGGCGAGAAGATCTTCGACCGCGGGACCTTCCCGGCGTCTCCACGAGGACGCTGGCTGAGACGAGGAGCAGCATGAGCGACTTCACCGAGCTGGTCGATCTGGCCGCCGAGCGCCTGGGCGCCGCGGCGATCGCGACGAACGACGATTTCTTCGCCTCGAAGGACAACCTCCTCAAGGCCGCGCCCGCGGTCTTCATCGACGGCAAGTACACCGATCGCGGAAAATGGATGGACGGCTGGGAGTCGCGCCGAAGGCGTACGCCCGGCCACGACTGGTGCATCGTGCGCCTCGGCGCGCCGGGCGTCGTGCACGGCGTCGTCGTCGACACCGCGTTCTTTCGTGGCAATTTCCCCGAGGAATGCTCGATTGAAGCGTGCAGTGTGCATGCAAACGCCGACGCCGCGTTCCTCACGTCGGGCGATGTGACGTGGTTCGAGCTCCTCCCGAGGACGACGCTGCAGGGCGACACGAAGAACGCGTTCGAGATCGCCGCGCGGCAACGCGTCACGCACCTGCGCCTCAACATCTTCCCCGACGGCGGCGTCGCGCGCCTGCGCGTGCACGGGCGGGTCATGCCCGACGTGCGCTGGATGGGGAAGGCCGGCGCCGAGGTCGACCTCGCGAGCGTCGAGAACGGCGGCGTCGTCACGTCGTGCAACGACATGTTCTTCGGCTCGCGCCACAACCTCGTCATGCCCGGGCGCGGCGTGAACATGGGCGACGGCTGGGAGACGAAGCGCAGCCGCCGCGAGGGACCTGACTGGGTCATCGTGAAGCTCGCCGCGCTCGGCGTGCTCTCGCGCGTCGAGGTCGACACCGCGCACTTCAAAGGGAACTTCCCCGAGAGCTGCGCGCTTCAAGCGCGGCGCGGCGATGGGCCGTGGCAGGACGTGCTCCTGCGCACCAAGCTGCAAGCGCACACGCGTCACTTCTACGACGCCGAGCTCCTCGCGCACGATCCCGCGACCGAGGTGCGCCTGCAAATTTTCCCCGACGGAGGCGTCAGCCGGCTCCGCCTCTGGGGGACGGTCACGACCGAGGGGCGCGAGGCGTTCGGCATCGAGCGGCTGAACCTGCTCTCTCCCTCCGACGCCGAGCGCGAGCTCCTCGCGTGCTGCGGCGCGCCGTCGTGGGCGAGAACGATGGTCGCCGCGCGCCCGTTCGCGAGCCTCTCTTTGGCGAAGAGCACCGCGCGTGAAGTTTGGAGCACCCTCACGAAGAGCCACTGGCTCGAGGCGTTCCGTGCGCATCCGCGCATTGGCGAGAAGAAGGCCGAGAAGGAACAAGGCGCGACCGCCAAGCAATGGTCGACCGAGGAGCAGTCGAAGGCCGCGACCGCGAGCGCCGAGACGATCGCCGCCCTCGAGGCCACGAACCGCGCGTACGAGGCCAAATTCGGCCACATCTACATCGTGTGCGCCACCGGCAAGACCGCCGACGAGATGCTGGCGCTCGCGAAGGCGCGCCTGGGGAACGACGCGGCGACCGAGCTCGCGGTCGCCGCCGAGGAGCAGGCCAAGATCACGGATTTGCGGCTCGAAAGATTGGTGAGGGGATGAGCATCACGACCCACGTCCTCGATACGTCGCGCGGCAAGCCCGCCGCAGGCGTCGCGCTGCAATTGAGCTTGAGCGAAGGCGGCACCTTCCGCCTCCTCGGGCGCGGGATGACCGACGCGGACGGGCGGTGCCGCGATCTGCTCACACCCGGGCCGCTCGCGCTCGGTGTCTACCGGGTGACGTTCGACGTCGCCGCGTACTTCGCAGCGCAGTCGATCGAGACCTTCTACCCGACGGTGAACATCCACTTCGACGTGAAGGACGCGGGCGGTCACTACCACGTGCCGCTCCTCTTGAGCCCGTGGGGATATTCGACCTACCGGGGGAGCTGACGTCGAGGAGTGGATGCGCGACGAACGAGGAGTAGTCTACGCCGATGACGGACGAAGGCGCGAAGCCCCCGAGCGATCCCGAGACCGAGCCCAAGGACCCGAAGGCCGACCCCGCGGCACCTGCCGCGCCGGTCGTACCGGCCGCACCAGAGCGCGAGCGAACGGTGCTCGGCCTTGGAGACTCTCCGCCGGAGCCGGAGCCGGCCCCCAAGCCTGCCGCCGCGCCGGCGCCCGCGCCCGCGCGCGAGCCGACGGTGACCGGCGTGGGGCCGCGCGAAAAGACCGTCATCGGCATCGGCGAAGACCCGCCTTCGGCCGTCGGGCTGGTCGTCGCGCCGGAGCCATCGAAGCCGGAGGTCGCGAAGAAGAAGGCCGAGTCGGCGAAGCCCGCGGCCGAGGCGCGCGTGGTCCCCGAGCCGGCGCGCGAGAAGAAGAAGACCCCCGAGCGACCCGCACGCAAACGCGTCGCGGTGGACACGAGCGACTCGGTGCACATCCCCACCAGCGGAAGCGGCGGCAGGCTGCTTGCCATCGTCGCGCTCCTCGCGGTCGCGGGCGTCGCGTACGTCGAACGCGCGCGCATCTTCGGCGAGACGCCGGCGCCCGTGGTGCCTCCCGTCGTCCGCGACGTCGCCCCATCGAGCACGATCCCACCGCCGCCGCCGCCGAGCGCGATGGCGGCCGGTGCGGTCGACGCGACGACGCAGGACGCGATGGCGCTCGACGCCCAGAGCGACGCCCCCGCGTCCGACGCCGGGCGCGACGCTGGAATTACCGATGGGGGCCGCGCCGATGGCGGTCGCGACGCCGGCAAACCGGACGCCGGCAAGCCCGACGCCGGAAAGCCCGACGCGGGAAAGGCCGCGCCTGCACCGACCGCGCGCACCGGCGGCGCCCCGACCAAGCCTCCGCCGCCCAAGCCGGCGCCGAAGCCCAAGCCCGAGAGCGACAACCCGTATTGAGCCGAAGTCTCCGCGGCGGCCGTTAGAGCAAGCGTCGTTACTACGTAACGCTTGCTCTAGCCTTCAGGTGGGTCGCTCCGGTCGTTTGCCCGCCACGGTCAAACGACATCCGCTCTACTTCGCTACTTTTTGTGCGGCTTGCGCGGCCGCTTGCGCACCGGTTTGCCCGGCTTCTTGGGCGGCTTCGGGTGCGGCGCGACCTTCGGTGCGCCCGCGTCGGTGGCCACGCGGTGACCGGCGTCGACGATCTCTTCCTCGCCCGCGTCTTCGTCGTCTTCGTCGTCTCCGCCGTCGTCGTCTCCGCCGTCGTCGAAGTCCATGGCCGCCAAAGGGGACGCATCCTCCATGGCCGTCGCGTCGATTGAGCCGCCCTCGTCGGCCGCGTCCGCGACGGGCGGTCGCTCGTCACTCTGCGCGAGCGTCGTCGACGCGACGGACGCGGGCCCCTTCGTCTCATAGAACGTCTCGTACAGCTCGCGCGCGAAGATGGCCCCGTAGAGGAGGCAGGTCACCAGCGGAATGCTCGAACGCCGCGCCCGCCGCAGAGGCACGGACTCCGATGCCGACGCCGACGCCGACGCCGACTCCGACTCCGACTCCGCCGCCGACCCCGCCGGCTCCGACGCCGGTTCCGGGGGCTTCGTCCGCGGGGGCGGCGGAGGCGGCGGCACGACCGGCTCGAGATCCCCCTCGGACAAGTGCTGCGTCGGCTCCACCGGGGGCGCGGCGGGGAGCGGCACCGAGATCGGCGCGAACGCGGGCACCGTCGCCGCCTCGCCGGCGTACTCGACGAGCACCTTCTCCACGTCGGCGCGCATCGCCGCCGCGTCCGGATAGCGATCCTCTCGCCGGAACGCGAGCGCGCGATCGATCACGCGCGCGAAGCGCTCCGACACGCTCGGCGCGACGTCGCGGATCGGCGGCGCGGGGAGCTTGGCCATCTTCGTGACGACCTCGACCGGGTTGTCGCCCTCGTGGATGCGCTTGCCGGTGAGGAGGCGGAAGCCGGTCGCGCCGACCGCGAACAAGTCGGTGCGCCCGTCGATCTCCTCGGTGCGCCCCGCGGCCTGCTCGGGAGACATGTACGATGGGGTCCCGAGCGCGAGGCCCGCGCCGGTCACGCGCTCGCCCTCCATGAGTCGCGCGAGGCCGAAATCGAGCACTTTCACGCGGAGCGCGCCGTCCTCGTCACGCGCGAGGAAGAGGTTCTCGGGCTTCAGATCGCGGTGGACCACGCCGTGCGCGTGCGCGGCCTCGAGCACCTCGAGCACGGCGCGCGCGATTGTCAGAAATTCGCGCTCCGTCAACGGAGGCGCACGCTCCGCGCGATCCTGGAGCGACTCGCCGTCGAGCAGCTCCATCACGAGGTAGGCGGTGCCGTCGTCGGGGCCGCCGCTCACGATGTCGTCGTCGAGGACCTTCACCGCGCCGCGATGCTCGACGCGGTTTGCGGCGTACCCCTCGCGAAGGAAGCGTTCGCGCACCTGCGAGATCCGCGCGAGGTTCGAATGGAGCAGCTTCACCGCCGCGCGGGCGCCGTTGCGATGACGCCCGGCGTACACCGCCGCCATGCCGCCCACGCCGATGAGGCGCTCGAGCGTCCACTTGTCGTTCAGGACGTCGCCGACGCGCGCCTGGGCCCGGACCTCCGCGTCGTCGCTCAAGGGAGCTTGGCCGCCGTGCAGGTGCCGGAGGCGCACGCGGCCGGCGGAAGCACGGTGCAGCTCGGGCACGGAACGACCCCGAGCCCGAAGCAGTTGATCGCCTGGAGCTCCGAAGAGATCTTGCGAAGGCCCTCCTCTTTGTCGCGCGCGACGTACGCCCCGCACGCACCTCGCGTGCCGCACGGCGTATGCACGTCGACACAGTCCGCGGCGACCGTGCAGCTCTTGTTGGCGTCGAGGTAGCGATTCACGCGATCCGCGAGCGGACCGCATTTCGGCTTGTTCTTGGGGTTGGGAGGGGGAGGATCTGCGGCCGTGGTCGGCGTCGGGGTCGGGGTCGGGGTCGGGGTCGGGGTCGGGGTCGGGGTCGGGGTCGGGGTCGGGGTCGGAGTCTGAGTCGGAGTCGGAGTCGGAGTCGGGGTCGGGGTCGAGGTCGGCGTCTCGGTTGGCGCCGCCTCTCGCGCGCATGCCACCAGCGGCGGCACGAGCGAGGCGACGGCGAGGGCGAGCAGAGGACCGGCGCGCATGGCCGACCCAATCTACCCGATCCTGCGCTGCCGCCGAAACGGCCTTATTTCCCGGGCAGCGTGAGCTCGACGGTCGCGGTGCCCTTGGCCTCGACCTTCAGCTTCTGCGTCACGCGACCGAAGATCTCGTGCCACGCGCCGATCTCGATCTCCCCGCCCGCCGGGACGTTCTCGAGCACGACCTCGCCCTTGTCGTTCGATACCGCGAAGTACGGGTGCGCGACGACGCCGACGAAGCCGCTCATCCACGGGTGAATGTCGCACTTCGCGGTGATCATGATCTCGGGCCGGCCGAACGTCTTGGTGAGCCGCGTGTCCTTCGTCGCCATCGCCTCGTTGAACGTCGCGTTGTCCTTCGCGATGGTGCGGACGTTGTGGAACACCGGATCGCTGTTCAAGAAGGTCACCCGCTGCCCGACCTGCGCGCCGACAACGTGCGGGCCGTACATGCACGCGCGCTGATCCACGGTCACCTCGTCGTTGGGCGGGCCGTCGCGCCACTCGCCGATGCCCTTGTCGATCCAGACGAACGCGTTCTGCACGAGCCCCGCCTTGACGAGCGCGGTGTTCGAGAGGAACGGCCCCTTTACGTCGGGCGCGCAGTTGCTCGGGATCGCCAGCTCCACCGGCGGCGGCACCGCGCCTCCGAAGTGGACGATCGCGCGCACGGTCCCCACGCCGCCCGGCGATTTCGGCGCGAAGCTCGGGCCGCCCTTGCTCGGCGCGAACACGAGCGGCAGCGGCTTCCCTCCGCCGTCGCCGGACGACGCCGTCGACGTCAGGCCGGAGTTGGCGACGACGAGGACCGTGCCCAGGATCGCGAAGACGATCCCCGGCGAGCGATCGCCTGTGTTCTCGAAGTGCCGCGCCGCCGCGCCGACGATCATGAGGCCGCCGAGCACCGCCCACGCCCACGTGCTCCCGTACGTGGTCGGGAAGTGGTTCGAGAGCATGATGAACACGACGGGGTACGTCATGTAGTTGTTGTGACGGGAGCGCTGCTTGGCGCGCTTGCCGAGCGTCGCGTCGGGGGCGCGCCCCTCCTTCACCGCGGCGACGAGGCCGCGCTGCGCCGGGATGATGCGCATCGCGACGTTGCCCACCATCCACGTGCCCATCATCGCGCCGGTGTGGATGTACGCCGCGCGCCCGCTGAAGAAGCGCCCGAAGAACCACGCCGACCCGACCACGAACGCGAACGTGACGATGGCGCCGAAGAGCGTGCTCTTCGCGAGCGGCGAGAGCCAGAACAGATCGTAGAGGACCCACGACACCGCGATGGTGCCGAGCCCGATCGCCATGCCCACGGGCGCGGAGATGCTCGAGACGCTCGCGTCGAGGAGGAGCACGCCGCCGCCCGTGTAGTAGACGACGCCGAGGAGCACGACGCCCGTGATCCACGTGAAGTACGCCTCCCACTTGAACCAGTGGAGCGTCTTGGGCATCTCGCTCGGCGCGACGAGCTTCTTCTCGACCTGGTAGAAGCCGCCCGAGTGGACCATCCACAGCTCGCCTTCGACGCCCTTCTTCGGCGTCGCGGGTTTCTCGAGGTGGCTGTCGAGCCAGTTGAAGAAGATCGACGTTCCGATCCACATGATCCCCGCGAGGATGTGCATCCAGCGGACGATGAGGTGGAGCCATTCGCTGACGAGGGCGCCCATGTTCAGGCGGTAAAGTACTCGTTTTTCGGGGGTTTTAGCCACATTTCGCGCGGACCAAACCGCGGGCGCGACGTGCTGCTACACTGACACTGTGATCCGCGTCGTAGAGGTCGTCGTCGCCGTCGTGGTCACGTGTCTCGGCGCCTGCGCGTCGCACGACACCAAGCCGACCGCGCAAGGCGACAACGTCACGCCGCCCCCGTCGCCGCAGCTCCCTCAGACCGGCGACTACCCGCCAGGACCGTTCGGGTGGACCGTCGGCGACGTCTTCCCGCGCGTGCAAATGATGGGGTACGTCGGCGGGCAGAAGCCGTGGACGACCATCGACACGAAGGACTACTTCGATCCGCACGGCACGCGCGGCATCTACGGCGTCTACATCACGGTCAGCGCGCCGTGGTGCTCGGGCTGCAAGATCGAAGGGCAGGAGCTCCCCGCGCTCTGGACCGCGCAGTACAAGGCACGTGGCGCACGCATCATCACGGCGCTCCTCCAGAACGACGCGTACGAACCGGCGTCGCAGAACACCGTCGACGCGTGGGTCGCGACCTACGCGACGCCGTACGACATCTCGGTCGGCGCCCTCTCGTCGATGCTCCCCCCCAAGACGCCCGGCAACGGCGTCGCGCTCCCCTACAACTACGCGGTCGATCCGCGGACGATGCGCATCGTCGGGATCGACTCGGGCGACTACTTCCACGGCGACACGCTGCCGGCGCTCAACGTCGCGCTCGCCACCAACGGGAAATAGCGAGAGCGAGCCGCGATCGTCAGGCGGTCGGGCGGTCACCGGTCAGCCGGGCGTGCCCTTGCGGCGGCTCTCCATGATCTTGGCGAACGATCGGCCGCGGATCTCGTCGAGCGTGAGGCCGGTGGCGAGCGCCTCTTCTTCCGTGATCGCGCCGCTGTTGATGCCGCGGAGGAAGAAGTTGAGGAGTCCTTGGCCGGTCGCAGCGTCGTCGAAGACGTCGCCGACGAGCGTGGCCTGGGCCGCCTTCTGCACGAAATTCTTGAGGCGCTCGCTCGCCGCCGGCAGCCCCTCGAGGAAGAACGCGATGACCGTGGCGTAGCGCGTGGGGAGCTGCGCGGGGTGCAGATCCCAGCCCTGGTAGTAGCCCTGCTTGAGCGAATGCAGAACTTGCTCGGAGTGCAGGCGCCACGCCGAGTGAACGGCCGCGCGGTTCTCGACGATCTGTTGCGCGGTGAGCGCAGCGCCGTCCTTCGCGCGGTGCGGCGCGATGGGCATGATGTTCGTCGCGCCGTCGGAGAGCCACACGCCGGTCGCGGCGAGCGTGACCTGCATGACGTGCTTCGCGAAATCGCAGGCCGGGTGCGTCATCCCTTGGTAGGCGGCGGTGATGCTGCAGCTCGCGGTGTAGTCGTACGTCCCGAAGTGCGCGGCGACGAGGCGGCCGCGGCTGGCGTCGAGCAGGTGAGAGGCAGTCGCCTCGCCGTCCGCGTCGAAGACCGACTGCGTCGTCTCGATCATGATCTCGAACTTGAGCGAGCCTTGCGGCAGCTTGAGCTGGCGCTCGAAGATGTCGAAGAGATCGGCGAGCGCGGTGACCTGCTCCGGGATGGTGACCTTGGGGAGCGTCACGACGAAGTTCTGCGGGAGGCCCTTGCCGGTGGCGATCAGCGTGGACAAGAACACGTCGACCGTGCGGAAGCTCCGCGCGCGCAGCTCCTCGGTGAACGGCTTGATGCGGATGCCGATGAACGGCGGCAGCGAATTTTGCGCGATGCCCTTCGCCACCTCTTCGGCGGCGGCGACGGCGTGACCGTCCTCTTCTGCGTCGGGGCGGTTGCCATAGCCGTCCTCGAAGTCGATGCGAAAATCCTCGACCGGCTCGTTGGCGAGCTTGGCGGTGACGCGCGAGTAGACCGCGTGAGCGAGCCACGCCGGTGCGTTGCCTGCGCGCGCGCCCGCCGGATCGTCCGTGACCTTGCGCACGAGCGCGCCGATCTCGGCAGGCGCGTCGGGCAAGCGGTCCCACCCGGGGAGATGAACGGCGCGCGCGAAGGTGACGAAGTCGGGTGCGAACTGCTCGAGCGAGCCAAGCGCCACCTTGCCGAGCTTCGCCGCCGCGTCCGACTTGAAGAGGTGCGCGCCGCCGTACACCGTGTGGACCGGCTGCCGGCGGCTGCTCTCGCCCGGGTAGCGCCGCGCGAACATGACGTTCGCGTCCTTGAGGCGAGCGGTGAGGGCGTTGGTCGTCTCGGGGGTCAGCGTCGTCTTCATGTCTTGTTCCGCGTCGCACGTTAGCAGATGCAGCGGGCGCCGTGGCGCGTGTACCCTCCCCGGTCGATGCCTCAGCCCCTCGTACGCTTCGGCCGATGGACGGTCCGCGCCGAGCCGGAGAAGACCCGCGCCGCGTACACCGGCCTGGTCGCGGCGTCGGAGCGCTGCGGGTGCAACATCTGCCGCAACTACCAGGCCGCGCGCGATCAGGTCTTCGGCGACGCGCCGCGCGCGCTCCTCGCCCAGCTCGGCATCGACGCCACGCGCGAGATCGAGGTCCTCCACACGCACCGAATCGCGCGCGGCCGCCACGCGTACCAGGGGTGGTTCCACCTGTTCGGCGGCCTCGAAGGGGGCAAGGACGCCTACGTCCCGCGCGGACCAGAGGCGTTCGCCGTCGAGCTCGAGGCGTGCGGCGAGTCGCTCTCGTTCGGCTTCACGACGCGCCTCGCGCTCGTGTCGAACGCGTGGGTCAACGCGCAGGTCATCCAGCTCGAGTTCGCGGCGATCGTCCCGTGGGTGCTCGAGATCGACGAGCCCTCGTGACGCGGCGCGAGATCGTCCACGCCGACAACCTCGCCGTGCTCGAACGTCTGCCCGACGCCTCGTTCGATCTCGTCTACGTCGACCCGCCGTTCAACACCGGCAAGCGCCAGCGCCGCACGACCATGACGACGGTGCGCAGCGAAGACGGCGATCGCACGGGATTCGGCGGCCGTCGCTACGCCACGACGCGCACTGGCGACTCGAGCTTCGCCGACGCGTTCGACGACTACCTAGGCTTCCTCGAGCCGCGCATGCTCCACGCGCACCGCGTGCTGAAGCCCACCGGCGCGCTGTATCTGCACCTCGACTACCGCGAGGTCCACTACTGCAAGGTCATGCTCGACGGCATCTTCGGGCGCGTGAACTTCCAGAACGAGATCATCTGGGCGTACGACTACGGCGCGCGCGCGACCAAGCGGTGGCCCGCCAAGCACGACAACATATTGTATTATGCAAAGAACGCCGCGAAGGTGTACTTCGATACGAGCGCCGTCGATCGCATCCCGTACATGGCGCCGGGGCTCGTCGGGCCCGAGAAAGCGGCGCGCGGAAAGCTCCCGACCGATACGTGGTGGCACACGATCGTCAGCCCCACCGGCAAGGAGAAGCTCGGCTATTCGACGCAGAAGCCGCTCGGCGTCGTAAGGCGCATCGTGACCGCGTCGTGCCCGAAAGGGGGGATCGTGCTCGATTTCTTCGCGGGGAGCGGGACGGCGGGCGCCGCGGCGATGGAGCGCGGGTGCGGGTTCTTGCTCGTCGACGAGAGCGCCGAGGCGATCGCCGTCATGAAGCGGCGCTTCGCGGGGCAGGGGGTGAGCTTCGTCGACGGGCCGACCGCGAAGGGGACGGAAGGGACGACGCGCGGGCGCGTACAATAGGGAGGAGATGAATGCTCGGCAGGTGCTGCTCGCGTGCGCCCTCGCGCTGGCGAGCGGGTGCGCGTCGCGTCCTCCTTCGACGGCGGCCAAGAGAGGGCCAGGTCAGCCCGCCGACGCTCCGCAAATCGAGGCGCTCGGGATCGCGTGCGACGCCGGTGACGCGATCTCGTGCGGCCGTCTCGGCAACGCGTACCTCCGCGCCGAGTCGGTCGCGCACGACCTCGCGCGCGCCGAGAAGCTCCACCAGAAGGCGTGCGGCCTTGGTCTGGCCGCGAGCTGCACGAACTGGGGCGCGCTCGTCGCGACGCGCTCGCCCGCGCAAGCCTTCGCCATCTACGAAAAATCCTGCGCCGCCGGAGACAACACCGGCTGTTACGACGAAGGGCGCGCGCTCCTGACCGGCGAGGGCGTCGCGAAGGACCTCGTGCGTGCCGCGCGCCTGCTGCTCGGCGCGTGCGAGCGCGGGCATCCGTCGGGGTGCAGCCTGACCGGGCGCGCGTACATGCTCGGCGAAGGCTTCCCGAAGGACGAGGCGAAGGCGGCCACCTACCTCACGCGCGCCTGTGAAGGCGATCAGTCGAAGCTCTCGCAAGCGAACGGCGCGCCGCTCCCGGCGATGGCCGAGTCGTGCTCCGCCGCGGCGAAGCTCCTCGAGCCGCTCGCCAAGACCGACGCCGAGAAGCGCCGCGTCGCGACGATGCTCGAGAAGGCGTGCGACTGGGGCTACAACCGCGCGTGCAACGACGCGGGCACGGCCTACGTGGAGCTCGGCGGCGAGGCAGACAAGTCGCACGGCATGCCGATGATCGCGCGCGGCTGTGACATGGGCGATCCAACGGCGTGCGCGAACATGGGGACGTTCCGCCTCGAGAGCGATCCGTTCGGCGCCGCGCCGTTCCTCGAGAAGGCGTGCGCGGGCAAGAACGCTCAGTCGTGCTCGAACCTGGGGTTCCTCTACTCGAAGGGCTCCGGCGTGATGCTCGACATGCCGAAGGCGGTGCGCCTCTTCGAGCGCGCGTGCGAGCTCGACAACATGCTCGGCTGCCTCTTCGTCGGCGGCGCGTACTACGAAGGGCGCGGCGTGAAGGAGGATCGCACGCGCGCGCGCGGCTTCCTCGAGAAGGCGTGCGACGGCAAGGTCGGCAAGGCGTGCGCGGCGCTGGCGCGGATGTACGAGTACGCGCTCGGCGTCGACGAGGACATGACGCGCGCCCGCAGCTACCACCGCCGCGCCTGCGACGCCGGCGAGGCCGAGCAGTGCGATCGCGCCGCGCCCGCCCCGCGTCCGAAGGCGAAGTAGCTCGTGCCGCCTTCTGAGCGCTATCGTCGTGGAGCATGCCGACCTACCGCGAAGGCCCCACCATCCGTGTCCGTCTCGCCGACGACGGTCGTCCGCTCGGCGCCGCCGCGCAGGGGCGCATCGAGCGGCCCGTCGCCGAAGTGTGGGCCGCCATCGCCGACATCGAGCGCTACGCGCGCCACTTGCCGATGGTGCACCGCGCGACCCGTCGCGGCGATCGCGTCACGTTCGAGCTGAAGTTCCGCGTCGGTTTCTTTTCGGTCGGCTTCGAGTTCACCGCCGACGCGACCTACGAGGCCGAGAAGTGGCTCGAGCTCCGGTGGGTCTCCGGCGAGCCGAAGGACATTCGCCTCCGCTTCGAGCTCTCGCCCACCGACGAGGGTAAGGCCTGCCTCGTGGAAGGGGACGGCTCGTTCGATCTCCACTCCCTCGGGTGGCTCGTGAAGTATTTTCTCAAGCATCATCCGGAGATCCAGCACGGGATTTTCCCCGGCGTCGCGCTCGTCCTCATCGACTCGCTACGTCGCTCCGTGGGGGAGCTGCCGCCCGCCAAATAGATCGAACGGGGGACATGTACGTCCGTACGTGGACCGCGCGCGGCCGGCCTTTGTGTAGGCTCGTCCCACGCTCTCCCGGAGGCTGCCCATGAATCGTCCGCTCGCTCCTCTCGCGTTGGCCGCGCTCGTGATGGGGGCCGTCGCGCTCGGCGGGTGTCCGGGCCAGAAGCCTCCGGTCTCCGGCGCGTCCGGACGGGACGGCGGCAAGACGACGACGTTCAAGATGAGCAAGTCGGGCGTTGGCTTCCGCCTCAGCAACGCGGACGACGACGAGGCGGCGGACCACGCGCCGAGCGTGAAGTCGACGGCGCTCTCCGCCGACGCCACGAACAAAGTTCTCGCACGCCTCCCCCCGCTCGTGGCCTCGCCCGACGACGATCAGGACTTCGCGCTGCGCGACAAATCGATGCCCGCGCCGCGCACCGGCAAGACCGTGACGGAGACGTTTCCGCCGCCAGGTGGTAGCGGTGGGCCTCCAGTGGTTGCGCCTACCGTGGGCGCGCTGACTGTCGTGCGTCACTCGCCGGAGGGGAACGTCGATCTCGCGCCGTTCCTCTCGGTGAGCTTCTCGCAGCCGCTCGTCGCGATCACGTCGCACGCCGATCTCGTGAAGCGCACGCCGCCCGTGAAGCTTTTGCCGCAGCCGCCCGGCGAGTGGCGGTGGCTGGGGACGCAGACGGTCGTGTTCCAGCCCGAAAAGCGCTTCCCGATGGCGACGGATTTCTCCGTCGAGGTCCCCGCGGGGACCAAAGCGGCGAGCGGCGCCGCGCTGGCGACGGCGGAGCGATGGACCTTCGCGACGCCGCCGGTGAAGCTGGTGCAGCAAGCGCCGCAGAGCGGCCCCGTCGATCTCGAGCCGGTGATCTTCGCGGACTTCGATCAAGAGATCGATCCGCAAGCGGTCCTCGCCACCATCAAGCTCTCGGCGGGAAACGGGGCGCCCATCGCGACGCGCCTCGCGACCGAGTCCGAGGTCGAGTCCGACAAGCTCGTGCGACCGCTCGCGGCGAAGGCGCAGCCGAAGCGCTGGCTCGCCTTCCGCGCGCAAGACAAGCTCACGCCGGCGACGAGCTACCTCGTCAAAGTGGGACCCGGGACGCCGTCCGCCGAAGGACCGAAGAAGAGCATTGGCGAGCAGACGTTCGGCTTCCACACCTACGGCCCCATGCGCATCGAGCGAGCGTCCTGCGGTTGGACGGATCACTGCCCGCCGCTCATGCCGTGGACCGTCGTGATGAGCAACCCCATCGACCCGAAGAAATTCGACAAGGCGATGGTGAAGGTCTCGCCGGATCTCCAGGGCATGAAGGTGTCGATGAACGGCAGCGCGATCACGCTGCAAGGGCGCTCCAAGGGGCGCACGCACTACAAGATCACGATCGCCGGCGGCATCGGCGACACGTTCCGGCAGACGATGGGGCAAGACGCCGACACCGCGATCGACGTCGGACCGGCCGAGGCCGCGCTCTTCGCCGAAGAGGGCGAGATGAGCGTCCTCGATCCCGCAGCGACCGCGACCTTGCCCGTCTACAGCGTCAACGAGCCGCAGCTCCGCGTGCGCCTCTACACCGTGCGCCCCGAGGACTGGATCGCGTACGAAAAATTCCGCGCGAACTGGGATCAGGAAGCGAAGGAGACGACGCCGCCCGGTCGACTCGTGCAGACGACGATCGTGTCGCCGCAAGGCGCGCCCGACGAGCTCACCGAGACGCGCATCCCGCTCAGGGTCGCGCTCAACAAGGAGGGGCTCGGACAGGTCGTCGCCATCGTCGAGCCCACGCACGCGCCGCGTAAGGACTGGGGCCGCCAGTGGCTTCGCACGTGGGTGCAGGTCACCAAGATCGGCCTCGACGCGTTCCTCGATCATGATCAGCTCTTCGGGTGGGCGACGGCGCTCGACACCGGCGCGCCGCTCGCGGACGTCGACGTCAGCATCCTCAAAGGCGGAACCGCGAAGAGCGGCGCCGACGGCCTCGCGCGCATCGAGCTCGCGGGTGCACCGGGCGATCTCCTCTACGCCAAGCGCGGCACCGATCTCGTGATCCTCCCCGAGCGCTACGGCTCGATCGCGGGTCTTCAAGGCGTCGGCGTCGCCCCCGACTACTCGCAGTGGCTGGTCTTCGACGATCGCCACATGTACCGACCCGGCGAAGAGCCGCGCGTGAAGGGTTGGGTCCGTCGCCAGAGCCAGCAAAAGGGCGGCGATCTCAAGATGACGCCCGACATCGGCAAGAAGGTCTCGTGGACGGTCCGCGACGTGCGCGGCGCCGAGGTCACCAAAGGCAAGACCGAGCTCGACGACGCCGGCGGCTTCGACTTCACGTTCAAGGTCCCGACCAACGCCAACCTCGGCCAGGCGCAGGTCGAGCTCCGCCTCGACGAGACGATGCTCGCGAACGCGGTCCACTACCACGGGCTCTCGTTCGAAGAGTTCCGGCGTCCGGAGTTCGAGGTGACCGCGCAAACGACGAGCGGACCTCACGTCGTCGGCGATCACGCCATCGCGACGGTCTCCGCGACATACTACGCGGGCGGCGGCCTCCCCAACGCCGACGTCAATTGGATCGTGCGCGGCAGCCCCGGCCACTTCGCGCCGCCGAATCTCCCTGGATTCGCGTTCGGTCCCCAGGCGCGTCACGCCTTCTACGGCTACGGCCGCATGCACGGCGGAGGCGAGACCATCGCGCCGGAGACGTGGACCGCGAAGACCTCGCCGTCGGGCGCCCACCGCCTCCGCATCGACTTCGACGCGCTCGAGAAGCCGGGACCGATGTCGATCCAGCTCGACGCGTCGGTCACCGACGTGAACCGCCAGGCCTGGAGCGCCCACGCGAACCTGCTCGTGCACCCCGCCGACCTCTACGTCGGCCTCAAGGGCCCTCGCGCCTTCGTGCGCGCCGGTGAGCCGATCGCCGTCGACGTCATCGTCAGCGACTTGGACGGCAAGAAGATCAGCGGCAAGAAGGTCACCCTCAAGGCCGCACGGATCGACTGGGAGCAAGAAGGCACCGACTGGGTCGAGAAAGAGCGCGACGTCGAGACGTGCGACGTCGAGACGAAAGACGACGCGCAGCGCTGCCTGCTCAAGACGAAGGACGGCGGCAACTACCGCGTCTCGGCGACGGTGACCGACGGCATCGGACGGAGGAGCGTCACCGAAGTGCCGATCTGGGTGCTGTCCGACCACATGCCGCCGATGCGCGAGCTCACCGCCGGCGCCGCGCAGCTCGTCACCGACAAGAAGGAGTACCTGTCCGGCGACACCGCGGAGATCCTCGTGCTCGCGCCGTTCGCGCCGGCCGAGGGCGTGCTGACCGTGCGACGCCAGGGGATCGTGAAGCTCGAGCGCTTCACGATGAAATCGAGCGCGCAGACGATCGCCGTGAAGCTCGACCAAGGATGGCTGCCCGGCGTGTCGGTGCGCGTGGATCTCCTGGGCGCGGAGGTGCGCGCGAACGACGCCGGAGAGCCCGACGCGTCGCTCCCCAAGAAGCCGGCGTTCGCGACCGGTGGCGTCCAGCTCGTCATCCCGCCGAAGGAGCGCGCGATCACGCTGACGGCGCGGCCGCGCGACAAGGCGATCGAGCCGGGCGGCACCACGAGCCTCGAGCTCGACGCGAAGGACGCGCAAGGAAATCCGGCGGCGGGCACGCAGCTGGCCGTCGTGGTGGTGGACGAGGCGGTGCTCGCGCTCTCGGGGTACAAGCTCCCGATCCGCTTAGTGCATTCTACACGCAACGCCCCGATGGTGCGCGGGAGCTGGCGATCCGCGATCGCGTCCTCGTCGCGAAGCCGCGGGAAGACGGGGGCGGCGCCGGCATGATGCAGCGCCGAATGCATGCGGTAGGCGGGCACGCGGGGAGCGGCGGAGCGATGCGGTCGGCCCCTCGCTCGCCGGCACCGGTGGCGACCGCGACGGCGGCGGCGTCCGCGGCCCCGGCCATGGAGGCCGCGCCCGATCGCGCCGACACGCTCCGCGACGAGTCGCGCGACGAGAAGAAGAAGGACAAGGCCGGCGAGGCTCAGGACAATACGCCGATGGCGGTGCGCACCGACTTCGCCGCGCTCGCTGCGTTCTTTCCGAAGGTGACGACCGACGCGAGCGGCCACGCCGCCGTGCCGATCAAGCTCCCCGACAGCCTCACGCGCTACCGCGTGATGGCGGTCGCGGTCCAAGGCGAGAACCGCTTCGGCAGCGCGGAGGCCACCGTGACCGCGCGTCTTCCGCTGATGGTCCGGCCGTCACCGCCGCGCTTTCTGAACTTCGGCGACAAGTTCGAGATGCCCATCGTCGTCCAGAACCAGACCGACGCGCCGATGGACGTCGACGTGGCGATGCGCGCCTCGAACGCGACGGTCACCGGCACCGGTCGGCGCGTCACCGTGCCCGCCAACGATCGCGTCGAGGTCCGCATCGGCGCCGCCGCCGCCAAGGCCGGCATCGCGCGCTTCCAGATCGGCGCCGCGTCGGGGCGATTCAGCGACGCGAACCAGATGGAGCTCACGGTGTGGACGCCCGCCACGACCGAGGCGTTCGCGACGTACGGAACGATCGACGACGGCGCGATCGCGCAGCCGGTCAAGATGCCGCCCGACGTCGTGCCGCAGTTCGGTGGCTTGGAGATCACCACGTCGTCGACCGCGCTCCAGGCGCTCACCGACGCCGTCCTCTACCTCGTTCACTATCCCTTCGAGTGCAACGAGCAGATCTCGTCGCGCGTCGTGTCGATCGCGGCGCTGAAGGACGTGCTCGGCGCGTTCAAGACGAAGGACATGCCCTCTCCCGAGGCGCTCCTCTCGAGCCAGAAGAAGGACATCGATCGGCTCAAGTCGCGCCAGTCCTGGTCGGGCGGCTGGGGCTTCTGGCCTGGCGCCGAGGCGCACCCGTACGTGAGCGTCCACGTCGCGCACGCGCTCGTCCGCGCGAAGGACAAAGGGTTCGACGTCGATCCGCAGGTGCTCGCGCGCGCGCAGAGCTATCTCCGCGGCGTCGAGGCGCAGATCCCGAGCTGGTGGCCCGAGGACGCACGCAGGGCGCTCATCGCCTACGCGCTCAACGTCCGCTGGCGCATGAAGGACGTCGATCGCGGCCGCGCCAAGGGGCTCGTCGCCGAGGCGGGCGGCGCCGACAAGCTGCCGCTCGAGGCCCTCGGCTGGATTCTCCCCATCATCAGCGAGGATCCGGGCGCCGCCGGCGAGCTCACGCAGATCCGCAAGCACCTGGCCAACCGCGTCACCGAGACCGCCGGCGCCGCGCACTTCGTCGCCTCCTACAAGGACGCCGACTACTTGATCCTGAACTCCGATCGGCGCGCCGACGGCGTCCTCCTCGAATCGCTCATCGGCGATCAGCCGCAGAGCGACGTCATCCCGAAGATCGTCACCGGCCTCCTCGCGCACCGCAAGGCGGGGCACTGGTCGAACACGCAGGAAAACGCGTTCGTTCTTCTCGCGCTCGACCGCTACTTCAACACCTACGAGAAGACGACGCCGGACTTCGTGGCGCGCGCGTGGCTCGGGGACAAGTACGCCGGCGAGCACGCGTTCAAGGGGCGCACGACGGAGCGGTACCAGGTAAACGTGCCGATGCGTCAGCTCGCGGACTTTTCGAAAGGCACCGATCTCGTCCTCCAGAAGGATGGCCCCGGCCGTCTCTACTACCGCATCGGCATGCAGTACGCGCCGAAGGATCTGAGGCCGCCGCCGATCGACCGTGGCTTCACCGTCACCCGCAGGTACGAGGGCGTCGACGATCCGAAGGACGTGACGCAGGACGACGACGGCGTCTGGCACGTCAAGAGCGGGAGCAAGGTGCGCGTGCGCGTCGGCATGGTCGCGCCGTCGCGCCGCTACCACGTCGCGCTCGTCGATCCGCTTCCCGCGGGCTTCGAGCCGATGAACCCTGCGCTCGCGGTGTCGGGTCCGATCCCGCAAGATCCCAAGGCCGCAAAATCGCCGTACTGGTGGTGGCACAGCACCTGGTACGAGCACCAGAACCTGCGCGACGAGCGCGTCGAGGTCTTCGCGTCGCTCCTCTGGGAGGGCGTCTACGACTACACGTACGTCGCGCGCGCGACGACGCCGGGCGACTTCGTGGTCGCGCCGCCGAAGGCCGAAGAGATGTACATGCCGGAGACGTTCGGCCGCGGCGCGGGGGACCGGGTCGTCGTGGAATAGACGACGTCGTGCTACTGAGGAGAGGTGGCACAAGCGCCCTCCAAGTCGTCTTCCACCGAAGGCGTACGCGCGCTCGCGATCCCGGTAGGTCCGCGCCTCGAGAAGGTGCTCGCCGTGGCGTATCGGGCGCGTCGGGCCGTGCTCCTCGAGGGGCCGACCGGCGTGGGAAAGAGCGAAATCGTCCGGCGCGTCGCCGAGCAGCTCGGCATCCAGACGACGATCCTCGATCTGAGCCTCCTCGAGCCGCCGGACCTCGTGGGCCTCCCCGTCGTGAAGGACGGGCGGACCGAGTACGCGCTCCCGCACGTGCTGCCGAAGGACGGCGCGGGCATCCTGATGCTCGAGGAGCTGAACCGCGCGGAGCGGTACATCCAGCAGCCCGCGCTCCAGCTCCTCTCCGCGCGCCGCCTGCACGAATACGAGCTGCCGCCCGGGTGGATGTGCGTCGCGACGGTGAACCCGCAGACCGCCGAGTACCACGTAACGGCGCTCGACAAGGCGCTACGCGCGCGGTTTCTCCAGGTGAGCGTGCGCGCCGATCGGGCGTCGTGGCTGGCGTGGGCCCAGACGCAGAACCTCCACCCGGGGATCCTCGCGCTCGCGCACACGCACGAGCGTCTCCTCGACGACGTGCCGCCGCGCACGTGGACGTACGCCTCCGAGCTGCTCCAGGCGTTCTCGCCCGACGAGCTGATGGACGGCGCGCTCCTCCGCGACGCGCTCGGAGGATTCTTGCCGACCGCGTGGGTGGAGGCGCTGCTCGCCTCGCAGGGCTCGTGGGGGTCGCGCCTCGCGTTCGACGTTCGTGAGCTGCTCGCGACGTACGCGCCCGGCACGCCGCGCGCGAAAGAGATCTCCGGCTACCGGGAGCAAGGCAAGACCGATCGCCTGGACGAGATCGTCGCGCGCCTCGTGCCGCTTCTGTCAGGCCCGGAGGCCGGCGTCCTCGCGGCGCAGAGGCAGCTCACGCTCGCGTCGTTCGAGGCGCTCGTCGCGGATTTGCCGGGCGATCAACGCGAGCGTTTGCAGGAGGCGCTCGGAGGAAATCCCACCGCCGCCACGCTCGTCGACGTCGCGCCGGGAGAGCTCGTCGCCGGATTTTCCGGCAGCGCCGCCGAGAAGAAGATCGCGGCATGGCGCGGCGATCCCAACAAGCGCCACCGCATCTCGCTCGCCGTGACGGCGCTGCGCTCGTTCCTCGAGCAGCCCGCGCGCCTCCCCGAGCTGAAACGAAGCAACGTCGCGCGCCAGTGCCTCGGGCACCTCCTCGTGCAGCTCCCCGAGAAGGACGCGCTCCCGCTCGTCGACACCTTGAAGCGCGTGGGCATCACGCCGGTGCGTCCGGGATCATGACCGCCGCGCGCACGTCGCCGAGCGAGCTCGAGGCATGGCTCGACGGGTTCCTCCGCGATCCAGGCTTCCTCGAGGCCTACCCCTATTACGCGGCGATCCTCGCGAAGCTCACGCCGGTCGCCGATCCGTCGGTCGCGCGCATGGCGGTGTCGCTTCACGGTGGGCGGTTCTACCTGCATGTCAACGTCGAGTCGTTCATGGCCGAGCCGCAGTACCTGCGGGGCGTCCTCCTGCACGAGGTCCATCACGTGGTCCTCGGCCATCTCGCGCACCCCAAGTTCGCCGAGGCCACAGAGCCGGAGCTCATGGATCTCGCGATCGAGATGTCGGCGAACGAGTACATCGAGGAGCCGCTGCCGCCGGCGATCACGTGGCGCGCGTACGCCGCGGTGGGATTGCGCGCGCACCAGAGCACGCGCGATCGGTACGACATCCTCGTGCGGCACATGGAGGGGACGGGCACGCGGCCGCGCCCCGAGCAAGGAGAGCGCGGCGCCGGGACGATCGACGATCATCGTCACCTCGGTCGCGGCGAGGTGTCACCGGGAGGTGTCGCGCAGACGGGGCTCATGATCCAGCGCGCGGTCGCCGAAGCGCCGAAGAACGCGGACGCCGAGGACGACGCGGATGGCCGTGAATCACGCCGTTTTCTCGTGGCGGGGCGGACGCCGGGGCGCCTCCTCGAAGAGCTGTCGGAGACGACGCGCGCGCCTGCCGAGGTGATGGACTGGCGTGCGGCCCTCGCGATGTTCGTCGCGCGCGCGCGCTCGCCGGTGCACACGTGGTCGCGCCCGAGCCGACGGTTCCCTCATCGCATCTTCGAGGTGCCGGGCCGCACGTGGGCGCCGCGCCGCACGGAGGATCCGCGCCTCCTCGTCGCCATCGACACCTCGCTCAGCATGACGACCGCGGAGCTCGAGCAGATCGCCCGGCAGCTCGTGGTCTTGTCGGAGCGCGCGCACGTCACGATCGCCGAGTGCGACGTGTCGGTCGCGCGGATTTATCCGTTCGCGGGGAGGATCGACAACGTCGTCGGTCGCGGCGGCACCGATCTTCGCCCCATCTTTTCGCCCGCGGTGCTCGGTGCGCACGACGTCGACGGCGTCGTCTATTTCACCGACGGCGAGGGCCCGTTCCCACCGGAGCCCGCGCCGGTCCCGACGCTGTGGGTCCTCACCAAGCCGCTCGCGTTCCGCTGTCCGTGGGGTGAGCGCGCGCGCCTGCGCAGCACGGGGTGATTCGCGACCTCGGCGCGGTTCGGGTCCGTCAGGCCGCGGCTTCGCCTTCGAGATCCTTCATGAGCGTCGCGAGCTCCTGCTTCAGCTCGGGGCGCTTGCCGAGCGGCTCGCAGATGCCGCGGATCACGGTGAGCGCCTCGTCATCGAGCTGCTCTGCCTCGCGGTTGTACTGGAGGATCGCGTTCTCGCAGGCCTGGAGCTCGCCTTCGCTGCTCTGCTCGTGCGCGGCGAGCGCGGCGCGCAGCTCGCGGATTTGGAACTCGAGATCGCTCAGCGTGCGCTGGTGGGTCTCGACGCCCTCGAGCGTCTTTCGCTCCTCGTCGCGCGTGTTGATCCACGCGTCCATCGCGGCGGCGGCGGCGCGGTAGGATCCGGCGAGATCTTCGTACGGCTCCTGAAAGGCGCAGCGCCCCTCCCACATCAGGATTTCTTTGTGCGCGGCGGTGTAGCGCGCCTGCGCCTGCTTCACGTCCTCCGCGGTGAGCGCGTGCATCGCCCGCGCGACGCGCACCTCGTCCCTCGCGCGCGACGCGTCGACGCCGAGCGCGTCCACGGCGTAGCCGAAGCGCGTACGGCCCTCGCGCCCCTTGGCGTCGAGTGAGCCGAGGCGCTTCTGCTCGCCGAGGCACGTGTCGTAGATCGTGTCGATTCGCTTGACGATGGTCTTTACCGCGGCGAGCTGGCGCGTGACGTCGGCCGGAGTTCGGCCGCCGTGCACGCGCGTGAGCATCTGCTCCACCGCCTTGATCCGCCGCGACCACGGATCGTCGCGCGACGACGGGAGGACTTGGAGCGTGCGCTCCGACGACGGCCCCTCGTCCTCCTCGGGGGGCACGGTGATTCCCTGCGCTTCGCCGACGGCGCGCAAATCCTGATGGACGCGGTGCGCGTCGACCGGCCGCGCCTTCGGATCCTTGGCGAGCAGCGCGAGGATGAGCGTGTCGAGATCCTTGGGGACCTTCGGGTTGAACTTCGCCGCGCTCTGCGGCTTCTCGTGCAGGTGCTTGACGAAGAAGGTCGCGACGTCGGGCGCGTCGAACGGGAGCTTCCCCGTCACCATCTCCCAGTAGATGACGCCCAGCGCGTAGAGGTCGACGCTGGGGCCGGTCTCGCCGCGCTCGATGCGCTCGGGGGCCATGTACTGCGGCGTGCCGAACAGCTCACCGGCGCCGGTGAGACGCGAGTCGGTGCGTGACTTGGCGATGCCGAAGTCGAGCAGCTTGGCGAGATCGCTCCCGTCCTTCTGCACGACGACGAAGATGTTCTCGGGCTTGAGATCGCGGTGGATGACGTCGAAGTCGTGCGCGCGGGCGATGCCGCGGGCGATCTGCACCATGATGGGCAGCGCACGCTCCAGCTTCATGCCGCCGGTCTGCGCGCCCTTCGCGATGAGATCGGCGAGCGTGTGCCCCTGGAGCAGCTCCATCGCGATGTACGCGGTGCCGTCCTCGGTGTCGCCCTGGTCGAAGATCTCGATGATGTTCGGGTGGGCGAGCTTGCTGGCGTTCTTCGCCTCGCGCCGGAACCGCTCGCGGACGACGTCGTCCGTCGCGAGCATCGGGTTCATGATCTTGATCGCGCACGGCCGCTCGACGAGCTTGTGCTTCGCACGATAGACGGTGGCCATTCCGCCTTCGCCGATGACCTCTTCGATCTGGTAGCGACCGACGAGCGTGGAGCCGACGCGCGTGTCCTGCAGTGGAACGAGATCCGCCCCATCGAGGAAGCAGTACTGCGCCTCGTTCGGATACCGCATCTTGCACTGCGGGCAGGTTTTCACGGATACGCCGACACCAAAGTCGACCCTAGCGGAGCCCGATTTACAAGGGTTTCGAAGGATCTCCTACCTTGGCGCCCCGGGATGACGGATACTGGATTGCGCGTTCGCTTCAGCAGTCGCGATGAACGTTCCTCTCGCCGCACGCCTCGCCGTACTTGGGATCCTGGCTGCCGCTTGCGCGGGCGGGGCCGTCGCGGCGCGCGCGCGGTACCTGCCGGCGGGGCAGATCCTCCCAGGGCTGCGCGTGGATGGGCAGATTGTGTCGGATCCCGCGGACCTGCCCGCGCTGGTTCACACGCGTGTCACATCGCTCGCCGCCCGAAAAATGAAGCTGGTTCTGCCGGGCGAGCCGGACCGACCGGTCCTCGAGGTGTCGCTTGGCGACCTAGGGCTCGCGGTCGACGAGGCGGCGGTCGTGCGCGCGGCGCAGCGTGTCGGCCACGAAGGAGACCTGCTCGAGCGTGCCGACGCCGCCGAGCGGGCGGCGGCCGGGGCGATCGACGTGCCGCTCTTGCCTACCCTCGACGACACGCGCGTGATGCCGCTCATGACGCGCATCAAGGAGACAGAGGACTCGCAGCCCGTGTCGGCGCGCCTCGATCTCGACCGTCACACGACGGTTCCGGAGAAGCCAGGGCGCTACCTCGACGCGCACGGCGCCTTCGCCGCGCTCGAGCAGGCGGCGCGCGATCCCGACGCGACGGTGGTGACGATCCCGGCGGTGGAGGTCGAGCCGCGCATCACGACGTCGTTCGTCGCCGCGCTCGACGTGCACACCGTCATCAGCGAGTACGAGACGTATTTTTCGCGCGCGGGCGATCAGCAGCGGCGCGGAAAGAACATCGACGTCGCGGCGGCGAAGCTCGACGGCCTCGTCTTGTCGCCGGGAGAGCTCCTCAGCTTCAACCAACTCGTCGGCGAACGGAGCGAGGAGAACGGCTTCCAGAAGAGCTGGGAGATTTTCAAAGGCGAGATGATCGAGGGCATCGGCGGCGGCACGTGCCAGGCGGCGTCGACGTTCCATGCGGTCGCCTTCTTCGGCGGGCTGGAAATTGTCGAGCGCTTGCCGCATTCACGGCCGAGCGCGTACATCCCGATGGGGCTCGACTCCACGGTCGTCTACCCGATCGTCGATTTGAAGGTGCGAAACCCGCACTCGTTCCCGGTCGTTTTGCACGCGAAGACCGAGGGGAACAAGCTTCGGATGGAGCTCCTTGGCCCGTCGCGGCCGGTGCGCGTCGCGTTCGGGCGCGAGCTCTTGAAGACCGTGCCGTACCCGCGAAAGATCGTCGAGCAGCCGATGCTCGCGGGCAAGAAGGTCGTGGTGAAGCAGCACGGGATCCGCGGCTTTCGCATCAAGCGGTCGCGCATCTTGACGTTCCCCGACGGGACGCACCGCACCGAGACGAACACCGATTTCTATCCGCCGACGACCGAGATCTACGAAGTCCCGGTGGACTTCGACGTCGCGCTGCTCCCACCGCTGCCGCACGCCGACGGTGACGAGGGCGAAGGCAGCGACTCGAGCGCCCAGACCGCCGCCGCCGCCGCCGCGACCACGACTACGACGCCGACCGCGACGCCGACTGCGACCGCGGCGCCGCCCGCGACCACGACCACGACCACGACGCCGACCGCGACTACGTCCACGACACCGACCGCGACGACGCCGACCGCGACTCCCGACGGCCAGCAAGCCGTGACGGATCTTCAACTGGTCGACGGACCGGGCTCGCACGCACCCACCAAAGGCCAGGCGAACCCGGCAAAGACCATCTGGGTTCGCCGGTAACCGTGTTTTGGTGCTTATTTGACGCCTCGCCCGGCGCGTGCGATCGAATGGCAATGCGTCGCAGGATGTCCGTAAGTGTGTGCGTGCTCGGCCTCCTGGCCGGAACCGCCCACGCCGCACCTGCCTCGCCGCCCTCGACCGCGAGCACGACTCCGACTCCGACTCCGACTCCGACTCCGACTCCGACGCCGACGCCGAAGGCGACTCCGACGCCGACTCCGACTCCGACTCCGAAGGCGACTCCGACTCCGACTCCGAAGGCGACTCCGACTCCGAAAGCGAACGCGAGGCCGACCGTGAAGGGGGGCGCGAAGCCTGCGCCCGCCAAGGGGCGGGCGACGGACACGTCCGCGCGACGGCAAATTTCCGGCGGGCCGACGTCCGAGGACGTGATGCTCGGGCCCGACACCGCGGAGCTTCGCGCGCTTCACGCCGCCGAGCGGGAGCTCTTCCCGATCGCGATGCCCACCGCGACCGCCGCGGATCTTCCGTATCCGCTCGCCGCGACCGACGAGGCGCCGCGCGTTCATGCGACGGGGTTGCCGCCGACGCCGAGCGCAGGTCCGCCTCCGGGCTCCGAGGGGGGGCGCGATCTCTCGTGGCTCGGCAAGCTCGACTTGCCCGACGTGCCGGTGCGGTGGGACGCGCGTCTCGTGCGGTACCTCGAGTTCTTCAAGGACGATCCGCGCGGGCGCGCGATGCTCGGCGTCTGGCTGCGGCGCTCGGGTCGCTACAAAGACCAAGTGAAGAAGGTGCTGCGCCGCAAGGGCGTGCCCGAAGACCTGGTGTGGCTCGCGATGATCGAGAGCGGCTTCGAGCCGACCGCGCGCTCGCCAGCCGGCGCGCTCGGCATGTGGCAGTTCATGCCCGACACCGGTCGCGCGTACGGGCTCCCGCAAGATCGCTGGGCCGATCAGCGACTCAACGTCACGTCCGCGACCGAGGCGGCCGCCGATTTTCTGGCGGATTTGCACCGACGCTTCGGGAGCTGGGATCTGGCGATCGCCGCCTACAACATGGGCTACGGGGGAATTCTCTCCGTCGTGCGTCGCTACAACACGAACGACTTCTGGACGCTCACGCGCCTCGAGGGGGCGCTGCCCTGGGAGACGACGCTGTACGTGCCGAAGATCCTCGCGGCGGCGATCGTCGCGAAGAACCTCGGCGTCTTCGGCTTCGCGGAGCTCGTGCCCGACGCGGCGATCGAGGCCGACGAGGTGAGCGTGCCTCCGGGCGTCGCGCTCACCGCCGTCGCCGCCGCCGCGGGATGCACCGTAAAAGAGGTCGAGGCGCTTAATCCCGAGCTTCGGGCGTCGCGCACCCCTCCGCCGCCGCCGGCTGCTCCGGGTGCTTCGTCGCCGACCGCGCCCGCCGACTACGCCGTGCGCGTGCCTTCGGGGAAGGGCGCCGCGTGCACCGCCAACCTCGCGAAGTCGAAGAAGGACGTGCTCGAAAAATACGTCGTGCGCTTCGGCGAGACGCTCGAGCAGATCGCCAAAGACCATCGCGTATCGACGCAGAAGCTCGTCGAGCTGAACGGCATCGCGCAGGGCGAAGTGGTGCGCGGCGGCGCCGTGCTCATGGTGCCGAAGGTCGATCCGCCGAAGCCCGCTCCCGAGGCCCCGGCGCCGAAGCCGGTCGAGGGCGGCGCGCTCGCCACCACGCTCGCGCAGCAGCCGTCCGCGCCGCTCCCGGCCGGCACGTCGCTCATCGTCACCGTGCCCACCGACGTCTTCGTCTACCCCGATCGCCGGCGCGTGTTCTATCGCGTCACCGTCGGCGACACGCTCCCGCAGATCGCCGGCGCGTTCCACGTCTCCGTCGACGAGCTCCGCCGTTGGAACGAGCTCGACCCCGCGGCGCGTTTGCTCGAGGGCATGACGTTGCAGCTCTTCGTGCGCGAAGACGCGGATCTCACGCAGGCCGTGCACCTCGCCGAGTCGGACGTGCGGGTCGTGACCGTCGGGTCCGAAGAGTTCTTCGCCTATCACGAGGGCCTGAAGGGCCGGAAGCGCATCACGATCGCGGCGAAGGTCGGCGACACGCTCGAGGCGATCGGCCGCAAGCACGGCGTCTCGCCGGCGGTGATGGAGCGCATCAACCGGCGACCACGCGCGCAGGCGCTGAAGGAGGGCGACACCGTGGCGCTCTACGTCGCGCAGAACGGGCCCTCGGGGAGCGGCGGCGGCCCTGCGAGCATTCCGCACGCGCAGCTCGCGCCGCAAACGAACGGCCCGCTACCCGCGGCGCCGATGCCCGATCACTTGCCGCGCGTCGGTCCGTAATACGACGTCGACGTCAGCCCGGTGGCGCGCCGCCGCAGGTGCCGAGGTCCTGCGGAATTCCCCAGTCGCCGTTCGAGCCGGTACCACACCCGTTCAGGCCGCCGGGGCAGCCGGGGTGGGCCATCTCGCACAAGACGGCGCCCTTGCTCGAGACGCACATGGTCAGCGGCTGGCAGCTCGACGTGGAGACTCCGCCCCCCCCGCCGCCGCTGCGGACGATGCAGCACACCGTGAGGTTCGTGCACTGCGTGGTGCGGGTGCATGCGAACTGGCTCGGCGGATCGCCAGAGGTTCCCGCGGGCGCGGGGCCGGCGCACTTCGGGCCGGGCTGGCAACTCCCGACGTAGCCGTTGCCGGAGCTCGTCCGGTAGAGGCAGCAGATGCTCTTGATCTCGCACGAGCCTCCGGGCGCGCCGGGGCAATCGATCGGACCGGGCGCTGCGCCGTCGACGCCGCCGTCTTCTGCCGCGCCGTCGTTCGTCGTCGCGTCGCTGGTCGCGCCGCCGTCCGAACCGCCGCCGCCATCGCCACCGCCAACGAACGAAGGGGAACCGCACGCCGTGAGGACCACCACCGCGCCCGCGAGCGCGCGCAAGGAAAGCGCCATGGTCCTAAAGATACCTCAGAACTTGTAGTTCAGCCCAACGCCGAGCACGTCGGCGCGCGCGGCGTAGGTGCCGCCGTTGATCGCGTCGACGGTCGTGGGGTTGCCACGCACCGGATTCACTCGGGGAACCGCCGCTTCGGACGGCGAGACGGTGGTGCCGCCCGTGAACACGTGGGCATACACGCCGTCCAGCCGCAGGTGCTCGCCGATGTGGAGGCCGCCGCCGATTCCGAGCGTCACCTTGTCCATGTCGATCGTCAGCGGCGACAGGTACGCGCTCGGGATCGCGCTCGTCTCGTAGTTGACGCCCATGCGCACGTCGATGACGTACGAGCCGACCGCAAGGGTGTACTCGCCGCCGAGGCGGACGGAGTTGCTGTCCTGGAAATGGCGGGGGAGCGAGATCGGCGCGACGCCGAACGGGCTCGGGAACCCTTGGATGTTGAGGAGCGTGATGTTGTCCGGCGTGATCGTGATCGCGTCGTGCATCGACCAGAACTCACGCACGTACGTGAGCTCTACGCGGAGGAGCGACTTGTTCGCGAACTCGTTGCGCCCCTCGATGCCCGCGCGGAGGATTGCCGGCAGCTTGAAGCGCACGTGCGCGTCCTGGCCGGCTTGGGTCGCCTTGTCGAAGACCACCGCGTTCGGCAGCTTCACCCTCACAGTGGCCGGCGCGTTGATCGTGAAGGGGAGCTGCCCGCTGATGCCGATGCGCACGTGCTTCTCCGGCACGAACGTGGCCCCCGCGTTGCCGCTCGGCGCGAAGATGGGGCCGACCTTGAGCTGCGCGAACGAGTCGTACGTCGGATCCTCGGGCGCGCACACGAGGTGATCGGTCGGACACGCGCTGAATACCTCGGTCGACGCGAACGTGCCGACGAGCGCTTGCAGCCCGATGCCAACGCGCACCTGCTCAATAGGCTTGTACGCCATGTAGAGGCCCGGCACGACGAGCGCCGAGCCATCGAGCGACACGAGCGAGTACCGCGACGGTGCGGGCTGCCCGTTGAGCGTCTGCGGGTACGACGTGATCGCAGTATACGGCGCGAGGATGCCGAATGCCGCGGTCCACTCCTTCCTCTCGCCAAACGCGTACGAGACGCCGATCGTCGGGATCGGCAACACCGGCGACGTGCCGTTCACCGTCGGAAAGTCGTAGTTGCGGACCGTGCCGCTCCCGTCCGTCGCCTGCGAGCGGCGCGTGTACTCGCTCGTGAAGTGGAGCCAGGAGAAATCGCTCAGGATGCTCGTGCCCGCGTCGGCGAGGCCGGCCGGGTTGTACCACATGGCCCCGAGATCGTCGGCGCCGGCCACGAACGCGCCGCCGCGTCCGAGCGGACGTACACCGCGGTCGGAGAAATAGAGCCCTGCGGCGTGCGCTTGCGAAGCCGACAAGAGGAGCAACGACAACAGCGGCGCGGCGAACAGGCGCTTCGAATGGCGCCTCGTCTTCGAGAGCATCAACGGACCGTGCCTTGCCTCATGATTTCGTAGAACTGCTCGAGACCCCGCTCCTTATTGAGCAAGAAGTCGTTCACGTTGTCGGTGACGCTCGCGTAGTCGTCGGCGCCGAACTTCTCGGTCTTGTCGGGGAACAGGCGGTTCACGTCGCCGATGACGTCGATGATGACCTGCAGCGGCGTCTGCCCGAGCGTCCCGTCAGCGGCCTTCATCGGCGTGACCAAGTTGGCGAGCGCGACGTTCAGGATCTGGTTCGGATCCAGCTCCTTGTTGCACGCCTCCTGAGTGCCCGTGAAGGCGCGGCCGCTGATCCTGGCGAGGAGCGCGGTCTGCGCGTCGACCATGCTTTTCTGTCCACCCTTACCGGTGGCGGTGGCGGATGCCATCACATGGAAGAGCGGCACGAGGTTCGCGTCGTCGCGGAGGAGCTGGATGATGTCGCTCGACGACGCGAGCATGGAAGCCAGCGCGTCGTTGTTGCTCGCGCTGTCGAGCAGGTACGACAAGAGCGACTCGAGCTGCGTACGCGCGTCGTCGTTCTGACGGATCGCGTCCAGCAGATCCATGGTGGTCGCGAAGAGGGGTCCAGCGACGACGTCGCTCATCTTCTGGGTCATCTCGGTCTGCGCCCACGCGCATTTCGCGTACGGCGGCGTGAACGACGTCGGGCAGTGCGCGAAGAGCTGCGCGCGAAGGACGTCGACGAGGACCGGCGTGATCTTGGGGAACGACTTGTTCCGGAACGACGCGTTCGCACCGTTGCCCTGCGCAGCGAGGAACTGATCGACGAGCTGCGATCGCGCCGACCGCCACTGCGTCAGGCGCGCGTTGTCATCGGGGTGCGATTTTGCGTAGTCGTCGAACGCCGTGTCGATGGCATGGAGCGCGTTGGTGAGCAGGTAGACCGGCGTGACCTGTGGGTTGGTCTTCCCGTCGTTGCGGAGCGCGGTCGTCTTGCCGTTGCGGTCCTTCACGCCGTTCTTCTGCGAGACCGCCGGATCGACGAGCGCGCGCGTCGCGTTCGCGATGATGGCGATGCCGTTCATGTCGACGGAGTCGGTGCACTGCTTGGTCGCGGCGTCGACCGCGTTGCAGTGCTTGATCGTCGTGGTCTGCATGACGTTCACGAGATCGTGGAGCGCCGGCAAGATGTCGGTCTTCATGGCCTCGGCGAGGAACGGCTCGTAGCTGACGGCCCCCTCCTTCGTACACGCGACGCCGCCGAGGTCGCACTCCGACGCGGTCATCTTGTCGTCGCCCCAGTGCTTGTGGAGCGCGTCGAGGAGCGCGAGGAAGAGGTCCTCCTGCTTGTGAGCGACGAAGGCCTTCAGCATGGGCGTCATCGCCTTGTAGAAGCCCATCATCTCCCACGGGAAGAGGGCGTCTTGATCGCGCTCGAAGAGCGACTGCCCCGGCGCGCAGTTGCGGAGGCCGTGCACCTTTCCGTCGGGCGACGCGTCGGCCGCGCCCGGATCGGGATCGTCGATCACGCGCTCGGGGCACGACAGCGTGCCGATCGTGTTCTTTCCCTGCAGATCGATCAAAAAGTCGTGGGTGGTCTGGTTGCCGCCGGGGTTGTCGAGATCGAAGAACACGAGGCGGTTGAGCCATTGCGGACGCGGGTGGAACGACTGCGCGCTCGTCGGATCCCAGAAGCCCGTCGTGTCGTTGGAGCCGAGGCCGATGCCGCTCGACTGCTCGATCGTGTCGACCTTCGCCGCGCCGATGCCGAAGACGCCGTTACGCAGGATCGAAGGCCGGAAGTAGAGGTTGGCCTTGCCGACGATGGCGTCGAGGTAGAAGTGGCCGAGGTTCTCGATCTTGAAGACCTCGCACTCCTTGTAGGAGCCGCCGCCGACGGGCAAGTCGAGCGAGCCGGCGATGGGGACGCCCTTCGCGTGCACGACCGCCTTGTCCTTGTTGCAGGCCGTCACGCCGATCGCGTCGTGGATCGCGCGGCTGAAGCGCTGCATGTCGCTCTGGTTCCAGCCCGTGTCCGCCTTCGCGCGATCGACCGACGTCTTGGGGTCGCTCCCGTCGCCGGTGGTGAGATTCTTCGCCGGGCCGTTGAGCGCCGAAGGATCGTACGAGATGTGATCCTTGTTCTGCATGAAGGAGGAAAAAATCCCGCCGAGCGCGAGTGAGTCGTCCTGCCCGAGCGCGAGGAGCAAGTCTTCGAGGAGACCGGGCTCCTGCGCGATCTTCGCGACCACGTCGAGCACGTCGTCCCACAGCGTCGAATCGAGGGGGATTTTTGCCTCGGCGTGCTTGTTTCCGAGGTCCTTCACCGCGAGGCCGTTGCCGATGATGCGCGCGAGGGCCGGCGTCTGCTTCGTGAAGAGCGTGCTCGTGTACGAGAGGACGTCGTCGGTGTTCTTGTCCGCGAGGATCTGGCCGATGGCGTAGACCAAATCGAGCATCGGCGCCTTCTCGGGGTGGAAGGCGTCGTACTTCACCGACCCGCCGCCGTTGTAGCCCTTGGTCGTCGTCGGGCTCCCGTCGCGCGTGCCGAAGATGACCTTCGCGCCGGCGAGCGTGTACATCACGGTCTCGTGGTTCTGCGCGGGGTCGGGGTTCACGAGCGGCTTCATGTCGTTCATGAGGCTGGCCGCGAAGGTGTGGCTCGTGTCGATGTACTCGTAGAGCGGCGTGGTCCCCGTCAGGAGCGGGCGGCCGAAGGCGTCGCGGGTCGCCGTCACGGTCGACGTCACCGTCAAGAACGGGCTCGGCGCGCCGCCACCGCTCCCACCTGAGGTGACGAAGCGGCCGAGATCGTCGACGTCGGCGAGGCCGTCCTTGTCGTTGTCGACGAAGGGCGCCGGCATCGCGCCGTTGGCGAGCGCGACCTGGGCGTAGCCGCGGCCGTCGCGCTTGACGATGTAGCGTGAGTCGCCGCCGCCGAACGCCGCGTCTTGCGCGTAGAAGAGCTGCTGCATCACCTCGAGGTTGTCGCGCGTGCGCGAGAGGACGTCGCGTCCGATCGCCGCATCCTTGCCGACCTGGAGCGGCGGGAGCGCGGTGTCGGCGCTCGCCGTGAGGAGCTCCTGCGTCATCACCTCGAGCGCCTTGTTGAACTGCGCGTTCGCGGCGCCCGGCACGGGGACGCGCATGCCGTGATCGAGCTTGGGGTTCGCGGCGTAGGGCTGGCTGTCGGCGGACAGAAGGCTGAGCGTGGCGTTCGCCATGTCGCGTAGGCCTGGGTACGCGATGACGGGGCGCATGGCACCGAGCGCGACCTCGACGGGGCGGTACCCCTGACGCGCATCGAAGTGGGCCATCGCCTGCTGCGACTCCTTCGACGCCTTGAACGCCTGCATCAACTTCGCGAGCGACTCGGTCGACTGCGGGATCGTGCCGTCGTTGTAGAGATCCTGGAAGCGGCCGAGCATGTCGCTCAGCTCGTCGTGGTAGCGCGCTTGCGCGGCGAGGGGGGTGCAGCTCTTCGTGGCGTCGCCGTTCTTCACGTCTTTGACGGCGACCTTGATGTCGGGGAACGTCGCGTCGAGCGCGGCGATGAGATCGACGCGACGTCGGGCGAGCGCCTCCACGCGTGCGATGGCGTACCCGCGCGTCGCGGTCTGCTTGTCCATCGTGACGGCGTTGCCGCTCGTGTCGACGGCGTCCGCGCTGAGCGCGGGGAGGAGCGTCTGATCGACCTTGCCCCCCCACTTGCCGTCGAAGTCTTTGTGGCACACGCCGCGGAACGACGCGCCGGTCAGATCTTCGTGAAGCGCCTGCCCGCCGACGCGGTCGCAGAGGACGCCGTACATCTCTTCGCCGAGCGTCCCGCGCGCCGGCGGAACACGAGACGTGTCGAAGTCGTTCGCGCACGCGGCGAGCGCCAGCGTGCCGAGAGCCCCCAATCCCGTCAGAACTCGCCCCGAACGTCGCATAAGCCGACCTCCACCTACATCGGAACTATCTAGCAGGAGATGCGCCAGAGCGCCGCCCTAACTCAACGCGGGCCTCCGCTCGGCGGATCGGGGTTTTCCAGCCCGAAGCGCCGCGGAATCGGACTAGCCTCTTTGCTTCTCCGGATCCACGTAGATCCACCAAGCGGCGCCCTGGGTGGCGCGAAAAGCCGAAAGAAGAGGATAGCTCCATGGCGACGATCCCGGCATCCCTGGCCACCACGACCGCCCTGATCCTTGCGGCCGGCCAGGGCACGCGCATGAGGAGCGCCACGCCGAAGGTGCTCCACCCGATGTGCGGGCGGCCGCTCCTGCACTACCCCGTGCGGGCGGCGCTCGAGGCGGGGTGCGGCGAGGTCGTCGTGGTGGTCGGGCATGGGCGTGAGCTGGTGGCCGGTTACCTCGCGAAAGCGTTCGGCGATCTCGGCGGTCGCGTGAAGACGGCGGTGCAGGAGCAGCAGCGGGGGACGGGCGACGCTGCGCGCGCAGGGCTCTCGGCGGTGTCGGCGATGGCGACGCGCGTCCTCATCTTCTACGGCGACGTCCCGCTGCTCGAGGCGAACGACGTCGCGGCGGTGGCGCGCGCGCTCGACGACGAGACGGCGGCGGCGGTGTCGATGGCGACGTGCGTGGTGCAGAACCCGTTCGGCTACGGCCGCGTGCTGCGCGACGGCGCCGGCAACATCACCGAGATCCGCGAACAGAAGGATCTCAAGACCGACGCCGAGCGCGCCGTCGCCGAGATGAACCCCGGCATCTACGCCGCGAGCGTCGCCTTCTTGCGCGATACGCTCGAGAAGCTCACGCCCAACAACGCGCAGGGCGAGTACTACCTGACCGACATCGTCAGCGCCGCGGTGAAGCAGGGGAAGAAGGTCGTCGGCGTCGCGTCGCGCGCGAACGTCATGGAGGGAGTCAACGATCGCCACCAGCTCGCGACGCTCGAGGACGAGATGAGCGCGCGCATCGTGGAGCGGCATCGCAAGAGCGGCGTCACGGTTCGCACCGGCGCGCGGATCGAGGACGGCGTCGAGATCGGCACCGAGACGACGATCGAGAACGGCGTCGTCCTCCGCGGACGCACCCGAATCGGCAAGGGCGCGACGATCGACGTCGGCTGCGTGCTCACGAACATGTCGGTCGGCGACGGCGTGAACCTAAAGCCCTACTCGATCGGCCAGGACTCGACGATCGAGCAAAAGGCGCAAATCGGGCCGTTTTCGCACCTCCGCCCGGAGAGCCACATCGGCGAGGACGCGCACGTCGGCAACTTCGTCGAGACCAAGAAGACGCGCATGGACAAGGGCGCGAAGGCCAACCACCTCGCGTACCTCGGCGACGGAATCATCGGCGCGGGCGCCAACGTCGGCGCGGGCACCATCTTCTGCAACTACGACGGCTTCCTCAAGCACACGACGACCATCGGCGCGGGCGCCTTCATCGGCAGCGACTCGCAGCTCGTCGCGCCGGTCACGATCGGCGAGGGCGCGTACGTCGCGACGGGCACCACGGTGACGCGCGACGTTCCGCCCAACGCGCTCGCCATCGCGCGCGTGAAGCAAGAGAACAAGGACGACTACGCGACCAAGCTGAAGGCGCGCCTCAAGGCCGCGAAGGACGCCGCGAAGAAATAACCGTCAGCGCTGCGTGAAGAGGAAGAGGCCGTTCTTGTTCGATACGGCGATGTCCGGCTTGCCGTCGCCGTCGACGTCGGTGACGGCGATCTGGCGACCCACTCCGCTCGCGTCGTCGACGTCGCGGCGCTCGAAGGCGCCGCCGCCGAGCAGCCGGTAGAAGACGAGCTTCGCGGGGTCCTCGGCGCCCGGATCGTCGGTGTGCGCGTATTTGGTCTTGCCGCCGACGAGCTCGGGGACGCCGTCGCGATCGAGATCCGCGAGCTCCATGGCGTGCATCTGCGAGATCGAGTCGTCCGCCACGCGCTCGGCGAAGGAGCCGTCGGGGAGCTGCTTCCACCAGCGCAGCCCATACGTGTGCGGGTGCGGGCAAATGACGTCGGACTTGCCGTCGCCGTCGAGATCGCGCGCGAACATCGAGCTGCACTCGGTCGCGCCGCCGAAAGAGAATGCGTGCAGAATCCATGCATCGCGATTCGCCGTTGGCTGGAACCACCCGGCGCTCGTGAGCACGTCGAGGCGCCCGTCGCCGTCGACGTCTCCCGCGCCGAGTCCGTGCGAGAACGAGCCGGCCGCGGTGAATCGCGGCGCGCTGATGGGGTGTGCGACCCACGGCGCGGCCAGATCGGCGGCCGGCGCGAACCACGCGAGGACCAGGTCCGGTGAGACGCCCATCACGAGAACGCGATGCCCGTCGCCGAAGAGATCGACGTAGATCGGCGTCTCCATCCCCGCCGCGAGCGCCGGCGCGACGACGTGCGCGGTCCAGTGCCCTTCGCCCCCGCGAGGGTTCGCGTACCAGACCATCGCGTCGGTGGGGTAGGGGACGACGAGGAGATCGGTGAAGCCGTCGCCGTCGAGATCGTCTCCGTACGCGCCGTTGCAGAGGCTGTACCGGGCGGCCGGATCGTAGGCTTCGGGTGCCCGGACATCGACCGGCGCGAAGGAGGGGGCACGGTACCAGCGCTGATCGGTCACGAGATCGAGGTGGCCGTCGCGGTCCACGTCGAACACCGCGACCCCCTCCGCGCGGAACGCCGTGTCGAGCGTCTGCTTTCGAAACGCAGGCGATGGCGCCGTCGTTCCTGTGGATCGCCCGCACGCGCCGGCGGCGATTCCCGCGGCCCCGATGGCACACGCGACGGCAATGCAGCGGCGAAAGGAACCCATCCGAATGAGGAGCCTACTTCCGCCTATACTCCCAGTGTGCAGCGATCGCGCCGTGCCCTCCTCGCCGCCGGCGCGCTCGCCACACTGGGAGGAGCGTGCGCTTCCGTGCTCGGCGTCGACGATTTGTCGTATGCCGCCGACGCCGGCACGCCGCCGATCCCCGACAGCACGATCGACGCGCCCATCCTCTCGGACGCCGCCAGCGACGCCGATGTCCTCGTCGACGCCGGGCCGTTGCCGCCCGATGGCCCCTCGACGTACATCGTCCAGCACCTCACCGCGCCGCCGACGCAGCTCGCGACCGACGGCTTCTGGCTCTTTTGGGCGAGCGGCCCGCAGATCTCGCGATCCAAAGGTGCCCCCGACGCCTCCACCACCTTCGTGGACGCGTCGGGCGCGGTCCTGGACTTGGTCGCCACGGGCACCTACGTCGCGTGGTCCACCGGCTCGGCGCTCGAGGCATCGCCGACCGCCGGCGGCTCGGTGGTCGGCGAGGTCAGCGGCCGGCGCATCTTCACCGCGGTCGGAGATCTCGCGTATTTCGTGGCGGGCTCGGGCGGCGGGACGCAGATCAACGACTGCTCGATGGCCGCGCCGTGCGGCGATGCAGGCGCGCTCTTCGCCGCACCCTATCTAGGCATGCATGACCTGGTCGCCGACAAGGCGGCCGTCTTCTTTCTCGGGGCCTACGACGCAGGGGGTCAAGCCGTCTTTTCATGCCCACTCTCGGCGGGCTGTCCCGCCGGATCGGCCTCGTTCAGGCCGGGCCTCGGATCGCCGACCGCGCTCTCGTTCGACGTAGCTTCGCTCTTCTGGGTCGATGTGGGCAGTATCAAGACGCTGCCGCGCTCGCTCGCCGGCATGCCCTCGATCATTGCCAGCGGCGAGCGCAGCCCCCAAGCCGTCGTGAGCGACGGCACGTACGTGTACTGGACCTCGGCCGACGGCATTCGCACGAGTGAGATGGACGGCGGCTCGGTCCGAACGCTCGTGCCCGCGGAAGGTGGCACCCCGACCGAGCTCGTCGTCTTCGGTCCATGGCTCGTATGGCTCGATCCGGCGAATGAGAACGTCGTCGCTGCCGCGCGGCCAAAGTGACGCGCCCCGCGCCTCCGCGCACTTTGCGGGCACATTACTTGGCATCGGCGCGTTCTTTTGGCAGTACTCGATCATGGACGCGATAAGGGTCAAGGGCGGGGTCCCCCTCAAGGGGACGGTGCGCATCAGCGGTGCCAAGAACGCGGCGCTCCCCATCCTCTGCGCCACACTCCTGTCGGACGGCGCGAGCAAGCTCCGCAACGTTCCCAAGCTGCGCGACATCGACACGACGGCCGCGCTCCTGCGCTTCCTCGGCCGCGACGTCACCGTCGACGCGCCCGAGGTCCACGTCGCCGCCGGCTCCACCGTCCGCCCCGAGGCGCCGTACGAGCTCGTGAAGCAAATGCGCGCGAGCGTCCTCGTCCTCGGCCCGCTCGTCGCGCGCTTCGGCCGCGCGAAGGTGTCGCTCCCCGGCGGCTGCCAAATTGGCGCGCGCCCGATCGATCAGCACCTCAAGGGCCTCGAGGCGATGGGCTGCAGCATCCACCTCGAACGCGGATACGTCATCGCCGAAGGTCCGAACGGCGGCGGGCGCCTCAAGGGGGCCGAGGTCGTCTTCGATCTCCCGACCGTCACGGGCACCGAGAACCTGATGATGGCCGCCGCGCTCGCGAAGGGGCGAACCACCCTCGTCAACTGCGCGCGCGAGCCGGAGGTCGAAGAGCTGGGTCGCATCTTGAACAAGATGGGCGCCGAGGTCGACGGCGCCGGCACCGACGTGATGCACATCCGCGGCTCCGACCGCGGCGAGCTCGCGCCGTTCGATCACGCGATCATCCCTGACCGCATCGAAGCCGGCACGTATATGGTCGCCGCCGCCGCGACGATGGGAGACGTCACCCTCGAAGGCGCCGAGCTGCGCGACCTCGAGGCGCTCGTCGTGAAAATGCGCCAGGCCGGCGTCGAGATCGCGAGCGAGGGCCAAAACGTTCGGGTGCGCCGCACCGGCCCGATCCGCCCCGTCAACGTCACCACCGCGCCGCACCCCGGATTTCCCACCGACATGCAGGCGCAGTTCCTCGTGCTCATGAGCCTCGCGCAGGGCGAGAGCGTGATCAGCGAGACGATCTTCGAGAACCGATTCATGCACGTTCCCGAGCTCCAGCGCATGGGCGCCAGCGTCGCGCTTCGCGGGAACACCGCGGTAGTGCAAGGCGTCAGCAAGCTGTACGGCGCCAGCGTCATGGCGACCGACCTTCGCGCCAGCGCGTCCCTCGTCATCGCCGGCCTCGTGACCGAGGAAGAGACCGAGGTGCGCCGCGTGTACCACCTCGACCGCGGCTACGAGCGTATCGAGGAGAAGCTCGGGCGCCTGGGCGCCACCGTGCAGCGCGTGAAGAACGCCGAGGCCTGACCGATGGCCGCCTTGACGATCGCGGTCCCCAAGGGGCGCATCCTGAAGCCCCTCGCCGCGCTCCTCTCGCGCGCGGGGATCGCCGCGGATGCACTCCTCGCGGACGATCGCGCGCTCATTCGCGTCGTGGGGGACGAGCTTCGCTTTTTGCTCCTCAAGCCCGACGACGTGCCCACCTACGTCGAGTATGGCGCTGCGGATCTCGGCGTGTGCGGGCGCGACGTGCTCGACGAGCGCGAGGCGCAGCTGTACCGCCCGATCGATCTCGGCATCGGCGTGTGCCGCATGGTCGTCGCCGGCCCCGTCGGAAAGGACGAGCCGCGCGACCTCCCGCGCGTCGCGACGAAGTACCCGCGCACCGCCGCCGCGCACTTCGCGCGGAAGGGGGTGCAGGCGGAGATCGTGTACGTCGGCGGCTCCGTCGAGCTCGCGCCAATCACCGGCCTATCGGATCTCATCGTCGATTTGGTGGAGACCGGCTCGACGCTCGTAAAGAACGGCCTCGCCGAGCGCGAAATCGTCTCGCGGGTGTCGAGCGTCCTGGTGGCGAACCGCGCGTCGTACAAGTTGCGGCAGACCGAGATCGGCCCGCTCGTCGAACGCCTCCGTCAGGCCGTCGAGGCATCCGCCGCCGGAGGCTGAGGAGTCGAAGGAGGCGCGTCCACGCGGACGAGCGGTCGCAGGCGCTTGATCGTCGCGCGCCCGATGCCCTTCACCTTCATGAGGTCCTCGACCTGTCGAAAGCGCCCCATGCGCTGGCGAAGGGCGATGATGGCGTCGGCCTTCTTCGGCCCGATTCCGGGGAGGCGCTGGAGATCCTCCGGCGTTGCGAGGTTGAGGACGAGCGGCGAATCCGGAGTCGGGGTCGGGGTCGGGGTCGGAGTCGGAGTCGCGGTCGGGGTCGGGGTCGGGGTCGGCGTCGCGTTCGGGGTCGGAGTCGGGGTCGGGGTCGGGGTCGGGGTCGGGGTCGCGTTCGGGGTCGCCGTCATCGCCGTCGAGGTCGCCGTCGCGTTCGCGGTCGCTGCGCGGCCGATCGCTGCGAGGAGGAACACGCCCGCGCACGCGGCGAGGAGCCGCAGCGCGGGCATGGTCCATTGGGCGGCGGCGAGGGCCCGCGCGAGCTCCACGATGCGCGCGCGGGCCGCTTGCCACCGCGCGATCACGCGAACGCCTCGCTCGAGTGGCGCGGGGCGCCGCTGCCGCCGGCGGTGTTCGCGAGGTCAGGCCGCCGATCGTCCCACACCGTCGGATCACGCACCTGCATCGTGCCGTTGAGCGGAAGCGCGTCCAGTCGGACCGTGAGCGACCCGTCGCGGTTGGTGAAGGCTGCGCCGATCTTCACCCAGAAGGCCTTGCCGGTCTTGTTCTCCACGACCGTGTAGACGTTCTTCACGCTCCCGTTCGTCGGGCCGGCGTTGCCGCCGATGCCGTTGCCGTTGCCGTTGCCGTTGCCGCCGATGCCGTTGCCGTTGCCGTTGCCGTTCGCTTCCATGACTCGATCTCTCCTGTTCGTGCGACATCGCGCACGCTGAGGGCATTAGCGACGGCCGTGCCAATGGCGATAGCCTTGAATTATGCGGGTTTCGTCGTCTCACGCAGTGTCCCGGACGGCGGCATGGGTGTCCCCGGACGATTTCGCCGACACCGGCCCCGGACGCGATCGTATTGCCTCGATGACGCGCGCGATGGATTCGCGGTGTCGTCACGCAACGAGAAGGAGAGGGGTCATGCATCGAGCAGCAGCATGCGCGGGCGTCGCGGCGCTCGTGGGGTCGATCGGGTGCGCGCCTTTGGGCGCAGCCAACGGGGAGGGCGCGGCGACTGCCGGCCTGGCGTTCGAAGTTCCGGCGGATGTCACCGATGCGTGCACGCCGTCGGGCAGGACGCGGATTCTGGCGACGGGCGTGGCGGAGTCGGAGCCGGTCCTCGCGCGCGCGCACGAAGGGTGGCTCTCGCTGACCTTCACGAGCCTGGAGCGTGGTCGCACGACGCTCGATCTCGAGCTCGGGACGTTGAACGTGCTCGTCGCGCGTTCGACGTCGCTCGCGGCGCCCGATGTCGGCTCGCTCTCTGCCATCAACGAGAACGGTCACGGCGTGCAGGCGTGGCTGATCCCAGGCCCGAGGGGCACCGTCATCGCCGCGGCTCCGCTGGAGTGCGCGCATCGCTGAGCACCAACGGCTGCCGGACTCGCGGCGCCCCACGACGAAACGCCCGCGCGCAGGGAGCTGCGTCGCGGGCGTTTTGCTATTTTGTGGCTAAAAAATAGGCAAATAGAGCCAACAGAAGAGGGCTCAGCTCTTCGAGCGAACGCCCGTGAGGACGCGGCCTGCCGCAGCGCCGAGGCCCATCAAGATGATGATCGGTGTGATGTGGCCCACGAGGACGTGCGCGGGACCGGCGATGGGGCACCACAGATCGACGAGGACGCCAGCGATCGCGCCCATCGCCACGCCGCGCGCCGCGCCGGTCGCGCCAGGGTATGCGGGGTTCCGCTCGCGGCGCACATACGAGAGCGCGATGAGAGGCCATGCGGTCATCGCCAGGGTGAACGAAAGGCACTTGAAGCCGACGCGGCCAGGGATTTCGCGCATCGTCTCAGGGAACTGCATGTTCCACAGGAGCATCCAGCCGAAGAGGACGACCGGCGTGAGAATCGCGATCGCCAGGAGCCACGACAAGCGGCGGCCGAGCATCGACGCGCCACGCGTGAAGGCGAGCCACATCGCGACCGCGGCGACCGCCGACCAGCCTATGACCGTCGCGCACACGAACGTGAGCGGCCGATCGGGGATGGGGATGCGCCCCGAAGGATCGCCGATGTGCACGCCGCCCAACCAAAAAAACAGCGCCGCCGCGAAGAGTACCGCCGCGATCGTGACGAGGATGACGACCCTTCGCGCGGCCTGGCGCGTCGGCGCGGCCTCACGCTTGGCCGCGTTCATGATCCGCGATTTGAGGTCCGGCGAGAGGTTCACTGCAGCCACTCCTTATCTAGCATGTCCCCCATCGATGCGCGCAGGGCGTCATAGGCCCTGAACGCACGCAATTTTACGGCGTTGGGCGAGATCTCGAGGACCTCGGCCGCCTCCGCGAGGGACAGTCCGTCGACCTTCACCAACATGAAGGCCTCACGTTGCGTCTCCGGCATCCGGGAGAGCTCCACCTCGACGCGCTCGGCGACCTGACGGGCCTGGAGCACCTCGTCCCCGCGCGGGTCTCTCGAGGGGGGCGGTGCGCTGTCGAGATCGGCGTCGCGCGAGATCGGTACTTGGCGATGGCTCTTGCGGCTGGCGTCGATGAGCAGGCGCCGCGCGATGGTGAAGGCCCACGGCGTCACCCTCGCGCCGCGGAAGAAGCTCGCGCGCGCGCCGCAGATGTTGAGGAACGTCTCTTGGAGGAGATCTTCGGCCTGGCCGACGTTGCGCGTCTGACGGTGGAGGAAGCGGAGGAGGCGCGGCGCGAGCGCGTCGTACACCTCGCCGAACGCGGCTTCGTCGCCGTCGGCGTAGCGCTCCATCGCGGCATCGACCGCAGCGCAGTCCGTTTCGTCGCGCTTCTCCAAGCCAGACCCCCGAGCTACGAACCACTGCGCGTTGCCGTCCCCCGGCCCTCACGGAGGGAATACGAACCGCGCCTCCTCTGGTGTCGCCCTTCTACACATGAATCGCAGAAAGCGGGCGATTCGTCTGCCGCACGCGTTTTTTTTCTCTCGGTCGACACCGCGCCGATCGCCCGTCGTATTGCCTGATCGCGCCGGTTGGTCGCCCTGCGAAGGGGACGCCGGGCGTGGGCGGGGTTGGCGACGAGACAGCGCGCGCGAAGGCGTGGCGCAATAGGTGGAGGTGTTCCTTGGAAACGACGACCAAGATGATGGGGATCGTGTGCGCGCTCGGCGCGCTCATGGGATGTGCGGAAACGCAATCGGCGGCGCACGCGACGACGGCCGCCGCGCTGAGCGACGACGACGTGGCGGACAAAAAGCCGGTCGTTCGCCTGCGCATGGAAGCGGCGGAGGACGCCGTGCAGCAAGCCGCGTTCACGTCGGTCCGTCGCACGCTCGTGGAGCAGGGCTTCGTCGTCGGGAGCGGCTTCATCGAGGGTCACGACGCCGATGTCGTGATTCGCAGCTCTCGCGAAGGCGCCGTGACCCGCGTCTCGCTCGCCGCGCGGCTCGGCTCGCGCGCGATGGTGCCCGTCACCGTGGACGTCGCGGGCGATGGCGGCGCGGCCGACGACGACGCCGTCGGTGAGATGGCGATGCGCTGGCAGCGGCGCTTCAACCGAAGCCCGCACCTCGACCGGCACCTCGAGGCCGATTTCGTCTCGCTCCCGACGTTCACGCCCGGCGCCTCCAGAGGGCTCGAGGGGACGAGGTGATCCCGTTTCGGGCCGAGACCCTCCGCGTCCTGGCGGTGTGCATCGCCCTCATCGCGATCCCTGCGTTCACGCTCGTCGCGTGCTCGGGGCGCGGCGGGCCGAACGAGCCGTTCGAGTGCAAGAGCGACATCGATCACCCGAAGGAGCTCGCCTGCACGGGCCTCTATTCGAGATGGTCGGGCAAGGACGTCGCACAGGATGTCCTCCCGTTTACGCCGGGCTTCGCGGCGTGGAGCGACGGAATGGAAAAGCAGCGATGGATCGCCCTCCCCGCCGGGGCGAAGATCGACACGACGAACCCCGACGAATGGGTGTTCCCGGTGGGCACGCGCGTGTGGAAGGAGTTCCGCCACGGCGTGACGCGGATCGAGACGCGCTTCGCGGAGAAGCTCGCGAGCGGAGAGTGGATGCGGACCACGTACCGGTGGTCCGCGGACGGCGAGTCGGCGGCGACGGAGCTCACCGCCGGCGAGAAGGACGTCGCGGGGATGGGCTACGAGATCCCCTCCCGCGAGAGCTGCGCGACGTGCCATCGTGGTCGCGCGGACGGCGTGCTCGGCTTCGACGCCATCACGCTGTCGGCGCCCGGCGCGACCGGTCTCACGCTCGCCGAGCTTTCGCGGCGCGATCTTCTCACCGTCCCCGTCGCTGCGCCGATCGTGCCCGGCGACGAGGGCGCGGTGGCGGCGCTCGGTTGGCTCCACGCGAGCTGCGGCGTGCCCTGTCACAACGCGTCACCTCGCGCGACCGCTCACTTCACCGGCTTGAACATGCGCCTCGACGTCGCCACGCTGGCCGCCGGCGTCGAAGGAACGAACGCGTACCGCACCGCGGTCGGCGTTCCCTCGAATTTCCAGGCGCCCACCGGCGCCCACGTCCGCATCGCCCCCGGCGATCCCGACGCCAGCACCCTCGTCTTCCGCGCGGGCTACCGCGACCCGACGGGCCAGTACCAGATGCCGCCGCTGGGGACCCACTCCGTGGACCCGCGAGGCCTCGAGGCGCTGCGCACCTGGATCGCAAGCCTCCACACGCTCTGACTGCGACTTCTTTAAAAAATGGAGCTGACCATGAAACGTGCACTCGCGATCACGACGATCCTCGCCCTCCAAGGCTGCAGCGGCGACGACACGACCGCCGGCTCCCCCGACGCTTCTGCGCACGCCGACGGCGCTGCAGACTCGAGCGTTCCGGTCGATGGCAACGGCGGGCAGGACGTCACGCCGCCCCCCGACACGGGCTCCGACGCGGACGGTGGCACCATCGCCGACGCGACCCCCGACGTGAACGACGCGGACCCCGACGCGTGTCCGTCGTCGTGGACGACCGCGCCCGCGGTCTCTCCGCCCATTCAGTTCCCCGCCGACGGCGGAAGCGCGCTCCTCCACGCGGGCGCGATCGGCACCCAGAATTACACGTGCTCGCAGGTTACGGTCGACGGCGGCACCGCGTACGCGTGGGTCTTCGTAGGCCCCGAGGCCGATCTCGCCGACTGCCACGCCGCCAAGATCGGCACGCACTTCGCGAGCGACGCCGGCGCGGCCGCCCCCGAGTGGCAGACGACCGACGGCACGTACGTCATCGGCAAGAAGCTCGCGGCGCTCACGCCCGACGGCGGCGCGACCGCGATCCCGTGGCTCCTCATCCAGGAGACCAGCAACGGCGGTACCGGCACGCTCTCGAAGGCCGGCTACGTGCAGCGCCTCAACACGGCCGGCGGCATCGCCCCCGCCGTGACGTGCGACGTGAGCAACGTGGGGACGACGCAGAAGGTATCGTACACCGCCGATTACTTCTTCTTCGGCACTCCGTGACCGCGGGCGCGCGACGGCTGGCGCGTCAGTAGCTCGCCATCGCGTGCGTGCTGCGCGCTGGCGGAGCGGCGACGGCGCGCTGCGTCCATGCGGCGCCGTCGTACTCCCACGTGTCGTTCACGAGTGTCGTTCCCGCATCGCCTCCCGCGATCTCGCCGCCGAAGAGGACGACCTTGCCGCCCAATGTGGCCGAGGCGTGATCGGTCCGCCCGATGGGACCCGCGATCGCGGCCTTGGCCCAGGCGCTGCCGTTCCACTCCCAGGTGTCGAGATCGTGCGACGAGCCGCCGAAAAGGTTCGTCTCGCTGCCGCCGAAGAGGACGACCTTCGTCGGGAGCGCGGACAGGCTCATGTCGTTGCGCGCGTTCGGGCCCGACGTTGCGGTGCCGCCGCTCCACGCTGTGCCGTTCCACATCCACGTCTCGCCGGGGGCCGCTTGGAAACCGGTGCCGTCGCCGCCAAAGAGGAGCGTCTGCGCGCCCAGCGTGGCCATGCGGTGGCCGACGCGACCGGAGGGCGTGGTCGTGAGGACGTGCCTCGTCCACGACGCGCCGTTCCACTCCCACGTATCCGTGGGATCGACGACGCCGCCGTCTCCGTCGATGGCGCTGCCGCCGAAGAGGTAGACCTTGCCGGCGAGCGTGGCCATCGCCATGCGCCTGCGCGGCTCGGGCCCGGCGACGGCGCGCTTCGTCCACGTCGATCCGTCGAACTCCCACGTGTCCGAGAAGCGGTTCGTGCCATCGAAGCCGCCGAAGAGGACCACCTTGCCGTTCAGCGCCGCCATCGCGTGGTACTGGCGCGCTTGCGGACCGGCGATCGAGCGCCGGGTCCACGACGCGCCGTCCCAGATCCACGTGTCGCCGAGGACGTTCGTGCCGTTGTGACCTCCGAAGAGGAGCACGTGACCGGACGGCTGCGGCGGAACGCACGCGCTGCTCGTGCACGTCGCGCCGCCGGTGCACACGCCGCACGTCGCGCCGCCGGTTCCGCATGCGCTCTCGGTGGTGCCGGGCGCGCACGTCCCGCCGGCGCAGCAGCCGTTGCACGTGGAGGGACCGCACGCGCATCCCGCCGAACAGACGCTCGCGCAGCCGTCGCTCGCGCCGCACGCCTTGCCGTTGCAGCTCGGTGTGCACGTGCCGGTGCCGCACAGGTTGGGGCCACCGGCGCCGCACGTGAGGCCGCCCGGGCACGCGGAGCAGTCGATGACGTTGCCGCACCGGCCGACGAGCTGGCCGCACTTGCCTGCGCAGTCGGCGGCGTTGAAGGGGACGCAGGCGGCGCCGTCGCCGACCGTCGCGTCGCCGACCGGACCAGGACCAGGACCGGCGTCGCCCGCGACCGAGGCGTCGGAGTCCGAAGGGAAGACGACGCCGTCGGCGCCGCCGCACGCTGCGAGACCGACGGCGAGCGCCGCCGCGACGAGGAAGGCCGCTCTGACGTTTGGCATGGGTGCGCGACCGGGAGATACGCGTTGGCGTGCGCACCCTTCCCTCCACCCCCGCGAAATCCCAAAGGACCGAGCTCTGCCGCTGCGCGCGGGTGCCTAGTTGGCGCAGCCATTTCGTGCCATGCTAGCCTTCCGAAATCTCACGAGGGAGCAAGCCATGAGCGACCGTGGAGCGAACGACGTCATCGCGAAAATCGAAGAGGATTCGAGCCTTAGCCGGCGCGCGTTCGTCGGTGCAGCTGCCGCGGCAGCCGTCGCAACGACCCTCCTCTCCTCTACTGAGGCCGCTGCCGAGGAGAAGAGCCTCGCCGCCGCCCCGCCCGCCGGCTTCACGCCGATGTCGGCCCCCGGCAAGATCGTGAAGGTCACGAAGAAGGACTGCCTTCAGACTAACCAGCTCTACCCCAAGGAGGACGACGCCAAGGCGATGCTCACGCGCGCCATGACGGAGTTCACCGGCAAGGGCGATCTCGTCGAGTCCATCAAGCTCTTCATCCACCCGCAGGACATCGTCTGCGTGAAGGTGAACGGCATCGCGCTCCAGAACATGGGCACGAACAAGGAGCTCGTTCTCCCGTTCCTCGAGGCGATGATCGCGTCGGGTGTCCCGGCCGAGAACATCACCGTGCTCGAGCAGTACGGCAGCTTCCTCGGTGGCACACGCATCAACGCGCAGAACGTCCCCAAGGGCGTGAAGGTCGTCGTCCACGGCAACGGCGACACGACGATGCCCGATCGCCTCATCCCCGGCACCGGCGTGAAGACCAAATTCTGTCGCACGCTGACCGAGTCGACCGCGGTGGTGAACTTCTCGCTGATCAAGGACCACTCGATCTGCGGCTACACCGGCCTGCTCAAGAACATGACGCACGGCACGCAGACGTCGCCGCACAACTTCCACTCGCACCACGCGAGCCCGCAGATCGCGCAGCTGTACGCGCAGGACATCATCAAGTCGCGCGTGCGCTTGAACATCACCGACGGGTTCAAGATCATGGCGCACGGCGGCCCGCTCTACAAATCGCCGAAGCACGTGCGCGCGCACGAGAGCGTCTACGTCTCGACCGACGCGGTCGCGATGGACACGATCGGCGCGGAGCTCGTCGACAAGGCGCGCGCGGACTTCAACCTGAAGTCGCTCGCCGACGAGGGGCGGGCGCCGGCGTACATCAAGGCGGCGGCGGACCTGGGGCTCGGGATCGGCGACAAGGCCCAGATCCAGCTTCGCGAAGTCACGATCTGACCGTTCGCGAGAATTTTCTGCGACATGTGACGGCCCGGCGGCTCTTCCCGCCGAGGTGCCGGTCACATGGTCTTTCGTCGTAGGTTCTCGGGAGTTCTCCTCGCCGCGGTCGCAATGGCCGCATGTCACGCGGCGTCGGTGGGTGGTGGGACCACGTGCCAAAGCGCGCCCGTCTGTCCTGGCCAGACCGTCGACGCGTGCACCACGACCGACGAGAGCGGCGCGTGCACCCAGATCACGTACGCAATGGGCGACAAGAAGTGGACGTGCGCGGCGTGCGGCGATTGCGTCGCGGCCGCGAGCGCCGTCGCTACGGCGTGCGGCGCCGGAGGGGGTGACGCGGGGGTCGTTGGCGACGGCGCGGTGCTCGACACGGGGAGCGGCCCACGAGGAGACGCGGCCGACGGCGGCGAGACGAGGCCGGTGACGTCTTGTGAAGGACCGAGGACGTGTGCGAGCGGGGAAACGCTGCGCCACTGCACGACGACACTAGGCGGCGCGTGCGTCACCGAGGCGTATGCATTCTCCAACGGAGACTCCCAGTCGTGCACCTGTGGGAGCTGCGCGCAAATCGCAGCGCTCGCGTCGGCGCGATGCGACGGACCCGGCGACGCGGGCACCGACGCCAGCACCTGCGGCACTCCGCCGGCGCTCCATCCCGAAGCGACGCCAGGTGTGTATTGTCCGTTCACCGCGGCGGGAAAGTCCGTGTGTGCGGCCGGCGAACAATGCTGCGAGCCTCCCGCGGCGTCTGGGCAGCTCTCGGTGTGCGCCCCCGGGGGCACCGCGTGCGGCGTCACGGGCGCGCTCGTGTGGAGATGCGAGGACGCGCTCGATTGCGCGGGCAATGCCGCGACGCCCGTGTGCTGCGGGAGCGGCGCGGTGGTGCTCGACGCCACGTGCGGCTTCCACCGTGGGAGCGCGTTCACCGGCTCGCATTGCGCGGCGAGCTGCGGGGCGGCGGAGGTCCAGATTTGCGAGTCGGCCGCGCAGTGTCCCGCGGGGAAGACGTGCACGCCGTTCAAGACGAATGGGCTCGCGATGGGGGTGTGCCTGTAGTCGGGGTCGGAGTCGGGGTCGGAGTCGGGGTCGGAGTCGGGGTCGGGGTCGGGGTCGGGGTCGGGGTCGGCGCTTTTATTTTTTTGGATACGCCGCGGCGAGCAGCGCCCACTCCTCCGCCGTCACCGGCCCATCCGGATCCGACATGATGTCCGACGGCTCTCGCTCATCGAGGTACGCGCAGCGGGACATCTCGTAGGTCTTTGCGTAGCGATCGGCGAAACCCAGCACATGGCCAATTTCATGGGCGATCGCGTGCGCGCGCACGTCCGGGTTCAACAGGATCTCGCGGTGCTTTTCGGAGACGTGGGAGGGCTCGCCGGCGGTGTCGCCGAGCTCGAAGCGGTAGGCGTTCGGCTTGGTCGCCTGCGAGGTCCAGCGGACGCGCACCGCGAGCGCCTTCGACGTCCACACGCCCTCGATGTATGCCGCAACCTTCGCCTTGTCGCGCTCGAACGGACCCGCATCGAGGAGAACGGTGAGCGCGTCGCCCTCGCGTGTGACGGCGGCGTCCGGCTTGGCGGCGTGCGGAGGGAGTGAGGTGTGTGTCGTGTCGCGCCACACGCCGGCGACGACGCGCGCCGTGTCGAAGACGAGGAGCGCGCGCGCTTCGCGTGCGAGCGTGATCCATCCCTCGTCCACCACCGGCGCCGGGCGCGCTGGGCGCTCGGCGAGAAACTCGGCGAGCGCGTCCCACGAACGTTCCCGAGTCGTCCAGCCGGCGACGGGAGGCGGCGCGTCTCCCTCGCGCACGTACGTGGGGCCGAGTCGAACGCGCTTCGTCGACTTCGCTTCGGCGAGCGATGCGCCGCGCGCCTCGATCTCGGGCCACACCGCGTCGACCGCCGCGGCGATCTCGCGTCGCGTGTCTCGGACCTTCCCCTCGCACGTGTCGACGTGCGTGCCTGATTCGATCGCGCGGACGCGTTCCAAGAGCGGCGAAGCGGTCGTCGCGCCTTCGCGAGCGGCGGAGGCAGGTGGAGACGTCGTGGACGAACCCGACGAGGACGAGGACGAGCAGCTACGCGACGAACATCCCGCGGTGGCCATCCACGCGGCGGCGCACGCGATCCGGATGCAGAGGCGAGCTCGAGTCATGCGCGTGATCGAGAGTACGCCCGCCTGCGCTCACGCGCGACCGCCCCGGTTTGACCGCCGCGGAGCACAGCGTTACGACCTACGGCGTTCGAAGGAGGCTCCATGCGTGTCACGATCCTCGGTCTCACGGCGCTCGTCCTGGCGCTGGCCGCATCGTGCGGCGGAAGCGGGACAAGCAGCGGGAGCAGCGGAAGCAGCGGAGCCAGCAGCAGCGGCGGTGGCAGTAGCAGCGGCTTCGGGACCAGCGGCGCGAGCGGCAGCGGAGGCGGCGACGCCGCGCCCATGTCCGATGCCTCGCGCGACTCCGGCCTCGGCGCGTGCACCCGCGCGACGGATCTCGACGTCGACTGCAAGACGAAATACGGCACCGTCTCCCCCAACGGGTGGACGTGCCCGTCGTTGAGCCCCTTCGACACGCCCCCCTGTCAGCCCCTCGACACACGCGGCTGCACCGAGGTGTGCACGAACCGCTGCTGCCCCCCGTGACGCGGAGTCTCTTGTGAATCGGGCCCTCGGGCTCGTCGCGGTTTGCATCGGCTTTCATTGCGCGCCCGCGACGCCGCAGCGCGCGCTCGCGCCAGCTCCCCCTCGCACCGCCCACGCCTCTTCGGCGCCTGCCGCGGTGGTCGCGTCTGCACCGCCGATCGTCCGCTTCTTGCCCGGCGCGGCACCGCCTGAGCCTCACTGCTTCGCGTGGTCAAAGGCGCGTGAGGCCTACGCGTGCATGTTCGGGCACCATGAGGTCGGGACCGGCGCCACCGAGACGCGGGTGATGGTGCTCGGGCGCGGCAAGGGCGCTGCCGTTCCGCTCGCGAACGGCCGCCTCGACGAATCTGCGCGCGCCGCCCTCGATGCGCTGATGGTCGACGGCGCGTTCGTCGCCGTCCCCGACGCGCCGTGGTCGACGAGCGCTGCGCCAATGACCGCAGGCGCATTCAAGATTGTCGCCGACACCACGACCATCCACGTGGAGCACGACGGCGCCGTGCTGTTGGACGCTCACCGCGGGTACATCAAGAAATTCACGCCGACGTGCAAGCACCGTCTTTGGCCCGTGAACGCCGACGGCATTGTCCTCGAGCGGAGCTGCACGCTTCGTGACGAAGGCGTCGACGTCACCGAGCTCGACGTGTGGTTCTGCGACGCGACGCGCTGCACGTGACCGTCACTTCCGCGTGAAGAACGCCTTCATCGATGCCTCGTGCGTCGCGCGGCGCTTCGTGCAGAGTCGGATGTCCTCCACCGTCGACGCAAGATCGCGCGGGCCGCCGTCGAACGCGCCCATGCGCGGCTCGAAGAACGCCTTCACTTCGGCGGCGTGCGCCTCGTCGCAAAAGCCGCGCGGCATCGCCACCAGCTGGTTCGCGCCGAACGGAACGTCTTTGAGGCGCGCAAACACGGCGTCGTAGTTGGCCTTGAGCCATGTCCACGCGGCCTCCCGCGTCTCGACGCGACCGAACTGAATCCACAGTGGTGTGGTCATCTCGTTGCCGCGCAGCGCAGGATCGAGGGCGAGACGGCGGCCTTGCTCGGCGGCGTCGGCATCTAGCACCGATGCCGCGGCGGAGATGAGGCGGTCGCGATCGACGGCGTTCTCCGTCTTGCCGAGCGCCGCGCGCAGCACGTCGAACGTCTTGCGGTCCCCGTCCTCCGCCCAGACGCGGAGCGTGAGGCTGCGCAAGTCGGACGAAGCCGCCGCGTCGTGAAGCGCGCCGTCGTCGGTGAAATACGCGCGACCGCGCTTCTTCAGCTCCGCGCGTACGCCGGGATCCTTCCCCTGATCGACGAGCGCGTAGAGGACGTCTCTCCGCAGCGCGCCGCGCGTCGCGTCCTCGCCCTTCTTGGGCTCGAAGCCGAGATTCTTTGCGACGGGTCCGAAGAGCGTGCGCGTGTACGCCTCCACGCCCAGTCGCGCCGGATCGCCGTACAGCCACTCGTGGGCCGTGCCGAGGAAGCCCATCGGCTCGCGCGCGACCTCGTTGGTCGGATCGTTCGCGAGGGCGCTCGCTGCCTCGAGGATGTCGCCGAAGGGAAGCGCGGCGCGGTTGAACGCCGCGCGCAGCCCGTTGCCGAACGCGATCCGCTCGGCGACGTCGAGCTCTTTGAGGCCGCCCTTCCGAAGCTTCGCGAGATCGGCCGATGCGAGCGCGAAGCGGAAATAGCCGCCCGCGCGCGCGTTGGGCATGACCCACTCCGGGCACGCCGCGAGCGGAACGTCGGTCTGCTCCCCCTCGAGGAGCGCGCACGCCTCCTTCGGCGGCGAGCCTTTGACGCCGTAGCGCGCGCACATCGGCAGCTTCCACGTCACGTTTGCGTTGCCGGTGGAGCCGGTCGGAAGATAACGCGACTGGACGACATGGAGATGCGGCGCGCCGTCGCAGACCGCCGACACTTCGAGGAACGGCACGCCGGGTTTGTCGAGGAACGTGTGCATCGCCGCGCCGACGTCCTTGCCCGCGGCCGCCGAGACCGCGGCCAAAAATTCGTCGGACGTCGCGCTCCCGAACCGGTTCTTCTCGAGGTGCGCGCGGACCCCTTTCTGGAAGGCGTCTTCGCCCACCCAGCGCTCGAACATTCGAATGACGCCGGCGCCCTTCTGGTAGGTGATGCCGTCGAACGCGTTCTCGATGTCGTCGTTGGTGGCGATCGGCTGTCGGATGGCGCGCGCGCTCGCCAGCGCGTCGGCGCTCATCGCACCTTGCACGCCTTCGAGAAGGAGCAAGCTGCTCCGGACCTTGGGATCCCAACGGTCGGCGATCTTGGCGGATGCCCACGTCGCGAAGGCCTCGTTGAGCCAGATGTCGTCCCACCATCGCATCGTCACCAGATCGCCGAACCACTGGTGCGCGAGCTCGTGCGTCACGACGCTGCCGAACGCGCGCATCTGCCAATCGGGCGCGCTCTTCGGATCGACGAGGAGCGTGTCCTCGGAGAAGGTGATCGCGCCGGCGTTCTCCATCGCGCCTTGGCGATCGGGGATCGCGAGCATGTCGAGCTTGTCGTACGGGTAGGGGAGGCCGAAATACTCCTCGAGCTTGGCGACGATCGCGCCGGTGCTCGCCATCGCGTAGGCCAGCTCGGGGCCGCGCCCTTTCGCCGCGACGCCGCGCAACGGGATCGCCTTCTTGCGGATCGCGCTCGGCGGGATGTCCGGCGCGGACACGACGTCGTACGGCCCCACCGCGAACGCGACGAGGTAGCTCGGGATCGGCAGCGTCGGCGCGAAACGCACGCGCACGCGCTCGGCCGGCAGCACATCGCGCCCGACCTCGGCGGCGTTGGAGATCGCGGCGTCTGCGCGAGGAACCACGAGCGCAATCTCGTAAGGGATCTTCGCGGACGGCTGATCCAGGCAAGGAAACGCGCGCCGCGCGTCGATTTCTTCGAACTGCGTCGCCGCATACGCGAGCCCGCCTTGCTTCGAGACGTAGAGCCCGCGCGTCCCCTTCACGTACGGCGCCTCCCACTCGAAATGCAGCGTCGCCTTGCCTGCGGGCAGCGGCTTCGCGAGGAGGATCCGCGCGACTCCGCTCGGGTGCGCGTCCTCCCATTGCGCGGCGATCGGAGGCCCGCCCGCGTTGATCTCCAAGCGAGTCACGTGAAGCCCGCGCCCATGAACCCAGATGACGTCGCGCGGCGCGGCGAGCGACAGTTCGAGATCCGCGACCCCGCGGAAGTTCGGCGCCTCCGGATCGATGACGAGCTCCACGCGCTCGCGGACGGCGACGACGTCACGCGGAAGCTCCAACGTGGGCACGGGCTCGGCGCTCTTTTGGATCGGTGCGCCCGACCCGACCGAGGGCGCCGGCGCCGCGGAGGGCAGCGACGGCCCGCACGCGGCAGACACGAGGAGCGAGAGGGAGACCACCCAGGGTTGTCGGTTGCGCACGCCGGCATTCTGTTCGTCGACGGGCCGCGTGGCTATCGCAAACGCGGGCGGGCCCGACTCCAAAGCGCGCCGGCGCGATCCTTGAGGTCCGGCGACAGCCGATCCTCGCGGCTGATGAGTCGGAGCCGCAGCCCGACATCGCCGTCGTGCCGTCGCGCGACTACCGGACGGCGCACCTCGGAGGCGAAGCCTCTCAATACCCGTTTGCGCACCGCAACGGCCTTTAGGGTGAACCCAGCAGCTTCGGCCCAACCCGCGAAGGCAAGGTACTCGTCGATCGCCGCCGCGACGGCGCCTGCCTTCATCAAGGCATCGCCACGCGTCAGGCACTCGCGTGCGGCGTCTCCGTCCACCGCGGCAGCTTAACAGCAGGAGTCGCGCGAGGGCTGAGTCGACGTTACTCAGAAATCGATGGACCCGAGTGGGGGGCAGGTCAGGAAGACCGTCCACCCAACGGGAAGGCGACGCCGCGAAGCGGATCGAGAGCTGCTCGAAAGTGCTACACTTGTCGGGATGGCGAACGACGATCAGCAAGCGCGGGAAGCACGCGCAGAACATCGGCGGGCGACCTGGACCGGCGGCGTCGTGAAGGGGTTCGCGGCGATGGAGGAGGCAGATCTCGCCTTTTGGGCGTTGGCCACCCCTGGCGAGCGGATTCGAGCCGTGACCCTCTTGATCGACGAGATGCGCGCCATGGGAGGTGTGAGTGGACCTAGCCCCCGACTTCAGAGATCTATTGGAGGAGCTCGTACGCGGTAGCGTCGAGTTCGTCATCGTCGGTGGGTACGCGGTGGCTTTCCACGGTCGCCCGCGCGCGACGAAAGACATCGATCTCGTGCTTGCGGGTAACGACGCGAATCTCGGACGCGCCGCCGACTCATTGGCGCGATTCGGGGCGCCGCGCGGCGTCGTGGATGGTCTGCGAGCTCTCGCCCCATCCGACGTCGTGTTTCTTGGACAACCGCCGCTGCGCATAGACTTCATGCGCGCCATCGACGGCGTGACCTCCGAAGCTCTCTTCGAGCACGCCGTCCGGGCGGAGTTGGACGGTGTCGCGGTGAAGGTCATCTCGATCGACGACTTGATCGCGAACAAGCGGGCTGCAGCCCGGCCACAAGATCTCGTGGATGCGGAATTTCTGGAGCGGGTTCGCCGCAAGAAGTGACGCGGCCCCGAAGGCCGCCTTGCACGCGTGCTCTGACGCTCAAGGCTCAAGAGGCATGCGGCTCCGCACCGTCTTCTTCGGCGTCTGGTGCAACGTCCAGCGCATCACCAGCTGCATGCGGTACGTGAAGTAGCGGCGCGGCGCCTCGTGTGCCCCGCTTCACCGGGGCGCCAAGCACGCGCGATCTCGCCCTGTCGCCGCCCTGCGCCACCTTTGGGTGCACAGTCCCCGCAAATATCGCGGAAAAGCAGCCGCGGCGTGACGTTTGCAAAACGTCTTGGCCATGAGCCCGCGCGGCACTCTCGGCCTCCTCCTCGCACTCGCCACGACCTGCGCCCTCGGGTGCGGGTCGACGCCGCAGATCGTCCCGCTCATGACCGCGGCGGGGGTCCCGCTGACCGATCCCACCACCGTCCCGCTCCGCGTCGTCACGCGCTCCACCGCGGTCAACGATCCGCTCCACATGCGCGGCAGCAACGTCGAGTACGGCGACATCGAGACCGCCCTCGGCCACGCCATCGCGTCGGCGACCGTTCCGTGGGCCGACGGTCACCGCACGCACGCCACGGCGCGTGAAGGATGGCAGCTGTCCGTCGAGGTGACCGCCGCCGACGCCGTCTACGACGACGGCCGCGTGATCTTTTCGATCGGCGTCCGCGCCACGCTCCGCGCGCGCGCCGGCAACGTGTACCTCGCGCAGACGCAGACCAGCTGCCGCCAGGGAGGGCTCGTGCCTCCGGACAAGGGCGCGCACACGATGTACCGCTGCATGATGGAAATCGGCCGCGATCTCGCCGGCTGGCTCGACGGCATCGATCTCAACGCCGTCTCGACGCGCACGACCTGACTGCTCACGACTCTCGATCGTCGTCCTAGAAACCAAAACCAAACGAAGAGGCGCGCGGTCATTCCGCCGCCAGACGGGTGCTCTCATGCGTTCACTCTCGATCATGGGCTTGTCTGTCGTCGCGCTGTACGCGCTCACCATGGGTGCGGGGTGCGCGGCAGGTGTCACCGTTCAGCCTGGCCATCGCGCGCTGCTCTTCGATCCGAGCAACGGCGGAATTCAGCACGAGGTCCTCCAGCCCGGCCGCTACAAGACGCCGTGCCCGTTCTGGAAGGCCGAGGCCGCGTGCCCGACCGTCGTCGACTTCGACGTCACGTTCTCGACGTCGAAGAAGACGCTGCATGCGCTCTCGCAAGAGGGGCTGCCGCTCGATCTCGCGATCGCGGTCACCTACCGGCCCATCGTGTCGGAGCTGTACCTCCTCGACACCGAGATTGGGCCCAACTACTTCGACGAGATCATCGGCCCGGAGTTCCAGAGCGCGGCGATCGGCGTCTTCGCGACCACGTCGTACCTGGACCTTCACAAGCGCAACGGCGTCATCGAGGACGCCGTCGAGAAGCAGCTGCGCGATCGCCTGAAGGGCAAGCACATCGAAATTTCTCGCGTGAACATCGAAAACGTCGCGTACGCGCCGGAGATCCGGCAGTCCGAGACCGAGCGCGTCGTGTCGCAAGAGCAGTCGCTCCGCGACAAGCAGCTGATGGAGAACGCGGCGATGCAGAAAAAGCGCCAGCTCGAGCTCGCCGCCCAGACGCGGAAGCTGGAGCTCGAGACCGCCTCCGAGCAGAAGAAGCTGGAGCTCGAAGCGCAGACCGCGCAAAAGAAGCTCGAGCTCCAGGCCCAGGCCGAGCAGAGCAAGCTCACCGCCACGAGCAAGCTGGAGGTCGACAAGATCCAGATTCAGGCTTCCACGGAGCAGGAGAAGTACCGCTTCGATTTGGAGCTGCGCAACAAGCAGACCGAGAAGAAGCTGCTCCTCGAACAGGCGCAGATCGATCGCATCCGGGCGGAGACCGACGCGTCGTCGAAGATCACCGCCGCGAAGGCCGAGGCCACGTCGCGCATCGCGCTCGCCAAGGCCACCGCCGACGAGACGCGCGCGTCCGTCGCCAACGTCACGCCGATGCACGTCATGATGCACGCGTACGACGCGCTCGGGCACCTCGGCGGAAGCGGAACGACGATCATGCTCGGCGACTGGTCGCGCACGCCGCAGTTCTTGTTCCCGAAGATGCCGGGCTTCCAGCAGGTGTTCAATCCGTACGCAGGATTTCCGGCGGTGATGCCGGCGCCTGCGCCCGCTCCGTCACCGGGCGCGAGCAACGGCGCCGCGCAGACCTGGGGTGGCAAGCTCTCGCAGAACACCGCCAACCCGTACTGAAGAGGAGAAGGCCGTGCGAACGCTGCTCTTGCTCGCGGCTGCGATGCCGCTCATGGCGTGCTCGGCGACGCTGCGCCGCCCGGTCGCGACCACCGACGCCGCGGGGGAGCTCGAGCAAGTGACGCGCTCGAGCGAGAACGAGTTCGATCCAGCGATCTCGCCCGATGGAAAGTCGATCGCGTACGAGGTCGCGTCGTCGACGGACGCGGTGCCGCGCGTGGAGGTGAGGTCGCTCGCCGACGTCGGTGCCGTACGCGCGTCGCCTCCGCTCTACACCTCGAAGGACACGATGGGTCTCGAGCCGACGTGGATGCCCGATGGCTCGGGGCTCATCTTCGTCTCGCAGACGAAGAACTCCGCGAAGGCGCTGATGCAAACGATGGGAAAATCGCCTGCGCAGACGAACTTTCTCGCGGAGGCCGGCGATCCGTACTTGGTGGCCGAGTGGCCGGCGATGTCACCGGACGGGCAGACGATGGCGATGTCGCTCGTCAATGTCGCGCGTTTCGAGTCGGGCTGGCGATCGGCGCGGCACTTCGATCACGCGCTCGGCATGTCGGATCTTCTGGGCACAGGGGTGACGGTGGTCGGATCCGGATCGGCGCCAGCGTTCAGCCCCGACGGGAGGCGCATCGCATTCTCGCGCACGACCGGGAGCCACGCGCACGTCTTCGTCGCCAACGCCGACGGGAGCGAGGCGCATCAGATCACCGAAGGCCCCGCCGACGACGTGGAGCCCGCGTGGTCGCCCGACGGCCGCTACCTCGCCTTTTGCTCGGCGCACGGCAACGACGACAAGTACGTGCAGGCGAACCTCTTCGCGGTGCGCCCCGACGGATCGGGGCTCGTTCAGCTCACCGAGGGAGATCACATGTCGTCGCGACCCGCGTGGGGGAAAGACGGCTTCGTCTACTTCCACGCGAACGCGACCGATCGCTTTCACATCTGGCGCGTGCGCGTGCAGGGAGATCTCGCCAGCCGAACGTGACGCGCTCGAATGCGCAGCGTCAGCGGAACGGACCCGCGGCGATCTGACCGCGGAGGGCACGCGCGGCGGAGCACAATCGCTCGAGGAGCGGCTCGGTGGTCTGCGGATCGACGAGCGCATCGGGCAAGAGAACCGCGAGCGCGCTCGCGGAATAGTGCGTGGCCGCGCTCGCGGAGAGTTCACGAAGCGCGGCGCGCGCGGCTTGCGACGTCGTTGGCGCGTCGAGATCCACGTCCATCGGAGGATCGAGCACGACGGCGACGCGCGCCCCTGCGATCTCGCCCTTTTCGCCCCAGAGCGTCCCGACTTCGACGGGATCGGTCCCCCACGTGCCGCGAATCCACATGCGACCGCGCTCGAGCCGTCCGTGGAGTCGCGCCGCGAAAGCCTCCCACGTCGGCACGTGCGCGGCCATGGCAGCGGGCGGCGGCACGGTAGGCAGCGCAGTCGCGAGCGCCAGCGCGATCGCCTTGTAGCGCGCGACAGCACGAATCAGCCGATCGACCACCTGCGCGTTTCCTCGGTGCGCGAGGCGCGCGCCGTGATCGTCGACATGGACGACGTCGAGCTCGACGAGCAGGTCCAAGAGGGCGGGCGAGAGGAGCGCCTGCGCTTGCGCGTGCTCGCGCGCATGGATCGTGAATTTGCGCGAGGCCTTGTCGTGCGCGACGTCGACGTGATCGCCGAACAGGCTCGTCCACTCGCGCTTTCCCAGTGTCAGATCGATCCCGAGCGGCGGCCACGACAGCGCCGCGCTCACGAACATGTCGCCGCCGCGCGCCTCCATCTGAACGACGAGCGACACGTCGCCTGCCGTGAGGAGCATCCGCTCTTGCTCCGCGTCGTTCACGAGACCCAGGCGCGCCGCGACGTCGTTCCACACCACGGCACGTCTCTCACGACCGACCGGGGCCACGCGTCCCTCGCGCACGCGCCGCCCCGCGTTGCTCTCGGCGGGCTGAACCACGATCGGCACACGCAGCACGACATCGCTCCCGAGCGCGACGTCCGCGCGGAGCTCGAGCTGGTAGTCGAGGTGGAAGAGGTGCGCCTGGAACGTAGGCGCGACGTGCGCGGGAAAGGCGAGGCGAAACGGAACGGACGATCCCTCGGCCGGACCGCCGGCGTGGATCTGCGCGCCGAGCCGCGCCGCGTAGAGATCGCTCGCGAACGTCGCGTGGCGGTGCTCGAGCCCGAGGATGGTCGCCCGCACCTCCCGGATTTTCTTCGCCGGTACGTTCGCGAGGGACAGCGATCCGCTGACCGCCTCCCCCGCGACGATCTCCGTCCGATCGAGCGCCGCCTCCATGTACGGCGCCCCGCCGGTCGGCCCCGCGGTGTTCGTCGCGAACGTCTGCGGCTGTGGCTCGGCGACCGCGCGCGGCGCCCATCGCACGGGCACGACGTACGACTCGCGTCGATCGGGCCACCAAGGGATCGATACGTGTATTTTGCAGATGTACTGGATCGAGCTCTCGGCGCCGGTGAAGGACGCGGGGGAATCGCTCGCGATCGGGAATTTCCCGGCGAACGTGCGTGATCCGGCGGCGAGCACTCCGGGCTCGTGGCGGACGTGCAAGCGGCTCAGCGTGTGCACCGAGGCGCGGCGCGAGTTGCCGCCGCCCGTGAACATCTGCTCGAACGCGTGGAGCTCGATCTCGATGAAGTCGCACGGCGTCTCGGAGCGGCTCTCGACCAGCAGCTCCGCGACGAACGTCGTCCCCGGGTAGATCGCCCCCGGCGCGAGCGTGAGCTTGACGCGCGGGCGGCTCCGCATCGTCTGCGCTTACTTCGCGGCCTGCGCCGCCCAGCCGTCCTTGAGCGTGATGGTCCGGTTCATGACGAGCGCGCCGTCCTTCGAGTCCGCGTCGACGCAGAAATACCCGATGCGCTCGAACTGCACGCGATCGAGCGTCTTCAGCGAGGCGAGGCTCGGCTCCACCTTCACGCCCTTCACGACCTCGAGCGAGCCGGGGTTCAGGTGCTTCAAGAACGCGTCCTTCTCCTCGCCGGCGGTCGGATTCTCGACCGAGAAGAGGCGATCGTAGAGGCGCACCTCGGCGTCCTTGGCGTGGCTCGCGCTCACCCAGTGGATGGTGCCCTTCACCTTGCGTCCGTCGTGCGGCGCGCCGCCTTTGCTCTGCGGGTCCCACGTGCACACGAGCTCGATGACCTTGCCGGCCGCGTCCTTCTTCACTTCTTTGCACGTGACGAGGGCGGCATACCGGAGCCGGACCTCTGCGCCGGGCGCGAGGCGGAACCATTTCTTCGCGGCCACCTCCATGAAGTCGTCCTGCTCGATGTAGAGGACGTTGCTGAAGGGCACTTTGCGCGACGGTCCGTCCGGCTTCTCCGGATCGTACGGGCAGTCGAACCAGTGGACCTCGCCCTCCGCGAAATTCTCGATCGTCACCTTCAGCGGCCGAAGCACCGCCATCACACGGGGGCTCGTCGCGTTCAGGTGCTCGCGGATCGCGTGCTCGAAGAGCGACACCTCGACGACCGCGTTGCGCGTCGACACGCCCGTGCGCTCGCAAAACGCTTTGATCGCCTCCGCCGTTACTCCGCGGCGCCGCAAACCTGCGAGGGTCGGCATGCGCGGATCGTCCCACCCCGTGACGTGCTTCTCCTCGACGAGCTGCCGGAGCAGGCGCTTGCTCTGCACGGTGTACGTGATGGCGAGGCGCGCGAACTCGATCTGCACGGGCCGCGCGTCCGCCGGGGCGCCGATCTGATCGAGGAACCAGTTGTAGAGCGGCCGATGGTTCACGTACTCGAGCGAGCAGAGGGAGTGCGTGACGCCCTCGATGAAATCGCTCTGGCCGTGGGCCCAGTCGTACATCGGGTAAATCTTCCACGCGTCGCCGGTGCGGTGGTGGTGCGCGTGGCGGATGCGGTACATGACCGGATCGCGCATCTTCACGTCGGTCCCCGCCATGTCCCCCTTCGCGCGGAGGACGTGCGCGCCGTCCGGGAATTCGCCGGCCTTCATGCGGCGAAACAAATCGAGGCTCTCGGCGACCGAGCGGCTGCGGTGCGGGCTCTCCTCGCCCGGCTTGTAGAAGTCGCCGCGGGTGGCGCGGATCTCCTCGAGCGTGCGCGAGTCGACGTAGGCCTTGCCGGCCTCGATCATCGCGACGGCGTAGTCGTAGAGCTTGCCGAAGTAGTCGCTCGCGTAAAATTCGCGATCCTTCCAGTCGTAGCCGAGCCAGCGGATGTCGGCCTTGATCTGGTCGACGTACGTGGCGTCCTCGACCTCGGGGTTCGTGTCGTCGAACCGCAGGTTGCACGTGCCGCCGTTGTCGGCGGCGCCGCTGAAGTTGATCCAGAGCGCCTTCGCGTGCCCGATGTGGAGGTAGCCGTTCGGCTCCGGAGGGAACCGCGTCACGACGCGCCCGCCATTCTTCCCCGCCGCGACGTCTGCGGCGATGGTCTCCGCGACGAAGTTTCCGGGCTGATCGGTGGGTTTTTCCGCGGTCTCGTTGCTCACGGACGGGACTTTAGAGCACCCCCCGGGCCTGGTCTACGCCGGTGGTACACTTCCCCAATGGACCCGCACCTGCTCGCGGAGGAACGCAGCCTCGCGTACCACGCGCGCGTTGCGGAGCTCCAACGGCGCGACCCCGCGGTGCTCGCGCGCGCGAGGCTCTGCGGATGACGCGCACCCAGCTGGAGCACATCACCTTCGTCGCCGACGCGGTTGCGCATGGTCTCGTTCAGGAGGGCACTCTCCTCGAGCGCCTCGCCAAGACGACGATGCCAGAAGGAACCATGGAGCTCACGAAGAGCCGGATCGCGCGCGATTTCAAGGCCGGCGGGCGTTGAGCGACGTCCCGAACGGGAATCAGATTCCGTTCGCCTCCGCGAGGTAAGGGAACGTCGCGTGGCTGCGGGTCGTCGCTTGATCGACGCCGTCGGTGATCGCCTCGTCGTCCTCCGCCGACGCGCCCGGGCCGCGAATCAAGAAATTCAGCGTCACGTCGAGCGCGTCCTCGTTGGGCATCCGGCCGCCGCAGGTCTGGTGCTCTTTGCCCGTCAGGCCCGCGCGCTCGATCTCGAGGTACGTGTGCGGCGCCGCGAAGTCGCACGGCTTCGACGTATCGACGACGAGGTAGTTTCCCGCCGCCATGCGCGACGTCCACGCCTCGGTCTGCGCCGGCGTCCACCCCACGACGCCGTCCGCCGCGTCGTACTTGGCGAGGTTGCTCACGAACGTGTCCTTGAATTTGCCGGCCTCGATGTGGAACGGGTCCGCCGTGTTGAACGGGTCGAGCCCGCCGAGGTTCAGCGCGACGGGCGCCTTCACGAGCATCATCGTCGTCGCCTCGACGATCCCCGCGTGGTCGACGTTGCCCTTGAAGCCCACGAGCTGATCCTCGGTGTCGTCGGGCGGCGGCGTGGCGTTGTTCGCGCTGCACCCGTAGGCGGCGACGAGCGAGACGAGGGCGAGGGCTCCAAAGAGGGACGTCTTCATGGTTCTCTCCGTGCTCACTTTCGGACCGTTTGCGCGGCGACGGCGAGGAGGGGCCCTGCGAGGCGCGCCTTGTCGATCTCGACGACGATGCTGAGGACGTTCTGGCCATGCAGGCCGTTCACTCCGGAGCTCTTCGCTACGTTGGTCCCGGAGATGAACTTGACGGTCTTGCCGAGATCCAAGAACCAGGAGTCCGAGCGGACCCCCGCGAAGACGCGGACGCCGTTCTTCGCCACGCTGCCGCCGGCGCCGAAGCTCGACGAGCGGGTGTCGAATTGGACCGACTCGCTGGAGGCGCCGCCGAGGTGGAAGGCGCACGTCGCGCGCTGCTTCGGCTCGATGACCGGCATGCCGCCCGCGAACGAGCAAACGATCTTCTGCTCGCGCGAGGCGTCGGCGGTCGGCTTGAGCGTCTTCGCGTCGTCGATGGGGCGGATGCGAAAGACGTAGTCGACCGCGTTCGAGAACCGCGAGCGGGTCGACGCGAACGGGGTGACGTTCATGACGAGGACGAGCTTGCTGTCGTCCTCGGGGCTCGTGAACGTGTAGATGTCCGTGAGGTCTGCGGCGCGATCGAGCGTGGTCGTGAGACCGTCGGCATGATCGGACGCATGGCTCGGGGCCTCGGCGCCCAACACGACGGCCAGCGCGGCGAGCCCGAGGACGAAGGCGTTCTTCATGGCGCAAGGGTCTGCACCGGTTATGCCACAATGTGGGTATGTAAATTACGCATGAATTCCCGGGCTAGGACCGATGTGTGTCCAGGTAGGATGTACCCAAGATCCACCACCCCGCGTAGGGTGGACGGTGATGCGCACGCCTCCCGCGCGGACGTGGGTCGTCCGAGGGCTCGTCGTCGCGGCGGCCCTGGGCGTCGTCGTCATCGTCGTTCGCCGCAACGGCCCAGCGCCTCGTTCGGCGAGCGTCGCCGCGAGTCGCGACGCGCGCGCCCTGCGTGGGCGTCCGAAGACGGCGCGCGAGCTGCCGACGACGAGCGCGGACATCTACCTCGGCAACCTCGACGAAGAGATCGGCGAGCTCTTGCGCCTCACGCGCGAGCGGCCCGATCTGCTCACGAACCTCACGACGCTCAGCGCCGCGCACCACACGCGTGGTCGACTGCGCGACGATCCCGACGAGATTCAGCTCGGCATCGACGAGGCGACGAGATGCATCGCGCTCGCGAAGGATCCTCCCGACACGCCCGCAGCCGCGAGGCAGGACGCGAAGTGCTACTTGATGCGCGCGGAGCAGGAGCAGAGCCTCCATCGCTTCAAGGAGTCGCGCGCCGATCTGAAGCGGGCGCGCGACGCGTTCTCCGATCCCGCGCGCGGCGTCGATCTCGAGACCGAGCTGGACTGGAACGACGGGCTCTACGCGGTCTCCATCCCCAAGCTCCGTGAAGCGCGCCGACTGCGTCCGTCGACGTCGACGTGGATCCGCGAGGCGCAGCTCGAACACGATCTCGGGCACGAGGACGAGGCCGACGCGGCGTTCGAGGCGGCCGAGGATCTCATCATGGACACGAACCCGCTCATCGTGGCGCACCTGAACGTGCAGCGCGGCATCCAGAAGGTGGCGACCGGGAAGCTCGACCTCGCGATCGATTTCTTTCGCGAGGCGGTGGCGCGCGTCCCCACGCACGTCGCGGCGGCCGAGCACCTCGCGGAGACGCTGGGGATGCAGGGCCGCCACGACGCCGCGGCGGCGCGCTACGAGAAGGTCGTCGCGATGTCGGACGATCCAGAGTTTTCGCATGCCCTCGCGGCCGAGTACGCGCTGATCGGCGGACGCGAGAAGGAGACCGCCGCGCTCGAGGCGAAGGCGCGCGAGGGCTACGAGCGCCTCGTCGCGAAGTACCCGGAGGCCATGTACTGGCACGCGTCGGAGTACTACCTCGCGACGAACGATGCGCCGCGCGCGCTCGCGCTCTTGGAAAAAAACGTGGCGCTGCGCCCAGGGAGCCCGAGCTACGTCGCCCTGGCGCGCGCGCAACTCGCGAACGGGCGCGTCGCCGACGCGAAGGCCTCGATCGACAAGGCCCTCGCGATGCCGCTCGTGTCCGCGGACCTCTTCATGACGGCGTCGCGCGTCTACGCCAAGTCCGGCGACGCCAAGGCCGCCGAGGGGTTTCGCGCACGAGCGCTTGGCATCAACCCTCGCGCCGAAGGCGACTGAGCCTCACGGCACCGTGTCGCACGCGACGTCGTCGAAGAGGAAGTCGAACGGACCTCCGCCCTCGGTGTACACGAGACCCACGGCGAGCTGCGGTGCGGCGCCGGTCGCGACGGTCATCGTCTCGGTGTGCGCGGGCTGACCGTCGAAGGCGAACGAGATCGTCTTCCAGTCCGTATCGAAGCGGAGGTGGTGCCAGGCGCCGTTCTGGACGTCGGCGACCGGGTTGAGGCTCGTGGTCTTGCCGCCGTCGGGGAAGGCGAGCTCTTGTCCCACGAGCGTGCCGGTGTCTGTGGCTTGCAGGTACGCGTAATAGAAGGTGCCGGCTGGAGCTGCGGAGAGGCGCAACTCGAAGACGTCCGCGGCGCCACCCGCGCGCTGGCGCAAGAGCACGTCGAGGTCGCAGCGGAGCTTGCCGGCGGACGGTTCGGGCAGCTTCTTGTAGAGGACGACCGAGCGCGCGGCGGCTTGGCTTGGCGAACGCGCACGCAGCGCGAACGGCGGCGAACGAAAGCTCGCGTCGTCGACGTCGAGCGGGCCGCCCGTCACGTTTCGGTCGTCCCAACGCGCGCCGAGCGCGCCCTGATCGAAATCGTCACAGAAGACGTGCGTGCTCCCACATGGAGACACCGCCGCGTCCGCCGTTGAAACGGGCGCGGCGCCTCCGCTGCTCGAGGAGCAGCTCGCGAACGCGCCGAGCGCAGTGACGACGAGCGCGCAGCCCGCAAACCCGACCGCAAGCCCCGGCGGATGGCGGCCCCTCACGACGTCCTCTGCCGCTTGTACCTGTTGATGAGGCCGTTCGTCGACGCGTCGTGCGTCGTCACCTCGCCCGCGCCTGCAAGCTCCGGCTCGATCTTCTTCGCGAGCTGCTTGCCGAGCTCCACGCCCCACTGGTCGAAGCTGTAGATGTCCCAGATGCAGCCTTGCGTGAAGATCTTGTGCTCGTACATGGCGACGAGCCGGCCGAGAGTCTTCGGCGTAAGCTTCTGGAAGAGGATCGACGTCGTCGGTCGGTTGCCGGTGAAGACCTTGTGCGGCGTGAGCTCCGCGACGCGCTCGGGCGGGACCTTCGCCGCCTCGAGCTCCGCCTTCGCCTCCGCCTCGGTTTTGCCCTTCATCAGCGCCTCGGTCTGCGCGAAGAAATTCGCGAGGAGGACCTCGTGGTGGTGCCCGAGCGGGTTCTGGGTCTCGATAGGCGCGAGGAAGTCCGCGGGAACGATGCGCGTCCCCTGGTGAATGAGCTGGTAGAAGGCGTGCTGGCCGTTGGTGCCGGGCTCGCCCCACACGATGGGGCCCGTCGAATAGTCGGTGATGCGCGCGCCGCCGCGGGTGACGCCTTTGCCGTTCGACTCCATGTCCCCCTGCTGGAAATACGCGGGGAAGCGGTGCATGTACTGGTCGTACGGCAAGATGGCGTGCGTCTCGGCGCCGAAGAAATTCATGTACCAGACGCCGAGCATGCCGAGGATGACCGGAATGTTCTTCTCGAGCGGCGCGGTGCGAAAGTGCTCGTCCATTTCGTGGGCGCCGGTGAGCAGCTCCTCGAACGCGTCCATACCGATGACCGTCGCGATGGGGAGGCCGATGGCGCTCCACAAAGAGTAGCGGCCGCCGACCCAGTCCCAGAACGCGAACATGTTGTTCGTGTCGATGCCGAACTTCTTCACCTCTTCGGTTGCCGTCGAGACCGCGACGAAGTGCTTGGGAACCGCGGCCTCGGTGCCGAGGCGGCCGACGAGCCAATCACGCGCGGACCGCGCGTTCATGAGCGTCTCCTGCGTCGTGAACGTCTTGGAGGCGACGATGAAGAGCGTGGTCTCCGGATCGAGCGGCTTCACCGTCTCCGTGAGGTGCGTGCCGTCGACGTTCGAGACGAAGTGCGCGGCGAGGCCTTTCTGCCAATACGGGCGCAGCGCCTCGGTCGCCATGACCGGTCCGAGATCGGATCCACCGATGCCGATGTTGACGACGTCGGTGATGCGCTTGCCGGTGTGGCCCTTCCACGCGCCGCTGCGGACTTGCTCGGTGAAGATGCGCATCTTCGCGAGCACCGCGTTCACCTCCGGCATCACGTCTTTGCCGTCGACCAAGATCGGCGAATTTTTGCGGTTACGGAGCGCGACGTGGAGGACGGCGCGGTTCTCGGTGCCGTTGATGCGGCCGCCGGAGAACATCTTGTCGCGCCATTCGCCGACCTTCTGCTGCTCGGCGAGGGCGAGCAGCAGACCCATGGTCTGCTTGGTCACGCGGTGCTTCGAGTAGTCGACGAAGAGATCGCCGTGCTCGATTGAGAACCGCGAGAAGCGCTCCTTGTCCTCGGCGAAGAGCGCGCGCATGTGGACGCCCTTGATTTCGGCGTGGTGCGTGGCGAGCGCGGCCCATGCCGGCGACGTCGTGAGGCTCATCGTGGATCCCTCCTCTTCCGTGGGCCACGGATGGTAGCATCGCGGTCCTTGGCCACGACACGCCGAACGAAGGGGCAACAGCCGGAGACGAGCCCGACCGCGTTTCAGCCGCCGGGATACCCGGGCAAGCGCGCGTCCGGCGCGCAGGGGGCGTGCCTCGTCGTGATCTACGGACCGGAGCTGGGGCGTCGCGCGACGCTGGCGCGCGGCACGTTCGAGATCGGGCGCTCGGGGCGCTGTGACTTGCCGATCGATCAAGAGACCGTGAGTCGCCACCACGCGCGCATCACCTTCGCCGCCGGCTCGCACGTCATCGAGGATCTCGGCTCCACGAACGGCACCTACATCCGCGACGTGAAGGCCTCGGGCCGGGTCATCCTCCAGCACGGCGACCAGATCAAGGTCGGCCTCTCCATCCTCAAGTACATGGCGGGCGACGATCTGGAGACGACGTACCACGAGGAGATCTACCGTCTCATGACGGTGGACGCGCTGACGCAGGCGTTCAACAAGCGCTACTTCGGCGAGGCCCTCGAGCGCGAGCACAACCGCTCGAAGCGATACCTCCGCGCGCTGTCGCTCGTCGCCTTCGACATCGATCGCTTCAAGGAGCTGAACGACACGCACGGCCACGTCGCAGGGGACAAGGCGCTCTCGCAGCTCGCCATCGCGATCAAGGCGCGCTTGCGGCAGCAGGACATCTTCTGCCGCACCGGCGGCGAGGAGTTCGCGGTGCTCTTGCCGGAGGTCCCCATCGAGGGGGCGCGCATCACGGCGGAGAAGATCCGCGCGATCGCCGCGGCCACTCCGCTCGACCTGGGCGGCGCGACGGTCACGTGCACGGTGAGCCTCGGCGTCGCCACGCTGGGCGGCGCGATCGAGACCTCCGAGCAGCTCGTCGCCGCCGCCGATGCGCGTCTCTACGAGGCGAAAGGCCAGGGCCGCAATCGGGTGGTCGGGTAGAGGGACGGCGAGCCATCCACGTGGCTCGGCGCCGGGACCCCGACGGCCGCGCCGAAGTAGTCCGATTGGGGCCCGTTGCCGAGGTTCCCGCGTGCTAGGAACCTCCGAATGACCGCGGATCAGCGAAGCGCTGAGCTCGAAGTGCTCACCATCGGCGAAGCCGCGGCCATCCGCGAACAGGAGCGACGAATCGCCGATCGCTACCGGGCCTTGGTGAAAGCTACGGGGGACGTGGTCTGGACCAACTCACCCACCGGCGAGATGAGCGGCCCGCAGCCGGACTGGTGCGCGTATACCGGGCAGACCGAAGAGGAAACCAAAGGCTACGGATGGGCGAGCGCCGTTCATCCAGAAGATGCGCAACCGACCATCCTTGCGTGGCAGCACGCCGTCAAGACGCGCACGATGTTCGTCTTCGAGCATAGGGTGCGGCGGCGTGACGGCGTGTACCGATGGTTTGCGATCCGTGCCGTCCCCGTGCTCGACGAGCAGCATGGCACCATCCGCGAGTGGGTCGGGCTGCATCGCGACATCGAAGAAGACAAGGCTCTCGCCGAGCGCGAACGCGCCGCGCGGGTCGCCGCGGAAGAGGCGAGCCGTGCCAAGGACGATTTTCTCGCGATGCTCGGGCACGAGCTACGAAACCCGCTCGCGCCGATCGCGACGGCGGTGCATCTGCTGAAACTTAACAGCCAAGATGGCATCACGCGAGAGGTCAGCGTCATCGAACGCCAGTCTCAGCACATCGCGCGCCTCGTGGATGATCTGCTGGACGTATCGCGTATCGCGAGCGGAAAAGTCGTTCTGCACAAAGAAACCATCGGGGTAGCCGCCCTGGTCGCCGCGGCGATCGAGATCGCGAGCCCAGCGATCGAGAACGGGCGACATACGCTCGTCGTCGACGTGCCGAAGCACGGCCTCGTCGTGGACGTAGACCGCGGGCGCATGACGCAGGTCTTCGCAAACCTGCTCGCCAACGCCGCCAAGTACACACCCGCGGACGGACGAATCTCCATCACTGCCGCTTGCGAGGGGCCAGACGTCCTCATCTCCGTCGAAGACACGGGCGTCGGCATCTCGGACGAGCTCTTGCCGCGGGTGTTCGACCTCTTCGTCCAGGCTCGTCAGACGCTCGACCGTTCTCAAGGCGGCCTCGGACTCGGGCTCGCATTGGTCAAGAACCTGGCCGCCATGCACGGCGGGACGGTCTCGGCCCACAGTTTGGGGCGTGGGCATGGGAGCACGTTCACGGTGCGTCTCCCGAGGAGCGAAGTTGCGGTGGCGGAGGGGAGTCCTTCGTTGCCTTCGCTCGTCGCCGCGGAGGCACACCACCAACGCGTCCTCGTCGTCGACGACAACGCGGATGGAGCGGACATGTTGGCCGAGGCGCTCAAGCACCTTGGCTACCGCGCGATGGTCGCCAACGACGGACCGGAAGCGCTCCGCATCGCCGGCGAATTCGCTCCGCAGGTTGCGCTCCTCGACATCGGCCTGCCCATCATGGACGGCTACGAATTGGCCGCGCGCTTGCGGGCTCAGCTGCCAAACGTGACGCTCGTGGCCATCACGGGCTATGGCCAGGAGCGCGATCGGCAGCGAACGCGCAGCGCGGGGTTCCAGGCGCATTTGACGAAACCTGTGGATCTCGAGGAGCTCGCAAGCTTCCTCGCGGACTTCTCGTTGGCGCGCCCTCCGCAGTAGCCACGGCTCGACGAGGTCGCAGGTTGCACCACGAGAGGCGCGCTTTCGCTACAGGGTAAACGTCGCCAGGATCGGCTAGCCTGACAGGGATGCAGACCGCGGGCGGCATCGGGCGGGCGCAGATGCGTCTCGGTCAGATGCTCGACGGAAAATGGCGACTCGATTCCCTCCTCGGGGTGGGCGGGAGCGCGGCCGTCTACGCCGCCACGCATCGCAACACCAAGCGCGCGGCGGTGAAGATCCTCCACCCCGAGCTGTCGACCCACGGCGAGCTCGTCGCGCGCTTCGTCCGCGAAGGGTACGTCGCCAACAAGATCGGGCACCCCGGCACCGTCGCGGTGCTCGACGACGACACGAGCGAGGACGGCACCGTCTACCTCGTGATGGAGCTGCTCGACGGGCAGTCGCTCGATCGCTTCACGCGCCCCAACGAAGCACCGCTTCCGCTCCGCGACGTCGTCCGCTTGATGGATGATCTCCTCGAGGTGCTGACGGCGGCGCACGGGCATGGCGTCGTGCACCGCGACATCAAGCCGGCGAACCTCTTCCTGACGGATGATCAACGCCTCAAGGTCTTGGACTTCGGCATCGCGCGGCTCGCGGAGCCGCTCTCGGACGGGAGCGCGACGCAGACCGGGATGACGATCGGGACGCCCGCGTTCATGCCGCCCGAGCAGGCGCGCGGGCGATGGCAGCAGGTCGACGCGCGAACCGATTTGTGGGCGGTGGGGGCGACGATGTTCGCGCTGCTCACGCAGCGGCGGCCACGCATGGCGGAGACCGGCAACGAAGAGCTGCTCCTCGCGATGACCGCGCCGGTGCAGCCGATCCGGGAGGTCGAGCCGCGTGTCCCCGCCGAGATCGCGGGCATCGTCGATCGCGCGCTCGCCCTCGACATGGACAGCCGGTGGCAGGATGCGCGCGCGATGCAGCAAGCGCTGCGCGACGCCGTGAAGGCGCTCGCGGCGCGCGGCGCGGATTTGACGATGCCGGTCCCCACGGGCGGAGGCATGGGACCGCCGTCGCGGACGATCACGATGGGCGATCCGTCGAGCGCGCCTCTCGTGCCGCGAACGGCGGGGCTCGTGCCTCCCGCGCAGCTCACTCCGCCGCACCAGGTGACGCCGCCGCCGTATCCCCCGCCGGGCGCAGTGACCGGGCCGCGCGCGCCGCAGCACGTGCCGGCCGCGTTCGCGCAAACCGCGATGGGCGACGCGCTCACGACCGGCCGCGCGCTCCTTCAGAGCCAGCCCCCGCCGCCGAAGAGCGGGAAGGGCGCGCTGTTCCTCGGGCTCGGGCTCGGCCTCGTCGGGATCCTCACGCTGGGATTCGCGGCGCTCCGCTTCATGGGGACGCGCAGCGCGGCACCGGCCCGTCCCACCACCGCGATCGCGTCGCCCGCCCCGCCTCCGCCCGAGGTGAAGGATCTCCCGCCTCCGTTCGCGCCGACCGCGGCCGCTTCGCCGACGCCGCCGCCGAGCGCCGACACCAACGCTGCCGTCCCGCCGCCGACCGCCGGCAAGCCGACCGCGAGCGCCGCGTCTCCGCCGCCGGGCCCTCCGCCGGTGACCCCGCGTCCGCGTCCGCGTCCTGCCGGCGGCGGAAAATCCGACGATCCGTTCGATCAGCGCTTCTGAAAAAATGCCGACATCGCACCTTCCATCTACGACACGACGTCGCGCGAGCCGCTTCGCGTTGGCCGTGCGACTCGCGCAGATTTCGATCGCGAGTGGCGCCGTCGTCGTGAGCACCACGACCGTCGCGTACGCCGAGCCGCGCGCCGATGAGCTCTTTCAGGAGGGACGCAAGGCGATGAAGTCCGGCGATTGGCCGGCGGCGCTCGCGAGCCTCTCCGCCAGCTACAAGATCGAGCCCGCGCCGGGGACGCTCCTCAACGTCGCCGAGTGCGAGCTGCACGTGGGCAAGCTCGTCGAGGCGCTCGAGCACTTCAAGCAAGTGGAGATCGCGCTACCGTCGCAAGACAAGCGACGCAACGTGGCGGTCGAGCGCGCGCTGTCGCTGGCGCCGCGTGTGCCGCGCGTCGTGGTGAAGCTCGGACCGTCGGCGCCGCCCGGCACCGAGGTGCTGCGCGGCGAGTCGCGCCTCGAGCCAGGCGCGACGACGCTCGTGAACCCAGGTCCCGTCGCGCTGCGCGTCACTGCGCCGGGCCGAAAAGAGCGCGCCCTCTCGATCACGGCGAAAGAGAACGAGACCGCCACCGTCGTCGCCGACTTCGGGGACGAGCCCGCGTCCACGACGTCTCCGGCGGTCGCGCCACCGCTCTCTTCGTCGCCGTCGAGCGCGGCGTCCTCGTCGGACTCGGGTCTGCGCGCGACCACGGCGGCATCGAACGGAAAGCGTACCGCGGGCTTCGTCGTCGGCGGCATCGGCATCGCGAGCCTCGGCGTCGGCGTCGTCACCGGCGTGATGGCGCTCGGCAAGGCGAGCACGGTAAAAGACCACTGCGACCCGAACCTCGCGTGCGATCCCACCGGCGTGGACGCCGGCTCGAGCGGCAAGACGCTCTCGCTCGTCAGCACCATCACGGTGGCGGCGGGCGTCGTCGGGATCGGCGTGGGCGCCTTCCTCGTGCTCACCAGCAAAGGAAAATCGGCACCGACCACGGCCGTCGCGCCCGTGGTCACTCCCGACTTCGCCGGCGCGGCGCTCTGGAGGAGCTTCTGATGGGCGCCCGCCCCAGCATCTTCGTCGGCGCGGCGATCCTCTTCGCCACCGGGTGCTCCATCGTCGCAGGCGTCAATTTCGGTGACGTGCACGGCAAGGACGAGATCGCCGGCGGCGCCGATGCCGGTGACGCAAGCACCGGAGGCGACGGCGGATCCATCGTGATCGACGGCGGCGGCTCCGTCGTGGAGGACGGCGCGACGATCATCCTCGCCGACGCGGGCTGCGCCGCCGACGAGAGCTCGTGCAACGGCGCGTGCGTGAAGAAGACAGACCCGCAGTTCGGCTGCGGCTCCGCGGCGTGCATGCCGTGCTCCTTGCCGCTCACCACGAGCGCGAAGTGCGTCGCCGGAAAGTGCGTCCCCGACACCTGCGCGCAGGGGCGCGCCGACTGCGACCGCGATCCGGCGACGGGCTGCGAGGCGGATCTCTCCGCGCCCGCGAACTGCGGCTCGTGCTCGGTGGCGTGCAAAGCCCCGAGCGGCCTGTGCTCACCCACGGGCTGCGTGGGCGCGTGCCCGGCGGGGACCCAATCGTGCGGCACGTCCTGCGTCGACACGGGCAACTCGGTGACCAACTGCGGGGCGTGCTCGAAGGTGTGCGGCTCGGCCGCGAACAGCGATCCGACCTGCGCCGGCGGGCAGTGCGGCATCGCGTGCCACAGCGGGTTCCAAGACTGCGACAGCAACGCGGGCAACGGCTGCGAGCCGCTCACGACGTTCTACCAAGACAGCGACGGCGACGGCGTGGGCGGCACCGGATCGACGCTCGGATGCACGCCGCCCGCTGGCTACAAGGCGGCCGGCGGCGACTGCGACGACAACGAAGCGAGGGCGTTTCCCGGCCAAACGGCCTATTTCAACGCCGGCTACACCAACCTCGCCGGCGCCCTGTCGTTCGACTTCGACTGCGACGGCAACGAGATCGAATCGTCGACGAGCTCGTCCGATCACTTCATCGGGACCTGCGGCACCGCGTGCGACAACCTCGGCTACCTCACCGCGTCCCCGGCGCGGAGCGGCGCCGGCGTGAACGCGTACTGCGGCAGCACGCGCTACCGCAATTGCGTCCCGTCGGGCGTCCCCGTCGCGCCTCGCTCCAGCCAGCCCATCGGCGGCGGGTGCACGTCGACGATCGACGTGGCGGGCGCTGTATCCTGCAAGTGAGCAAGTGAGCGGCGCAGGCACGACCGCACGCACGCCCGGGAGACGAACGTGGCATCATTGAAAGCTCGAGTGGCGGCCATCCCCGACGGAGCGGGCGTGCTCTTCTTCGTCCAGCTCTTCGCGACGCTGGGCTTCGCGGTGCTGTACTCGACGCTGGTCCTGTACGCGACGAAGCACCTGCATTTCTCGACGAAGGACGCGACCGCCGTCATGGGTGTGTTCGGCGCGTTCAACTACGGGTTGCACCTGTTCGGCGGGTACCTCGGCGGTCGCTTCTTGAGCAACCGCAACCTCTTCGTCGGCGGCATGGCGCTGCAGGTCTTCGGCTGCGGCTGCATCGCTGGCGGGACGGTGAGCCTGCTTTATTGGGGACTCGCGCTGTTTCTCACCGGCAGCGGGCTGAACGTCACGTGCCTCAACATGATGCTCACGCAGCGGTTCAAGCCGGACGACGTGCGCCGCGAGGGCGCCTTCCTCTGGAACTACGCCGGCATGAACGTCGGCTTCTTCATCGGCTTCACCGCGGCAGGGCACTACCAGCTCACCGAAAATTATTCGGGCCTCTTCACCTTCGCGACGATCGGGAACATCGTGGCGATCGTCCTCGCTGCAACCTTCTGGAAGACGCTCGCCGACCGCGACACGCCGCTCGTCGAGGTCGACGCCCGCAAGTTCAGGGTGCGCTTCGCGGTCGGTCTCGGCGTCCTCGGCGGTCTCGTGCCTATCGTCTGGTTCCTCCTCCAGCGGCCCCACGGCACCGAGACGCTGGTGAAGGGCATCAGCGCCGTCGTCGCGCTCTCGCTCGCGTGGCTCGCGTGGAAGCACCGCGACGCGCGCGAGCGGAACAACATGTGGGCCTACCTGATGCTCACGATCGGCTCGCTGGTGTTCTGGGCGCTCTACCAGATGGCACCGAGCGGGCTGCAGCTCTTCGCGGTGAACAACGTCGATCGCCAGGTGCTCGGCGTCGAGGTCGCGCCGCAGTGGATCCAGAACATCAACACGGTGGTCATCGTGGTGGGTGGCCCGCTGATGGCGGCGCTCTTCACGCGGCTGCGCGCGCGCGGCTTCCGCATCGACGTGCCCAAGCAGTTCTCGGCGTCGCTCATCCTGATGGGTCTCGGCTTCCTCGCGCTCCCGGTGGGCATCGCGCTCGCGGACGACAAGGGGATGGTCGCCTTCTCGTGGCTCTTCGGGAGCTACGTCCTTCAGAGCATCGGCGAGCTCCTGATCTCGCCGGTCGGCTACGCGATGATCGGCAAGCTCGCGCCGCGGCAGTACCAAGGCATCATGATGGGCGCGTGGATGCTCGTCACCGGCCTCGCGTCGTTGTTCGCCGGCGACTTCTCGGGGATGGTGCCGGAGCCGAGCCAGGGCTCCGCGCTCGTGACCAACCCCGTCTACTCGAAGCTCTTCGCCACGCTCGGCAGCGGGAGTGTCGTCGTCGGCGTGGTGTTGGTGCTCCTGACGCCGCTCCTGCGGAGGCTCATCACCGACAAGGAGGCGCCCGCCGAGCCCGCGCTCGCGCCCGAGGGCGCCGGGGCGTAGCGGCGATCGGCGATCCAGAAACGCACGCGCTCGAGCGCTCGGCGAAGGTTGGAGTAGCCGATTCGTGCGGGTGTAGCCGTTCGAAGCACCACACGCGTCGCGCTCGCCGGTTTTCTGCGGGGATCGTCGCGGCACGCTGCGTGAAGAAGCAGGCCGCGGAGGTCCTGCATGATCCATCTTTCGAAGAGGCACGTTCTTGCGCTCACGTTGCTCGGCTCCGTCGCCGCGTGCAGCGGTGACGCTCCCGAAGAGGCCGCGTCGACGGGCGCGAGCAGCTACGCCACGAGCTCCTTGCTCTGGGGCACGGCCCTGGGCTGGATCGACCGCGACGCCTGGGGCGGTCCCATCAACATCGCGCGGCACGCCGACCAGATCGCGTGCGACATCCGATCCGTCGGCCTCACGTGGGTCCGCGTCGACGTGGGCGCCCACGACGGCGACGCCGACATGAACGCCGTGCGCGATTTCATCGGTCAAATGCACGATCGCGGCGGCAAGGTCCTCGTCCTCGTGAACGGCGAGAGCTTCTTGCCGGGGAACGTCGACCCGCTGGACCCCGGCGGCGAGACGCGCGCGTGGGCGGACGCGTACGTCGCGCGCATGAATCGTCTCATCGACAGCGAGCTCACCGGGCGTTCGCGCGCCGACGCGTACGAGATCGGGAACGAGTGGAACTCCACGCTGCCGGTGTCGCCGAGCGCCGACGCGTACCTCCTCGATCGCGTCTGGCGCGAGGTGAAGCTCCCCCACGGCGGAGGCGCGCCGCTCATCGTCTCGGGCGGGACGCTCGAGGCGCGCATCGACGCGAGCTACGACGGCAACGGAGACCCCGCGCGATGGTGGAGCGGTCTGTTCGCGGCGCTCGGACGCCTCCGCGCGGTCGGGCGCGCGAGACCCTGGGACGCGTTCGGCGTCCATCCCTACAACGGCCGCGAATACCGCACGCTCAAGGACAATTTGGTCACCTGGACACGCGCCGACGAGGCCTGGAAAAACAGTGTTCTGAAAGACCTCGGCGACCTTCAGGGCGGTCTCTCCGCGATTTACGGCGGCCCGTCGCCCCTCTGGGCCACGGAGGTCGGTTGGTCCTCGTCGACCACGCATCCCTTGTGCCCCGGGGATACGCCGCCTGATGGGTGGGGTGCCGCGGCGAGCAATCCCGACGAACAAGCCAACACGTTCGGCTTGGCCGACCAAGTCTTGAGCGGGAACGTCGACGTGGCCTTTTGGTACACGTACAGGGACGACGAGTACGTGTGCCCGGGCGGGCAGAACTTCGTGAACGGCATGCGCCAGAACAGCGGCGCGGGGTACGCGCGAAAGCCGCTGTATTCGCGGATCGCCGCGCGCTTCGGAAAAAGCGGCGACGGAGCGTGCTACGGAGGCGCACCGTCGGCGGGCGCGAAGTTCTGTCCGGAGGGCAGCGTACCGCGCGATGACATGGCGGTGTTCCTCGAGCGCCTCAACCAGGCCTCCGGGTATCAGCCGCCTTCGTATCCGCTTCGCTTCGCCGACGTCGACCCGAACGATTGGCATGCGACGTTCATCGCGGCGCTCGATCACGACGGCATCACACACGGAGTCGGGCCCGACGCGTACGGGCGGCCGCTCTACGCGCCGCACGATTCGGTGCCGCGCGAGCAGATGGCCGCGTTCTTCGTCCGTAAGCGGTACGGCTCGAGCTTCCCGCGGACGACGACGCGCTTCTCCGACGTTCCCGAGTCGAACGTCTTCTCGGGCGACATCGAAGTCCTCGCCGGAATGAGCGTCACCAAAGGGTGCGGGCTCGACGAGCAGGGACGGCTGAAGTTCTGCCCCAGCCAGCTGATTCGGCGCGACGAGATGGCCGCGTTCCTGACGCGCTACGAGCGTGGGGCCTCGATGCCCAAGACGGCGACGCGCTTCTCCGACGTCGACCCGAACTCGGACTTCACGGGCGACGTCGAGCACATGGTCGACGAAGGGATCATGGCGCCGTGCCCGTAGCGCGCTCGTCATCGACGACGCGTCGCGAGCACGAGTAAGAGAACGAAGAAGAAGAGCCACGGGGCGGCGGCGTGCTTCGGCGCGTCGCCGCTTTTTCGTGAGACGGTGCAGGACGACGACGTCAGGGGATCGACGTCGAGAAAGGGCTGGACGAACGCGAGGACAGGGCCCGTGACACGCACCGCGAAGGCTTCGCGCGCGCAGGCGCCGTCTCCATGCGAGATGACGCCGACCACGCGCGTCACGCCGTCCTCGCCGAGGAGGAGCACGGGCCCGCCGGAGTCACCGATGCACGGGAGCGCGGGCGCTGGCGTCAGGAGAAGCAACGGGCCATCGCCCGTGGCCGCGCTCGTCCCGCGGCGCCGCGTCCCCCCTCCCTTGCCGGGGGACAGGTCGCCGAAACCGGCCACGCCGACGGGACCGCCCTGCGCGTCGCCCATCTCGAGCGGCCCGACCGGCGCGTCGGATGCGAGGACGAGGACGGCGACATCGGACGCGAGCGTCGCCGGATCGAACGAAGGCGCGACGTGCACCGACGCGACGGCGACCTCGGCGTCCCCGGCTTCCCCGACCCCCACCGCGTCCGGTGTTCCATCTTCCAGGCAATGCGCCGCCGTGAGCACGGCGCGTCGTGCGATCACGGCCCCCGAGCAGACGGTGCTCCCATGGGCGATGACGCGAACGACCGCGAGATCGCCCACGTCGCCCGCGCCATGCGAAATGGCGGCGGCGGTCGTCGTCATGAACGAGACCGCCGCCGCCACGAAGCACGCATGAATTCCCATCCGGCGACGCATCCGCCGCCCCTCGAGCTACTTGAGTCCGCCGGCGCCGCCGCCCCCGCCGCAGTACCCGCCGCACGGATCGCCGTCGTCCGAGCCGCCGCAGCTGTCGGCCGCAGCACGGACGGACTCGTAGCACTCCGCGGTGCTGTTCGCGCAGAAGTCGACGGCGCCCGTCTCGAGCGCTTCGAGGCATTCGGGGATGGCGACGAGGCAGTGCAGGAGCGCCCACGCGGAGTCGGAGCCGCACCCGTACACGACCTTGTCGCCCGAGAGGTACGCCTTCAAGTCCGTCGACGCTGCGGTCGCGAAGTGCTTCTCGCTCGACGTGAGCGTGTTGACGCCGACCTTCCCGGTGCGCTCGATCTGCAAGACGCCCTTCGTCGCGCTCATCGACGCGAACGTCACCGGCGACCCTGCGGTCTCGGTGTCGACGAAGACGCGCGTTCCCATCACCGCCTTCCCGTCGGCGCCGACGCCCACGATTTGCTTGCCGGTCTTTCGAGGCACGACCTTCCACGAGGCCACGCCGGTGGTGCGCGTCGTCTCCGCAGAAGCGGGGACGGTGTATCTCGAAGCCGGCGCCGAATAGCCGCTTCCCGTCGTCGTCTGCGCGCCGTCGCTCGTCGTCGGCGACGAGCACGAGAACACGGCGAACGACGCCAGAACGAACGCCGCAGACGGGACGAGCTGCTTGGGCGATGCCTTTTTCATGAGGTTCTCCTTGATGGTCGTGATCGCGGGCGATGCCCGCACGACCGCCTTGAGCAGGTTGCGCGCCAACGAAGAATCGCCTTCGTGCCCGTGGGGCGGCGCGCGAGGCCCGCTCGATCCGGCTACTGCCTTCGCGCGCGGTGTAGCGGAACGCAGCAGTTCGCACGTCCCCGGCGCGCTCCGGGCGGCGTGGTAGGCTCGTAACGATGGCGCACGACGACACCGGTGCTCCGACCGACGTCGATGAGGTGGATTCACGCACGTGGACGACGCCCGCGCCCAGCGTGATCGGCGGTCGCTACCGCGCAGAGGCGCTGCTCGGCAGCGGCGCGATGGGCACGGTCTACCGCGTGCGCGACCTCGAGCTCGACGAGACCGTCGCCCTCAAGATGCTCAAGTCGCAGATGGACCTCGCTTCCCACGAGTTCTTTCGGCGCGAGGTCAGGCTCGCGCGCCGGGTCACGCACCGGAACGTGGTTCGCACGTTCGACATCGGGGAGCACGCGGGCGCGAGGTTCGTCACCCTCGAGTACGTCGACGGCATGAGCCTGCGTCGCGCGCTCGGCCAGGGACGCATCGACGTCGACCGCGGGCTGTCGATCGCCGCCCGCGTGTGCCTCGGGCTCGCCGCGATCCACGACGCGAGCATCGTCCATCGTGATCTCAAGCCCGACAACGTGCTGCTGGGCTACGCCGGCGAGGTCAAGGTCGCCGACTTCGGGGTCGCCTTCGCGGCCGGCAGTGTCGGCCGGGAGCTCGGCGGAGGTACGCCGGGATACATGTCACCCGAGCAGATCGAGGAGCGCCCGGTAGACGCGCGCTCGGATCTCTACGCTCTCGGGGTGCTCCTCTTCGAGCTTTTCGCCGGTCGACGGCCGTGGACGGGGATGATCGCGCCGGCGGACTTGCCGCCCCTCACCGCGGCGGCGCCGGTTCCCGCCGTCCTCTCCGACGTCGTGTCGCGGTGCCTTCAGCGAGATCCGAGCCGGCGCCCCATCAGCGTGATGTCGGTCGCGAACGCCATCCACGAGCTCGCGTCCCTCGCTGAGCCCGCGTCCCTCGCGCCGCGCTCCCATGGCTGGCTCGACCCGAGGGCGACGAGCGTGGGTGTCGTCAGGTGGCGAGAAGACGGCGACACCTCGGTGGCCGCTGCCCTCGCGAGTGACCTCGTGCGCGAGCTCGCGGCGTTTCGTTCGCTCAGCGTCCGGCCGATCCTCATCGAGCGAACCCACGCCGATGTTCGTCTGGACGCGCTGGCAGCCGGAGTCGACGTCGTCGTCGACGGATCCGTACGAGACTCCGGCGACGAGATTTCGCTCGCCCTCCGTCTCGTCACCGCGAAGGACGGCGTGCTCCTTTGGGGCCGTGCTCTACGGTCTGCGCCCGCGGACGTGCTCGTCACAATCGCCGAGTCCGCGACCGCGATCGCGGCGGCGCTCGAGACCACCTCGACCCCGGCACGCGCGTCGGCGCCGCGCGACCCGGAAGCGGTGTCCCTCTACTTGCGTGCGGTGGACCTCTCCAGCCGCTCCTTCTCCGAGCTCTCGTCGGAGTGCATCACGCTGATCGAGCGCGCCCTCGAGCGCTCGCCGGACGATCCGGTCTTCCTCGCCGCGCTGGGAGAGACCTGGTCGCGCACCTTCTTCAGCGAAATCGACGGCGCGCGCGTGCGGTCCTGCGTCGAGCGCGCCGTGCAACTGGCGCCGGGGTACTCGGAGGCCCATACGGCGCTCGCGGCGGTGCTCTTCATCCAGAACGACGACGTCGGAACCGTACGCGCTCTCCTCCGCGCCCTCACGCTCACGCCGGCGTCCGTACAGGCGCGGTCGATGTTCGGCTGCGTGCTCGCGGCCGTCGGACGCGTGGACGAAGGGCTCGAGTACTTGAGGTCGGCGTACGCGCTCGAGCCTCGCTTCGACATCGCGCGTTTCACGTTCGCGCGCGTCAACGAGCTCATTGGCCAGCCGGCCGCCGCCGATGCGCTGCTCGTGGACCCTCCTCCTCCGTCGGCGGCGCGCGTCGACTGGATGCATTGGCTTCAGCGCGTTCGCTTCGCCTTCACGCGGCGCGACGACGCGTACACGCAGGCTCTGCGAGAGAAGATCGCGCCAGCAGCCTTCGAGGTGCACCCGGTGCTCTTCGTCATGCGCCGGATCCTCGCGCGGGAGGGATCTCCGGGCGAGCTGCTTGCTCCGCTCGTGCAGGTCTCTAGCGCGCTCGCGTCGCGCCCCCGCGCGCGTCAGTTCATGACGCAGCTCACCGTCGAGGCCGCGACGTTCCTCGGGGACTTGGACGCGGCGGAGGAGAGCCTGGATCGCGCGGAACGTGAAGGAGCGATGGTCGATTGGCTCTGGGTCGAGCGAAGTCAGGGGCTCGCGCCCCTTCGGGGGAGGCCGCGCTTCGAGTCGATTCGCGCGCGGGTGGACCGAACGAGATCGGCGACGCGCGCAGAGCTGGACGCGCTCGCGCCCGTAGGCGGTCTCTGAGATGACGCGCCCCGCAGGGAGCGCCTCTGGCGAGCTCCTCGTCGTGGTGGGCGGCGGCGGCGACGCGACCTCTCGCTTGCTCGTCGGAGCGGATTCGCGTGTCGTCGGTCGCTCCAAGGACGCCGATCTCGTCGTGCACGATCCGAACGTGTCTCGGCGACATCTGAGTGTCCGCGCCGATGGGCGCGTCGTGGTGGTGGAAGCGATGCCGGGCGCGGCCCCTTTTCTGCACGGCGGCAAGCCGACGACGGTGGCGAGCGTGGGGCCCGGCGATCACGTCATCGTCGGCAGCACCATCCTCTCGGTGTTTCTCGCCGAGGACGGCGCGGGCACCTCGGGCGCCGACGGTTCGACGGTTCTCGGCGGACTCAGCGCGGACGTCCGAGGCCTCTCCGCGGTGGTCTCGCTCCTCGAAGGGCTCGCGCACGCCGGCGATCGCGATGAGATCGTCCTTGCGACCGACGCCTGGGCGCGCACACACCTCGGAGCGGCCTCGGCGAGCGTCACGGCGAAGGAGGCTCTCGGGAATCCAGGACGGGGGGAGTTGCCCGTCGCGCTGGCGGTGGAAGCGGCGCCAGGCACGCGCGGGCAGGGCGCGGAGCTGGTCGCGCGCCTCGCAGGGGACGCGGGTTGCCTGGTGGTGTCGTTCGCGCGGCAGCCCGAGGACGTCGAAGAGGGCGTCCGTGCGATCGCAGCGGTCGGCGCGTCGATCGTCTCCGCGAGCCTCGCGTCGGTCAGCGCCAAACGGGCGCTTTTGGCACAATCCGCCGATCTTCGGACCCTCGCGGTCGGCAGCGCGCGCACGTTCCTCGGCCACTCCAAGGCGGCGACCCAGGTGGACGCGCTCGTGCGCAAGCTCGCTGCCTCCGACACTACGGTGCTCCTCGCCGGCGAGAGCGGGACGGGAAAGACGTTCGCCGCGAGGCTCATCCACGAAGCCGGCGCGCGCGCGAACGCTCCCCTTCGCGTGCTCAATTGCGCGGCGGTGCCCGAGGCGCTCCTCGAGAGCGAGCTCTTCGGCAGCGAGCGCGGAGCCTTCAGCGGCGCCATCGCGACGCGCATCGGCGCCTTCGAGTCGGCGGGCGAAGGCACGCTCCTCCTCGACGAGATCGGAGAGCTCTCCCTCACGGGTCAGGCCAAGATCCTGCGCGCCGTGGAGGAGCGCCGTTTCGAGCGCGTCGGCTCGAACAAATCCCTCACGCTGAGAGCGCGGATCCTGGCGGCAACGAACCGAGACCTCCGCGAGATGGTCGAGCTCGGCACGTTCCGCCGCGACCTGTTCTTCCGCATCTCCGTCGTGACCATGACCCTCCCGCCGCTCCGTGATCGCGGGGACGACATCGTGCTGCTCGCCGAGCGGATGCTCGCCGATTTCGGTCCGACGGCCGCGCGACGGGTGACGGGTTTCACCGCGGAGGCCCGCGCAGCGCTGTGTGCGTACGCATGGCCGGGCAACGCGCGGGAGCTCAGGAACGCCGTCGAGCACGCGCTCGTCCTCGGCGAGGACGAGACGATCGGCGTGGAGGATCTCCCGGAGCTCGTGCGGGGAGCCGTCGCCAGCGCGCGCGCCTCCGCCGATCCGATGGTCGTGAATCTCCCTGCCGATCTGCGGTGGCTCGAAGAACGCGCCATCGAGGCCGCCCTGATCCACACCGGCGGCAACCGCACGCGCGCCGCGGCGTTGCTGGGAATCAACCGCGTCACGCTCCAGAAGAAGCTCGCCGCCAAGTAGGTCCTCGATGCGTCAGTGCCGCGCTTCCCCGTGCTCAGGGCCTCGCCGGCGCTGGGGACGCCACGAGGTCAGACTGAAGCCGGGGGGGCGCGTCGTGCAAGGATCGCACGACGGACGAGGAGACCGCCGACCAGCGTGGCGCCGAGGAGCGTCGCAGCGCCTCCGACCTCGAACCATATGGGGTTCGCGCCGCGGCGGTAGAGCACGATGAACGTGCTTTCGACGAGGATGATGGCCGCGGTGACGAGGACGGGAATGCGCGAGCCTCCGCCGCCCGCCAGGGTGCCCGCGGCGCCGCCGAGCAGGCCGGAGACGATCGCAACGAGTGTCGCGAGGACATGGATGTGGATCGGCGCCGAGACTTCGATGATTCCGCCGAGGGGCGTGAAGCCGACGATGGTGGCGATTTCGATCACGACGAAGCCCGCGAAACCCGCAACGAACCTCCAAAGAACGCGCAAGAACGCGACGAGCCATTTCATGATGCTGCTCCTCTCGACGAGCGTGGTGCTCGAGAAAGACGCTAGGAGAGCGCGCGCGCCCCCGCATGTGCCGGAGGGCACCCCCGCGGGAATTCCGAAGCCCATGACTTTCGGCAGGGGTGGCGACCGAGCGGGGCGACTACACTTCCTGCGCACGATGAATTTGCCCGACGACTACCGACGACACCTTCGCATCGGCGGCACCGCGATCTGGGCGGCGGTGGGGGCGCCGGTGCTCGCTTCGGGCGCGCTTGATCCGAAGGCGAATGGGGGAGCCGTGGCGCTCGTCGCGTGGGGCGCGGCGTTCCTGCTTTTCGGCGCGACGTTCCGGTGGGCGACGCGCGGGAACGTCGCAAGGAGCGCAGCCGTCGCGTTGGTCGCGCTGCAGACGACGCTCGCTCTCGCGCTGCTCGCGTTGCCCCCGTGCTTCGGGCTCGAGGCGGCGCTCCTTGTCCTCGTCGCTCTCGAGTTGGGCGGGCTCTTTTCGCGCCGCGGCGCCGGCGCGTGGATCGCGGCGCAGAGCACGGGCTTCTGCGCGATCACGTGGGCGCAGTGGGGGTGGCATTGGGCCGTCGTCCTCACGTTCGTCTACTGCGCGTTCCAGCTCGTCGCCGACGCGACGACGCGCCTGTTCAAGGACGGCGCCGCGACGCGCGCACGGCTCACCGCGCGCACCGCCGAGCTCGAAGCCACGCGCGAGCTCCTCGCGCAGAGCACGCGCCTCGCCGAGCGCGCCAAGATCGCGCGCGACCTCCACGATGTGCTCGGCCACCACCTGACCGCCCTCTCGTTGAACCTCGAGATCGCCAGTCACCTGACCGAAGGAGACGCCCTTGCGCGTGTGGAGACCGCGCAGTCGGTGACGCGCCTACTCCTCGGGGACGTGCGCGGCGTCGTGGGAACGCTGCGGCGCGAGACGCGCCTCGATCTCTCGCTCGCCCTCAAAAAGCTGGCCGACGGCATCCCCCGGCCACGGATCCACGTCGACGTCGCGCCGGGCTTCTCGCTCGACGATCCGGCCGCCGGCGAGGTCGTGCTGCGCTGCGCACAGGAGATCGTGACCAACGCGGTCCGTCACGCGCACGCCGACAACCTTCGGCTCGAGGTGACGGAAAGCCCCACCGGCATCCAAATCCACGCGCGCGACGACGGGCGCGGCGCCGGCGAGCTGCGCCTAGGCGGCGGCCTCTCGGGCATGCGCGATCGGCTCGAACAGCGCGGCGGCGGCCTCTCGGTGGAGACCGCACCGGGGAGAGGGTTCTCGCTGACCGGGACCTTGCCGCGAACGAGGGCGCTGTCGTGATCCGGGTCTTCCTCGTCGAGGATCAAGAGCTCGTGCGCGAAGGGATCCGGAGCCTCCTCGCGCTCGATCGCCGCGTGGAGGTCGTGGGGACCGCGTCGGACGGCGAAGAGGCGCTCGCCGCGATCCCCGCTGCGCGCGCCGACGTCGTCCTCCTCGACCTGCTCCTTCCTAAGCTCTCCGGCCTCGATGTCCTTCGGCGCCTCGGCGCGGCGGACTCGCTCCCTCCGGTCATCATCCTCACGACGTTCGATGACGACGAGGCGCTCGTCGAGGGGCTTCGCGCAGGCGCGCGCGGCTACCTGCTCAAAGACGTCTCGCTCGCGGAGCTCGTCGATGCGATCCTGACCGTCGCGTCGGGCGGCACCGCGGTGCGTCCCGTCGTCTCCGAGCGCGTGGTGCGTGGGCTCGAGGCAGCGCCGGCCGAGTTCCCGCACCTCGATCCCCCGGATCGGCTCACCGAGCGCGAGATCGACGTGCTCCGGCTTATGACCGGCGGCTATAGCAACCGCGAGATCGCGCGTGCGCTCGTCCTGTCCGAGGGCACGGTGAAGAACCACGTCTCGAGCATCCTCTCGAAGCTCGGCGTCCGCGACCGCACGCGCGCGGTGCTCCAGGCCGTCAAGGCCGGTTACTTCTGAGCCGCTCGTCTACAGCGCACAAACGCACTCGGTGGGGATCTTTGCGCCCTGCGCGATCCACAGGCGCACGCGCTCGAGCTCGTCGAACGTGAACCCTGGGTTCCCGTTCGTCGGGCCGTTCGGGCCGATGTTCGGGTACGGCATCTCACGCCCGAGGATGAAGTCGGAGAGGATCGTGCGCTCGGTGACGTCGGGCGCCGTCGCGAACGGCCTCGCGAGGAGACCGCTCACCGGCGCGGCGACGAGGGGCAGCGAGCACAGCTTCGCGTCGGGCTTCGTTGGGTCCGGGGCTTGGCACACGCGCCGCCATCCCGCCGTCGCGCCGCAGTCGGAGTCCTTTTGGCAGTTCAACCCGAAATTTGGAGGGAGCGTATTGCACTTCTGCCCCGCGGTGTCGCAGCCGCCGGTCGCACAGTCGGAGTCCTTCTCGCAGCCGTCGAGGCACGTGCTCGTGCCGGAGTTGCATACTACACCGGTCGCCGTTTGGCCGAGCGTGCAGTCGGCCGTCTTCGTGCAGGCATCGCCTCGGGAAGAGATGATTCGGCCGTCGCATCGACCGAACGTCGCGGGCGGCGTCGTCGCGGGATCGCTCGGCGCGGCGAGGAGCAGCTTGTACATGAGCCAGCTCCGGTCCGGGAATCCCGGCTCGACGATCGCCATGTCGATCCCGAAGACACGCGCCGGCTCCGACGCCGCCGCGCGCGCGCCGGTGTTCGAGCCGTTGGCGACGCGTCCGATCGCGTGGCGCATTCCCGCGCTCGTCTCGAGGATGAGCCCTGCCGCTGGGCTGCTCATCCCGTCGCCGAAGCGCGCCGTGTCGCCGCCGGTGTTTCGCGCGCCGTGGCACGACGACGCCGAGCACCTCTGCTGGAAGAGCGGCGCGACGTCGCGACAATAGTCCGCCGTCGGTTCGCCGCTGCCCGCGCCCGAAGCCGCCGACGTCAAGAACCCGATCTGGAGGTGTGTGTCTCCCGCGAAGAGCGGCGCGCGATCGATCGCGCGGAAGCCAAACGGATCCGAGTCACCCTTGGCGACGCGAAGGAACACCTTGTATGGCTGGTCCGGCTTGAGCCACGCGTCGTTCCCTTGCGGCGACAGCGTCACCACGCGCGCAACCGGATCGTACGAGACGACCGGGATCAGCGGCACGTTGTTCGCGTCGACGAGGGCTATGCCCTGGCGGTTCACCGTCGACGGCAAGAGCATCCGATCGAACTGGATGCGAATCGCGGCGTCCGCCGGGAAGGTGCGATCGGTGCCGATGTTCGCGCCGACCACGCTGACGAGCGGACCGTACGTGACCTGATCGTGCTGCTTGCCCTGATCGCAGCCACCGGCGCTCCCCCCGAGCGCGGCGACGGCGACGAAGGCCAGGAGACCTGCGACGCTCAGCTCTCGGCGTAGAGGGAGAGCTGCTCGCGGACGACCGGCTCGCTCACGCCCGAGCGAATGTGCTCCTTCAGGCAGTCGGCGAGGGTCAGAAGGAGATCGTCGACCCCCTTGTCCTCGATGAGCTTCGCCAGGAGCGCCTTCGCCTCGCGGCTGTCGTCCCCCCGGAGAAACTGGCGCACGTTGTCCAGCGAGATCTCGCCCTGGAAATCCAGGTACATGTTCTCCATCAAATAACGGACGAGCTCTTTCACGCAAGACCTCCTGGGGACGGGGGGTGAGCGGCGATAGATACCGCCCGGTCCCCTCGCGGCGCAAGGGATTACGCCAGGCGAGCGTGAATTTCCGCGTGGATTTGCGCCGCAATTTCAACGGCATTGCGCGAGGACTCCGTCGCCGGGGTTGTGGCAGACAAAGCAGGGGCGCGGGTTTCTCCGCATCTGGGTGGCGCATCCGCCCGCGAAACCGGACTTGTGGGGGTTGAAGCCGCCCCCGACGCCCTGCCCGCCGTGGCACACGACGCAGTCGCGCTCGACGTGGCACGACACGCACGCATTCAGGTTTCGCTGCGCTTCGAACGCGTGGTGGCCGGGCCTCCGCGGCGCGTTGCTCCACACGTCCTTCGCGGGGTGGAAGCGGCCGTTGTCGCGCACGCCGGACGGCCCGCTCATCGACACGCCGAGCCGCTGGTGGCACTGCAGGCAGAAGCTCTGCTCGCGGTGGCAGCTCGTGCACTTCTGCGCGGCTTGGCGCGCCTCGATGGGGTGCATCGAGATGTAGTCGTTGGGGTGGATGCTGCGCGGGCGGACGCGACCGTCGTGGCAGTCGGCGCAGAACTCCTCTTTGTGGCAGTTGCCGCAGAACGACGAGTCGTTGGCGGCGACCATCTTGTGGCGCTCGATCCAATCGGGCGTGTGCTGCGCGTTGTGGAGCCATCGCGGCGGCATCAGCTTGCCGGTCGCGAAGACGGTCTGCATGCGCCCGCCCTCCTTGATCGTGTTGCGCACGTGGCACGTCTCGCACGCGCCCTTGGCCTCGCCGCGCGCGGCGCTGTCGGTCATTTGGTGGCAGCCGAAGCAGCCGCGCATGCGGGGGAGCTGGTCGCGCGTCGCGAGCTCGAGATCCTGGACCGCGCCGTGGCACTGCGGGCAGGCGATGTTCCGGTCGTTGTGCTTCTTGTGGTTGAAGACGAGGTTCGGCCGCGGAATCTGGAACGCGGCGACCTTGTTGCCGTCGCCGTCCTTGTACCCAACGTGGCAGAAGGCGCATTTGCTGGCGGCGTCGTCGCTGCCCTTCACCGCGTCGAGGTTGTCGTGGTCGACGCTGTGGCAGTCGTCGCACACGTTGCCCTTGGGCGTGAGGTGATCCTGAACCGACGTGCTCGTCGCCGCGTCTTTGTGGCAGCTCGTGCACTTCTGCTTCTGGTCGACGACGTGGAAGCGGTGGTTGAAGCGGATCGTGAGCTTCTGCGACGGGTAGACGACGTCGCTCGGCCCGGTGTCGGGATCGAACGAGCCGGGCGGGAGGAGCTTGGCGGGGACGCGCTGATCGTTCGGCAGGGGAGCGAGGCCGGTGTGGAACGCGGCGCCCGGAGTCGGCGTCGGGGTCGGAGTCGGGGTCGGGGTCGGAGTCGGGGTCGGAGTCGGAGTCGGAGTCGGAGTCGGACCCTGCGCGACGGCGAGGGACACCGCGAGGACCAGCGCGAGCAGGAGGAGCCAGAACGTCGACTTCATTTCGTCACCGCCACGGTCAGCCACAGCATCCCGCGGAAACGCTGCCCGACGAGCCTGTTCATCGAGTGATCGAACTCGAACGACGCACGCGCGCGCGGGGCGAAGATGTAGCCGACGCCGGCCATGTACGCGAAGCTCGTCGCGCTGCGATCGGGGCGCAGCTTGTCCTCCCACTGGAAGAGCGACGTGCGCGCGGAGAAGAGGTAGCGCGTCTCGACCGTCCGTTCGCCGTAAATTTCGCCTCCGGCGCGATCGCCGCCGTCGCCGAAGTTGCCGGTCGCGCGCGCGCCGTAGATGCCTGCGCCGCTGCGGTAGCGCGCGCCGAGGGTGCCGCCCTCGTCGAACGGGGTGCCGTTGGACGGGTAGTAGTTGGGGTTCACCTGCGAGGTGATGTTGGGCGACGAGGTGTTCGAGTCGGACGACGTGCGGACGTTGTACATGCGCGCGTGCGCGGAGCCGGAGAGGGAGAGCTTCTCGCTCGCGTCGTAGACGCCGCGGATGCCGAAGTCGTTCATCGGCTCGCTCGCGAAGAAATTCCAGATCGAGTCGGCGTCGAACGTCGGCTGGTAGAAGTCGTAGTCGAGGCTCAAGGTGAGCCTGCGCGTCACGAAGGCGTCGACCGACGCGAAGACGCTCGCGAACTTCGCGAGGTACATGTCGTAGGCGAGGCCGCCCTTGAAGCCGCCGTAGTCGGCGTGCGTCGCGTCGATCGAGTAGCCGAGGCGCTCGCTCGAGACGCGTGAGCCGTTGTAGGTGACGGGCGTGGTGAGGCCGCTGGCGAACTGGGACGTGTTCACCTCGCCGGTGTTGAGGACGCGGCGGTACGACAAGCGGCCGTGCAGCCACGAGACGCCCGCGCTCTCCGCGGCGACGCCGATGGCCGGCGCGACGTCGCTCGGCTGGTACGACGGGTACATCGACGGATCGAAATTCGAGCGATCGCCGCGCCACACGCCTTCACGCTCCCAGCGGGGCGTCGACAGCGGCATGCCGCCGCGCACCTCGAGGCCACCGTACGCCTCGACCGCCACGAACACGGGCGTGGTGACCTTGACCGACGCGCCGTCGAAGCTCCACCAGCCGAGCGCGTCGGTCGTGTATTGGCGACCGAGTTTGAAGCCGAGCCAACCCTTGAAGAAGCGGCGCCCTTCGACGTAGCCGTACATCAGGTCGACGGGGCCGCGCGTGAAGCCGGGGGTGTAGCGCGCGTAGTTGCCGGCGTCCTCTTCGGCGGAGCTCGCGCCGTAGTCGGCGTCGTAGCGCATGCGTGCGCGGAACGAGAGCTCGGGGCCGAGCGAGCCGTCGAGGGGCCGCTCGAACCAGAGGTTGTACGCGGCGACGCCCAGGGAGGTGGTGAAGCGGCGGCGCGACACGATGGTCTCGCCGGTGGGGCTGCGCATGTCGTAAAATTGGGTGGTCGTGTTGCTCGAGACCTCCACGTCCGCGGCGCGCGCGGGGGAGGCGGCAAACACCGCGACGGCGAGAATGGGGCTGACCCTGACGAGGCGCATCCGGCTACTGATCCGAAGCCCGCGCGCCGCCGAACTCGGCGACCAGCTTGTCATCGAACGTGTCCGCCACGGCCGAGACCTGACGGATCATCTGCTCGACCTCCCCTTGATCGAGCCCCTCGGTGGGACGCTCGCTCAGCGCCACGATGCGCTCGCCGATCTTGCCAAACGCGCTATTTCCGAGCCCGTTCGCGTTCAGCTCGAGGAGCCGGACGAAGAGCGCCTCGCGCTTCGGGGCCTCCGGCATCGTCATCACCGGGGAGACCACTCGGAGGAAAATCTGCCTCTGCGGCTCGCGACGGGCCAGCGCGATCAAGATCTGCGCGCTGCCGCGCTTCAGCGACCAGCTCGCGACGTCGGGCGCGTCTTTGCCTCGGACGGTGTCCGGATCGACGCCGATCTTCTTGAGCGCCTCGTCCACGAGGCCCTTTGCAGTCGCGAAATCGTCCACGCCGCCTCCGTTTGCTTTCGCGAGAATCGAAGGCCCGGCGCTGGAAGTCAATCGGCTTTCGGGGAACGCCCGTCGAGGACCTCGCGGATCTTGAGCCACATGGCCTCGAGGGTGAAGGGCTTGGCGAGGTAGGGGGCGCTCGGGTCGAAACCCGCCGTGCCCTGCGGATCGCCGGACATGTAGATCGCGCGCGTCTCGGGGCGGACCGTCGCGAGGCGGCGGACGAGCTCGACTCCGCCCATCCCTGGCATGCGCAAATCGGTGAGCACGACGTCGACGGGTCCCTCTTGCTCCGCGCACGCGCGGAGCGCGTCCTCGCCGCTCTCGGCCGTGAGGACCCGATAACCCGCGGTCCGCAGGCTGCGTTCGAGCGCGACGCGAACCGGCCGGCTGTCCTCGACCAGGAGCACCGTCTCGCCGCGTCCGCGCATCGGGCTGGGGCGCGGAACGAGCGAGACGGGCGAAGGAGGCCCAGCGCACGGCAGGTAAATCGTCACTGCGGTCCCGCGGCCGGGCCCCGTCGTCACGGCGATGTCGCCACCGCCTTGCTTCACGATGCCGTAGACCGTGGAGAGCCCGAGGCCAGTCGAGGCGCCGCCTTTCGTCGTGAAGAACGGTTCGAACATTCGGGACCGCGTCGCGTCGTCGATGCCCGCGCCCGTATCGCGAACGGTGATCTTGACGTAGACGCCGGGCGGCGCACCGAAAATCCGCGCGCTGCGCTCGGCGTCGAGAGCGGCGTTCGCGGTCTCGATCGTGACCGTCCCGTGTCCATCGACGAGCGCGGCACCGGCGTTGCCCACGAGGTTCATGAGCACCTGCTCGACTTGCGCGGCGTCGGCTTTGACGATGCGGAGATCCCGAGCGAGCGACTGCACGAGCTCGGCGTTGGCCCCGATGAGGCCGCGCAGCACCGGCGAGAGGAGCGTCGTCAGCGAGTTGAGGTCGAGGCGCGTCGGTCGAACGGGCTGCCGTCTCCCGAACGCCAGCAGCTGCTGCGTGAGCGCGCCGGCGCGCTGCGACGCGATCGCGATGTCGCGCACCGCCGCATACGCCGCGTGGCTCTCGGCAAGGCACTCGGTCGCGTAGCCGGCGCTGCTCATGATCGCCGTCAGCAGGTTGTTGAACTCGTGCGCGACTCCGCCGGCCAACCGACCTACGGCATCCATCTTCTGTGCGACCCCGAGCTGCTCTTCGGCCCGCCGTTGCGCCGTAACGTCCGCCAAGATGACGCGGCACTCCTGCCCACCGTCCGCCGGCGCGAGCGTGCACCGGAGGCGCAGCGCCTCGGCTGCTTCGGCGGCGTCCGTGGCGAGGCTCGCCTCACTGGTCGTCTCGACGCCGTCCGCGAACGTCTTGTCGAGGGCGACCGCGAGCTCGGGCCGGTCCCGCGCGTCGAAGAAGAGGACGAGGCGTCGCTCGAGGAGTCGCGAGCGCTCCCCGCCCAGCATGCGCGCCGCGGCGAGGTTCAGCCTCGAAATCGATCCGTCGCGTCCAACCGAGAGGTAACCCACCGGCGCGAAGTCGTAGAGGCTCGCGTAGTCGGCGAGGCTCGCCTCGAGATCGGTCCGCGCGGCGACGAGCTCCTCGTTCTGGATCTCGAGCTCGATCTCGTGGACCTGGAGCTCGTGAACCAGTCGGCGCAGATCCGCGACGCGGGGACGAGCGGCGGTCGTCGCGCGCGCACGCATGCGCTCCTCCGCTCTCTGCCGGAGCGTGCTCGCCTTCGCGTCCCGCGGCCGGGCCTTCTTCACGACTTGCCCTTCCGCCGGAGATTGGCCTCGAGCGCCTTCGCCGCACTGATGTCGAGGAACGTGATGACGGCGCCGTCGATCCGGTTGTCGAGGGTGCGGTACGGCATGATGCGCACGGTGAACCACCGCCCGTCCTTGGTGCCGACCTGCTTCTCGGCCGAGACGAGGCGTCGCAGCACCTCGCGCGCGTCATCGTGAAGATCCGGGTAAATGAAATCCTGAGCGAGATCGGTGATGGGCCGGCCGGCGTCGCTCGGGATGAGCTTGATGAGCTTCGCCATCTGGGTCGTGAAGCGCCGCACGTTGAGATCGCCGTCGAGGAAGAGCGTCGCGATGTCGGTGCTGTCGAGGAGGTTCTTCATGTCGCTGCTGGCGCGGAGCAGCTCGTCCACCTTCGCTTGCAGCTCGTGGTTCAGGGACTGAAGCTCCTCGTTCATCGACTGCATCTCTTCTTTCGACGTCGTCAGCTCCTCGTTCGTGGACTGGAGCTCCTCGTTCGCCGACTGGAGCTCTTCGTTGGTGGAGGTCAGCTCCTCGGCGGCGATCTGCATCTCCTCGCGCGTCGCGTGCAGCTCATCGCGCGCCACGCGGAGCTCGCTCTCGCGCGTCGCGCCGCGAGCCCCCCTGAGCCGCTCGGGGGGCGGCGCCGCGGGCTTTCCAACCTCCGCGAAGAGGACCATCGCCGTGCCGCGCAAGGACGGCGGCTCCTTCAGCGGCTCGATCGTGACGTCAACGCGCCGCGCGCGGTCCATCCTCACGCCCGTAGCAATGACCGTCTGCTTCTTGCGAAACGCCTTGCGGAAGGCGGGCTCAAGCGCGTTGGCGAGGCCTCCGCGCGCCATCGCGAAGACGTTCCAGTTGGCCTTCCCCGCCGCCGGCTCGAGGAACGCGCCGATCCTGCCGCTGATGTAGAGGACGTCCCCGCGATCGTTCGCGAGGACGGCCGCTGGACCGAAGCGCTGGAGCAGCAGCCGATCGGCTTGCGACTGGAACGAGGGCTGCATCGCCTGGATCTCGGCCGCGGCCGAGACGCGTGCTCGTGGGAGCGGAGTAGGAGAAGAAGGGACCTCGGGACGGGAGGCGGCGCGGCCCTGCTCGAGGCGATGGTAGACGCGGCTCCGGTGCCCTTCCTGCGCGAACAGCCCCGTGAAGCCGCCGACCGTCTCCGACGTCCCGAGGACGAGCACCCCGCCGGGCCTCAGGCTGTAGTGAAAGAGAGGCAGGAGCTTCTGCTGGAGCGCCGGGCTCAAGTAGATGAGGACGTTCCTGCACACGAGGAGATCGAGCTTCGTGAATGGCGGGTCCTGGATGACGTTCTGGACCGCGAAGACGATCCGCTCGCGGACCTCCGCGTTGACGCGGTACCCGCGCGGATCGGCGACGAAGAAACGGCGCAGTCGTTCGGGCGAGACCTCGGCGGCGATGCTCGCGGGATACACGCCCTGGCGCGCGCGCTCGATCGCGTCGGGATCGAGATCGGTCGCGAAGACCTGGAGCATCAGCTTTCGCGGCGGCTCGAGCGCGGCGATCGCCTCTCTCAGGACGATGGCGAGGGTGTACGCCTCCTCGCCCGTCGAGCAGCCGGTGACCCACGCGCGGACGGTGGAGCCCGCCGCGCGCGCGCCGAGGAGCGTCGGGAGCACGTCGCCTCGAAGCTTCTCCCAGACGTCGGGATCGCGGAAAAACGAGGTCACGCCGATGAGGAGCTCCCGGAACAGGAGCTGCAGCTCCTTCGGGTTGTCGCGGAGGTACCGGAGGTATGCCGGGAGCGCGTCGAGCTGGTGGAGCCCCATTCGTCGCTCGATGCGCCGGTAGATCGTATTCCGCTTGTACAGCGAGAAGTCGTGGCCGGTCTCCGCTTGGAGCAAGCCGACGATCTGCTCGATGGCGCTCTTCGCCGCGGCCTCGAGCGAAGCGTTCGACGCGGGCGACGGAGTGGGTGCGCGCCGGCCGCCAAGAATCCGCTGCACGAGCTCGTGGGCTGGCGCGACCCCATCGACCTGCCCCGCGTCGATGGCGCTCCGTGGCATGCTGTCGAACTTCGCGGAGGCGGGCGTCTCCGCGAAGGTCCGCCCGCCCTTCTCTTTGATCGCGCGGAGGCCGAGCGTGCCGTCCGAGCCCATGCCGGACAGGATCACGCCGACCGCGTGCTCTCCTTGATCCTCGGCGAGCGTTTGGAAAAACGAGTCGATGGGCAGGCGACGTCCGCGCGCGCCCGCGGGAGCGAGCAGATGGAGTGAGCCGTGCCGGATCGCGAGATCTTTGTTCGGCGGGATGACGTACACGTTGCCCGGCTCCACCCGCGAACCGTCGCGCGCTTGCGCCACCGGCATCGCGCTGACGCGTTGGAGGAGCTCGACGAGGAGCCCCTTGTGCGTCGGGTCCATGTGCTGCACGACGACGAACGCGAGGCCGCAGGCCTGCGGCACGTTCTCGAAAAAGCGCTCGAGGGCTTCGAGGCCGCCCGCCGACGCTCCGATCCCGACGACCGCAAACGCGTGCGGAACGGACGTCCTCGCGATGGGCTTTCGCGACGCGGTTCGCGCGCGGCGCGCTCGTGCATCGGGCCTGTCGGACTTCCTCACCGCGTCCCTACCCCTTTTGATCGGCCCCATGCCGCGCCCCGGCGAGAACTGTACTCGCTTTGGGCGAAGCGCGCGCTGCTCTCTCGGCGCTCGCCTGATACCCTTCCTGAGTGTCGACCCTCGAGTCCTCTGCCTCAACCCTCCGGCGTGCGATCGCGTCTGCGAGTCGCGGCCTCGTCGAGCGCGAGGCCCTCGTCGAGCTCATCGCGCTCTCGGCTGTCGCCGGCGAGCACATGCTCGTGGTGGGGCCGCCGGGTACGGCGAAGAGCGAGGCCGTCCGTCGCATCGCCGGCGCGTTCGGGGGCAGGTACTTCGAGTACTTGCTGGGTCGGTTCACCGAGCCGAGCGAGATCTTCGGCCCGGTCGATCTGCGAAAGTTGCGCGAGGGGACCGTGGAGACGGAGACGCGCGGGATGCTCCCCGAGGCGGAGATCGCCTTTCTCGACGAGGTGTTCCTCGGCTCGACGGCCATCCTGAACACGCTCCTCGGCGTCCTGAACGAACGGACGTTCCGTCGCGGTCACACGCAGCTCGCGTGCCCGCTGCGTGTGTGCGTCGGCGCGTCGAACCAGCTCCCGGAGGACGAGATGCTGGCGGCGTTCGCCGATCGCTTCCTCGTGCGCGCGTTCGTGGAGCCGATCGCCGACGCGCGGATCGAGGATCTCCTGGAGGGCGCGTGGGCGATGGGGCAGAGCCCGAGAAAGGTGCATTCTGCACCGATGCTCGACGACCTCGACACGCTGGCGCGTGCGGCCGGCGCGGCGGACATGACCGGCGTACGCGACACGCTCGCGCACGCGCTTCGGAAGCTGCGCGCGGCGGGGATCGTGCTGTCGGATCGGCGCGCGACCAAGATTCAGCGGCTCGTCGCTGCGGCCGCCGCGCTGGCGGGGCGAGCGACACCAACCGGCGCCGATCTCTGGCCGATCGTGTACGCGGTACCGACGGAGCCGGCGCAGCGGACCGCCCGTGAGGCGCTGCGTGCGTTGCTCGAGGCGTCGGAGAACACGGCGCTCCAGTCGGCGGCGCTCGAGGCTTCGCAAGGCCCGCGCGCGCGGGCGACGCGCATCGTGACCGCCGGTCGCGCGCTCCTCGCCGAGGCGTCGCCCGGGGCCGGCGACGGCGCGGCAGAGGGCAGGCGGCTCAAGGTCGAGGGCATCCTCCGCGAGATCGACGCGGCGTTCGGCGAGGAGCAGCTCACCGAGGATCTGCGCACGCTGCGCGCGGATCTCGCCCGTACACTGCCCTCGTCGTGAAGCTCGCGTGGGGACTTCGTGAGCCACCGCTCGGCGCGACGGCGGCCGCAGCAGAAGGGGACGCGGCGCGCGCGATGGCCAAGCGCTTGATGGCGCGTGCGCCCGCTGACCTCGCGCGCCTGCGCGGCGTGGCGTCGACGTCGGTGCTCGTCGTCCTCGGCGAGGCGGACGATCTCCCGTGGGTGGAGGGGGCGAGCTACCTCGGTCGCGATCCGATCGCGCCGTCGCTTTGGTTGCCGACGACGCGCGCGCCGAGCGTCTCGGCCGCGTTGCTCGAGCGCGCGCTCGTTCATTTGCCGTCGCGGGGTCCATGCGCGGTGCTCCTCGCGCCGTCGCGCATCGTGCCGCTCTCGGCGGCGCGCCCCGTCGTGCACGAGCGCTTGGCGGCGTTCCTCGCGGAGGCGTCGTAGTGCGCCTCCCTCGCGCGCTCGCGGCGTGGGAGGCGGAGCTCTCGCTGTTTCCGGAGGAGGTGGCGCTGGGCCTCGGTGGTGTCGTCGCGCGCCTCGCGCTCGCGATCGGACCGATGCGGGCGCGCGCGCAGCGGGGCCTCGGCACGCCCGACGGGTACGACGGCCTCTCCCGCCGCGGTGACTACGCGCGCCTCGTCATGACCGAGTGGCTGCTCGCCGACGAGATCCCCGAGGAGTTCGTGCGCCGCGTGGCGATGGGTGAGCACGCGTTCCTGGCGCGCGCGTTCGAGCAGCCGGCCTCGTCGCGGAGGAGCGTGGTGCTCTTCGACGCCGGCCCGGAGCAGCTCGGGGCGCCGCGCGTCGCGCAGCTGGCGGCGCTCGTCACGTTCGCGCAGCGTGCCGCCGATGCGCGAGCAGAGCTGGCGTGGGGGACGTTGCAAGCGCATCACGCCTCACTCGCCGAGGCGGTGACGCCGGCCGGCGTCGCGGCGCTCCTCGATGCACGGACGCGGAACCTCGCGCGGGCGGCCGATGTCGAGGTCGCGGTACGCCGGGCGGGAGCTCGTGGGGCGCACGACGAGCTGTGGATCGTGGGCAGCGCGGCGCTCGCCGAGGCGGCGGCGCGTGTCGGCGCGTCGTTCGTTCAGATCGACGACGTCCTCGAGCCAGAGGCCCACGAGCTGCGCGTGCGCGTCGTCCCTTCGCGCGGCGCCGAGCGGGGTGTCGTCCTCGAGCTCCCGTCCCCCCAAGTGACGACGCGGCTGCTCCGCGACCCGTTCCAGGTGGCGACGTCCACGGCGACCGGCGCCGATCATGCGCCGTCGCGCGCGCCCGGCAACGTTGTCTTCTCCGCCGACGGGCGGAAGATCTTCGCGCGGACCGACGACGGGAGCCTCCTCTCCCTCGCGCTCCCCGGCTCGCCGCGCGCGGCCCCTGCCCCCGTCGCGCGTTATCGTCCTCCGTCCGGTCAGCGCGTCGTCGCCGCGGGATGGTCGCGCTCGCAGAAGCGCGTCCAGGTGATGACGCAAAAAGGTGACGGCGCGATGGTGCTGCACACGCTCTCGCGTCGCGGGAGCCAGTCCATCTCGGAGACGAGCTTCGCCGCCCTCGATCCGCCGGCTCCGGCGGGAGATCTCGCGGCGCTCTACCGTGAGCGGGAGGGCGCGATGTGCATGCTCGATGCGTGCGGGCGCCTCCTACGTCTGAACAAAGAGGCGGACGTCGACTGGATCAGCGTGGTCGCCGTCGTGTCGGGCTCCGGCCGCAGCGAGTGCGCCGCGATCGCGCTCGGTGAGTTCGTCGAGCTCGTGACGAAGCAGGGAGACGCGCCGGTCTCGACGGTGCGCGTCCCGGTGCAGCTCGCGCGCGCGCCACGCGTCTTCTTCGGCGCGCGGCCGCCTCGGTGGCTCGCGGTGGTGGAGACCGGCGAGGACGAGTGGACCCTCGTGCGTCCGGAGCCAGGAGACGCGATCCGCGAGCGATGGGTCGTCCCCGCCGGGCGCGAGGTCTGCGGAGTGCTCGAGACCGAGTGGGCGCCGCCGAAGCCCGCGCTCGTGATGCTCGACGGCGAAGGTCAGGCGCTCCGGCTGTTTCGGCCGGAGGGCACCGAGCAGATCGTCACCTCGGAGCCGCGCATCCTGCACGCGACGGTGAGCCCGGGCGCCCGCGACATCGCGTACGGCACGGAGCGCGGCGAGCTCGTCGTCCACTCGCTCGCGGCGCGTGCCGTGATCGCGCGCATCGCGCCGAGCGCGCCCGAGGCGAAATGAAGCTCCTCCGCGTCGCCCACGCGGGCCGCGTCCTCTGCCGCGGCTTCTTTTTCGGGCCGCCACTAGGCGAGGACGAGGCGCGCGCGCGCATCCTCGCGCGGTTTCGTCCGGGCGCCACGGTTCGCCGGACCGAGGGAGGGCTCGTGCTCCTCCTCGCAGAGCCTACGTGGGTTCGTGTGGACGCGTCGCCCGGCGCTCCGCTCGTCGCGCAGGCGCACGTCCTGTCGTCGGCGCCGCTGACGAACGCAGAGCTCGTCGCCCTCGCGGCGCCGCCCGAGGCGCTCGTGCTTGCGCGCGCCGGTGCCGCGGTGGTGCTCGCGCCGCGCGCCGGCGACGAAGAGGACCCGGCGCGGTGGCTCGACACCTCCGAGGTCATCGTGCTCGGCGTGACATCGCTCGGCGCGCCGCCGCCCGCGCCCCGCGTCGCGCCCGCCCCGCCGCCGCTCGACGTCCGCGCCGCGTTGAAAGCGCCGGCCGCGTCGGCAGAGCTCGCCGCGGTGCGCGCGGCGCTCGAACAGATGCGCGCCGGCGTGGAGTCGTCGGCGGGTCGCTCCCTGGCGCGCGCCGAAACGTCCAGCGGGGGAATGGACGCCTTCGCGCGCGCCGCTCGTACGGCGCTGGCAGGCGTCGCGCGCCTCTTCGCGTCCGTTCTCGGTCTCTTCGGGCGCGCGGCGTCGGCGTCGGAGTCCGCGTCCCGTCGAACCTCCGAGGCCGCGAGCTCGCGGGCTCTCGCGGCGCGTCCGGCGCCGCCGAGCGGACCAAGCTTCCTCGAGCGTCTCCGCGCGCGCGTCCTCGACGTCGCGGCGCGGCTCCTCGTTCTTTCGCGAATCGCCCGCTTTTTCGAGCGCGCCCACGCGCAGTACCTCTCGAAAATGATCGACATGTTCGAACGCGGCGATCTCGAGGACGCGCTGCGCCACGCGATCCCGCTCGGTCAAGGAGACGGTTCGAGCGGTCCACCCGCGCTCCTCCCCGGAGGACCGCGCGCGGATCTCTCGATCTCGCCATGGCGCGCTCCCGCCCGAGGCGCGATCGGCCTCGGCGGCGCCCTGTTCGAGGATCTTCGCACCATGTACCGGCGCGCGTTCGAGCGGCTCGTGGCCATGGGCGCGATCGAGCGCGCGGCCTTCGTCCTCGCGGAGCTGCTCGGCGCGAACGAAGAGGCCGTGTCGTTCCTCGAACGCCACGGGAAATACGAGCTCGCTGCGCAGATCGCCGAGGCGCGGGACCTGCCGCCGGGGCTCGTCGTTCGCCAGTGGCTCCTCGCGGGCGACACCCCGCGGGCGATCGCGATCGCCCGCGCGAAGGGGGCGTTCGCCGACGCCGTCGCGCGCCTCGAGCGCGCGGGGCCGCCGTACGCGAGCCTCGCCGTGCCGCTCCGCCTCCGGTGGGCCGACGTCCTCGCCGAAAGCGGGGCGTACGCCGCCGCCGTCGACGTCGTGTGGCCGGTCGAGAGCGCCCGTCCGCTCGCGCGCGCGTGGATCGAGCGCGCGCTCCTCGTCGGCGGCGCGACGGCAGGGACGATGCTCGCGCGGAAGGCGTCGCTGCCTGGCACGTTCGCGGAGGTGCGCGCGCAGGTCCTCACGCTTTTTGGTGACGCCGAGCCGGAGATCGACGCCACGCGCGTGGCCTTCGCGTCTGCGCTCGCCGCAGGACCCGCGACTGCGGAGACGCGCGTCCTCGCGAGGCCGGCTGCGCGCGCGCTCCTCGCAGGTCGCGCCGCCGCCGCCGCGCTCGGCCGCCGAAAGAGCGCCGCCCTCGCCGAGCGCCTCGCCGTCTTCTCCAACGATCCGGCGCTGCGCGCCGACATGCGCCCGCTCGTCGTCACGCCGCGCGTCCCCAACATCCGAATCTCCGTTGCAGGCTTCTCCATGATCGGCGAACGGAACATCAACGAGGACGCGATCGACTTCGGTCACCTGATGGAGGGTGGCCGTCGCGCCCATGGCACCAACCTCACGGTTCATGGCTTCTTCCTCCATGTTCTCGACGGGAGCGGGGGCGGCGAACCCCCTCGTCACCCCGCGACGATCGCTGCGGACGCGGTCCATGACGTCCTCACGCGCGACGCCGGCGCAGGTCGGACCCGCGATGCGCTCGCGCGGGACCTGCGCGCCGCCGTTCGTGAGGCCAACCGGCGCATCTTCGAGGCGTCGACGCGCGATGTCCGGATGCGCGGCATGGGCAGCACGAGCACGTGCGCGGCGCTCGTCGACGGCGCGCTCGTCGTGTCGCAGGTCGGCGACTCGCGCGCGTACCTCCTGCGCGGAATGCGCTTCGAGCAGCTGACGCGCGACGACTCGCTCCTCGAGGCCTACAAGGACCAGCCCGGCTCGTTCACGGAGGTTGAGCTCGCCGACCTCCCGCAGAACATCATCACCAAGGCGCTCGGCATGGCGAGCGAGCTAGAGCCGCGCATCTCCGTCGTCCCGCTCCAGCGCGGGGACGTGGTGCTCTTGACGACCGACGGCGTCCACGCGCTCCTGCCGTCCGAGGCGCTTCCGACGCTCGCCCGCGGCGCCCGCGACGCACGCGGCCTCATCGAGGCCATTCGCGCCCGCATGGCTGTCGCGCAGGCCGCGGACAACTACAGCGCGGTGGTCGCGCGCTTCGACGGGACCGATCTGCCGGTGGAGCTTTCACCAGGCCCCTCGGCGTCCCCTTACGAGCCGGCGCCATCGTCGCTCGCCAACGTCGGCGAGGTGTCGCTCACCAGCCGCGTCGATCCGCTCGTGCACGCGCGCGAGGAGGGGGACGTCGGCGCGCTCGCCATTCACGACGCAGCGCTTCTTCCGGACGGCCGGCTCCTCGTCGCGCTCGGCGAGCTCGGCGTGCGGCTCCTCTCGCCGGCCGGAAAGACGCTCGCCCATTTCGGCGAGCCCGCGCACCACCTCGTCGTGAGCACCTTCGGCGATCGCGCGATCGCGCTGGCCTCTCGCGGCGACGCCTGGCGCGTCGCGAAGATCGATCTCGTCGGCCGCCGCGTACGCGCATGGCACGACGCGCGCTTCGATCGGTGGGCCCCGTCGTTCGACGGCGCGCGCTTCTTCTGCTCCCTCGGCGCGCGCGTCTTCGCGGTCGACGCCATCGCGGACGACTGGAGCGCGACATGGACCGTGACCGTCGACGAAGGAAAGCCGAGCGCGTTGTCGGTCGACGCGAATGAGCTCTGCGTCGTCGTCACGCGCGCGAAGGACGCGCACGTCCTGTGGCGCTACGATCTCGCGACGATGACGCTTCGCGGTCGCACCCCGAGCATGGTGCCGCCGCGGCTCGGCTGGTCGTGGGAATCGTCCGACGACATGGTCTCCCTGCTCGACGCGGACGGCCGTGCCCGACTCGCACTCCGGCTTCGTGGCGCCCGCTCTCCATGTGCGCGCGTGGACGGCGCCGACTTCGTGGTCTTCGACGACCGCGGCAGGCTGATCGTCCTCTCACGCGCGACCGGCGAGGTCCTCCGCGAGCACCGCGTCGCCCCGTGAAAGAGCCCTCGTCCAAGAAAGGCCGGTCCCGGAAGGCCCGACTCGGCGTATCCTAGAGGTGCCCCGCATCGCACCTTGACCCCCATCCGCAGCGGATGGCACCATTTCAGGTAAGAGGCCCCCCGCTCCATGTCCGAGTCGCAGCAGCGGTACCGCGTCGTCGAGAAGCTCGAGTCGGGCGGCATGGCCGAGGTTTTCCGCGCGGAGAGCGAGGGGCTGCAGGGCTTCAAGAAGCAGGTCGCGATCAAGCGCGTCCTGCCGCACCTGTCCGAGAAGAAGAAGTTCATCTCGATGTTCCTCGACGAGGCGCGCCTCTCCGCGCAGCTCTCGCACTCGAACTGCGTGCAGGTCTTCGACATCGGCGTCGGCGACAACGCGTACTTCATCGTCATGGAGTTCGTCGACGGGGCGAACCTCAAGGCCATCGCCGAGGCGATCAAGAAGAGCGGGCGCGACTTCCCGGTTCCTGCGGCGGCGCTCATCGCGCTCGAGATCACGAAGGGCCTCTCCTACGCGCACGAGATGCGCGACCCCAACGGGATGGATCTCCACATCGTGCACCGCGACATGTCGCCGCCGAACGTGCTGGTGACCAAGTACGGCGAGATCAAAATCGTGGACTTCGGTCTCGCGAAGGCGAACTCGCAGCTCGAGAAGAGCGAGCCCGGCATCATCAAGGGGAAGTTCTCGTACCTGTCGCCCGAGGCGGCGATGGGGCAAGAGGTCGACGCGCGGACCGACATCTTCGCGGTCGGCATCATCTTGTGGGAGCTGCTCGCGGGGCAGCGGCTGTTCTTGGGCGAGACCGATTTCCAGACGGTGAAGAAGGTCCAGCAGGCCGTCGTCCCGTCGATCTCGAACATCAACAAGCGCGTGCCGCCGGAGCTGGAGCGCATCATCAACAAGACGCTCGCGCGCGAGCCCGCCGCCCGTTACCAGACGGCGCGTGATCTCGGGATGGAGCTGTCGAAGTTCCTCTTCTCGAACGGCCAGCCCGTGAGCACATTCGACATCGCGTCACTCGTCGTCGGCGCGATGAAGGACAAGGCCAAGCATCGCGCGCCGCAAGGATCCATCATCGACAAGCTCATCGAGGAGGCGCTCCTCGAGTTCACGTCGCTCACCGACGACGCGCGCGAGGCGGCGCAGAAGCTCTCCGGGTCGAAGAAGCCGCCGCCCCTCGCCGCCGGCTCCGCGCCGCTGCGCGCCGATCAGTTCGTGGATCCGACGAACTGGGCGAAGGAGATCTCGCTCGGTGACATCACCGGCGGTGCCGACGACTCGATTCGTGCCTCGCTCCCGCCCGACGTCTTCCAGGCAGGGAATCTCTCCGCGCTCGAGGACGAGCCGCACTCCTCGCCGATGCCGTCGCCGCGCGGTGGAACGCCGCAGCCGTCTCCCGCGATGCAGGGGTCGCCCGGCTCGAACCCGCACCACATGAGGTCGTCGTACCCGCCGCCGATGATCCCGATGCCCCGGCACGGCATGCAGCAGGCGCCGCCGCAAAAGAAGGGCGGCCTCGCCGGCGCGATCGTGGGCGTCGCCGTGGTCCTGTTCGCCGCCGCCGCCGCTGCCGCCGCGTGGTTCACGCACTTGATTCCGCACTGAAGTGCGGAATCAAATGACGCCTTTGTTTGTGTGGGCTTGCAGCCCCTCCACGCCGGACGGCGTGGAGACCTCCCCGCGTCGCCCTTCGGGCGAAGTCGCGGGGCGCGACGGCGGACCCTGACGACTTGCCGGGGGGGAGAATTTTGGGGTATGCGAGGGGGGCCGTGGTGGGTTCTCGCAGTATTCGACTTTTTTTTGGGGGGGCGCTCGCTGGGGGGGTCCTCGTGGCGACGGTGCCGGTGGCGGAGGGGCGGGGAGGGGCGTGTCCGAGCGGGATGGCGCTGATCGCTCCGCCTGAGGATGGGGCGCTGACGGAGCGGTATTGCATCGATCGGTGGGAGGCGTCGCTCGTCGAAGTGACCACCCACGGGAGCGCGCCGTTCTCGCCGTACGAGATGGTGAAGGGGCGGACTGTGAAGGCTGTCTCGCGCTCGGGCGTCGTTCCGCAGGCGTACCTCTCACGCAACGAAGCCGCCGCCGCGTGCAAGGCGTCGAAGAAGCGTCTGTGCACCGAAGAGGAGTGGACGACGGCGTGTCAGGGCAAGCGCCCGACCACGTACCCGTACGGCGACACCGCCCGCCCCGGCTCGTGCAACGACAGCGGTACCGCGCCGCTCCCCGCGCTCTATCCGGAGAACGACGAGGCCGCGCACTCGTTCGAGCCGATGAACGATTCACGCCTCAACCAGCAGCCGAACACGCTCAGCCGCACGGGCGCGCATCGTCGCTGCACGAACAGCTACGGCGTCTTCGACATGGTCGGCAACCTGCACGAGTGGGTGGACGATCCGAACGGCACCTTCCGCGGCGGCTACTACCTCGACACCCACATCAACGGTGATGGGTGCCGTTACCGTACGGTCGCGCACGACGCCGCGTACCACGACTATTCGACCGGCTTTCGCTGCTGCGCCGATCTCGCGCGTTAGGCGCGAGATCTCGGCGTACCCTCAAGGGTTCGCGTGGCGCGCCGTTCGTCGCCGCCAGGGGGAGAATCCATCAATGACGACCCGCATCGCCACGTCCATCGCCCGCGGCACGCCCGCCGCCGCCGCGTCGCAGCTCGCGAACGATCTCACATCCCAACTCGGCGGCGCTCCGCCGGTCCTCGTCGTCGTCTTCGCATCGACCGCGCAGCCGCTCGGCGAGGTCGTACGGCACCTGGCTCCGTCGGTGGGCGGCGCGGTGCTCCTCGGCGCCTCCACCGCTGGAGAGTTCACCGAGAAGGGGGACGCGAAGGGAGCGGTCTGCGCGTTCGCCCTCGCGGGCGACTACAAGGTGTACGCGGGGATGGGTCGTCGTCTCAAGGAAGCGCCCGCCGAGGCCGTCAAGCACGCCATCTCCGAGCTTCCGCGCACCATTCCTGGTTATGGGCACCGCACCGGCATTTTGCTGCTCGATCCGCTCGCGGGCAATGGTGAGGAGGTCACGCTGCTCACCGCCTCGCATCTCGGCGCCGACGAGCCGCTCGCGGGCGGCGCCGCGGGGGACGATCTGCACATGGCGTCGACGCTCGTGTCGTGCGGCACGGACGCGGCCTCCGACGCGCTCGTCGTCGCGCAAATCTTCTCGAAGCAGGCGCTCGGCCTCGGGGTCTGCCACGGTCACACGCCGCTCAGTGAGCCGCTCCGCGTCACCCGCGCGAGCGGAAACGTCGTCGAGCAGATCGACGGACGACCTGCGTGGGACGTATGGCTCGAGCGCACCACGACGCGCGCCCGAGAGCGCGGCGTCGACCTCGCCACGATGCCCGCGGCCGACGAGGGGGCTTACCTCTTGCGCTACGAGGCGGGCATCGCCGCAGGCACCGAGCTCAAGATCCGAGCGCCGCTCTCCCGCAGCGCCAACGGCGCGATCAGCTTCGCGTGCGGCATCCCCGAGGGCACGGTCTTCCGGATCACCGAGAGCGCGCCCGAGTCACAAGTGGCGAGCGCGCGCGAGGCGGCACGTCGGGCCCGCGCACAGCTCGGAGGCAGCACCGCGGCCGGCGCGCTCGTCTTCGACTGCATCTGCCGCAACCTCATCCTCGGCGACGGCTTCTCGGCAGCGGTGAAGGGCATGAGCGAAGAGCTGGGCGGCGTGCCGCTCGCGGGCTTCGAGACCTACGGCGAGATCGCGCTCGACGCGGGGGATCTGAGCGGCTTCCACAACACGACGAGCGTAGTCCTCGCCTTCCCGACCTGAGGGGTTCAGCCGTGGCGAGGGACCACCTTTCGAGGAGGACAATAAAGCGGAGCCAGCTCGTGGGGCTCCTCGAGCCGACCCTTGGCTTGGACAAGAGCGAGACGTTGGTGTTGACGGCGTCGCGCGAGCTCGTCATCCCGCAGGGTGACGAGATCCGTGTCGACCATGTGCTCGCGATCCTCGACCGTCTCGGAGAGATGGACGGAATCGCGGGGGTGGCCGCCCGGTTCGTGCGCGCGCGGGGTGAGCTCGACGCGCTGATCGCCCCGTCGGCGGCGAGCGCGCCGGCCCCCGCGCTCACGACGACGACCCCGGGCGGTGGCGTCGCGTTCGCGCGCCCCGCCGCAACGCCGCACGTGCCGTTCGAGGAGATCGCGATGTTCGTCGCGCCCGCGCTTGGCGATGCGGTGGCTCGAGCGTCGGTCGCGAAGCACGCCGCCGCGCTTGGCATCAAAGGCTACGACGCGACACGCGCCGAGGCGGCCCAGATCCTCGACGGAATGTCGAAGGCGGAGGGCATCCTCGGCATCGTCGCGAGCTTCGCGAAAGCTCGCTTCATCCTCAAGTATCCGACGTGACGCTTACTGGCAGTCGATCCGGTTGTACGCCGTGATGTGGCAGCCGGCGCGCTTGCAGTCGCGCGCGTGGACGAACTTACCGCCCTGGCACGTCAGCTCGCTCTTCGTGTCCATCGAGCAGACGACCATCCCGGGGACGCCGCAGGGATCGTTGAGCTCCGCCACCGACTCGTCACAGTTGTAGTCGCCGCTCGCTTTGATCGAGCACGCGGTGGCGCCGCGGCAGTAGCGGTAGAGATCGAACTTGCCGTCCTTGCACTGGAGGAGCTGCTTGAAATCGGCGCTGCACGCGAACGTGCCGGGCTTCTTGCAGGGATCGTCCTTGGCCTGGAGGCTCGTGTCGCAGCTGACCGTGTCCTGCAGCGTCGCCCAGTCGTGCTTGATGCTGCACGACTTGGGGCCGCGGCAGTTGTAGTTCAGCTTGAACTTGCCCTCGTCGCAGATGAGCGCGCGCTTCTTGTCGAGCGAGCATGCCCAGTTCTCCGACTGGTTCAGCATGCAGCCGTCGCCTTCGTCGGCGATCTCGTCGTCGCACTGCACCTTCTTGGTGGCGCGGTCCTGCGTGCAGCCTTGCGGGCCTTTGCAGGGGACGAGCTGGAGCGTCATGTCGGCGCCACACGCGAGCGCGTTGTGGGCGTCGCCGCAGGTGGCCTGACCAGGGGAGCATTTGCCGCCCAGCTTCGGCTTGCAGCTCGCCAATACGACGAGCAGGCACATCACGACGAAGAGGATCAACGACCGGCGAAGGAAACGTGACGACATGGATTCTCCGTGCGGGTGGGTACTTCGCGAGACGTTTGCACCGAAGCTACTCGCCGCGGTCGTCCTAAGAAAACAGGGCAAATGGCCCCAGTAAAGGATTTTGCGCCGAGGCCCCCTAAAAACGCGGATTCAGCTCACGAAAAAGCGCGCGAGCACGCGCGTCATCATCTCCGGATCCTTCGCGCCGCCCATTTCTCGGCAGGAGTGCATGCTCAGCATCGGGTTGCCGACGTCGACGGTGGGGATGCCGAGGAGCGTCGAGGTGATCGGGCCGATGGTGGTGCCGCACGGGAGGTCCGTGCGATGCGCGTACTGCTGGAGCGGCACCTCGGCGGCGCGGCACAGCTCCGTGAACATCGCGGCGGTGCGGCCGCTGGTCGCGTAGCGCTGCTGGGCGTTGACCTTGAGGACGGGGCCGCCGTTGAGGACTGGGCGGTGGCGTGCCTCGTGGCGCTCGGGGTAGTTCGGGTGGATTGCGTGCGCCATGTCGGCGGACACGCAGAGGGAGCTCGCGGTCGCGCGCGCGACGTGGTCGGCGGTGCCCCCGGTCGCGGTGACGATGCGCGTGAGGACGCGCGGGAGGAACGCCGACTCGGCGCCGCTGGCGCTCTTGCTTCCCACCTCTTCGTGATCGAAGAGCGCCGCCATCGGCACGAGCCCGGTCCCCGCCGCGCCAGGCGCCGCCTGCACGAGCGCGGCGATCGCGGCGTGCGACATGGCCAAGTTGTCGAGTCGTGCCGAGAAGAGGAGCTCGTCCTTCGCGCCGCCCAGCGCGGGGGCGAGCGTGTCGTAGAGCATGAGATCGAGGGTCACGATGTCGGTCCGCGCGACGCCCGCCGCACGGGCGCAAAGGTCGGCGAGCTCCTCTGAGCCCTTCTCGGCGAGGCCGAGCACTGGCGCGAGGTGCTCCTGCTTGTTGAGGACCAGGCCCTTCTCGGTGACGTCGCGATCGAAGTGAATCGCGAGCTGCGGCACGCGCAGGAGGGGCTTGTCGAGCTTCACGAGGCGCGTCGTGATCTCGCCGGCGGTGCCACGGACGAGCAGGCGCCCGGCGAGCGCCAGATCGCGATCGAGCCATGAATTGAGGAGCACGCCGCCGTACACCTCGACGCCGAGCTGGAGGTACCCCTCCTTCGTGTACTCGGCCTTCGGCTTGAGCCGCAGGTTGGGGCTGTCGGTGTGCGCGCCGACGAGCCGGAACGCGCGCGGCGGCTTCGCGTCGGGGACGACGAACGCCAAGAGCGCGCTGTCCTCTTGCACGACGTAGTAGCGGCCCGCGGCGAGGCCATCCCACGACGCGCGCTCGTCGAGGCGCCCGAACCCTGCGCTGCCGAGGCGCGCGATCGCGCTGGCCACGGCATGGTACGGCGTCGGCGAGTCGCGGAGGAAGGAGAGGAGGTCGGCGAGGATGGTCACGATGACGGGAAGGTAGACCATCTTCCGGCCGTTTCGCGGCGGAAAGTCACGCGGGCGCTCCACGTGCGATGCGCGCGATCTCCGGGTGCTCGGCGAGACGCTTCATCGCGCGCGCCAGCAGTGTCTTTCCGGGCTCCATCTTCGGCCACGGGCTCGCGCCGCTGGGGTGCGGCAGGCAGATCGCGTCCATCTCGACGCCGTGGTAGCGCACCTGCTCCGTGGTGCCGATCACGTCGGCCAGCTTCCGTCCCTTACCGAGCACCTCGTCGATCGCAAGCGTGCCGACCGGGATGACCAAGGACGGCTTCAAGATCGCGACCTCGCGCGCGAGGAAGGTCTTGCACGCGGCGATCTCCGTCGCGTCGGGTCGCCGATCGCCGCCGCCCGAGGATTTCCCGGGAAAGCACCGCGCGACCGCCGCCATGTAGATTCTCTGGCGGAACGTGTCCTCGTCGATCCCGGTCCCTTCGAGGAACCAGCGGAAGAGCGTCCTGCCCGCGGTCCACGCGAACGGACGACCGAACGAGCCCTCGCGCGGCCCCGGCGCTTGACCGACGAGAATCACCTTCGACGGCACCGGCGGTCCGTGCACGACCGGTCCGATCATCTTCGGGCACGCCTTGCACGCGTCGAGCTCTTCGTGGAGCACCTCGAGGGCGCGGACGACGCTGCTCATCGTCGCGTGACGTAGAAAAAGTCGCGGGTGGTCGGGTTCACCGTGTATTCGCCCTTGTGGTAGACGAAGCCTTCGAAGAGGAGCTGCCCCTCGCGCTGCCCGCCGCCGCCGCGCTTGAAGAGCACGAAGTGCGGATACGACCAGTTCACGTCGAGCTGCACGACGTCGGCGGCCCCGACGTGCTTCATGCCGAGCGCGATCGCGCGCGCGGTCGTGTAGTTGCTCACCGAGACGAAGACCGTGCGGCCGTCCGCCGAGATTCCGAGCGCCGAGCGGCGAATCACGGTGTCGCCGCCGACCGCCGAGCCCCACGACATCGCCTCCTCGTTGACGAGGCCGGGATGGATCGCGCCGTCCTCGACGAGGCAGCTCGGGCCCTGCCGCCACCACGTCATCGTCGCAGCGGACGGCTCGAGCGTCGTCCATGTACCCACGCGCAGCGTCTCGTCGCCGGACGCGTCCTTGTAGGCGGCGACGGTGCACGACGTCTTCTTCGGCGGCAGGAGCGTCACGCCGTCCACGTTCATGCCGAGCTGCCCGTGCTCGGCCTTGAAGCCGCCGTTGAACGCCGCGACGAGCGCGTCGCGCTCCGCCTCGGGGACGAGCCCTTTTCGGCTGCGGGGGTACGCCATGCCTTCGCGTGTCGAGGCGATCGGCTCTTTGGTTCCGGCGACGAGCGCCAAGTGGAGCGCGCGCACGTCCATCGCCACGACGAAGAGCTCGGCCCACGGCCGCTTCGCGTCGACGTGGACGAGCGTCTTGTAGAGGACGGTGCTCTCGTCGGGGTGCCCGGGATCGACGACGGGGACCCAGACGCCGTCTCCCTTCGCGGCGACCTCCGGGAAGAGCGGGCCGACCTTCTTCGGGTGAAATGGGACATGAGGGGGAGGTGAGCTCGTGGCCACCGCGGCATCACCCGCCGCTGCAGCGCCGGCGTCTCTCACGCTCGCGACTCCCGCGTCGCCGTGACGCCATCCGATCCCGTCCCCGGGCGGCGCGACGGGTTCGGGATCGGGCGGTGGAGGCGGCGGCGGCGGCGTCGAGTCGGCCGTCGGCACGTCCCAGTGCGCTTGCGGGGCTTCGCCGCGTCGCGACCAGCGGTTGTATCGGTCCTCAATACGGTACGCGCGGTCCTCCATCCAGCTGACGGCGTCGGGGCCGAGCACCGCGCGCGCCGCGTCGGCCAGCCACGGGCCGAGCCACGGCACGTGGTGGATCGCGTACCAGAGGATGAGGAGCGAGATCGGCGTGCCGACGAGGATCGTGACGAGCGTTCGTTTAATGCGCCGTCGCCACTTTCCGATGGGCTTCGCCTTCGCCCTTCCCGCCGCGGGGCGCGCCGGCGCGTGAGTCGTCACAGGCGCTACGGGGTGGGGGCCGCTCTGCATCGCGCAGCCCCTCGGCTCGGGGCCCGGCCATTGTCGCCGCGCGGGTCGCCCGGCGCAACGCGTACCTCGCCGGTACTCGCACACCCGCACGTACCTCGTCCCGTCGGCCGTAGCGCGCAGAGCTGGCGCCAGGGCGTAGACTCTTCCTCGTGCGCATCGCCTTTGTCCTCGTCGCGCTGCACGTCGCGGCCCTGACGGTCGCGCAGCCTGCAGGCGCAGGCGAGCCGGCGCTCGTCGACGCCGTCTGGCGCAACGAAGAGGGGCTGCCTCAGGCGACGGTCCGCGCGGTCGCGGAGACCCCTGATGGGTACGTGTGGGTAGGCACGGACAGCGCCCTCGCACGCTTCGATGGGCAACGCTTCGAGACGTTCGACGTCCGCGCGGCGATCGGCTGTCAGGCGGTCACCGCGCTCGCGCTGGATCCGAAGTCACGGCTCGTGCTCGGAACTCCGTGCGGCGTCCTCTTCACGGACGAGGCCGGCCGTCCCGCGCGCGCCGTGCGGCTTCCCGACCGTCGCTCGCACCCTCTCACGAGCCTCGCGATCGGCAACGACGGCACGATCTGGGTTGGCACGTCGGCCGGTCTGGGTCGCGTTCGTGGCGACGCCGTGGAGATGGTGCCGCTCGACGCGCCGCTCAACGTCGCCACGATCGCGGCCGCGCGCGACGGTGGCGCGTGGGTGGGCGCGTGGGGATCGGTCGGCCACGTCGACGCGACGGGGAAGTACCAACCCATCGCGAACATGGTCGGCCAAGTCCACGCCGTCCTCGAGGCCCACGACGGGAACGTTTGGGTCGGCACGACCGACGGCCTCAAGCGCCTCGACGGCAAGCTCCTCGTCGACGAGCCGCGCGCCGCGCTTCTGCGCGACGAAGAGATCCTCTCGCTCGACGAAGGGGCGGATGGGCAGCTCTACATCGGACTCCAGGCGGGCGGCGGCATTCGTGTCCTCGACGCGACGGCGACGCGACAGATCTCGCGCACCCGCAACGCCGTCATTGCGGTGCACGCCGACCGCGCCGGCGGCCTCCTCTACGGGACGCCCGCCGACGGCCTGCACCGCCTCCATCGCCCGCTCTTCCGCGTCGTGCCTCAGGGGCCTTCGACGCGGGAGCCGGTGTGGTCGCTCTTCGTCGGCGGCGACGACGATCTGTGGATCGGTTCGCGCGTCGGCTTGACGCACCTGACCGAGACGGCGGAGCCGCGTGTGGTCGGCGCGGTGCCGGTCGTCCGCACCGACGTGCTCTCCGTCCTTCGCACGCGCGACGGAGCGGTGTGGGCCGGCATGCGCGATCAGCTCGTGCGCGTCGCCCGGGACGGCGCGAAGCCGCGAACGTTCGGGATCAAGGACGGCCTCCCCGACGCGCTCATCGGCGGAATGCTGGAGGACCGTCGCGGTCGCGTGTGGGTCGGTACGGGGTACGGCCTCTCGTTCCTCGACGGGGAGCGCTTCGTTCCGCACGCTCCGGCGCAGACGCGTGTCCGCGCGCTGCTCGAAGGGGAGGGCGACGAGATTTGGGTGGCGACGGACGACGGCATCGTCCTCCTTCGCGACGGCAAGGTGGCCCTCGAGCTGCGCGCGCAGGACGGCCTCGCGGAGTCTTCGACCTTTTCCATCGCGAAGACACGCATGGGGCTGCTCGCCGGGAGCTCGGCGGGGGTGTCGCTCGTCCGGGACGGCAAGGTCGTCGGTGTCCTCCACAAGCAAGAGGGGCTCGTCGCTGACGACATCCTGGGCATTTTGGCCGACGGCCTCGGCCGTGTCTGGTTCACGACGGACTTCGGGATCTTCTTCGTCACCGAAGACGAGCTCGCCGCCTACTTCGAGCGCAAGGCGAGCGTGGTCCACGCGCGAGCGTTCGGAGTGGGCGACGGCCTGCCGGTGCTCGAGTGCAACGGCGGCACGAGCTCGACGCCGATCGCGCGCCTGTCGAATGGCGAGATCGCGTTCCCCACGATGCGCGGCCTCGTCGCGTTCGACCCCGCCCTCGTTGGACCCCCGCCGGCGCCCGCGCACGCCGTCGTCGAAGGGATCCGCTTGGCCGACGGCACGCTCCACTGGCGCGTCACGCGCGCGCTCTCGCCGCAGGAGCGCAACGTCCGATTCGAGTTCACCGCCATCGCGCTGGCCGGCCCGTCGCGCGTCCGCTTCGTGCACGAGCTCGAAGGCTTCGACTCTGCGCGCTCCGAGCCGAGCCCCGAGCGCTTCGCGTACTACACGAACCTTCCGCCAGGCAGCTACCGCTTCCGGGTCCGCGGGTGCGACGTCGACGGTGCGTGCGAGCCCGAGGGGGCGGTCCTCGACGTGGCGATCGAGCCGCGGTTCTACGAGCGGCGGGGCTTTTGGCCGGGGCTCGCCTTCGCGGCGGCGGCGCTGGCGCTCCTCGCGTACGTTCGCCGGACACGCACGTTGCGCGCGAGGGCGCGGCAGCTCGGCGATCGCGTCGCCGAACGAACGCGCGAGCTGGCGCGCGCGAACGACGAGCTCAAATCGGCGTTTCGCGCGGCCGCCGAGGCGCAGTCCGCCGTCGAGGCGCTCCTCGCCGAGATCCCGCTGCCCATCCTCGTCTACCGCGAGGGCACGCTCCGCTACGTGAACGCCGCTGCGTGCGCGCTCCTCTCTGCGAAGGCGGACGATCTCGTCGGGACGACGACCGGCGCGGAGTGGCGGGCCGGCCCCGAGATCACCATCGACACCAAGAGCGGCGCGCACATCGTCGCCGAGATCTCGCGCTCGCCCTTCGTGTGGATCGGCGAGCCGGCCGATCTCGTCATCGCGCGCGACGTGACCGAGGCGCGCCAGCTCGAGCTGCGCCTCGCCACCAACGAGCGCCTCGCCGCGCTGGGAACCCTCGCCGCGGGCGTCGCGCACGAGATCAACAACCCCCTCGCGTACGTGACCGCCAACGTCGAGCATGTGCGGAGCGTCCTCGCGAAGCTCCCTGGGATCAGCGCCGACTCGCGAGAGGCGCTCGAGGAGGCCGCCGACGGCGCCAAGCGCATCGCGACGATCGTGAAGGGCCTCACGACGGTCGCGCGCGCCGCCGACGATCGCGTCGAGGCGGTCGATCTCGGCGCGGTCGTGACGTCGGCGCTCAACATCGCCGCCGCAGAGCTTCGACGAAGGGCGCGCACCGAGGTCGTCGGCTTCGAAAGCCTCCCGCGCGTGAGCGGGGACACGACGCGCCTCGGCCAGGTCGTCCTGAACCTCGTCACCAACGCGGCGCAGTCGTTCGCGGGGGAGCCGGATCCGAACAACGTCGTGACCGTCCGAGGCGCGCGCGGCGAGGGGGACACCGTGCAGCTCCAGGTGATCGACACCGGCGCAGGGATCCCGCGCGAGCTCCTGTCGAAGATCTTCGATCCGTTCTTCACGACCAAGCCGGTCGGGGAGGGGACCGGCCTGGGCTTGTCGGTCTGCCACGGGATCGTGCGCGCCCTCGGTGGCGACATCGCCATCGAGAGCGAGGTCGGCGTGGGGACCACCGTGACCGTGACGTTGCCGGTGTGGCGCGGGACGGCGCAGGTGGCGGTGTCACGCGTCAGCGAGCACCCGGAGGAGCGAGCGAAGGTTCTCGTCATCGACGACGATCCGCGCGTCGCGCGCGCGATTGGCAGGACGCTGCGCGCCCACGACGTGACCCTCGAGCCGTCCGCGGTCTCTGCGCTGGAGCGAATTCGCGGCGGGGAAAAATACGACGTCGTCCTCTGCGATCTCATGATGCCGGGAATGGACGGCATCGGTTTTTACACCGCGCTCGAGCGCGAACGCTCGCCGCTCTTGGCCACCCTCGTGTTCATGACGGGCGGCGTCTTCTCCCAGGACGTCGCGCGGTTCATCGAGTCGAGCCCGGTGCCGTGCCTGCAAAAACCGGTGAGCGCCGACGCGCTGAACCGGCTCGTCCGCGCGCGAACGCGCCGCGCCGTGGCGCCGCGTCCGTGATGGTATCCTCGTACCCGTGCCGAAGATCCTGCTGGTCGACGACGACGTCGCGCTGCTCGACGTCCTTTCGCTCGCGTTCGAGGACGCGGGGCACGAGGTCCAGCGCGCGAAGGACGGCGTCGAGGCCCTCGCGAGCCTGAAGCGGGCGCGGTCCGAGCTCGTCGTCTGCGACGTGACGATGCCGCGCCTCGACGGCCTCTCCCTCTGCCGCCAGCTCCGCGCAGCCGGCGACGCGATCCCCATCGTGCTCCTCACGTCGCGCGACACGGAGATCGACGAGGCGTTCGGCCTGGAGCTCGGCGCCGACGACTACGTCACGAAGCCCTTCAGCACGCGCGTCCTCCTCGCGCGCGTCGCGGCGCTGCTCCGCCGCGAGCAGGCCAAGGGGGGCGGCGGCGCCGGGACCACCACCCTGCGCGCCGGCGATCTCTCCCTCGACGCCGAGCGAATGCGCGTCGTGTACAAGGGGACCGAGGTGCAGGTCACCGTCACCGAGTTCCGCATGCTGGAGGTCCTCGCCAAGCGGCCCGGCGTCGTGTTCTCGCGCGCGCAGCTCCTTCAGCTCGTGCGCGGCGACGACTCGGTGGTGGTCGATCGCATCATCGACACGTACGTGCGTCGCCTCCGTCGGAAGCTCGAGGCGATCGACGCCGGCTTCGCGTCGATCGACACGGTGGTGGGCGCGGGCTACCGCTGGCGCGAGTAGGATGCGGCGCCGACGGTCTCTCCGCTGGAACGCGCTGCTCGTCGTCCTCGCGGTCGCGCTCTTCCCGCTCGTGTACGTCCTTGCGTCGGCGACCGTCGAGCAGCTCTTCGTGGGCCGCACGCTGACGCGCGCGCGGGCGTCGGCCGACGAGATCGAGCGCGTCCTCGCCGGCGGAGACGCCACGGCGGCGTCCGAACGGATCGACGCGATCGCCCGCGCTTGCGATCAGCGCGTGAGGGTCGTGCGGCCCGACGGCAAGGTCCTCGTCGACGCCGACCACGTGCTCGGTGAGAGTTGGGTCTTCCGGTTCGGCGACGTCTTCTACGGCCCCGGTCGCCCGGCCGGCTTCCAAATGCTCGAAGAGCGCGAAGGCGCGCTGGCGTCACGTCCCGAGGTGCTGCGTGCGCTCGCCGCGCCATCCGGCGACGACGGGGGATGCGAGCACTCCGTCATGGGCAACCTCGAGGTGTGTCACGTCGCGCGTCGCGTCGACTTGCCGAACGCCGCGCCTATCGTCATTCACGTGCAAGGCAGCTCCCGCCGCGCGCTGGAGGCGCTCTACGACTCGCGGCGGCAGCTCGTGAAGCTGACCGCGTTCGTCCTCGCGGCGGGCCTCCTCTTGTCCTGGTGGATGGGCAAGAAGATGGTTCGCCCCGTCGAGAATCTGCGCGAGGAGGTCCTCGGACGCGCGCGCGCGGCGGTTCCCGGCGCGGAGCTCGCGGTCGTGCGAGAAGACGAGGTCGGCGATCTCACCGTCGCGTTCAACGCGTTGCTCGGCGCGCTGGCGTCGCGCGCGAACGAGAACCAGGAGTTCGCCCAGGATCTGGCGCACGAGCTCAAGAACCCGGTCGCGGCGATCCGCGCGTGCGCCGAGCGGATCGCCGACGGTGAAGCCCTCGACGCCCCGCGCCGCAAGCGCCTCGCGGAGGTCCTCGATCAGAGCTCGCGACGACTCGACGCGCTGGTAACGCAGTTCCTCGAGCTCGCGCGCGCCGAGGCGGGCCTCCCCAACGAAGGCCGCGAGGACGTCGACCTCGGCGCGCTCGCGCGCGGCATCGTCGGCGCTACCGAGCCACGCTTCGTGCGCGTCACCTTCGAGGTGAAGGCCGAGGGCCGCGCGATGGTCCACGGCGTGCAAAATCGGCTGGAATCCGCGCTCCGCAACCTCGTCGACAACGCCGCGTCCTTTGCGGGCGACGACGGGCGCGTGGTCGTCGAGGTGGCGTCGCGCGACGGCGGCGTCGAGGTCTCGGTGTCGGACACCGGGCCCGGCATCGCCAAGGACGATCTCCCGAAGATTTTCGATCGCTTCTTCACGAAGCGCGAGCGCGAAGGAGGCACCGGTCTCGGCCTCGCCCTCGTGCGCGCGGTGGTGCACGCGCACGGAGGGAACGTTCACGCCGAGTCGCCGCCGGGAGAAGGCGCGCGCTTCGTCGTCCGACTCGCCGCCGCGACGACTACTCCTGACGCCCCAGCGCCATGAGCGCGCGGTCACCGCTCGGCAACGTCAGCTCCGCCGCGCGGTTCTGGAAGGCGATGCGCGCCACCGTAAGGCTGTCCTTCAGCGACGCCGACTCGGCGGTCGCCTTCGACTGGCTACGCTCGACCTCGGCGAGGAGCTTCTGGAGCTCTTTCTGGAGCGCTGTACCCGTATGCGCGGTGCGAAGCTCCGCGATCTGCGCCTTGAGCTCCGTCGCGCGATCGACGTAGGCCGCGAGCTCGCGCTGGAGAAGCGCCTCACGCAGCGTGCCGTCGCGGACCGTCTTGTCGATCGCGACGAGCGACGCCACCCGCGCGCGAAGCGGTGCGTCCGGCGGCGACGCGTCGAGGAACGCTTGCACCAGCTCGAGCGAGCCGGGCACGCGCACGTCGATCGCGCGGGCGACCGGCGCCTCTTCCTCGATGGCAAGCTCCGTCTGCGAGCTTCCATCGACCGTCACGCGAAACAGCTGCGAATCGCCGAGCTTCTCCGACGCCGGCGTCGTGAGGTGATACCCCGGCGAGACGACGTGGCGCACGTACACGGGGACGAGATCGCTCTGGCGGTTCTTGATGACGTAGGACCGCTTCACGGCGTGGCGCATCTCGGCTTGCACGATGCCGTTCTCGATCGAAGAAATCTTGGCGATCGACTCGTGCGACGTCGGCGCCGCGGGCGCGACCACGATTTGACGATCGAGCGCGAAGGAGATGAACGCGACGCCGTGCGCAGGGATCGGGTCGGGCAACCCCTCCCCGATGAATCGTCCCTCGCCGAAGAGCGCGAACGGGCCGCTCTCGAGCACCGAGCTGGTCGGGTTCTTGAGGCGCACGACGCGGTACGGAAACGCGGCGTCGGGGCTCGTCGACTTGGGGTCGTAGAGGTAGGCGATCTCGCCTTGCGTGCGTTCGTGGAGGATCGAGATCATCGCGGACGTTCCGCGGCGCACCGTCATCGGCACCGGCGACTCGAAGAGCGAGCTGCCGATGGCCTCGGTGCTCGCGGGCGCCGTCGGCCTTGGGGGCGTCGGCGTAGTCGTCGGAGTGATCGCCGGAGTCGGCGCCGCCTTCGCGCCCGGATCCTCCGCGGTGCCGAGCAGCGCGAAAGGCGCGTTCGGCCTCAGCGCGTCGCGCGGCACGTCACGCACCGATCGCAGATCGTGCCGGAAAGACAGCGCGGCGCTCGAACCGACGCCGACGCGCACGCCGCTCCAATCCTCGCCGGACGCGTTGTCGATGACGGTCCACCCTTGGAGATCGATCTCCCCGTCCGCGCCCATGACGACGCGGTAGCTCGGCTTCCACGCGGGCGCCTCCGCCACGTAAGAGAGGAGGAGATCGTGTGGCGCGGGCCCGGGCAGCGTGATGGTCATCTCGACCACGGAGTCGTGCCCGGGCGGAACGTCGGTTCGGTACGCCACGGGGGTCGGGAGCTTCGTGCGTTCGTCCGTGACGGTCAGCGACTTGAGGAGATCGTCGATCTTGTCCGTGGGAACCGAGAGGACGAGCGTGTCGCCGGTCACGTGCGCGTGACGCTCGAAATAGGCCACGCCGTTGCGATAGACGACGACGCGACCGAGCGTGGTGTTCTCGGCGAGAGCTGGCGACCTCGCGGCGGCGGGTTGCGTGGCCGGCTTCGTCGCCCGCGCGCCGCACCCTGCGACGAGCATCATCGAGCAGAGGATGAGCCTCTTCATGTGGTCCTCCGTGCGCAGACGAGTCGCGCGCCGTCCCCTTCCGACGCGCGAACGCGTGAAACGATCTGACGCGATTTCGGCAATTCCCTTCCGGTACCCTCGGCGTATGAGCCCCGCAAAAAAAGCGGCGAAGGAAAAGAAGAAGAGCGCGAATCCCAAGCCCAAGCCCGGGCCGAAACCCAAGCCCACGGCGAAGGCCTCGAAGAAGACCTCGCCGCTCGCGTTGTCCAAGGGGGACGCGCCGCCCAAGGACGTCACCCGCGATCTCTTCCTCGTCTGGCGCGCGCCGCGCATCGGCATGGCCAATCCGCAGCGGCTCACCAATGCGGCGTGGACATGGCTCGCGCGCCACAAGGAGATGAACGCGTACGTGGCGAACGCGCACTTCGCCGGGCCGAGCTCGATGGCGGTGGGACCGTGCTTCTGCGCGAACCGCTTCGGTCAGAGCATCACCGACCTGCCCGACGGCCGCGTCTTTGCCATTGCGGGCGAGCACGAGGACTACTACGACCCCGACTTCTTCATCTACAACGACGTCATCGTCACGGACGCCGCGGGGCGCGTGGAGATCTTCGGCTATCCGCGCGAGGTCTTTCCCCCGACCGATTTCCACACCGCCACGCTCGTCGGAAATCGCATCATCGTGATCGGGTGCCTGGGGTACCCGTCGCAGCGCGATCCTGGCACAACGCCGGTCTTTGCCGTCGACACGACCACGCTCGCGATCACGCGGCTCACGACGACCGGAATGCTGCCCGGGCGAATCTTCAACCACGAGGCCGAGCTCGCGGCGGACGCGCGCACGATCGTGATCCGCAAGGGCGAGCGCGCGATGCTCGTGCACGGGGCCGAAAAGATCTGCGACAACCACGACGACTGGTCCCTCGATCTCGAGACCCTGACGTGGAGACGGCTGACCGAGCGCCGGTGGCCGGTGTGGGAGCTCGCGCGCGCGGACGGCGAGCGCAACCACCTCTGGGAGATCGAGGGAATGTCGTGGCACGCGGACGGCAAGACCCCGTTCGATCGCGCGCAATTCGCTGCGCACCGAAAGGCGCTCGGCCGCGTCCCTGACCTCGATGTCTTCGCGACGCGCTTTTCACCGCCCATCGCGCACACCAAGGTCGAGGACGCGGAGGCGCGGCACGACACCACGACCATCGAGGCCGCGGGCATGCTCGTTCGCTATCGGCAGGAGTCGCGATGCGTGCGCATCACCGTGTGCGGCCGCCTCCCGGAGGAGACGGTCGCAACACTGGTGGACGACGCGCGGCGGAAGCTCGAGGTGCTCGAGCAGTTCGCCTACGAAGCGCGCCTCGTGCCGGCATTCTGACGACGACGACGGCGGAGCGCGCCGAGCATCGCCAAGCCGCCGAAGCCCACGAACGCCCACGACGGGGTCCGCTTCGCGTCGACCGTGCGGCAGCCGCAGCCGCCGCTGTCGCCCGTGCCGCCGCTTCCGCCGTCGGCCGCCGCGTCCGAGCCAGGGTTCCCGGAGTCGCGTCCGCTGCCCGAATCGGTGCCGCCGCTGCTTCCGGAGTCGGCGGTGGAACCGGAGTCGTCACCGGAGCCGGAGTCGACGCCGCCGCTGCTCCCGGAGTCGTTGCCGGAGCCGGAGTCGTTGCCGGACCCCGAGTCTTTCCCGGCGTCGGCGCCCGAGTCGGAGCCCGCGTCGGAACCGGCGTCGGAACCGGCGTCGGGACCGGCGTCGGTGCCTCCGCCGCCGCAGACGTTCGCGGTGCCGCCGCCGCCGCAGGTCTGCGGTGCGGCGCACGCGGCGCCGCACGAGACGGTCCCTCCGCAGCCGTTGGGGATGGTCCCGCAGTTGTCGGGGGCGGGGCAGGTGGTGATGGGCGTACAGCCGCAGACGTTCGCGGTGCCTCCGCCGCCGCAGGTCTGCGGTGCGGTGCACGCGGCGCCGCACGAGACCGTGCCGCCGCAGCCGTCAGGGATGGTCCCGCAGTTGTCGGGGGCAGGGCAGGTCGTGATCGGAACGCAGCCCGTGACCGACACGGTCGCCGTCGCGGCGTGGACTGCTGACGGGGCCTTGCCGATGACCGTGAAGGTCACCGGGCTCGCGGTCACCGGGGCGCCAGCCGCGGCCGTCAGGGTCAACGTCGAGGTCGCCCCGGCCGTCACGCTCGCAGGCAGGAACGCGCCGGCCACACCGGTCGGCAAATCCTGCACGTTGAGCGCGATGCTCTCGGCGACACCTTTGGTCGACGCCGTGGTCACCGTGAACGTGGTCGTCGCGCCCGGGGCGACGGTGCGGCTCGCGGGCGACAGCGAGATCGAGAAGTCGTTCGCGCCGCAGTTCGGGAACTTCGTGCTCGCGATGAACGTCCTCCAGTTCGAGGCGCTGTTCACCTGGTAGAGCTCCTGCGTGTACCAGAAGGTGCAGTCGTCGACCGGATCGACGGTCATGTTGCTGTAGTCGCCCCAGCGGCCCTGGGTCTGGTTGCCCGCGCCGGTGTCGATGACCGCTTCGGACTGGCCCATCGTTCCCGCGGGATCCGCCGCGGTGCGACCGGTCCACGCGATCGACGGGTTCGTCGTCGCGCTCGAGATCGAGTAGCCGAGCGCCATGTCTTGCGCCATGTCCTGCGCGAGGCTGCCCATCCAGCGCCAGTTCGCGTCGCTCGGCGCGTAGGTGCCTTGCTGGAAGAGGGTCGGAGTGCCGGCAGGCAACCGGATCTCGTACCAGCGGATGCCGCCAGTCGCGCCCGCCACGACCGAGTGATTGACCATCAACGCCTGATGCGTCCCGAAGTTGCGGTAGGTGAACCGGAACATCAGGCGGTCATCGAGCCCCGCGATCTTGGCGTTGCTCTTCTCGGGGACGCAGTCGGCGCCTTGGGTCGAGTAACAGGTGGGGGTGAAGTTCGCGACTTGGAGCGCGGTCGGGCCGGTGAGCTTGCTGTTCGACGGCGTCGTCCAATCCAGCTTGAGCGACCAGAGGTCCACCTGGTTGTAGGTTGGGCCGCACTGGCTGTAGTCGAACTGCATGAACCAGCCGGGCGCGCCGACCGGCGGGTGAATCTTGCCATCGAGGCTGATCGGCAGCGCGCCGCCAATCTGGAAGGGTTCGACCGGAGGCGGTCCGCCGTCCGTCGGGCACGCGGTCACCGCGGGGAACGGCTGGACGAAGCACTGCTGCGCGGCCGGCTGGCCCGACAGCATCTTCACGCGATCGTAGGCGCAGAAGTCCGCGCCCTTGAAGTCGTAGCTCCCGGCGTTCGAGTCGAAGATGTTAAACGTCGCGTAGTAGCCGTCCGGCCAGATGCCGAACTTGCCGTAGTCGTTGATCGAGTAGTTGTATTTGAAGTCGTAGAGCCAGTAGGCGCCGGTCGGGTCGGCGGTCTTCGAGACGGCGATGCACTGGTAGGACGGGCCGCCCGCCGTGTTGGCCCCGGGCAGCGAGAACTGGGTGATGAACCAGCGATCGGCGAGCTGGTCATAGACGACCACTGGATCGCCGTCGTTGTTCGTTCCGCAGCCGTTGCCGGCGTTGGTGCCGACGTAGCCGGTCCAGAGGTTGACGAGCGGTTTGCCCGCCGCGGCGACGGTGCCGTTCTTGTTCCAGATCTCGAGGTTCGTGTTGACGGTCTGGACGAAGTGGTTCGGGCCGACGGCGCCGTTGGTGTCCGGGGGATAGCCGCCGAACGCGGTGCCGCTTTGCCCCGAGAAGTTCAGGAGGGTCGCCGGCATGCTCGAGATCGGGACCTCGGTCTGGGCGATCGGGTCGACGGTCAGGCCGTGGAGCGGGAGGTACGTGCGCGGCGCCTTGAGCGGCCGGTGCTCGCGCCCCTCGTCCTCCTCCTCCCTGACCGGCACACTCGGTGCGGTCGCGAACGGCACCGAGCTCTCGGCGTGGGAGACTTGGATCGAAGGGTTCCCCTGCACCGCAGATCGCGACGTGTCGGCCGGTCCATAGCTCGGCGACCGCTCGCTCACCGCGCCGCGCGTCGGCGCCGTGGTCGCTACGCGATCTGCCTCCTGCGTCTTCCCGACGTCCGGCCCGTTCCCCTGCGAGCATGCAGCGGCCACCGACACGACACCCAGCGCCACGAGCGCGAGCGCCCGACCTTTGGTCCCCGCCACGAACGAAAATCTACTCACGATGAACCTCTTGGGAAGACGCGGCCAACTCCCGCGCGCGCGTACTCTGCAGCAACCCCACCTCAACCGCAACGCCCCCGCCCATCTCCCCCCCCAAAATTCCCCTATTTCCCTGCCCATGCTTGCTCGCCCCCCGTCGCCCCCCGTCGCCCCCCTCGCGCCCTGCGCGAGTGCGCCAAAGGCGCCGCAGGGGAGGCTCGCCGCCCTCCGGCGGCGAGGGGGCACGCAGTGCCCCACCAAACAAAGGAAACCCCACCCGCTGCATGGGTTCGTTCGCAAAGGCGAACGAACCCCATGCAGCGGGATGGAGTGCGATGGAGTGCGAGCCAGTGCGAGCAAAATGAGCCCACAGATCGACAAACGAAATTAACTTTGGTTGAAGTGGTGGCTCGTCCGCCGCGCACGATCGCACGGCGGACTTGGATCGGACTCGATGCTGCAAGGGATCTCCGCTTCTCACGCGACGTCGCGTGGACCTTTCGTTCCTCACATTCGCCTCTTCGCCGAGCCGGTGCTCGTCGCGAGCAGGAGTGGCCTCTCGAACGACTACGACGAGATGGTCGCGCCGCTGATCGAGCTCTCGTTCGACTACGGCGGCACCCGCGTCCGCGCGAGCGACGAGCGTCAGCGCATCTTCAAGCCGGAGGGCGGCTCGCTCGTCCACGTCGATCGCGACGCGGCGGGGGAGGCTGGCGCCCGGCGGCTCCTCGAGCGCCTCGGCGCGCTGGAGCTCGCGTGCTTCGACGATCTCGCGGCGCCGCCCGGCTGCGACGCCGAGTACGTGGTGCGCATCGACGCCGGTTCGCACGCGTTCTGCGCGTTCACGACGCACGCGCTCCCTCAGCTGCGCGCGGCAGGATTCCAGATCGACATCGATCCCGAGTTCCCGTTCCGCGTCGCGCCCGCCGACGCGCCGTGGTTCGCGAAGGTCTCCCCCGACGACGAGCTCCCCGGCTGGTTCAGCCTGGAGCTCGGCATCGAGGTCGACGGCGTGCAGGTCGATCTTCTCCCCCTGATCGTCGAGCTCCTCGACGATGCCGACGAGGCCGACGGCCTGCGTGCGCTCTCCCGTCGCTTCCGCTCGTCGTACGCGCTCAAAGTCGACGCCACGCACCACGTCAGCGTCACACCCGACCGCCTGCGGGCGCTCCTCCACGTTGTCATCGAGCTCTATCAAGGCATCAAGCAGAAGAAGCACGCGAAGGCCGCGAAGATCTCGTTCCCCGCCGTGCGTGCGTCGGCGCTCGCCAAGCTCGACGCCGCGTTCAAGAGCCAGGGCACGCCGCTCGCGTGGCAAGACCCCGCGCGCCTCACCGATCGCGCGCGCGCGCTCACGTCGCGTCCTGCCGCCGCGCCGCCGCCCGCCCTGCTTCAGGCCACGCTGCGCCCCTACCAGGCCGAGGGGGTCGCGTTTCTCCAGCACCTCGTAGACGAGGAGGTGGGCGGCGTGCTCGCCGACGACATGGGGCTCGGCAAGACGCTCCAGACGATCGCGCACCTCGTCACCGAGAAGGCGGCGGGTCGCCTCACGTCACCGGCGCTGATCGTCGCGCCCACGAGCCTCGTCGGCAATTGGGCGCGCGAGCTCGAACGCTTCGCGCCGCACCTCACGGTCACGATCCTCCACGGCACCGCCCGCCACGGAAGGCGCGCGCACATCGCAGAGAGCGACGTCGTCATCACCACCTACCCGCTGCTCGTACGCGACGAGGATCTCTTCGCCGGCAACACGTTCCACATCCTCGTCATGGACGAGGCGCAGGCGATCAAGAACACGCGCAGCCAGGTGCACCGCGCGATCAAGGGCGTGCCGGCGAAGCACCGCCTGGCGCTGAGCGGCACTCCTGTCGAAAATAACCTGAGCGAGCTCTGGGCGCTCTTCGACGTCTTGAACCCTGGCCTCCTCGGCGACGAGCTCGCGTTCGTGCGCTGGTACCGAAAGCCGATCGAGCAGCTCCGCGACGAAGAGCGCCTCACCGCGCTGCGCGATCTCGTCGCGCCCTACATCTTGCGCCGCGTGAAGCGCGACGTCGCGAAGGAGCTGCCGCCCAAGACCGAGCTGTTCCACCGCGTCGAGCTTTCTGGAAAGCAGCGCGATCTCTACGAGCACATCCGCGTCGCCGCGCACGCCGACGTGCGCAAGGTGATCCGCGGCAAGGGACTCGCCGCGTCCACGATCGCGATCCTCGACGCGCTGATGAAGCTGCGTCAGGTCTGTTGCGATCCGCGCCTCGTTGCGATGGACGCCGCGAAGAGCGTGAAGGAGTCGGCGAAGTACGACGCGCTCTTCGAGCTCTTGGACACGCAGCTCGCCCAAGGCCACCGCGTGCTCCTCTTCTCGCAGTTCACGAGCATGCTCGCGCTCGTCGCCGAGGGCCTGCGCGAGCGGCAGGTGGAGCACCTTGTCCTGACCGGAGCCACCAAGGATCGTCAGGCCCGCGTCGATGCGTTCGAGCGCGGCGAGGCCGACGTCTTCCTCATCAGCCTGAAGGCAGGCGGCACGGGGCTGAACCTCACGAGCGCGGACACCGTCATCCACTACGATCCGTGGTGGAACCCCGCGGCGCAGGCGCAGGCGACCGATCGCGCGCACCGCATCGGGCAGAGTCGCCCCGTCTTCGTCTACAACCTGTTCGTCGCGGGCAGCGTCGAGGAGCGCGTCGTGCGGCTCCAACAAAAGAAGCGCTGGCTCTCGGCGACGCTCCTCGGCGACGAGGGCGCGTCGAGCAGCATCAGCGAGCAGGACGTCGACGCGCTCTTCGCGCCGCTCGACGAAGAGGGGCCGCCTCCGAGCTCACGCCGCGCGCGCTGAGGCGCCGCGCCACCACGTCGTCTCAATCGAGCGCTTCGGCGAGATCTTCGGCGTACGCCGCCATGCACTTCGGGGGAGTATCCCCGTAGCCGTGCGCATCCCAGAGGTCGACGAGGCGGCTCCAGTCGTCGGCGCCCTCGAGCTCCGGTCGCGCGCGCTCGACGCGGTGGATGCCGCTGGGACGGTGCTCGTCTTGGCCCGTTTGCTCCCCTGTACGCGCGTTCGTGGGGAGCTCGACGGTGGGTGCTGCGGGCGACGCCATGACGAAAAAGCTTGCAACCCACGGGCCACCTGAAAAATCGCAAGTTTCGATGGGGGTCCGTGCGCAAACCGCGCACGTTAGGCACCCTCGCGCGCAGGCACCGTCGACAACCCGTCGCACTGCCGTTGGCGCGCCGACACCGGGCCTATGTGGGGTGGACGGTGGCCGTCCGATTAGTCGGCGCGAGCGGAGGGTGCCATCGAGGGCGCGCTCGGCCGTGGTGGAGCGGCCGTGCTCACGGCGGATGCGGATGGGGACGCGGACGGCGTGATCGGGGGGACCGACGTGACAGATGTGACTGGGATCACGGAAGGTGGACCCGCGCTCGGTGGAGCGACCGCGGAGGGAACCGACGGCGCGCGTTGAACCGGCACCCTCAGCTCGAAGGCGAGGCGCGCAGCGAACGCGAGCACGATGGCGGCGACGAGAACGATCGCCACGATCAGCACGCGCTGGCGCGCCACCTCGCCCGCGTCCGTCGGCTCCGCGCGCGACGGGTACGCCTGCGGCGGTCCGATCTCCGGCAGGCTCGGCTGCGGCGCACGCGGGGGCGGCGGTCCCTGAGGTCCCGCCCCTGCCGCGCGCGCCGTAACCTGGGCGACGAGCTGCGCGATGTTCGCGATGCGCTCGGTCCGGAGCACGCCTTCGCCGAAATGCGCCGGGGCCTTCGGTTGCGACGCCGGCGTAGGCGCGGTGGGGTGCGGTCGTGGAGGCGCGGCCTTCGCCGGCGGCGGTCCAGGACCCGCGGTCGACATGTTCGGGGCGCCGGCCGTGCGCTCCGTCGTGTCGGTGAGCGCGATCGTCCGGTCAGACCGCGGCGGCGGCTCGGTAGGCGGCAACGCCAACGTTCGATCGCTGCTCTCGGGATGCGACGACGGCGTCGGCTCGGGCGGCACGTCGGACGCGAACCACGGGCGCGCGTTCTGGTATTGCGTCTTGTCCCCTTCGGCGAGCACGTCGTCGTCGAGCTGCGGAATGCCGCTCTCGCCGGTCCGGGTGTGCGGCGACGTCCGCGCGAGCGAGATCGCCGCGTAGGCGCGACGCAGCGCCGTCTGCATCGCGCCGGCGTCGGGCCAGCGATCTGTCTTCTCGAGCTTGAGCGACCGATCGATCACGTCGACGAGCTGGACCGGGACCCACGGCGCCGCGACCGCCAGCGAACGCGCCTGCTTGGTCGACGTCGCGATGATGTGATCACGCAGCGTCGACGCCAGGTGCACGGCCTCGCCGGACAAGAGGAAGAAGAGGGTGGACCCGACGCTCCACAGATCCGACCGCCCGTCGATCTCGTCGGGGTGCCCGCCCATCTGCTCCGGCGCCATGAAATCCGGCGTCCCGAGCATCAGGCCCACGCCGGTCTTGTCGCCCCCCGCGCGGCGCATCTGCGCGACGCCGAAGTCGAGGACCTTGACCTCACCCTGATCGGTGAGAAACACGTTCTCGGGCTTCACGTCCCTGTGCACGATTCCGTGCTGGTGGGCCGACGCGAGGACGTCGAGGAGCTTGTCGGCGACGGTGAAGACCTCGTCTACGGGCAATCGCCCGCCGAGCCGCCGCCGGCGCGCTTCCAGCGACTCGCCCTCCAGGAGCTCCATCACGAGGAAGACGCTGCCCTCGCTGGAGTCGTCGTCGAGGACCTTCACGGCGCCGGCGTGACCGACCGCGTTGGAGACGTATCCCTCTCGCAGGAAGCGCGCCCGCACCTCGGGGTCGCGTGCGAAGGAGCTGCGGAGGAGCTTGATGGCGACGCGGTTGCCGTTGCGGTGCGTCGCGGAGTAGACCGTCGCCATTCCACCCGCGCCCAGACGAGCGTCGATCCGCCATTTCCCGCTCAGGGTCTGGCCGACGAGTGGCGAGTGCTCCGAATCTTCGTCTCGCGCTTGCACGGTCCCCCAGAGAGGCTTCCTGCTTACGTCAACCTTCACGACTTTATAGAACAAACCGCAACGCGGCCAGGAAGAGCTGAAGCGCCGCGTCCAAGCGTGAGACCGCCGCGGACATTTCGCGAGAGGTCGGCAGGTGTCCCCGGACACCCCCGTCCATGTCGCGGACACCCGGGTGCGGCCCGAAGCGTCGGAAAAATGGGCATTTGTGCGCTGGCACGCGCCTGGCTCTAGCGGTGACCATGCTCGCCACCGCGCTCGCCACCACGCTCATCGGTCTCGACGCCCAGCTCGTTCGCGTCGAGGTGGAGGTGCTTCGCGGCGTCCCTCGCTTCGAGCTCGTGGGCCTCGCGGAGGCGGCGGTGCGAGAGAGCCGCGTGCGGGTGAAGAGCGCTCTCGCCAACGTCGGCGTGGATCTCGGCGAGTACCAGATCGTCATCAACCTCGCGCCGGCGGACGTGAAGAAGACGGGGAGCGCCTTCGATCTCGCGATCGCGGCGGCGACCATGGCGGCCGTCGGCGCGGTGCCCACGGAGGCGCTCGCGGGCGTGCTCTTTCTAGGGGAGCTCTCGCTGAACGGCGCGGTCCAACCCGTGCGCGGCGTCCTCCCCCAGCTCCTCGGCGCGCGGGCGCGAGGGTGCAAGCGCGCGGTCGTCCCACGCGCGAACGAAGGAGAGTGCGCGCTCGTGGAGGACGTGGACGTCCGGACGGCGGCCACCCTCGACGAGCTCGTTCGCGCGCTTCGCGGCAAGGAGAAGCTTCCACGCGCCGCCGCGCCGCCTCCCGACGATCCGCTCGCGGACGCAGACGATCTATCCGAGGTGCGCGGTCAAGGAGGGGCGCGGCGCGCGATCGAAATCGCCGCCGCGGGCGGCCACAACCTCCTCATGATCGGCCCACCGGGCTCGGGCAAGACGATGCTCGCGCGCCGCCTCCCGGGGCTGCTCCCGCCGCTCTCCAAGGAAGAAGCGCTGGAGGTCACCGCCATCCACAGCATCGCCGGCCTCCTCGGGCGCACGCGCGGCCTCTCCCGCCAGCGGCCGTTTCGCGCGCCGCACCACACGGTCAGTGAGATCGGCCTCGTCGGCGGCGGCGGGGAGGTCGCGCGTCCGGGCGAGGTGAGTCTGGCGCATCAAGGAGTCCTCTTCCTCGACGAGCTGGCCGAGTTCCGGCGCTCCGCGCTCGAGGCGCTGCGCCAGCCGATGGAGGACGGCGTGGTCACCATCTCGCGCGCGCATGTGAAGGCCACGTTCCCCGCGCGTCCGCTCCTCGCGTGCGCGATGAACCCGTGCCCCTGCGGCTACCGCGGGGACGGCACGCGCCGCTGCGCTTGCACGCCCGAACGAATCCGCGGGTACCGCTCGCGCCTCAGCGGTCCGCTCCTCGATCGCATCGACGTGCACGTCGTCCTACCTCCCGTCGTCGTGAACGATCTCCAGAGCAACGACGCCGGCGAATCCAGCGCCTCTGTTCGCGAGCGCGTGGCGCGTGCGCGCGCGATTCAGGGAGATCGACGTGCACGTCGCGAGGTCGGCGCGAGCACCAACGCGGCGCTTCGACCCCGCGACCTCGAGCGCGTCGCTGCCCTCTGCGACGGTGGCCGCAGGCTCTTGTCCACCGCCGTCGAGCGCCTCGCGCTCTCTGCGCGCGCGTACGGCAAGGTGCTCCGCGTCGCGCGCACGATCGCCGATCTCGACGGCGCAAACGCGATCGCGCCGGCCCACCTCGCGGAGGCGATTGGCGCGCGCGTCCTCGATCGCGCCGGCGGCGACGCCAATCAAGACGCGGCCTGACCCGCGCGTCCCAGCACCACGCACGCGGAGGCGCCCCCGACCCTCCGCGCGTTCACCGTTCGGGGACCGAAGGAGACGAGACCATGTTCGAGCAGATCGCAGAGAAGATGAAGACCTTGCGCGGCGTCATCGCGGGCGTCGAGAAGCAGTTCGGGAAGGGGGCCATCATGTCGCTCGGCGACGAAGCGGACGTCGAGCCGATTTCGACGATTCGCACCGGCTCTCTCGCGCTCGATCTCGCGACCGGCATCGGCGGCTACCCGCGCGGCCGGGTCGTCGAGGTCTACGGCCCGGAGTCGAGCGGCAAGACGACGCTCGCCCTTCACGCCATCGCCGAAGCGCAGCGCGCCGGCGGCATCTGCGCGTTCATCGACGCCGAGCACGCGCTCGACGTCGCGTACGCCCGCGTCATCGGCGTCGAGACCGACAAGCTCCTCGTCTCGCAGCCGGACACCGGCGAGCAAGCGCTCGACATCTGCGAGATGCTCGTGCGCTCGGGCGCGGTGGACCTCATCGTCGTGGACTCCGTCGCTGCGCTCACCCCGCGCGCCGAGCTCGAAGGGGAGATGGGAGACTCGCATATGGGCCTGCAGGCTCGGCTGATGAGCCAGGCGCTGCGCAAGCTCACCGCGATCTCGCACCGCACCGGCACGACGCTCATGTTCATCAATCAATTGCGACAGAAGATCGGCGTTACGTTCGGTTCGCCAGAGACGACCACCGGCGGCAACGCGCTCAAGTTCTACGCGTCGATGCGACTCGACGTGCGGCGCATCGGTCAGGTGAAGATCGGCGACGAGCCGGTCGGCGGGCGCACGCGGGTCAAGGTGGCGAAGAACAAATGTGCGCCGCCGTTTTGCGAGGCGGAGTTCGACATCCGCTGGGGCGCGGGCGTCGACCCGATGGGCGAGCTGCTCGATTTGGGCGTCTCGCGCGGGCTCATCGACAAGAACGGCAACCACATGAACTTCGCCGGCGCGCCGCTCGGCAACGGCCGGGAGAAGTCGCGCGACGCGCTCGCGCAGAGCATGGAGCTGCAGAGCACGCTGCGGCAGGCGATCATCGCGGCGGGTCCGGTGCGCCCTGGGCGGAGGACGGAGGCGGAGGCGTAAACGAAATCGCACAGACCGGCGCGCGCGGCGGGCGGGTCTCGCCGCGCGCGTCGGGCGACGCCTTCCGAAGGACATCGACCGCCACTGGGGCGCCTCGACCGTCGCGCGATCGACGGACCGCGGAGATTGCCCACTCGGTTCCCGCCAAGTTAAGGGGCCGCAGCCGCATAGCCGTCCTGCCACTGACTACGGATGACGAACGGCTGAGCGAGCTGGGCCACGTTTCCGAGGAACAGTTCGATGCTCTGGTAGCTCGCCCCGTTGAAGTCCACCCAAGTGGCCGCCGCGACGGTCGCAGTTGCCAGCGCCCCCGTCGCGTCGAACGCGAGTGTGCCAGCGCCGACGTCGACGTTCGTCCCCGGCGTGCCACCCTTGAGGCAGCCACCATCAACGAGCAGGTGATAGTCCCACGCGTCAGGCCCCGTCTTCGCGAAGTAGGCGTCGACCGCGCAGGCTCCGCCGAGAGAGTCGTAGACCAGCATCGACGTCCGGAAATTCGACGAAGCCTCGGGCGAGGCGGGGTCGAACGGGAGAGCGGGCACGGAAGCGTCCGCGTCGAGGTTTCCGCCGATGGCCATCACCGAGGTCGGCCGCGGAGGAGAAAACGCGACGTGGGCGTTCTGCGTTACGGAGACTCCGGCGCAGGCGAGGGTCGACGGCGGCGGCGCGAGCTCCGTCACGCTGCGGAAGCGCAGGGTCAGCGGTTAGAGCGGGGTCGGCGCCAGGGAAGCTCCTCGTGAGAGGGACGAGGATCGCCGTGCTCGACAGCATGCCGTCACTGTCGAAACGGAGCTCACCGCTACCAAGCGCGACCAATGCGGCCGACGTCGCGCCAAGAACTCCGGAGCCAGCCGCCTCCACGGCGTAGCTCCACCGGTGGAGGTCCGTCTTGGCGAACGTGATGGCGACCCAAAGCCCGGTGGTGAGTGGATCGTACGCTCGGACGGTCGTGCCCGCCGGAGCGTCCGCGTCGAGGTTTCCGTCGACGACGATGCCGACGGTGGCGTGCACCGCCCCCGGCACCCCGATCATCGACGGGGACGTGAACTGCGTGACGCCAGCCCGCCCGGTCCCTCTGAAGGCAATCGGGGCTCCGAAGCTCAGCGCGATGGGCTGATCGGGCAAAGCGTCGACGAACGACACCCGCGTGGCCGTGTCGACCCAGACCGTGTTGAGCGCCCCCCCGTACGTGAACGTGAGGCTGCCGCTGCCGACCTCCACGTTGGTGCCTGGTGTGCCGCCCACGAGGCGAGCGCCGTCGATCAGCGCGTGGTAGTCCCAGGCACCGCAGGCCGTCCTCACGAAGTAGATGCCGATGGGTTGTGCGACGCCTTGCGTGTCACGCACCGTGGTCGTCACCCCGGCGTTCGAGGTGCTGGAAGGATCGCGCGGATCCCATGCGCGGTAGAGCATCCACGACCACGCGTCGAGGTTGCCTGCGATGTCGACGCGCGCGCCCGCGGGCGGTGAAGGGGCCGGTGACACGTGCTGGTGCGTGATGTGGCCGTCTTGCGCCAATGCGAGCACGACGGAAACGGCGTCCTTCTGGGCCGACGTGTAGGAACCGAGCCCGAAGTGAACCCCGATCGCCTGGCGCGACGTGGCGCTTCGGAAGCTAATCGCGATCGGCGCGACGTTCGCGACGTTGACGAGCGCACCGGTCGCGTCGAACGCGAGCGTGCCGCTCCCCACCTCGGCTTGGATGCGCGAAGCTCCGTCTTCGACGTCCGCACCCTCGGTGAGGGCGTGGTAGTCCCACGTGGCGGGACCGGTCTTGGCGAAGTAGAAGACGAGCGGGTGGGCGGCGCCGTTCTCGTCCGCGATATCCACAGACACCGAATAGCCGGAGGTCTCCGCCGGTATGTCTGGATCGAACGGACGGGACGACACGGGTCGACGCGCATCGAGGTTCACCGCCATCGACACCTTCTCCGTGGCCATCGACACGAAAGAGCCGCCGCTGTGTTCGGGGAGCACGGGCGGAGCGCCGCGCGGAGAAGGCCCGCGCGCAGAGTCGCTCGAGATCGAGGGCCCGCCGGGTGCGCGCCCTCCGTCGTGATCGGGCGGGGAGGTCACGACTTCGGGCGGCGCGCCGGTGGGAGCGGGGCTGAGGCTGCATCCGGCGAGAAGAGCGGACAGGAGGAGCACTCGAGCAGCGGGGGAAATCACGGCGCCATGCTGAGCAAGCACCGTGCCCTCGCCGCGAGAGCGTACGTCGCCAACTCTTCAAGCCCCGCACCAATGTTGGCGCCAGCCCGCTGACGGCCCGGTGGCAAGATCGCGTCCGTCAGGCCGCGCCAGCGCGCGCGCAGCTCTGACCGGACCCGGTCACTCCACCGCGACCGCTTCCGCCTCCTTGCAGAGCAGCGTCGCCGCGCTGTAGCTCGGGTTCTCGATGCACTCCTTTCTCCACAAAACCTCGTACCCGTGGGGGCACGCGCTCGCCGCGCCTGCGACGGTGAATGGCTCGATGTGCACCGGCGCGTACGCCGGGCTGGCGGCCGGTCGGTCGTTGCAGGCGTAGAGCAACGCGAGCGCCGCCAAGACGGCGAATCGGAACGTCATACCTGCTAGATGGAGCGCACGCGCGCCGCTGATCTCGACTTCGACCGCCTCCGCGTCCCGAGCCGCCGGAAAACGGACTCCGGTGTCGTCGAGCGAATGGCCGCCTTAAGATGTATCCTGCCCTCGTGCTGAGCCTCCGTCACACCTGCCGAACGTCGCGCGTGCTCGCCCACGCATTCGTCCTCGCCTGCGCCGCGTGGGCGTGCACGGCGTGCGCGAAGAAGCCCACGATGCACCTGAACCACGCCGAGATCAGCGGCTTTCAGGTGGCGACGTTCCCGCCGAGCGTCGTCATGACCGTGGTCGTCGACGTGTTCAACCCCAACGGCTACGACGTCGCCATTCGCGCGATGCGCGGCCAGGTCATCATGGCGGACAAATACACGATCCCCCTGGATTACCGGCCCCCCGGCGACGGCCTCTGGCTCCCCGCCGGCAGGACGACGCAAGTAAGCACGCCCGTCGCGATCCCGGTGAACCTCGCCATCGCGCTCGTGGGCGAGGCCTTCGCGTCGCCGACGATCTCGTATCGCCTCGTCGGCAAGGCCGACGTCACCGGCACGCGCTCATTCCAGATCGAGAAGGACGACTACGCGCTCGACGAGCCGGGCACCGTCACGCGCGAGCAAATCCAGGCGATCATCCCGAACACGCTGCGCCCCTACTGACTCGCCTAGCTGCGCCGTGCGCGCTCAGGCGGTCGGCCTCTCCGCTCGGAGGAAGTAGGTCTCCATGGTGCCCTTCCCCTTCACGGCCACCTCTCCACGCGCCGTGAGCTCGAAGCGGTCGCCGAGGCGTTCGCGGACCTCGCGGGTGACCTGAATTTCCTGCGGGACGCCGCTCGACTCCATGCGGCTCGCGGTGTTCACCGTGTCGCCCCAGAGATCGTAGATGAACTTCCGCTTGCCGATGACGCCGGCGACCACGGGACCGCAATGGACGCCGATCCGAAGCTTCAACGTGTACCCGCGCGCCTGGTCGAGGGCCTCGATGGCCGCGCGCATGCCGAGCGCCATTCGCGCGATCGCCGCGACGTGATCCTCCTTCGGCTCCGGCAGACCCGCGGCCACCATGTAACAGTCACCGATGGTCTTGATCTTCTCGAGCCCGAGCTCCTCCGCGAGGCCGTCGAAGGCGGAGAAGATCTCGTCGAGCACTTTGACGAGCTCATCAGGCGTGAGCGTCTGGCTCAGCTCGGTGAAGCCGACGAGATCGGCGAAGAGGACCGTGACGTCGGGAAACGCGTCGGCGATCGTACCGTGATGGTCCTTGAGGCGCGCGGAGATCGCCGCCGGCAAGACGTTGAGCAGCAGACGCTCCGACCGCTCGTGCTCGACCGCGAGCTTGGCCTCCGCGCGCGACGTGTTCAGCGACGAGTTGTGCGCGACGAAGAGGAGCGTGCCGAATACCGCCAGCTGCGAGCCGATCTCGATGGTGGTGCTGACTTCGTCGCTCAGCCGGATCGTGAGCGACGGTGGGACGGCGACGACACGCGCGACGACCGCGCACGCGATGCTGAGCGCCGCCAAGCTCCACTTGGAGCGAGAGTCGGCGTCGAACAAGAGGAAGCCTGCCGTCCCCGCGACGAAGAAGTAGTAGTGAAAGCCGCAGTCGACCATGACCGCGGAGGCGACGAGGGCGACGAGGTTGACCGCGACGATCAGCGTGGCGCGCGCGGTGCGCTGGTGGCCGCTCCGCGCGACGAACGGAACGGCCATCACGAAGGGGAGCGCGACGAGGTTCACGATCGCGAGGCCGCGAAAGCGCTCGCCCCCGGCGAGGAAGGCCGCCGCGAAGCCCGCGAAGCTTAGCACCGCCATCGCCGCGCTCTGGTTCGTCAGGCGGCGGCGGCGCCCCTCCGCGGACGCCGTGTCCCCGATGCCAAACGACGAAATCCGCTCCCACGCCGACACGTGTGCTCTACGACCATCTGCACGCTCCTGGATCCGAGGTGATTCGTGTCTCATGGAAGCTTGGTCCGCGCGCACCGGAAGCCGATCTGGGTCGAGCTTCGTGTTCCCAGGCGTGAGTCTGCCGAGCGGTTTTCGATGTCGAGCGGCCGGCCGACGAAGCCGCCGCCGCGCACTGGCACGGAGCTCGTGGTCCGGGGGTCGCCGGCGTAGTCGTCGGGCAGCGTCGACGGCGGGGTGCCGACGCGCGGCGTCCCCCACGCCCACTCCCTCAGCCCGCCCGTGAGATCATGGACAGCGTCCCTCGAGACGTCGCCGGGCGCCGCGGGGAAGGGCTTGGGGAAGCCGCAGCTGTTGCTGTCGGTGAGGCCCACGCCAACGATCGCGTCGGCGCACGTGGAAGGCGGCGTGTCGCCCGACGAGTACTTGCGGTGCTGCCCGCGTCCGGACGCGAGCCAGTACCACTCGACCTCGGTGAGCAGGCGCATCTTGCGGAATGCGCAGATCGCGGCGGCCTGCGCGAACGTGACGCAATTAATCGGAAGGGTCGCGTCGCCGACGAGGTAGGTCGGTGCGTCGCCTGCCTCTTGCGCGAGCGTGGAGCTCCGCTCGCATTTCGGCGTGTCACGGTACTCGGCCGTCGCGACGGACGGATCGTCGGCCGGATACCACCGCATGATGTTCGCGTACGGGCCGCCAGGGTCGAGGGTGCACGTCTGGCCCGGGCACGGGCTCGGCGCGGACGCGTCGAGCCACGCGCGAAACTGGCCGACTGTCACTTCGTGAACGTCGACGAAGAGATCGTGGGAGAGGCGCGTCGCGGAGATCGTCGCGTCGACGTCGTCCCAGACCATCGTGACGGGGCCGGCGGTGGGAACGAAGATCGTGTCGGCCGGGCCTCCTGTTTCGGGACCGTCTGCGTCGCGCGCACCGTCGCCCTCGCCCGCCTCGTGGCTCGCGGCGTCGGAGTCGTCGTTCGCGGCGTCGGAAGCGCCTCCGTCGACGGCGCCGCCGGGGCGGGCGCCGAAGTCCTGAACGACGAAGCATCCGCACGCGACCGCCCCGAGGCCGAGCCATTCGAGTCGGATCATCGTGGCCCCATCGCCGCGTCGATCTGCGGTAAAAACAGGCTCTCCGGAAACCGCGCGCGGAACGAGCGTTCGTGGCGGGCGGCCTCGTCGCGCCGCCCGAGCGAGGCGAGCGCGAGGATGCGAAGCGCGTCCCTCTCTTCACTCAGCTGGCCACGCGGGAACGCGGCGGCGTGTCGCTGCACGGCGTCGAGCGCAGCGGCAGGATTTCCGTGCGCGATCCCGCTCCGCGCCGCGTCGATCAGCGCACGCTCGCGCGCAAGATCGCTCTTGCGGTCGCCGCTCGCCGCGGGGAGGGGGGCGGCGGAGGATGCGGTCACACTAGGCGCGGGGGCGGTCGGCGCCGCCACGGCGGACGGATCCTCCTTGGGGGCAGCGGTCGGCACCTGAGGAGGCGCGGTCGTCGCGGTGGTCGCCGTGGCAGAGATCGGAGGCGGCGTCGTCGCGCGCGGCACTCGGCGATCGACGACGGCGCCGGTCACCGCGCCGACCGCGAACGTCGCCGCGAGGAGCGCCGCGAGCTTGCCCGCCGCGAGGGTGACCGGCTTGGCCAGCGCGGATGGCGCCGCGCCCTCCGGCGAGAGGCCGCCCGTCCCGCCTCCTGGCTCCTGGCCTCCTGGCTCATGGCCGAGGGCCACGGGTGTCTCCATCAGTCCGGGCGCTGCTGCCTCGAGGCGCGAACGCACGCGCTCGCGGAGAGCTGAGGTCCCCGCGTCGGAAGTGTGGCGCTCCTCGGCAAGCAGCGCGCGCGCGAGGTCGGAGATGGGCGGAAGATCGCTCACCGGGCCATCCCTTCTTGCGAGAGGCGAGCGGCTGCGGTCTCGAACTCTTGCCGCGCCACGCGAAGCCGTGAATACACCGTGTTGATCGCGACCGACAGGACCTCCGAGATCTCTTTGGCGCCGAAGCCCTCCAGGTCGTGCATGACGAAGACCTCCCTCCGGTCTGGATCCATTCGTTCGAGGGCGCGCAGCGCCAAGGTCTTCGCTTGCGTCGTGCTGGCGCGTTGCTCAGGGGTGTCTGTGTGCGGAACCTTCGTGTCGATATCGTCGATCGGCTCTGCCCTCCGCTTGCGCCGATGGTTCGCCGCGACGCGGAGCGCGAAGCCGAAGATCCACGGTCGCAGCGGGCGCCGAGGATCGTACGCGTCGAGCTTGGAGTGGATGGCCAGAAACGTCTCCTGCGCGGCGTCCTCCAAGTCGCGGTCGGGGACGCCGAGCCGCCGATGCGCGCGGCAGACATACTCGAACTCCGACTCGAAGATCGTCCGCATCGTGCTCGTCGCGCCGCTCACGGGCGGAGCTCCACCGCGATCCCGAGCCCGACGGCGATGGGCGGGGCCGTCCAGACGTCCGCGCCGTCGGCGTGGAAGCGCGTGCGGACCACGTTCGCGAGCACGTCGACCGCCGGAGTGACGCACAGGCGAGGCGACGCGCAAAACGGAACCCCGACGCGCGCACCTGCCCACGCGGCCACGGTCACACGGTCGGAGGCGAGCCCTTCGATTTCGCCTCGCGCCACACCGAGCGATCCGACCAGACACCCGAGGAGCCATGGCCTGCGATGACACGCGACCGCGCTGCCGGCGGCGAATAACGCGCGGGCCCGCTCGGGCGGCGTGGACACGAAGCCGGCGGTGGACTCGACCATCGCCTCGAGGCCAAGCGCCCACGCTCCGCTCCACGCGAACGCTCCGACCCGTGCGCCCAGCGTGACGTCGGGCCCGCGGCCGATCGTCGCTTGAGGCGCGATCTCGAGCGAAGGCTCGAACCGCCGGGACGACGTCGCCGCCGGGTCCTTGGTCTCCGAACGAGGCGGTGCGAGCGGCTGCGGCGGAGGCGGCGAAGCCGGTGGAGGCGGCGGTGCCGGGGAGGGCTCGGGCGCTGGAGGCGCGGTCGCCCCGGTCCCCAGCGGGTCCAAGATCATGCTCACCGCGATCGCCACTGAGTCGCCGAGCTCACCACATTCGCTTCGGCTCGCTTCGAGCTCGCGCCGACCGAGGACCGACTCACCGCGCAGCACGACTTCGGCGCGCACTCTCTTCTTGTCGTCGTGCAGCGTGACCACGAGGGTGCGCGCCGCGCCCGGTACGAACGGATCGAAGCCGAGCCTGCCGACCACGTGGTCTCGAAAGTCGCGCTCGGTCGGGCACGTGGGCTCGGTCGCCTGGTTGCGGTACTCGAGCGATACGGCAGGTCGCGCAGGCGCCGGGGCTTCGGCGGCCGCAAGCGCCGCGTGCAGGACGAGCGCCGGTCCAAGTCCGATCGCTGCACCACGCCGCACCGACGGAGCGTACCACCTCGCCGTTCGTTCCTGGCGCTCACCGGCAACGGCCTCGGCTCGGCATGATCATCGTCCCCGATGGGCCCTCTGCGCCGCGAACCACCGGCAGCTCCGCGGTCGCTTCGAAGGCACTCGGGTCGCGATGCGCCGTGCGGTCCCACGACCATGGGATGGAGGAGCGCACCTCCTTCAGGCCGGACAGAACCGCGCCGCCATCCGCCGGGCGCTCCGCCGGATCGGGCGACAGCATTCGCGCGACGAGATCGTCGAGGAGCGCCGGGATGTCCGCGCGCAGCTCGCTCGGACGTCGCTCGCGAACCGGCTCCCACGGCGCGGCGCCCGACGGGGGCTCCCCGGTCAAGCAGTGGAAGAGGACCGCGCCGAGCGAGTACACGTCCGAGCGCGCGTCGGCGCGCTTCGCGTCCACGCGCTGCTCGGGGGGCATGTACTCCATCGTTCCCATGAACGTGCCGGTGGCGGTGAGCTCTGCGGAGTCGCGGAGCGGCCGCGCGAGGCCGAAGTCGAGCAGCTTGACCCGAGCGACGTCGCCGTCCGGGAGGATCAGGTTCATGGGCTTCAGATCACGATGCACGAACCTCCGCACGTGGGCCCAGGCCATGGCGTCCGCCACCGGCAGGGCGAGGCGGAGCACTTCGTCCAAGGACAGACGAACGGATCCGAGGCGGTGTTCGAGATCCTCCCCGTCGAGCCACTCCATGGCGAGCCACAACTTCCCCGTGCGACTCCGTCCGTGGCCCCGGTAGCGGACGATGTGCGGGTGATCCATCGCCGCGAGCACCGTCGCTTCCTGCCGGAAGCGCTCGTGCAGGCTCGGCGACGGGATCTTCAGCGCGACGGGCGAGGCGGTGACCCGATCCCAGGCTTTGTAGACGATGCCCATGGCCCCTCGTCCCGCCACACGCAAAATTTCGAAGCGCGCGTCGACTTTCGGCGTGGACATCCACCGACCCTCAGCGGGAGCTGCGTCGTATGCGCGAACCGACGGCATCGTGCACGACGAGGACCTCATGGTCAGCACTTGTCGCCAGGGCGGACTTCCGTCGAAAATAAATGGGATCGAGAAGGACGACCACGGGAAGGCGGGCCGGGTACGGTGGTCGGATGCGCGTCACCGAAACGCTCGGTCCGGCCTGGGACCACATGCGGCGCCTCCTGTTCGGCCCCTTCACCATCGGGACGTGGTTCTCGTTCGGCTTCATCTTCTTCCTGCAGAGCTGCACGGAGGGGAGCGGCAGCAGCAACTTCCGCGTGCCGGACATGAGCGGGTGGGGTGGCGGCGGCGGCGGAGGTGGTGGCGGCGGAGGCGGTGGCGGCGGTGGCGGCGGCGGCGTTCCGGGAGGCGGAGGCACCGGCGATCACATCGCGGGCCTCGCGCCGTGGCCGTTCTCCGGTCTCCCTGATCTCGACACCGGGCTCCTCATCGGGCTCGGCATCGGCTTCGCCTTCGCGATGGTGGCCCTCGCGGTCGTCGCGCTCTGGCTCGGCACGCGCGGGCAGATGATGGCGATCCGGAGCGTCGCGAGCGGCAACGCCGGGATCGGCGAGACGTGGTCGGCCACCGGGGCGCCCGGGATCGCGCTCTTCAAGTTCCACCTCGCGCTGATCGGCATCGGCGTGCTCGTCTTCCTTCCGCTCGCCGGCGGCGGCGCGCTCGTCCTGGTCCCGGTCTTTCGCGGCGTGTCGCGCATCGAGGACACGTGGCCGGCGCTCCTTGCATTGGGTGCGCTCGTCTTCGTCGCGGCGATTCCGTTCTTGCTCGTCGGCGCCCTGACGAGGAACTTCGTCGCGCCGGTCATGCTGAAGGAGGGCGTCGGCGCGCGCGACGCGTGGAAGCGCTTCTGGGCCGTCGGCAAGGAGCACGTCGGGAAGATCATCCTCTACTTCATCCTCCGCTTCTTCTTCGCGATCGGCGTTGCGATCGTCGGGACGATCGCGGGGTTCGTCACGTGCTGCATCGGCTTTTTGCCCGTGCTGCACCAGACGCTGATGGCGCCTTGGTACGTGTTCGAGCGCGCGTGGGCGCTGGAGGTGCTCGCCTCGCTCGGCCCGGAGTTCGACCTGATCCTGCGCGCTCCGGAGCCGCCGCCGTGGGGAGGCCAGGGGGGGCAGGGAGGGTACGGGCAGCCCGCCTATCCAGGTGGCTACGGCCCGCCGCAACCGCCTCCGCCTCCGCTCCCTCCCTATGGCGGCGGCTACGGCCCGCCGCCGTAGATCGCCTCAACGAGCGCGGGACCGCAGGTGTCGACGATCGCGTCGGCGCCTGCCGCGGCCAGCTCTGCGCGCGCGCCGCCGTGCGTCCCCACGCCGACGACGCGTGCGCCGATCGCTCGCCCTGCGCAGACGTCGTGCTCGGTGTCGCCGACGACGACCACTGTGGTTGCGGCGGTAGCGACCTGTGCGCATCGCGTGACGGCGGTGCGGAGGATCGCGTCGCGCGCTTCGGCGTCGCAGCCGTAGCCGCCGCGATCGAGGTCGAAGAGCTCGAGGAGGCCCGCCGAGCGGAGCTTGAGCGCCGCCCCCGCGCGGACGTTGCCAGTGCCGATCCCGACGATCGATCCGCGCGCCCGGCACGCCGCGAGCACCGATGCGACGTCTCCCACCGGCCGATAGCGGCGCTCCGACAGGATCGCCTCGAGCTCCTGCAGGTACGCGTCGAGCAGCTCGGCGACGGTCGCCTCGTCCTCGGGCGCGCCGGCCTTCCGGAGCAGCGCGCGCGCGATTGCTCGGTCAGTGCCTCCGGCGAAGCGCACGCCGCTCGACGACGACGAGACGCCGAAGACGCGATCCATCGCGCGATCGATCGCCGCGCGGCCCGGGCCGGGGGCACCGTCGAAGGTGAGCGCCGTGCCGTCGAGATCGAAGAGAACGATGTGCATCGTGTGAGGAAAGAATAGCGCGAACGGCTCTCGCGTCACTTGTTGAACCGGCTCACCAGGTTCTCCGTGACGCCGCGCTCCCAGAGCTCTGCGGCGATTCCCTTCACGTGGTCCCACGCGGCGGCGGGGCGCGGCGGGGCGCGCACGCGGCTCCGCGCTCTCACGTTCGCGCCGACGCGCCGCATCCACGCGCGCTCGTCGTCGTTCATCGGGCCGCGCGCGAGCGCCTCGAGGACGCCGTCGAGCTCGTCCGCGTTCTTGGGACCCGCGAGGCATTGAGCCACCGCGGGATGCGTGAGCACGAAGCGGTAGCAATCCGCGCCACGTGGCTGCGCGTCGCCAGGCGGCGCAGCGCCTTCGGAGAGGAGCGTGCCCCATCGCGTCGCGGTGTACGCGACGACGCGCTTGCTGCGTGCGCTGGCGAGGGGCAGGACATCGTCCTCGGCGCCAGTGTGCGCCGCGTTGTAGCGGACCATCACGCCGTCGAGCGCGTCGTCGCGGAGGAGGGCGTCGAACGTGGGCCGCGCGTGGCAGGAGACGATGATGGAGCGGACGACGCCGCGCTCCTTGAGGCGCGTCGCGGCGTCGATGAGCGCGCGCGGCGGCGGGGTGTTCCAGAAGCCGAGGCAGAGCACGTCGATCGTGTCGACGCCGAGCCGCGCGCGGGCGAGCTCCACCGACGGACGGATCATCCAGGGCTCGCGCGCGAACGTCTGAATCGCGATGCGCATCCGATCGCGCTCGCGCCGCGCGAGCCTGCGCACTGCGCCGCCGAAGTCGCCGCGGCGCAACGCACCCCAGAAATACGAGCGCAGGCCGCGCTCGAATGCGCGCTCCACCTCGCGCGCCGGCAACCCGTAGCTCGACGCGAGCGCGATGCGGTCGCCGTCCATGTCGCCCCAGCGTAGCAGCGGCGCGCCGCGAGGGCCTGCGAGGCTCGCGAGCCTGCGCGAGCGACGGCGTCGAATTTACGGGATTTTCGGCATGACGTACGTGGCGGGCTCCTTGCACTCGAATGGCCGCCGTGAGCTCTCGCGCGCTTCGACGGGTGGCGTTCTGCTTGGCTCCGCTCGTTCTCGCCGCCTGCTCCGACGGAGCCGCCGGCCCCGCAGCGACCCTCGACGTGCCGCCCGGCGCTCTCGCCTCGTCCGACGGGGGCGGCTCGCCCGACGCAGGGTTTTTGGGAAGCGACACCGGAGCGCCCGACCCTCCCGCGCGCGACGCCGGTCCGCCGGACGCGCAACCCATTCCGTGCCCCACCGGACTCGCCGCCCGCTGGACGTGCGACGGAAGCGCGCGCCAACGCTGCGTCGACGGCCGTCTCCTTCGCGACGCCTGCGCGTACGGTTGCGCGGACGCTGCGGACGGTGACGACGCCGCGTGCACGTGCGGCCCCAACGCGTCCTTCTCGCACTGGAACTGCCTCGCCGACGGAGACCTCCACGCATGCCCCGGCGGCGTGTACGTGGGTCGGGCGTGCGGCGCGGGTGGATGCGCAGCCGGTCCTCTCGGCACCAACGATGTGTGTATTATACAATCATCGAGCCTCGCTTCCGTCGTCGCGCGCCTCGGTGGCGAGTGCGGGCAGTTCTCTCCCGGCACGACCTGCGGTATCACCGTTCGCGACTTGGTCACCGGCGAGACGGCGAGCGCCCGCGGCGACACACCGTTCGTGAGCGCCAGCTCCGCCAAGGCCCTCTGGGTCGCCGCCGCGCTCTACGACGTCGGCTCGGACGCCGTCGCGCCGCACGCCGACGCCATCTTTCGAAACTCCGACAACTACGAGTCCGGCGCCGTGATCGATCTCCTCGCGTCGCCTGCCCGCGTGAACACATTCATGTGGAACGATCTCGGCCTCGCGACGAGCGGCTACTGCGCGTGGGGATTCGGTCACCCGCGCAACGCCTCGAACTGCCCGCCGTCGATGGGCGGCGACAACTTCTTCACGTCCGCGGACGTCGTCGCGTTCCTGACCGCGCTCTGGGACGGCTCGCTCCTCGGCGCTGCGACGAGCAAGACCGAGCTCGAATGGATGAAGCTATCGCCTCGCTCCGGCTACGGCGGGTGGCTGGGCACGCTGCTGCCGGCCGCCGCGCGCGCGACGATGCACCACAAGGCGGGCTGGCTCCCTCCGTCGGTGGTCCCCGGATATTCGAACGCGAACGAACTCGGGATCGTCGAGCCGCCGGGCGGTCACGCGTATGCCGTCGCGCTCCTCTTCGACGGCGGCACGAGCTACGACGAGAAGCAGCTGCCTACGCTCGAGTACGCGTCGTGCGTCGTCTACCACGCGGTCCTCGGCGACGCGGCGGACCCGTTCGCAGGCTGCACGCATCCCTGAGCGCTTCGATCACTATCAATCGATCGGCGTGGCGTTGCGCGCGTGCGTCAGGACCGGCGCCGGAGAGAGCCCGCCGGTGTTCGCGACGAAGATGGCCACGTGCTGCGTACGGTGCGGCTGTCCCGCCTCGTCGCGCACGACGTCATGCCAGCGCGCCACGAGCTCTTGCTTCGGGAGGTACGCGTAGCTGCCGGGCGTGCTGGGATCCATGAAGAAGTAGACGTCCTCTTCGGCGGCGGACGGAGTCGACGGCACCGCGGCCTTGCCGGCGCCGACGAGCACGACGTAGTGACCGTCGTCGTAGTCGCTCTCCCACGGCACTTGCTCGGTGGCGTGTGTCCGCTCCTGCCATGCCTCGATGTCCACGATCGTCGGCTCGCCGCGCGCGAGGGCGCGATCGAGATCGTCCGTCGTCGCTTCGGTCCGCAGTTCGGCGGTCAAGCCGGTTTGCATCGCCGCGAACGAGGCGATCGCTCGCGGCTCCGTGCCGTCGTGCGATGTCGTCCCGAGCGCCTCGATGAGATCGCCCTCGGTCGTCTCGCGGAAGCTCTCCGGCTTCCAGTAACGAAGAACGGAGAGCAGCGCCGCGTTCCCGCACGTGTAGTCCGTGCGCTGCGGGAGAAGCGGCACGCGCAGCGCTTCCGAGGGGAGCGGGATGGCGCCCGGATTGGCGGCGGTCGAGTGCGGGGCGGGCGCGGCGGCGTCCGAGGTCGCCGTGAAGCACAGCGCGCCGATCGCGACGCAGACGAGCGACACGGGCGAGGCGAGGGCCTTTCGGAGCGACCGCAAGCGTTGAATCTAGCTCAAAAGCGGGCGCCGAGCATGGCCCCGCCGGTCGCCCCCGGGACCCCGCGTACGCGCGCGGCTTCGCGCAGGAAAAGCACGCTCGCCCGTGCGCCGAGCTCGCCGAAGAGCGTGGGGCCCAGGTCCACCCGGTACGCGGCGAGGACGTCGGGGCCGACCACGAACGCGCCGCTGTGAGTGGCGGCAGCGCCGGACTGCGACGGTTCGAGCGTCTGCCAGAGCCACCCCGCGCGCGCGCCGCCGCCGATCCGCAGCATCGAGGTCGCCCACGGCACCCGAACCTCGAGCCCCGCGCGTCCGAAGCCGGTGACGAGGCGCTCGGTCGTGTCCGGAAGCGTGCGTCCCGCGAAGTCGGCGCCGCCGCCGATCGACAGCGCGAGCTTGCCCCACGCGTACGCGTACCCGCCGCGAGGTCCGTGCACGAGGCCGGTGCGTGTGTCGGCGCCTGCGTCGTAGCCCGCCTCGATCTCGTGATGCGTCGCGCGCGCGGGCGCGGCGATCACGTCGGCGTCCCCCTTCGAGGCGACCGCATCGAGCGTCGACGTCGCGAAGTCGCGCTCCTCGAGCTTGCGCTCCTCGCCTGCGACGACGGCGATCTGCGCCATGCCGCCGGTCGCGCCGAGACGCCGCTGAACGACGTAGCTCCCCGGCGGCACCGCCAGCGCGATGCGGCGATCGGCCGAGCCCCACAGCTCCGACACGACGCTCTTCGCGGCGCCGGCGTACACGAGAAAATGCGTGTCCTTCGCGATCGGCAGCGACAACGTCGACATGCGCGGCGCCGTCTGCGTCAGGACCACCGGCGACAGCTCGTGGAGGTTCACCACCGCCTCGGGCTTCTGCATGACGCCGCTGCTCTTCGCCGAACGGATGAGGGTCTGCGAGTAGGCGAACGCGAAGCTCTCGTCGAGCGTCACACGCGCGTCGCCGTTGGCGTCGGCGGCGCCGCGCAGCCCATTGAGCCACGCGTGCGTGAAGAGCGCGCCGCGGAGCTCGTCGGACTCCTGCGCCGCCTCGCCGTCGCTCGACGCGTGGAGCCACACCTGCCCGGTCGCCTGCGTGCTCGTCGTCGTCGAGATGGTGAACGGCTCGTCCTGCACAAAGCCCTTGTCGCGCGTGGTACGGCACGCGTCGGTGATCGCGATGCGGAGCGCGGCGGGCACTTGCTCGAGCTTCGCCGCGACCTCGGTCAGGAGCACGCGCTCGTCGCCGAGATGGAGCGCCTCGCGATCGCCATGGCCGCTGAAATAGAAGACGAGCGTGACCTCTTCGGGCTTGTGCTTCTTCGCCTCGTCGGCGCCCTTCTCGAACGCGGCGAGTAGCTGCGCACGGGTCGGCTCGGCGAGGACGAAGGTGTGCTCGGGCTTCACGCCGCCGAACGCGACGAGCACGTCGCGAACGCGCGCGGCGTCGGTGTCGGCGTACTTGAGCGGGTGCTCGGCGGCGAGGCCAAGCTTGTGTCCCGCCGCGACGAGGATGCGCACCGGCTCCGCGCGCGCAACGCTGCACCACGTAGACGCCGCGGTCAGCACGAACGCCGTCACGAACGGCAACGCGCGCCTCGATCGGCCTCTACGCCCCGTCACGGCGCCTCCCACTCGACGCTCAACGTCCGCACGCCATCGGCCCGCTTGCCGTTCGGCTGCTTGCCGTTCGGCTGCTTGCCGTCGCGCGCCCGCTTCACGTCGGCTGGCGCGCCGACGAGGATCGTGCCGTTCGCGCGGTGCTCGTCGATTCGTACCGATTTCTCGGAAAAATGCGTCCCCGCGTCGCGGATTGCCTCCGGCATCAGCTCGACCCAGCTTCCATCGTCCCCCAGCACGCCGGCGAGTATGGCCTGAGAACGGTCCAGCGCAACCTCGACGCGCAACCGGTCCCCCGGGCGAACCCGCACGGTCCCGACGAATCGATCTTGCGCGCCGGTGCGATCGCGCACGACCGCGAGCTGTACGCCACCCTTGAACGTCGTGTCAGGATCGTTCTCTGCCAACGCAACGGGCGCGACGGAGGCGGAGCCAGGCGTGGTGGCCGTGGTCGTCGTCAGCGGCGCTCGAAGGAAGAGCACGGCGGCGGCCGCGGCGGCGAGGGGCACCCCTGCGGACGCGAGGAGGGTGAAGCGGCGTCGTGTCTCGTGGCGCCGCGCCTCGCCGAGCGCGCGGTCCATCGGTGTGCGCATCGTGAGGGTCTTGGCGCGCGCGACGAAGCCTCGGCACGCGTCGCATCCTTCGACGTGCGCGACCACGCGCGGCGAGTCTTCGCCCGCGGCGAACGCTTCGAGATCGAGCGCGCTCGGATGGCTGGAAGTCGGGGTGGGTCGAGTGGGTTCGGTGGGCGCCTGGGTCATGACGCGGCCTCCTCGGGCGGCTCTTCGAGGCGAAGGCGAAGCGTGCCGCGAAGCTCCTGCGCGCGCTTGTTCACGGTGACGCGCGACACGCCGAGCTCGTCGGCGGCCTCCGACTGGGTCATCCCGTCGACGAAGAGCATGATCGCGAGCGTCTGCTGATCGGGGAGCAGCGCGTCGAGCGCTTCGAGCACGGCCCGTCGCGCGTCGACGTCGACGCCGGGCGCAGGTCCCAGCGCGTCGACGTCGTCGATGGGCAACGCTTCACGCACGCGCTTTCGTCGCCGCAAGAGATCGAGGCTCGTTCGCTCGACCGCGCGGCACAGCCACCTGAACGGCGAGGCCGCGTCGCGGAGCGGCTCGCCGCGGCGGAGCAACGTGGCGCAGAGCTCGTGGAGCGCGTCCTCCGCGAGAACGTCGTCGCGCAAGAGAAGGCGGCACCGTCGCTCGAGCAGCGGTCCATAGCGGCGATACACTTCGCTCACCTCGCTGGCGGTCAGACCGCGAAAGATCACGCGACCTCGATGCGCTCAGTGCCTGACCGGAAAAGACGGTCAGGCCTTCTTTCAGGAGCGTTTCGCTCCGCTGCGCTTCGCTCCACTCAGTCCACCGACGCGTCGAAGCTGCCGCCGTCGAGGTCGCCCGAATCCTTGAACGGGCCGGCGTCGGAGGAGGTGATCGCCACCGTGCAGGGCCACCCGAGCGGCACCTTGGCGTCGACCGTGAGCGACTCGCCGCCGATGCCCGCGCAGGGCAGGTCGGGGTAGAGAATGTCGCTCGAGCAGAGCCCCTCGGGCGGCGCGGGCGGCGGCGCGGGGCACGAGACGTCGTATTTCCAGCTGCGCCCGTCGGCGGAGCAGTGGAGCTTGGGATCGGTCGGCGACGGATAGCCGCTCGGGCCGCTCCCGCCGGTCGTCACGTTCGGGGTACCCGTCGAGCCGCTGTTGCCGGTGTCGAGCGTCGTCGAGCTACTCTGGCACACTGCGCCTGGCAGGCGCGGCGTCGACGACGAGAGCTTCAGCTCCACCTCGTTCAGCGGCAGCCAGCGCCCCTCGCTCCACGCGAGGTTGAAGCCCTCGACGGGGAGGATGCCGGACTTGTCGCGGAGCTTCTCGTAATCCAGCGAGCCGCCGCCGCGAAGATCCGCGATGAACAGCTCCTTGTTGCCGCCGAGCAGCCGATCGGGCGACGCGGCGGTGGAGCCGTTGAGGTCGAGCGCGCCGTTGCCGTTCGCGTCTTCGTAGACCACGAAGCCCGCGACCGCGACGGTGAGCGCCGGCCCGATCTGTCCACCCGCCTGTCCACCCGCCGTGTCCTTGATGCGAATCGCGTGGGCGGCGACGCCTGCGTCATCCGAGCCCGTGTTGCCGGTGCTCCCGCTGCCGCCGCTGCCGCTCGACGGCGGGCTCGACTGGCCGGGCGCGCTGACCGTGCTGTCGCTGCCGGACTCGTCCATGAAATACGCCTCGGGCGGCGTCTCGAGCGTCATCGAGAAGCGCCCGCCGGAGATCGCGACGTCGGCGCCCACCGCGTAGCCGCCCGTCTTTCCGGCGCGCCAAACCAAGGCGACGCGCGCGCTCGACGACGCGCCGGTGCCGGTCAACGCTCCCGAGATCGTGGCGACCTTGCCCGAGCCCTTGATCGTCGGATCGCTGATCCCGCCGCACGCGACGGCGAGGGCGACGAGGGAGGCGCTGGCGGAAGCTGCGAAGAAAGCGCGTCGAATGGGCATGGGCATCTCCGAGGAAGAGGTTCTTGCCCCGTAGACGCAGCGAGCGGGGGAAGGTGTAAAGCACGCCTCGAAGATTTATCAAACCTACACGAGCCTACACGGCTTCATCCGTGCGGGAAGAGCGGGCGCCCGTAGGGCAAAAACGGCCACGGCATGCCCATCAAAATCAAGATGAGGGCGATCGCCGTCCACATGACGACCTTGCGCTTGCGCGTCTCGTCGTCCTTCGCGCGGCGGCCCGCGACGCGGCCCACGTGCACGATCGCGATCGCGATGATCATCGCGAATGGGTGCTCCACCGCCCAGAAGCGGAGCGCGTGATCCTTCATCGCCGCCTTCATGTTCGACAGCGCGAGCTGCGTGACCGGGCTCACGGCCGTGTACATGAGGAGACCGAGCAGGGCCTGCGTGTCGGCGGCGATGACGAGGGCGAGCCCCGGCCGCTTCTCGAGCGGCCGCGCGAGGGTCCACACGGCCGCGCCGACGAGGAGCCAGCGGACTAGTCCGTGCAAAAAGAGCAGCGTGGAATAGAGCACGCGGCCACCTTACCGTGCGGCTCGCCCTCGTGGCCCCTTCTTTCGCGCGCGCGCGACGGCGAGGGGGCCGCGCGGCTTGCGGGGCTTGGGGACCTTTCCGATCCGCGGATCGCGCGCGCGCACGAGCTCGCACGCGCGGAGCACTTCGTCCTCGAAGGTCGCGGCGTCGGCGGGGAGGATCTGCCACCCGGTCTCGCCGCCACCCGCGAGGACGCCGATCGCGCGGAGGCTCGGCATCTCCGCGCGCAGCGTCGCGTGGTGCTCGCGCACGGTGGCTACCCACACGCCGTTGTCGCGCGGATGGCTAGGCCGATCGCGCAGCGCGAAGACGATCTTGTCGTCCACGTAGACCGCCGTGCACCCAAAGAGCGGCCGCGTCGTCGGCCCGACCGCATCGAGCTCGGCCAGGACGAAGTCGAACGGCACCGGTTTGCTGCGCGCGGCGGCGAACAGCGCCTCGTCGGGGCGCGGGGACATCCTCTTCTTCGGCCGCATGCGCTCGCGTAGGATAGTCGCGCCTCGCCCGGAGCGCTGCACGAAGACTACGCGCGCGCGTCGAAGGTCACGACCGGCACGCTCACGGCGTGACGGCGCCGTTCCAGCGATCGCGGAGGTACGGCAGCATCGTCTCGTTCATGCCCCAGATGTGATCGATGTGATCCTTCACGCCTTGCCCCTCGAAGCCCTTCACGTGGAAGGCGCCGCGGTGGCTCTCGTAAATCTGTCGCATGTTGCGCGGACCGACGGTGGCGTTGACGGTCTTGGGCGTGCTCGTGATCTTGAGGAGCGTACCGATCGTCTCTCCCGCGCTCGGGTAGCCGTACGTCGGGATCGACGAGTGCGTGAGCACGAACAGCTTCTCGCCGCGGAACGCCGCCTCCGCGATCTTCGCGTATTTCGCGAGGGGGGCTTCGTTGACGACGCGCTTGCGCTCGTCGGAGTAGCCGGAGTGCAGGCCGTCGGCGAGGAGCACCGCGTCGATGCGCTTGACCGTCGCAGGATCGCGCAAGAGGGCGCTCACCGCGCCGTAGCCCGCGCTCCACGCCGAAAGCGCGATGCGTCCGACGCGGGCGCCAGGCGCGCGGCCGCTCTTGTCGACGTGGTGGTCGGTGGCGTTGAGGATGCGCGTCAGGGCCGCCGGATCGCGAAACGCGTCCTCGTAGGGGCCCGAGCCCATGCCGAGGTTGACGCTCACGACGACCGCGTTGAGGTGCGTGCGCTCGACGTTGGTGTCTTGCGCCTCGTGCATCCCGTGAAAGTGGACGACGACGTCGTAGCTGCCGTTCGCGGCGTGAAAGAACGTCGGGATGTAGAGATCGCAGTGACCGAAATGCGCGTGGTACGCGGGCTCGGGCGACGGCTCGGCGGCGTGCTCGTTCGCTTTCTGCGAGCGGCTGTCGGCCGGCGAAATGCGCGCTTGCGATTTCGGACCGCGATCTGCGCTGCCCGTCGCGCCAAGAGTGCGGGGCGCCGCGACGAGCGCGAGCGAAATGGCGGCGATCGAAAAGGCCGTGCGACCGATCCTCGTGGCTCCGACTCGACCCATCCGCGTCCGGCCCACTTCAAAGTTCGGGCCGGCGCCTCGACGCCAGCGCAACCGTTGGAAATCGCGGAAAGAACGTGCCTGGATGGGGTGGATAGCCCCTGAGTCGGGCGGGCCGCTGATGAGACCGGGAGGCCGCAACCCAAATCGCTCGACAGACGATCTTTCGCGTGGTTGAAGAGATGCGCGATGCGTCGTTCTTGGCCGGATGCGTCAGAGGCGTTGGGGTTCGAGGGGCAGGTGCTCACGCGGGGCACGGCGCTCGTCGACTTTCGGCTTCCCGTTCCCGAGGGCGTGTTTCAGGCGGGAGAGGACAGCGTGGTCTTCGTCGCACCAGCGATATCGTCGCTCCCCGACGAGCCTGCGCGCGCGAGTCGGCCGTCCTTCCCCGGCGCGCATTGGCTGACGCCGCCGCCGGAGCTCTCGGAGGAGATGCGCGCGCGCTCGTCGCGCCCTGATCCGCGCGAGATCGACGACGACGAGCCCACGCTCCCCGTCATCCCGCTCTCCCGTCGCCGCGGCACGGGCGACGCGCTCGCGTCCGCGGGCGAGGAGCTCGTCGGGCGCACGCCGGCGGCGCGTGTCGCCCGTGTCGGCGTGGTGGTCTCGCTGATCTTCGCGGGCCTCGCCGCCCACGCGCTCGGGAACGCGCACCCCGCGGTCACGGCATCGGCTGTGGCGACACCCGACGCGAACGCGCACACTCCGGTCGCGGCCCTCGTCACGCGGACCTCGAAGACCGGGACCGACTCGGCCCACGTCGCCGCCGCGCCCGCGCCGGTGGTCATCTCCGGTGCGCCCGTATGGATCGTGCTCTCGCCGTCGCGTGGGGTGACCTCGACGACCAAGCGGCCGGGCGAGCCGCTCGCGCCGCTCGTGCCAGGCGTTCCCGAGACCCTCGGTCTCCCGCGTCCCGCGCCGCCCCCGCCGCGCTCGGAATTCGCGCGTCTTTGACGGCGCCTCGCGCTATTCTCTTGCCAGCGTGACGACCCCTCCCCGGCGCCCTCTTCCGCCCCAGAGCCCGATGCGCCCACGTGAGGCCGTGCCGGGCGCGGGGCCAGCGACGGTTCCCGCGCCGCCGAGCGTGCGGCCGCCGCCGTTGCCGCGTCCGCCGATGCCGCCGCAGCAACCGCTGGCGCCGCAGCACGCGCAGCCCGCGTCGAGCCCGCCTCCGCCGATGAGCGCGCCGAGCAGGCCGGGTCACATCCCGACGCCGTTCTTCCCGGCGATGCCGCCGGAGGAGCGTCCGACCGTGGCGAAGCGTGGCGACACGTCGATCCACACCATCCGGCAGCTCATCGACACCGTCGCCGTGCCTCGCCTCACCATGGCGGTGGAGCGCGAGAACGGCCAGTTCGCGCAACGCACCGTCACGCACGACGGCGATCTCTGCCGCATCGGCACGCATTCGTCGAACGATCTCGTCCTCTCCGATCCGGCCGTCTCGCGCTTCCACTGCCGCCTCGTACGCGAGGAGGGGATGTGGCGCGTACGCGACACCGGCTCGCTCAACGGCACGAAGATCGACGGCGTGCGGATCCGCGACGCCGATCTCCCGGTCGACGGCGCGCTCATGGTCGGCGATTCGGTCGTGCGCGTTCGCGCAGGCGAGACCGCGCAGCAAGAGGTCGTGCCGATGGTGCCGGCGTTCGGCGCCATCGCCGGCACCAGCATGGCGATGCGGAAGCTCTTCGCCTTGCTCGACAAGGTGGCGACGAGCGACATCAACATCCTCATCGAGGGCGAGAGCGGCACCGGCAAGGAGCTCGTCGCGACCGAGATCGTGCAGCGCGGCGGACGCGCCGATCGTCCCTTCGTCATCGTCGACTGCGGCGCCATCAGCCCCAACCTCGTCGAGAGCGAGCTGTTCGGGCACATCCGCGGCGCGTTCACCGGCGCGGATCGCGATCGCACCGGCGCCTTCGAGGCGGCCGACAGCGGCACGGTGTTCCTCGACGAGATCGGCGAGCTGCCGCTGGAGCTCCAGCCCAAGCTCCTCCGCGCCCTCGAAGCGCGCGAGATCCGCCGCGTCGGCGAGACGCGCGCGCGCAAGGTGAACGTCCGCGTCGTCTCCGCGACCAACCGCGATCTCGAGCGCGAGGTGAACAAGGGGCGGTTCCGCGAGGACCTCTACTTCCGCCTCGCCGTGCTCCAGGTCCGCGTGCCGCCTCTCCGCGAGCGCCTCGAGGACCTCGCCCTCCTGATCCGCGTCTTTTTGCAGGCCCTCGGCGTGCCGGAGCAGGAGCGCCTCTTCGGACCGGCGGTGCTTGCGGAGATGAGCAAGCACGACTGGCCGGGCAACGTGCGCGAGCTTCGCAACTACGTCGAGCGCAGCGTCGTCCTCCAGAGCGCGGTCCCCGCCGCCACCGGGCGTCGCTCGGCGCCGTCGCACCACAACATCGGCAGCGCGGTGGACATCCGCATTCCCTTCAAGATCGCCAAAGACGCCGCGGTCGACACGTTCGAGACGACGTACCTCTCGGCGCTCCTGGAGTCGTGCGGCGGCAACATGAGCAAGGCGGCGCGCACGGCGGGCATGGACCGCATGTATCTCCACCGGCTCGTCCAAAAACACGGACTGCGCGGCGGTGCGGGCGGCGGTGGCGGTGGTCCGTCGAGCCAGGGAAGCCCGCCGGTCGGATAGCGTCAGGTAGTCGCGTCGCGTCCGAGTGGAGCTTACTTGCGGCGGCGGACGAGGCCGCGGACGTCTTCGAGATCCGCGCGAGAGAGCTCTCCGGTCACGACCATGAGGACGACGTAGACGACGCCGAGCGCACCCGCGAGGAGGACGACGGCGTAGCGGCCCACGTGCGGCAAGCTCGGTCCGGCCACGAAGGCGATCGCGACGGCAGCGCCGACCCGCGCGGCGGTCTTCCATGGAACGAACGCGCCGGCGACGCGGACCACGGCGACGACGCCGGCGACGAGCGCCAGGCCGAGCGCGCTGGTCGTGGCGGCCGCGGTGGAGATGAGCTGGATGCGCCCGAACGCGTCGGTCGGCATCGCGAAGAAACACGCGAGACACACCGCGGCGCACGCGCAGATGGTGATGCTCGCCGCCAAGCGCTCGCGTCCGAGGCTCGCGAGGACCGTCATGGCGACGCCGAGCAGCGCGAACGCGGCCTGGCCGAGCGCGAGGAGGCGCAGCGTGTCGTGACCGCGCGACGCCACTTCGGACCCGTAGGCGAACTCGAGAAGGCCGCCGGGGACCGCGACGATCACCGACACCATGAGGCCGCCCGCGATCGTCGCGATTCGCGCGCCGCGTGCGACGTAGCGGGCGACTGCGGCGGTGTCCCCTTCGCTCTTCGCGTGCGCGAGCATCGGGAAGAGGACCTGCGTCACGCTGAAGAGGAGCTGGTAAGGCAGGAACGCAAAGAGCTGGCACGCGCGGTAGACGCCGACCCACTCGTCGGCCGCCTTCGCGGGATCGGCCGCGTTCGTGACGAGCGCCCCTTCAGAGAGGAATCGCCCGAGGACGGTGATGTCGATTTGCATCAGGACGTTGGTGCCCAGCTGCGCGAGCGCGAGCGGGAGTAGCTGCGCGAGGTATTCACGAGGCGAGGGGACCTCGGGCGCTCCTTCGCCGCCCGGCCTCCCGGTTCCGGCGCGGCGCGCGGCGAGCGGCACGATGCACGCGGCGGCGAGGACGAACCCGCTGATCGCCCCGAGCGCGCCCGACATGCCGCGCCGCGCGAACGCCCACCCGAGGCCGAGCATGCCGATGGTGCGGAGCACCGCGAACGTCATGTCGAGCGACGCTTGCCGCGTGAACTGCGCGCGCCCGTTCAGCATCCCCACGAGCGGCGCGTACAGGCCATAGAGCGCGACCACGCCGGACGCGACGATCAACGGCGCGACGACGTGCGGCGCGTGCTCGAATTTCCCGACGAGCGGCGCGGCCGCGGCAAAGAGGAGCGCGAGCCCGAGCGCGAGGGGCACGTGCACCTTGAGCGTCGCGCGCAGGGCCTGCTCTTCCAGCAGCGCTCCCCTTGCGCGCGCGCGCGCACGCGCGACAGTGCGGCTGACGCCCTGGATGGAGGACGACACGACGACGTTGTTCACGACGCTCGCCACCGCGAGCACGCGCGACAGCGCGCCGTACCCTGCGAGCCCGATCAGGCTCGGCAGCACGGTCTGCTGCACGAGCCCGATCACGATGAAGAACGCCTTCGCCGCGAGCACGGCGACACCGCCGCGGCCCGCAGCCCGCGCGCGCTCGTCGCCCGCCGCGACCTCGCCCTTCACGGACTCCCTTCTGTCGCTCTACTTAGAAGCTGGAGCCGTACTGGCCGCGGAGCTCGTCGTCGATCGTGGTGAAGATCATCGCGATGTCGAGGAGAAGCATGACCGACGCCGTGACGATGCCGGCGATGCAGAAGCCACTGCCCTTGAACATCATCGGGTTCGATTTGACCTTGTTCAGGCCGACGATGCCGCAAACGATGGCGGCGATCGGCACGGGCGCGCCGAAGTAGCCGCAGCAGCAGAGCGGCACCGACACGATGCCACACACGAGCGCGGTGATCGCGAGCGGGTGGAGCTTCGCCTGGCCGCCCATCGGATCCATCGGACCGCCGAAGCCACCGCCCGGGGGACCGCCATAGCCGCCGCCTGGCGGACCGTACCCGGGGGGACCGCCCTGTGGGGGACCACCCTGCGGGGGACCGCCATAGCCGCCGCCTCCGGGAGGACCGCCGTACCCGCCGCCTCCGGGAGGACCGCCGTACCCGCCGCCACCCGGGGGACCGCCCTGCGGGGGACCGCCGTATCCGCCGCCGCCACCGCCGCCAGGGGGAGGACCATATCCGCCGCCACCGCCGCCCGGGGGAGGACCATATCCGCCGCCACCGCCGCCCGGAGGAGGCCCACCGTATCCGCCGCCGCCCGGAGGCCCGTATCCACCGGCCGCTTCGATCTGCCCCTGCTCGCTCGTCGTCATGCGCACCCTCCGAGGCAGACAGCCTCGCACGAGAGAGCGCGCGAGTGAACGTCGAAATCGCCAAATACGTTGCTATCTTTCCGGCCATGGTACCGGCAGCGGGTCTGGATGCGGCTCACCCGTCGAGGGACGCGGCCCCTGAAGACCACCGGCAAGGCGCATACCCCGCGCGAGCTCTTGGCGTCGCGGCGGCGTGGGTGCTCGGTGCCCTTCCGGCGGCGACCGGCCTCACGCGCTGCCCGGTCGCTCTCTTCACGCACCACGCGTGCCCGGGATGTGGCCTCACGCGCGCCGTTCGCCTCCTCTTCCATGGGGACGTCGCCGGCTCCCTCCACATGCACGCCCTCGCGGTCGCGGTCGTGGCCTCGAGCGGCCTCATCATGCTCGGAACCACCTGGGCGGCGTATCGCCGCGGAACCCCCACCGATCTGTTGCAGGTGCCGTTCGGCCGCTTCGCCGCGTGGGCGTTCGTCGTGGTCCAGGTGACCCTCCTCCTCTATTACGTGGCCCGTCTGGCCGGCGCGTTCGGTGGCCTTCCGCCGGTGTGAGCCAGGTCAGCGGGCCGCGCGGACGCTGATCGGCTTCTGCCGAACGAAGATCTCGTCGGGGAGCGCATGTAGAACGCACGCATCGTCACGCTCGAAGGCGTGGACGGCGTATCCGCGATCGATCGGGGTGCGATCGCCGACCAGGAGCACGCGGCCGTTCTGCACCCACGCGAGCCCGCGGATGCCCTTGTCGAAGCTCTCGCTCGGGCCGATCACGTTCTTCGCGAGGACCGCGCCGGTCTGCGCGTCGAACGTCGCAAGCGAGGTGCGGTTCAACGTCGGCGTGGCGTCGGCGAGGACGACTGCGCCACATCGGTTCTTCACGGCGACCTCTGCGACGCTCCCGCCGAGATCGGCCTCGTGCACCAGCAGCCGCGTCGTCCCGGTCGCGACGTCGAACCGCTCTACCCCCGCCGCGGCCTCGTCCGCCGCGTCGAAGTTGCCGGGCATAGCGAGAAAGAGCCCGCCCGCGTCCTCGACGATCGTGTTGAACGGATTTTTCCCTGCGAGCTCCACCACAGCCTCGACAGCGCGCGTCGCGACGTCGATCCGGAGCATCTGCGACGGCTGCTTGGACCGGAGCTGATCGCGATCGTCGAGGCGCTCGAGCGTCACGAACGCCTTCGGGCCAGCAGCCGTGTCGACGATGCGGATCGCGCTCGCCTGCGGGTTCCCGTCGGCGTCGTAGGACGACAGATCGATCGTCGTCGTCGAGGCCGGCGTCACGATCGCGAGGTTCGGCAGGTTGTACCGCGGAACCCAGAGCGCGCCGTCGGGCGCCGCGGCGACGTCCTGCGGGTTTGCGGTGACCTTCTTCGTGGGGTCGTTGAGATTGAAGCGGTGCCCGTCCAAATAATTGCCGCAGGTCGGATCGATCTCGAAGACGGTCCCGTCCTTGCGATTCACGAAGAAGGCGCGGCCGCGTGACACCGCGAGGGCAGGATCTCCTCCGAGGTCTCCGCCAAAGTCGAGGTGCCCGCCGCCGTCGACGACGACGAAGCCGACGCCGCTCGACGAATAGTCGCTCACCGCGATGAGCGCGTCCGATCCGCACGCCGTCGTCGGCGAGGGAGGAGGCGCATCGGCGTGGCACCCGATGACGCAGGCCAGCGCAATCCATCGTGCACGCATGGCGCGCAGTCTACTTCATGTGCATCGGATCGAGCGGCGTTCCGTCGGGCCCGTATCCGGCCTGGCGCCAGCGGTCCACGTCGTTCGTCGGGACCGGGCCCGGCAGCGGCGGCGGTGGCGACAGATCGCGTACCTCGACCTGGCAGCGTCCGCGGATGCGCTCGATTTTGATGCGCAGCGGGCGCGTGTCGGCGCCGACGTGGACGTCCTCGAAGAGCGTCTGCGACGCGCCGACCGAGAGCTTCCCGCCGCTCACCCGCGCGCGCACATAGTTCGCGACGAGCTCGGGCTCGACGTCGCCCACCGCGAGGCCTTCGGTCTGGAACTTCCACTGGAGCTCCATCACGTGCGGCATGCGAAGGCCGAAGATCGAGTCCTTGCCCTCGGCGAGCTCGCCGTTCGCCAGATGATCGACCGGCGCCGCCTGCTTCGGGCGCGCGGGCGCCGGAGACGACGCGGCGGTCGTGTCGGGCGGCGGGGGAGGGCCCTTGCCGCACGCCGCCAGCATCCCGCCGGCCAGGGTCGCGATGGCGATGCGCTTCATGGGATCCGTGCCGTGGAGCTTACTCCACGATCGACGCCCACGAGTCGATCCTCGTCTTCATCTTTGGCGAGGGGAGGTTGATTTGCAGGCTGCCGCCCAGCTGGTTGGGCTGCTTGGTGGTGTTCTTGGCGGTAGCCTTCGTCGAGGCCGACGCCACGATCGAGTAGCTCGCCTGGCTGAGGTTCGAGAGGCCGGTGTACGTACCTCCCGTGAACGTGTCGTTCGCGGCGCTGGCGTCCGAGCAGGGGGGCGTCGCCTGAAGCGCGACGCCGGTGATCACATGGCCCGTGAGCCCGACGTCCGGGAGGTCGGCGGCCGGGATCGTGAAGGGCGACGCCGGGGTCTTGATCCATTTGCCGTTGTCGGCGCCGCCGCAGCCGACGTTGTTGCCGATGGAGCACGACGCAGGGGCCGCGAAGTCCATGCCCCAGATCTTCCCAGCGCCGGTCTGGCAGACGTTGCCCGCCGAAGGAGCGAACGTCGCGAAGTACGCGGCGCCGTCGAACACAGTCATCGGGCCCGTGACGCGCTCGCCGTCCGCCCACGGCAGGTACCAGTTCACGTACGACTGGCCGGTGCCGACCGTCTCGCGGAGCGAGTAGACGAAGTTGAAGGACGCGCGGTAGTCGTCCTTGTCGTTGTCTTTGCCCGGCATGAACACGGTCGTCGAGAACGTGTCCTGATCGCCGGTGGCCACGTGCATGACGAGGTTGCCCGCGCTGTCGAGCGACGTCACCGGGAGAACCGAGATCGGCTGGCCGATGGCCGCCATTTGGTTGGCGTTGCTCGGCTTGCTGCCGGTCGTCGGCGCCGGGAGGTTGGCCGCCGAGAGCGCGTCCGTGTTGAACGCGTCGAAGAAGATCTCGCCGATCCACAACGCCGGGTTGTTGTTGGAGACGTCGAAGCGCCAGATCGTGCCGTCGATGTCGCCGACGTAGAACTTCGTCGCCACCGCGCCGACCTGCGCGGGGTAGACGACCGGTGTGCCGGTCATCGGCGAGTCGAGCGGCGTGTTGGTCTGACGGCTCTTGGCGGCGATGATGCCCGGGATGTCGTTGAGCGTGGGCGTGCCGGCGGTGTAGCGGCCGAAGGTGCGGATGATCTCGCCGGTGTCGAGGCGCACGATGGTCACCGAGCGTCCCGCAACGCCGCCGCCGATGCCCGCCCCGCCGCACGAGACGGAGCTCCATTCACGCACCTTGGTGCGCGCGGGAAAGAGCGAGCCCGCCGGGAGCTTGTTGGTCGCTTTGGTCGCGCGCGTGCAAGTACCGGTCGGCGAGCCGCTCACGCCGCCAGGGAGGATCGCGACGCCAACCTCGTGCACCACCGAGCTCGAGTCGGCGATGGCGAGGGTCGTGATCGCCGGCGTCGCCGAGTGGCTCCCGAAGAGCTGCACCTCGTTGGAGGCGACGGGGAGCTTGGCGAGCTGCCAGAGGAAGTGCGGGCCCTTGCCGCTCGTGTACACGGTGTTGCGCGCCGGCACCGGGCTATCGGCGGGCGCGGGCGGCAAGGTCGACGTCGACGCGTTCCAGTGCCCCGTTCCGAGTTGCGCGACGAGCGGGTCGGAGATGTCGAGGGCGTAGTATCCGGTGCCGGCCGAGCCCATGCCCGCGACGAGCGCGGTGTGCCACGGCGTGACCAACGACGTGTCGGTGCGGTCGAAGACGACGTCCTTCGCGATCGGCGCGCCGTCGAGCAACGTCGATCCGCCGCCCGGATAGTTCGACTTCAACGCAGGCAGGACGGCAGGCGGGATGAACGACCACATCTCGTTGTTCGTCGGCGCGTTCGAGGTCGTGCACGTGGCCGGGTTCGTCCCGGCGACGTTGATGGCCGTCGCTCCGTTCGTGTACGAGAAGCCCTTCGGGGGCGGCTCGCTCGTCGCGTCGAACGCGTGGAGGAGGCCGTCGATCGTCACCGCATAGAGCACCTGCGGCCGATTCTGGTTGTTCGTCGCGAACGCGCGATAGGAATCGTCGCGCGCTTGGGCCGACGGCGGCGGCACCACGACGGGGTTCGCGTGGAGGATCGCGCCGAGCGCGCTGAAGTTGTTGGCATTGCCCTTCGCGCGCGAGAAAAAGCCGGCGAAGTCGTACGTGCCCGAGGTCGGGCTCGGCGTCACCGCTTGGCCGAGCGCGAAGCCGAGCACGGCCTTCTCGCACTCTACCGCAGAGAGCTGCCCGAACGCGGTGCCGATCCATGTGAACGCGGGGCAGGGGCTGTTGATGCCAAGGTAGGTCGGAGTGAGCGTGCTCATGAGCGCGGTGAGGTCGGCGCCTATCTCGAAGCCCTGTCGTGCGGTCGCGCCGTCGACGTCGCTCGGGATGTACTGGCGCATCGTCATCGTCGAATCGATGGGCGTGCCTTGATCCTGAACGGTGAGCACGTTGCGCGTCGTAGAGTTCGAGTCCACGTTGATGCGGAAGTCGTCGCCCGCCGAGCAGTCGATCGGCTGGACGACGGCCGGCGGCGACTTCGACGTGTCGCACTTGGTCCGGATGCGCTGGACGCTGCCCGACCAGGGCCACGCGTTGGAGTTCTTGGAGTTTCCGGAACCCGGCGCCGGGTTCGTCGTGTCGAACGACGCAAGGTACTGCGACGAGACGGCGATCGAGCTCGCGAGCGACGAGAGCACCGGGCTGAACGAAGGCACCGTCTTCGACGAAGCCTTGTCGGTGATCTGGCCGAGGATCGCGGAGAAGACCTTGCTCAAGTCCTGCCCGTTGTCGACGAAGTATGCGCCGACGCCGGGGGTGCCCGACGGCGTCCCGGCGATCGCGATCTTCTGGAGCATGCAGCAGGCTTCGAGCGGGCCGCCGACCGGCGGATCGAGGCCCGGAACGTTCGCGGTGTTGCAGATCAGGTCGCCTGTGGGCGTGAACTTCGGGGGCGCGCCGGGAGCGACGATCAGGTTGCTGTCGCATTTCGTGTTGAGCGGAAGCCCCCCGGCCGGGGACAGATCCGTCGACATCGCGAAGCCGATGACGAAGGTGGTCACGGTCGGGAAGGTGCCACCCGGACCGCCGGCGGCGAGGTCCTTGCTGATGTCCTCGGAGCGGTCGTTGTTGCTCGTCAGGGTGAAGGGGCATTTGCCGACGTTCGGCGCCGTCTGGGTCTGGCACGAGCGCTCGAGGTCGAGGTTCGGCGTGCCGTCCGTCATGAGGACGATGTACTGATCGCGGCAGCCAACGACGCCGGCGCCGTTGGCGCTGCTCGAGTACGGATCGCTCCGATACGGGCCGTTGGGATCGTTGAAGAAGTAATTGCGCGCGTCCCACAGCATGCCCTGGATCGGCGTGGCGCCGTACGGACGGGTCGCGAGCATGACGCGCTGCACGTAGTCGTTCGTCGCCTCGACGTCGGTGAGCGGCGCCGCCGGATCGGGGAAGGTGACCATGCGCCCTTCCCACATCGGCGCGGCCGGGTTGCGCGCGCCGACCTCGAAGTCGGCGAGCGTTGCGCACTGATCGGGTCGCCCCTGGCACTGGCCGCCTGCGCCGGGCCACGGACAGGCGCCGGCCAGCCACGTGACGCCGTCCCACGCCGGGAAGTAGCTGAAGTTGCCGTCGAAGAAATTCGCCGGGAGGTTGTTGACCGGCGTCGACGTGTCCATGCCGGTGCCGGCCTTGGTGTCTGCGTCGAACGTCATGAGCCCGAAGCGGGCGAGATCGCGCGCCGAGTCGATGACGCCGTCCTGGATCTGCGTCATCGCAGCCAGATCCGGGTTGCACGACTGCGAGAGCGGCGCGGTCTTCGAGGCCGTCGAGAAGATCTTGGACGCGTCGAACACCGCGAGCGCGTCGGCGCCGTACTCATCGGCGTCGTTCTTCGTCTGCCGGTGCGAGCCGAAGCCGGCTGCGCCGACGCCGGTGCCGGACCCGCCATTGTCGGAGAGGTACCATGGGCCGACGGTGCAGTAGTTGCCGGCGCTGTCTTGGCTGACCGGGCGGTGGTAGGGCACCGTGTAGCCGTAGTCGTAGGGCTTCGCCCCGTTGACGGTGTACTCGTCGCGGAACGTCGGTCCCGAGCGATCCTGCGCCATGCAGAAATACCCGTTCGAGAACTGACCGGTCATCGTCTGGAGGATCGTGCCCCAGCGATTGGCGCAGGTTGCCGTGAACGGGCCGGTGCCCGGGGTGAGGACCGAACATTTCGAGGGCAGTCCGGGGCAGTGCACGGGGTCGGCATTTCCGCCGCTCGACTCCGGATCGGTCCCGTCGATCATCGCCTCCATCGAGCCCGAGTTGTCGAGCAGGAGCATGACGTTCGGGAGCGGCGGCGTCGGCGTCGTCTGCGTCTTCTTCGCGAGCGCGTGCCCGGCCACTGCCGAAGCGGCGACGCAGACGCCGATGGCCGAAACCACACGGAGGAATCGGGCCGGATTACGCATGACCAATTCCTCCAATGACGATGGGACGAGGCGCGATCACTGTGGGCATGGGATCGGTCCTCCGGTGACCCTTCCGCGCCCCGTTTCGAGGCTGGAGGACCCGTAGATTTGCAGGTTGTTGGCGAGGCTCTGCGGCGGCATGACCTGCCCGTACGTCGTCACGGAGAACGAGACCGGACACAGGCTGAGAGTCGTCTGGCTCTGCCCGATGTTCGCGTTGCCGGCGAGCGGCTCGTAAAATTGCGTGTCGGTGATCTCCACGCTGAAGTTGCCCTCGAGCTGCACCGCGCCGGTCGCGCCGGGGCCGGCGAACGACGGGAATGCTTGGGCGGCGGTGCGGAGCGGTGCCGTCAGCCCCACCCACCCCTGCGAGAGATCGCTCATGCGCAGGATTTTGCACGCGCGCGAGCTGGCGCTGGCCGTCACCGGGACCGCCTCGAGCGACGCGCAGTGGTTGCGCGGGAACGTGTCGTCGTAGTCGCCGACCGATTTGGTGGAGAGAAGCCCGGGCGTCCGCATCATCGCCTCGATCGCGATGGCGTAGTCCGGCCCCAACTTCGCCGAGGCCGCGACCATGCCGTACTCGGCGAGGTAGTGCGTCTGCAGGGCTTGCCGCTCGTAGCCGGCGCTCTTGATCTCGGTCGACGCGCTGATCAGCGCGAAGGCGCCGAGCGACACGAGCACGCCGATCGTCATCGACACGATGAAGACGACCGCGCCGCCCTGCCGCGCGCGCCGGCGTGCGCGACGCTTCGCGACGACGAGAGAGGAGCTCTGGTGCGTTTGCGTCGTCATGGGTAGGCCGCCCCCGCGAGGTTGTTGAGCGCCACCTCGGTGATGGTCTCGCGGACGCGCGCGAACGCCAAGCACGGAGCCGCCGAGGGGCTGGTGCAGTACCGGTACATGTACTTGTAGTCGGGCGGCGCGTAGCTGGGCGGGCTCACGACGCTCAAGCGATCGGCGATCGCCGTGCGCGTCGCGAGACGGACGCGAACCGAACGAATGCGCTGCGGCCCCGTCGCACCTGCGCTGGGGGAGCCGCCGTAGAGGGCGTTGTTCCCCGATATGTCGTCGAACGGGTAGGTGCTCTGCACGCGCACCGGGTTCGGGACCGCCGTGCCGCTCCCCGCCGTGCTGTCGACGGTGAACGCGAACTTGAGATCCACCGCATACTCGGCGACCAGATCGGGCGTCCCCACCTCCGTGCCGGCCGAGTCGAGGTAGTAGCGATAGAGGTCGAAGCGAGCAGGGTCGGCCACCGTCGCGAGCGGCGCGTACGCCACGTCAGGCGGAGCCAGCTTGTACCGCACGGTCAGCGCCGGGCTGACCGTCGAACCTGCGAGGAACGCCGACTGCCCGCCGTTGTTCGTGCTCGCGTTGGGCGTGACGAGCGTGGGAGTGGAGCCGAGATCCACGAACGGCACGCCCGCGGTGACGCCCGCGGCGCATGCGTCGATGTACTGCACGCGCCCCTGGAGATCCTGGATGCGCACGACGAAGCGCTTCGTCGCGACGGGCACGAAATTGCGCACCATCATGTCGTTCGGGCCGCTCGCTCCGCCCGTCTTCAGGACGCGCCAGGAGGGGGGATTGTCGAGCGCGAGCAAGAGCTTCGGCCCGCCGCACCCGGAGATCGCCCCGAGCTGCTGGATCGAGTACCCATCGACCGTGTTCATGTTGCCCGTGATGTCGATCGCGTCCGGGCTCAGGTTGTTGTTGTTCGAGTAGGGTTTGCTGTCGTCGGTGCCGGCCGTCGTCCCCGCAGGGAAGCCCAGCGCGATGTTGGCCTTCTTCGCCGAGCCGCCGACGAAGAGGCGGATCCCGGCCATCCGCTGGACGATGAACGGCGCGCCGCCCAGGTTGTAGTTGGAGACGATCCGCGGATCGCCGAGGATGTTTGGGCTCGTCATGAACGCCGCGCGCCCCAGGTCGGCACGGAGTCGATCGATCGCGGTGCGCACCGAAAACTGCGCCTGCGAGGCGCGCATGTCCTCGTGGAAGCTGTTCGTCGCCTCTTTCGAGAGACCCACGACCGCGATTCCGACGAGCAGCCCGCCGACGAGCGCGACGGCGAGCTCGATGAGCGTGAAGCCGCCGGCGCGGCGACGTGCGCGTGCGCGTGCGAGGACGGATCGGGGGATGGAGGGAGGCGTCGTCATTCTCTCCGTCATTCTCCGAGCGGGGTGAGGCGGAGCATCGTCGAGGCGTAAACGAAGTGGTAGACCGCCGGGCCGCCGGTCGCGCCGTCGGGGCCGTTCGTCGCGCCGAGCGCCGCAGTGTCGCAGAAGCCGTTGCCGCCCGAGTAGGGGGCCGTAGCGCTCTGCGTGAGCTGACGCGGCCAATAGACGCGAACCTCCGCGCGGACGAGATCGGCAGCCCCGCCGTCGGCCGACGCGCTGTCGAGCCAGATGTTGACGCAAAACGACGCGTCCCCGTACTTGTCCTGCGCGAGGTCGCGCCCGAGAATGTCGAACGCGGGGCAGAGTCCGTCGGCGTTGGAGCCCGTCGCCGTCGCCGGACACAGCGTCGTGGGCATCGCCCACTTGCCGTAGTAGGTGCTCGTCAGCTTGATGTAGTTGGTCTGGCCGAGCGGCGTCGCGACGCTGTTCTGCGTCCACATCATCGCGTCGCGCCGAAGCCGCTCCAGCCAGTCGCGCGCGATGGCGTTCGCCATGTCGAGCTTTCGCGCGTCGGAGTTGCCCTGAATCGAGGCGCGCTGCATCGCGATGACGCTCGCCGCGCCGACCGCGAAGACGGTCATCGCCATGAGCACCTCGATCGCGGTGTACCCGCGCGCGCGGCGTCGGCTGCGGATCGCGAGGGTCTTCGAGGAGGGTGTAGGCATCGTCATCAGGTTTAGTTCGAGTACAGGCGCGCAACGCCGGCCGGCGGGACGAGCACGTGACGCTTCAAGCCGATGCCGCTCGTGCATCCGCCGCCGCGCCGCATGCAGACGTCGACGTCGATGAACGTGTTGCCGACCGCGAATGCCGGGATCGCCGAGCCGGTCGACACGTACGTCCGGCCGGCGGGGGTGAAGCAGACCCACGCGATCGACACGCCGGAGCCGCCGGCCGGGTTCCCGGTGCGATCCACGTACGCGACGTCGATCGACGATTGGAAATCGAGCGTCACGTCGAGGTTCAGGTTGTAGTCGAGGGCGTCGAGCGGGAGGGCGTTGCTGGTCGGCGGCGGAGATGCCGGATCCCACGACGGGGTGAGGCAGCTGGCGATCGGGGTGCGGTTGGTCGTGTCCGACGTCGGGGCACTGCCGTTGGTCGTCGCGTTGGCGGTGACCGCCTCGAAGACGCGGAACGTCCCACGATCGGCGGCGCCCGACGCCGTCATCATCACCGCGACCGCGCCGCCGCGACCGATCGCCCGAAGACGCGCGCCCCGCAGGATCTGCGCGACCTGCATCGAGTTGTTGTAGGCGTGCCGATCGTCGCGCGCGCGGATCATCGACGGGATCGCGAGCGCGGCGAGCACGGAAACGACGATCACGACGACCATCAGCTCGATGAGCGTGAACCCTCGCGCCGCGCCGCGCGCGGTCCTTATCGAAGCACTTCGTTCAGGAAGGGATCGCACCGTGTTCCTTTTTAGCAAGGCGCGTGCCCCCTGGATGAGGCGCCTCGCGTGGGAAATTCTAGCGATTTTCTCCCTACGAGGGCCAAGCAAAGTCGAAACGATTGCCGGGCTATGAAAAAGCTGCGAGGCGCCTCGATGTGGGTGCGGCGGCCGTGGTGGCGACGCGGTAGACGCATCACTCCTCGCGGAGTACACGGTGGGAATGACGCGATTCTTTCCGTCGATCGTTCTCGCCGCGGCGCTTCCTCTTCTTGTTACCGCGTGCCCGTCGAAGGACTCCGCGAAGAAGGATGAGCCGCCGCCTCCGCCGCCGCCGGCGAGCGCGGGGCTCAGCCCTGGCGCGTGCACGGGGGGCGGCGGCGAGGTGAAGGATCCGGTGAGCACGGCGTTCTTCCCGCGCGCGGCCGGCGGCTTCTGCCTCGACCCGAACGGCGAGACGAAGACGTACGGCGAGAACGCGAAGCACGCGAAGGAAGAGGTCTGCACCACGCTCTTCGACGGCGAGTGCGAGATCTACATGCGCTACCGGCTCACGCGCGTGGTGGCGCTCCGCTACGTCGACGGCGCCGGCAAGGGCGCGACCGTCGACGTCATCCTCTCGACGTACGCCGACGTCCCCGGCGCGTACGCCATGTTCACCAAGCGCGTCATCGCCGACAGCGATCCGGCGGAGGACTCGGCGCCGAAGCCGATCGCCGCGGGCGGCGCGGCGGTGCTCGGTACCGGGCGCGCATACCTGTGGCGCGGGCAGTACATCGCCGAGCTCCAGTACAACAACGAGCAGGAGTCGCCGGAGCAGCTCACCAAGTCGAGCGGCGCAGCGCTCCCGATCCTCGCGAAGGAGGTTGGCGCGAGGCTCCCTGGCGCGCTCGACAAGCCGCCGTCGGCGAAGGCGCTGCCCGAGGTCGGTCTCGTGAGCGCGCAGGCGATGCAGCTCGTCGAGAAAGAGCTGCTGGGCCTGAAGGGCCTCGGCGCCGGCGCGATGGGTTACTACAAGGACGGCGACAAGCGCTTCCGTGAGGTCGCGTTCGTGAACGCCGACGCCGAGCAGGCGAAGGACGGAATGAAGCTGCTGGCGAAGCGGCCCGAGGCACTGCCCGTCGCGGGGGTCGGCGAGGACGCGTCGCTCGTCGTGATCAAGCAAGGCGAGACGAAGCTCGAGTACCTCTTCGCGCGTAAGGGGCCGCTGCTCGCGGGCGTCGGCGACGACGACTATGCGGCGCAGAAGAAGCTCTCGAAGGACGAGAAGATCGCCAAGCTCAAGGCGTGGCTCGCCGGCAGCGCGGCTCCTGCAGGTTCGGCGCCCGCACCTTCCGCTTCGGCGTCCGCGAAGAAGTAGCTGCCGCTGCGTCGAAGCGACGAGGAATGGCGCGCCGCCGGAGGTGATTGGCGCCGGCACGGATGCGCCGTTTTTCTCGGTGGGTAGTGTGCCCTCGCCATGAAGAAGAGACCCTTGAATTCGAGCTCCTTTGCGGCGCTCGCGGCGTGGCTCCTCGCGGGCGGCGCGGGCGCAGCGGCCGCCGGGTGCGCGATTTCGACGGGAGAGTCTAGCGTCGACGCCGGCGACGTGGGGGGTGGCGATCTCGCCGACGCCGCGTCGCTCTTCGACGCGACGACGGGCGACGCGGCGTCGGGCGACGGTGGCCCTGGGACCGACGCGCGCAACGACGCGCCCCACGACGGACACGCCGACCAGAGCGTGCCACCTCCGCCGCCGCCTCCACCTCCACCTCCACCTCCTCCGCCGCCGACATCGCTCGACCTGCACCAGGTCACGCTCTTCGACAACCCCGCCACCCTCGCGGACTGGCCGATCACGACCAAAATCACCGCCGTCGAGTTCCAGTACAAAGGGAAAAACGGCGTCTTCGTCGAGTTCTCCAAGCGCGACGGCGCCGGGAGCTGGCCCGACATCGTGCCGCCGGGCTGGGATGGCCCGCTCGAATTCACGGTCGGCATGGTCGAGAACATCGGCGGGCAGTGGTACGGGTCCTCGGCCGTCGAGTTCTGGCGCGGCGTCGACGTGGTGCTCGGAGGGAACGTCTCGTCGGACATCGTGACCGGCGGCCCGTGCACGACGTTCGGCCTCGGCTCGACCTGCCAGGTCGCCAAGAATTGGTACTACGACGGCCGCTGGGGAAACCTGGCGGGCTACCAGCCGGCCCCCGGCGAGACGATCGGCATCTTCGTCGTCGCCGGCAACCTGCGCGGCGTGAAGGATGGCAGTCAGTCGCCCGTTCTGGAGCGATCCGACGTCGTCTTGATGCCGATGCCCGGCTTCGGCGGAGCACGCTACACCTTCTAGCTTCTCGATTCCTTGCCGCGGGCGCGCCACACGCTTGGCGCCTCGAATCCGCACCGGTGAAAGAGCGTGCTGAGGTGCTGCGGCGAGGTGAGGCCCACCTCGAGCGCGACCTCGGTGATGCTCACGTCGGAGTCCTCGAGCCGCCGCTGCGCGAGTCGCACGCGCGCGACGTCGAGCTCCTTGCGAAACGTCGTGTCGTGCTCGCGGAGGCGGCGCTGGAGGCTACGGGTGGACAGCGCCAGGGCGCGCGCCGCCTCCACCGGGGTCGCGCGCGGGTGGTGCTCGAGGAAGGTCCCTAGCTCCCGCACGATCGCCGGCACCGAGCGCGCCTCGCGGCGAACCCTCCCGAGCTCTTCGAGCAGCGGCGCGTCGTCTGCGCAGCCGAGCCAGGCCAGCGCCGCCTGCGCATCCTGGAAAATCTCCGCAGGGAACGATATCGGCGCGAGCGTGGTGAAGCCGACGGCGATGGCCCCCGCGAACTCGCCGCGATGCACGACCGCGACCCTCGTGATGCGCGACTCGAGCCCCGCGAGGCTCCTCGTCACGTACTGCGAAAGCGCGGCGAAGACGCTCGGGCTCATGCGCTCGATCTTGGACGCGTCGAAGAGCGTCGCGTGCGGGCTGCACGCCTCCGACACGCGCAGGTCGGCGCACGCTGTCCACACCTCCACGTCCTCCGGCGACGGCGTTCCCCACACGATCGTGCCGGAGAAGCCCCCATGCTTCGCGAAGAAGGAGAGCCACGTGCGCCCGACGAAATACTTTCCGCGCGGGTCGGGCGACAGCGCGAGGATGGTCTCCGCGCGCTCGAGGAGGGGCGAGGTCGTGGCCACGTCACGCGCGAGGGTAGCGCAGTTTGTGGCGCAATTTCAGAGGAGGGCCTCCGCCGCCTCGCGCTCGAGGTTCACGCGCTCGAGGCTCGTGCGCTCGAAGCACTCGTCGGGGACGCCGCGTCGCTTGCGCGAGAGCCGGCTCGCCGCGATGAACCGCGTCGTGACCGGATCGTGGTAGCCGCTTGCATCGGGGAGCCCCGGCACGTGCTCGCGGTGGTAGTGCACGATGCGGTTCATCAGCACGTCGCGCGCCCACTTGCCGACGAGCGACGCCAGGCACACGAGGAGGTTCGACGCGTCGGCGTCGCGCACGAACGCGATCGTGCCGACGCCGGGGATTGCGTACGTGCTCTTGGCGCGCCCTTCGTCGATCGTCGCGTGCAGGCGCCCGGAGAGCGGGCCGAAGTGATCGGGGTACCGATCGAACCCGCCGACCTTGCCGCAGATCGCCAGCACGTCGGCGCCGGCGTCCTCGCGCGCGCGGAGGACGAGCCGCTCCATCGCGTGCAGGTCCACCACGAAGCGGCTCCGCCCGCGGTTCGTCTCGGCGTTGAGCCGTTTGGCGCAGGCGATGTGGACGCGCGCGCCGACGACCTCGACGCCGCTTTTGGCGAGCTTGTCGAGGTCGCGACCGATCTGCGCGACGAGGCCGGGCTCCGCCACGAGACCGCCCGCTTCGCCGCCGGTCCCCCAGCACTGATCGCCGTGGCTCGTGGGGCACGGGGCGCGGAGGGTCTCGCGGGCGTCGAGCGCCAGCGCGAAGACGAGCTCGTCGATCGATCGCGGCGCCGGTGCACCGGACCGCGCCAGGAGCGCGCGTCCCCACGCCTCTCCTAGAGAGCTGTCGCCGTACGAGACGAGCGCCTTCGAGTCGCCGAGCCGCGCGCGCATGCGCCCCTTCGGCCGCGCGCAGGCAACCCTCTCTCCTTCTGCCGTCGTCCGCGCCAGCACGGAGGTGACCACGAGGGGACCGAGCCGCGGCCCAAGACCATTCTCGTCGACGCCCACGCAAAACCCGAACGACATCCCCGTATCCTAGCGAGAAGGTTGAGCTAGCGCCCCGTTGACGTCCGCGATTCCGATGCGTAGGTTCCCTCGCCTCGAAAAGGGGACCCATGGGCGCCGCATTTGGCTACGCTCGGCCCTTCCCTCAAATTGCGGAGATGGCGCGGTGAACAAAGCCCAGCTCAAGAAGTTCAAGACGCTCCTGACCGAGAAGCGTGACGAGATCGTCAAGAAGGCGAAGCAGACCCTCGAAGAAGACATGGCGCTCGACGCCAACGATCTCCCGGACGAGATGGACCTCGCGTCGAGCGAGTACCTCCAGTCCTTCACGTTCCGACTCCGCGGCCGCGAGAAAGCGTTCCTCGACAAGATCACCAAGGCGCTCACCAAGATCGACGACGGCTCGTTCGGCGTCTGCGAGGAGTGCGGCGAGGAGATCTCGATCAAGCGCCTCGAAGCCCGCCCGGAGACGACCCTCTGCATCCGCTGCAAAGAGGATCAGGAGCGCGTCGAAAAGGACTTCGGCTAAAAATTAGCGCAGGCCCGTAATCGAACAGCCGGGCTGTCTGGCGTGCTCGATGCATTGCGGAGGGCATGGCTCCGTTCTCACCTGCACGTCGCGACGCGCTGCGCCTCGGCGTGGGTGCGATCCTCGCGGCGTGCAGCGGTTCGCCGGTGGGGAACGACGAGGCGGCGTCGGCGCTTGGCCACCCTGGTTCGCCCGGACCGGGTGGTGCGAGCGATCCAACGTCGCCGGATGCGGCGTCGCGTCGCGCGCCGGTGCTCGTTCTGGGCGCTGGCATCAGCGGCCTTTCCGCGGCGCGTCGCCTCGAGGCGCGCGGCTTCACCGACGTGCGCGTGATCGAGGCGCGCGATCGCATCGGCGGGCGCATCCAGACGGACCGCTCGACGGGCGTGCCGTTCGACATGGGCGCCGCGTGGGTGCACTACGCAAGCGACAGAACGAACCCGCTCATGGCAATGGTGAAGGCGGCGGGGCTCGCGCCGAGGCCGACGAACTGGGATCGTTTCGACGCGTACGACGAGCTCACCGGGCGGGTGCCGTCGACCACGCTCGACGCGGCGACTTCCCGGATGGACGCGGCGTTGAAGAAGCTGCGCGCGAAGGTGCGGGCGCTCGAAGACCGGCACGTGGCGCTCGATCAGCTCCTCGGGCCGATCCTCGCGTCGAGCTTCTCGGGCGCACCCGACGAGCAGCGCATGCTCGGCCTGATGCGCGGCTACTACGTCGAGAACGAGTACGCGACGGAGCTCGCCGAGATCGGCGCGTACGACCTCGCCGATGCGCCGACGAAAGAGAACGATCAGCTCGTGGGTGGCTACGACGTCCTCCTCGAGTCGCTCGCGCAGGGGCTCCGCGTCCAGCTGTCGGAGCCCGTGACCCACGTGCGCGTGGCCGGTGGAGAGGTCACCGTCCAGACCACGCGCGCGTCGTACACGGCCGCGGCGGTCGTCGTGACGCTCCCGGTCGGCGTGCTGCGCGCGGGCGCGGTAAGGTTCGACCCGCCGCTCCCCGACGCGAAGCGGCAGGCGCTCGCCGACATCGGCGTCGGCGACTTCGAGAAGGTCGTTCTCCTTTACGATCAGGCGTTCTGGGCGTCGGGCGCGCACGGCTTCGGCTTCGCGTCGGCGTCCGAAGACGTGGCCAAGCTCGTCCTCGACGCGCACGAGGTCGCGGGCGCGCCGGCGCTCGTCGCGATGATCACCGGCGCTGCTGCCGCGAGGGCCTCGGGGATGTCCGACGCGGATCTCGGCGCGCGGACGATCGCGCAGATCCAGGCGATGTTCGGGGCGCAAATTCCGGCACCCACGGCCGTCCTGCGGACGCGATGGCACGACGATCCGTTCGCGCGCGGCGCGTATACGTACCCGGGCGTCGCCGATCTTCCGCGCGCGATCGCCGCCCTCGCGGCCCCGATCGGTCGTCGCGTCTTCTTCGCCGGCGAGGCGACCGACCCGACGTGGTGGTCTTTCGCCCATGGCGCGTACCTCTCGGGCATTCGCGCCGCGAACGAGGTCTGAAGCGAAACGCTCTTGACGGAAAGCGGCTCAGCCCTTCGCGCGCTTGCGCTCGTCGCGGGCGTCGGTCGCGCGCGCGAGGACGTCCTTGAGGTAGTGGCCGGTGTAGGAGCGGGCTTCGGCGGCGATCGTCTCGGGCGTCCCCACCGCGACGATCTCGCCGCCGCCGTCGCCGCCGTCCGGGCCGAGATCGATGACCCAATCCGAGCACGCGACGACGTCGAGGTTGTGCTCGATGACGACGATCGTATTGCCCTGGTCGCGCAGATCGGTGAGCGCGGTGAGAAGCACCTCGATGTCGGTGAAGTGAAGGCCGGTAGTCGGCTCGTCGAGCACGTAGAGGGTGCGCCCGGTGGCCTTGCGGGCGAGCTCGCGCGCCAGCTTCACGCGCTGCGCTTCTCCGCCGGACAACGTGGTCGCCGGCTGCCCGAGGGACAGGTATCCGAGGCCGACCTTGCGGAGCGCCTCGAGGCGATCGAACACGCGCGGGATGGCGTCGAAGAGCTCGATGGCCTGCTCCACCGTCACGTCGAGGGCGTCGGCGATGCTGAGGCCCTTGTACCTCACCTCGAGCGTCTCGCGGTTGTACCGCTTGCCGCTGCACGTGTCGCACGTGACGAAGATGTCCGGCAGGAAGTGCATCTCGACGCGCAGCACGCCGTCGCCCTGGCACGCCTCGCAGCGCCCGCCCTTCACGTTGAAGGAGAAGCGCCCGGCCTTGTAGCCGCGGGCGCGCGCGTCGGGGAGGCCCGCGTACAGCTCGCGCAGGAGGGCGAACACGCCGGTGTACGTCGCCGGGTTCGAGCGCGGCGTGCGGCCGATCGGTGCTTGATCGATCGATATGACTTTGTCGATGTGGTTCAGTCCGTTGACCGCGTCGCACTCGCCGATCGGCGCGGTGGCGGAGTAGAGCTTGGAGCGCGCCGCGGGGAGTAGCGTGTCGACGATCAGGCTTGATTTTCCGCTCCCGGAGACGCCGGTGATCGACGTCATGAGCCCGACGGGAATCTCCGCCGTCACGTTCTTGAGGTTGTGCGCGCGCGCGCCGACGACGCTGACCGTGGGCTTGCCGCGCGCCTTCCGCTTCGTAGGCACCGGTAGCTGCTTCTTGCCGCTGAGCCACGGCCCGGTGATCGATGCCGGATTCTTCATCAGCTCGGCGGCGGTACCCTCGGCGACGATCGTCCCGCCGTGCATGCCGGCGCCGGGCCCCATGTCGACGACGTGGTCGGCGGCGAAGATGGCCTCGCGATCGTGCTCGACGACGAAGACGGTGTTGCCGAGATCGCGGAGCCGCGTCTGCGCTTCGATGAGGCGCGCGTTGTCGCGGGCGTGGAGGCCGACGCTCGGCTCGTCGAGGACGTAGAGGACGCCGACGAGCGCGGCGCCGATCTGCGTGGCGAGTCGGATGCGCTGCCCCTCGCCCGACGAGAGGGTCTGCGCGCTGCGATCGAGGGCGAGGTAGTAGAGGCCGACGTCGATGAGGAAACCCAGTCGCGCGGCGACGGCGCGGAGGAGCGGCTCGGCGATCGCGTGCTCGCGCGCGCCGAACTGGGCCTCGGTGCCGAGCGTTGCGACGAACTCGCGCAAGCGCCGGAGCGGAAGCGCGCCGAGCTCGCTGATATCGCGCCCGCCGAGCTTCACGGCGAGCGCCTCGGGCCGCAGGCGCCGTCCCTTGCACGCGTCGCACGTCCGCGTCACGCAGAAGCGGCCGAGCTCGTCGTCGCCGATGCCGCCTTCGTCGACGTCGGGATCGTCGTCGCCGCCGCCCTGCTCGGGGCCCTCCTGTCGGAGGCGCTGCTCGAGGCGAGGGACGATGCCTTCGTACGACTTCTTGCGGCCGGTGCCGCGCTTTGCGCGCGTGTCGCCGTTGCCGAACAGGAGCTGCGTGCGCTGCTCGTCGGGGAGCTTGTTCCAGACCACGTCGGGGCTGACACCGAGCGCCTCCACGGCGCGTGAGAGCTCCGTCGCGAGCGCCACCGAGCCGCGTCGCCCCCACGCGAAGAGCGCGCCTTCACGAAGCGTCCGTCCACCGTCGCCGACGCATCGTTCGGGATCGACCACTGTGCGCGCGCCGAGGCCGTCGCAGGAGGGGCACGCGCCGTGCGGCCCGTTGAACGAGAACATGCGCGGCTCGATCGGTGGCAGCGAGATGCCACAGTCGACGCACGCGAAGCGCTCGCTGAGCCAGAACGGCTCCTCGCCCTCGACATGCGCGAGCATGCGCCCCTCGCCGATCTTCAGCGCGAGCTCGACCGAGTCGGTGAGCCGCCCCTTCAAGCCCTCCTTCAAGACGAGGCGATCCACGATGACGTCGAGATCGTGCAGCTTGCTCCGGTCGAGCTCGATCTCGTCGCCGAGGTCGATCACCGAGCCATCGACGCGCGCGCGCACGAAGCCGTCGCGGCGGAGGCGCTCGAGCTCGAGCTTCAGCTCACCTTTGCGCGCGCGGCAGATGGGCGCAAGCACGCTCATCTTCGAGCCCTCGGGGAGGGCGAGGATGCGATCGGTGATCTGCTGAACGGTCTGCGCCTCGATGCGCTTGCCGCAGCTCGGGCAGTGCGGGACGCCAACGCGCGCGAACAGAAGACGCAGGTAGTCGGCGATCTCGGTGACGGTGCCGACGGTCGAGCGCGGCGACTTCGACAACGGGCGCTGCTCGATCGCGATCGCGGGCGATAGGCCGTCGATCCGCTCGACGTCGGGCTTGGCGAGCTGCTCCAAGAACTGCCGCGCGTACGCGGACAGCGACTCGACGTAGCGGCGCTGCCCCTCGGCGTAGATCGTGTCGAAGGCGAGGCTGGACTTACCGGAGCCGCTCGGCCCCGTGAATACGACGAGCTTCCCCCGCGGCAGCGAGATGCTCACGTTCTTCAGATTGTGCTGCCGCGCGCCGACGACGACGAGCCGGTCCATGGATAGCCGGGCTTAGCACGGTCAAGAGGCCCCGGCGAGCGCGCCCTCCAGATCGCGCCACAGGTCTTCCGCGGCCTCGATCCCTACGCTCAGGCGCAACAGGCCGTCGGTGACGTCCGCGAGCATGCGCGCCTCCTTCGACATGGTCGAGTGGGTGGTCGACGCGGGGTGCACGAGGAGGGTCCGGACATCCCCGAGGCTGACGGCGTGGGTCGCGACGCGCACCCCCTCGAGAACACGCTTGCCACGATCGAGCGCCGCGTCGCCGCCGAGATCGAACGAGACGAGCGACCCAAACGCGTGCATCTGCGCGCGCGCGCGGACGTGCCCTTCGTGGCCTTCGAGCGACGGGTGGTACACGCGCGCGATCTTCGGGTGCGCGACGAGGCGCGACGCGAGCGTGGCGGCGGTCGCGCACGCCTGCTGCTGGCGGAGCGCGAACGTGCGGAGACCGCGGTCGACGAGGAACGCGTTGAACGGCGCGAGCACGCCGCCGAAGCCCTTCACGACGAGGTCACGCGCGACGTCCACGAGCTCCCTGCGCCCCGCGAGCGCGCCGCCGATCGCGTCGCCGTGTCCGCCCAGCGCCTTCGTCATCGAGTGCACGACCAGATCGACGCCGAGCGCGAGCGGCGTCTGCGCGAACGGCGTCGCGAAGGTGTTGTCGGCGATCGTGAAGAGGCCGTGCTCCTTCGCGAGCGCCACGATCGCCCCGACGTCGGTGACCGCCAGCACCGGGTTCGACGGCGTCTCGAGGTAGAGCACGCGCGTCTCTTTGCGGATCGCCGCGGCGGTCGCGACGAGATCGCGCGCGTCGACGAAGGTGGTCGTCACACCAAACCGCGGCAAGCGCTCGCGAAGGAGCCGCGCGCTCTCGGCGTACATGGATCGCGGCGCGACGACATGATCGCCGCTCTGGCAGATCGACATGAGCGCGCCGCTGATCGCCGCCATCCCGCTCGCGGTGACCGCCGCCGCCTCCGCCCCCTCGAGCGCGGCGATCTTCTTCTCGAGCGCGTCGATGTTGGGGTTGCCCCACCGCCCGTAAATGTACGCGTCGTTCTCGCGCCGGAACGCGCCCGCCGCCTCGTCGGCGCTCTCGAACCCGAACGCCGACGAGAGCGTGATCGGCAAATCGAGCGCGCCGTGACGCGCGAGGTCCTCGCCGGCGTGGACGCACGTGGTCGCGAGCTGGGCGGCGCGCGCGGCGAGGACAGCCGCGTAGGGAGAGTGGGGGTCGATCATCGCCGCGAAGTATGGGGGACGTCGCCGCCCGCGAAAAGTGCGGGTTTGCACCGAGGTCGGGCAGAGGCTACATCCCCAGGCGATGCGCGCTCGCGTCCTCTTCTTCTTCTGTGGGGCCACCCTCTCGCTGGCGACGATCGTCGCCTGTTTCCCCGAGTTTCAGGTCTCGGGGTCGAGCGGCGGCCCCTCCGACGGCGCCGCCGGTCAAGACGGGACGCTCCCGGGTCAGGACGGAAGCAGCGGATCGAGCGGAAGCAGCGGCACCAGCGGATCGAGCGGAAGCAGCGGATCGAGCGGAAGCAGCGGCACCAGCGGAAGCAGCGGATCCAGCGGCGGCACCGACGGTGGCGGCGACGGATCCTCGGGCAACGTCGGCGGCATGATCCTCATCCCCCAGACCGGCCCCGGCGGCTTCGCGTACCACCAGGGCAGCTCCTCCTCCCAGGTGACCATCAGCCACGATTTCTACCTCGACGCGAAGGAGGCCACCGTCGCCCGCTTCAAAGACTGGGTGAACGCGGCAATGCCGCTGCCGTGCGAGAGCGGCAACGAGTGCTCGCTCGATCCCGGCGGCCCGCACCAGTACGAGATGCGCTGGCAGACGTCGTGGAACCTGAAGGCGCGCTCGGACAACTACAAGAACGTCAACTGCACCAAGACCGACAACGCGTTCAACGGCGCGCCCACCTACAACGGCGCCGCGGGCGACGTGCCGATCAACTGCATCAACTGGTACACCGCGATGGCGTTCTGCTGGTTCGACGGCCAGAGGCGCGTCGCGACGCAGATCGAGTGGCAGTGGGCGGCGACGGGCCGCGGACGCGGGCGCACGTACCCCTGGGGCGATACTCCGGCGCCCAACGACTGCACCCTCGCGGTGTGGAAGGGGGCCGACGGTGGCGCGCTCAACAACTACAACGGCTGCGGCTTCCCGCTCGCGGGCGGCAGCGCGCCGGCCGGTGCGTCGTTCGACGGCGTGCTCGACATGGCGGGCAGCCTCTACGAGTGGACGTGGGACGACGACTGGAACACGCTCCCGTCGCAGCTCCCCACCGACTACAGCGGCAACTCGATCGACGGCGGCATCTTCTCGCGCATCAGCCGCGGCGGCGGGTACACCTCGAACGCGGTCGACGTGACGACGCAGACGCAGAACAACTACTCCGTCGACTCGTACGTCGCCGACATCGGCGTGCGCTGCGCGAAGACGAAGCTCTGATGGTCTAGCTCTGACGCTCTAGAAGGTGCCGACGAGCCCGGCGCCTCGTCCGACGGGCGCGATGCGCACTTGCGCGGCGGTCTTGTCCTTCCCGCCGATCACGAGGAGGCCGACGCCGGCGCCGGCCGACAGGACACCGAGCCCGAAGAGGCCGATGCCGAGCGCCGTGTACGTCTTGCCGTTCGCGATGTCGTCCGACGCGGCGGGCGGGCAGCTCTTTCCGTCGGCTCCGCACGCGGCGTCGAGCTTCGAGATCTCGTTGCCGCGCAGCACGAACATCACGACGCCGCCCGCGACCGCCGCGCCGCCGACACCGACGAGCACCCAGCCGAGGGTCGCGTTGGGATTTCCGGACGCGCGAGGTGTCGTGTCCTTGATCGACTCGGTCTGCCTCGGCGTCTGCGCGTCGGCGACCGGAGCAGGCGCGGGCGCGGCGTCGTCGAGGTCCGGGACGCTGAGCTTGGCCGTGGTGCCGGCGCCGGCGACCTCGACCTTCGCCTTCCATGCGCGCTTGCCGGGCGCGCTTGCGACCACGGCGTGCTCTCCCGGATCGACGGGAACTGCCTCTCCCCACTGCGCCTGCCCGACGAGCTCGCCGTCCCGTTTCACTTCGAGCCCCGCCGGCCGCCCTTCGACGGGCACGACGATCGCGAGGCGCGAAAGCTTCGGCTCGAGCGCCGCCGCACGATCCCGCGCGGCCTTCTCGCGATCCTTCTGGCCCGCCATTTTCGTCTGCGTCGCCGCGCTCACGAAGTGCGCCCACGCGCTCGCCGTTCTCCCGGTGTGCTCGTAGCAATCGCCGAGGTTGAACTTGGTCCCGGCGGTCGCCGAAAGACGCAAGCTCTCCTCGAGCTTCGGGCACGCCTTGTCCCATTTCCCGTCGGCGATGAGCTTCTTCGCGTCGTCGAAGAGCTGCTGCGCGACCGCATCGTCGGCCGCGCGCGCGTCGCTTCCCGCGAGCAGAGCCCCGGCGAGGGCGAGCGGCATGAGGGTTCGTCGGCGGAGGTTCATTCGCGATCGTCGAAGAGGCCTTGAGGCTTGGTGGGCGGTGTCACGGTAGACGAGGGCGAGACGGGGGGCTTCCCCGGCGAAGGCTTCGCCGCGGGAGGCTTCGCGGACGAGGCAGATTTGGTCGCGGGCGTCGGCGTCGCCGCGGCGCCAGCGATCGCCGTCGAGTTTGCGGTCGCCGTCGCGGTCGTGGTCGTGGTCGCGGTCGCGGTCGCGGTCGTGGTCGTGGTCGCGATCGTCGTCTCCGGAAGAGGCGCGGCAGGCTGGATGGTCCCTTGTTTCACATGCGGTCGCGCGAGCCCCACCCCGAGCGCCGCAGCGAGCAGCGCCGAAGCGACGACGACGCCCCCTCCGATCAGCCGCCAATTCCGCGGTTTCGGAGCGTCCGGCTTGGTATCGACCCACGCGCTCGCGGTGCGCGTCGGGCCCGACGACGACGGTGACAGCGCGCGATGACGCGGCGGATCGGAGCGCAGCGTAGGCGCGGTCGCGACGGCGTACGTCGACGGGCTGACCATCACGCGCCGCACGCGCGTCGCCGCGAGCTGCGCATCTCCCGACGCGAACGGCGCCAGCGCTTCGGCGAGCGCGGCCACGTCCGGGTACCGATCCTCGCGCGCCTTCGCCAGGCACCTCGAGATGACCGCTTCGAGCGCTTCGGGCGCGTCCGCGCGCGCGGACCTCAGCGTCGGCGGCGCGTCGCGGATGATCTTCGCGGCGACGTCGGCCGTCGTCTCCGCGTAGTACGGCGGCGCGCCGGTGAGGAGCGCGTAGAGGATCGTACCGAGCGCCCAGATGTCCGCGCGCCCGTCGACGTCCTTCGTCGAGCGGAGCTGCTCGGGGGACATGTAGCAAGGCGTCCCCATGATCGTCGCGGTCGTCGTGACGTCGTTCCTGCCGTCGTCCTGGATCTTGGAGATGCCGAAGTCCAGCACCTTCACCTTCGGCATCCCGTCGGCGCCGCGCACCACGAAGAGGTTCGCCGGCTTCAGATCGCGGTGCACGATCCCGAGCGCGTGCGCCGCCGCGAGCGCTTCGCACGCCTGGATCACGTAGGAGACCGCATCGGCGACCGGCATCGGCCCTTCGATCTCGACGAGCTGCGCGAGGTCGTGGCCGTGCAAGTACTCCATGACGATGTACGGCGTGCCGCTCTCGAGGCGCGCGACGTCGAGGACGCGCACGACGCCCTCGCTCTTGATCTTGATCGCCGCGCGCGCCTCGCGAAGAAAACGAGAGACCGCGTCGGGGCTCGGCACCGCGCTCGGCAAGAGGAACTTGATCGCGACCTTCTCCTCGAGCTCGAGGTGCGTCGCCGCGAGGACCACGCCCATGCCGCCGACGCCGAGCACGCGCTCCAGGCGATACTTTCCCGCGAGCACCTCGCCGGGGCGCGGCACCCCGTGCGGGAGGGCCTCCGGGAGCGAGGCAGGGTGGGTCGGGATCGTCATGGAAGGTGCGGCGAATGCTTAGACGGGGCTCGGCGTGAAACCGTTTACGCGGGGCCCCAAACGTGTGTGTAAACATGCCACAAATTCAACGCTCGCGCCTCCCCACTCCGGCGAGCGTCACCACGAGGCCGCCGGCGATGACGAGCGCCATCCCCAGGAGCGCGTCGGCGCCCGGTTTTTCCCCGAGGAAAATCGCCCCGAGCGCCGCGCTGACGACGACCGCGAGGTAGCCCATGCCGCTGATCCGCGCAGCCCGCTCGAGGGCGTACGCCCGGGTCATGCTCAGCTGGGCGAGGCCTGCCGAGAGCCCCGCCGCCAGCATCGCGCCCGCGTCGTGCGCGTCGGGGACGTGAAAGTGCGGAATGGACAGCAGCAAACAGACCGTCGCGGCGACGAGCGAGAAGTGGAGCGAGATCGCCTCGGGCCCCTCGGTGGGGCTGATCTTGCGGAGAAGGATCATCGCGTTCGCGGAGAACATCGCGGCGAGCAAGGCAATGCCCGCGGTGACGAGCATCGCCGGAGTTCGAGGCGCGCCTCCGCCGAAGACGAACGACGGTTGCAAGATGAGGACGACCCCCGCGACGCTCAAGGGCAGCGCGATCGCGACGCGCTTGCCGGCGCGCTCGTCGAGGAAGAAGGGCGACAGCAGCGCGATGAAGACGGGCGAGAGGTTCACGAGCGTCGTCGTGTCGCCGAGGCCGAGCGCCGGCGAGCCGAGCGCGTAGAACGTGCAGAGCAGCGCCGCCGTGCCGAAGATGCTGCGGAGCCAAATGCCCCGACGGTTCTTCACGACGAGCGGCGCCATACGCGCCCGCCCCACGCCGTACGCCACCATCGCCCCGATCGCGGCGCGCGTGCCCGCGACGATCGTCCAGTGCGTGTGGGCGCTCCCCACCCGGGCGAAGAAGCCCATCGTCGCGAAGAGCACGGCGCTCACCGCCATCCAACTGAACCCTGCGAGGCTCGACCCTTTGCCGGACGGCGGATCCGAATGGACCCTCAAGAGGACGGCACGATACCACAGCGACTCCGATCCGACGGGCGCGTGGTAACTTGAAGAGGCATGCCGCCGGACGACAAGAAGCCGAAGCGGATGGGGCCGATTCGAACGGCGCCGCTCGAGGACTCCGAGGCGCTCCGTGCCGCGCTCCAACGCGAGCTGCAGAAGGCCGCGGCGCCGTCGCTCCTCGTGATCGCCGGTCCCGACGTCGGCCTCCGCGTGCGCCTCGACCGGACCCTCGAGATTGGTCGCGACCCCGCGAGCAACTTCGCCCTTCGCGACGAGAGCATCTCGTGGCAGCACCTGCGCGTCGAGGATCGCGGGAGCGGAGAGTGGGCGCTCGTCGATCTCGGGAGCACCAACGGCACCATCCTCAACACCGAGAAGTGCGCGGGCGAGCGTCGGTTGTCGGCCGGCGATCGCATCCTCATCGGCAAGACGGTGCTCGAGTTCCAGCTCGCCGACAGCTTGCGCGAGGGATTCAACGCCGAGGTGCAGCGCCTCCTCAACGTCGACGAGCTGAGCGGCCTCTGGGTGAAGCGCCGCTTCGACGCGCAGCTCGAGACCGCCGCGAGCGCCGTCCGCGCCGGGAGCATGCCGGTGCTGAGCGTCGTCGTGATGGACATGGACGGCGTGAAGGGCATCAACGACACGCACGGCCATCACATGGGCGCGTTCGCGATCGGCGAGGCCGGCCACGTCATCGGGCGCGTCATCGGCGATCGCGGGTTCTCGACGCGCTTCGGGGGCGACGAGTTCGCGTCGGCGCTGCCGGGGTTCACGAAGGAGCAAGCCGTCGCCGTCGCGGAGGAGGTGCGCCACGCCGTCACGGCGCACGTGTACGAGAAGGGAGCCGTGCGTGTGCACCCGGGCCTCAGCGCCGGCGTGGCCACGCTGCCGGGCGACGCGACGGACGCCGAGGGGCTCTTCCGTGAGGCCGACCAGGCCATGTACCGGGCAAAGCGCGCGGGAAAGAACCGCGTCGCCACGTAAGAAGTCGCGTAGATTGGGAGGGTCGAATACGATTTCGGCCAGCGCCCCGTCCGGGTTTGGCGAGGCGCGTGCGGCGGCACCCTGCGAGGGAAAGAGCGCATGCTCAAGGTCGAATGCGAGTCCTGTAAGGCGCCTTACCAAGTCGACGAGCGGCGGGTTCCACCGACCGGCCTCAAGATGCGGTGCCCCAAGTGCGGTCACACGTTCCTCGTGACGAACGCGGCGGCACCCGGAGGAGGCGGAGGCGCGGCGACGGTCGTGTCGGCGGCGCCGCCGATTCCGAAGAAGACGATGGTCGGCGTCGGCGCGGTGCAGGCCCCCTCGCCTGGGCGCCCCCCCGCGCCTCCCGCCCCGCCTCCGCCGAAGCCGGCCGCGAAGAGCGGGCCCGACAGCCTGCCCGCGGCGCTAGGCACGCTCGACGAGTCGGATCTTCCCGCGATACCGGACGTCGCTGGGCTTCCCGCGATGGTCGCGCGAAAGCCGGCGGGCTTCGGCGCGCCCGCGATCCCGCGAGGCCACGCAGTGCCGGCGCCCGCTCCGTCGGTTCCGATGTCGCCGTCGGGTGGTCTCGACTTCGGCGAGATCGAGCTGCCGTCCGCGATCGCGCGTCAGCCCATCGCCGACCTTCCGTCTGCGCGCCGCGCGCCGCCCCCCGCGGCCGGCGCTCGCCCGCCGACGCACGATTTTTCGAGCGTCCCGATGCCGTCCGTCGATCTTCCGTCGGCCAAGCGCGGCGGCGTCCCCACGCGCGGCGGCTTCGGCTCGCTCGATGCAGAGCTCCCGTCCATCCAGAACAACCTGCCGCAGGCGCGCGGCGGCGGCTTCGGCGAGATCGATCTCCCGGCGGTCCACGGCGGCGACTTGCCCGCGCGGCAGAACGATCTGCCGATGACGGCGCAGAACAACCTGCCGATGATGGCGCAGAACAACCTGCCGATGACGGCGCAGAACAACCTGCCGATGGCGCAGAACAACCTGCCGATGGCGCAGAACAACCTGCCGATGGCGCAGGCGATGGGCCACAACCTCCCGATGCCCGCGGGAAACCAGAACCTGTTGCCGCAGACGGCGCAGGGGCAGGGGCTCTTGCCGTCGTTCGGCGATTTTGGCGAGCTCGATCTCCCGCGCGCCCAGCCGATGGGGATGCAGCTCCCGTCCGCGCATCGCTCGCCGCAGTCTCAGCAGCCGTACCCGCCCAGCGGGCCGCCGGGTCCCGACGGATTCGGCGAGCTCGATCTTCCGCCGGCGAACCGCCAGCCGAGCGGCGCGCCGCCCGCGTTCAACGTGCCGACCGTACCGCCGCCGGGCGGTTCGGGAGCGCCGCCGGGGACGCCGATGGGCTCGCTCCCGCCGGCCGATCGGCGCGGTGGGGTCGGCTTCGGAGAGGTCGACCTCGGCGGCGAGGCCGCGGGGACCGAGATGCGTTTGTCGGGGCCCGCCCCCGCGATCAGCTCCGGGACGCTCGCCGGCGACGCGGCCGCACGCGCCGCGCACGAGGCCGTCGAGTCCGAGGCCGCCAAGCGTCGCGCGCGCACCGTCGTCGTCCAGAAGTCCTCGCGCGCACCGAAGATCGTCATCGGCGTGGTCGCGGTCATCGTCGTGGTCGGCATGCTCCTCCAGCTCGCGCCCGGCGTCGGCGCCTTCGGGCACGTGTGGATCAGCGACAAGATGAACGCCAGCGAGTACCTCCGCGCCGCGCAGCAAGGGGCCGAAAAAGCCCGCAAGCGAATGGGGACGGACACCTACGCCGAGGCGCGCGGCGCCGCCGAGGAGCTCGCGCAGGCCCACGCTCATTCGCCGCGCGCGCGTCCGCTCGCCGCGTACGCCGCGCTCGCGCAGTACATGACCGAGATGCGCTTCGGGCGCGACTCGCAGGCGAACGCGCGCGTCTCGCAGTGGCTCGCCGAGGTCCCGCCAAACGCCGATCCGAAGTACACGCCCGTCGCGCAGGCGGCGCAGGCAGCGCTCGCCGGAGATCTGCCGAAGGCGCGGCGCATGCTGGACACCGCCGCCAAGCTCGCGGGCGCCGACCCGATCGCGCAGGACATCGCGTTCACGCGCGGTGAGGCGGAGCTGCTCGCGAAGGATGGCGCCGCCGCGGTCGCCGCGTTCAAGAAGGCCGTCGAGCTGACGCCTAGCGCGCGCGCCCACTTCGGTCTCGCGCGAGGGTACGACTTGCTCGGCGACGCGAAGAAGGCGGCCGAAGAGGTCGATCTCGCGCTGAAGGCGTCGCCCAACGACGCAGGCGCGCTGACCCTCCGCGCGCAGCTCGCGTGGCGCAAAGCGCACGACGAGGTGTCGGCCCAGAAGGACCTAACCATCGTGACGGACGGCGTGGCCAAGGCGACGGCGTCGGTCGGCGAGCAAGCGCGCGCGCACGCGGTGCGCGGAATGGTCTACCTCGCGAAGGACCGCACCGCCGAAGCGCGCGCGTCGTTCGACCAGTCGCTGAAGCTCGACCCCCGCAGCGTCCTCGCGCTCGTCGGGCAGGGCGAGGTGCTCTTCCAGGACAGCCGCCACGCCGAAGCGCTCACCCGCTTCGACACGGCGCTGCAGACCGATCCGCTCAACATCGACGCCATCGTCGGCGACGGGAAGACGCAGATCGCCCTCGAGAAGCTCACGGACGCCAAGACGCAGCTCTCGGCGGCGCGCGCCAAATTCCCCAAGGACATGCGCGTCGCGCTGTGGCTGGGCAAGGCCGAGGAGGCGCTCGGCAACAAGAAGCAGGCCGAGGATCAGTACCTCTCGGCGATCGATCTCGCCGACACGACGCAGCCCGAGGCGGTCTCGGCGTACGTGGCGCTCGCGACCCTCCTCGCGACGCAGGGGCGCGCGGCCGAGGCCGAGGCGAAGCTCGATCAGGCGAAGCAGAAGCTCCCCGACTCGGCGCAGCTCCAGCGCGCCTTCGGCGAGATCGCGGCCGCGCAGGGGCAGTACCAGCGCGCCGTGGCCTATTACGAGGCGACCCTCGAGCGCGATCCGAACGACGTCGGCACGCGCTTCCGTCTCGGCTCGACGTTGCGCCGCATGCGCAGCATGGACGCCGCCGCCGCCCAGCTCGACAAGGTCGCGGAGGCCGACAAGGAGTACCCCGGGCTCTCGCTCGAGCGCGGTCTCCTCTACGAGGAGTCGGGCGAGGTCGAGAAGGCGCTCGAGATGTTCAAAAGCGCGCTCGCCAAGTTCCCGGCCGACATCGATCTGCAGCTTCGCGTCGGCGCGATGTACGCGATCGTCGGGCAGCCCGACAAGGCGATCGAGATGATCCAGAAGGTCCTCGAGCTGCGCCAGAACAGCGCCGAGGCGCACCACTTCCTCGGCCGCGCGCTCCTCCAGAAGGGAGCGCTCCAGAACACGCGCGCGATGCGCGAGCTCCGCAAGGCCGTCGATCAGGATCCCAACCGCCCCGAGTACCACCTCTACGTCGGCTGGGCGGCGAGCGACGCGACCCCGGCGGACCTGAACCTCGCGCGTTCCGAGATCGAAAAGGCCCTCCAGCTCGATCGGCTCCTCGGCGACGGGTACTGGCAGCTCGGCGTCGTCGAGTACAAGCAGGGGGTGATCGACGACGGCATCCGGCACCTGAAACGCGCGCTGGAGCTGAAGCCGACACGCTTCGAAGCGCACGCCGCGATGGCCGAGTGTCTCTCGCAAAAGAACGACGTCGTCGGCGCGCTCGCGGAGTGGAAGAAGGCGGTGGATGCCGACGACAGGCGCCCGTACTGGCGCTACCGCTACGGCAAGCTCCTCGCGGACAGGGGGGCGACGGCGGAAGCGGCGAAGCATTTGTCGTTCGCGGCCCAGAACGCCGAAGGGGACACGCCGCGACCCGGGTGGTTGCCCGACGCCGAGTTCAATGCGGGCGAGGCGCTCCGAAAAACCGGCAAGAAAGCAGAAGCGATCGAGCGCTACCGGCAGTACCTCGGGATGGCTCCGCCAGGCGCCGCGGACAAGCGCGACGCGGCCAAGGCGCTCCAGGATCTCGGCGCGCCGTACGATCCGCACGCGCTCTGAGTCGAACCGCGTCGGCGCGGGCAGCCCGTCAGCCGCAGCCGAACGCCATCGTCACCTTCGCCGACGCGTCGTCGAGCACCGCCTCGCACGCGCTCCCGCGGAGCACGATGCTGCGCGGCTTGTCGTTCGCGTCGTATTGCCATCCGTTCGACGGATCTTGCGGGAGCACCGTCGTGACGCCGCCCGACGCGAGGGTGACCTTCGTCCGCGCGGGATCGAACGACGAAAAATCGCCGGTAAGTTCGAAGGCGCAAAGGTTCACTGTCCGCGCGCGCACGTCGTGGAGGGCCGCGAGCATGTCAGCGGCGAGCTGCTGCGGGGTCTTGTCCTTCGAAGGCGTGATCTGGATGTGGCAAAGGTCCTGGAGGATGTCCGCATGTGGAACGCACTGCGGGCTCGTGCGGGTGCCACCGGCCACTGCGACGTCGCCCATGAACGCCGGATCGTAGTCGGCCCACGACTGGGGCGGGAACGGGCCGATGCCGATCGCGAACGTCGACAGCGAGGGCGAGAGGGCGAGCTGATCGCCCACGAGCAACACCGTCTTCGCCTTCTCCACGTCGACCTCGCCGGCGGCCGATGCCGCGGTCGGTGCGCCGTCGCTGACAAGCACCAGCACGCGACGCCCCGGCGCACGCAGGCGTGGCTCGGGGACGTACGAGCGCAGCACCGCGTAACCGCCGGTGAGCGCGGGGAACGTCGGCGTCGGGCCGATGGGGTACATGTTCGCGATGCGCGCGTTCAGGGCGGCGAACTGCTTTGCGTCGACGAATGCCGGCGTCACGTCCACCGCCGTGGGGTAGGGCCCGTCACCGCCCGACGGATCCTTGGTCCCCGAGAAGACCAAGAGGCCGAGCGACACCGACGGATCGGCGTGCGCGAGGTACTCGTCGAAGAGGCCGCCGAGCGCGAGCTTCGCCGCTTCCCACTTGCCGTCGTCGAGCATGCTCCCCGAACCGTCGAGGACGAGCTCGATGTAGGCCGGCGCCGGCTCGCGGGACGGCACCTCGTGCACGCAGACGGATCGCGCGTCGCCGCCACCGTCGCCATCGTTCGCGCTCGTGTCGCCGAGCGCGTACAGCTGCGACCGCGCGCCGCACGCCGCGCCGACTGCGACGAACCCGAACGCGACGACGGCCGGCGCCGCGGCGAGCGCGCCCCGGCGAAGCGTCGACCAGGTGTGCCACATCCTCCCCACAGACCCCATCATGACCGAGTGACCTTCCATGGCAAGACTTCACCGGTTCTCGTCGCGCCGGACCTTGTCGCCGCGCAAAAGGGCGAACTGTCCCAATCCCCTCGTCGGACGAAGGGGCCGAGAAATTTCAGCCTTCGAGCGCCTTCGCGATTCGCGCAAATGCCGTGACGTCGAGGGTCTCCCCGCGCGCGTTGAGCGACACGCCGCACGCCTCGGCCACACGCGCGAGCTCTGCCGCAGGGGCAAGGCCGCTCCAGGCATTTCGGAGCGTCTTGCGCCGCGCGCCGAACGCCGACTTGACGACGCGCCGGAACGTCTCGGTCTCGAGCGCGCGTGGCGGGCGGACGGGGGTGAGGCGCACTACGGCGCTCGTCACGTCGGGCGCGGGATGGAACGATCCGGGCGACACCTTCATCACGCGGGACACGTCGAACGACGCGCGCACGAAAACCGTGAGCGCGCCGTAGATCTTGTTGCCGGGGGACGCGAGCAGGCGTTCGGCGACCTCGTGCTGCACCATCACGACCACGCGCTCGAGGCGGTCTGCGGACAGGACCGCGCGTTCGAGCAAGGCACCGGTGATCTGGTAAGGGAGGTTTCCGCAGAGGACGCGCGGCGAGTTCTGGTCTTCTTCGCCGAGCATCTTCGCGTAGTCGACGGTCTGCGCGTCGTCCTCGACGATCGCGAGGCGACCCGCATCGACGTCGGAGGCGAACGCGCCGGCGAGGAGGGGGACCAGATCGCGATCGCGCTCGATGGCTGTGACGTGGCGCGCGCGCGCCACGAGAGCAGCGGTGAGGGCCCCCGTGCCGGCGCCGATCTCGACGACCCGCGCGCGCCCGACCTCGCCGTCCGGAACGCACGCGGCGGCGATGGCGCGGACGACGTGCTCCGAGACGAGGAAGTTCTGACCGAAGCTCTTCTTCGGCGCGAGGCCGGCCTCGCGCAGGACCGACCGCGGGTCCCTCGTCATAGGTCGCCTTCGCGCGGGCCCGGCGCGGGCGCGGGCTTCGCGGTGCGCCGCTCGATGTTCTGCGCGCGCACGCCCATCTGACGGAGCGCCCGCTCGGCGCGCGCGCGTGACGCCCGCGAACGGACTCGCACGGCGTCCTCCACCGCCGCCGCGACGTTGGGAGGCGGCGCGATCGCGGCCTCTTCCGGCGTCAGCGCCTCGAGCCCCGCGTCAGGGGGACCGACGCTGACGTCGAAGCGTGGCACCGTCCACCGCACGACCGCCCGCTTCGCGCGCAGCTTCCGCACGGCGCGCGCGGTGGCCTCCTTCTTCACCGGCGCGGGCGCCCACACGTGCACGATGCTGGGCTTCTGCTTCTCGGTCGAGAGCTTGTCGAGCACCGTCGCGATGGCGAGATCCGCCCTCTCGCGCTCGCCGTCGAGGCGCGGCGGGACCTCGATTCCGAACGACGCGAGGTAGTGGCGGAGGCGCTGCTCGCGCGCGGCCTTCGCGTACGGGAGGCGCGGCGCGAACGGGGCGCGCGCGCGGAGCTGCTCGCTGCGCGCGGCGAGCTGGTCGAGGTTGCCCTTCGGAATGTCGCCGAGACCGCGAGGATCGAGCGGCCGCGCGTGCTCGGCGACGCGCTGCGCGATCTCCCACTCGTCGAGCTCGCACCGGTCACTGTCCACCATGCTCGCCGCGCTCGCGAGGGCCGCGGCGATACGGACCGCGTGCGCCGCCCCGCTCGCGGGCGCGATCCACGTGCGCAGCCGCGACGCGGTCACGATGAGCCCCACGTGATCGCCGCGCGAGAGGTGGCGCGACGCCAGCGACGCCACTTCGTCGACGCCGTCGTCGAGCGGCGCCTTACCGAGGGGCCCCGACCAGAGCTCCACCGACGCGTCCATCACGATCCACACGACGTCGCGCTCGTCGCGCTCCATCTCGCGGACGACGAGCTGCCCGCGCTTGGCGCTGGCCTTCCACGCGATCTTCTTGAACGGATCGCCGGGCACGTGCTCGCGCAGCTCGCGGAACTCGTCGCCGTCGCCAGGCAAAGACGCCGGCCGACCCGCTTCCGCGGCGCGTCGCGAGCGCCCTCCGCGCGGCGTCGTGATGAGCGCGTGCAGCGCGCGCGGGAGCACCTCGACGCCGAACGGGTTGGCGAACATGAGCGGGACCTCGTAGAGGCCCTCGCCGCCCGCCGGCGTACCGCGCACCTCGAGCGCCATTCCGTGGACGCCCCAACGCCCGACGCGCTTGGCGTGGACACGCACGTCGACCCGAACGCGCGCGCCGGCTGGCAAGTCGAGCGTCGCCGGATGGACGGTGACGTCGAGCATGCTCGATGTGACCGCGCGCAGGCCGACCCCGCGCGCGTCGTCGACCCCGCGGTTTCGAAGCTCCGCCACGAGCACCACGTCGGCGCCGCGAGCGAGCCGGACCACGCGCCGCGTCGCGTTCCACACCATCTCGAAGCCGCTCGACCGAAGTCGCGTCACCGTCGCGAGCGCGGCCGCCCGTCCGATCGCGACCGCCAGCACGATCGCGCCGCCCCACGCGACGACCGGCCCGACCCGCGCGGCGAGCCCCACGGCGACCATCGCCGCGCCGGCGAGCGCGATGTGGAACGTGGCGCGCGTAGGGTGGAGCTGCACGAGCGCGAGGGTAGCAAACTCCGAGCGGCGCCGGAGTCGGAGTCGGAGTCGGCGTCGCGGTCGAGGTCGGCTCACGATCGCCACACCGAGGCGCTCACGCAGAGCACTGACCACCTTCTTTTTCCGGCGATCGTCGCAATGACGCGCGGCACGCGCGTTGCGTTGTTGGAGGGCGAATCGTTTCCAACCCCAACCGAGGACGAGATCATGAGCAACGAGAGCAACAAGGCCGAGGGCGTCGCGGAGCAGATCGGCGGCAAGATCAAGGGCACGATCGGCAAGGTCATCGGCAACGAGCAGATGGAGGCCGAGGGGAAGGCCAAGGAGCTCAAGGGCAAGGCCCGCGAAGAGGCGGCCAAGGCCGGCGAGCGCACGAAGGGCAAGGTCGAGGAGGTCGTCGGCGCCGTGAAGAACCGCGTCGGTCACGTCCTCGACGACGAGGAGATGGCAGCCGACGGCAAGGCCAAGGAGCTGAAGGGCGAGAAGCGCCAGGACGCGAACCGCTGACGGCTGAAGGGCTCAGTACGCCGGGGCGCCGTTCGGTACGGTGCGGACGATCCGCATCGCGCCGTTCATGAACCGAAAGTACGGCGCCTCGTAGACTACCGACGTCGTGTGACCCGGATAAATCGGCACGAGGAGGCGCCCCGGGCACGCGTCGAAGAAGAGGTACGTGAACGTCACCCCCACGTCGTGCTGCCCCGAGGGGAGTTCGAACAGGTGCCGCCCCCACGGGCGCGCGTGGGGGTAACCGTCGATCGTCACGCGCGGCGTCGCGAGCGCGTTCAAGTACGCGAGCGCCGAGTGCGTGAGGTACAAATCGAGCACGCCCGGCGCCGCGGACCATCCGGTATACGGATTCGCGTTCACGCGTTCACGCCTTTCCGTGCCTCGTGAGAGGGCTAGACGGCGCGGACGCCGCGACGATAGCCGACCTTCGTCAGCGCTTCTTCGATGACGTGCTCGCGCGCCTTCATGTCGCTCTCGGCGTCCGCGGTCATGACGAGGCGGTGCGCGAGACAGTTCATCGCGACGGCGCGCACGTCGTCGGGGACCATGAACGGCCGGCCGTTGATGAGTGCCCACGCCTTGCCGGCGTTGATGAGGCCGAGCGACGCGCGCGGGCTGCACCCGAGCGCGACGCGCGGGTGTGAGCGCGTGAACGTCGTGATCGAGACCGCGTAATCGTGCAGATCGTCCTCGACGTAGATGCGCTGCGCGATCCCCTGGAGCGCGACGACGTCGGTCGGGCTCAGGATTGCGCGCATCTGCGGCGGATCGACGGTGTGCGTCTTCAGCATCTGCGCTTCTTCGCGCGCGGTCGGGTACCCCATCGGCACGCGCACGAGGAAGCGGTCGATCTGCGCTTCGGGCAACGGGTACGTGCCCTCGAGATCAATCGGGTTCTGCGTCGCGAGGACGAGGAAGGGGAGGGGGAGCTCGAAGCGATCGCCTTCGATCGTGACCTGGCGCTCCTGCATCGCCTCGAGCAGCGCCGACTGGGTCTTCGCGGGCGCTCGGTTGATCTCGTCGGCGAGGACGACGTTCGCGAAGATCGGTCCGGCGCGCAGCGTGAACGTGCCGTCCTTCGGGGACAGGACGTAGGTGCCGGTGATGTCGGCGGGGAGGAGATCCGGGGTGAACTGGATGCGGCGGCTCATCATGCCGAGCGCCGTCGCGAACGCTTTTACGAGCGTCGTCTTCGCCACGCCGGGCACGCCTTCGAGCAGGACGTGGCCGCGCGCGAGGAGCGACGCCAGCATCATCTCGAGCGCCTTGCCCGAGCCGATGTACGTCCGCGAGACCTCTCGCCGGACGTCCTCGAGCCGCTCCCTGGCGGCGGCGATTTCGTTCGTCGCGACTGCGCTCACACGGAACCGCCGGCGTATTCCACGAATTTGTCCACGTTCTTCTTCATTACCGCCCGACCGCGGGCACTCCGCAAGATCTTCTTGATGGAGACCGCCATCTGGAGGACCTCGCGGTCCTTGATCGGCTGCGCGGTTGCCCCGATCGCCGCAAAAGCCGCCGCCGCGGCCTTACCGCCCTGAGGCGCGGGCTGTTGGCTCAAGACCATCGTCTCGACCTGGGAGAGACGCAGCAAGATCGCCTTCAGCGCGCGGAGGCCCTCGGTGTCGAGGAGGGCGCGAGAGCTCAGCTGCACGAGAATGGCTTCGTGCCCCGGCATCCGGTCGATGCCGAGCACCGCGCAGAGATCCTCTTCGAGGGCGGCCTTCAGCTCGAGCATCGCCAGGACGCGCGACGTATGCGGCGCGCCGATGACCGCCGCGTGGCCTGCGACTCCTCCTTGCGCGAGGAGCGGTGCGCCGCGCGTGAACCGTGGCTGCACGGGCTTGTGCGTGCGCGCGGCGCGCGAGCCGACCCAGAGCACGATGCCGAAGCCCGCGATGACGGCGAAGACGTACGCCATCGTCGGAGAGAAGCCTTCCTTGCGGATCGCGGCCAGCGCGTCCTCGAGGTTTCTCAGGCGCTCGTGCCAGTCGTCGCCGAGGCTGTCGTCGCCGAACGCGCCGCGCTGCTCGAACGCGCCCGACACGATGTACAGCTTGCCGCTCGAGCGCTTGCCCCACGTGTCGTCGTCGGCGGCGTACTTCACGAGGCCGCGCGCGAACGCTTTGTTGCCGGGGTACCGCAGCATGTCGTTCATCACGATCGACGGATCGCCGACCGCGAGGAGGCGCCCCTGCCCGACCGCGCCGGCCACCGCGAGGAGGACGTCCGGCTCGTCGGCGCCGCGGATTTTCAGCACCGGCGACAGATCCGGGTGCTTGAGGCCGGTGGCGTGGTTCGTCACGACCTTCACGACGTCGTTGGCGACGGGATGCGCGCTCGCCGGCTCCGCGATCGCGAACGCGGGGTTGTTGCGCAGCGCCTCGGCGGGTCGTCGTGGCGCGGCCACTCTTTCCATTTGAAAATGCGTGAGCAGCGCGTCGCCGGTGCCGTAGTCGTCGAGCAGGAGCACCCGCCCGCCGGCGCGCATGAAGCGTGCGAGGCTGTCGGTGTCGAGCGTGCGCTCGGGGTGCAAGAGAATGATCGAGTCCTCGCGCTTCAACGCGCGCAGGTCGAGCTGCCCGGTCGGCACCACACGCGCGGCCCCGATCTCGGCCTTGGCGAGCGCCACGAAATCGGTCGCGCCTTCCCAATCGCGCCCGCCGAGATCGAACGGCGTGGCCCACGCGACGGTCGCGACGAAGAGCGTCGACAACGCAGCGACGAGGGACCACATCCGTTTGGGCGCACGCGGCATCGAACTCAACGTGTAGGTAAATTGAAGCAGAATGAGAGCCCGCTCACTTAAAGAAAGTAGCCCGGGCGACGTTCAAAGTCTTAGAATCAAGGAGTGAGAGTAGTGGGCTGACGCAGCGTCACTTGACCCCCGCAAGCCCATTGCTAGCTTCCCAGTAAGACGAGAGAAGGCCATCCACCTTACCCGCGCTTACTGCCTTGGGTGCAAAAAGGAGAACCTCATGCTCCCCCCGTTCATCATCGAACAAATCAGAAAGCGGGAGCAAGAGGAGGAGGCTCGTCATGAGCAGCCGCAGCTCGAGCTCCCCCTACCCCCGCGGCGTGAGCCGATGAAGCGGGAGCTCGAGGACGAGCCCAAGAGGGGCGTCATCATCCTGGACCTTCTCGGCGACTGACCGCGAACGGGCCGAACGCCTGCTGGACCGGCATCACCTCGATCGCGTTGACGACGATGTGCGCAGGGAGCTTGAGCACCGACTCGGCAACCAGCGCGACGTCGTCGGCCGAGAGGGGGCGCATTCCGGCGTAGACCTTCGCGGCGGCCTCGCGATCGCCCCCGAAGCGCACCAGCGAGAACTCGGTCTCGCACATGCCGGGCTCGATCGCCGTCACGCGGACCGCGGTGCCCAAGAGATCGGCGCGTAGGGCGAGCGAGAATTGGCGGACGAACGCCTTGGTCGCGGCGTACGCGTTGCCTCCAGGGTAGGGGTACGAGGCGGCGACCGAGCCCATGTTGAGGACGTCGCCGCGGTTGCGCCGGACCATCCCCGGGAGCACGGCCCGGGTGACGCGCGCGAGGGCGGTCACGTTCGTGGCGATCATGGTCTCCCAATCGCTCCACTTCGCCTCGTGCGCCTTGCCGAGGCCGAGCGCGAGTCCGGCGCCGTTGAAGAGGACGTCGATCGCCTCGAACTCCGCCGGAAGCGCGGCGAGCGTGGCGTGGACCTGCGTGTCGTCCTGCACGTCCATGACGCGCGTGAGCAGCCGCTCGCTCTTGGTCTCTTCTTCCAGGGCGCGCAGCCGATCGGCGCGGCGCCCCACTGCGATCACTCGCCCCTCTGCCGCCAAGAGGCGACGCGCCACCGCCGCCCCGAACCCCGACGTCGCCCCGGTCACCAGGGCCACGCGCCCTTTCGCCCAACCGCTTTGCATGTCGCGGATTTTAGAGCAAGCGTCGTTGCTACGTAACGCTTGCTCTATGGTTTCAGGTGGCCGCTCAAGTCGTGTGCCCTTCAGGTGGGTCGCTCGCAAACCCGTGTGGACACCTCCCCCGCGTGTGACTAGGCTCCGCCCCCGTAAATGAGATTGCTTGGGATTTCGCTGTCGCTGGGGGTCTTGACCACCTGCGCGGCGGCGGGGTGCTACTCCACCGGAGACGGCACGTCACCCCCGCCGAAACAGATCTATTTTCCGGTCGGCCTCGCCGTGTCGCGCGGGGGCAACGTCCTCTACATCGCGAACTCGGATTTCGACCTCCAGTGGAACGGCGGGACGGTGCAGTCGTACGATCTGCACCGCATCCGCGAGGACGCCGCGCGCACGATCAACGATCCGAACGATCCCAACCTCGCGCCGATTCGTCCGCCCACCGGCGTGTCGTGCGACGACACGACCCAGAACCCGCCGATCTACAGGACCGACGGCTCCGGCCGGCGCCAGCCGCTCGGCGAGACGTGCGCGCCGCCGATCGACGCGTCGATCTACGTACGCGACTCCGTGACGATCGGCGCGTTCGCGACCGATCTCCAGCTCGCCAAGCCGCGGTCGGTCTGCGTCCCCGACGCGTCGTCAGGCTTCTTTGCCGGGTGCAGCGATCTCACGTGCGCCGTCGGCTCCCACTGCGAGCGCGCGGGCGGCTCCGATCGCGCCTTCATCCCCGTGCGCGGCGACGCGTCGCTCACGTGGGCGGACATCGTGCAGGACGATCCGACGACCTCTCCTCAGGTCACGGACACGGTCGACACGTACGCGCCGTTCCGTATCGACTGCGGCACGCGCACCAACGGGCGCTGCGACGCCGGCCATCACGCGGGCAACAGCCCGACCGAGCCGGGGAACTCGCGTCAGATCACGATGCCCGGCGAGCCCTTCGGGATGGCGCAGAGCGAGGACGGCACGCTCATCACGATCACGCACCAGACCGACACGAAGGTCAGCCTCTTCTCGACGGGCCTCGACGCGGTGCGCGCGCAGCCGTCGCTGCAGTTCGTGCTCGACGGCGTCGCGGGGGGAGGCAATGGCATCGTCGCGATCCCGCACGATCCGACGGCGTTCGATCCGTCGCAGGTGCCGCACCCGGCGTTCCTCGAGACGAGCCGCTCGTCGACCGACATCTCGCTCCTCCGCTTCTATGGCGACGAGGGCTACACCGTCCCGCAGTCCGGCGGCCAGGTGGGGCCGCGCCCATTCCTCGTCAAAGAGGGCGTGTTCACGCTGAGCGCGAACGCGGGCGGCACCGACTCGCGCGGCATCGCGATCGATCCGACGCCGCGCATCGTCTGCAAGTCGCTCGTGAAGCCGGCCGGCCCCGGGAGGCCGCAGACCGACGTTCAGCGCGAGCTCGTGAACTGCGCGCGTCTTCCCGCGCGCGTGTACTTCGCGAACCGCAGCCCCGCGTCGATCATCGTCGCAGAGATCGGCGAGCCCAGCGCGTCGGGCGACGGCACCTACGACTCCGATCGGCTCCAGGTCTTCGGGAACATCCCGCTGTCGTTCGGCCCGTCGAAGCTCTTCTTCGGCCCGATCATCGACACCGACGGCAACTTCGCGCTCCGGCTCTTCGTCGTGTGCTTCGATTCGGCTGCGGTGTTCATCATCGATCCGGTCACCAACGCCATCGAGAACATCCTTCGCGTCGGACCCGGTCCGTTCGCGCTCACGTTCGATCCCTTCGATCTGGAGGAGGTCGCCCTTCGCCGCAAGGTCCCGTTCGATCCGCGTGAGCCGGACGCGGCCCTCGAGCTGAAACGTTACCGCTTCGGGTACCTCGCGAGCTTCACGCAGTCGTACGTCCAGGTCATCGACCTCGACAACAGCCGCCCGAAGAAGGACACCTTCGAGAAGGTCATCTTCACGTTGGGTGGCCCGGCGATCCCGAAGGGCTCGCAATGAAGCGGGCGCTTTGGGCGGTCGTCGGCGCGTGCGCGCTGCTGGCAGGCGGCGCCGGCGGGACGACGAGCTGCGCGCAGTCCGCGACGAACGTCGCCGTGCGCACCTTCGAGCGGGCGCAGCGCGTCGACGTCGTGTGCATGCGCGTCTTCGCGCCCGATCCGAGCAACCCCGCCCTGCACGTGCCGATCAAGGCCGAGCCGCAGCCGCAAGCGCAGTGCGCGCCGGTGCCGGCGGGCGTGGACGGGTCGACGCTCGACTACCACCTCTACGCGCTCGTCACGCAGACCGCGCGCGGCGAGGTCGCCGTGGTCGATCTCACCGCCGGCTACGTCATCGACGGCGATCACTCGACGCCGGGGATCAACTTCATCCCGGTCGGCGCGATTCCAACCGACGTCGCGGTCGCACCCGACGGGCAGCTCGCGTACGTCGCCGCCGCCGAGGTGAACAAGCCGGCGATTTATGCGATCGCCAGCCGCAACATCCTCGGCGACTCGCAGGTCACGGCCGGTCTCGCGGTGGGGGACGCGCCGCCGCCGCCGACGCTGCCTGCGCTTCCGGTATGCCAGCTCGATCAGGCACCGGGCTCGATGGTCGTCATTCCGCACGTCGACACGAGCGACGCCGGCGCCGCGTCCACCTACGAGATCGCGGTGGTCCTTCCGGGGGACGGCGCGGGGCGCAAGGCGCGCGTGGTGACGATCGATCCGCTCCCGTTCGTGCGTGGCGCGGGTCTCGACGGTACGCCCGGTACGACGTACGCGCCCGGCGCGCTCTCCAAGTGCGTCGTGACCTCCGACACGACGCTCGACGATCCGAGCCCGGTGCCGACGCCCGCGGTGACGGGCGCGTCGTGGGGCGACGGCGTCAAGTACCCCGGCGCGGCTCCCGAGGCGCCTCCGTTTCCACACCTCTGCGCGGGCGGCCCCGACGGCGGCACCTTCGACGCCGGCGCGCCGGACGGTGGCGGGACCGATGGCGGAGCGAGCGACGGCGGTGTCGTGGAGGCGGGCGTGTTCGACGCCGGCGCCCCGGTCGACGCCGGGCCCGACGCGGACGATGCCGGTCCCCTCGATTTCGGGCCAGGAAATCACCCGCACGGCAGCTCCGCTGCGCGCGACGGCACCACTCTCTACGTCGGCGATGACGGTCTCCCGCTCATCCACGTGCTCGATCTCTCGAAGGTTGGCAGCCCGCGCGAGCTCCCGCCGCTCGTGGCGACGAGCGCGCTCGACTCGCTCCGCAGGGTCTCGGTGGGCGACATCGCGGTGAGCCCGACGACGAGCGACTACAAGAAGTACCTCTACGCCGTCGACAAGAGGGAGGGCAGCATCATCGTCTTCGACGTGACCGAGCTGACGACGGAGCCGCGCGGCCCGCTCGTCCGCCCGCACGCCGAGGTGAACCCCTTCCAGGCGCCCGATCGCATCATCTTCAACGCGCCCGTCGCGACCGTCTCGTTCGTTCGGCACGATTTCCCGCTGACGCACGTGTGCGACAGCCCCGTCAGCAACGCGCGCGGCGGGCTCTTCTGCAACCCGAGCGCGAACGCGGGACCGAACGTCGGTGAGCCGGCGAGCGATCAGGGCGCGGGGATGTGCTACCGCGCGAACATCTCGACGAGCGACGTGCCGATCCTCGGGCCGACGCGGCTGCGCGGTATCTTCGGCTTCGTGACGCTGTCGAACGGCAATATGGTCGCCATCGACGTCGACGACTGGGACGCGCCCTGCCGCCGTCCCGATCCCATGGACACCGCGAATCCGCCGAACGCGTTCGCGCCGCCGGAGCCCGCCGCCTCGGGGCCAAACGATCTGGATCCCTACCACGTCCCCTCCGCGTTCTGCAGCGCGGCGAAGGACGACACGGCGAGATGCGCCACGCCCGACACGACCGCGAAGGTGTCGCAGGAGTTCTTCTTCCCGGTGAGCGCCCCCAACCGGCCGCGCTCGCTGTATTTCGTGCGCACCGATCCCAAGACCGGCGTGCACTCGCCGCAGTTGAACGGGCTGCCGCAGCTGTTCTCGCAGAACAGCGCGTTGTCGACGGTGGGCGCGGGCGCCAAGGCGAACCCGCTCCTCCTCCCGACGGCGACGACGCTCGCCGATCCGTCGCTCGCCAAGACCCCTGCGGCGCCCGATCCGGCGAACCGCGGGATCCCGGCGGCGCCGACGAACATCCCCGACGGCACGTCGCTCCCCGGCGTTCGTTTCTCGTGGGAGGAGCCGCAGGTCCACATCGATCAAGACTGGTCAGTGACGTACGAAGGGCCGATCCCGGCGTTCGACGGCAAGTCGCTCGCGACCAACATCGAGACGACGGACGGCTACCAGACTCTCCTCTTGCCGAACACGAGCGCGCTCTTCTGCCGCAAGGGCGTCGAGGACTACCGAATCGGCTCGGCGCGCGCGGCCGCGATCTCGGCGGAGATGAAGTCGCGCGGCATCACGCCGCCGCCGGCCCTCGCGTCCACGCTGGTGGACTACGTGCAGCTCACCGATGACATCCTCGATCCGGGCGACCCGTACTGGGCCGAGAAGAACAACGAGTGCTGGTCGGACGATCTCGCGAACGCGTCGCCGCAGGCGCGTCACGACGCGTGCTCGAGCCAGTTCGGGGGGATCAGCGATCCGACCGCGCTGAGCGCGTGGCGCGATTTCCCGATCCTCGAGGCCAACGACGATCGACTCGTCCTCGGGCGCTACGCGTACGATGGGCCGGTCCTGCCGACGAACCGCTCCATCGTGAAGAGCGATCCTTCGAACGTCGACACGCTGAAGCGCATGCGGTGCTGCTTCCACCACCAGGTGCGCTTCCAGGTGCGGACGGGCGGCACGTGGGTGACCGTCGGCTCCAACGTGGGGTTCCTCCACCGCGTCACCACCGACCCTTCGGGCGCGTGCGTATTGTCCTGCGACTCGCGCGAGGCGCTCCTCTCTTCGCGCGCGCCCGCTGTGCCCGCGTTCGAGATCGGGCCGGGCTCGTCGGCGCCGGGGCGCAACAGCCTCCTCGCGATGCGAAACCCGGCGTTCTCGTTCGTCGTGTGGAACGGGATAGGCACGAGGAAGGACGACCGGGGCAACGCGATCCCGGCAGACATCACGCCGGTCCGCGATCTGCTGTGGAAATTCACGACGCGCGGGCAGTTCTCGCCGCTCGTCATCAACATCGCGTCGTCCACCACGGCGGTGAGCCCGCAGTCGATGCACTTCATCGACTCGCTCGGCCAGCTCGCGCTCGTCGACGGCGCATCGCAGGGCCTCGTGCTCATAGACCTGAACACCGTCACCCTCGCGCATACGCCTTTCTTCTGACCGCGGACGGTCAGAAGAAACGAAGCCTTCGTTCGTGTGGTGCTGGCGCCCCCTCCACGGCCTCGCCGCGGAGGCCTCCCCGCATCGCCTTCGGCGAAGTCGTGCGTTGCACGACGGCGCGCTGGAACGTGGCGGTGGGTGGAATTTTGGGGGCGGGTGGCCTAAGGAAAAGCGGTGGGCAAGGGCAAAGAAGGCGGTGCTGCCAATACACCCGTGATGCGGCAGTATTTGTCTGCGAAGGCGTCGCATGAGGACGCGCTGCTGTTCTTTCGGATGGGGGATTTTTACGAGCTGTTTTTTCAGGACGCGGTCGTCGCGGCGCGGGCGCTCGATCTCACGCTGACGGCGCGGAACAAGGGATCCGACGACGAGATCCCGATGGCGGGGGTGCCGCATCACGCGGCGAGCTCGTACATCCAGCGGCTGCTCGAGCAGGGGTTCAAGGTAGCGATCTGCGAGCAGATGGCCGATCCGGCGACGGTGAAGGGGATCGTTCCGCGCGAGGTCGTGCGCGTCGTGAGCCCGAGCATCGCGTACGACGACGCTGGGCTGACCGCGCGCGAGAACCACTACCTCGTCGCCGTGGACGTCTCGGCGGACGGCGCGACGTTCGGGGTTGCGGCGCTCGATCTGTCGACCGGAGAGCTGACCGCGTGCGAAGCGAAGGACGCCTCGAACGCGCTCGGCGAGCTGGTGCGTCTTGATCCACGAGAGGTCCTCGTGGGGCCCGGGACGCAGGCGATCGTCCAGGATCTGCGCGCAGCGCGCCCCGGCGTGGTGGTGCGCGACGCGACCAGTCGGCGCCTCGACGAAGGCCAGGTCGACGGCGTCCTCGATCCGGTGCTCGGAACGGGCGAGGCGCGGCGCTCGTGCCCTTCGGAGGTCGCGCGTCGCGCGGCGGCGCGGTGCGTGGCGATGGCCGCGGAGTGCGAGCCGAACCGAAAGCTTCCGGTGGCGCGCATCGCTTCGTACGAGCTCGGCGAGACGCTGGTCCTCGACGACGCGACGCAGGCGCACCTCGAGCTCGTGCGCACGATGGACGGGGCGACGAAGGGCTCGCTCCTCACGCAAATCGACGAGACCAAGACGGCGCCAGGTGCGCGTCTGCTCCGACGGAGGCTTCTCGCGCCGCGCACGAACGTCGCAGAAATTCGGCGGCGTCACGACGCGGTGGAGCTCTTCGTCACGCAGCCGGGCCTCCGCGCCGAGGTCCGCGCGCGCCTCGCGAGCGTCGCCGACGTCGAGCGGCTGGGCGTGAAATTCGCGGTTGATCGCGCGATCCCCCGGGATTTTACGGCGCTTCGCGCGTCGCTCGCCGAGCTGCCGCACCTCGCGCGCGCGCTGGAGGGCTGCCCGGACAAGGGGGCCCGGGACGCCCTCGGCATCGCCGCGAACGAGGAGTGGATCGATCCGTGCACCGAGCTCTTCGCGCTCCTCGCGCGCGCGGTCTCCGACGATCCGCCGGTGCGCGCGAGCGACGGCGGCGTGATCCGCGAAGGGCACGACGCGGCGCTCGACGAGGCGCGCACGCTGGCGAAGGACGGCGAGCGCCTCATCGTCGAGCTCGAGGCGCGGCTCCGCGAGTCGGCACAAATCGCGAGCCTCAAGCTCCGCTACACGCGCGTCTTCGGGTGGTACATCGAGGTCACGCGCTCGCACGTGGGCAAGGCGCCGTCCACGTGGCGCCGCAAGCAGACGATCGCGACGGGCGAGCGCTTCACCTGCGACGAGCTCGACGATCTCGCGGACAAGCTTTCGCACGCCGAGTCCCGCGCCTCCGCGCGCGAGGCCGAGCTCTACGGCGCGCTGGGCAAAGACGTCGCGCGCTCCGGCGATCGTCTCCGCGCCGTGGCGACGCGCATCGCCGAGTGGGACGTCGCGAGCGCGCTCGCGGAGGCCGCGCACGCCGGCGACTACGCGCGACCGACCGTCGACGACTCGCTCGAGATCTCGCTCGAAGACGCACGCCACCCTGTCGTCGAGAAGCTCGCGGCGGCGGGGCGCTTCGTTCCGAACGACGTGCGCCTCGACGCGTCGGCCGGCGCGGACGAGGACCCCGACGACCCGCACACGCGCCTCTGGCTCGTGACGGGCCCCAACATGTCCGGGAAATCGACGCTGATGCGCCAAGTCGCGCTGTGCGTGATCTTGGCGCAAATGGGCTCGTTCGTCCCTGCGCGGCGCGCGCGTGTCGGCGTCGTCGATCGCGTGCTGACGCGCGTGGGGGCGAGCGACAACCTCGCCAAGGGCGAGAGCACCTTCATGGTCGAGATGAAGGAGACCGCGAATGTCCTTCGTCGCGCGACGCGCCGATCGCTCGTCGTGCTCGACGAGATCGGGCGCGGCACCAGCACCTACGACGGCCTCGCCATCGCGTGGGCGGTCGCCGAGCACCTGCACGACGTCGTCGGCTGCCGCGCCCTCTTCGCGACGCACTACCACGAGCTGACCGAGCTCGCGATGACGCGCCCTGGCTGCGAAAACTGGAGCGTCACCGCGCGCGAGCACGCCGGCGACATCGTCTTCTTGCACAAGCTGGTGCGCGGCGCCGCGTCGCGGAGCTACGGCGTCGCGTGCGCCCGCCTCGCCGGCATCCCGGAGCTGGTCCTCGCGCGCGCGCGCACGATCCTCGAGTCGCTCGAGAAGGGCGCGGCGTTGCCGAGCGGCGCACACGCCTCGATGCGCGCCAAGACGAGCGCCGGGCGCTCACAGCTCGATCTCTTCGCCGGCGCGCAGGCGAAGGAGCACCCCGCGATGGAGCTTCTCCGCGCCGTCGACGTCGATCGCCTCACGCCGCTCGAGGCGCTCCAGCTCGTCGATACGCTGAAGAAGATGAGCGCCGCCCCGCCGAAGACTTCGTGACGGGCGCGCAGCGCTCTCGGGCGATCGGCTTCGGCCTCGTCGCCGTCGCGGCGTGCTCGTGGGGAACGTGGCCGCTCATCCTGCGTCACGCCGAGTCGGTGGGAAAGCTCGATCCGTCGCTCGAGGCGGTGATCCTGATGCTGGTCCTCACGCTGGTGAGTGCGCCGTTCAGCGCCGTCGATCGCGTCCGCGTGCGGGCCGACGCGCGCGCGTGGCTTGGTTTGGCGTGGCTCGGCGTCGGAGACGCGATGAACACCATCCTCTTCTTCGCCGCGTACCAGAAGACCAGCGTGGCCGTCGCCGTCCTCACGCACTATCTGACACCGATCTTCGTGGCAGTCGCCGCACCGTTCGTCTTGAAGGAACGCACGAGCGCGCGGACGTGGGGCGCGGCGGCGATCTCGTTCGTCGGTCTCTTCCTCTTGCTCGCTCCGTGGAGCGCCGGCGTTCATCGTGACGGCGCGTGGATCGGCGCGGCGTGCGGCGCCGGGAGCGCGGTCTTCTACGCGTCGAACGTCCTCGTCAACAAGAGCCTCGCCGCGACGTTCTCGGGGAGCGAGCTCATGTTCTTCCACGGCCTCGTCGCGACGCCGCTCCTCGCCGCGTTCGTTCCCAACGCCGCCTGGTCAGCCGATCCGGCTGCGATGGCGATCGTCGCGGCGGGGAGCGTCGGCCCAGGCGCCCTCGGCGGCCTCCTCTTCGTGTGGGGATTGCGGCGCATTCAGGCGAGCCACGCATCGACGCTGACCCTCCTGGAGCCGCTCGTCGCGATGATGATCGGCGCGTTGGTGTACGGTGAGCGAATTGGGCTTGCGGGCGCAGCGGGAGCGGCGCTCATCTTGGCAGGGGCCGCGATCGTCGTGTCCGCGTCGCGAACCCAAGCGGCGTGAGGCAGAAAAGACGTTGGCACGGCGTATGACATCCGTAGACGGAGGAATCATGCAAAGGTTCAGTGGGTTGGCTCTCGCGGCCATCCTCGGTTCGGTGACGGCGGCGGCGTGTGGGGGCGGTCACGGGGGGCAGGCGGCAGGCCCGAAGGCGCCGACGGACAAGGCTCCGGCCCTAGCGGCCTCGGCGGCGTGCCACAAGCTCGCGCGCGCGACGGTGACCGCGGCCGGCGGGTCGGGCCAGAGCTCCACGGTGGTCCTCGCGACCGCCGACGGCAAGACGATCGCGTACGTCTCCGACGAGGACGTCCACGCGATCCTGACCATCGACGTCGACGGCAAGAAGCAGCTCGCGGTGACGCCGGTGGACGGCACGCCGGGCCACATCATGCTCACGCCCGACGGGCGCCTCCTCGTCACGGTGCGCGACAAGAGCCAGGTGCTCGCCCTCGAGCCCGTCGCGGCCGACAAGCCGCTCGCGACGTCGTGCTCCATCGACACCGCGACCGAGCCCGTCGCTCTCGCGCTCGCGCCCGACGGAATGGTGCTCGTCTCGAGCGGCTGGGGACGCACGCTCGCCGGATACGACGGCGACACGCTCGCCCGTCGCTTCGAAGCCGCGCTCCCTCGCGAGCCGCGCGCCGTGGCCGTGAGCGAGGATGGCAAGAGCGCGTTCGTCGCGCACGCCGTCGGATCGCAGATGAGCGTCGTCGACCTCGCCGGTGACCACAAGGTGAAGGCGCTGAAGCTCCGCGGCAAAGACCCGCTCGTCGCGATGCGCCGTCGCATGGCCCGCGCGCAGCCGGCGCGTATGAAGGCGGCCGGCATCAAGGTCACGCCCGAGATGGAGCGCCGCTTCGCCGAGATGGAGAAGGAGACGGAGGCCGACACCGAGCGCGGCACCCGCTCCTCGTGCCAGGGCTACGCGCTCGCCAAATCGATCGATCCGGGCGGCCGCATCCTCGCCCCCGAGGTCTTCGTCGACAACGGCGACCCGAACATGCGCGCCGAAGGCTACGGCGACGACGACAGCCCGACCGAGGCCGCCAACGTCGCGGTGATCGACGACACCACCGGGACCCCGATCGACACGTCGCTCGCCCTCAGCCGCGAGCGTTCGTTCATGGGCGTCGGCGATGATCCGCGCGATCACCACCAGCCGTGCCTCCTTCCGCGCGCGGCCGTCGTCGATCCGTCGACGAAGAACCTGCTCGTCACGTGCTTCGGCATCGACGACGTCATCGCTTACGACGCTGCCGCCGCCAGCCCGTCGCGCGCCGAGAAGCGCCGCTGGGGCGTCGGCGCCGGACCCACCGGCATCGCGGTCGAAGCGGCAAAGCACCGCGCGGTCGTGTGGTCGCAGTTCGATCGCGTCCTCGACGTCATCGAGCTCACGAACGTCGCCATCACGAGCGAGAAGACGAACCCGCGCGAGCACTCGGGTCGCATCGAGCTGCCCGCCGCCGAGCGCAAGATCGCGCCGGAGGTCGCCCTTGGCCGCCTCCTCTTCCACGCCGCCGGCGACAACCGAATCGCCAAGGACGGGCGCGCTTGCGCGAGCTGCCACCCCGACGGCCGCGACGACGCGATCACCTGGGCTACGCCCGACGGCCCGCGCCGCACGATCCTCCTCGCCGGCCGCGTCAGCAACACGCCGCCGTACTCGTGGAGCAACGGCGAGAAGACGCTCCGCGATCACCTCGCCACGACGTTCGATCGCCTCGACGGCGGCGGCCTGCGCAGCGCCGAGCTCGACGCGATCGTCGCGTACATCTCGACGCTCTCTCCGCCCAACGCCGCGGTCGCCAAGGCCCCGAAGGACGCAAAGGCGTCGCGCGGCGAGCAGGTCTTCCTCTCGAAGGAGGCCAAGTGCGCCGAGTGCCACATCCCGAGCGCGGATTTCTCCGACGGCCAGCTCCACGACGTGAAGAGCAAGGTCAAGGCCGACCGCAGCGACCAATTCAACACCCCGTCGCTCAAGGGCGTCGGCGGCACTGGCCCCTATTTCCACGACGGCCGTTACAAGACGCTCAAGGACTTGCTGAAGGACGTCGACGGCAAGATGGGCCACACCAAGCAACTCTCCGAGACGGACCTCGACGCGCTCGAGGCCTACCTGAGGTCGATCTGATGAAGACCCTAGCCAAAACGATCGCTCTCTCGCTCCTGGGCGCCGCCGCCCTCGTCGCCCCGTCCGCTTCGGCCGAGACGGTGAAGTACGCGTCGCTGCCGACCGGCACCGTCACGCAGCACCCCGTCGGCGAAGGGCCGAAGAACATCGCGGCGACCGAGAAAGCTCCGGGTTTCTTCCTCGCGAAGCCGCCGCCCGAGCAGACCATGAACGGGCGCATGGCCTACGTGATGCTCTTCTCGAAGGAGAAGGACGCGAAGGACTTCACTGCCGGCAAGGGCTTCGGCTTCATGAGCCCCGGTGAGGACGCCAACGACGTCTGCTTCTCGGAGCGCGCCGTCGACATCGACATCGACGAGCCGGGTGGACCGGCAGAGTGGAGCCCTTCGCTCGAGACGGGTGTTCACCTCACGCCGCATTTCATGCCGATGCCGCCGAGGGCTGCCAAGGGCGGCAAGCCGGTGCGAATGAACGACATGCCTCGAAAGTTCGAGGTCACGGCCATGCACCAAGAGCGCTTCGTCGACCTCGGCGCCGGCAAAGCGCAGCTCGAGATGATGGATGCGTGGGTCGATCCCGCGACGCGCGGCGTTCGGCCGATCGGCAAGGCGACCCTCGCGCTCCAGAAGGTGGCCGATGCGCCCGGCGGCTTCGCGATCTACGCGGCGAAGGAGCGCACCCACGTGCAGCTCGTCGTTCGCCGCGTGAAGGAAGCCGACAAGGACGACGGCGGCGGAAGCACGTCGCGGAGCATCGCGCAGATGCGGATGATGCAGATGCGCCGGATGCCGCTCATGATCGAGGGGAGCAGCGGCGCGCGTGACGCAAGCAGCTGCGGCTTCGCGCGCGTCGCCCTTCACGCCGAGCAGGGCGTGGGCGAGATGGCGAAGCTCGAGACCTCGGTCGTGACGACGATGCCCGCCGAAGAGCAGCCCGAGAAGAAAGAGTCGCCTCTGCAAGCGCTGCTTGGCGTCGGCGACTCGACGCAGGACCTGACGCAGCCCGAGCTGCACATGCGGCCCATCAGCATCAACATGAGCACGAGCTGGACGTCGCGTGACAAGGAGCCGGTCGTCAGCATCACGTTCGGCTGGGCGGGCCGCGACAAGAAGATGTAGCCGTCTCCGTGAACGGACCCCGTCCGTTCACAGAGGCCCGGATCCCTGCCGTATCGCGTCGATCTTCGTCGCGGCTTCGCCTCTGACCTCGCCGCCCTCCACCGGGAGTCCCAGCTCCGCGAACGGCGGGTGCTCGTCCTCGACGTCGCGGAGCGCTTCGGTGGCGACTTGGCGGTAGACCTTGAGCTTCGCTTCGTCGCCCAAGTAGACGCGCACGTTCTCGAGGCGCGAGCCACCGAGGGCGATGTGCCACGCCAGCGCGCTCATCATCGCGTTCGCGCACATCTCGACGCTCACGCGCGCCGCGCCGGTCCCGAGCGCCGGGAACGCGAGGGATCGGTGGCCGAGCTCGTCCGACATGAGCAGCGCGCGGTGCATCGCGCGGCCGACGCACGACGCTTCGTTCCAAGCGCTGACGGCGTGCAGCACGTTCTTTGCTGCGAGCGTCCCCGCGCCGGTGGCGACGCACGAGCCGAGGGGCTGTTGCCCTTGCTTCATCGCCTCGGCCTCGATCACGTCGCCGCCGCGAAGGCGCAGCGCGTCGCCGACCCCGGTGCGCATCGCGAGCTCGAAGTTCGCGCTCGAGACGATCGCGTCGGCGTGCGCGCTCGCGATGTCGCCTACGCAGAAGCCGATGGTGCAGTGCCCGAGGCGGAACGTGTTCTTGTCGATGCAGGTGACGGGGCCGCGGAGCAGAGCCGGACGGAGCGCGCGCGCGAGGGTCCCGAAGTGCCGGCCGGCCTCGCTCGGATCCTCCGGGCGCATCGCCGGATCCTTGTCGACCATGCGTCGCACGAGGAACTGGAAATACGCCTCGGCCGGCGTGTGCGGAGCGGGGAGGGTCGGCGGCTGGGTCGGATCGAGGATCGCGGCCAGCGTCGGGTACGGCGTCCTCCCGTAGCGAAGATCGCACGCCGTCGCGCCGGCGCCGTAGACATCGGTCTTCCGATCGACGAGCTGACCGCGCAGCTGCTCGGGCGCGCAGAAATTGATCGTGCCGCTCGCCTCCGGCACCTTGCCGTCGCCGTTCACGACCGCGATGCCGAAATCGCCGAGCCGGATGCCGGCGTCGGGGGAGCCGAAGATGTTCGACGGCTTCACGTCGCGGTGGATGACGCCCGCCTGGTGGGCGGTGTGGAGCGCCGTGCAGATCTCGCGCATCACGTGGCTGACGAACCAGAGCGGCAGACCGACGCCCAGTGCCGCGCGCCTGCGCCGATCGAGCTCCGCCATGTCGATGCCGTCGACGTACTCCTGCACGAGGTAGGGGACCTCGCCGTGCACGCCCGCGTCGATCGCGCGGACGACGCGCGGGCTGGTCACACGCGCCATGAGGCGCGCTTCGTTCAGCATGCGCGACGTCCCCTGCACGTCGGCGACCGCGGCGCGCAGCGTCTTGATGATGACGGGAATGTTGAGCGCCGTGTGCTTGGCGAGCCAGACCTCGCTCATGCCGCCTTCGCCGAGGCGCCCCCACACCTCGTAATCGCGGAGCTTGCCTTCGAACGACGTCATCCCGCTGCCGTCAGAGTAGCGCAGACCGCGCCGGACTACCGAAGTACAGAGACCAGCCGGTCCAGATCTTCGCGCGCGTGCCGCTCGGTCACGCAGACCAGCAAATCGCGGTCATTTTGCGGGTACCAGCGCGTCAGATCGACGCCGGCGAGGACGCCCTGCTTCTGCGCCGCCGCCACTGCCGCCTTCGCCGGGCCCTTCTTCGAGCGCACGACGAACTCGTTGAACGTCGGCGCCGCGAACGGCAGCTCCCACGCGCCGCTCTTCACGAGCTCCGCCTTCAGGTACTCCGCCTTCGCGAGGCACTGCTTCGCGACCTCTACGAAGCCCTGCTTGCCGAGGAGGCTCGCGCGGATCGTGATCGCCAGCGCGCAGAGCGCGTGGTTCGTGCAGATGTTGCTCGTCGCGCGGTCGCGCCGGATGTGCTGCTCGCGCGTCGCGAGCGTGAGCACGTATCCGCGGAGGCCGTTCTTGTCGACCGTCTCGCCGCAAAGGCGCCCCGGGATGTTCTGGAGAAACTCGCGCGAGTCCCGGCACGCGAAGAGGCCGCAGCCGGGGCCGCCGTTCTGCGGCGGGAGGCCGAGCGGCTGCCCTTCGCCGACCGCGATGTCGGCGCCGGCCGCGCCAGGTGGCTCGACCAGCGCGAGCGCGTACGTCTCGGCGGTCGCCGTCACCAGCAGCGCGCCCTTGGCGTGCGCGAGATCCGCGATCGCCTGGAGATCGCCGACGCAGCCGAAGAAATTCGGATACCCGACGACGATGCACGCCGTGTCGTCACGCAAGAGGCGCTTCAGCGCGTCGAGGTCCGCGGTGCCGGTCTTTCCGTGCGGGACGATCTCGATCTCGGAGGCGCCGCCCGGGAGGCCTCGCACGTACGTGCGGATCGTCTCGTGGTACTCGGGGTGCACGCCGTCGCTCACGAGGACGTGCGTGCGTTTCGTCAGGCGACGCGCCATGAGCACCGCCTCGGCCGCCGCGCTGGCGCCGTCGTACATCGACGCGTTCGCCACCGGCATCCCGAAGAGCTCGCAGCACATCGTCTGGAACTCGAAGATCGCCTGCAGCGTGCCTTGTGCGACCTCCGCCTGGTACGGCGTGTACGCGGTGTAGAACTCGCCGCGCAGGAGGAGCTGGTCGACCACCGGAGGCACGTGGTGATCGTACGCGCCGGCGCCGAGGAAGCTCAGCGTCGTCGCCGCGGTGTTTTTGTTCGCGAGCGCCGTCAGGTGGTCCATGAGGCGCGACTCGTCGAGCGCGGGCTCGATGGCGAGCGGCCCCTTGAAGCGCACCCCCTCGGGGATCGGGCTGAACAGGTCGTCGATCGACGGAACGCCGATCGCCTGCAGCATGGTGGTGATCTCGTCGGGGGTGTGAGGCAGATAGCGCATCGCGGGGAGCTTACTCCGTCGCGGCGTCGGCGGAGCCGGACGAGGAGCTCGACGAGCTCGACGAGCTCGACGAGGAGGAGCTCGAGGACGAGCTGGACGACACCTTAGCGAGATCTGCGTGGCAGTTGGCGTAGTCGCTCGACGTGGCCGGCGTCGGGCAGCAGTAGAGCTTCGGCCTTCCCGAAATCGCCTGACACGACAGGTTCGAGTGACAGTCCGAGTCCCTATTGCACTCGTCTCCCTGCGCGCCGCTGCATGCGGCGACGGTGAGGGCGGCGAAGGCGACGGCGAAACCTGCTTTAAGAAGCGACATTTTCGATCCTCTCGATGTGGTGGCCCCCGAAGGCGCGAGCAGGGCCGTCTAGATCCGCGGTTTTACTCAGTGTGCAGCGACTTTCAAGTGCTCCGCGTACGCCTTGGCGTCGAGGAGGGCGGCGGCCTCGGCGGGATCCGCCGGCGCGATCACGACCATCCACGCCTTGCCGTAGCAGTCTTCGTTCACGAGCTCCGGCTTGCTCTCCAGATCTCCGTTTACTTTCAAGATCTTCCCGTTGATCGGGGCGAACAGATCGCTTAGCGTTTTCACGCTCTCGATCGTGCCGAAGGTCTTGCCCTTCGTGACCGTATCGCCGGGTTTCACGTCGAGGTTCACGAGCGTGATGTCGCCGAGCTGCTCGACCGCAAAGGCGGTGATGCCGACGGTGACCTCCGCTCCAGCAATCTTCGCCCACTCGTGATCGGACGTGTACCGCAGGTCTTGGGGGATCTCGCTCATGTCCTCTGGCTCCGCTTGTAGAAAGGCACGTTGACCGTGACAGCCTCGATGTTCTTCCCCCGACAGTCGACCAAGAACTTCGTCCCGATGGTCGTCATCGCCGTCGGCAGATAGCCGAGACCGATGCTCTTGCCAACGGTGGGGGCCGGTCCGCCGCTCGTGCAGACGCCGACCTCACGCCCGTCCATGTCGCGGAGCGGGTAGCCGTGACGGGCGACGCCGCGGCCGGTCATCTCGAAGCCGACGAGCTTGCGCGGCAGCGGCGCAGCTTTGATCTTCTGGAGTGCCTCGCGGCCGACGAAGTCCCCCTTGTCGAGCTTCGTCACCCAGCCGAGGCCCGCCTCGAGCGGGTTCGTCGTCTCGTCGATGTCGTTCCCGTACAAGGAGAGGCGACCCTCGAGGCGAAGCGTGTCGCGCGCGCCGAGGCCGATGGGCTTTAGGCCGTGCTCTTTGCCGACCTCGAGGAGCTGGCGCCAGAGGCCCGCCGCGTCCTCCTTCTTGCAGAAGATCTCGCAGCCGTCCTCCGCTGTGTAGCCGGTGCGCGCGACTGTGACGTGCGCGTTGCCGACGACCGCGTCGCGGAAGTGGAAGCTCTTGAGCGAGGAAAGCGCCGCGGCGTCCTTCCCCATCGCGCCGAGGATGGTGAACGCCTTGGGGCCTTGGAGCGCGATGAGGCCGGTCTCGTCGCTACGGTCCTTGAACTCGCAGTGGTTCTCCGCCGCCTTCGAGAAGACCGCCACGATCTTGTCGCGGTTCGACGCGTTGCACACGACCATGATCCGGTCCTGCGACGCGCGGTAGATGATGAGGTCGTCGAGGATCGTCCCCTGCGCGTTGCAGCAGCACGTGTAGAGGGCTTGGCCGTCCGTGAGCTTCTTCACGTCGTTGGTGACGAGGTAGTCGACGACCGCGAGCGCGTACTCGCCGGTCATCTCGAGGCGGCCCATGTGCGAGACGTCGAAGAGGCCCGCGGCGGTGCGCACGGCGGTGTGCTCATCGACGATACCCGTGTATTGTACAGGCATCTCCCAGCCGGCGAACGGGACGATGCGACCGCCCAGCCGCACGTGCTCTTCGAAGATGGGGGTCCTCTTGAGGGTCTCGGTCATGACGGGGCGCAGACTAGCATTACTCTGGCCCCGGCAGTTCGTCCCAACATGCCCGCCGCCGGTTGCCCGGCGGGGCGGTCGTGGGGCATTCTGGCGTTCATGGCGACCCCCTGGGATCGCGCGGCGGCGGGATACGTCGAGGAATGGGTTCCTCGGTTCGTGCCGTACCACCTCGACCTGATCCACGAGCTTGCCCTCTCGCCGGGGAATCGGGTGCTCGTGCCTTCGTGTGGGCCGGGCTCCGAGGTGCTCGCCGCGGCGCGCGCAGTAGGCGACGCCGGGCTCGTGCGCGCGACCGACAAAAGCGAAGAGATGGTCCGCCTCTGCGGGGATGCCGTGAAGAGCGCGGGGTTCTCGCGGATCGTCGTGGCGGCCGCGGACGCGTCGGAGGCATCGGGCGGTCCGTGGGACGCGATCGTCTGCGCGTTCGGGCTCTGGCAGTTGGACGATCGCGCGCGGACGCTGCGGGCGTGGCGTGATGCCCTCGCCGCCACCGGCAAGGTCGGCGTCATCACCTGGGGCCCGCCCGACGAGGGCGATCCGTTCGAGCGGCTCTCGGACATCCTCGCGGAGCTCGAGCCGGCGCACAAACCGCCGCGCTCCCGGATCGACGCCGAGCGCGATCGCATGACGGCGATGTTCGAGAGCGCGGGCCTCGCGATGGTGCGCCACACCGTCGTCCGGCACGTCCTGACCTTTCGCACCGCCGAGTCCTTCGTGAAGGCGCTCCGCGAGGCGTGCACCTGGCGCCGCATCTGGGAGGAGCTCGGCGACGCCCGCCTCGATCGCGTCGCGGCCCGGTTCTACGACACAGTCGGCGGTCCCGATGCGCCCCTCGCCTTTGCGCCGCCGGCCACGCTGGCGATCGCCGCCAAGCCGGGGTCCGAGGTCGAGCTGGTGCACCGCCCGAGCGTCCGGGTGCCGCCGGCTCGCTGAGGGGAGCTCCCCGACGACGTCGCTGCGGCTTTGTGGGACGGGGCGTGACGCCGAGCGGGGCACCAAGGCGCTTCGTCCACCACGACAGTGCCGTCGGGCCCGATCGGAAGCCCATTTCAGGCCTCGGCGCCCCGGCACGACCCGTGCTCAGCAAGGAGACGCCGCATGCAGACCGCTCCCCTCCAGCAACCACCCTCGCTCGCGCCCGACGGGCTGGAGGCCGGCCGATTCGTCCGCGAAGCCGTTCGTCACCCGATCCTGGACCGTCTGCTGGTGGCATCACGGGCGGAAGCGTGGTCGCTCGTTGCCTCTTTGCTCGTCGTCACCTTCGCGCTCGACGTCGCCACGCCCGTCGAGATGTCGTTCTCGCTCCTCTACCTCGTGCCCGTCGCCCTCGCGACGTGGGCGTTAGGGCGCGGCGCGGGCGCGCTGGTCGCGACGGGCTGCTCGGTGCTGATCTACGCGTGGGAGCGCTTCGGCGCCTTCCCGTACTCGTCGTCGTTCTTCCTCCACTGGGCGTTCTTCGTCCATCTCGGCTTCTACCTCGCGTTCGCGTTGGCATTGGGCGCGCTCCGGTCGACGTACCTCCGCACGAAGCTCGACACACTCCGCGACGCCGAAACGGGTCTCTACAACCGTCGCGCGTTCTACGAAGCCGTCGCCGTCGAGACGCGCCGTGCGTTGCGGTTCAGTCGCTCCCTCAGCCTCGCGACGTTCGATCTCGGTGATGAAATGCCGACCGCCGAGCTGCATCGCGTGTCCGCTGCGCTCGCGGCGTCGCGCCTCTACGACGTCGCCGCGCGCGTCGATCGCGCGCGCTTCGTGCTCCTCCTTCCCGAGACCGGCGCCGAGGCCGCGCGCATCGCGGTCGAGAGGGTGCGCCACGAGGCCGGCCTCGACACACGCAAGGACGCCCGCGTCGGCATCGCTACGTTCGAGTGGCCGCCTACCTGCGTCGACGATCTGCTCCGCGAAGGCGATCGGGTGATGCAAGCTGTGAGCACGGAACCCGCGCCGTGCTTGCGCCACGCGGTGCATCGAGGCACGAGCCTCACCCCGGTCCCGAGCGGGCGTCTTTCGCAGAATGGGCGCCTCTCGTCGAAGGCGACGTGACCGCCGCGGGCTACTGCGATTGCTTTACGGGGACCGGGCCGACCGCGCGCGGCACTTCCTTCGCTTGGGGATACACGGCGCCCGCGTAGACCCTCATCACGTCGACGGCGCCGGCTTCCCACCCGCGAAAGGTGTCGCGTGGCCCTCCCATGAGGACACGGTTGTCTTGCGCAGGTCCGACCTTCATGGGCCCGTGCGTCGGCGCGGTGCCGGCGATCTTGCCGTCGATCACGATCGAGACCTTCCCCGCCGGCTTGTCGAAGACGACCGACACGTCGTGCCACACGTTGCTCGTGAGCGGCACCGCGTAGACGACGGCGTTGTCTGTGGGCGCAGCGTCGGCCGGAGGCGTGACGTAGTAAAAGATCGAGACGCTCCCGGAGCCGCTCGCGTCGGGCGGGCACGCCTTCACCGAGATGACCTGGTAGTCCTGGTACGCGTGGACACCCGTAGCCCACGAGCCGTGGTTCTTGTACTGATTCGAGAACGCGGTCCCCGTCTCACAGCCGTACACGCCGCCTGTTGGGCTGCTGGTCTTCGGGAAGACGGTGAAGGACACCGTCATCTGCTCGTAGACTACGAACGGGTTCGGCTGGGTCATGAAGGCGAGGCCGCGGATCGCGCCCGGCGTCTTTCCGTTCTTGCCGGCCTCGTAGAAGATCTCCTGCCCCATATTCAGGTCGTTCATCATTTGGAGGATGACGCCGTGGCCTCGGTCATCGGTCAGGTCGCCGTTGAAGCCGTAGGACGCGAGCAGCGTGGGGGGAGCGGCGCCAGACGAGGAACCTCCCGCTTGCCCGGCGTCGTGTGCGGGGGTCGGAATCGGAGGCGGACCGCCGGCCGGACCGGTGGCGCTGGCGCTTCGCTGCGCCAAGACGGCGAGCCCGAGCATCGCAAGGCAACACGCCACTCTCGTCACTCCGCGTCCCATGGGCATGCTCCTCCAGCGCTGTTCGACGCTCCCAGGCTGCCGCCCATTCATTCCGAAGGCAAGGCGCGAGGCCGCGCCAAATTCGGCTTCCGTGTCGCGCGTTTTCCACTGGCCCGCCGCGCTCCACCGCGCTATTGCGCTGCCACTTCAGAGAGCTACTATGCCGGCCCCCACGCGCTACCCCAATGCGCGCGGACCAAGAGGAGCAACGCGCACATGTCCCGTTACCAATTCACGTCCGAGTCCGTCACCGAAGGCCACCCGGACAAAGTCTGCGACCAGATCTCCGACGCGATCCTCGACGCGATCCTTGCGCAGGACCCGGCCGCGCGCGTCGCGTGCGAGTCGCTCGCGAAGACCGGCATGGTCGTCGTCGCCGGCGAGATCACCACGAAGGCGTGGGTCGACATGCCCACCATCGTGCGCCAGACGGTGCGCGAGATCGGCTACACCGGCTCGGAGATGGGCTTCGACGCGAACACCTGCGCGGTGCTCACGGCGATCGAGAAGCAGAGCCCGGACATCTCGCAGGGCGTGACCGAGGGCGAAGGCCTCCACAAGGAGCAGGGCGCCGGCGATCAGGGCCTCATGTTCGGCTACGCGTGCGACGAGACGCCGAACCTCATGCCCGCGCCGATCGACTTCGCGCACCAGCTCGCGCGCCAGCTCGCCGCCATCCGCAAGGCCGGCAAGGTCGACTTCCTCCGCCCCGACGGCAAGACCCAGGTGACCCTCGAGTACGAGGGCGACGTGCCGGTGCGCGTCGATGCGATCGTCATCTCGACGCAGCACGCCGAAGAACTGAAGAACAAGCAGATCGAAGAGATCTGCCACGAGCTGGTGATCAAGAAGGTCATCCCGTCGCGGCTCATCGACAAGCAGACCA
>JBBRLQ010000010.1:0-245992 GCA_038231275.1 Polyangiales bacterium
AATCGCCGGACCGTCGCCGAGCCTCCCGATCGCGCTCGCCCGGGATCCCAGCCCCACCGACGCTCATCGCTTCGCGGCCGTCTTCGCGACGTTGGCGTCGTCGCCGGAGTTCCAGCGGCGCGCGCTCGGCAACGTGGCGCGCGTCGCCGCGGCGCAGGCGCGCACGATGACCCGCTCGTTTTTGTTCTCCGCGCGTCTCGCCGCGGCGCGTGTCCTCCTCGACGCGAGCGCCGATCGGTTCGAAGAGCTCGCCGTCGACGTGCTGGGCGCGCCCATGCCGCGCGGCGACGTGCTGGGCCTCGCGTGGCCGCGCTTTCGCGACGACGAGCCGTCGCGGATCCTCGCGCTCTTCACGTCGTTGCCGGTCACAGAGGAGCTCGTCCAGCGCTTCGACGACGACTGGTTCCGCAATCCGCGCGCGATGGTCTTCCTCCGCGCGCGGGCCAGCGCGCCGGCGTGGGACGACGCGACCGAGCTCGACGCAAGCGCCGTCGATCGCCTCGCCAAGGCCTTCGAGGGATCCGTCGCGTGAACGGACCGCGCGCGCGAACGGCGCCGGCGGCGCTCGCCGTGGCGCTCGTGCTCTCCTCGTTTGCGCGCGCCGTCGCGGCACCGCCGCTCGACCCGCTACCGTCGCTGCCGAGCGTCGCGCGGGTACGCGTCGAGGTCGCGTCCGATCGCGTGCTGGTGCTCGAGGACATCGCGCTCCCGCGCGGCGAGTGGCGGGCAGGCGATCTCGATCTCTACGTCGCGTTCGGCGCGCCCGGCGCTCCTCGCGCCTTCGACGCGCGGCTCCTCGCGGTCCCCGACGGTGCGCTCGAGCCTGCCGACGGCGACGCCGGCGAGCCGCTGCCCTTCGATCGTGTGCCGCGCCGCCCCTCGACGGCGCACCCTCTCCTCGGGCGCCCGCAGATGGCCGGCGCGGTCCTGCACGTGCGCGACGCCGCGTTCCGAAAGGCCGTCGCGCCCGGCAAGATGGCCATCCTCCGCGTCCGCACGCTCCTCGACGCTCCCCCGGAGGACGCGGAGCACGCCCGCGAGATCGTCGTGCGGCTCGGCGCGTCGAACGGTCAGCCGCTCACGCTGGGCCGCGTGCAGGTCGTCGCGTCGACGGCGAGCCCCAAGCTCAAGATCGCGCGCGCGGAGGCCCACCTGTGCGGGCCCGACGCCGATCCCTATCCCCTCGCCGTCACGCCGAGGCCGCCGTCGCCGCAAGGTCCGCAATCCGCGCCAAGCTCCGACGCGCGCGGGCCGATCGCGCCGGTCCTCGCCGTGCGCCACGCCACCGACGATCTCTGCGTTCGCTTCGCGGTTCAGTAGCCGATCTGATCGCCGTCGTCGGCGGGGCTGCTCGCGCCTGCTTCGTAGAAGTATCGGATCGACGCGCCAATGAGCGTGGCCGGGTTGTCGCCGACGACGTCGCGCCTCGCGCTTATCTCGAAGCTCCACTTGCGATCGATGTACCCGAGGCCTGCGCTCACCGCGTGGGTGCGCATGCCGTCGTCGTAGCGGTACCCGAGCCGAATCGGAAAATGCCCCGCGACGAAATACTCGCCGCCGACCATGAGGCGCCCGCGCACGCGCGTCCACGTCGTGAAGTCGGCGAGCCCGTCGGCCTCGATGGAGATCGCATCGTTCGTGTAGCCGATGCCTCCCTTCAGCAGCGTCGGCGCGAGGCCGGTGCCGGGGTTCGTGAGGTTCTTGCCGACGACGCCGACGCGCAGCCCGTTCGCCGGCGTCACCGACGCGCCGACGTCGAACGTGAAGTTGTTGAACACCGGCGCGCCGCCGGTTCCATCCGACGCGAAGCTCGGCCCCAGCGGACCTTCGCCGAGCGACTGCGCGGAGCGCAGGTAACGACCGGTGATGCCCGCCGAGATTCGATCGCCGAGCGGATATGCGAGCGTGAGGCGCAGATCGGTCCACGTCCGATGGATCCCGTTCGGGTCCATGATGTTCCACGTGCCGGCGAACCCGCCCGCGAGGCGGCTAGTGTTGGAGTCGACGACCGCGCCGCCATAGCTCTGTCGCCGCGACTCGGGCGAAATCGCAGCAATCCCCTCGAAGTGATAGACGTGCGCGAGCGGCAGGTTCGCCGGGTTCTCGTAGATTGCCACGGTCGACACGCCGAGCGCCGACTGCGCGCCGCCGAACGCGATGGTTCGCGGATTCTGCATTTCGCCGAGGTCGTACCCTTGCTCGGGCGACGTCGTCGATCGATCCGCGCGAGCGTCGCGGCTCGCCAGGAGCCCCCAAGCGACCGTCGCCGCAGACACCCACCGACGGATCTTCGACGCCGGCGGCAGCGGTCGGGCGAGGCACCTGAAACAGGCTCGTGAAGGTTGCACTGGGGCGGAACCTACCAAGCCCCCCCGCATGTGGATAATTTTCGGCTCCTCGGCGCCAACCGCAGCCGTTGCCGCGCGTCAAGAGTCAACATTTCGACCCGTCGTGGTGGCTCGCCACGCGGTGCCGACCCCTCGACGAGAATCCGAAACACCCCGGAAATCATCGGGCAACGTCGACTCTTGACAGGCGGATCGGCAGGAAAAAAAGGCAGTCCGTCCTACGTCAGAATGGAGCGTGCGGCGATTACGATGTGGCGTCGCACACTTGTCACGAGTTCGCCCCGCCGCCGAGGCGCAAAAGACATTTCGCGGGTGGTGTACAACCAATAATCGCAAATATTTTCATGCACTTGTGCATCTTTTAAACAATCGGCGTGACGCGGAGAACGGGGCGGTGATAGCTCCATCTCGTCTGCGTCACAGCTGGCCTTTTCGTCCAGCCGTCGACCCGGACCATCACCGCGTTCGACTGCATCACCGTCCCCCTCCCGCCGGCTCGAGTCTTTCGGGTTCGGGTTCGGCCTCGGGGAGGATCGCGGCGCGGCTCGTCTTGTTTCGGTCTACTTGGGGTGCTTTGGCTGGCTCGCTGACGGGCTGGTCGTCGTTGGGCTTTGGAGAGACAGGGTAGCGGCGGGTCCGCGAAACGTAGATCCGTGGGGGGATCGGGCCGTAAGAGCTCCATCCTCGTTCCTCTCCACAGCCTGTGGAAAACCTGTGCGGGTCCCTGGGGGAACCGCTCGGAGCTATTGGCTTTTTCTCTTCGGTTGGTCGGACACATCTTTCACGGGTTCAGAGGCGAACGGTGCAATCGGGCATGCAAGCTCCGCGGGAGCTGTGGAACGCGGCGGTCGGGTACACGCGAGAGAAGTCTCCCGCGACGTTCGACCAATGGTTCTGTGGGGTCCAGTTCGACAGCTTCACCGAGGGGGTGCTCAGCCTCCGCGCTCGGGACGAGTTCGTCCGGGAGTGGGTGGACGAGCATTTCGTGCCGACGCTCGCGGATTTCATCGCGAGCCAAAGCGGCTTCAGCGTTCAGGTCGCCTGGACGATCGACGTCGGGATGGAGGCGCCGGTCGTCGAGCGCCCCGTCACGCCGTCGGTGCGCATGCGCGCGCTGACCGTGGGGACCGAGGATGCTCCGCCTCCGTCGGTTCCGCCGCCTGCGTCGCGTCGTGAGGGCCATAGCGGCGCCGCTCCTTCGGTTCCGGCGCCTCCGGCCCCGCCGCCGGCACGCATGCAGGCCGTGGGTCCGCCGATCGAGGGGCTGAACGGGAAGTACACGTTCAGCAACTTCGTCATCGGCCCGTCGAACCAGCTCGCCCACGCGGCGTCGGTGGCGGCGGCCGGTGGCGGCGGTCCTCGCCACAACCCGCTCTTTTTGTGCGGCGGCACCGGGCTCGGCAAGACCCACCTCGTCCACGCGGTCGCGCACCGCGTGCGCTCCGAGCGCCCCGCGGCGCGCATCGTCTACATCTCGGCCGAGCGCTTCGTGAACGAGTTCGTCCAGGCGCTCCAAGATCAGCGCATGAACGATTTCCGCGCGCGCTTCCGCGAGCGGTGCGACCTCTTGCTCGTCGACGACATCCAGTTCCTCGCCAACAAGACCCAGACGCAGGAGGAGTTCTTCCACGCGTTCAACGCGCTCCACCAAGCCGACAAGCAGATCATCGTCACGAGCGACAAGTACCCGCAGCAGCTGGAGCGGATGGAGGAGCGCCTCATCTCCCGCTTCACATGGGGCCTCGTCGCCGACATCCAGGGACCCGAGCTCGAGACGCGTGTCGCGATCCTGCGCAAGAAGGCGCAGCAAGAGGGCATCGAGATGGCCGACGACGTCGTCATCTACCTCGCCCAATCCGTTCGCAGCAACGTCCGCGAGCTCGAGGGCACGCTCATCCGCCTCGCCGCCAAGTCGAGCCTGCTCAGCCGGCCCATCGACATGGAGTTCGCGCGGCAGGAAATTTCGACCGCGTCGACGGCGCGCCTCAACGAGGCGAGCGTGGACGACATCCAGCGCATCGTCTGCCACCACTTCAAGCTCCGAACCGCGGATCTCCTCTCGAAGGATCGCCACAAGAGCGTCGCCTTCGCGCGCCACGTCGCCATGTACCTCTGCAAGCAGCGCCTGAAGTGCAGCTTCCCGGAGCTCGGGCGCGCCTTCGGCAACCGCGATCACACGACGGTGATGAGCGCCGTCCGCAAGGTGGAGGCGCTCCGCGCGGACGACGCCGAGGTGCGCGCTCACATCGAGGCCATCGAGCGAAAGCTCGGCTCCGTCGACTAACCGCTCAGCGCGTCATCAGCGCCATGCCCGCGAGCGCCAGCACGATCCCCGCCGCCCGTAGCGGCGAGAAGGGCTGCCGAAACGCGACCGTCGCGATCGGCAACAGCAGCACCGCGGCGGCCGCGTTCACCGCCACGCCCGACCACTGCAAGATCGCGCCGCCAGTGCGGTACGCGAGCAGAAATCCGATCTCGATGAGCAGCACCCCAGCGCCGAGCACGAGGACCTGCCACGAGAGCACCTGCGCGGTCCACGGCATGGGCGTCGCCGCGCCGAAGAAGGGCGACGCGACGAGCGCAAGCACGAACGCCACCGCGTACACCCCCATGAGCACGACCATCGGGTTCGAGCCCGGCGGCATCGCCTTCTGCGCGACGTGGTAGACGACGTTCCCGACCGCGGCGATACCCAGGAAGAAGAGCAGCTGGTTCACGGGACCGCGCCCTGCCACGCTCAGTGCCGGGGGCACTGGATGTGTGCGGTCTCGCACGAGTCCTGCGAGGCGAAGACGCGCTGGCAGTCCTCGCCAGTGCACACGCACTCGCGGCCGTAGATGCAGGAGATGCCGTTCCACAGGTAGCCGGCGCGACCGCCGCAGTTTTGGCCGGAGAAGCCGCCGGCCGAGTACGCCTTGCACGATCCCTGGCCCGGGCATCCCAACGTCCCGAAGGTGAGCACCGCGAGCGCCGTCGCCACAACCGCGCACGTGATGAGCCGTTTCAAATCGTCACCCTCCAGCTCGAACCGTCTTGGCCGTCGAGCAGCTCCACGCCCATCGCCGACAGCTCCGCGCGCAGCTCGTCGGCGCGCTTCCAGTCCTTCGTTTCGCGCGCGTCGGTGCGCGCCTTCACCTTGGCGTCGATCGCGGAGGCGTCGAGGCCCTTGATCTTCAGGCGCTTGGCCTTCGTCCGTGCGAAGTACTGCTCGCGCGTCGCCTGCATGAGGCCGAGCACGTTGACGCAGCCGTCGAGCGAGTTCACCGCGGCCGCCGCGAGCTTCTTCGCTTCGTCTTGCGCCGGCTTCTGGGTCTTCAGCTTGCCGATCTGGACGACGATCTCGTTGGCGGCCTTCGCGAGCTCGGCGAGGACGGCCAACGCCTGAGGCGTGTTGAGATCCTTGTCGAGCGCCGCCAGCACCTTCGCCGGCGCCTCGTCGACGATCTTCGCCTGCCCCTGCAGCACGTTGCCGACCTTCGCCTCGGCGCCCGCCGCCGCGGCCACCAGCGCGTCGCGTGTATTGTACAAATAATCGATCCGGCGCTCCGCCTCGTCGACGACTGGGAAGACGACGCGGCCGCTCTCGAGCTTGTCGACCTCGAAGGCGAGCGGGCCGCGGTAGTGCGTGCCCAGCAGGTAGTAGCGGAACGCCTCTGGATCGTTGCGCGAGGTGATGTCGCGGATCGTCACGAAGTTGCCGAGCGATTTGCTCATCTTCTCGGAGTCGACGCTGAGGAAGCCGTTGTGGAGCCAGTACTTCGCGAACTCGGGGCCCCAGACGCTCTCGCTCTGCGCGACCTCGTTCTCGTGGTGCGGGAAGATGAGATCCATGCCGCCGCAATGGATGTCGAAATGCTCGCCGAGATATTTCTTCGCCATCGCAGAGCACTCGATGTGCCACCCCGGGCGACCCTTGCCCCACGGGCTCGGCCAGCCCCACTCGTCCTCCGCACAGCCCTTCCAGAGGGCAAAATCCAGGGGATCGCGCTTCAGCTCGTTGGTGTCGACGCGCGCGCCGGCGAGGAGATCGTCGATGTTGCGGCGCGAGAGCTTGCCGTAGGGCGGGAAGCTCCGCACCTCGAAGTAGACGTCGTGCCCCTTCGGTGTCTTGACGGCGTAGGCGTGGCCCTTCGCGATGATCGACTCGATGAGCTCGACGATCTCGGGGATGTGCGTCGAGACCCTGGGCTCGTGGAGCGGCTTGCCGCAGCCGATCGATCGCAGATCGGCGGCCGCGCCGTCCCACATACGCGCGGAGAGGGCCAAGGGATCCTCGCCGTTCTCCTTCGCACGGTTCAGGATCTTGTCGTCGACGTCGGTGACGTTGCGCGTGTAGTTGACCTTGTAGCCGCGAGCGGCAAGGTGGCGCGCGAGCACGTCGAAGATCACGTACACGCGCCCGTGGCCGGCGTGCGAGAGGTCGTACGGCGTGACGCCGCAGACGTACATGGTGGCGACACCCGGCGTGCGGGGCTCGAACGCTTCGACCTTTTGTGTGAGGGTGTTGTAGAGGCGAAGGCTCATCGTTGGGAGAACCTTACCGCAAGCCGCCGCCAGACGTCCGGACGAACATGCTATTTAGGGCCATGCTCCGTGAGGTGCTCGCTGCTGCCATCGCGCTCGCGTCCGCGCTTGCGATGGCGCCGGTGAGCGGCTGCGGGGGAGCGCGGTCGTCGTTCGACGGCGCGGTGTACCGGAGCGGCGCGATCGCGTTTCGCGTGCCGCAGGTCCCTGCGGAGTGGCGGCGCGTCGAGGTGACCGACGGCGCGCTCGCGTTTCGCGACGAAGCGCACGACGGCTCGGTGCTCGTGAACGCCCGCTGCGGCGAGAAGGACGGAGACGCGCCGCTCGTCGCGCTCACCAACCAGCTCGTCATGGGGACCACCGAGCGCGTGCCCATCGTCGAGGAGACGTTGCCGTTCGACGGACGCGAGGCGCGCCACACCCGCATGTCCGCCAAGCTGGACGGCGTCGCGCGCGAGCTCGACATCTTCGTCCTCAAGAAGGACGGTTGCGTCTACGACTTCGTGTACGTCGCCGCGCCGGAGCACGCCGCGGCCGGCGCGCCTGCGTTCGAGGGGTTCGTCCGAGGATTTCACACGGTCCCGGCCGGCGCGGCGTCGGGGGATCCGTGAGCGCCAGCACGATCCCGCCGGCGCCGGAGAGCCGACGCTCGCTCGCGCCGCCCGTCGTGGAGGAGTCCTTCCTCGATCACAACATCGTGCGCGTTCGACACTTCGTCGAGCACTTGGGCAAGGTCGCGCTCCTCTCGTCGCGCACGTTCGGCAGCATCCTGAAGCGCCCGCTGGAGCTGCAGTCGACGTTGCACCAGCTCTGGATGCTAGGCGTCAAATCGATGGGGATCGTCACCGTCACGAGCGTCTTCATCGGGATGGTCATGACCATCCAGTTCGCGTTCGGCCTCCGCCGGTTTGGAGGCCTCGAATACATCCCGCGCGTCGTCGTGCTGTCGTTCGCGCGCGAGTTGGCGCCGACGCTCACCGCCGTCATCGTGGGAGGGCGCATCGGAAGCGGCATGGCGGCGGAGGTCGGCGCGATGAACGTGACCGAGCAGGTCGACGCCATCCGCGCGCTCGGCGCCGATCCCGCGAAGAAGCTCGTCGTCCCGCGCGTCGTCGCCGCGATGATCGTGATGCCGATCCTCGGCACCTACGCGCTCGCGCTCGGCACGCTCGGGGCGGTCTTCATCTGCTACGTCCAGTTCGACATCGCCCCCTTCCTCTTCTACCGCTCGGCGCTCGACGCGATGCAGCTCGCCGACTTCTTCGCGGGCCTCGCGAAGACGCCGGTCTTCGGGTTCATCATCGCGATCACCGGCTGCCACTTCGGCCTCGAGACGCGCGGCGGGACCGAGGGCGTCGGGACGTCGACGACGCGCACGGTGGTCGTCGTGTCGATCGCGATCCTCATCGCCGACTTCATGATGACGAAGCTCTTCATCGCCTTCGGGGGCGGGTGAAGTCGCTCGCGCGCGCGTCGTTGCCGGCGGTGGCGATGCTGCTCTCGCTCCCCGTCGCCATCGTCGGGATCGCGGCGCACGCGTCGCACGCGCGGGCACGTCGGGCGGCGGAGCAGCCCGCGATCGAAGAGCTCGCGCCGCGGTTGCCGACGAGTGATCTCGCGCTCTCGGGCGGCGCGCGGTGGCTTCGCGCGCCTTCGCTGGAAGAGCCAGGCGCCGCGTTCGCGGACGGCCCTGCGCTGCCCGATCCCGATCCGGCCGGCGGAGCGATGGCGCCGCCGCGCGAGGTATGGGCGCGCGAGACGACGAGGGCCACGAAGTGAACCGCTCCATGCTCGCGTACGCACTCGGAATGCTCGCGCGTCGGCGCGGCAAGACGATCGCGCTCACCGGCGGCCTGGCTCTCGCCGTGGCGTTGGTCGCCGCCGTCCTCTTCCTCGCCGACGCGCTCCGTGGTGAGGCCGAGCGCGCACGCGCCGCGATCCCCGACGTCGTCGTGCAGCGCCTCGTCGGCGGGCGACCGGCCACCCTGAAGGTCCAGGACGGCAAGCGGCTCGAAGGGATCCCGTCGGTCGCGCGCGTCGACGCCCGCGTGTGGGGGTACCTCTTTTTGCCCACGCTGCAAGGCAACGTCACCGTCGTCGGCGTACGCGAGGGGAGCACCGCGCTGTCGACGGCGCCCTCCGGCGCGCTCTCCGCCGGAAAAGATCTCGCGCGCGGCGCCCACGAGATGGTCGCAGGCACGACGCTCGCGCGCGCGCTCGGGCTGCGTGTCGGCGACGGCCTCCAGCTCCCCTCGGCGACTCCTTCGCCGCTCCTCACCCTCGCCGGCACGTTCGATTCGAGCGTCGAGCTCTACGCCGCCGACGTGATTCTGTGCGACGAGGAGGACGCGCGCGCGGTGCTCGGCCTCGCCGCCGACGAGGCGACCGATCTCGCGCTTACCGTGAAGAACCCCGACGAGGCGCGCGTCGTCTCGCGCACCGTCCTCGATCGCCTCCCGGGAACGCGCGTCGTCGAGAAGGAGCTGCTCGGCCGCGTCTATGCGCTCGTCTACGGCCGCCGCGCAGGGCTCGTCCTCGCCGCGTCGATCCCCGCAATTTTGGCGCTCCTCATCCTTGCGTGGGATCGCGCGAGCGGCCTCGGCCCCGAGGAGCGCCGCGAGATCGCGATCCTGAAGGCGACCGGGTGGAGCACGCGCGACGTCCTCTCCGTGAAGATGCTCGAGGCGCTCCTCGTCGGCGCGCTCGGCACCGCGGCGGGGCTCTTCCTCGCGTACGGGTGGGTCTTCGTGATCGGCGCGCCAGGGTTGCGGCCTGCGCTCGTGGGGTGGAGCGTGCTCTATCCGGAGGCGCCGCTCACGCCGATGGTCGACGCTGCGCAGCTCCTCGCTGTGGCGCTCTCGGTGCTCGCGCCGTTCGTCGCGCTGTCGATCGTCCCCGCGTGGCGCGCGGCGGGGATCGACCCCATGGATGCGATGCGGGGCTGAGGAAACCGCGGTATCGTACGAGCATGGAGAAGCCGCCGCCGCCGGTCTTCACGATCGAGGGGATCAACGCGATGATCCCCCGTCTGAGCGATCTCGTCGGCAAGCAGCTCGATCGCCGTGGCATCATCGAGGCGAGGCTCAAGGATCTGGCGGGCATCACCGGCGAGGTCCCCGACGCGATCGCGCTCGCGCCCGACGACACCCCCGCCGCCGCTGATCTCAAGCGCGAGCTGATGATCCGCATCGACGAGTACCAGATCGGTTGGAAGGATCTCGAGGCGATGGGCGCGGTGCTCAAGGACGCGCGTCAAGGCCTCCTCGATTTCTACGGCAACGTGGAGGGCAAGCTCGTGTGGCTCTGCTGGAAGTACGGCGAGGCCGAGGTGTCGCACTACCACGCGCTCGACGAGGGGTTCGCCGCGCGCAAAGAGCTCCGGACGAGCATCCGCCATCGCCTCCTCAACTAGACGATGACCAAAGACCGAGCCGCCGCCGCCGCCGCGATCGACGCGTTTCTCCGCGCGATCGGCCGCGATCCGTCCCGCGAGCCCGAGCTCCGCGGCACGGGCGCGCGCGTCACGGCGGCGTTCCTCGATGAGCTGTGCCACGGCTACGACAAGGATCCCGCGGCGATCGTGGCGGCGAATCGCATCGCGACGGCGTCGACCGATCTGGTGGTCCTGAGGGGCACGCCGGTCACGACGATGTGCCCGCACCACCTCTTGCCGGCGACCGGCATCGCGACGATCGCGTTCCAGCCGCGCGGCGCGATCGTCGGGCTCGGCGCGCTCGTCGAGCTCGTCGACGCGTGCGCCCGGCGGCTGGTGTTGCAAGAGGAGATCGGCGCGCACGTGGCCGACGTGCTGCAGGCGACGCTCGACCCGGCGTGGTCGGGCTGTCGGCTCGTGCTCGAGCACGGCTGCGTCGTGCATCGCGCCGAGCGTCGTCATGGCGCGCGCATGGAGACGATGGCGCTGCGTGGCGATCCCTCCGCCGAAGCCCGCGCCACCGCAGAGCGCGCGCTGGGGCTCGGGACATGAGCACGCCGGACTTCGCGCCTCTCGCGGTCGTGACCGGCGCCGGCCGCGGAATCGGGCGCGCCATCGCGCGAGGGCTCGCGCGGCGCGGCCACGACGTCGCGCTCCTCTCGCGCACGTACGAGCAGCTCGAGGAGACCGCCGCCGAGATCGTCGCGCTGGGCCGCCGCGCGCTCGCGCTCCGCTGCGACGTCGCGAGCCCGCACGAGGTCGCCCACGCCCGCGCGCGCGTCGCCGAAGAGCTCGGCGTCCCCACGGTCGTGGTCAACAACGCCGGCGTCGTCCGCCGCGCGCTCGTCCACGAGATGAGCGACGAGGACTGGGACCAGGTCCTCGACATCAACCTCAAGGGCACGTTCCTCGTCACGCGCGCATGGCTCCCCGAGATGCTCCTCGCGAAGCGCGGCCGCATCGTCAACGTCTCGAGCATCTCCGGGACGCTCGGCACCGCGCGCCAGTCCGCGTACTGCGCGGCGAAATGGGGCGTCATCGGCTTCACCAAATCCCTCGCCGAAGAGCTCGTGGGCACCGGCCTCGCGGCGCTCTCGGTGGTGCCCGGCTCGGTCGACACCGACATGCTGAAGGGGAGTGGATTTCCTCCTCGAATGACGCCCGAAGACGTGGCAAACGTGGTTCTGTACGCTGCGCTCGATGCCCCGAGCGCGATGAATGGCAGCGCTGTAGAAATGTTCGGGGGCTGAGGAGCACGGCGATGAACGACGAGCAGAAGAACCTCGAAGCCGCCGTCGCCGAGATGCCGGTCTTCCCGCTCTCGCAGATTGTCCTCTTCCCGCGCGCGCTCCTCCCGCTGCACGTCTTCGAGCCTCGCTACCGCGCGCTCCTCAAGGACGCGCTCGGGACGCACAAGATCATCGCGATGGCGCTGGTCCCCGATCCGAACGACAAGGACGAGGCCGGTCAACCGCGCTTCGCTCCGGTGGCCGGCGCCGGCTTCATCGTCGAGGAGCAGCAGATGCCCGACGGCCGCTCCACCATCCTGCTCCACGGCGTCGCGCGCGTCCGCCTCGAAGAGCTGCCGTTCATCCCGCCGTATCGTCGCGCGCGCGCCACGATCCTCCACGACGCTCCCGCGATCGTCCCCGCCGCCGAGCGCACCGCCCTGCTCGCCGAGGCCACGGCGTTCGCCGGCGAGGTCGCCCGCCGCGACGATAGCTTCAGCTTCCGACTCCCGCAGAGCCTGGAGCCGGGCGCGATCGCCGATCTCTGCGCGCACCACCTCGTCATCGACGCGGCCGCGCGCCAGCGCATCTTGGAGACGCTCGACGTGAACGCGCGCGTGCGCATGGTCACCGCGGAGCTCGCCGTCCAGCACGGCAGCCTGCGCAAGATCGAGCCGAGCACGCTCCACTGACGATGAAGTACGTTGGGCGCGTGAAGAAGAAGGCGCTCGACGAGACGCCCCTCGTCCACCTCGACTACCCGCCGTTCCACGTCCTCGTCGCGCGCGTCGGCCTCCGCTACTACGCGATGGAAGACGCGTGCAACCACGCCGGCGCGAGCCTCTGCGAGGGGTTCCGCGTCGACGATCGCGTCGCGTGCCCGCTCCACGCGTACGTCTTCGATCTGAAGACCGGCAAGCTCCTCCAGCCCGAAGAGCTCTGCGACGATCAGCGGATGTTCGTTTGCGAAGAGCAAGGCGCCGACGTGGTCGTGTGGGACCCGGTGGTCCTCACGATCACGCCGCCGTGACGCGGAGCTCGCTTGGTCAGGCGGTGAATCAGTCGGTGACGTCGACCGTCGTGGTCCCCATCGTGCGGTAGTTCGTGTCGATGTAGTCGACGACCTCCATGAACCACGAGTCCATCTTGGGTCCGTCGGCTTGCGGCGACTCGTTCCAGAAGGTCCCGCGGATGCACTCCGGCGCGCCGCTCGTCCCGATGCGGCAGCGCCCGTCGACGTATACGACGATGAACTTCGGCATGCGCGTCGCGTACGATTTTTCGGCCGCGTTCATGAAGTTGTTGGTGATGATCGCGACGGCCTCGAGGTCGCGCGGATCTTGCCCGTACCCGTGGAGGACGTACAAAACGGGGTATTTCACGTCGCGGACGCGGTTGTCCTCGTTCGCGTAGCCGGGCGGTAGCGTGATCGCGATGGGGCCGGTGCGGTGGGTGCCCGGTCCCGTGAAGACCTTCTCGCAGCGCCCGGTCTTCTCGCACTCGAGGCCTAGCTCGTTCTTGGTCGTCGTTTGATCGTTGTCGCGCGCGAGGAGCGACTGCGAGCGATCGGCGTCGCCCCAGCTCTTGGCGACGAAATAGAACGAGGTCTGGAGACGATCGAGGAGCTGGTCGGCGGTGCCGACGTGTTGCCCGTCGCCGTTGGTGATCATCGCCGCCGTCGCGTCGACGGTGCCGTAGCGCACATTCGGGAAGTCGGGGATGTCCGCCCAGAGCAAGTTCGCGCCGACGTAGTTCTGCGGCTTGCCGGGCTGCTGTCCCGGGAGGTAGTCGAAGCCGTTGTAGAACGCCGTGGTGCGGAGCTGCGTGCCGTCGGCCTTGCGCCGCCCGGCGAGCGCGCCGTTGAGGTGGTTCGAGGCGACCGAGAAGTTCATCAGATCGCGGACGCCGCCGTCGGTCCACACGTCGAAGCGCATGAGCGCGTCGTCGGTGAGCGCTCCGCCAGGAATGGCCGTATTCCACTGATGGACCATGCCGTGCGCGTCGTTCGCCTGGAAGCCGTCGAGCCCCTTCGATTGCGTGTACTTTCCATCCGATTCGCCGAAGTCGCCGGCGATGTGGAGGCCTGCGGTGCCCGCCACGCCGTCGAGGCCGAAGTCCTTGTACGGCTCGGTGTCGTCGTGGCGATGGTTGCCCTCGGTGCCGTTCGGGTTCACCTGGTAGTCGTAGTCGTCCTGGTTCGGATCGGGGTTGGTGACCGCGTCGTAGCCGGGCTCTTGCGCGTCGAAGAGGCCGTCGTCGCCGGTGTCGTCGTACGGCTCGTGGCCCTGGCTGATGACCGGCTCGGTCTCGTCGCGGAGGCCGTTGCCGTTCACGTCGACCGCGAGGCCGATCATCACCGGCGCGCCGGACGCCGCGGTTGGCTGCTGCCAGTGGTTCTCGTAGGGGCTCAGCCTCTTCTTCTTGTCGGGATCGTCGGTCGTCCCGTCGACGGCGCCGTCGCAGAAGCTGATGACCGGGTATTTGCCGTCGGGATTGTACTTCGCGTCGTAGTACCCGCTCGGCGCGACGTAGCCGTTCTTCAGGCGCCCGTTCGCATCGAGCGCGCAGCGGAACGCGTAGCACTGGTCCTGCCACTTCTTCTGCTGCTGCTCACCCGGATCGTTCGAGATCGGATCGACCGTGATCTTGCAATCGACGCCGGGCGGCATTCCCGTCGTGTCGCCGACGACCCACGGGTCCGTCGCCTTCGGCCCGTTCGGGAAGAACCAGAGCTTCGGGTCGGGGTTTTGCCCGGCCGCGCTGCCCATCATGATCGACAGATCCTGGAAGATCTGGAGGTATTCGCTGCGCGGGAAGTGGCCGCCGTTGCCGTTGCCTTCCTGGTACCAAAAATTGTTGAAGTCCATCGTGTGCGTGAGCGGGCCGTCGATCGGGTAGTCGCTCGGCGCGATCTTCGCGCACGTGGGGTTCGACGCCGGGCAGAAGCCGGCGAGGGCGTAGTTCTCGATGTACCAGAGGAGCCACGTCCAATCGGCGGGGCCGCCCATCGGCGCGATCGCGTCGAACTGATCGTGATGACGGAGGCCGAAGACCGACGCGCCCATGGCTCCCATCGAGAAGCCGACGACGGCGCGGTGCGTGAGCTTGCGTGAGCGGTGGCGCGTGCCGGCGTCGGGGGCGACGGCGGCCTGGTAGGTGCCGAACCACGGCGACGCGAACTTGAGCGCGTAGCCGTCGCCGACCTTCTCGATGCGCGGGTTCGCGATCGTGATGGGGCGCGGCGCCTTCGCGCGCGGGCTCGTGAAGAGGACTTGGAGGTGACGCATGCGCGCGGCCGACGGAAACGTCGCCGGGTTGACTGGGATCGCGAAATCGATCTCGCGGTGAAGCGACTGGTTCAGCGAGAGGGGCGCTTGCGGCGTGAACGACACGGCCGGCCCGAGCGCGAGCGGCTTGCCCGGCGCGGCCGCCGTGAGATCGTCGGCGCACGCGAGCGCCGCGTTGAACGACGGCAGGACGCGCGTGGCGGCGTTGTCCTTGTTGACGTCGCCTGGCGCGAAGGCCATCGCCGGGACCGAGAGGGAGGCGCTGGCCAGCGTGCCTTTGCCCTGGAGGACCGCGGGGGGCGCGGCGGTCTTGCCGTCGCTCACCGCGAACATCACCCCCTGCGCGCTCTCTCCCTTCGTGCACGTCGGCGCAGCGCCGTCGCGGACGTCGACGTCGAGCGACGCGGTGACCGGCGGATCCGTGGACGGCTTGAGCTGCCCGCCGACCTGGTCATCCGCGAGCGGCAGCGTCGCCAGGATCGACGTCGTACCAATGGCGCCGCCGGTCAGCGTGAACGAGTAGGTCGCGTGGCGATAGTCGAGCTTCGCCGGAGGCGGTGGCTGCACGACCGACGCGCCCGCGCCGTCCACCGCAAAGGTTGCGGTCGGCGTGTTGCAGATGTCGGGGTCGACCGTCATCGTCACGGTCCGCGTCTGCCCTGGCGCGAGGACGACGTGCGGCGGATCGAAACGCATCGCACGCGCCGTGGGATTCGTCGTGTCGCAGACCTCTCCAGGCAGCAGAATCGGGCCGGTCGGGGTCGGCGGCGGGTTCGACGTCGTGGACGCGCAGTCGAAGAGGATGATCGCGGCAAGGAGACCGAGGGGGCGTTTCACGCGGCGGAGCATAGTCCGGCGACCGCCGTTCTCAGGCATCGCCGCTCGTTGGAACGAGCGCGCGGCGCAAATGAGACGCGGGGGCTCGACCTCTGTCTCGTGTAGGACGCTGCCGCACCGGGCACGCCCACGCGCGGGTTAGCGCTTCACACGGACAAAAGAAAAGTGCCCACGCAAAGGGGCCGGGGGGGCAGCCTCACTTCACGCAGGCACTGGCCCTTTAGCATTACGTATGCCAGGCCCTCTTCGTCATGGTTTCGCGTAGTTCAGATGCGATTCGGCGCCCTTGTCGTGCAAGTTTGAAATGTCCATTTCAGGAACGGGCGCGGCCCGGTTGGTAAAGTGGCCCCAGGCCCTCCCGAGACCCCCCGCGACTTCGCTCATTTACGTGTGCAGCGGAGCGGGTATCGCATCTGGACGGTCCGCGAGCTCGCGGAGACGACGACCACCGGGATGGAGCCCGCCGGAGCCGGCCGAGTGGGGCCCGAACGGACGAGCGCGGCGGCCTGATCGCCCCCGAGAGCGCCCATCGTGCCTGCCAGGCGCTCCACGCAGGCGGCCGTCGGCGTGATGCGGACGCGTGCGTCCGTGGTCGAGAGCGAGCCGGCGCTTTTGCCGGCGACCTGAATTCGGACCCCGTTGTTCCACGGCGTGTCGAGCACCCACCCCGCGTCGTCCTCTCCGCAGAGCGGCACGGCCCCGCGATCGCCGAGGTCCGCGGCGCCGAGCGGCTCGGGCTCGCCGAGGGCTCCGGTGTCGACGTCGATCGGCAAGACCCAGCGGAGGGCGCCGGCGCGATCGGGGCTGGGCTGTCCGTCGACGACGAAGCCCAGGGCGCGGCTGTCGGAGCGGCGCGCGAGCCTCGACCCGCTGGGCCGCGAGTCCATCCCGGCGCGCGGGACGCGGGCGAGCTCACGCGCGGTGGCGCCGTCGAGCTGCAAGATCACGTTGGTCCACTCGGTCGCCGGTGGCGTCGAGAGGTACCAGCGCCCGCCCATACGCACCGCCGACTCGATCTCGCCGAACGGCTCGCCGTCGGCGCGTCGCACCTCCACCGGCGCGCGCCCTTCTTCCAGCTCGAAGAGCGTGATCTCGTAGCCGCGCCCGTTCGATTTTCGCGCGGCAAGGAGCGCGTGCGCGCCGTCGTCGGAGACGCCGAGCTGCCACGTGGCCATGATCGGCACCGAGCTCGGTGAGGCGAAGCGGGCGGCGTCGAGGAGCATCTGCGGAGGCGCTGACGGAAGGGACGCGCGCACGTCTTGCCAACCGCCGAACGGAGAGACCCAGCGCGCGACCCATCGGCTCGCGTGCTCCCACTCGCCGTTCTTCGGTCCCCACGCGTAGACGCGCGCGAGCGGCCCGGTGCGGGGGAAGCGCTCGAGCCGCTCAGCGGCTTCGGCGGTGACGCCGCGCTCGTCGGGATGGAGCGTCGGCGGCGGCGAGACGTAGAACGGCGGCAAATCCATGCCGGTCGACGCGCCGAGGACCGAGATCGTCGCGCCGCCCCACGGGTTCATGATCGCGGTGCCGCCCCTCCGCACGGGCTCGGGCGGCGCCGCCGCGCGACGAGGCTCCGGCGGTGTCGGCGGCGACGGCATCTGCGGCTCGCACACGAGCTGGAGCGGCTCGGGTGATCGCGTTGGCGGCGGGCGCGGTGGCAACGGGACGTCGATCGCAGAGGACTTGCGTGGCGGACCCCAGCCGACGCGAAGCCAGCCGGCCGCCGTGCACCCGACCGGCCCGCACGCGCGCGCGCCGACCGCGCGCGCTGGCGTGAGCACGTCAGGAAGCTCGATCGGAGTCCACGTCATCCCACCGTCGATCGTCTCGACGCCGCGCCGTGACGCCGCCCACCCAAGGCCGTAGCGCCCGGCGACCATCGGCGCACCCGCGTCGTGGATGAACGGGCCGTGCGTGGTCCTCCCGTCGAGCACGATCTCGAGACCAAGCACCGCGCCGCCGGTGTCCACCCATCCGCCGAGCACGCCGGGCCGTCGCTCCTCCCAGCCGTCCAGCCACACGCCGAGCCGCAGCGCGCGCACCACGTCTGCGGCAAGAGGCGCCGCGGGATCCGCGCCGCGCCCATGGATCGCGAGCGGCACCGTCTTCATGTCGACGCCATTTTTTAGGGTCAACCGCGCGGCTTCGAGATCGCCGTGAGGGACCGAGATCACCGCGATGCGCCCGTCGCCGAGCACGACGAGCCGATCGCCTGCCAAGGTGCCGGTGATCGGCAAGAGGTACGGCGCGCCGCCGCGCGGGAGGACGCAGTACGACTGCGGCGGCGGTCGGACCCCTTCGCGATCGAGCGGAGGCGGAGCCGTGACGCCAGGATCTGCCCCTTGCGGATCGCACGTCCCGCGCGCCGCGACGGCGCCGTTGCCGAAGCCGAGGAGCGTGCGCGGCCGCTCGAAGCGCCACCTCTCCTGAAGCGCGCCGCGAGCGGCGTCGTACGCGTAGAGCACGGTCGGGCCGCGCACCTCTCCGCAGACGAAACCGAACGCGCCGGGCGCGCGCTCCGTCGGCAGCGCGAGGGCATGGCATCGCGAAGGGGTGAGACGGAACGCGTCCGGCACATGCTCCACCAGCGCGCCGTCGCCGAGGCGCACGCGCGAGAGTGCGCCGTCGCGGGCCACGATGACGGTCCCATCGCGGAGCGGCCACCCGTCCTCGATCGCCGCGACGAGCGGTCGCTTTCCCAGCGGCCGCGCGCCCTCGAGGGCCCCCCTCTCCTTCTCACTCTGCTTCTTCTCTCTCTCTCTCTCTCTCTCGCTCTCTCTCTCGCTCTCTCGCGCATGGAGATCGTCGCGATCGCCCTTCGCGGGAGGCGTCACCGGGCTCGCGCCGAGGCGACCGACCTGACCGTCGGGGCGCACCTCGAACCAGACCTCGTCGCGCGCGGCATCGAAGCCGCCCACGGCGATCTGTCCGTCGTGGAGGAGCACGTTCTTCACGTCGAGCGGGAGCTGCAGCGGACGCCACGTCGCGCCTGCGTCGAACGTCGCGACGGCACCTCGGAGATCGTTGACGGCGACCGCGCGCCAGCCGTCGGCCGCGACGTAACGCCCGACGAACGACGAGCCCGGCCACGGCCCGAGATCGAGCCGCGCGCCTGTGCGTCCGTCGATCGCCGTGTGCGCGCCGTTCGACGCACGGAGGTACACGCGGTCGAGGCCGAGCACGACGCTCTGCACGCTGGCGGTCGACTGGAAGATCGGCTTTGCCTCGGCGAGCCACTTGTCGGCGCGCCAGATCGTGCTCCCGAGGCTGCCGCTTCCGAGGACGAACAAGAATCCGCCGCCGAGGCGCTCGGGCAGCGCGATCGTCTGCAGCGGCGCTTGCGGGAGCCGCTCGTCGCTCGCGAGCACGGCTCCTGTCGGCAAGCTCACGACGCGGATGCCCGCCGCGATCGCGCGCAGCCCTCCTCCTGGCTCCACGCCGAGCGCGCGATCTTCGTGAACGGTCTCCGGCAACACGCGCGCGCCGCGCACGGTCGGGTCCGCCTCGGCGCCCGCGCCGTCCGCGTGGAGGCTACCGGCGCCCGGCGCGAACGCCGCGGGGCCAGGCCGCGCGCACGACGCCACCGCGAGCCCCCCCAAGGTCGGCAGGATCAGCGCCCGCCACGGCCAACGAACCGACACCCCTCGAGCGTAGCAGGCGGAGCGCCCGAGAAGCCCCCCCTAGAGGGTCAGATTGCCGCGCGGAACCGCTCGTGTTAGTGGCTCTGCCCTTCGGGACCCTTTCGCAGGTACAGACCGTGTCCTTCTTCGAAGACTTCAAGAAATTCGCGTTCAAAGGCAGCGTCGTCGATCTCGCCGTAGGCGTGATCATCGGCGGTGCGTTTGGCAAGATCGTCACGAAGTTGGTGGAGGACTTGGTGATGCCGGTCGTCGGGCTGGTGTTGCCGAGCGGGGACTGGCGAAACGCAGGGCTGGTGCTCCGGCACGCTCCCGATCCGAAGGACCACGTAATCCTGAAGTGGGGGGATTTCCTCGGAGCCATCGTCGATTTTATCGTTATCGCCGTCGTGCTGTACCTCGTCATCTCCAAGATCGTCGCGATCGCGGAGCAGAAGTTGTCGAAGCCGAAGGCAGAAGAGGCGCCCAAAACCAAGGACTGCCCCTTCTGCCTCGAGGCGATTCCCGTGAAGGCCACGCGCTGCAAGGCCTGCACGTCCGAGCTCAAAGCTGCCTGAGATTCCCTGTTGTCCTTCCCGCCGCGCTCGCGCGGTAACGTCGAGGTCCATATGCGTCGGCAACTGTTAACCTGCCTTGCGTTCGCGGCTACTGTGACCGCGGCTACCGCGGCCTTCGGGCAAAGCACGCCTGGCTTTGCGGTCGATCGGTTCAACCCGTCCGAGCGCGGGAGCGAGTGGTTCGCGCTCGACTCGCTCGACATGCGCGGCAGCGCCCGACCCGCCATCGGCGTCGTCGGCGAGCTCGCGCTAAAGCCGCTCGCGATCCCGCAGGAGGGACCGGACGGCACGCACCTCACGGTGCTGAAGCACCAGTTCTATACGCACCTCGGCGCGAGCATGGTGCTCGGCGATCGCGTGCGCGCGGGCATCAACGTGCCGCTCCTCCTCTCCCAGGACGGGCAGAGCGGCCGAGCGTTCGGCCAGGACTACCAGGGCCCGAAAAAGGCAAGCCTCGGCGATCTCCGCTTCGGCGCGGATCTCCGGCTCGCCGGCCAGTACGGCGACGCGTTCATCCTCGCCGTCGGCGGCCAGCTGTTCCTGAACACCGGCTCGGCCAACCTCTACACCGGCGACGATCGCGCGCGCGGCCAGGTTCACCTCAGCGCAGCGGGCGACATCGGCATCCTCGCCTACTCGGCGCGCGCCGGCTTCCTGTTCCACGAGAGCCACATCACCTTCGCCGGCCAGCCGATCGGCGACGAGTTCATCTGGGGCGGCGCCCTCGGTCTGCGCGTGGCCAACAAGAAGATGGTCATCGGACCGGAGATCTACGGCGGCACCCTCATCAGCTCGAAGCCGAGCAACCAGGTGCCGCTCGAAGTCCTCCTCGGCACGCACTACACGATCGGCGAAGACTGGCGCATCGGCGCCGGCGCCGGCCCTGGTCTCTCCAAGGCCTACGGCTCGCCCGATCTCCGCATTCTCGGCTCGATCGAGTGGGTCCCCGGCTACCACCCGCCGGTTGCTGCGGCGTCCGACCTCGACGGCGACGGCATCCCCGACAACGAGGACGCGTGCCCGCGCAAGCCCGGCCCGCGCTCCGACGATCCGACGAAGAACGGGTGCCCGATCCCGGCCCCGCTGGACAGGGATGGCGACGGCATCCTCGACAAGGACGACGCGTGCCCCGACGACGCGGGCCCCAAGACCGACGATCCGGCGACCAACGGCTGCCCGGACAAGGACGGCGACGGCATCCCCGACAAGGTCGACGCCTGCATCGACGTGAAGGGCGTCAAGACCGACGACCCGAAGACGAACGGCTGCCCGCCCGACAGGGACGGCGACGGCATCCTCGACGCGGACGACGCGTGCCCCGACGTGAAGGGCGTCAAGACCGACGACCCGAAGACGAACGGCTGCCCGCCCGATCCGGATCGTGACAAGGACGGCATCCTGAACGATGTCGACGCCTGCCCCGACGAGCCCGGCAAGGCGGATCCTGATCCGAAGAAGAACGGCTGCCCGAAGGCCTTCGTGCAAGCGGGTCAGATCAAGATCACCGAGCAGGTGAAGTTCAAGTTCGGCAGCGCGCAGATCGAAGGCAAGGCCTCGGACGAGGTCCTCACCGCCGTCGTCTCGGTCCTGAAGGCGCACCCCGAGATCAAGAAGCTGCGCGTCGAGGGCCACACCGACAACGTCGGCGCGCCCGCGTTCAACAAGAAGCTCAGCGATGGCCGCGCGGCCAGCGTCGTCAAGTGGCTCACGGGCCACGGCGTCGCGAAGGACTCGCTCACGTCGCAGGGCTTCGGGCAGGAGAAGCCCATCGACTCGAACACGACAGCCGAAGGCCGGACGAACAACCGGCGCGTCGAGTTCCACATCGAGGGCGGAGCACCTCCCGCGAACTGAGGTCGCTTCGAACCTCTGCACAGCCGCCCGGCTTCGGTTCTCCGAGGTCGGGCGGTGGTGTTTTGGGGGGCAGGACTTCGCGAAGAAACGCGACGCCGCGAGCGCTCAGCGGCGCGATCGGCGAGCGCGACGGCGGGTGAGCGCGGCGGCGAGCGCGATCGCGGAGACGGCGAGGAGGCTCGCAGGGAGGGGCGCGCGCTCGGTCGTGCGGCACGAGCATCCACTCGAAGGGGAAGGTTGGGCGCCCAACGTGGGGCCTGTACCGGCGGCATCGGCGATCACGCCAGCATCATCGGGCGGAGGCGGAGGCGGAGGCGGAGGGACGGCGCCGTCGGTGCCCGCATCGGAGACAGGGGCGCCGGGACACGTCGACGCGTGCGTGGTGCGGCTCTGCGCGCAGCTCGTTGGCGACGCGCACGCGGGCTGCGGAAGCGCAGGCGGCGAGCCGGTCGTGCCGATGTCGCCGCGGTTCGGATAGGCGGGCGCGAGCACGTCCCAGTGCGCGGCATCGGGCGGGTGCTCCATCCAGCCGAGAACGCGCTCTTGATACGTGTAGGATCCACCTTTCTTGGGATCGTACGGTCCGCGCCCGGCGGTGAGGTTGGGGTTATTGGGGTTGTTCGAGTACGCGAGGCCGTTGTAGGCCCAGATCGCGGTGTACCAGTCCTCGACCACGTCGGGATCGTTGTCGCCCACGCACTTCACGCTCGCCCACTTGTCGCGGAGGATCAGCGTGCCGGTGGCGAGGTTGTAGAGCGGATCCCCGGCGACCTTCGCGCGATCGAACGGCGGCGTCTCGCCTACGTGCATGCCGGTCGTGACCTGGCCGACGCCGTAGCCGCAGTCGAACGCCACGATCGTCCGCTCGGGCTTGCCGACCTCGCTTGCCGGGGCGTCGGGCACGCAGAACTGCTGCCAGTCGCTCTCCTGGATCGCGATCGCCATGAGCACGTGGCAAGGAAAGTGCGCGGGGACCTGCGTGAGCGGGTTGGGCTTTCCGCACCCGGAGCCCATCGTGCCGATCGCGGGACCGCCGGTGCCCCACGAGGCCTGTCCGCCGGCGACGGTCGTGAAGATGCCGTGCCACGCGCTGACGGTAGGGTTCTTTCCCGGGACGGGATCCACGCCGCAGTTCTGGCCGCCCGCGGTGCCTGCGCGCGTGTAGCTCGGGCAGTACGCGCGCGCGCTCGGCGCGGCGAGCAGCAGTGTCACACCAATGGCGAGCGCGAGGCGACGCGTCATCGCAGGCCGCCGCCGATCGGCTCGACGCGCTCGCCCGCCGCGGCGAGCCGGGCGACGAACGGCCCGTCGGGAGAGGCCGCAGCGGCAGTGGCCGACCATCGGACGTCCCCGTCGCGCGTGACGTAAGGCACCGGCGCCTCGTCGCGCTGCACGTGGAGGCGCTCCTTGGTGCCCGCACGGAGATCGATTCGATCGACCACCCACGCGCGGCTGTCGTGATCGTCGCGGTTGCTCATCACGACGGCGCCGCGGCCGCGATCGACCGAGAAATCACGGGCGAACGGCAAGAGGGGAGTGACCACGCGCACGGCGCCGGAGCGGCGATCGATCGCGACGAGGTCGGCGCCCTCGAACGCGACGCGGTAGACGACGAGATCGTCGCCGAGCTCGCCGGCGATGTGCAGGGTGTAGCCGCTCCACGTCGTGATCCGGCGTGTCGCCCCCGTCTCGGCATCGACCGCGTCGAGGGCGATGGCGTCGGTGCGCAGGCGTCCTTGCACGGCCTCGTCGCGCGTCGGCCAGGATCCCGGCGCGCCGCGCTCGACGTAGACGCTCCCGTCCGCTGACGCGAGCGGGCGGCTCGCGTGGTAGAGGCCTCGCACCAAAATGCGATCGCCGCGCGCGTCGACGAGGTGGAGCGCCGCACCCCAGTCGGCGTCGGCGGCGCCCGCCTCGTCGGCGACGAGCACGACGCCGCGACCTCCGGCGAGCACGTCACCGCGAACGACCGCGCCGCGCGCGTGCGGCACCGTCACGCGAAGGACCTCGCGGACGCTCGCCACACCGGATGCGCCAGGCACGTCCTCGACGACGCGAACCTCGCTCCTCTCGGCGTCTGCGTGCGCGGGCGTCGCGAGGAGCGCCACGGGACCAGGACCGCGCGCGGCCGCGGCAGGCGCGCTGGCGGCGCCGTGAGGAACCACCGCAAGACCGGCGAGGACCGCGACGACGGCAGCGGCGAGGGCGAGGCCACTCTTCCTCATCACCCTCAGTGTCGCACATTTTTGCTAAAGCCCCCGTCGCCGCGACCGTACGTCTTCCCGTATGGCCTCCGAACCACGGGACGACCTCGTCGAGCAGGCACGCGTCGCGGTCCTCGGGACGCTCTGCGGCGGAATCGCGCACGAGATGTCGAACCCCTTGTCGTACATCCTGGCGAACCTGCGGTTTTTGGCCGACGAGCTGCCCGGCATCCTCCGGCAGTCGCCGGACGCCTCGCGCCTCGACGCCGAGCAGAGCCTCGCGGACGCACTCGAGGGCGTCGAGCGACTGGAGACGCTCGTAGGCACCCTTCGCGGATACGCCCGCGGCGACGCCGAGCGGCGAGGCCCGGTGGACGTCCGCGCGACCCTCGAGCGCGCGCTCACCCTCGCGAAGAGCGACCTTCGCCGCCGCGCGCGCGTCGTCCCGACGTTCGAGGGATCTCCGGTGGCCCTCGCCAACGAGGTCGGCCTCGTGCAGGTCGTCATCGCGCTGCTCCTCCATGCCTCCCGCTACTTCGACCCTCGCGACTCCGACCACGAGATCGCGCTCACCTGCGCCACGAACGGTCACGCGGTCGAGATCGCGATCCGCTTCGAGCCGCCCGTCGGCATGGATGGCCCCGCGCGCGGCGAGCCCTCCGACCTCGCGATGTGCCGCCGCGTGGTCGCCTCGCTCGACGGCGCCTTCCGCATCGCGCGTGAGGATCGAAAGACGACCTACTTCGTCAGCCTCCACGCGCACGCGCCGCCGCAGGCCGCCCGCGACAGCCTCCCGCCTCGCGCGGCGTAAGACCCTCTCGGCCCGCCTACGGCGCCGACCGCTCCGCCTGCACTTCTGCCGGCAGCGGGAACCAACGGAGGTGCTCGAAGTCCGCCGACACCGGCGGCACGCGCCCGCCGCCCGGATCGTCCGGCGCCTGATCGAGGATGCGCCGCGCCTCGTCGATGTACGTCGGCAGCACCCACTCCGGCTCCGTGGCGTGGCGCGATCGGTACGTGAGCTTTCCCCCGCGGTACGAGAGATCCTTCAGGCGCATCGCCGGCGCCGTGAGGCCGCGCCGGTGTGTCCAGAGCCCTGTTTTTGGCTCGAAATCGTACTGCGGGAGCATCTTGTAGCCCTCGCTCGCGACGAGGCTCACGGCGTCCAGGATGAACTGGAAGACCGTCTCGCTCAAAAAATAGTTGAAGTTGACGCGCACCCACCCGGGCTTGATCCCCTCGCAGCCGCGCACGATCTCGCGCTCGAACTCCATCGACCGCTCGAGATCGATGCCGAGGAGGCGATGCCCGTAAGGGCCCGCGCACGCGCAGCCGGAGCGCGCCTGGATGCCGAACAGATCGTTCAGGAGCGTGGCCACGAAGTTGTGGTGGAGGTAGCGGCCTTTGTGGCGGACGACGAACGAGACGATCGACAGACGCCACGCGTCCTTGTTGCCGAGGAGGTTGATGTTCTCGTTCTTGCTCCACTCGGCGATCGCGCGCCGGATGAACGCCTCTTCGTGCGCGCGGATCGTCTCGACGCCGACGGCCTCCTTCAGCTGGAAGACGAGGCCGGCGCGCACCGACTCCACGATCGCCGGCGTTCCGCCCTCTTCGCGGTGCTCGGGATCGGCGAGGTAGCGATGCTCGAGAGGGTTCACGTACGCGACGGTCCCGCCGCCCGGCACCGAGGGGACGCGGTTCGTGAAGAGCGCGCGCTTGGCGACGAGGACGCCTGGCGTGCCGGGCCCGCCGATGAACTTGTGCGGCGAAAGGAAGATCGCGTCCTTGTACGCGAGGCCGGCGTCGGGGCCTTCGTACTTCGGGTTCATCTCGATCTGCACGTAGGGCGCCGCCGCCGCAAAATCCCAGAACGCGAGCGCGCCGTTCTTGTGGAGGAGCGTGGAGACCGCGCGCGTGTCGGTGCCGATGCCGGTGACGTTCGACGCCGCGGAGAAGCTGCCGATCTTGAGCCCGCGCGCCGAGTGCACGGCGAGCGCGTTGCCGAGGTGCTCGAGCGAGACGTGGCCGTCCAGGTCTTCTGGGATGACGACGACGTCGGCGATTGACTCGCGCCACGGCAGCTCGTTCGAGTGGTGCTCGTACGGCCCAATGAAGACGACGGGCCGCTCCGCCGCGGGGATCTGCGCCGTCAGCTCGTAGCGCTCGTCCAGGTTCTTGGGGATCCGGACGTTGAGGACGTCGATGAGCTTGTTGATCGCGGCGGTGGCGCCTGAGCCGCAGAAGATGACGCAGTCTTCGTCGGTGCCGCCGACGGCTTCCTTGATCAGCAGGCGCGCGTCCTCGCGCAGGCGCGTCGTGTCGAGGCCAGTCGACGACGACTCGGTGTGCGTGTTCGCGTAGCGCGGCAAGACCTCGTCGCGGATGAAGTCCTCGATGAAGCCGAGTGATCGCCCCGAGGCGGTGTAGTCGGCGTACGTGATGCGGCGTGGGCCGAAGGGGCCGAGGAACACCTCGTCGTCGCCGATGATGCCGGCGCGGATCGTGTCGATCAATCGCTCGGTCACGGCGTGTGGTCGCCGAGCGTCCCGGCCTGGCGTCCGGTGATCTTGTCGAACACGTCGAGCCAGCTGCCGTGGAAGAGGTAGACGCGCGATGGCCCCACGGTGACCGAGCCTTGCGACGCGTTGCCGTCGGGGATCGGCACCTCCCACGCGCGGTCGCCGACCTTCCCGTCGATCGCGGCGAAGTGCCAGCCGCCGGCCTGGAGTCGGAAGGACGCATACAGCCGACCGTCCACGAGCTCGACGATTCGGCCGGCGGCGGCCACTACGCTCGTCGGATCCTCCGACTCGGCGATCGCGTGCTGCCAGCGGACCTTCTTCGACTTGGGCTCGAAGCCGACGGCCATCGGGACCGGCGTGCCGGGCGACTTGGCGCCCAGCGCGATCGCGACGTCTCCGTCGACGAGCACCTTCGACGGCGCGAAGCCGGGCGTCGAGGGCGCCTCGAGCTTCGGTCCCTTCGCCGCCCAACACCCTTGCGGCGGCGCCTCGACCGCCTTCGTCTCGGCGAGGGCCAGGTCCATCGCGACGTTCTTTCCGTCGGCGACGCGCGCCCACACCTTCGTCTTGTCGGCGCCGTAGACGCAGATCTCGGTGACGCGATCGCTCGTGTGGATCGTGCCGGTCTCGTCGCCGTTGGTCACGACGTAGAGGTGGACGGCGTTCGACTCGGCAGCGAGCAGGCGGCCGGCGACGAGCTGGAGGATGGGCGCCTTCTCGCCGCGCTCGATCACCGCGATGGGGCCGGCGCGCCAGAGGCGAGAGAGCGTCGCGCCGTCGAACGCGCCCACGAAGTAGCTGAGCTTGCCGTCGTCGCCGACCGTCGAGAAGAGGCCGACGACGTCCTCCATCTCGTCGCCGCCGACCTGCGTGATGATCGGCGCGTCGTGCCAGTGGATCGCGCGCTCCGCGACGGCCGGCACCGAGGGGGCCGCGGCAGACGCTGCGGATGCCGCCGCAGCGCCCGGCTCGACCGATGCGCTGGTCGGCGTTGCGGCAGCGCGCGTGGGGCGGCGGAGCTGCAAAAACACGTTTGCCGCGAGCGCGCACAGGTTCAAGACCAGGACGACGAGGATGGCCGCGAGCAGGGCGTTCAGCTTGGCGTTCGGTCTCACGTTCCTCGAAGGCTACCAGTCTCCGCGCCTCGGCGGGAGGCGGAGACCGCGCGGCGCGACGCCCCATGCCGGTCCGGGCTTGGTATGCTGGCGGACGATGTCCTCCTGGTCTCCCCTCTCGTGGAAGTCGAAGGAAGCCGCGCAAGCCGTGGCGTACGACGATCCCAAAGAGCTCGCGCGCGTCACCGAGAAGCTGCACGAGCTGCCGCCGCTCGTGACCTCCTGGGAGATCGAGAAGCTGAAGTCGCTCGTCGCCGAGGCGCAAGTGGGCAAGCGCTTCCTCCTCCAAGGTGGCGACTGCGCGGAGACGCTCGCCGACTGCCGCTCGCCCATCATCGCCAACAAGCTGAAGATTCTGCTGCAGATGTCGCTCGTCCTCATCCACGGTGGGCATCGGCCGGTCATCCGCGTCGGGCGACTCGCCGGCCAATACGCGAAGCCGCGCTCGCGCCCGACCGAGACCAAGGACGGCGCCACGCTCCCGAGCTACTTCGGCGATCTCGTGAACCGCCCGGAGTTCACGCCCGAGGCGCGCCGCGCCGATCCGCAGCTGCTCCTTCGAGGCTACGAGCACGCGGCGATGACGCTCAACTTCATCCGCTCGCTCAGCGCTGGCGGCTTCGCGGACTTGCACCACCCCGAATACTGGGATCTCTCGTTCTTCCAGCGCTCCGAGCTGCCGGAGTCGTTGCGTGTAGGATACAAGAAAATGAGCTCGCAGATCGCCGAGGCGCTGCGGTTCATGGAGGCGCTCGGCGACAGCAGCGTCGAGTCGATGTCGCGCGTCGATTTCTACACGAGCCACGAGGGGCTGAACCTCGAGTACGAGTCGGCGCAGACGCGCGCGGTGCCGCGGCGCGAGGGGTTCTTCGATCTCACGACGCACATGCCGTGGATCGGCGAGCGCACGCGCGCGTTGACGGGCGCGCACGTGGAGTTCTTCCGCGGCGTGCGCAACACGGTGGGCGTCAAGCTCGGCCCCTCCGCCGATCCGGCCGAGGTGGTGGAGCTCTTGAAGACGCTGGATCCCGTGAACGAGCCTGGCAAGATGGTCCTCATCACGCGCATGGGAGCCGGCGCCGTGGAGGCGAAGCTGCCCGCGCTGCTGGAGGCGGTGACGCGCGCCGAGCGACGGGTACTCTGGGTGAGCGATCCGATGCACGGCAACATGATCCAGACCTCGTCGGGCCTGAAGACCCGCGACTTCGATCAGATCCTGCGCGAGGTGGAGCTCTCGTTCGACGTCCACGCGCGCACGGGCACGCGCTTGGGCGGCGTCCACTTCGAGCTCACGGGCGACGACGTGACCGAGTGCATCGGCGGTGGGATCACCGAGGCGGACCTCGACAAGAGCTACCTCACCGCGTGCGACCCCCGTCTCAACTACCGGCAGGCGCTGGAGATGGCGTTCCGCGTCGCGGGGAAGATGAGCGACTCCCGCACGTCGGGGTGAGCCCCTCCGGTGCCCGTCACGCCGCGACGGGGCGACGTGCGCCCTCGAGCAGCTCGAGGCATTGCGCGAGCGAGTCGCACACATTGAGCTGACGACGAAGCTCTGCGGCGCCGTGCAGGCCCTTCAGGTAGCCCGACAAATGTCGACGCGTGACGCGCACGCCGTACGGCTCGCCGCGCGCCTCGACGTTGGCGAGGAGGTGCTCCTTGCAGAGATCGATGCGCTCGTCGGACGTGGGGCCCGGGAGGTCTTCGCCGCGATCGAGCTTCGCGCGGATCTCGCGGAAGACCCACGGGTGCTCGATGGCGCGGCGGCCCACCATGACGCCCGCGCATCGCGTCGTCGCGAGCGCGCGATCGGCGTCGTCGCCCGTCTTCACGACGCCGTTCACGATGACCGGGATCGTCACGACCTCGCGCGCCTTCGCCGCCCACGTCCAGTCCGCGGCGCCGCTGTGCCCCATCTTCGCGGTGCGGCAGTGGATGGTGAGCGCGCGCACGCCCACGTCTTCGAGCCGGCGCGCGAGGTCGACGATGGGCATCTCCGACTCGGGGCCGTAGCCGATGCGCGTCTTGACGGTGACGGGGAGCGAGACGCTCTCGACGACCATCTTCGCCATCGCGACCATCGCCGCCGGATCGCGCAGCCACCCAGCCCCTGCGCCGCGGCCGGCGATCTTGGGAACCCAGCAGCCGCAGTTGATGTCGAGGTAGAACGGCTCGGCGCTCGCGGCGTAGCGCGCGGCCTCGGCGAGGCGCTCGGGATCGGCGCCGTAGATCTGGATCGCCGTGAGCTCGTCGTCGGGCGCGAGGGCGATCTTGCGGCGCGCGTTGCGACAGCCGCGCAGGAGGCCCTCGACGTTAACGAACTCGGTCAGGCAAATCTCCGCGCCGTGCTTGCGGCAGAGGCGCCGAAACACCGCGTCCGACACGTCCTCCAGCGGGGCGAGGAGGGCGGGCCGGCGCGAGAAAAGCTCGTCGAAACGGGAGGAATCGTGCACGTCGAGGCGGCTGTGTAGCGCAAAATTGCGTCGTGCGCACGCCTGCTCGACCGCTCCTTGCCTGGGCGTACCGGCGGTGCTTTGGTCGCGATTCGCGGTAGCCTGACGTTCGTGAACGGCCCCCCGTATGCAGACGGTCCCCCGCCGCCCCAGAAGAAGATGAGCGGGTGCGTCATCGCGCTCATCGTCGGCGGTGTCGTGCTGCTCCTCGGCAGCATCGCCGTCGGGATCGGCGTTTACGCGTTTGCCACGAGCAAGGTCGGCAAGACAGCTTTCAAGGTCATCGGCGAGGGGACCAAGATCGCCGAGAGGGGCCTGAAGGCGCCGGGCACACCAGAGATCCGCGCGCTCGGCTGTGAGCAGGCGATGGTCCTCGACATGAAGGACTTCGCCGCCCTCATGAGCGATCTGGTCGACGCCGGGACCGACGCGGGCATGCCCGACGGCCTCATGATCACTTGCCAGGTGCAGAGCGCCACCAAGAGCCCGGCGTGCGACGTCATCGCGTCGACGTACGTGAAGGCCGTGGGCGTCGCGAGCGCCGACTTCACCGTGACCGTGCAGACCCCGAACGGCAAGAAACCCATCTGCGAGTCCACCTACGACACGAAGGGCGCTCCGCGTTGACGACGTCGCCCGCGGGCAAGCGTGTCTCTCATGGCGCCGGCGATGCGAGGAGCACGCCGAGGAGATCCTCCGCAGCGGCGAGCGACCAGACGCGGATGGTCAAGGTGAAGGAGCCCTGACGCATCTCCGCGTCCCCCGACGAGGGGCAGACGGACATCCCCATCGGCTCGCCGTACCCCCGGTACGCGTACGAGAGGCTCATGTGCTCGCCGGCCTTTCGCGCCTCGATCGTTCGGTGAAACTCGTCGTACTCGTCCTCGACGCTGGCGCGCCGGTCGACCACGAAGCCGCGGGCCTCCACGAGCGCGATCGACGCCTCGAACGTGCAGGGGTCGAAGAGGCCCTGCAGCGCGGCCAGCTCGTCGAAGGCGCGCGCGGCGTCGGCAACCTTCACGTGGTACCGCGTCTCACCGGCCCAACCTACCGCGACGAGCGGGCCGAACGTCGTCGTGTGGTCCACGAAGTCGGCCTCCGCGCAGAGACCACGACGAACGACATCCGCACGCAGCGGCCCGCGGGTGGTCGTGCACTTCGTCACGTCCATCGGCACGTCTTTGATCACGAGCGCGTTCTCGCGCACGCGGACGACCGACCAGCCCGCCGCCGCCAGCCGCGCCCGCATCTTCTCCGACTCGCCGGCCGCCATCTAGCCCTCCGGTGGGTCGCCACAGAATGCCACGCGACGGCGCGAGGCTGCCCCGAAATCAATCCCGCTGCGCGCCCTGCCGGACGGACGGCCATTGACGCGTAGGGAAGCCCTGGTACGAGACGCCCGTACCACATTGCTGCCCTCGGAGAAGGCGCGCCCCGACGCATGAACTACTACTGGATGTACTATGCAGCGACCTTCTTCCTCGCGTTCGCGGAGAAGAACCCGAAGGTTGGCGCCATCGCGCTCGTCTTCTTCGTGCTGCAGCCGTGGCTCCCCGATCCGGTCGTCCTCATCAAGAACCTGTCGCGCATCGGCCGGCTGCGGCGCCTCTCGTCCATGAACGCCGCGAACGTTCCGGCGCGGCGCGACCTCGGCCTCGCGTACCTCGATCTCCGGATGCCCAGGACCGCGCTGCACTGGCTCGAGGAGGCGCAGAAGCTCGATCCGCACAACCAAGAGATCGCCTACCTCCGCGGCGTCGCGCGCCTGAAGGCGGGCGACGCCGAAGGAGCGCTGCGCGCGTTCGGCGAGGCGGTGGGGATCGATCCCGACAAGGGCGAGCCGTTCTCCAGCAAGAACCCGCGCGGCAACGAGCGCACCTTCCGCCGCTTCGGCGAGGCGTACCTCGGCGCTGCCGACGCGCTCGAGCGCCTCGAGCGATTGCCGCAGGCCGAGGAGGCGCTCCAAGTGAGCTCGACGTACAACACGTCGTCGCTCGAGCCGCTCGTGCGTCTGTCGCGCGTGCGGCGCCGGCAGGGCAACAAGGACGGCGCGCGCGAGGCCTTGCGCGAGGCACGGCGGACGTGGGGGCAGCTCCCGGGGTTCATGAAGAGGAAGCAACTCGGGCTCTACGTCCGCGCGGTGCTGGGCTGACCATGCGACGCGGCGCGATCTGGTCCTTCGCGGCGAGCATCGCTTTCGTCGCGTGCTCCTCCTCTAGTGCGCGTGCCCCCGACGCCGTCGACGCCGGAGCGGACGGCGCGATCGCGGACGCGTCGTCGGCCGATGCCCCGAATGACGCGGCGCCGCCCGCATGCAACGGCCACCCCGAGCTGTGCGCGCGCCGCTTCGACGAGGTCGCGTTTCCGTGCACGCACAACGCGTACTCGACGGCGGCGTACGGCTTCGACCCGCCGTACCGGAATCAGGACAGCGGGATCGCCAAGCAGCTCGTCGACGGCGTGCGGTGCATGATGCTCGATGTCTACGACGACGCCGGCGCGCGCGCGCTCTGTCACGTGTCGTGCGCGCTCGCGAAAAAATCGCACCTCGAAGTCCTCGCCGAGCTGAAGGCGTTCCTCGACGCGAACCCGCGCGAGGTGGTGACGCTCGACTACGAGGACTACGTTCCGGCCGCCGATCTGCTCGCCGACCTCGCGACCGCGGGCCTCGCCGCGATGCTCGTGGCCGCGGACCCCGCCGCGGGCTGGCCGACGCTGGGCGCGATGATCTCGTCGAACAAGCGCCTCGTCGTCGGCGTCGAAGGAATCACCACGAAGACGAGCCCGCCCGCGGGCATCTACGAATTTTATTCGATCGCGTGGGACACGCCGTACACGTTCACCCAGCCCGCCGACTTCTCGTGCGCGCTGAACCGCGGGCAGACGACGAACGCGCTCTTCCTGGTGAACCACTGGCTCAGCACCAACAGCCTGCCGGACAAGAGCAAGGCCCCTGTCGCCAACGCCTACGCCGCGCTGTACGGACGCGCGAAGGCGTGCGGCGACGGCGCGCACGATCTACCCAACTTCGTCGCGGTCGACTTCTACGAGACGGGCGATCTGTTCCGCGTCGTCGCCGCGCTCAACGGCTTCTGAAGAGAGCGCCTCACGTGACGGACGCGACGGCGGCCTCGCGCGGCTTTCCGTAGCGGATGACGACGTAGCCGACGATCGCGCCGACCAGCGCGCCCGGCAGCATGATCTTCCAGTAGTAGTCGGCGCGGCCATAGTGCGTCGCGTTCATGTGCGCGATCGGGAATGTGATGAGCGCCGCGAGGGCGGTGCCGACCGCGATGCCCAGGGTGGGGTTCTTCATGCGGCGCGCGATGAGGCCGACGAGCACGCCTGCCAGGAGGCCCTTGAATGTGGAACCGATGACGATGCCGCCGATTTGATCGCTCATTTCGGGAGAGGAGACGAGCGCCGAGAGGCCGTCGATCGCGCCGAGGCCGGCGCCGGCGAGAAGACCGAGCAAAGGACGATTGAGCATGGAATCTGTCTCCGGTTCGATGAGTGGAGCGAAACGCAGCGGAGCGAAACGCTCCTGGGGAAAATGGCCGCCCACGCAGCCCCGAAGCTCTCTTCGACGTCCGCGCGGGAGTCTTTCGAGAAAAGGTGCACGTCGAAAGCGGGCGGCGTCGATTGTCGCGCCTCGGCGTGCGACGTAGGCTGATGAGCATCGTGCCCGACGACTCCGCGATCGGCAACGCGCGGTTTCCCACGACGCGCGGCTCGGCGGTGCGCGGCGCGACGAGCCCGGATCCGTCCGAACGCGCGCGCTCGTGGGCGGCGCTGGTCGCGGCGTACTGGAAGGCGGCGTACAAATACGTCCGAATGCGTTGGAGGGCGTCGCGCGAGGACGCCGAGGACGCGACCCAGGGCTTCTTCGAGGGCGCCATCAGAGGGGACGCGTTCGCGTCGTTCGATCCGGCGCGCGCGCGGTTCCGGACGTTCTTCCGCGTATGCCTCGACCGGCACGTGATGGACGTCCGCAAGGCGACGACACGGCAAAAGCGCGGCGGCGGCGCGACGAACCTGTCGCTTGATTTTGGCGAGGCCGAGCGCGAGCTGTCCCTCGCGAGCGCCGCTACCTGGGAGTCGCCGGAGGAGGGCTTCGATCGCGAATGGCGCCGCAGCCTCTTCACGCTCGCGGTCGCGGCGCTCGAGGAGGAGCTCGCGACGTCTGGCAAACGAGGGCATTTTGAGCTCTTCGCGGCGTACGATCTCGTCGATCCCGCAGGGCGGCCCACCTACGACGCGCTCGCGGCGTCGCGCGGCGTGCCGGTGACGACCGTGACGAACCACCTCGCGTTCGCGCGTCGTGAGCTCCGACGCCTCGTCCTCGAGAAGCTCGCCGAGATCACCTCGAACGACGCCGAGCTCGATCGGGAGGCGGCGTTCCTGCTGGCAAAGCCGACGGAGCCGGGCTGATGTGGCTGCCCGACGACGTGCTCGATCACGTGCGCGAGGTCGCCGACGCGCCGGATCTCTCGGCGACGAAGTACCGCATGGTGGGACCGCTGGGGCGCGGCGGAATGGGCGCGGTCTACGCGGTCGTCGACGAGGCGCTGGGCCGCGAGGTGGCGCTCAAGGTGTCGTTCGCGCCGGCATGGTCGACCGAGACGACCGAGCGCGTGCGACGCGAAGCCAGGATCCTCGCGCGCTTGGAGCACCCGGGGATCGTGCCGGTGCACGACGTCGGAACGTTGCCCGACGGCCGCGTCTACTACGTGATGAAACGCGTGCGCGGCGAGCGGCTCGACGCCTGGGCAAAGGTCAACCTCGACGTGCGCGCGCAGCTGCGGCTCTTCATGCGCATCTGCGAGGCGGTCGCCCTCGCGCATGCTGAGGGGATCGTGCACCGCGATCTAAAGCCGGAGAACGTGATGGTCGGTGCGTTCGGGGAGGCGCTCGTCATGGATTGGGGCGTCGCGAAGGAGCTAGATGACGCCGAGCCGGACGGCGCGGTGCTTGGCACGCGCGCGTACATGGCGCCCGAGCAAGCGCGCGGCGAGGCGTCGAGGACGGGGGCGTGGTCCGACGTCTATTCACTCGGCGCGGTGCTGAAGTTTCTCCTCGCCGCTCCCGCGCCGCCGCCGCTCGCCTCGATTTGCCGCAAGGCGATGGAGCCCACGCCCGAGGCGCGGTACCCGTCGGCGGTCGCGCTCGCCGACGACGTGAGGCGGTTCACCGACGGTGAGCCGGTGCACGCGCATCGCGAGGGAGTCGGTGAACGCCTGGCTCGATTTGCAGCTAAAAACGCGGTGGTTCTCTCACTGCTCGCGGCCTACCTGCTCTTGCGGGTGCTGCTCGTCGCGTTCTCGCGTTGAGCGATCTTCAATCGTCGTCGTCGTCGCCGTCGTCGGACCTGCGCGACAAGAGGGGCGGCGTCTCCGACACGCATCCGGCCGCGCGCACGCCGAGGCCGCACGCGAGCTGACGGTTCCAGAGCTCGGTCGGCAGCGTGTCCTCGTGGCGGAAGTCCATGCCGCGCGTCAGCAGCCCCCAGCTCGCCGCGTCGCCCCGCGCGCGCGCCGTCGCCTCGCCGGGTCCCGGAGGCGGCAGCGGCAAGCGCGACGTACGGAGCACCGCCGGCACGATGGCAGCGATCGGCGCGAGGTTCGCGTTCACGTCGAACGCTTCCTCGATCGGCCGCGCCGTCGCGTCCTGCTGGCCGAGCGGCGGCAAGCCAAGGAGGAGCCCGATCGTCCGCAGCACACTGGGCGTCGTGTACGGCGTCGACACCACCGCCCCGCCGCGCTTCACGTGCCCGCCCGCGAAGAGGACGAAGCTCCGGTGCGCGTCGACGTGATCGGCGCCGTTCTGCGCGTCGTCTTCGAGCTTCACGATGACCGTGCTCTCCCAGAACGGGCTCCGCGAGATCTTCTCGACGAGCCGCCCGAGCGCGTAGTCGTGATCGGCGATCTGATGATCGGGCGTACCGAGTCCGTCCTCTGCGTGATCGAAGTGTCCGAGGTGATCGTGCGGCAGGCGAACGAGCGACAGCGTCGGCAGCTCCCCCTTCGCGACGAGCTCGTCGAAGTCGCGCTCCCACGCCATCTCGCGCCAGTAGTCCGCGAACGTCATATCGAAGCCGCGGTAGTACGGATCGGTCCGATCGAGCAGCGCGCGCGCCGTCGGGAAGGCCACGCGCGTCTTCGACTCCCACGGCGTCGGGAGCGGCGGCACCTTGGCGGGATCGGCGTCGGGCAGGCCGTACCGGAAGTCCTCGCAGAAGACGCCGTAGTTGCGCACCGTGCGGCCCGCCGCGAGCGCCGCGTCCCACAAGAATCCACGACCGCCGACGTCGGGCCCGTCGATCGCGCCGACGTCCGCGGTGCCGGGGAGGAGATCGGGATCGTCGGGCGTCTTCGGGTTCCACGCCTTGCGCTGCGCGACCGACGAGAGGCCGACGTTGATGCCGCGGTTGCCGCCCTCCCAGTCGTAGCTGTGCACGCCGCGCCCCGCGTACTCGACGGGGATCGCTTTCTCGGCGACGTCGGTCGACCGGCCGCCGACGCTCCACTGCCAGCCGTCGCCGGACACGCCGCCGGAGTCGAAGAAGCGATCGAGCGTCACGAACGTGCGCGCGAGCTGGTGGTGGTTCGGGGTGATCGCCTCTCCCCAGAGCACAAGCTTCGGATCGCCGTCGGCGCCGCGAACGTCGCCGAGGATCTGATCGTAGGTCCGGTTCTCGCCGATGACATAGACCACGTGCTTCACGCGTCCGAGGAGCGCCGCGAAGACGCTGGGCGGTCGCTCGATGTCGTCGGCGACGACGAAGCGATTGTTCGCGAGCGCCTGCGTCGTGAGCGTGTCGAGGGTCGCGCCCTTCGGAACGGGGAACGATACGAGCCCACCGTGCGTGAGCTGCGGCGCGTACTGGTTCTTGGTTCCGGGATCGGAGCTGCTGTAGCCGCGGGCGCGATCGGACCACGGGCCGCCGGGGTTCGGGCCGGTCGGGCTCTTGCCGTGCGCGACGAAGAGCCGGTCGCCGCTGCCCGAGACGCTCACGGCGTTCGGGTAAAATCCGGTCGGCACGAGGCCGGCGACCTCGCCCCGATCGCCGTCGAGCCGGACGATCGCGAGCGTGTTGTTCCCTCCGTTGGTGACGTAGAGGGTCTTCTCGTCGGGCGAGAGCGCCACCGAGTTCGGGTTCGATCCGCGTAAGAGGAGCGCGGTTTTGGGCGCGCTCATGGCGGCCGCGGTGCCGATCTCGCCGACGACCTTGCCGGCGGCGACGTCGATCACGCTGACGGTGTCGCTGTTCGCGTTGGCGACGTAGACGCGCGTCTCGCGTGCGTTGGCCACGAGCTTCGTCGGCTGGCCGCCCACCTTGATCCTGCGCGTGACCCTCGCCGCGGCGAGATCGATCTCCACGACCTCGCGATCGCGCTGGCACGCCACGAGCGCGCGCGTCTCGCCGAGGGCCACGATGCCCGCGGGAAATTCCCCGCCCGTGGCGCCCCCGCCAGGCGCGAGGCGAACCTCGGCGATCACCGCGCGCGTGGCGGCATCGACGATCGAGACCGTGTCGTTCTCGTGGTTGGCGACGAGGACGCGGGCGCCGCTCCGCGTGACCGCGAGACCGCCGGCGTAGGGGCCTTGATGGATTCCGAGCCCGTGCGTGTGCCCAAGCGCGATCGGCTCCCCGCGCGCCGTGAATCGTCCGGCGGCGTCACGCGCGAGCTCGTGGAGGGCATCGTCGGAGCCCCCGCTCACCCATACGCGGGCCCCATCGGGCGAGAAGGCGATTCCTCCGAACGCGTTCGGGATCGGTACCACGTGGGTCTCGCGCGGCGCGCCGCCGGGGCCGTCGTAGATGCAGACGGACTCGCGCGAGCCGTCCTCCAGCTGCTTTCCCTCGGCGTCGAAGGTCAGGTTGTAGCCGCTCGTGAGCACGGCGAGCGTTCGCGTGTCGGGCGAGAGCGCGGTCGCGACGGCGTTGCCCGCGCGAAACGCGGGCGCGCGCGCCAGGTGAGGGTCGAGCTCGAAGACGCTGGAGCCAGGCGCGGCGTCGGGGGTCATCGACGCCCCCGTCGGAAGGCCCACGATGTCGGTCCCGAAGAGCGACCCCTTGGCCGCGACCTGACCCGGCGCAAGGTCGCGCGCACGGTAGCGCGCGCCGTTGGGCACCCGCGCCGGCACCGCCCCCATCCCGCACGCCGCGAGCACCCCGGAGAGCGTCGCCCAGCGCGTCACCCAGCCGATTGCACCCCGCGCCATCGCTCGCAGCCTACCCGGCAACGCTGCGGGTCGGCCTCTGGAAATTGCTCATGAGATCAATGAAATCGATCCATTTAGACTGATCATACAATCAGCAGTGTGAAACTGTTGCCACAGCCGTTCCTTGACCGGCGTTGGGGCCTCGTGTATCCGAGAAGCGGCATGGGAATCAGTCGGTTCACCTGGTCGCAGATTCGGCAGACGGAGGAGTTCCGCGGGCGCTGGGTCGCACTCGACAACTGCAAGTACGACGCGCGGACCGCCCAGCCGGTAGAGGGCAGCGTTGTCGACTCGGACGAGGATCTCGTCGAGCTTTGCAGCCGCATCCAGGACGGCCAAAGCCGCCACTGCGCGATCGTCTTCTGCGACGACGCCGCCGAGGTCGATCCCCCCTCCTCCCGCCCCCCGAGCGTCCGGCCGCCGGTCGATCGCCCGTACACGCACTAAGCGCGGCGCGCTTAGTTTGACGGTCGTGTGGGGCCTCCGGCCCCTCCACCACTTCGTGGCAGAGGCCTCCCCCGATCGCCTGCGGCGAAGGCGTGCCGGGCACGCCGGCGTGCTTGAGAGGTTATTTCTTGAGGGGTTACTTAACGACGGGGCGCAGGATGGTTTTGCCGTCTTTGACGGTGACCTCGAAGTCGACCTTCTTGCCGCCGTGCTTCTCTTTGAGCTTCTCGCTCGATTCGCGGAGGTTCTTGGAGAGCGACTCGTAGGACAGGCCGGCGGTCGACTCCTTCTGCGCGCGCTTCGTCTCGACGTACTGTGAGTAGAGCTGGCGTAGGCGCTGCTCGGAGAGGTCCCCCGGCTTCGGCGCGGGCCTCGGCTCCGGGGGCTTCGCGCCGTTCGGGCCCGGACGCGTGCTCTTGCGGGTCGGCCGGGCTGCGCCGTCTCTTGGTGGCGGCGGCGTGCTCCTTCGCTTCGTGGTGGCCGGCTGGGGGGGAGGAGCGGCATGAGCGGCAGGAGCGGCAGGAGCGGCTGGAGCGGCTGGAGCCGGGGCCGCGGCAACTGCAGGTGCTGCAGGCGCGAGTCTCGGGACGGACGCTGGCGCGACCGCCGCCGGAAAGAGCGGCATCCTCGCGGGGCGCGGCGGCGTGGCAGCGGGCGGAAGCATGGCCTTCGCGTCCGTCCGCGAGAGGTGCCTCTGCGACGGACGCTCCTCGATCGGCCCCGGCGGCGCCTCGTACGGGATCCCCAGGTCCGGCGGATCGAGGCTCATGAACCGCCGCGACTCGGTGGGCCGCGGGATGTCTGGCATGTCGAAGTCCGGCGGCGCTGCGGGCCGCAGCGTGTCCGGCGCGTCCGCGTCGAGATCCGAGCCTCCCATGAGATCGTCGAGGTTGGCGTCTTCGCTCATCAGATCGTCGAGATCGACGTCGATCTCGATCTCTTTCGCCGCGCCGCGCCGCTGTGCACCGGTGCCGAAGCGCTCGTTCGCGCGCCGCACGTCGCGCTTGTACGTACCTTCCTCGATCTGCCGCACGATGCGCGCCCAGTACGACTGGTACGTGTTGTACCGCTGCAGCGTGTTCTGGAACTTGAAGCGCAGCGCCGTGTTCCGGATCTGGACCTTGCGCAGCTCCTGAAGGCGCCGCTCGACGTCCTTGATCTGGACGTGAGGCATCAGCTTCTCGATCCCCATGAAGTACATGTCGTACGCGGCGCGCAGGCGGTCGACGCGCTGCTCGAGCTCGGTCACCAGCGTCTCGAGATCTTCCTGCTGCTCTTTCTGAGCCCGCTGGCGCGCTTGCCGAGTGCCGGGCTTCGTGTTGCCGGGCTTGGTGGTGCCGGGCCTCGTCTGGTTGCTGGTCTTCGGCTCGGCCACGGCCTCCCCAGTCTACCCCCTCGGATCGCCAAGAGCAGAAGTCGTTTGACCGTCGCGGTCAAACGACTGGCGCGACCCACCAGTGGCCGCAGAAGTCGTTTGAGCGTCGCGGTCAAACGACTGGCGCGACCCACCAGGGGCTAGAGAGGCGTGATCTTCACGTTGTCGAAGCAGACCTTGACCTGCCACTCGTTGAAGCCGAAGTGGTCGTGGCCCATGCCGGTGAGCGGGCTCGCGTCGGCGAAGGTCAGGTACTCGAGGTCGTCCACGTAGAATTTCACGGTCTTGCCATCGGTCCGCTCGACCTTCACGTGGTACTGCTGGCCGCGCACGACGGGCTTCTGGCGCGGGTCGTCGCTCGTCGGATCGACCTTGATTTCCTTGCGATCGTCGCCGTGTTCGTTGATCCGCGCGAGCACGTGGAACTTGTTCTTCCAGCCGCCAAAGATGGCCAGGTACGAGGTCGCGTTCGTGTACGACGTGCTCGTCGCCGCGGAGACGCCGTCGCCCCAGATCTCGGATTTCAGGTCCCCCTCCTCCGAGTAGGTGATGGCGTCGTACTCGACGCGCGCGTTCACCGGGAGGGTGCGCTTCAGCCAGATGCCGTGATTCTTCGCGTTCTGGCCGCAGAGCTTCCCGTTCTCGACGCGCCACGCGTGGAGGACCGGGGAGGTGACCATCCAGTCGGGGCCGACCGGCTCGGCTTCGGCATTGACGACCGGACCGGTGTCGGCCACGGCGATCGCGGCGCCCGCTTCGGTCATGGCGTCGGTGCGTGCGTCGGAGCCGCGCGCGGCGTCGGTCACGTGGGCGGCGTCGGTCGCGGCGTCCCCGAGGGCGATGAAGGTCGGCGTCAGGGTGCCGTTCGCGCCGCCGTCGCCGGTGTTCGCGCCGAACGGCGTGTTCGGACGGTCGAAATTGTCGGAGAAGGGAGCGGTCATCACGTTCACGGACGCACGGACGGTCGAGGTCGGCGTCGCCGACGCGCTGGGCGGGCCGGAGTCGGTCGGGGTGCTGTTCCCGGGCGGAACGCAGGCCGCTCCAAGGACGGGGCAGAGCCAGCCGATGCGGGCGAGCCGCCCGAAAAGCGAGCGGCGGAAGGGAGGGGCGGACGAGGACCGGGACCGGGCGTTCACGGCCACTTTTTAGCACGACGTGCGATTGTCGCGGCTTTTGTGTAAGAACGTCCCTGGCCATGCACCCCATCCTGCTCCGCATCCCATTGCCCCACCGGCCGCTCAAGATCTGGTGGGCGCTCGTCGCGTTCTCCGTCATCGCTCTGCTCTACGGCGCGTGGTCGCAGCGGAAGCAGGACAAGCAAGGCGCGCTCGGCGCGATCCTGGTGGGCATCGCGGCCGCCGCGGGCGCCTGGTACTTCCGAGACAAGACCTACGAGGCGGAGTTCGTTCCCATCTACTCGTACGGCGTCATGCTCGGCCTCTCGCTCGTCGTGGGCTGGTACTTGACGCTGACGCTGGCGGATCGCGACGGCTTGCCCAAGGAGACGATGGCCAACTGCTACGTCTTCACCGCGGTAGCCGCCATCATCGGCTCGCGCATCCTCTACATCGCCACGAACCTCGACGAGTTCAAGACGTTCTCCGACGTCTTCGCGCTGCGCCGCGGCGGGCTCGTGGCGTACGGCGGCTTCCTCGGCGGCTACGTCGGCAGCTGGATGTACCTCTCGCGAAACCGCATCCGCCTCATGCCGTGGGCCGACGTCGCGGTGCCGAGCCTCGCGGCGGGCCTCCTCGTTACGCGCATCGGCTGCTACCTCTTCGGCTGCGACTTCGGCACGACGCTCGGCAAGGACGCGCCGATGTGGCTGCAGAAGCTCGGCACCTTCCCGCACTGGCCCGACACGACGCTCGACAGCGGACAAGGCTCGCCGGCGTACGTGCGCCACCTCGTCACGCACCACGACAAGGCGCTCGCGTTGAACTCGTCGTTGCCCGTGCACCCGACGCAGATCTACGAGTCGCTCTGCGGCCTGCTGCTCCTCGTCATCCTGCTCATGCAGCGGAAGAACCAGAAGTTCCGCGGCCAGATCTTCTTCCTCTTCGTGTTCGGGTACGGCGTCCTCCGCTTCCTGCTCGAGGTCATCCGCGACGACGAGGAGCGCGGCACGTACGGGCCGGTGATGGCGCAGCACGTCCTCATCCCTGGCGCGCTGCTCCTCATGGCGCTCGGCTTCACGTTCGGAATCGCGCTCGGCATCCAGAACGAGCGCGTCCGCACGGCGGCGCGCGTCCTCGCGCTCCTCACGCCGCTCGCCGCGTTCTTCCTCTTGAAGCCCGCGAGCTTTGGCGAGACCACCACCGTGCAGCTCTCGACGAGCCAGTGGATCGGGCTCCTCACAGCGCTCGCCGTCTCGTTCTTCTACGCGAGGTTCTGGGAAGAGGCGCGCAAGAACCCGAAGGCCGCGATGAGCCTCGGCCTCCCCGAGTCGGTCGCCGAGAAGGTGCGCGCCGAGCGTGAGGACGACGAGGAAGAAGAAGAAGAGGCAGAAGAGGACGAGAAGGAAGCGGAGACCGCGAAGGACGCCGACGCGTCGTCCGACGACCTCGAGAAGAAACGCAAGACGAAGACCTTGGCCGAAGCGCCGAGCGCGAAGCGCGAAAAGAAGCTCGTCGGCAAGGACAAGAAGGCCGAGCCCAAGGCCGACGCAGAAGAAGACGACGCGCCGGCGGGCGCGGAGCCCGAGAAGACGTAGCGGATTTCAGCCTCGGGCGTCGGCGGCGTCGCCTGCGTCTGCAGCATCGCGCGGCGCGTCGACGGGCGCGTGGCGATCTGGAAGCCGGAGCACGTCTTGTCGCCGCTGCAGCTCGAAAAGTTCGTGCCGCACCCCTGCGTGTTGCCGGCCCACTCGCACTGCGTGCACGTCAGCGAGCCGAGCGGACCGAACACCTTGTCGCACGAGCACGTCGTCCCGCGCCACCCGGAGATCCCGAGCACGCACTCTCGGCACGTGTCGCTCACGCCCTCGACGCGCGCGACGCACTCCGAGATGCACGCCGCCGCGTCTTTGGCGCCGCACGGATGCCCTTTGCTCGGCGAGCACGGCGAGCGACAGTAGTCGGCGGCGGTGGGCGGTGCCGCCGGGCCCGTCGACCGCACCGTGCACGCGGTGACCAACGCGATCGCACACGCACCCACCGCAACTCCCCGCCCGACCCGCTTGGTTCGCATGCACCTCCGGCGTGCACCAACTATACCGATCGGGATATCGCTCGCTTGCGCGTGTCGAACCCTCCTCCGTCGCATCATTCTCTTCGCACCCGCCGCGCGCGGTTCGCACCCGAGCCGTACGCCCCCCGAAAATGTCGTCCAACAACTCGAATTGTAGAGTGGGGATTTGTAGTAAAAATCAGGCGGTTGGCGGGCGCGATGCAGGTGTCTATCGTTAGACAACGGGTCGTCGGCGGTGCATCCAATAATGCGCGGCGGACGAATCCACCCACGGAGGAGGCCAACATGCGGGTGCTATTGGTGATGCCGACGCCGTTCGACAACGGACGCCTCGGGTTGGAGAACGTCGTGTGGCTCTCCGAGCCGGTGGCCCTCACCGCGGTCGGCGCCGCCGTCGGGGGCGATCACGAGGTGCGCGTGCTCGACATGCGGCTGGAGGACGAGGACGCGCTCGCTCGTGAGCTCGTTCGCTTCCTGCCTGACGTCGTCGGCACGACGAGCATGACCACCGACGCCTACCAAGCGAAGGCGGTGCTGCGCATGGCGCGCTCGATAAGGCCGGACGCGCTGACCGTGGTCGGTGGCCACCACCCGACGTTGTGCCCCGACGAGTTCGACGAGCCGTACGTCGACGTCGTCGTGCAGGGCGAGGGCGAGCTGACCTTTCGCGAGCTGTGCACGCGATGGGACGCGCAGCGCGGCGCGAACGATCGCACCTTCGCCGGCGTGAGAGGGGCTCGCTACCGCGACGCCGACGGCGTCCGCCGCGCGAACGGCAAGCGCGAGCAGACGGCGAACCTCGACGAGCTCCCGGCGCCGGATCGCCGGCTCATCGCAAAGTACAAGGGTCGCTACTTCTTCACTGGCATTCGCCCGATGGCGTCGATCTTCACGAGCCGAGGGTGCTCGTTCGATTGCAACTTCTGCGCGATCTGGGAATTTTACGAGCGGCGCACGCGCTTCCTCTCGGCCAAGCGCATCGTCGACCAGATGGAGGCGTGCGACGAGCCGTTCGTCTTCGTGCTCGACGACAATTTTCTCACCAGCAAGAAGCGCGCGACCGAGCTGTGCGACGAGCTCGAGCGCCGCGGCGTGAAGAAATACTGGCTCACCCAGGGGCGCACCGATTTCGCCGCCGATCACCCGGAGCTCATCGCCCGCCTCGCGCGGAACGGGCTCGTCATGGTGCTCTCCGGCTACGAGTCGAACGACGACGACAACCTCGCCGCGCTCCGCAAGAAGAACACCTGGCAGAAGAACCAGCGCGCCAACGAGATCATGGCGGACAACGGCATCTTCATGACCGGAATCTTCATGGCGCGCGCGGACTGGACGGTCGCGCAGTTCGAGCAGCTCTTCGAGTACGTGCGCAGCCTCAAGATCGCGATCCCGCTCTTCACGATCTTGACGCCGCTCCCCGGCACGCAGCTGTTCCACGCGTACAAGGACCAGCTCCTCACGACCGATCACCGCCTCTTCGATCTGCTCCACGCCGTCCTGCCGACGCGTCTCCCACGCGACGAGTTCTACAAGCAGATGTGCCGCTTCTACGACGAGACCGACTCGAGCGTGCGCGCGGCCTTCGAGGTGTTCGCGAAGCGGCGGACCAAGTTCGTCGCCAAGATCCTCGTTGGCATGGCGTGGTTCTACGCGCGCACGTGGCGCTACCAGCGCGTGCACTACGACTACCGCTCGTTCCTGCGCGACGAGGAGGGGCTGATGAACGGGCCTGGCGCCAAGGCGGGCCTGACGTGGGAGGACGTGACGTACCCGCGCGGCGACGAGCACGAGGCGGAGAAGGCGCAGAAGAAGCAGAAGGCGCCGGACGGCCTCGTGCGTTTGCGCATCCCCAAGAAGACGTGGGTCGACGAGCTGGAAGGAGCGGCGGAGTGAAGCCGGCGAAGGAGTTCCTCGCGGAGTTGCGTCGCGAGATCGAGACGCACCCGGCGACCAACCACGTCTTCTTGAACCGAATCGCGACGGCGCCGTTCTCGCGCGAGGACTACAAGGTCTTCGGCGAGAATCACTACCCGCTCGTGTGCGTCTTCACGAGCTACCTCGAGCGGCTCTTGTGCCGCGCTCCGTCGAGCGAGGCGAAGCTGTGGCTGGCGAAGGTGCTCGTCGACGAGTACGGCGAAGGCTCGCGCGGTGAGGATCACGCGACGCTATACGGCCATTTCTTGCGTGCGTGCGGGAGCGACGTGCCGGGGCGGCTCGACGTTCGCGTGCCGGGCCCCGCGAACGAGTTCATCCGCGAGCACCGTCGCATCGTCGCCGACGAGCCGTTCTTGGTCGGGCTCGGCGCGGTCGGGCCGGGCCACGAGTGGGCGATCCCCAGGATGTTCGAGGCGGTGATCCCAGGGCTCCGTCGCGCGGGCATCGAGGAGGCAGCGATCGGATACTTCACGCTGCACGTCGATCAGGACGAGGACCACGGCGCGTGGCTCGAGGAGGCGCTCGCCCTCTACGCGACGACGGAAGAAGCGCAAGCGCAGGTGCGACGCGGAGCGATGCTGAGCCTTGCGGCGCGCGCGCGCTTTTGGAGCGGCGTGCAGCGCGCGGTCGTGAAATGGCGGCAGCCGCGCGCGGCGAGGCCGGACGGCGCACGCCCCCGATCGATCGCCCACGAGATCGCCCTCACCGCGTGGGACGGATGGCGGACCGGTCAGCGCCTCGAGGCGGGCGTACGTGCGCTCGCCGAGCGGGCGCGGCCGACGATGCAAAAGCTCTACGCGCAGATCCGCGCGTGACGGCCTCGTCGGGTAAGCTCGCCCGGTGAAGCTCGTCACGCGTCGTCGCGCGCTCGCTGCCGCGTTGGGCGGCATCGGCATCGGCGCCGTGGAGTACCTGTCGCTGCGCGGCACGTTCGACCACGCGTTCGTGCGGCCGACGGACGGACGCGAGCGTTTCGCGCAGAGCCGCACCGAGCTCGCGGCGTCGGCGTCGCTCTCGGACGGCGCGCTCGTCCACGTCGGGCACTCCACGCACCTCCTGTCGGTCTCGGGCGTGCGGTTCCTCACCGATCCGTGGTTCTACGATCCGGCGTTCGGCGCGCTCTCGCACGCGCGCGGTCCGGCGACGCTGCCCGAGCAGATCGGGGACCTCGACGGCCTCCTCGTGACCCACGATCACGCCGATCACGCCGATCTCCGCGCGATCGATCGGCTCGACAAGCGCGCCAAGGTGATCGTCGCGACCGACGAGCTCGCCGCGCGCGTGCGTGCGCTCGGCTACAAGGAGATCTTCGTCCTGCGCGCCGGCGAGACCATGACAGTCCTCGGCGCCAGGGTGACGGCCGTGCCGGCCGAGCACGACGTCTACGAGGTCGGGTACGTCGTCGAGGGGGCGGGGAGACGCGTGTACTTTGCAGGTGATACGCGGCTGTTTCCGGGGATGGACGCCATCGCGGAGCGCTTCACGCCGACCGCGGCGATCCTGCCGGTCGACGGGACACGCATCGCGGGCGGCGCCATGCACGTGATGACGCCGGACGACGCCGTGATCGCCGCAAAGAAGCTCGGCGCGCGCCTGGTCGTCCCCTCGCACGCGGAGGCGTTCTTCTCCGATCCGCTGGCCAAGTACGTCCTCGCGTCGATGGTGGACGGCGCCGCGGCGGCCTTCGCGCGCGCGGTGGCGACCGGGGTGCCGTCAGCGCGCTGCGCGGTCCCGCAACCCGGCGAGTTGGTGCCGCTCCCGACCGGTCACGCTTGAGTCCGTTGGTTCGCGCGGCAAATCCGAGCTAGAACGCGTGTATCGCTCATGAGAGCCCTTGCCCCGTTTCTTCGCCTCTTCTTCTTCGCCCTCGTCCTCTTCGTGCCCGCGCGTGCGTTGGCCGACAAGGCGGCGGTCCTGCAATTCACCAGCGTAGGACAGGCGACGAGCACCGACTTGAACGCCGCGCGCGACGCGACGAAGGCGGCCGCGGTCGCCAAGGGCCACACGCTCGCGTCCGACTCCGAGATGCTCGCCGCGCAGATGGCCGTCAAGGATGGCACGGCCGACACGAGCGAAGAGTACCGCGCCGCAGGTCGCGCGAGCGGATCGCAGTGGACCGTCGGCGGTCGCGTCGATCCGAAGGAGGGCGGCTACCGCCTCGAGCTCGAGGCGTGCCAGGTGGAGACCGGGCGCGTCGAGTCGCTCGCGCGTGACATAACGCCGGCCGACGCGACGGCGGAGATTGGCGAGATGCTCGCGCTGCTCTTGCGACCCGAGGGCATCGGGACCGCCGACATTCCGTGGCAGCACGGGAAGCCGAAGCCGCCCAAGCCCGTGCCTCCTCCCACGCCGCCGCCGCCCGTGCCGCCACCCACGCCGCCGCCTCCGCCTCCTCCGCCGGCGGTGAAGCACGCGTACGCCGAGGGGCATCCGCTCGCGCTCGGCGGCGGTGTCGCGCTGACGAGCGCCCTCTCGCGCCCGAAGAATGCGACGGGGTCGCCCACCGCGCTCTCGCTCGAGGCGAGCGGAGGCTACGCGCTCGACGCGCTCCCCGGCCTCGAGCTGCGCGCCGATTTCGCGGGCTCGGTCGTGGGGCCTGGCTCGATCTTCTTCGACGCCGGCGCGCGCTACGCGATTCCGATCGTCCCGACGGCGCGTCTCTTCGTGGGGCCCGAGGCGACGATCGGCGCATTTTTTACGACCGGTGGCGATCGCACCGCCCGCTTCTACGCGCGCGGCTCGGCGTTCGTCGCGCTCGGGATCGGCGAGCGGGTCCAGGTCGATTTGAGCGCGGACATCGCGCCGGTGCTCGGCTCCTCTACGCTGGTCCTCGCGGGCGGCACGCTGCGCGGCCTCGTTCGGTTCTGATGCTCCTCGCGACGCCCGACGCGACCGACGCGCTCGGCGTTCGGATCGCCGCGGTCCTCGTCCCCGGTGATCTCGTGCTCCTCTCGGGAGACCTCGGCGCTGGCAAGACGCACCTCGCGCGGGCGATCGCGCGCGCGCTCGGCGTGCCTGAGGACGTGCCGATCACGAGCCCGACCTTCACGCTCGTCCAGGAGTACGAGACGAAGGCCGCCCCGCTCGTTCACGCGGACCTCTATCGCCTCCGCGACTCTGCACAAGGGTTGCCCGTCGAGATCGCGCGCCTCGGCCTCCGCGAGCGGCGCGCAGAAGGAGCGATCGTGATCGTCGAGTGGGGCGAAGGCGCGGAGAACTCGCTCGGCGGCGAGGCCGATCTGGTCGTCCAGCTCGCCGCGCGCGGCGAGACGAGTCGCGTCGCGGTGCTGAGCGGTCCACGTGCGGATGAGGTAGGCTGACCGGAAGGTGAGCGAGCCTCGACCGCTCCACGTCGTGCTGGCCGGGCTGCTCGTGGGGAGCATCGCCTTCGCCGTCGCCGCGAGCGCGCCGCAACGACGAGCGCGCCTCCCCGAGCTTGGCCTGAAGCGCGCCGGCGCCGGGACGCTGCTCGGCGGTCGCGCGACGTCGTTCACGCTGCACGGCGCGCGCGGCGCGATCACGCTGCGGAGCCGCGACGAGCCGGTCGGACGAGACATCACCGTGTCGATCGTCGTCAACGGCACGCCGCGGCTCCTGTCGATCGGGCGACAGGATCTTCACGCGTCGGAGAAGGGCTCGTTCGCGGCGGCGATCCCGCTGTCGCTCGGCGGCGAGGAGGTCGGAGCCCTCTTCGATCTACACGTCGAGCCCGAGGACGACGCGCTCGTCGCCGATCTTCACCTCTCGCCGAAGGGCCCGCTCGCCGCCGCGCACACTGTGGCGCTGCGGATGGAGACGGAGGCGGGCGGGCGGCCGGCGTTCGTGAGCGGCACCGGCAACCTGGCCGATCTCGGCGTGACGACCGGCAGCATCGTCGTCCTCGACACGACGCCGCGTCCGCTCGGCTTTGCGTCGGCGCGCGGCCCCCTCGGCGTCGCGCTCATCGCCGAGGACGGCGGCACCGATCCCAAGACCCCGATGCGCCTCGCCGTCACGAGCGCCGAGGTGACCTTCGACGGCACCAAGGAGTCGACGGTCGGCCTCCGCGTGATCCTCGGCGCGTCGACGGGCGCGATTTGGCGCGGGCTCTTCGCGGCGACGGAGACGCCGACCGCGCGCGTACGCGGGATCGTGACGGGAACGACCGAGCGCGCGCAGGTGTTCGGGCTCGACGCGGAGGGGGCGCCGCGCGTACGCGTGCAGACCGAGGCGGGCGGCCGCTTCGTCTTGGATGTGCCCACCACCGTCACGCAGTGGTACGCGGCGCTCGACCCGACACGGACGAGCGCGCCGAGCTCGTACACGCCGGGGCTCCCGTGGGAGCTGCGCCTCGACGTGTCGCCGGGCGGCGAGCTCGCGATGCGCGTGACCGACAGCGACACCGGCGCGCCGCTCACCGCGCGGGTCGTCGTCCACGGCATCGACGGCACACTCGATCCGAGCTTCGGCCCCGACTACCGCGCGTCGGGTGCCGGTCCGATCATCGACTCCCTCCGCGGCGAGATCATGACGCCGCTCCCCGCAGGCCGCTACCGCGTCGCCGCGACCAAGGGCATCGAGTGGTCGATCGACACGAAGATCGTCGAGATCGTCGGCGGTCGCAGCGCGAGCGCCGAACTCGCGCTCCGCCACGTCGTCCCCACGCCCGGCGTCGTCGGCTGCGATCTCCACGTCCACGCGCGCCCCAGCTTCGACTCGCCGGTGTCGGTCGAGGATCGCGTGCTCTCGCTCGTCGCCGCCGGCGTCGACTTCGCGGTGCCGACCGAGCACAACCTCGTCGGCGACTACGGGCCGGCGCTCGAGACGCAAGACCTCGCCAACCAGCTCGCGTGGGTGCACGGCGTCGAGGTCACCACCTTCAACCCGCGCTTCGGTCACTTCGGCGTGTTCCCGTATCCGCCGGGTCCTGCGCCGCCGTATCGCCAGACCAGCGTGGGCGCCATCTTCGCCGCCGCCCGCCGCGGCGATCCGAACCGCGTCCTCGTCATCAACCACCCGCGCTTGCCGCAGGCCATCGGCTACTTCGAGATCTTCCAGTGGGCCTCCGGGACGCCCGCGCCGCCGCCGCGGATGCGCACCGACTTCGACGCGATCGAGGTCTACAACGGGTACGACGCCGCGCGCCCTTACCGCGTCGACGCAGTGCTGAAGGATTTTTACGCGCTCCTGAACCTCGGACATCGCTACGCGGCGATCGGCAGCAGCGACTCGCACCGCATCCAGTTCAGCTGGGCCGGCTATCCGCGGACCATGGCGCGCGTCGGCGACGCCGCGGCCGCGGAAGGTGGCGGCTCGATCGACACCGCGGCGGTCGTCGCCGCGATCAAGAAGGGGCACGCGACGGTGACGAGCGGCCCGATGCTCGACGTCGACGTGCGCGGCGCGGGGCCCGGCGACGAGATCGAGACCACGGACGAGCTCGTCCCCGCCCACGTCACCGTTCGCGCCGCTCCGTGGATCGACGTCACCTCGCTCGAGGTCATCGTCGGCGGCCAGGAGGTCCAGAAGACCGCCATCGTCGGGCGCCCCACCGCCCTCGGCCCCGAGGCGGGTACGCTTGAGGAGGCGCACACGCGGACGATCCGCTTCGACGGACAGCTCTCGATCCCCGTCGGACCGGCCAGCACGTGGATCGTGATCGTCGCGCGCGGCGCCCGCGCAATGGACGACATTCTGCCCTTCATGCCCGTGCCTCCAATGGCCTTCACGAACCCGATCTGGATCACCCGTCCCCGCTGACCCCCATCGGGAAGCGGCGCTACGGCGTCGGACGAAAAGGTGGTACGTTTTCGGGGCGGCTTGGACTACACGTTGGGCTGAAATTTCGGGGGAATCGGGGCACTTTGAACCAAACCTTTGGCCGATACCGATTGCTCGAGCGGCTCGGCCAAGGCGGCATGGCCGAGGTGTTCAAGGCCAAGAGCTACGGCGTCGAGGGCTTCGAGAAGGTCGTCGTCATCAAGCGCATCTTGCCCGAGCTCGCGCGGAGCAAAGAGTTCGTGGACATGTTCATCCACGAGGCCAAGCTCGCCGTTCGCCTCTCGCACGCGAACATCGTGCAGGTCTTCGATCTCGGCATCGCGCCGGGGGAGGACGTCCTCGGGTCGCGCCGGCCCGACGCCTACTACATGGCGATGGAGTTCGTGCACGGGTTCGACCTCGCGTCGCTCCTCGCGCGGTGCCGCCGGCAGCAGCTCGTCCTCCCGATCGACATGGGCGTCTACATCGCCGCCGAGGTCGCGAAGGGCCTCGACCACGCGCACCGGCGCCGCGACGAGCAGAGCAAGGCGCTCGGCATCGTCCATCGCGACGTGTCGCCGCAGAACGTTCTCTTGTCGCTGGAGGGTGAGGTCAAGGTCACCGATTTCGGAATCGCGAAGGCGAAGGGCGCGCTCGAGTCGCCGGCCATCGAGGACACGCGCTCGCGCCAGCTCCAGGGAAAGTTCGGGTACATGAGCCCCGAGCAAGCGCGCGGCGAGAGCGTCGATGCACGGAGCGATCTCTTCTCGCTCGGCGTCGTCCTCTACGAGATGGTCGCCGGCGTGAACCCGTTCGTCGCGCCGACGACGTTCGAGACGTTGCGCCGCGTGCAGGCGTGCGAGTACCCGCCGGTGGAGCTCCTGCGCCCCGACGCGCCGCCCGAGCTCGTCGCGATCCTGAAGACGGCGATGTCGAAGAACCCCGACGAGCGGTACGCCGACGCGGGGCGCATGTACGAGGCGCTCCTCGCGTTCCTGTACTCGCAGGGCCGCAGGTTCGGCGCCCACGATCTCGCGGAGTTCATCGGCACGTTCCGCGCAGGAGACGACGCGGCGCCGGGCGCGACGATGGACGGGCCGCTCCTCGACGGCGACCACCACGAGCGCGGTTCGAACGAGCGCACGCCGGTGGAGATCCCGCTGCACGGTACGGGACCGGCGCGTCACGACTCGTCGGCGTCGATTCGCATCGTGGACGTCGGTCGCGCCGCGGAAATGGGCGAGCGGCGCGAGGTGACGGCGCTCGTGATCGAGCTCCCCGCGCGCGGCGATCAAGCGGTGGGCGGCAAGGCGCAAGAAATCGTGTCGCGCTACGGCGGACGCGTCGTCAAGAACGAGCCCGAGCAAATCGCCGCGCTCTTCGGCCTCGGCGAGCCCGACGGCCGCGACACCGAGGTCGCCGTAAGGTGCGCGCTCGTCGCCTTGCGCGCGCTCGACGGTCCGCGGCGGCCCAGCGCCGGGCTTCACACCGGGCGCATCCACGTCGCGCACTCCGGAGAGCCTACGCAGGACGAGCGTCTCAGCGCCCTCGTCGCGACCGCGCAGACGCTCGCGCGCGCGCGCGAGGGGCAGCTCGCGATCTCGAACGCTGCCACGCGTCAGGTGCGCAACTTGTTCTCGCTCGAGCCGATCCCCGATCCGGCGATGTCGTCGTTGGGGCAGCTCGTGAAGGACGTCACCGGTCCCAGCGAGAGCTTCGGGCGCTTCGTCGGCCGGAAGGACGAGCTTCGCAAGATCGGCGAGATCCTCGCGGCGGCGACCAAGAAGAACGCGCGCATCCTGACGGTGCGAGGCGATCATGGAATCGGCAAGACGCGCCTCCTCGTCGAGGTAGAGCGTCGCCTCCGCAAGGGGGGATACAACGTCGGCTGGCACCAGGCGACGTGCCCGCCGCGCGGCCGCGAGCTTCCGCTCTCCGGAATCATGTGCATGTTGCAGGTATTGTGCGGCGTCTCCGACGGCGATCCGCACGAGCGCATCATGACCGTGCAGCCGCGCCTGCGCGCGCTTGGCCTCCACGACGACGACGTGGGCGCCATCTTGAGCGCGCTCGGCGCCAGCGTCGTGGCGCCGTTGGCCGGCAACGCGAAGACCGCGCTCCGCAGCGCCTTCGCACGCATGGTGACGAGCCTCTGCGAGGACCGCCCCCACACATTTGCCTGGGACGCCGCGCACTCGATGGACTCCGAGAGCTTCGCGCTCCTCGAGTCGGTCTTCCAGCGGCTCGCGCACGTTCGCGTCGTGTTCGCGTTCGCGGCGCGCGCGGGCTTCTCGCATCCGCTCGAGACGCTGCCGTCCCACGCCGGGCTAGAGTTGTCGGATCTCGCGGCGGAGGACGTGGAGCGCCTCGTGGCGCTGCGACTCGGCATCGATCGCGCGCCCGACGAGCTTCTTCGTTTCGTCCGCGAGCGCGCCGGCGGTCACCCGCAGTTCATCGAGGAGGTGCTGAAGGCCCTCGTCGACGCGCGTGCGGTCACCGTCGCCGACAAGCGCATCGTGTCCATGAAGCTCGTCGGCCAGGAGCTCGCGCTGCCGAAGACGCTGCGTGGCCTCGTCGCGTCGCGCGTCGCGCGCCTAGCGCCCGCCGATCGGGCGACGTTGCAAGCCGCGGCGGTGCTCGGCGATCCAGTGAACGCGGCGGTGCTGGCGCAGATGCTTGGGCAAGCGATGAGCCTCCTCGAGCGATCGCTCTCGACCCTGAAAGAGCGCGATTTTCTGATCCACGTCGGCGCGAGCGAGCTGCGTTTCACGTCGCCGATCGTTCGCGAGGTCGTCGCCGACGCGCTCACCGCCGAGGCGTCGCGCGAGATGCACGCCGCCGCCGGCACCGCGCTCGAGAACGTCCTCGGCGACAAGGCGTGGGAGCAAGCGGCGCGCATCGCCGCGCACCTGTACGAGGCCGGCGATCGCGAGCACGCGGCGTCGTATTTCGCGAAGAGCGGAGAGCGGCGGCTCGAGGCGCGCCAGGTCGAAGCGGCGACGCGCGACTACGCCCGCGCGATCGAGCTCTGCGACACCGCGATGCGCACGCCGAAGGAGCTCGCGGGATGGCTGGCGGGGCTCGCGTCGTGCGTGCGTCTCGTGCGCTCGCTGCCCGAGGCGAGCGAGACGTGCGAGCGCGTCCTCCAGCGCATCGATCAGGGCGACGATCTCCCCACGCGTGTCCGCGCGCGCATCGACGCGGGGCGCATCTTGACGGCGCTCCATCTCTTCGATCTCGGTCGCGAGAAATTCGCGGACGCCGAGCGCATCGCGAAGGGGAGCTCCAGCGAGGGGCTCATCAAGTCGGCGCTCGTCGCGTCGACCGAGCTCACGGGACGGCAGGGCGATTTCAAGCGCAGCCTCGAGCTCCTCGAGCGCATCCAGCACATCGTCACCGGCGAGGGCGACAAGGCCGAGGAGCACAAGATCCTCATGAGCCTCTCGCAGGCGCACGCGGCGATGAACGATCGGCGCGCCGCTTTGTCGGCCCTGGAGCGTGCGGAGGCGCTCACGCCGAACGATCCGATGGCGGCGTGCGAGCGACAGAAGCTGCGCGCGCTCATCGACTACTTCACGCGCGACTGGCGCGCGGCGGCGGTCTCCTGCGAGAAGGCCGTCGACATGGCGCGCCGCGAGGGGCTCACCTACGAGGTGACCGTCAACCTCCACAACCTGGGCGACATCCTCCTACGGCTCAACGACTTCGCGCGCGCGTACGGGGCGCTCCAACAATCGCTCGCGCTGTGCGAGGAGCTCGGGTACGAGCGCCTCGCGAGCCACAACCGCATGTTCCTCGCGTTCCTCGACGCGGCCGCCGGCGACGCGAGCGCGGAGGCGGTGCTCCTCCAGGGCATTCGGTATGCGGAGTCGAACGACTTCACTTGGGACGTCATCAGCGGGCGCTGGCTCCTGGCACAGCTCCAGCACAGACGCGGCGCGTTCGACGCCGCGCGGCTCGAGTTCCAGAAGCTCCTCGACATCGCGCGGAAGGCCGGCAATCGCCTGGCGGCCGACGACTGCGACGCCGCGCTTCGAGCGATGGCGAGCTGAACGATCTGTTGAGCCACGCGAGTGGCACGCTGCGGCGCGGCTGCCATGGCACGGCCCCTCAAACCCTCTTTTTCTCGGCCATTTCGTGCGCGGTACGCGCGCTGCACCACCTCGGACCATGCATAGCTTGGCTCTTCGTGCGCTCCTTGGTTCGATCGTCGCCGCCGCCGCCGGCGCAAGCGCCTGCACCCTCATTTCGAAGGATGACCCGGCGTGCCCTCACACCGTCGTCGACAAGAGCTCGGTGAAGGACGTGCCGCCGGCGACCGCGTGCTCTGTCTTGGCGTCGATTTTTTCGTCCTCCGGCGCGCCCAACAATATCTGCTCCCGTACGTGCGGCGACAGCACGGTCAACGACTGCCAGCTGCCTGACGCCTACGTGACGGCGTTTCGGGCGGCGAACCCGAACGCGTACGCCGCCGACGCCGGCCAGCCAGTGTGTCCGACGACGACGGGGCCCACCGTCGCGCTCACGTGCCAGGAGATCCACAACGAGGGCACGTACCATAGCAGCTGTCCGATCGACGGGCGGCGCCCGGCGGGGCTCGAGGCGGTGCTTGTCGCCGACGCGCCGGCGGTGGGGAGGTACTTCGCAGGCTGCGCGCACCTCGAGGCGGCGTCGGTCTTCGCGTTCCGGGTCCTACACCGGGAGCTGCGTGCCCACGAAGCGCCGCGCGACCTCGTGCGTCGTGCGGGAAGAGCTGCGGCGGAGGAGGTTCGCCACGCCGCGATCATGACCGAGCTCGCAGCGCGGTTCGGCGCCACGGCCCTCGCGGCGCGTGTGACGTCGCGTCCGGTTCACCCCGTGTTCGAGATCGCGCTGGAGAACGCGGTGGAGGGCCTCGTGAGGGAGACCTTCGCCGCTGCGGTCGCGCTCTTCCGCGCGGAGAATGCTTCGGACGCGCACGTGCGCGCCGCGATGCGCGCGATCGCCGAGGACGAGTGTGGGCACGCCGCGTTCAGTGCGGATCTCGACGCCTGGGCGCGGGCGCGGCTCGACGCTCGAGAGAACACGCGGCTCGACGCCGCGATGCGCGCTGCGATCGAGGATCTCGCCGCCGAGTTTGCGCACGAGCCCGAGCCCGAAGTAAGGCGGGTCGCTGGAGCGCCGAGCGCGGCTCAGGCGAAGCGGATTCTTGGGATGCTTGCGCGGGACCTGTTGGGTGGCCCGGGCCGTGTCGTTTTCGGGCACGGGCACGGGCAGGTTTGGGAGGGAGAGGCGCGGTCGGGGTAGCGGCAGGGCGCGTGCATCGTACGATGGGGTGATGCACCCCGCGCTCGCACGATGGCTGGTCCTAGGGGCCACGCTTCTTGCGCTCGGGTGCGAGCGGCCGTTCCTCGCGAGGGATGGAACCCTAGTGTTTCCGGAGACTGGCGCGCACGGGGCGCAGATCGTCACGGCCAACGGGCTCGAGTACCACGACAGCGACGATGTCCCGGAACGCCTCGTCGTGCGGGACCCCAGCGAGCCGTGGCGGGCGCCGATCGGGTTCATTTTGCCCCAGAGCGGCCGCTTCACCAGGACGAGCAGTCCCACCGTGGTCACGACCGACGGGCTCAACATCGTGCTCCGGCCCAGCGACACGCGCGTTCCGTCGTGGGGGGGCGAGGTGCTCGTGCGCATCGACGTGATCGCGCCGGCGGCCGAGGGGACGGCGCGTTTCGGGGAGAACGTCGCCATCGTGGTGGACGACGGGCCGGACGTGGCCCACCTCGCCGACGTCGCGATGGGGCAGCTCTCGGCGCGCGATCGCGTCGCGATCGTCGACGCGCGGGGCGGCAGCGCGATCGTGCCGCCAATGCCCGCGACGCACCGCTCGATGGTGCGCGCGGCGATCGAGAAGCGACTTGGGACGCGTCGCGGTCCCATCACCCTCGCTGCCGCGCTGCGATCGGCGAGCAGCGCGTTCGGCCCTCAGGGCGCGCGGCGCGTGCTCGTCCTCACGACGACGCCCGGCACGCAGGCGCACGGCGACGAGGTGCGCGCAGAGCTCGTTCGGCTCATGCGCGACAAGGCGATCGTCTCGGCGGTGGCGGCGGGCCCGCGAAGCGACGAGTCAGCGATCCTCGATCTCGGCGCGAGCGGCCTCGGCGGCTCCTGCTCCGATCCCGACCTCGTCCAGCGCGAGCGCGCGGTGCGCGACGCGGTGCCGCCCGCCGGTCTCCTGGTCTTCCGCGGCGTGACGCTCACGTTCGAAGGAACGCCGGCGCCGTCACACGTCCTCGAGGCGTCGGGCGGCGACGTGATGTGGCACCTCGAGTCCGGCGAGCTCTCGCTCGGCGACGTGCACGCCGGCGAGGCGCGCACCGAGGTCGTTCGCGTGACGGTGCCGCCGTGGGTGCCAGGTGAGCCGTTCAGCTTCCGCGTGAGCGCCCACGTCGACGACGTGACGCGCGGCATTCCGCGCGAGTTCGTCGCCGACGTCCCGTGCATGTACGACGACGACATCGAGCGCATCGCCGAGTCACGCCACGGAGACGTCATCGCGTACGCCTCTGCGCTGGCGGCGCTCAAGCGCCTCGACGCGGCGTTCGCGGGCGACGGCGTCATCCGCACCGGCGGCCTCCGTAAGCTCGCCCAGCTCCACGCGCGCTCGATGTCCGCCTTCGCGAACGACTCGAAGGATTTCGCCGCGCGCGAGCAGGCCGATCTCCTCACGGCGCTGCTGATGGCCGTCGAGCGCTGAGTCGCTTTACGCGTGGACGTCGCTTCGCGAGGTGGCGCCCGGCGACGGGATCGTCGGCGTCTGCCGCTGAACGGGCCCGTCCTCGGCGACGAGATCGTACGAGGCCGCGTCGAACTTGCGCGTCTTCCACCGGAACTCGAACGTGAAGCTCGGCCAGAGGGTGGTGTTCCGCCCGCTCTTGGTGCGGTACCAGCTCGCGCAGCCGCTCGACCAGACGGTGCCGGCGAAGCGCGTTTGGAGCCCCTCGTTGTAGGCGCGCAAGGTCTCCGGCTTCACGTCGACGGAGCGGAGACCGCGGGCGCGCATCGTCTTGATCGCGTCCAGCACGTACGCGATTTGCGACTCGATCATGTAGATCATCGACGAGTGGCCGAGCGCGGTGTTCGGGCCGAAGACGATGAAGTAGTTCGGGAAGCCCGCGACGGTGGTGCCGAGGTAGGCCTCGCAGCCGTCCTTCCACGCGTCGTTCAGGTGCCGGCCGCCCTTGCCGTACAGATCGAACGGCGCCATCTGCTCGGCGGCGACGAAGCCGGTCGCGAGGACCAGCGTGTCGACTGCGTGCTTCACGCCGCCTTTGGTGAGCACGCCGTCCGCCTCGATCCGATCGATCGGATCGGTGACCAGCTCGACGTTCTTGCGCTGGAGCGCCGGGTAGTAGTCATTCGTGAGGAGCACGCGCTTGCAGCCGAGTCGAAACGTGGGCGTCAGCTTCTTGCGGAGCTCGGGATCGGCGACCGTCCGGTGCAAGTACTTCGTGGCCTGCGCTTCGCCGATGCGCATCATCGTCTTGTTGCCGAAAAAGCCGAGCGCGACGATCTCATTGCGCGTGTAGATCGCCGCGCGCGACGCCTTTTGAGACATCGGGTGCGCCTCGAAGCGGGCGCGCTCACCGTCTGTGAAGGGGCGATCGGCCTTCGGCATGATCCACGGCGCGGTGCGCTGGAAGAGGGCGAGGTGCGCGGCCTTCTTGGCGACCTCGGGCACGATCTGAATCGCGCTGGCGCCGGTGCCGATGACCGCGACGCGCCGGCCGTCGAGCTCGCACGACTCGTCCCACTGCGCGGAGTGGAACGTCTTGCCCCCGAACGACGCGAGGCCGGGGATGTCCGGGAGGACCGGCCTTGTGAGCCCGCCGCTGCCCGACACGAGGACCCGCGCGCGTAGCGTCTCGCCCTTCGCCGTGTCGACGATCCACTCGCCGGCGGTCTCGTCCCACCGCGCCGAGGTCACGCCGGAGTCGAAGCGGATGTGCGGCGCGAGCCCGTATTTCTCCACGCAGCGCTCGAGGTACGCGAGGATCTCCTTCTGCGGCGCGAAGGTCCGCGACCACTTCGGGTTCGGCTCGAACGAGAAGGAGTAGAGGTTCGACTCGACGTCGCACGCCGCCCCGGGGTAGCGGTTCGCGCGCCACGTGCCGCCGATTCCGCTCGCCTGCTCGAGGATCGTGAAGTCGTGGATCCCCTCTTGCTTCAAGCGAATCGCCATCCCGAGGCCCGAGAAGCCGGTGCCGACGATGACGATGTGCTCGGTGCGCGCGGTCTTCTTCACGAGAGCCCCACGCTCGACAAGTAGGTCGCCGCGAGGTGGTCGGTGTCCGCCTGGGAGGGGTGGAAATCGCGTCGCATGTACTCGAGGATTCCACGTCGGAAGACGCTGCGCGAGCCCATCTTCGCGCGCGCCGCCCTTGCGTCCTGGCGAAGGCGCCCGAGGGTGAGCTTCGGCTCTTGCGCGAGGAGGCTCGTCGTCGCCGCGGTCCAAAAGCCGCCGAGGAGCGCGGTGGCGAGGACGAGCCCGGTCATGCGCAGCGCATAGCTTGGCGCGACGGCGCGCAGCACGTCGAAGGCGACCGCGCGGTGCTCGATCTCCTCCGACGCGTGCCACAGGAGGAGGTCTCGCATCGACGGGTGCGCATGATCGAGGATGCGCTCGCCGAGCACCTCTTCGGCGAGAATGGCGGTGAAGTGCTCGCACGCCGCGGTGGTCGCGAGGCGCAGCGCCGGCGGCGAGATTCGCTCGACGAACCCGAACGCGATCGCCTCGTAGATTCGAAGGAAGCGCTCGATCTCGAAGCCCTGCGCGCGCATCACCTCGAAGAAGCGCTCGTGCTCCTTCGCGTGCCGCCCCTCCTGCCCGAAGAAGCCGCGCACCTGCGCGACCAGCCGCGGATCGCCCAGCTCTTTCAGGTAGTGGTTCACCGAGCGGACGAAGAAGCGCTCGCCCGCGGGGAAGAGGAGGTTCACGCCGTTGACGACCTGGGTGGCCCACACGTTCCCGGCGAACCAGTGGCGGGGGATCGCACGGTCGAGGGGGAGGACCGGGGCGCGGGGCTTCGGAGGCGCGTTGGCGACGGGAGCGACGGGAGCGACGGGAGCGCGGGGGAGGGAGGAGGTGGCCTGCATCGTTATTGACTCCGATTCAATGACGGTAGCGTCTATTGACCCAAGGTCAATAGCGCCTTGGGCAGATTTTCGACGGGGGTTGCTGCGTCGCCGCACGTGTGGGAGCAAATGGGCCATGGCACGCGCCCGCACCAAGCTCCTCGTCCTCGCCGTCGTGGCCGCCGCGACGCTCCTCGGCCTCCGTCTCACCCGCAGCGATTCCGCCGATCCGGGCGCGTCCGGTGACGAGGCGTTGATCGACGGCCGCTTCTGGGTCGAGGGGCGACCCGAGAAGCTCACCGACTACGTGCACGGCGCGTTCTTCATCAGCCGCGCCAACCTCGGCATCTTCGAGCGCGCGAGCGCGTACGACATCCGCTTCGAGATCTTCGATCTCTCGCGGTCGGGGACCAACCTGAAGATCTTCTTCCCGCAGACGAAGAAGGAGTCGAAGAGCACCTTCACGCTGAAAAAATGCTCGGATAAGCCGCCGTTCGACCTCTGCCTCGATCTCGCGGACAACCCGTGGGGCGGGCCGAAGCGCTACTACGGCTTCGAGAAGCCCGAGGACGAGCGCGCGATGCTCGGCGATCGCGCCTCGCGCATGCGGGCGCGCGTGCCTGCCGCCGCGCGTTGACGGCGCGGCCTCACTTCATGCGCGCGGCGACGATGCCGACGAGCGAGCGGTACGACGCCGGGGCTGCGCGCTTGAGGCGCCAGAACCATCGGCCATCGGCCATCGGGACGCAGTAGAGCTCGTTCTTCTCGCACGAGCGGATCGACTTCGCGGCGATCTCCTCGGCGGTCTTGCCGCGGTCGACGAGCTTTTGACCCATCGCGCGCTCCTTCTCGTTGGGGAAGCGGCCGCCCTTGACGATGTTCGTCTTGAAGAACGTCGGGCAGAGGACGGTGACGCCGATCTTGGTGCCGCTCACCTCGGCGGCGAGCGTCTCGGAGAGCGCGATGACGCCGGCCTTCGCGACGTTGTACGCGCCCATGCCCGGCGCGGTGAGCAGGCCCGCCGCCGACGCGACGTTGAGCACGTGGCCGTGGCCTTGGCGGCGCAGGCGCGGGACGAAGGCGTGGCACCCGTGGATGACGCCGTACAGATCGATGTCGAGCGTCCAGCGCCAGTCCTCGATGGGCGCCTCGCCGATGTTGCCGCCGCTGCTGACGCCGGCGTTGTTGACGATCAAATCGACGTCGCCCTCGCACGCGGCCTCCAGCGCTTGGACGTCCTCGAGCTTGGAGACGTCGCATCGCACGCACTTGGCCGACGCGGCGCCGGCAGCGAGGGCGAGCTGCGCGGTCTCGGCGCACCCCTTCTCGTCGACGTCGGACAGCACGAGCGGCGACTTGCGCGCGGCGAGGTGGAGGGCGAGCGCGCGGCCGAAGCCGCTGCCCGCGCCGGTGATGACGGTGCGAGGTGCGTGAGGGAGCGCCATGGGTGCGTCCTAGGTTGTTATTGAACGTAAGTCAATAGTGGGCTAGGCTCGAAGCGTGGTGGTTGCGCAGAAGCGGCCGGCGGCGCGGAAGGCGCGGACGCGGCTCGAGGTGGACGAGCGCAAGGGGCAGCTCCTCGCGATGGGGATCCGCGTCTTCAGCGAACGTTCGTACGACGAGGTCTCCGTCGACGATCTCGCGCGCGCGGCGGGCATCTCGAAGGGCCTCCTCTACCACTACTTCCCGACGAAGCGCGATTTCTACATCGCGGCATTGAAGCAGGCGGCCAGCGATCTCGTCGCGCGGACGGAGACTCCCGAGGCGGCGTCACCAGAGGAGAGCGTCGTCCTCGGCCTCCACACGTATTTCGATTTCGTGGAGGAGCACGGTGGCGCGTACCTGGCGCTCGTTCGCGGCGGGCTCGGGACGGATCCCGAGGTGTACGGAATTCTCGAGGGGACGCGCGCCACGTTCGTCGAGCGCATCGTGGAGGAGCTCCCCGCGCCTGCGCGGCCTGCGTCGCCGGTGCTGCGCGCGCTCTTGCGTGGGTGGCTCGGCTTCGTCGAGGCGACGGTCACCGAGTGGCTGCTTCGTCGCGACGTGACGCGCGAGCAGCTGGTGCCGCTCATGACGGCGGTGCTCGGCCAATGCGTGGCGATGGGAGCGGCCGCGATCCCGCCGCCTCACGCGCGCGGCAAGCGCCGAGCAGCGCCCGTCAGCCGGTGAGGATGCCCGCGCTCGTCAGGCCGTTCGACCCCACGTCGTAGAGTCGGATTCGCGGATGGCCCTCGCGATCTTCGACGGTCGCGGGCGCGCCGAAGACGCGGTTCTTGCCGATCCCTCCGACGAGGCGATCGAGCGCGCGGTGCATGTGCCCGTGGAGGAGCTGCACGTGCGGGCTCTTCGCGAGCACGTCGACGAGGCGCGTCGCGCCGCGGAGGCCGTCGATGAACTGCCAAAGCCGGCGCGCGTGCGAGAACGGTGGGTGGTGCGTGACGACGACGAGCGGCACGTCGCGGAACGCCGGATCATGGATGCGATCGCCGAGCGCGCGGGCGGTGTCGGCGTGAAGCTCGCCGCCGGAGAGGGCGACGTTTTGGAAGCGCGATGTGTCGACCGGCAGCACGACGAAGCCGCGACGCTCGACGACCTGGCCCGCGCGCGCCGCGCTCGACGACGCGTACGCGCGGAGCGGGCCTTCGAGCGCGCGCGTCCAGGCGTCTCCCGTGGTGTACGCGTCGTGATTGCCCGGGACGAGCGTCACGCTCTCGGGCGCGATGCCCGAGGAGTCGAGCACCTCTGCAAACGCCTCGAACTGCGCGTCGGTGCCCATCTCGGTCAGATCTCCCGAGACGACGACGTGCTCGGCGGCCGACGCCTTAGCGAGGGCCAGCGCGCGTTCGAGCTTGCGAAGGCGCGCGTCCGCGTCGAGCGGCCTGTGGATGCTGACGAACTTCAGACCCCAGCCGTAGGCGTCCCGCGACCGTTCCAACGTATGGACGTCCGAGAGGTGCGCGATGCGCGAGACATGAGCCGACGCCGACATTGACTGCTCCGCAAGCTAAGATGCCGAATCATGGAAGCATGATGCACGCGCGCGCGTGATTCCACGATCTGGCTTGAAAATCAGCGCGGGGGAGGGACGCTCCGCAGCGCGCCGATGAGCGCGTCATGGATTTTCCCATTGGTGGCCACGAGGTTGGCGAGCTGGTGCGCTTGGAGGAGATCTGGCGACATCCCGTCGAGGCTCGAGATGCGGCCGCCGGCGCCGAGGACGATCGCGGCGCCCGCGGCGAGATCCCACGGGCGCAGCTTTCGCTCCCAATAGCCGTCGTAGGTGCCGTCGGCGACGAAGCAGAGATCGATCGCGGCCGATCCGCAGCGACGCACGGCTTGAGCTTGCCTTTTGATGGCGACGAACGCGTCGAAGTTGTTGTCGGCGCTGGTCTTGCGGTCGTACGGGAAACCGGTGCCGAGCATCGCGGCGTCGAAACGATCCGTACGGCTGACCTCGCATGGCGCGCCGTTGCGCGTTGCGCCGCCCGACGCGGAGCCGGTCCAGGTGAGATCGAGCGCGGGCGCATAGACGACGCCGAGGTGCGGTGCGCCGCCGACGGTGAGCCCAATCGAGACACAATAGAAAGGGTGGCCGTGGACGAAGTTCGTCGTGCCGTCGAGCGGATCGACGTACCACGTGGGATCATTGGGATCGGGCGCGCTCTCGCCGCCAGCCTCTTCGCCGACGCACGCGAAGCCGGTCTCACGAACGAGGCGCTCGCGCAGGTACTCCTCGCTCGCGCGATCGTACTCGGTGACCAGATCGACGACGCCCTTGTGCTCCGCGACGGGGCGATGGCGAAAGCCGGGGGCCAAGATCGTGGCGGCCTGTCGCGCGGCGTCCGTCGCGAGGAGGAGGAGCGCGGGCTCGTGCTTCTGCGCGACGCTCACGCCAGCCTCGCGAGGAGCCTCGGGTAGATTCCGCCGAACGCGCCGTTCGAGAGGACCGCGATCGTGTCGCCCGGCTGCGCGCCGGCGCCGAGGCGCTCGACGATCGCGTCCACTCCGTCGGTCGTCTCGGCCTTCGCGCCGAGCTCGCGCGCGAGCTTGACGAGGTCGAGGCGCTCCGACTCCGGGACGTTCGCGCGGCCGAGCGGCGCGAAGAGGACGTGATCGGCGGCGTCGAACGCGTGGACGTACGCGTCCTGATGCAGATTCCGCACGGCCGTCGCGCTGCGCGGCTCGAACACCGCCCACAACGCGCCCTCAGGGTGGCGCGATCGGAGGGCGCGAAGCGTCTCGTCGACCGCGGTCGGGTGGTGCGCGAAATCGTCGTAGACATGGATGCCGCGCGGCGTGCCAATGAGATCCTGCCGGCGACGAACGCCCTGGAAATTCGCGAGCGCCGTACGCGCGGTGGTCATCGGGACGCCGAACCCCTCGGCGCACGCGGCGATCGCAGCGACGGCGTTCCGGACGTTGTGGGCTCCGGGCACAGGCAACGCGAAGCGCCCGCACGACGTGCCACCGACGAAAAGATCGAAGAGCTGCCGCCCGTCCTCCACGATCGAGAGCGCGGCGAGCCACGTCGGGGTCACGTCGCCGGTCTCGTCGCCGTCGAGCGCGTAGAACGACGTCCGCGCGAGCGAGCTCTCCTTCACGACGTGACGAGCCCGCGCGTCGTGCGCGTCGCACACCACGAGCCCGCCTTCGGGGACCGCCTTCAAGAAGCGGTGGAACGCGTCCTCGTACGACGCGACGCTGGGGTAGATGTCGATGTGGTCGTACTCGCAGCTCGTCACGATCGCGACGTCGTCCGTGCCGACGCCGATGTAATCGAGGAACTTGGGCTGCTTGTGCCAGTAGACGGCGTCGTACTCGTCCCCTTCGACCACGAATGGCGCGCGAACCGCCTTCGCGGAGAGGCTCGCCTTCGCGCGGCCGATCGCGGCGCCGGAGGGCAGGTTCTTGGGGATGCCGCCGATGAACCACCCCGGCTCGAGGCTCGCGCAGTCGAGGATCCACGCCGCCATCGTGCTCGTCGTCGTCTTGCCGTGCGTGCCCGCCACGACGAGCGGGCGACGCTTCTCGAGGAAGTGCTCGCGCAGCGCGGCCGACATGCTCGTGCGCGCGAGGCCACGCTCTTCTGCGGCGCGCGCCTCGGGGTTGTCTTTGCGGATCGCGTTGCCGACGACGATGAGATCGCCGTCCACGTGCGAAGCGTCGTAGCCGACGAGGCACCGCACGCCCGCGTCCTTCAGCGCCGGGCCCATCGGAGGATCGAACGCCTGATCGGAGCCCGAGACCTCGTGCCCGGCGTCCCGGAAGAGCATCGCGAGCGAGCCCATCCCGGTGCCGCAGATGCCGACGAGGTGGACCTTCATGCCTTCTCGAACGTGAATTCCTCGCCCTTCACGTCGACCTTCACGACGCTGCCGGGGCCGTAGCCGCCGGCGAGGATCTCCTCGGCGAGCGGGTCCTGGAGCTTCTTCAAGATCGCGCGCTTGAGCGGCCGCGCGCCGAACGCGGGCTCGTAGCCCTGATCGACGAGCTGCATCTTCGCGGCGTCGGTGAGCAGCAGCTTGAGCTCGCGTCCTTCGAGCATCTTCTCGAGGCGCCTTAGCTGGATGTCCACGATTCCCCGCAGATCTACCTTCGACAGCGGGCGGAAGATGATGATGTCGTCGATGCGGTTCAAGAACTCGGGGCGCAAGAAGTTCTTCAGCTCTTCACGCAGGACGTCGCGGAGCGCGTCGCGTCCTTCCTCCGACTCGAAGAGCTTCGCGTCGGTGTCGAGGATGCGCTTGCTGCCGATGTTGCTCGTCATGATGACGACGGTGTTCGAAAAATCGGCGGTGCGGCCGCGGCCGTCGGTGAGGCGGCCGTCGTCCAAGACTTGCAAGAGCAGGTTGAAGACGTCCGTGTGCGCCTTCTCCACTTCGTCGAACAAGAGCACGCTGTAGGGCTTGCGACGCACGGCCTCGGTGAGAAATCCGCCTTGCTCGCTGTCGACGTACCCGGGAGGCGCGCCGACGAGGCGCTGCGCCATGTGCTTCTCCATGAACTCGCTCATGTCGAGGCGGGTCATGGATTGCTCGTCGTCGAAGAGGAACTCGGCGAGCGCCTTCGCGAGCTCGGTCTTGCCGACGCCGCTCGGGCCCAAGTAGAGAAAGCTTCCGATCGGCTTGCCCGGATCGCGAAGGCCCACGCGGCCGCGTCGCACCGCGCGTGAGACGGCGCGCACGGCCTCGGCCTGGCCGACGATGCGCTTGCTCAGGCGCTCTTCCATCTTGAGGAGCTTGTCGCTCTCGGCCTCGAGCATCTTGGTGATGGGGATGCCGGTCCAGTCGCCGAGCACGACGGCCACGTCCTCGTCGCTCACGATGTCGTTGCCGGTGGTGCTCGAGCCGTCCTTCTGGACCGCGGCCTCGGCGGCGTCGAGTCGGCGCTTCACGTCGGGGAGGGTCACGTGCTCGACCTCGCCCAGCTTGGCAAAGTCGTGCGACTTTCGCGCCTCGTCGAGTTGCGCCGTGAGCTTCTGGTGCTCCTCGCGCAGCGTCGCCACCGCGGCCTGCGCGCCTCTTCGCGAGTCGTGCTTCGCGCGCATCTCGGCGACGTTCGGCTCGAGCTGCGCGATCTCCTTCTCGATGCGCACCTTCGTCTTGACGCTCATCGCGTCGGCGTCGTTGGCCACCGCGGCGAGCTGCGCCTTCAGCGACGCGAGGCGCCGGATCGCGTCGTCGACCGCGGCCGGCACGCCGTCCATTTCGACGCGCTTGCGCGCCGCCGCTTCGTCGAGCAGATCGATCGCCGAGTCGGGGAGCGCGCGGTCCTGGACGTAGCGCTTGGCGAGGCGCACGGCCGCGACGACCGCTGGATCACCTATTTTTACCCGGTGCTGGGCCTCGTACTGCGTGGCGACGCCGCGCAAAATCTCGACCGCCTCGTCGACGGTGGCCGGCTCGATCGTGAGGATCGTGAACTGGCGGAGGAGCCCGGGATCGCGCTCGTTCAGCTTGCGGAGGCCGTCGGGCGTCGTCGTCGCGAGGAGGCGCACCTCGCCGCGCGCGAGCATCGGCTTCAGGAGCTCGCCCACGCCGCTGCCCGCCGCGCCCTGGCCGTAGAGCGACTCGATGCCGCTGATGTAGAGGACCGCGTCGCCGCCTTTGTACGCGGTGACGACCTGCTTTACGCGCTCTTCGATCTCGCCGCGCAACTTGGCGCCGGCGATGAGCTGTCCGGTCTCGAGCTCGACGAAGTTGAGGCGCGAGAGGTTGTGCGGGACGTCACCGGCGGCGATGCGCATCGCGAGCGCGCCGACGATCGCGCCCTTGCCGACGCCGGGCTCGCCGACGAGGAGCGGGTGGTTCTTCTGGCGTCGCTCGAGGATTTGCAGGAGGCGGCGCACCTGCACGTCGCGGCCGATGACGGGATCGAACCCGCCGCGGCGCGCGCGCTCGACGAGATCTTGCGTGTAGCGTGAGGCCACTTCACTGGCGCTCGTCGTCGTCGCGCCGTTCGCGTCGCGCGGCACGCTCTTCAGCGCGGCCATGTGCGGCCGGAACGAGCCGGGCCCGAGCGCGAACGCCTGGAGCACGACGGCGGCGGGGCCACGCAGCTCCTGCGAGAGTGCGTTCAAAAGGTGCTCGATGCCGACCGTCGATTTGTCCGCTTCTTTCTCGGCGCGGCCGAGCAGCGCGAGCATCCCGTTCGACAGGTACGCGAGACCTCCGCTCGTCTTCGGCATGCGCCCGAGCTGCGTCTCGGACTCGGTCGCGACGTCCGAAGGCTCGGCGCCCGCCTTTCGAAATACCTCGGCCACGCCGCGATCGCGATCGACCGCGCGCGCGAGGAGGTGGATGGGCTCGACCTGCGCGTGCTTGCGCTCGTCTGCCAGGGTCTGCGCCCCCGCGACCAGGGCTTTTGCCTCCGGCGCGTACCGCTCGAGGTGAATCGTCTGCTCCGCCGCCATGCAGCGGTGAGGCTACCACGCACCGCCGCGCGACGCGTCAGACGGCGTCGCGCCCGCCGCCTCCGAGCTTGGGGCCCACGAGCTGGACCACGGACTCCTCGAGCCGCCCCGAAATGCCCCGCAGGCTTGGCTCGCGCGTCTCGTCGTCGAGCGCTTTTCGCGCCGCGTCCTCGAACGTAGCCATCGGGACGTGACCGATGAGGCTCCAGTAACGGTCGTCGACAGGCATGAGATCCCCCGTGAACCCCAGGACGAGCTCGCGCGCGAGCGTGAAATCGGTGCGCGTGATGAGCTTGAGCCACCACGACGAGAGCGAGACGCTCAAGAAGGGCACTTGGAGGCTCGGCACCCGCCTGCCGCGGATCGCGGCGATGCGCCGGAGAATGTCGCGACCCGTCAGCGTCTCCACGCCCGGGATGTCGTACCAAGCGCTGGTAGGGAGCGGGAGATCGAGGGCTCGCACGAGCCCCACGATCACGTCGTCGAGCGCGACGGGCCGGGTGCGCGCCTTGGTCCACGCCGGCAGGAGCATGGCGGGAAGACGCAGCGCGAGGTCGCGCACGATTTGCCAGGACGCACCGCCACACCCGACGATCATCGAAGCGCGAAGCTCGAGGGTCGGTACGGCGCCGTCTCGAAGGGCGTTCCCTACGTGGAGCCTGCTCTGGAGGTGCTCGGAGGCTTTGCCCTCCGGCGCCACGCCGCCGAGGTATACGATGCGCGAGAGCCCCGCGCGCGCGGCGCCGTCGCGGAACCGAAGCGCTGCGCTTCGCTCTTTCTCCGCGTAGTCCGGCCGTCCGCTCCCCATGCCGTGCACGAGGAAAAAGGCCGCGTCGACGCCGTCCATCGCGCGCTCCACATCGGCGTCGGCGTCGACGTCGCAGCGGAGCCACTCGACGCCGGCCGAGCTCGGCGGGGGAGGAGAGGCGCGTGTGACGGCGCGGACCGCATATCCCGCCTCGGCCAGCGCGGGGACGAGCGCGCGTCCGACGAAGCCGGTGGCCCCCGTGACGAGAACGCGCGCGATGGACCTGGTCATGCTCTGAACCATCGCACGTTCCGTGCCTCTGCGAGCGCTACAGCACCTTCTCGTACTCGTTGTCTTCCCATTCGTTGTCGAGCTCGCGCACGAGAACGAAGCCGCTGCGCTCGTAGAGCCGTCGCGCCCGCGTGAAGCGGCGCGACGAATCGAGCCAGATCTTCGCGTATCCGCACCTACGAGCGAACGCCTCGGCATGCTCGAACAGCGCCCCTCCCACGCCGGTGCCGCGCGCGGCCGGCAGGACGTAGAGCCGCTTCAGCTCACCCGTGCCCGCCTCTTTTGGGCGAAGCCCGACGGTGCCGACGACCACCCCGTCGACCACGGCGATCCAAAACCCGGCGCCTTCTCCCTCGTAGCGCTCGCGGATTGTCTCGAGGTCGCGCCGCAGCCCTCCGACGTCGAACGCAAATCCGTACTCGCCGAGCACGGTCTCGACGATCGCGAGCACCGCAGGAAGATCGCGATCCTCGTAGTCGCGGATCTGCACCGGCATCTTCTACCTCGCGCGACGACGACGCCAAAGCCCGACGAGCCCGACGAGCCCGACGGCCACGAGCGCGCCCGACGGATTCGCGGGCGTGCCGACGACGCGGCAACCGCACCCGCTGCTGCTGCTCCCGCCGTTGGCTCCGTCGCCGGTTCCTGCATCGTTCCCGCCGCCGCCGCCGGGCGCGTTGGCGTCACCGCCTCCTCCTCCGCCACCACCACCACCACCGCCGCCGCCGTCCGCGCCGCCGTCACCGAGGGCCCCGACGCACTGGTTTCCCACGCACGTTGCGTCGGCCGCGCACGTGCCGCAGCTCACCGTTCCTCCGCAGCCGTTCGTGATCGTTCCGCACGTCTGTCCAGCCCCGCACTTGGTGACCGGCACGCACCCGCCGACCGTGAGCTGCGCCGACGTCGCGTGCACCGCGGACGGCGCTTTGCCGATGACGAGGAACGTCGCAGGCGCCGCCGTCACCGGCGCCGCCGCCGACGCGGTGAGCGTGAGGACGGACGTGGCCCCGGCGGTCACGCTCGTCGGCACGAACGCCGCGGTGACTCCGCTCGGGAGATCTTGCACGTTGAGCGCGATCGACTCCGCGGCGCCGGCGGCCGCCGTCGTCGTCACCGTGTACGTGACCTGCGCGCCGAGGCCGACCGACTGTGCAGGCGGCGCGAGGGCGAGCGAGAACTCGCTCGCGCCGCAGCTCGGGAATTTCACGGTCGCGACCTGCGTGTCCCACGTCGACGTCCCGGAGGTCGCGTAGAGCTCCGTCGTGTACCAGAAGGTGCAGTCGTCGACGGGGTCGACGGTCATGTTGCTGTAGTCGCCCCAGCGGCTCGCGCCGTTCTCGCCGGCGGTCCCGGTGTCGAACGTCGTCTCGCCTTGCCCCATCGTCCCCGCCGGATCGCCGACGAGCCGTCCTGTCCACGCGATCGACGGCTTGAGCGTCGTGCTCGCGATCGAGAAGCCGAGCGCGAGGTTCTGCGCCTGATCCTGCGCGATGCTCCCCATCCATCGCCACTTGGCGTCGGCGGGCGCGTACGTCCCCGATTGAAAGAGCGCCGGCGTCCCGTTGGGCGAGCGGATCTCGTACCAGCGAACGCCGCCGGTGGTCCCCGCGACGACAGAGTGGTTCACGACGAGCGAGTCGTGCGTCCCGAAGTTGCGGTACGCGAGGCGGAACATGAGGCGGTCGCCGAGCGAGTCGAGGTTCGCTCCGCCGCCTTGTGGAATGCAGGTCCCCGTGGCCTCGCACGTCTGCGTGTACGCGGTGATCGGCACCGCCGTCGGCCCCGTCAGCGTGCTGTTCGCCGGCGTCAGGAAGTCGGCGTGCAGCTTCCACATCTGGAGCGCGGGGATGAAGTTGCCCTGCGCGTCCTCGCCGAGCTGCATGAAGATTCCGGGCGACGCGGCGGGCGGCGGGATCTTCCCGTCCAAGCTCGCCGGCAGCGCGCTGTAGACCGTGGAGCCTTGCGGGAAGCACTGCTGCGTCGCGGGCGCGCCCTTCAGCATCGCGACGCGATCGTACGCGCACAGCTCGGCGCCGACGTACTGCGCGTCGAACCCGTTGAACGCCGCGTAGTACGCGTCGGGCCACACGCCGAACTTTCCGTAGTCGTTGACGTCGAACGGGTACTTGTAGTCGTAGAGCCAGTACGCGCCGGTCGGATCGGCGGTCTTCGACACGGCGACGCACTGGAACGACGGCGCCTTCGCGTTGGGGAGCGAGAACTGCGTGATGAACCACCGGTCGGCGAGCGGATCGTAGACGACCACGGGATCGCCGTCGTTCTGCACCGCGCAGGAGTTGCCCGCGTTGGTGCCCGCGTAGCCGGTCCACAGCTCGTTCAAGAGCCTCGACGCCCCCGCGAGGGTGCCGTTCTTGTTCCAGACGGCGACGCCGCCGTTGACGGTCTGGACATAGTGATTCGGTCCGACCGCGCCGTTGGTGTCGGGAGGCGTGCCGGTGACGGTGGCCTTCGACGTCGCGTTGCCCTGGCCCTTGAAGCTCAGGATCGCGTTCGGCATGTTCGTGATGGGCAGGCTCGACTGGAGCAGCGGATCGGGCGTCGCGCTCGCGGGTCGCGTCGTGCGCGGCTTGTAGCGGACCTCGTGCTCGACCTCGGGGGCGGCGCCGGTCGAAGGCGGCAGCGAACGGAGGGGGAGCGAGCTCTCCGCGTGCGCGACCTCGACGCGCGGCGCACGCTGTACGATCGCGCGCGACGAGTCCGACGTGAGGGACGCGCTGGCGCTCGAGACGCTGACGCCCGAGCCCGCGTCGCCGCTGCCGTAGTCGGTGCTCGGTGGTCCGCTCGAACACGCGGCGAGCGCAGCTGCGAGCACGAAGAGGAGGGGCCGCGCGAGCAGGCCATCGGAGCGTTCGGGGCGGCGCATGCGGTCACGGTAGCCGACGAGGCCCGCAGGCGCCCGCCACTTCTCCGCGAGCGCAGACGAATGCGGTTGTATCGTCGACGGCGTGTCCGCTCCGCGTGTCGGCGAGAAAATTTCCAGCGACGTTGCGCGCGCGCGCGTGCTCGATCGCGCCGGCGTGGAGCACGCGCTCGGTGACGAGTGGAAGAGCGGACCGTGCCTGCTCGTCTTCTTGCGTCACTTCGGATGCGTCGGCTGCAGCGAGCACGTGACGGCGCTCTCCCCGCGCCTCCTGGAGCTCGCGGCTCTCGACGTTCGCGCGGTATTCATCGGCAACGGCGCGCCGTCCATGATCGATGGCTTCGTCGAGCGGCAAGCCCTGGCCGACAAGAAAGTCACGCTGCTGACGGATCCGTCTCTCACGGCGTACCGTGCCGCAGGCTTCGCGCGATCGAAGTGGTCCACGCTCGGCCCGCGCGCGCTCGTCGACTCCGCGCGCGCGCTCCTCGCTGGCCACCCGCACCTCAGCGTCCAAGGCGACGCGTTCCAGCAGGGCGGTACGTTGCTGGTCGATCGCGACGGCGTCGTTTGTTTCTTCCATCAAGCCACGAGCCTCGGCGACCACCCGAGCCCGTCGGATGTCGTCGACTCTGCGATGCGCGTCCGCGCGCGCGAGAGCCAATACATCGTCTAGAGGAGAACTCCATGTCGGTCTGGCTGCACGTCGCCAACGCGCTCTACCTCCTCTCCTACTCGGTGAAGGACATCCTCTGGCTCCGCCTCCTCACGGTCGTTGCCGGCGGGATCCTCCTCGGGCAGCTCCTCGCGGCGTCGGAGCCGAGCCAGGCCGCGATCGCGTGGAACGTGCTCTTCACGATCATCAACGTCTACCGCATCGTGCTCCTCGTCCTCGAGCGGCGGCCGGTGCGCTTCAAGGAGGACGAGCAGCGCCTCTACCAGCTCGTCTTCCGCTCGCTCACGCCGCGCGAGTTCGTGAAGCTCGTCGCGATCGGCGCATGGGAAGAGACACCCGCCGCGCTCCGGATCGTCACGAGGGGAGAGGACCTCGACCGCATCCGCGTCGTCTACTCGGGCCGCACCGAAGTGCAGATCGACGGGCGCACGATCACGTCGCTCGGCGAAGGAAAGTTCATCGGCGAGATGAGCTTCGTCACCGGCGACAAGCCGACCGCCGACGTCGTCGCCGTCGAGCCCACGCGCGTCCTCGCGTGGCAAAAGGACAGGTTGAAGACGTTCCTCGCCGACAACCCGGACCTTCGCGCGGCGCTCCAGCTCGTCATCGGGACGGATCTCGTGGGGAAGCTCCGCGCGGGCTGAAGCGTGGAGGAGCCCGCCTCGCAAGCCACTTGCGAACCCTCCGCCGCGTGCGCACCATCAGACTGGGTGTCATGTCCACGCGCGTTCGGATGTACTCGACGACGTACTGCGGTTATTGCTTCCTCGCCAAGCGTCTCCTCCGCGCGCGCGGCATCCCGTTCGAAGAGATCGACGTGACCCGCGATCGCGAGGCGCGCGCGCGGGTGGTCGCCGAGACGGGGCATCGCACGGTGCCGGTCATCTTCATCGACGATCGGTTCATCGGCGGCTCGGACGAGCTCCACGACCTCGATCGCGCCGGCGAGCTGGAAGTCTTGAGAGCAGGGACGCCCCCAGCATAAAGGCAGCCTCGCGGCGCAAAACCCGCGCCGTACGTGGTCTCTCGTCCTACCCCGTTCCGTGCCGTCCTTGAGGCTCCCTTGCGCGGGGGGTATCGTGAAGGACGATGGCGGGCCAGCCGCGACCTGGCGAGGAATTCCTCGGCAAGTACCGCATCCTTCGAGTCGTCGGCGAGGGAGGGATGGGGTCGGTGTATGCGGCGCACCACCTCTTGCTCGACAAGAGCATCGCCATCAAGGTCCTCTCGCGCGAGGTTTCGAAGAATCCCGATCACGTCACGCGCTTCTTGAACGAGGCGCGACTCGCCGCGCGGATCAAGAGCCCGCACGTGTGCTCGGTGATGGACGTCGGGCAGCTCGACGACGGTCGACCGTTCCTCGTGATGGAGCTGCTCGAAGGTGGCGATCTCGCCGCGGCGCTGCGTGCGCGCGGGCCGCTCCCGATCTGGGACATCGTCGACATCGCGCTCGGCGTCCTCGAGGGGCTCGTCCACGCGCACGTGCGCGGCATCGTGCACCGCGATTTGAAGCCGTCAAACCTCTTCCTCGCGATCGAGCCGGAGGGGGGGCCGGTGGTGGTGAAGGTGCTCGACTTCGGGATCTCGAAGTTCGAGAACATGAACGAAGAGATCCCCGCGAGCTCGCAGCCGGGCGCGGAGCCAGTGATCCTCGGCTCGCCGGCGTACATGTCGCCCGAGCAAGCGCGTGACGCGCGGAGCGTCGACGTGCGCGCGGACATCTGGTCGCTCGGCGTCATCTTGTACGAGCTCGCGACAGGCGTATGCCCGTTCGACTCGCCGACGCCGCAGGAGACGTTCGAGAAAATTCGCGGTCACGCCGCCGCCGTGCCAGCGGGCAAGCTCCGCGAGATGCCGGCGGTGTTGGAGGCCGCGATCGCGCGGTGCATGCGCAGGAACCCCGACGAGCGCTTCCCCAACGTGCTCGAGCTCGCGCAGGCGATCGCGCCGATTCGTCCGGGCGCCGACGCGGCCGTCGCTCGCATCGCCGCGGTGATGGCGCGCCCGAAGTCGTCGCTCGCCGACTCGTCGACCGGAATCCCCGCGCTCGAGACGGGGCGTCACCCGACGAATGTCGCGTGGACCGATGGGGCACCACACCGCGCGAGCCGCCGCGCGATGGGCCTCGGCGCCGCGTTGGGGGTCGCGATCCTCGTCACGCTCGGCCTCGTGTTCGTGCTCCACAAGAAGGCGACCTCGCGCGCCGTCGCCACCGCGTCCGCGCGGACGACCGCCGAGACGACACTCCCGCCTGCGCCCGCGGCTCTGCCCGTCGCCGTGGCCGCGCCCGATCCGATGGCGCCGATGCCTTCCGCCGATCCCGCGGATCCGGATCCGTCGTCGATCGCCGCCGCATCGCCGTCCGCGTCGTCGGGGCAAGGCGCACGCACGGTGTCGAGGCCGCCTGGTCCCGGTCCCGCTCATGCGCCCGGCAAGCCGTCCAAGCAGGACCTGCTCAAGGACCGCCGTTGACACGCCTCGCGCGCGCGTTGGGCCTCGCCGTCACCCTCGTCACGACCTCCGCCGTCGCGGTCGCGGCGGAGCCCGAGGACATGAAGCGCGCCGACGTCCTTTTTCGCGAGGGGCAGCGCCTCCTCAAGGCAGGGCAGGTCCCCGAGGCGTGCGAATCGTTCGCGCAGAGCCTCAAGATCGATCCCGCCGTCGGCACGCTCTTGAACCTCGCCGAGTGCCATGCGCAGGCGCGGCGGTTCGCGTCGGCCCACGCCGAGTTTCTCGAGGCCGCGCGTCTGGCGCGTGAGAGCGGGCAACACGAGCGCGAGACGTTCGCGAAGGAGCAGGCCGCGCAGAGCGAGGCGGTGCTGTCCTTCGTGGAGGTGCGCCTCCCGACCGGCGTCGATGCCGTCACCCTCGACGAGAAGCCGATCCCGAAGGCGACACTCGCGCGACCGATCGCCCTCGACTCCGGCGCGCACGTCCTCGTCGCGTCCGGCGCGGGCAAGCTCGCGCGGACCGTGCGGCTCGACGTGAAGAACGGCCCGAGCACCCAGACCGTCGACGTCGCGCCGCTCGATCCCGTCGCCGCGGCGCACGTCGAGCCGCCGCCGCACCACGACGATCCCGCGCGCCCCCGCCGCATCGCCGGGCTCGCCACGGCGGGGGTCGGCGTGATCGCGCTCGGCCTCGGCGCCTTCTTCGGCCTGCGCGCGGCCGGCAAAAAGAGCGATGCCGAGCCGCACTGCAACGGCCACTTCTGCGACGACGAGGGGCTGTCGCTGCAAGACGACGCGCACTCTGCCGCGACGATCTCCACGGTGGCGTTCGTGGTCGGCGTGCTCGCGGTCGGCGCCGGCTCGTATCTTTACCTCTCCGTTCCGCGCCCCGCGAAGGGCATCGCGCGCGCTCGCGTGGTTCCCACCGTGACCGGCCTGCGCGTCGAGGCGGCGTGGTAAACATGTATATTGCACGGATCGCCGCGGTGCTCGCCGCGTCAGCGATTCTGTGCGCGTGCGCGGTGGTCCTCGGCCTCGACGATCACGAGCGCTACCCGGTCACCGACGCGGCCTCCGACGTCGGGCCCCTCGACGCGTCGCCGTGCGGCGATACGCAGACCGATCCCCTCAACTGTGGGCAGTGCGGCGTCGCGTGCTCCGCGGGCTACGCGTGCATCGCCGGAAAATGCGGCAACGAGGTCGTCGGCGTGTCGGCCGGCTCGAACGGCTGCGCGCTTCTTCGCGGCGGTGAGGTTTGGTGCTGGGGTCCCAACACCGCCGGACAGCTCGGCGTCCGCGCCGACACCTGCACCGCATGCCCCAAGCCCGCGAAGGTCGACGGCGTGACCGACGCCGTGGAGCTCTCCACCAGCGCGAACGCGTCGTGTGTCCGCGACAAGGCCGGCGCCGTCTCGTGCTGGGGCATCAACAACCTCGGCCAGCTCGGGCATCCCGCCACCGATCCCAACTGCGCGTACGGCGGCCCGTGCAACGGCAAGCCTCAAGTCGTGACGATGCCGGCGGCCGCGCAGATCTCGGTCGGCGAAGGCTATGCGTGCGCGCGCCTCACGGACGGTTCGCTCCGATGCTGGGGCGACAACGCGTTCGGCGAGCTCGGCCAGGGCGCACCCTCCGATGGCCCGCACCCCGTGCCCGCGAAGGTGGCGATCACTTCCGACGTCGTCGACGTCGCGGCCGGTCGTGCCTATGCGTCGACGTGCGCCACGAAGAAGGACGGCACCATCTGGTGCTGGGGCCAGAACGTCCGCGGCATCCTCGGACACACCGGGGGCGGCGACATCTCGTGCCCAATCGCCGCTCCTTCCTCTCCGTGCAACGCGACGCCGTCCCCCGTGGCGAATTTTTCGACGTTCACGTCGTCGCAAGTCTCGCGCGTCACGTGCGCGAAGCTCACCAGCTTGGATTTTTACTGCTGGGGGTACAACGGCTATGGGCAGCTCGGCCTGGGCATCATCGACGCCGTCGACCACGCGGTGCCTGCGCTCGTCACGACGCTGAAGGCGACCATGATCTCGACCGGATCGAACCACACGTGCGCGCTCGACGCCGACGGCGTCGCGTGGTGTTGGGGCTACAATTTCTGGGGCCAGGTCGGCGACGGCACGATCCGCAGCACCACGGCGTGCGAGGGGGGGCCCCAGTACTGCGTGTCGCACGCGGTGCGCGTCGTCAACGTGCCGAAGCTCGCGAGCGTCGCGGCGGGATCGGAGCTCACCGTCGGCCTCGGCGTCGACGGCACCGTGTGGGCCTGGGGCGCGAACCCCGACGGACGCACCGGTCACCCGGCCGGCAAGAGCGACGGAGGCCCGAGCGACGACAACTGCACCCTCGTCATCGGCGACGCCAGCGCGGGCGGCCCCTGCACCGCGCACCCCGCCAAGGTGACCGGGCTCCCGTAGCGTCGTCACGGGCGGCCGACATGGACTATGCTCCGCGGCCATGTCGCTCCGTGGAAAGACGCTCTTCATCACCGGCGCGAGCCGGGGCATCGGTCTCGCCATCGGCCTGCGCGCCGCGAAGGACGGCGCCAACGTCGTCATCGCCGCCAAGACGGCCGAGCCCAACCCCAAGCTGCCCGGCACCATCTACTCCGCCGCGAAGGAGATCGAAGCGGCCGGCGGCAAGGCCCTCCCGCTCGTCGTGGACGTCCGCTTCGAGGAGCAGGTGCAAGACGCCGTGAAGAAGGCCGTGGAGGCGTTCGGCGGGATCGACATCCTCGTCAACAACGCGAGCGCGATCTCGCTGACCAACACGCCCGGCACGCCGATGAAACGCTACGATTTGATGCACCAGATCAACACGCGCGGCACCTTCATGTGCTCGCAGGCGTGCGTCCCGCACCTCCTGAAGGCGAAGAACCCGCACGTCTTGAACCTCTCTCCGCCGCTCAACATGGACACCAAGTGGTTTGCCCCGCACGTCGCCTACACGATGGCGAAATTCGGGATGAGCATGTGCGTCCTCGGAATGGCCGGCGAGTTCGCGTCCGACGGGATCGCCTTCAACGCTCTGTGGCCGCGCACCGTCATCGCGACGGCGGCAGTGCAGAACCTCCTCGGCGGCGACGAAGTGATGCGCGGCTCCCGCAAGCCCGAAATCATGGCCGACGCCGCGTACGCGATCTTCCAGCGCCCCTCGCGGGAGTGCACGGGCAACTTCTTCATCGACGACGAGGTGCTCGCCTCGATCGGCAAGACCAACCTCACCGAGTACGCGGTCGACCCGTCCGCGACGTTGTACCCGGACTTCTTCGTCTGAGCGGCGGCTACGCGGAGCGCGCTTCTTCGCAGAGCTCGCGAACGCTGGCGGTCATCGCGCGGATCTCGGCGCGCCCGAACGGCGCCTCGAGCGCGCGATGCTCGGCGAGGAACTCGTCGCTGAGGCCGCCCGTTCCCGTCAAGAAGACGACGCGGTCGGCCTGCTCGGGATCGATCCGCGCGACGCGGAGGTAGAGGCCAGTCATCTGGTCCATCATCAGACCACAAAAGACCACGTCGAACCGCTCGCCGCGCTCGATCCGCGCGATCGCGTCGCTCGCCCGGAGGTCGGCGGCCACGCGGCAGTCGAGGAGGGCAGTCCACACCGCATCGAGGGTCACTCGATTCTCGTCGACGACGAGGACGCGGGCACCGGACACGACCAAGGAGCGGGAGTGGGAGGCGGGCACGTCCTCAAGCGATGCAGGGAGCGTGCGCGGACACCGCGCCTCCCTTTCCCGGGGATCCTTGGCGTTCGCCGTCGCGAGCGGTCACCCGAGAAGACGGTCGGCGGCAACTGGCGTGACCGGGCTCCCCGAAATCGTGGGAAGCTCCGCCGTGGGAGCGCGTATACACGCTTCGCGCAATCACGCGCATGTCGGGAGGCCTCCGTGAAGATCAGGTACTTCGTCACCTTTGCAATGTTCGTCGCGATGGGGGCCGTCGCGGCCTGCAAAGGGAGCGGCGCTTCCAAGGACCAGGGCGGCGCGGCCGCGGATGGCGTGAAGGCGAGCTGCAACCAGATCCCGTTCCTCGGCACGTGCACGGAGTATCCGAAGGGCCTTACCTTCGCGCTCGCGGAGACGGCGTGCACGATGATCCCCGACGCCGGCTCGGTGTGGGGCAAAGAGAAGTGCCCGACCGATCGCGTCCTCGGAAAGTGCGTCGACTCGGCGAAGGACGCGCTCTACGAGAACGAGACGGAGATCTACTACGCCCCGTACTTCACGCCGGAGTCGGCGAAGAAGGAGTGCGTCGAGGACACGATTCGCAAGGGCAAGACGTACGCGGCCGTCGACTTCAAGCCGAAGGACGGCGAGGCGCGTGGCGCCTGCACGCGCAAAGTCATCGGCTCGAAGAACACGGGCCCCGACGAGTGCGAGGAGTACCCGTACGCGACGTCCAAGGAAGACTGGATGGTCGTGAAGATGAACTGCTCGGGCGCGGACGACAAAATGGAGGTCGGCAAGACCTGCGCGAAGGACACCGCCGTGTCCAAGTGCGAGACCAAGGACGGCACGGTCGTCTACTACTTCCCGCACGAGGCGAAGAACCAGAAGGAAGCGTGCGAGTCGGCGCCGACGTCCGGCAAGTACACCAAGCTCGGCAGCGCGGCGATGGCTGCGGCGACGACCCCCCCACCGAAGCACGCCCCCGCGGCCGGTTCGGGAAAGCCCCCGGCGCCGAAGGCCTCGAAGTAGCCGTTTTTCGCGGCCGAATCACCGATTAGAGCAATTGCTCTAATCGGTGATAGGCTCACCGGCATGAAGGCCGGTCGATCCGCCTCGTTCGCTCTCGTCGTGAGCTCCCTCGCGTGCGGCCGGGTCGCCGCCGATCCCGTCGTCGTCGTCGACCCGATGGCCGACGCCGGCGTCGACGCCCCCGGCGTGGCGCGAAGCGGCGGGTTGGTGTCGCTCGCGAACACCGACACGGACTGGGCCTTCGGGGCGATGTTCTACGGGTCCGGCCCGTCGTGCACGGTCGCGCGCGTCGACGGCTGCGACGTATCGTCGTGCTTCTCTTGGTACCCGTGGGACACGCCCGCCCGCTTCGAAGCGATCGGCGCGGTCGAAGTGACCGTCGGAACGACCGTCGTCGACCTCGCGCTCCAAAAGGACGCGACCTACGTTTCGACCGGGCTCGGGAGGCTATGGAACGGCGGCGAGCCGCTTCGGGCTCACGTGAGCGGAAGCGCGGGCACGTCGTTCGACTTCATGACGCTGGCGCCGTCGCTGGTCACGCTGACCGCGCCCGTCATCCCCGTCGGGGCGACGGTGCCGCGTCGGAACCCGCTCCAGGTCGCGTGGGCCGTGCCGGACGCCGGGGAGGGCGCGATCGTCGCCGAGGTGGTCAACGATCCAAACGGTCCGCTGCCGGCCGTTCGCGCCCGATGCACGTTCGCCCTTCAGGATGGGCACGGCGAGATCCCTGCGAGCGTGCTCCAGCGGCTGCCGGCCGGTCCTGGAGGAATCCTCGTGACGTCGAGCATCGAGAGTACCCTCCCCGTCGGCGACCGCGACGTTCGCTTCGAGGCGTTCTCCGTCGCGATCGGCCCTCCCGGGGCGACCAACGGGATCACGCTCGTCTGGGAGTGACGGCGGCCCGCTCGCTCGGGGCTAGGCGAGCGCTTCGACGAGGCGCTCGACGTCACGCTCCGCGACCGAGCAGAGGGCGACACGAAGCGCGCCCTTGCTCGGCACGACGAAGACGCCTTTGTCCTTCATCGCGGCGGCCTTGGGCAACGCGTCGTCGTGGAACACCGTGACGAAGAAGCCTCCTTCGTAGCGCGGGTACGTGAGGCCCTTGCCATGCGCGATGGCGTTGAACGCGGCGACGCGGCGCGCGAGCAGGGCTTGAAGCTCGGCGCGCTCCTTGTCGCACGCGCTGCGAAGGGCCGCGTCGGTGAGGAGGCGTGCGATGGCGTTTTGCCCGCCGCGCGTGCAGTTCGACCACGTGCCGCGGCACGAGTAGGTGAGGGCCGCCTCGGTCTTCTGTCGCTCGACGTCGTCCACCACGCACGCGACGAGCGCGCCGACGCGGAGGCCGTAGTGCGTGAACGACTTGGACGCGCTCCACGCGAAGAGGAGCCCGACCTTGCCCACGAGCGGGCGCAGCTCGGCGAGGAACGCGCGCGGCGAGCGTGCGCCGTACAGGAAATACGCGGTGTCGACGAGGAGCGTGATCGGCGCCTCGTCGGCGTGCGCCACCAAACACGCGGCGACCGCGCGCCACTCCTCGGTGCTCATCGAGTAGCCGGTCGGGTTGTGGCAAGGATCGTTCAAGAAGAGGAGGACGCGCCCCTGTGACGCGATCTGCGCCTTCACCGCGCGATCGAGCGCGCCGACGTCGAGGCCGCCCTTCGCGTCGAACATGGTGAACGTCGTGAGCTTGCGATCCGCCTCGTCGGCGAGGGTCTGGTACGGACCCCAGAAGAAGCTCGACGTCAGCAGCGCCTGTCCGGGCTCGAGAAAATTCGCGATGGCGTGGCGGAGCGCCCCGGTGCCGCCTGGCGTCGCGACGGCGCATCCCGCGGCGCGCATCGTCGGCTCGTCTTGAAAGAGATCGTCGATGACCGCGCGAAGGAACGTCGGGCTCCCGGCGATCGGGGCGTACGCGGCCCACTCCTCGTCCGGCACCTCACGCACGACGCGCGCGGACGTCGGCATCACCGCGAGCTTTCCGTCGTCCAGCAGAAGCGAGCCGACCGTCGCGTTGATCACCGCGTCGCCGCGCTCTTTGCGCTGCATCGCCTCTTTGTTGAGCGCGAAGATCGGATCGTCGCTCGGACGCGACTGATGGCTCGGAATGACGTGAAGCATCGGGCGAGATTCTTACCACGAAAGCCGTCTGACAGAATGGCACCGGAGGCCTGATTCGAGCCTGCAACGTGACAGCTTGGCTGAGTCCAAGAGCTCGGAATCATGCAAAAACACCGCCCGATACGCGTGGCACGCGGTATGCTCTCCCGTCCATCGCCCATGCGCTTCTCTTCACGTTCTCTCCTCGCCATCGCGTTCGGCGCGTTCGTCTTCGCGGCCGCGACGTTGTGGCCCTCCCCCGCGCGCGCGCAGTCGGTCACGCTCGCCGCTGCCGCGGTGACGCGCAACCTCCCGCTGCCGGGACGCAATCAGTACAACTGGGTCAACTTCAACGACTGCGAGCAGGACCTCGTGCTGACGTTCCCGCTGGTGCTCGACGGGGCATCCACGGGAAATTCTTCGCTCTCGCTTCAAGCATGGGCCGGCGCGTCGGGTGCGACCTGCACGGATCTGATGACGCGCAATGGGCAGAGCACGCAGACCTGCTGGCAAATCTATCCGGGGAACATCCCCAAATCGCAGACGGACAACCGTTCCATTCCCGTTCGCGACATCCTCTCTCAGTACGCTACCGGCGCCACGACGAAGACGGCCTACGGCGGCCCTTACGGCGAGTCCGTCTGCCATTCGTCGACCTCTAGCGGTCCAGCGACGATCACTCTCTGGTTTTTCATGATCGACACTGCCAGCGGTAACCTGGCAGGGACCGGCGCGCAGTTCCCGCTCCTCGCCGATCTCGTCGGCCCCGCGCCGCCGACGAACTTGAGCGCGGCAATCGGCAACCAGAAGCTGATCCTCAACTGGACGCCGTCCGGCGACACCGACACCGCGAGCTACAACTTCTACTGCGATCCCCCTCCGTTCGGAAAGAGCGCGCCCGAGGGCGGAGGCGCGACGGTCACCACCGACGCCGCGACCACGACCACGTGCGTCGACGGCGGCCTCGACGACGGCGGCTTCGACGAAGCGGGCGACGCGCTCCCCGGCAACCCGCTCGACGGAGGGTGCACCACGACGACGACGCCGGGGACGACGACTCCCACCGGCCCGGTGACGCTCAACGGATGCACGACGTCGGTGCTCGTTCCAGCGCAGGCATCGACGACCTCGACGAACGAGGCGGGGCAGTCGGTGTCCGCCGGCTCGCAGTTCATCGACGACGCGTACAAGTGCGGCAGCGCGGGCAGCGTGTCGAGCTCGAACGGCGTCACCGACAAGCTCGAGAACTACAAGCTCTACAACGTCGCGGTCGCCGGCATCGACAACTACGGCAACACCGGCATCCTCTCGACGCCCGGGTGCAACACGCCGCAGGAGATCATCGACTTCTGGCAGGAGTACCGCACGGACGGCGGGCTCGCCGGCGGCGGATTTTGCAGCATCGACGGGGTCGGCGTGCCGGCCACGGCGACGCCGCTCGTCGTGTTCGGCGGCTGGGCGATCGCGACCGTCTTGCGGCGAAGGAGAAAGAAGAAGTGAGGCTCAAGGCACTGGCGCTGTCGTCCGCGGTCGGAGTCTCGGCGATCGCGCTCCCCCTCACCGCGCGCGCCGACGACGAGTCGGGCGTCCTGAACTCGCGCCATCGTCGCTTCGCGTCGCCCCAAAATTTCGCCCTGGAGTTCCGCTTCGCGCCGTACAAGCCGCGCATCGACGAGGCGCCGGAGCTGACGGGCTCGCCGTACACGCGAACGTTCGGTTCGATGCCGCGCCTCGAGATCGCGATCGAGTTCGACTGGCAAGCGCTGCGCATTCCGCACTTCGGCACGTTCGGTCCAGGCCTCAGCGCCGGCTACACGTCGATGGGCGACAAGGCCCGCCTCAAGGCGAACCCGAGCCAGTCGAGCGGCGAGGACACGACGCTCGAGATTTATCCGCTCTACGGCGTCGCGGTCCTGCGCGCCGACGTCGTCATGCGCGAGCTCCACATCCCGCTCGTCCCGTACGCCAAGGCCGGCGTGGGCATGGCCTTCTGGCGCGCGTCGACGACAGGCGGCACCGCGCAGGCGACCGACGGCGTGTCCGGCAAAGGTCACACGGTCGGCGCGCAGTTCGCGGTCGGCATCGGCCTCCACCTCAACGCGTTCGACAAGGCCGCGTCGGTGAACCTCGACAACAGCGTCGGCATCAACAACACCTACGCGTTCTTCGAGCTCATGAGCGCGCAGCTGACCGGACTCGGCCAGACGCACGCGCTCTTCGTCGGCACCAACACCTGGGTGACCGGCCTCGCCTTCGAGATGTAGAGGCGCCTCGGTCGCGCTCGCGCGTCGCGCGTGCCTACTCGATCTTGAACTTCTTGCCGACGCTGACGGGGTCGCCCTTGAAGGCGGGGACCTTCGCGCGGCGGTACTCCTTCACGATGCACTTCTCTGCCTTCGTGCCGCCGAACGGGCCTTGATCGAGCACGGCGCCCGCGGCGCTGCCGCTCGGCGCGAACGTGACGATGACGTGCCCTTCGCCGATGGGTCCCTTCTTCAGCTTGCACCTGCCGACGTCGACGCCCGACAAGGCGGACGCCGCGGCATCGCGACTGAATGCCTCGTCGCTCGCCGCGGCGCGCGCGTCGAAGCATAGGAGGAGGCCGAGGGTGACGGTGACGAGGCAGCGGGGGATGTTGAGAGCGGGTCGCATCGAGGTGGACACTACGCAAGCATCGCGCCCACGCGGTCGCAAGCGGCGACCTCGCAATCGTAGGCTTTTCTTTGCCGGGAAAAGCGCACCGGTGGTGCGCGTGTTGTCCATGTGAGGGCTGGCAGCTACAGTTTTTGTTTACGTGATCCACGCACGCGAAAAAATTTTGGCGCTGCTGCTCGTGAGCGCGTGCGGAGGGCAAAATCCTGCCGTTTCGTCTCACGTGCGTCCCTCGTCCGACGGGGTCGTTGCGCCGTCGCCGATCTCGTCGGGGGATGCGCCGCCCGTGGACGAAGAGCCGGAGCGCGCGAGCCCGTCGCGATCGCTCTACGTCACCGGTCCGCGCACGATCGGCGGTGGTGAGCATTCGAGCGAACGACCGCGCTACCACGGCGCGCGCATCGATCTCGACGTGAAGGGGGCCGATCTCCACGAGGTGTGTCGCCTCATCGCCGACGTCGGCAAGGTGAACATCGTGGTGTCGGACGACGTGAAGGGCACCGTCACGATCAAGATGAAGGGCGTGCCTTGGGATCAGGCGCTCGACACGATCCTGCGCGCGAAGGGATACCGTACCGAGCGCGACGGAAGCGTCATCCTCGTCTTGCGGTAAGCTGCGACGCGATGCACGCGACGAAGCCGAGCCGAACGGCGATCTGGGTGGCCCTCTGGCGCGGCGTCGCGCGCTTCGAGCGCCCGCCGATCGTGAGCGACAGCTTCGCCGACGCGCTGGTCCCAATGCCGTACCGGCCCATCCTCGACGTCGCGCGCGCTCTCCCCCGGACGAGTGGAGTCGTGCTCGGCGCATTCGATCGCGTCACGCAAGGACGCAGCCGTCACATGGCGCTCCGCACGCGTGCGATCGACGACGCGATCGAGGACGCCGTCCGTCGCGGCGCGCGCCAGCTCGTCCTCCTCGGCGCCGGCCTCGACGCGCGCGCGTGGCGCATGGACGCGCTCCGCACGTGCACGGTCTTCGAGGTCGACCACCCTTCGACGCAGACGTACAAGCGCGCCCACGTCGAGGGCCTCGTGCCCACCGCGCGGAAGGTGAAATTCGTCGACGTGGACTTCGAGCGGCAGGATCTCGGCGAGCGCCTCCGTGAGGCCGGGCACGACGCCGCCACGCCGAGCGTTTTCGTCTGGGAGGGCGTCACGATGTACCTGACGCAGGCCGCCATCGACGGCACGCTCGCGGCGGTCTCTCGCATCGCGGCGCCAGGCTCGACGCTCGCCACGACATACCACTCCGGCGCGCACATCGCGCCGCTCTCCCTCGCGGTGCGCGTCGTCCGAGAGCCCTTCGTCTCCGTGTTCCTGCCGCCCGCGATCGCGTCGATCGTGGCCGCGCACGGCTTCACGGTGACGAGCGACGAGAGCGATCCGGAGTGGCGGCAGCGGTACTACGGCGCATCCACGCCCTTCGCCGTGGAGCGCCTGGTCTGCGCGAAAAAAGAGGCGCCGGCAATTTCGGCCTGAGCGCTCCCGCGCGCTACCATCTCTTTTGGAATGATGCGCACGCGCGGCCTCCTTTTGGGGCTCATCTGCGCCACGGCGTGCTCGGCGGGTCACGCCGAGGTGCGCAGGCCATCCTCCATTTCTGCCTCGACCGGCGCCGTGTTCGCGCCGGGCGTGCGGCCGATCGGTCGCGTCGACGTGCAGGATCCCGCAGGGCCGCGCTTCGCGTGGTCGGGGGCTGGCTTGGCAGTGCGTTTTCACGGCACGCAGCTGGACGCGCGGATCAAGGCGGTTTGGGGCGACGCGCTTCAGATAACGGTCGATGGGAAGCCGGCGCCGACGATCCAGCTCCGCGCAGAGAAGGAGAACTACGCGATCGTCTCGGGCCTCCCCGAAGGCGACCACGAGGTCGACCTCGTCAAGCGAACGGAAGCCCGGGTCGGCGAGGTGCAGCTCCTCGGCTTCACGCAGCCTCTGCTGGATCCGCCGCCCGCGCCGCCGCGCCGCATCGAGATCGTCGGCGACTCGATCAGCGCGGGATACGGTAACGAAGGCCCCGACCAGCACTGCCGCTTCACGCCGCAGACCGAGAACGCGACCATCACGTACGGCGCTCTCGCCGCCAAGAACCTCGGCGCCGAGGCGTCGATCGTCGCATGGAGCGGCAAGACGATCGACGAGGTCGCCTCCCTCTACGAGCGCGCGCTCCCGACGCGACCGGACAACCGCTGGGATCCCCGCGGATTCGTGCCCGACGCGGTCGTCGTCAACCTCGGCACCAACGACGTCACGCGCGGCGACGGCCAGGCTCCGTTCGTCGCGTCGCTCCTCAAGCTCGTCGATCGCGTACGCGCGCAGCATGCGAACGTGCCGGTGGTCCTTTGCGTCGGCTCGATGCTCACCGACACGTATCCTCCCGGAAAGCAGACGCTCACCCGCGCGCGTGCCGGCGTTCGCGCGGCGGTGGATCAGAAGAGGAAGGCGGGAGACCTTCGCGTGAGCTACCTCGAGTTTCCGACGCAAGACCCTGGGGTCGGCTACGGATGCGACTACCATCCCAGCGCGAGGACCCACCAGATGATGGCCGAGCGCTTGACCCAGCACCTGAAGACGGAGCTCGGCTGGTAACGGCCAGTTCGATTTGCAAATGAGGACGCCTCGCGGGAGCCAAGAGCTGGTGAGGTCCGAAATGAAGAGGATGAAGTTGCGCGCGGGGGCGCTCGTGGCGTTGGTCGGCATCGCGGCGCCGGCAGTATTTGGCGCATGCGGGGGCGAGCAGGCGAGTCCGAGCGCGAACGACGCGGGTTCGAGCAGCTCCGGAGCCAGCGGCTCCAACGCGTCGAGCGGAGCGAGTGGAAGTGGGTCCAGCAGCAGCAGCGGAACCAGCGGCACGAGCGGGACCGGCGGGTCGAGTGGTACCAGCGGAGCCAGTGGAACGAGCGGAACCAGCGGGTCGAGTGGTTCCAGCGGAACCAGCGGGTCGAGCGGCGATGGCGGACAAAGCACGCTCTACGATCGCCTCGGCGGGCATTCGGGCATCAAGCAGATCCTGACGGACGTATTGGTCCACCTCCTGCAAGACCCCCATCAGAAGACGTATTTCGTACTCAACGCGCCGCCCCTCGGCCTGCACCCGTCGGGCGCGGACATCATCGAATGTTTCACCGCGCTCCTGGACTCTGCGGTCCCGGGTGGTCCGGGGACGCCGTACCCCCCCGCGCCGCTCGCAAGCGGCTACACCTGCCGCGGCCTCGCGGAGGCTCACCACGGGATGCTCGCGGACGGCGGCACCAGCCGCGCGGACGAGTTGAATTACCGCATTCCGAATGGCATCTTCAACGACTTCGTCCTGATCGCCGCAGCGACTGCCGCAAGCGCGCCGCACAACATCAAGCCCGCCGACGTGAACGCGCTCGGAGCCCTCTTGGGGTCCACACGAGCGTCGGTCGTCGATCCCAGCCAGCCGGACTCCGGCGACTTCGACGCGTCGGCATACACGGATTGACACGGATTGACTGTTGGGTCGCTACCGTCGCTTGCCCGTTCCGTCAAACGACGTTCGCTCTAACGCACCCGGTTTTGCTACCGTGTCGCTCGGATGGTGATCCGCCGCGCCGCGCTGTTCCTCGTTTCCCTCGCCGCCCTGTCGTGTGGAAAGTCGGACTCCTCTTCTCCGGACGCGACCCCGACCGCGACCGCGTCGGCGGCCGCGTCCTCGACCCCGACCGCGTCAGCGACTCCGACCGCATCGGCGACTCCGAGCCCGACCGCGTCCTCGACTTCCACGCCGACTCCCACTTCCTTCGTCGCGTGGATGCGCGCGCACGTCCCGGCGTCCGCGAAGGTCGAGCCCGACGGCGCCGGCGTGAAGGTCCTCCACACCGTCGCGGCAGGAGACACCTACCTGACGATCGCGACCGCCTACCTCGACGTCGCGGACATCTACCACGCGAAGGACTTCGCCACCGCCATCCAGAAGAAGGTGCCGGCGCTCGCCGTCGGCAGCGCGATCGAGATCCCGAACCTCGTCACCGCGCCGCACAAGGATCCGCTCGAGGAGCGCCTCCTGTGGCCCGAGGACAAAGCCCTCCGCGGCGTGTTCATCACCGGCGTGTACGCGAGCCTCTACTGGGCGCAGACGCTCGACAAGGTCGCCGCGCGCAAGATGAACGCGATCGTCCTCGACGCGAAAGACTACATGGGGCCCATCACCTACCCGACGAAGGTGAAGCTCGCGAACGACATGGAAGCGGCCAAAAATCCGCCGATCCCCGACATGGCGCGGGCCATTCGCTTCGCGCATCAAAAGGGGATCCGCATCATCCTGCGCGTCCCGTGCTTCCACGATCCGCTCGCGGCGAAGAAGGCGCCGCGCCTCTCGCTCATGGGGACGTGGGGCGGGCCGATGGACATGGGGTGGCTCGATCCGACGAACGAAGAAGCGCAGGATTACGTGATCGACATCGTCAAGGAGGGCATCTCGTTCGGCGCCGACGAGATCCAGCTCGACTACATTCGCTTCCCCGTCGTGGGTCCCGTGAAGAGCATGAAGCTCCCGCCCGCAAAGAACGGCGAACGCATCCGCGCGATTCGCGACATCGTGCACAAGATCCACGACGTCACGAGCGCGTCCAAGGTGCCTCTGTCGCTCGACATCTTCGGCGTCACGGCGACCGGCGACAGGTCCGACTGGGAGGCGCTTGGCCAGGACATCTCGGTGCTCGGCGCGGAGTGCGAGGCGCTCAGCCCCATGGTGTATCCCTCACACTACGATAAGGGCTACCGCGGCTGGGACGAGCCCGGCAATCATCCCGAGATCATCGGCATCGGCACGAAGGCCGCGGTGAAGTACCTCGAAGGCGCGAAGCCGAAGCCGACCGCGGTCATCCGCTCGTGGCTCCAAGCGTTCGCGTGGAAGACGCCGGTGTACGGTCCGAAGTACCTCGTCGAAGAGGCGCGTCAGGCCGAGACCAACGGCGGCGTCGGGTGGCTGATGTGGAGCCCCGGCAACGACTACTACGCCGCGTGGATCGGGTGGCCGCCCGTGGACACCAAGAAGCCCTGACCCCGATCGCGTGGCAAACCGAGCGAACGCGGAGCCCGTACCTCCCGGTGAGCCCGTGACGGAGCGCGCGGACGTCCTCGTGATCGGGGGCGGCATCTTGGGGTGTGCGACGGCGATGACGCTCGCGACCGGCGCGCCGCGCGCGCGCGTGATCCTCGTGGAGAAGGAGGACGCGCTGGCGGCGCATCAGACCGGTCACAACAGCGGCGTCATCCACGCCGGGCTTTATTACAAGCCGGGATCGCTCAAGGCGAAGACGTGCGCAGAGGGGCGGTCATTGCTCGAGCGCTTTTGCGAGGAGCACGACGTCCCGTTCGAGCGGTGCGGCAAGGTGGTCGTGGCGACGCGTGAGGAGCATCTCCCGCGCTTGGAGGAGCTCGAGCGACGCGGGCGCGCGAACGGCCTCATGGGGATCACGCGTCTGTCGGCGGAGGCGCTGCGAGAGCATGAGCCGCATGCTGCCGGCATCGCGGGGCTTCACGTCGCCGAGACGGGCATCGTCGACTACCGCAAGGTGACCGAGGCCTACGCGCGCGTGGCGAAGGCTGCTGGAGCCGACGTGATCCTCGGTGCACGCGTGATCTCGATCGTTCGCGACGCAGGCGAGGTCGTCGTCACGACGACGCGTGGGGAGCATCGCGCGCGCGCCCTCGTCAACTGCGCAGGGCTCGCCAGCGATCGCATCGCGCGCCTCGCCGGCGTCGATCCCGGCGTGCGTATCGTGCCGTTCCGCGGTGAGTACTACGAGCTCGCGGAGGACCGGCGCGGCCTCGTGAAGAACCTCATTTATCCGGTGCCCGATCCGGCGTTCCCGTTCCTCGGCGTTCACTTCACGCGGCGCATCGGCGGCGAGGTCGAGGCGGGGCCCAACGCGGTCTTGGCGTTCGCGCGCGAAGGGTACAAGAAGACGTCGTTCTCGATGAGGGACGCGCTCGAGATCGCCGCGTTCGCGGGGACGTGGCGGCTCGTCGCGCGGCACTGGCGCACGGGCGTGGGCGAAATGTGGCGATCGCTGAGCAAGGCGGCGTTCACCGAAGCGCTGCGCGAGCTCGTTCCGGAGCTCGTTGCCACGGACATCGTGCCGGCGGGCTCTGGCGTTCGCGCGCAGGCGATGCGCGCGTCGGGCGATCTGGTCGATGATTTTCACATCGTCGAGGCGGAGGGAATGGTGCACCTCCTGAACGCGCCATCGCCTGCTGCCACCGCCTCGCTCGCAATCGCGCGGACGGTGGCAGAGCGCGTGCGCACGATGCTTGCGGCCTGAGGCCGCCCCTCGTCACTTCGCGACGCGAGGCTCGGCGTAGGTCTTTCCAGGCTCGATCGCCTCGACGTAACGGCTGGTCCAGATGCTCGCGAAGAACGCGTCGAGGCGCGCCGGCAACGCGCCGCCCGCGACCACGAGCCCGACGTTCCTGCTCGCGTAGAAGTAGTCCCGCTCCCAGTTGCTGGTCCCGACCCACGCGCGCGCGCCGTCGACCACCATGTACTTGGCGTGGGCGACACGCGCGAACGGGATGAAGCCCGACGAGTGCAGTGGAATGCGGATGAAGCGAACGGAGAGGCCCGGTTTTCCGCTCGCCTTCAGCCGCTCGCCCGCGGCCGCGAGCTCTTGCAGGTGCGTCACGCTGTCCTTGCGGAGCGCCCACTCCGACACGAGAAGCGATACCTCGACGCCGCGCTGCGATGCGCGGACGAGGGCATCCTCGAGGTCGTGCATCTCGCCGCCGTGTCCGGAGACGCGGTAGGTGAGCACCTCGACGTGCACCGACGCGCGCGCGTCGTCGATGAGGCGAACGAGCTGCGGGAGATCCCAACGCGCGGGATCCGGCAAGAGATCGCGAGGGCTCGCGGCGAGCGTCACCGTCGCGCCGTCCAGAGACTCGGGAGGAGGAGGCGCGAGGGACGCGGTCGGCGGGGGCGTAGCCTTCGACGCCGGATCATTCGGCGCGCCTGCGGCACGCCAGTCCGACTCGAAGATTGCGGCGAGCGCGCGGACCTGCTCCGGCGCGCGAAAACGAACGCCGACCTCGAGGATGTGCTCGAGCGCGCGCCAGTCGAAATTCTGCGAGCCCAAGCACGCCTCGGCGCCGTCGACGACGATGTACTTCGCGTGGAGGACGCCGCCGCCCACGCCACGCGTGCTCCAGTCGATCCTCCGCACCTCCACGTTCGCGCGCGCGGCGAGCCGATCGAGCGTCTCGGGGTATTGCCCGTAAAATTTCTCGTCGGCGAGGACGCGCACGTGAACGCCGCGCGCCGCCGCGTCCTCCAGCGCGCGCACGGACGGCTCGAGCGCCGAGCGCGGTTGGTCCGCGAGGTAGAACTCGGCGAGGTCGATCCGCGTCCGCGCGGCGGCGAACATCGCCGGCCACACGTCCTTTGCGTCGCGAACGTCGGCGTGGTCGAGCGTCGTCTCCGCCGGCCACGACTCGACGAGCTCGAGCGCCGCCGCCGTTCGAACGGCGGGTGACGTGGGTGGCGTTGGTGACGTGGGCGTCGCGGCGCAGCCGGCCGACAGCGCGAGCCCGACGATCCACCGCGCGCGCATGCTCGCTACGCCGGGAGGGCCACGACCGCCGGGAGCGTCCACTCCGTTCGGCTGCGCAGGAGCGCGACGATCTCGTCATTCGATCGGGGCGTCGCGCCGAGGTGGACGAAGCGCCGAGCGAGCCAGTCGTACCGCCCGAGCATCAGCAGCAGCCACACGCCGAAGTAGTCGATCCCGCGAAACACGATCGCGCGCTCGCTCTCGTAGCTCCCGACGTTGCGCAGGAAATCTCCGGGCATGTCGGTCCAGTGCATCGTCGCCTTGAGGTGGTGACCGATGTGGTAGCCGTCGTTGAAGCAGCGGCGGTTGTAGCCGGAGTCGATGCACGTGATGCTGTTGCGGTACGAGCACTCCGGCGACGCCTCATCCACGAAGGCGTGCTGCGCCCAGTTGCCGGCCATCATCCCGAAGCGCGTGATGACGAACGGCGCGACGAACACCGCGACGGTCGCGCGCCAATCGAAATAGAGGAGGGCGCCCATCCCCACGAGGAACGACAGCTCGCCGACGACGCACCGGACGAGGAGCGTGCGGCGCTTCTTGCGCGCGAAATACCCCGAGAGCTCGAAGATCCCGACGAAAAAGAAGCGCAAAAAATAATGGAGAAACGCGATGAAGCTGTCGCGCCGGTAGCCGATGGTCGAGCTGAGATCCGCCCGCAGGTTGTTCTCGGCGTGGTGCATGCCGACGTGGTGCGCGAAGAACGTGTCCGGCGACTCGCCGAAGAACGGCCCGAGCACCCACGGGATGATCAGGTTCAGCCGCGACCAGCGCGTATTGAAGAAGCGTCGATGGCTCGTGTTGTGGAGCATGAGGACGAACGGCCCCATGAAGAAGATGACGAGCACGATGTGGAGCGCCGCCAGCCAAAGGCTGAAGAGACCGGGCACGAAGAGCGCTACGCCGGTGGGCACCACAGTGAGAGAGATGCGCGCAATGAGGCCGACGAACGGCATGTCGCGTTCGTCGCTCAAGAGCTTCCGCACGAGGCGCTCGCCGAGCCAGGGATCGGGGCGAGTCGTGTGAATCGGATCTCGGCCGGTGATTTCCATTTGGCGGGGGCGGGACCCTAGCACGGGCGCCTCGCTGCGTCAGAGCGTGGCCAGGTAGGCCAGTAAGTCCGCGCGGGTAGCGTCGTCGAGCGAGAGCCCGAACGGGTGGCCGACGACCGCGCCGGGGCCGTGGCGACCACCGGTGAACTCGGGGCGGATGCGCGCGGGATCGAACAGGACGGCGAGACTCGGGAGCGACGCGTCGTGAAGGAGCGCGGCGCGGCTGCCGACTCCATGCAGCGACGGGACGCGGTAGGTGCCGGTACCCCGCTCCGACGAGAGGCCGATCGCCGGATCGGTCCCGACGACGTCGAGCGGCACCGGCGGACCCGTCAGCGCGGGCGGCACGTGGCAGCGCGCGCAGGTATTCGAGAACACCTCCGCGCCGCGCGCCTCCTGGGCCGAGAGCGAGCGCGGCGCAGGAAGCGCGTCCGCCAGCGACCAAATGAACGCCGCGAGACCCAGCGCCACCGCGCGAGGCGGACGCACCGAAGCGGCGTGTGACGTGATGATGAGCGTCTCGATCCGCACGGCGAGCGTCGCGCGATCGTGCTGCGCCACCGACGCGTCCGCCTGTAGGTGCGTGAGCCATCGCACCGGCCGCAAATCGGCCATTTTCACCGGCTCGCGGCCGTCGTTCGTCGTCACGTCGTTGCGGCCAGGACCCCACGAGAGGAAGCGCTCTGCCCCCGCCGGCGCTGGGCCCGATCGCGACGCGAAGTCGAACGCGAGCTGTCCGAGGTTCAGCTTTTCGTTCGTGAGACCCACGACGAGGCCGCTGTCCCGCGACGTCGCGTGGCAGGTCGCGCACGAGTACGCCAGCAGGCGCTCGCCGCCCGCCATCTCCGCGCGAACGATCCCTCCGGCGCCGTGCACGTCGTCGGTCCAAAACCCGTAGCGCGCGAACGAGGCGCGTGACGCGGCGGCGACTTCGGCCGCGGGCGCGAGCTGGAGCGGATACCGGAAGAACGCCTCCGCCCCCAGCGCCACCAGCGCGCGCTCGTCGCCGGCGAGCGCTTCGTCCGAGATCGCGAGCGCGTGCGCGCCTTGCGTGAACGGCGCGCTCCCGCGTACGCCGCCCTCGTCGTCGAGCTCGCGTGACGGGACGACGTCGACGCGCGGGTTCCACTCGGCCAAACGAGCCCAATCGTGCGCTTCGCCCGTCTCGTACGACGCGAGCCGCAGCCGGGAGTAGCCGTTTTCAGGGTTCACCAACGAGGCCACGAGCGTCGCGCGACGGTAGGCCGTGTCCGTGAGGTACGGCTCGCGCGGCGCCGAAGGAGCGGCCTCATGGCCCCCGCACGCCGGCGCGAACGCGGCGAGGCCCAGGGAAATCGCGAGCCACTTCATCGCATCACCCCGCTCAGCCTGCGCACGCCGTGTTCGCGCACGCCCACTTGCCGAGCGCCGGCTGCCACGCGCAGTATCCCGCGCGACCTCCGTCGGTGCATTGGTCGTCGTTCGTACACGCGTCGTTCGGCGTGTGGCAGTAGTAGCCCTGCACGCCGTCGTAAGGTCCGCACGAGGTGTCGAACGTCGGCGAGCAATACCCGCCCGCGCCGCAGTCGCCGTCGGTGCGGCAGTTGCCCGGGAGGCACACGCTGCCCGTGCGCATCGGCGTACCGTCGCTGCCGTTCGCGAGCGTGTCGCCGCACGTGCAGAGCTTGCCCGCGCCGCAGTCGTCGTCGACGAAGCATGCGTCGTACGAGCAGATGTGCGGTCCGCCGCGGTTCGGCGGGAGGCACCGCCCGTTCTTCCCGCTCGTGCATTGCGAGTCGACCGTGCACCCGCCCGGGAAGCCCGCGTCGGAGGCCCCGCCGTCGGCGTTCAGCCCCGCCGGCCGCGTCGTCGGGCACGCGATGGCGCCCGGACGATGGCTCGTGGGAGGTGGGAGGTTCGCCGGCGGTGGCCCCGGCGGCGTCGGCGGAACGTAGCCGTCGGGGAGCGCCCCTGCGTCATTCGTCGCGCTCGTCGTCGTGCCTCCGCAATGGACGACCCCTAGCGCGGCGGCGGCGAGAAGGACGACGAGCATCGGCGTGCGCGAGATCATGACTTCTGTAAAAGCACGTACGGTGCCACACCGGAAAATCGTCGATTTTGTCGACAAATTACGGTGAAAACCGACGATCACGGGTGCGCGCGTGGCCCACGTTGGCGCATCGGACGGCGTCGCGAGCCGTGCTAGCGTTCCGCGCGATGCGCCACCGCCACCTCCTCAAGATCGTCCCGGCCCTCTCGATCCTCTTCCTCGCCGCGTGCCCTGCGGGGGAGGAAGCGCGGCCGCCCGCGACGCCGATCGCACCCGTCGCGAGCGCGCCCCTGCCCGTCGCGAGCGCGCCCGCAGGGACTCCGAGCGCGCCGAAACCAGAAGAGGCGCTGACGGCCGAGTGCGCGACGCAGCTCCGCGCGATGAAGGAACACCTCGCGACGCTCCTCGCCGTGACCGACGCGCGCACGATCGCGAACACGCTCGAGCCGTTCAACACGCTGTCGATCGAGCTCACGAACCTCGACGGTCGCACCGGTCTCCTGGCCGAAGTGCACCCCGACGCGGCGTACCGCGCGGCGTCCGAGCAGTGCGTGAAGGACGTCGCGTCGTTCGCCGCCGATTTGACGACGAACCAGCCGCTCTTCAAGGCGCTCGTCGCGATCGACGTGTCCAAGACGGACGCCGACACGAAGCGCCTCGCCGAGCACACACTCCGCGACTTTCGGCGCTCCGGCGTCGACAAGGACGAGCCGACGCGCAAGCGCCTGAAGGAGCTGAACGACGGCATGACGTCGCTCGGCCTCGAGTTCGACAAGAGCATCCGGGAGGACGTCCGCAAGGTCACGTTCGATCCCGCGCAGCTGAAGGGCCTGCCCGCGGACTACGTGAAGGCGCACCCGGCCGGCACCGACGGCAAGGTCACGCTGACGACCGACTACCCCGACTACATCCCGTTCATGAACTACGCGGAGGACCTCGCGGCGCGCAAAGAGCTCTACGTCGCGTACCTGAACCGCGCGTGGCCGAAGAACGAAGAGACCCTGAAGAAGCTCCTCGCGCAGCGAAAGGAGTACGCCAAAATCCTCGGGTACGCGTCGTGGGCCGACTACGTCACCGAGACGAAGATGATCAAGTCCGGGAAGAACGCCCAGACCTTCATCGACAAGATCACGAAGGCCGCCGACAAGCGCGCCAAGCGCGAGTACGGCGAGCTCTTGAAGCGCAAGAAGAAGGAGTTCCCCGCCGCGACCGAGGTCTCGGAGTGGGAGAAGACCTTGTACTCGCAGAAAGTGAAGCGCGAGGCGTACTCCTTCGATTCGCAGACCGTGCGCCCGTACTTCGAGTTCGCGCCGACGAAGGCCGGGCTCCTCGCGATCACCGCGAAGATGTACGGCATCGAGTACACGCCGCTCCCCGACGCGCCGAAGTGGCACCCCGACGTCGACGTGTACGACGTTCTTCAGGGCGGAAAGAGCATCGGGCGCATCTACCTCGACCTCCACCCGCGCGAGGGCAAATACAAGCACGCGGCGAATTTCGGCTTCAAGCCCGGCGTGAAGGGCGTGCAGCTCCCCGAGGCCGCGCTCGTCTGCAACTTCCCCGATCCGAAGAACGGCGACGCGCTCATGGATCACGACGAGGTCGTGACGATGTTCCACGAGTTCGGGCACCTCATGCACTCGATCCTCGGCGGCGACCAGCACTGGGTGGCCTTCTCCGGCGGCGCGACCGAGCAAGACTTCATCGAGGCGCCCTCGCAGATGTTCGAGGAGTGGGCGTGGGATCCGGGCGTGCTTGCGACGTTCGCCAAGCACAAGGAGACCCACCAACCGATCCCCGCCGACGTCGTGAAGAAGATGCGCCGCGCGAACGAGTTCGGGAAGGGCTCGTCGGCGCGCCAGCAGATGGTCTACGCGGGGCTCTCGCTCCGGCTCCACGTCGAGCCCGAGCCGATGTCCCTCGACACGAGCAAGGTCCTGAAGGAGGTGCAGACGAAGTACGGCATGTTCCCGTACGTCGACGGCACGCATTTCCAGGCGAGCTTCGGGCACCTCAACGGGTACTCGGCCATGTATTATACATATATGTGGTCGCTCGTGATCGCGAAGGATCTCCTCACGGAGTTCAAGAAGCGCGGGCTCATGGACCCGGTGTCCGACAAGAAGTACCGCGATGAGATCCTCGCGCGCGGCGGCACGCGTGACGCGGCGGTGCTCGTGAAGGGCTTCCTCGGGCGCGACTACGACTTCAAGGCGTACGAGCAGTGGCTCGACGCGGAGTGACCGGCACGCGTGACGCGCGCGTCACTGCACGCTGATCTTGGCGGTCGCCGTGCAGATGATGTCGCCGGAGCAGTTGCCGCTGAGGAAGCGCTCGCCGTAGCTCCACGAGAGGGGCGGGGCGCCGACGGGGCCCGTGATCGTCTGCGTGCTCTCGAGGTGGCAGCTCGAGAGATCGAAGGGCATGACGTTGGTGACGTTGACCTGTCCCGTCGCGCTGACGGTCCCGGTGAACGTCTGCGTGCCGAACGTCGCGGTCGCGGCGCCGCCGGCGCACGGGTAGGTGAGGGTCACGGGGCCCTTCGAGATCTGCGTGTTGATGTCGGTGCAGACGTGGTTCGAGAGCGACACGGTGCCGGCTTGGATCGTCTTGGTGCACGTGACGGGACCGGCGTCGACGGGCGGTGGCGGAGTCGTCCCTGCGTCGGTGCCGGGAGGCGGCGTCGTCCCGGAGTCGGCGTTGCCCGCCGGTGTCGCGGGCGCGGAGGCGTCGTCGCCCGGCGGCGGCGTGGTCGCGCTCGTGCCCTGATCGGTGGAGTCGCTGGACGGCGCGTAGTCTTTTCCTGCGCCGTACGCGCACGCGGCGAGCCCGAACGCGAGCGCTGCGCCGGCGAGCATGATGCCCGTCGTGAGCCCGTGGTTCGCTCTCTCCTCACGCGCAGACGCCATTTGCCGATCTCTCCAGAGGCACGAGAATGCACGGCGCGCGCCGCCGGAAATCCGCCCTCGCGCTCACCTCCCTACATCCGAAATATCGGCGAGTTACGGCTGCCGGGGGCTCGGCCCCGGGGGACGCGCGATCCGACACTGGCGTTTTTTTGAATCCAGGGCGGCGTCGCAGTCGCTCTCATTGGCATGACCCACTCGCTCCACTCTTTCTTCTCCGACACGAGCCCCGGCGAGCTCGTCCCGATCCTCGTGCCTCTCGCGTCGTTCGGCGCCATGGTCTTCGTCGTCGCGATCGCGCTCTACTATCGGTACCGCCGCGACGCGGGCCGCCTCGAGGTCGCACGCTTCCTCGCGGAGAAGGACAAAGCGATCCCCGAGCGATTGTTCGGGCCCGAGCCCGTCGCCTCGAAGCCTGCGTCGGACCTGAAGCGCGGCTTCATCCTCGTCGCCGCCGGCGTAGGGCTCTCGATCGCGGCGGAGGTCGCCGGCGTGCGGCAAGCCGTCGGCTTCGGGTTCATCCCCGGCCTCATCGGCCTCGCGTACATCGCGGTGTGGCGGATCCAGCGCGGCGTCGCCCGCGAACGCGGCGAGGGTTAGCCTGAGACCGTGTCGCCGACCGATGGAGAGCTCCTCGCGCGCGCTCGGGCGGACGATCGCGCGGCCTTCGCCGAGCTGGTCCGCCGCCACCACGGCGCCGTGCGCGCGCTCTTGCGCCGCCTCACGTGCGGCGACCACGCGCGTGCCGACGATCTCGCGCAGGACACGTTCGTCCGCGCGCACCGCGCCATCGCGTCCTTCGAGGAGCGGGCGAAGCTCTCGACTTGGTTGTGCCAGATCGCGTACCGCGTGTTTCTCGCGGACATCAAGCGCGCGCGCGCCGCGCGACTCGAGACGGTCGACGAGGCGGAGCCCGAGGACCGTACGCGCACTTCTGCGGACGCCGCGCTGCTCCGTCACGACGTCGAGCACGCGCTCGCCCGACTCTCGCATGCCGAGCGCGACGCGATCGCGCTCACCTTCGGGCGCGACATGACCCACGAGGAGGCGGCCCGCATCCTCGACTGCCCGCTCGGCACGTTGAAGACGAACGTGGCGCGCGGGCTCGAAAAGCTCGAACGCCACATGCGCCCATGGAGCGAGACCGCATGAAGACCCCGACCGAGCCGCCTCCCTGGCTGACCGATCTGCTCCGCGACGACGCGGCGCTCGACGATGACGGCTTCACCGCGCGGGTGATGGCCGCGCTTCCGCCGAGGCGTGCCCTTCGCGCGCGACCGGCGTGGGCGTACGCGCTGCCGCCGCTCTTCGCTGCCGCAGGCTGTGCGGCGTGCTGGCTCGTCGCGACCGCCGGTCACGCGCCGAGCCCCGCGATGTGGACGGGGCCGTTCGCGCTTCTCGCCATGGTCGTGGTCGGAAGCGTCGCCTTCGCCAACGACTGACGCGCGACGAAACGAAAGCCGTCAGGTCGGCGGAACGACGCGGACCGAAACGACGTAGCGCATGACGCTGTCGACCTGCTTCTGATCGAGCGTCGCGCGCGGCCCCATCACTTGGAGGATCTTCGGCCAGCGCGTCTCGTCGATGGCCTGGAGGTTGGGATACCCGTGGCACGCGTTGCATTTCGCGACGTACAGATCCCGCCCCACGGCGAGGTTCGCTTCCGTCGTGTCCGGCCATCTACGCTGCGCCGACTCGACCTGGGCGGCGGTGAGCGGCGTCGGCATCGCCTCGGCGTAACACGCCGCGAGCGCCGCGCTAACGCCGACTCCAATGACCGAGCGGCCGAGGCCCACGCCGCAGACAGTACTCGGGTCGTTCCCCCACTGTCTACGATCCACGGCATCTAGTGGGTCGCTCACGTCGTTTGCCCGCCACGGTCAAACGACTTCGCTCTAAGCTCCGCCCGTGCGACGTGCATCGGCGATTTTCAGCGTCCTCCTTCTAGCGATCGTCGTGCTCTTTGCGCCGCGGGCGTGGGCAGAAGATCCCGCCGTCGCGACTGCCATCGTGCGCGTTCACGAACGCGAGGTGTACGTCGTCCGCGTGCCGCGTGCCGGGCAGAGTCCGCAGGATCGGGCGCGACTGGCGGGACAAGCGCTCGAGAGCGTGCTCGAGGACGCGGGCGAGAGCGAGGTGCGCGTCGAGAATCAGGGCGCGCTCGCCGTCCTCTTCGTCGGCAAGTCCCCGATCTTGACACTCACCGAGGACGACGCCGCCGCCGCCGGAGACGCGACGCTCCAGGTGCACGCGGCGAGCGTCGCTACACGTGTTACCGAGGGCCTCCGCACCGAGCGAAAGCGCAGCGCGATCGCGACGACGGTCTTCTCGTTCTCGCTGCTCGTGTTCTCGGCGCTCATCGCCTTCCTCTTGCTCCGACGTGTCGGAGACGTCGGTGGCAAGATGCGCGCGTGGGTACAGAAGAACCCCGAGCGCATCCCCGCGCTCCACCTCGGCAAGATCGAGGTGGTCTCCCGCCGCGCGATTCGTGGAGTGTTGTCGATCGCGCTCGTCGTCGGTCATCGCATCGCGCAGATCGCGATCATCTACAGCTGGGTGCTCGTCGCCCTCTCGCTGTTCGAGTCGACGCGCGCGTACACCGAACGGTTGACCGGCTTCGTCCTGACGCCGCTCTCCGCGCTGCTAGGGCGCGTCGGTTCGGCGCTGCCGCTCCTCGTCGTCACCGGCGTCGCCGCGCTCGCGCTCGGCGTCGTCGTCCGGTTCACTGGCCTCTTCTTCGGGAGCGTCGCGCGCGGCGAAACGAAGGTGGGCTGGCTTCCGTCCGATCTCGCCGAGCCGACCAGCGTGCTCGCGCGTGCAGGGCTCGTCGTCACCGGGCTCATCCTCGCGGCGCCGCTGATCACGGGGAGCGACGAGGGAGCTCTCTCTCGCGCGGGCGTCGCGGCGCTCGTCGCGATCGGCCTCGCGTGTACGCCGGTCCTCGCGAGCGCGGCGGCGGGCGTCCCGCAAGTGTACGGCCGACGCCTCGTGCCAGGCGATCACGTGGAGATCGGCGGCCGCGAGGGGCGCGTGCGACGCGTGACGCTGCTCGAGGTCGAGCTCGACGATCGCTTCGGCTGCGAGCTGCGCGTCCCGCACCTCCTCTTGCTCGTAAAAGAGACGCGCGTCCTCGGGAAGGCCAACCTCGTCTCCGCGGAGGTCTCGGTCGACCCCCGCGCGCCGCAGACCATCGCGCACGACGCGCTCCTCGCGGCGGCGCGCACGATCTCGACGCGCGCGAAGGTGGAGCTCGTGAGCCTCGATCACGCGGCCGCGCGCTACCGCGTCACGTGCGAAGAAGGCGCGGGCAGCCTGGCCGGTGCGATCGCCGATGGGCTCGCGAAGGAGGGCATCGGCCTCGGGGCGGGTCCGGGATGAGGCGCGCCGACGCATGAACGCGCTCCTCCTCTTGATGGGGCTCCTGGTGCTCGCGTACATCGGGAGCTTCCTCGTCGGCGGCCGCGCGCTACGCGGCATCGGGCTTCCCTCCGGCGCTGAGTACGTCGCGCTCGGCTTCGTGCTGGGCCCGCACGTCCTCGGGATCGTCGAGCGGTCGATGCTCGAGTCGTTCGAGCCGATCGTGCAGGTCGCGCTGGGGTGGCTCGCGCTCGTCATCGGCATCGACTACGGCTTCGCGGGCGAGCGCCGCGTCGGCCCCAAGAGCCTCGCGCTCGGCCTCACGAGCGCGCTCGTCACGGGCGGCGCCGTCGCGGCCGCAGTCATGGCGGTCCTGTCACGCGTCGCCCTCGTCCCGACGACGATGGACGGCTGGCTCCTCGCCGGCGGACTCGGCGCGGCCGGCGCGGAGACGACGCGTCACGCCGTACGCTGGGTCACCGAGCGCCACCACGCGAAGGGGCCGGTCTCGAATCTCTTGAACGAGATGTCGCACGCCGACGACGTAGTGCCGCTTCTCGTCCTCGCGGTCCTCTTCGCGGCGACGCAAAAAGAGGCGCACGTCCCCTGGCAGGTTCCTCTCTACGTCTGGGTGTCGACCACGATCGCGCTCGGCCTCGTCCTCGGCGCGGTAGCGGCGCTCCTCCTCGGCGGCGAGTTTACGCTGCACGCCACGTGGGGCGTCCTCTTCGGAACGTCCATGCTAGCGATCGGCACGGCGGCGCGCCTCGATCTGTCGTCGCTCTCCGTGATGTTCTTCATGGGCGTCGCGCTCGCCGCGGTCTCGCCGCACCACTCGCTCTTGCGCGAGGCCGTCGCGCCGACCGAACGTCCAGTGCTCCTCCCCGCGCTGCTTCTCGCGGGCGCGCGCATCGATCTCAACGTGCTCCGCTCACGCTACGTCGTCATCGTCATCGTCGCCGCGCTCCTCGCCCGCGTCCTCGGGAAATTCCTGAGCGGCCTCCTCGTCCGCGTCACGCGCTCGGCGCGCGGCGCGAGCCCAGCGGTGGGCCTCGCGCTCCTGTCGTCGGGCGCGCTGTCGATCGCGATCGGCCTCGCGTTCGCGCTGCGCTTTCCCGGCGTGGTCGGCGACACGGTGCTCCTCGCGAGCGCGTTGTCCGCCATCTTCGGCGAGTTCGTGGCGCCGGCGACGCTGCGCCGCGTCCTCGAGGGCGTCGGGGAAGTCCGCGCAGCCGCCCCCGAGTCGACGCCCGCCCTGCCGGAGGTCCCGTGAGCAACCCCGCCGTAAAAGCGCCGCCCGCGCGCAAACTCCTCCAAGCGGGCCTCCTCATCGTCATCTCTGGCGTCCTCTTCGTCGCTACGCGCGTCGTGCCCGAGATGCACGGCGGCTCGGGCACGATCGCCGCGGTCGGCTTCCTCCTCCTCGCCGGTACGCTCCTCAGCGAGCTCGTCGAGCTGCTCGGCATTCCGCACCTCACGGGCTACCTCCTCGCCGGCATCCTCGCGGGACCGCACGTGCTGCACCTCATCGATCATCGCTCGGTGGAGCGCCTCTCCAGCGTCAACGCGCTCGCGCTCGCCCTCATCGCGATGGCAGGCGGCGCCGAGCTGAAGATGGAGCTGCTGAAGAAGGGCTTCCGATCGCTGGGGTGGGCGACGCTCCTTCAAAGCCTGCTCGTGCCGGTGCTCATGACCAGCGTCTTCATGGCCGTGCGCCCGCTCATCCCGTTCGCCAAGCCGCTCACGCTCTCGGCGCTCGCCGGCGTCGGGCTCCTGTGGGGCATCATGTCGGTCACGCGGAGCCCGTCGGCCACGCTCGGCATTCTGTCGCAGACGCGCGCGCAGGGGCCGGTCGCGCGCTTCATCCTCACGTTCGTCATGACGAGCGACCTCGTGGTCGTCGTCCTCCTCGCGCTCGGCCTCACGGTCGCGCGGCCGCTTATCGAGCCGGGCGCTGCTTTCTCCGGCGCCGCATTCCGGCGCCTCGCCCACGAGATCCTCGGCTCGGTGTCGCTCGGCACGACGCTGGGCATCGTCCTCGTCCTCTACGTGCGGCTCGTCGGGCGGCAGCTCCTCGTCGTCTTCATCGCGCTCGGCTTCGGGTTGACCGAAGTGCTCCGCTACCTGAACTTCGAGCCGCTCCTCACGTTCATGGTCGCGGGCTTCCTCGTGCAGAACCTGTCGAGCCAGGGCGAGAAGTTCCTCCATGCGATCGAACAGACCGGCGGCGTCGTGTACGTCGTCTTCTTCGCGACGGCCGGCGCCGACCTCGACGTTCCTCTCCTCAGGCTCCTCTGGCCAGTCGCGCTCATCCTCACCGGGTCGCGCGCGCTCATCTCCTGGGGAGTCTCGCGGTTGGCCGGGCGCATCGCCAACGATCCACCGACCGTGCTGCGATGGGGTTGGTCGGGGCTCGTGTCGCAAGCGGGGCTTGCGCTTGGCCTCGGGTCGCTCGTCGCGCGCGAGTTCCCGAGCATCGGGGGCGGCTTCCGTGCGCTCGCCATCGCGACGGTCGCGATCAACGAGCTCGTGGGCCCGGTCCTCTTCAAGCTGGCGCTCGATCGCGCAGGGGAGACGAGCGAAGAGCCGCGCCTCACGATCCCGAGCCTGCGCCCGCCGCCGCCTCCCGTCGTCGAGTGACGCCGCACATGAGTCTCGGCCCTTCGCTCCGCATCATCGCGATCAACGACGTCTACTCGCTCGAGAACCTGCCGCGCCTGCGGAGCCTCGTGGAGCACCATCGCACCGTCGCGCCGGCCGACCTGCTCCTCGTCACCCTCGCGGGAGACTTCGTCGCGCCGAGCGTCCTGTCGAGCCTCGACGCGGGGCGCGGCATGGTCGACTGCCTGAACGAGGTCGGCGTCACGCACGTCACCTTCGGCAACCACGAGGACGACATCACCTACGAGGAGCTCCAGAAACGCGCGCAGGAGCTCCGCGGGGTTTGGCTGGCCACGAACGTCCACGATTTTCAGCCGATCCTGCCCGCGAGCGACGTGGTGCGCGTGGGTCGCCCCGGCGGGCGGACCGTCAAGGTGGGCCTCGTCGGCGTCGTCATGACCGATCCGGCCGCCTACCGCGGTGCGCCCTTCGGTGGCGCGAAGCTCGACCCGGCCAACGACGCCGCGCGCCGCGAGGCCGCTCGGCTGATTCGCGACGAAGGATGCGCGTGCGTCATTCCGCTCACCCACCAGACGCTCGAGGAAGATCGCGAGCTCGCGCGCACGCAGCGGACGCCGCCGTTTCCCATCCTCATCGCCGGGCACGAGCACGAGCCGCACCTCGAAGAAATCCAAGGGACGTGGATCGAGAAGGCCGGAGCCGACGCGTTCCACGCCGCCGTGATCGATCTCGTGTGGCCCATAGAGGCGCCGCCCGCCGGCGCACCCGATCTGCCGAGTGTGCGCGTCGTGCTCGAGGACGTCGCGCCGTACGCGGAGGATCCGGCACTGCGCGCGCGCGTCGAAGTGCACATGGCGAGGGTCCACGAGCTCGAGAAGGCGCCGCTGGTCAGGCTCGCGCCGGGGGAGGTGCTGTCGTCGGTGGGCACGCGCCTTCGCCAGACGTCGATCGGCACGCTGGTCTGCAACCGCGTTCGCGATGCCCTGGGCGCCGAGGCGTGCCTCTTCAACGGCGGCGGCATCCGCGGGTCGCGCGAGTACGTCGGGCGAATCACCTACGGCGACCTGAAGGCGGAGATCCCGTTCGAGAACGAGGTCGTCGTCGCGACGATGCCGGGCCGCGTCGTGGCGGCTGCCGTCCGCGCGTCGCGCTCGCACGTGCCAGCCGAATCGGGCGGGTTCCTGCAGGTCGACGATCGCGTCACCATCACCGAGGACGGCGCGCTCGTGACGATCGCTGGCGAGCTGCTCTCCGAAGAGCGCGAGTACCGCGTCGCCCTCGTGCGAAACCTCCTCACCGGTCTCGATCACATCGAGCCGCTCGTGCGCTTCGCCACCGAGTTCCCCGAGCGCGTGCCTCCGGCTGGGAGTGGGCGCGACATCAAGCTGGTGTTGATCGAGGCGTTCGCGGTGGAGCTGTGGCGGCATCTCGGCGGCTTCGACGCGATCGACACCAACCATGACGGCGTCATCTCCGAGGAGGAGCTCGCCGCGGCGATTGGTCGCGTCACCTCGAGCGCGCCGTCGAAGGTGGCCGCCGAGCTTGTGCTGCGTGCGCTGGACGCCGATCATGATCTGGCAATCACGCGCGAAGAGGCCGAGAAAATAGGGCGCGGCGCGACGTGAGCGGCGTTGGCACTCCGGCGGCTTTCGTCCGATCGAGGTGGCGCGAGGATCCAGGCGCCGTGACCGCTGCAGGCGCGCTTCTCCAACTCCGCTGAAACCTGCGCCGCTCTCGCGGGCCTTTTCTTTCTCCGCTGCGCGTTTTCGAAGCTCCGGACGGCGGAACGCCGGTTGCACCGAGAGACGCTGGAGGTTCCCCCATGCGCGCGCTCTCCTTCTTCGCGTTGGCCGTCGTCGCGACCGCGGCGTGCTCTGCGGCGCCCTCGCACAGTGGCTTCAGCGAAGGCAACGCAACGGGCTCGAGCGGCGGCGCCGTCGGCGGTGGAAGCAGCGGCGGGGGGACGACACCCGGCTTCGGCGGCGACGGAGGGACACCGGCCACCGGCGGGACCTGCAGCCCCAACGCCGCCAGCGCGGAGATCGCCGACAACGGCTGCGACGACGACGCCAACGGCAAGATCGACGACGTCGCCGCGTGCGATGACGGCCTCGCCATCGACGGCACGGCCGGTGACTTCGCGAAGGCGATCGGGGTCTGCGACGTCGCCGCATCGCGCGGCTTCGGCCTCGTGAGCGCCTCGTACTCGAACGGCTACGGCCGCGCCGACGCCCCGCAGCAGGGGCAGTGGGGACTCCTCCCCAAATTCGGCTCGTCGCTGACTCCGCGCGAAGGTCACCTCCTCGGCGCCATCAGCTCCGGCTACGCGCGCGAGTACGATTCGCCGAGCGGCACCGGCACGCCGTTCTTCAAGATCGGCCCGCTCGATGGCACCTCCTATCCGACCGGCGCGGCCCCCAGCGGCTTCCCGCGCGCCGCCGCGGGCTGCCAGCAGGACAACCTCGTCAACGACATGATCGACGTGAAGCTCACGCTCAAGGCGCCCCCCAACGCGCAGGGCTTCAAGTTCGACTTCGACTTTCACTCGTCGGAGTGGCCCGCGTTCATCTGCACCAACTTCAACGACGCGTTCGTCGCGTACCTCTCGGCGCCGAGCTTCAACGGCGGCAAGGGCGACAACGTCTCGTTCGACAGCAAGAGCAACCCGGTCAGCGTGAACAACGGCTTCTTCGACCGCTGCACGCCGAACTCTCCCATCGGGTGCGGCGACGGCAACGCGCCCACTGGCACCGCCGCGTGCCCGGGAGGCCCCGCCGAGCTGGGCGGCACCGGCTTCGGCCTCACCGGCACGCCGATCTCCGCGCCCACGTGCGACCCGAGTCAGCCGCAGACCGTCGGCGGCGCGACCGGCTGGCTGACGACGCAGGCGAAGGTCAACGCCGGCGAAGAGTTCACGCTCGAGTTCATGATCTGGGACGCGGGGGACGGCGTGCTCGACTCGCTCGTGCTGCTCGACAAGTTCCAGTGGATCGGCGGCGCGGTGACGCCGGGCACCACGCGGCCTCCGCGCTGACGTCGCCGGCATCTCCTCGTCGTCAACCGGCGGCGTGCTAGATTCTTGGCGTGGAGTCCCTTCTCCGAGGACGCTTGTTCCCCCTTCTCTTCGCGCTCGCCGGCTGCAGCACGAGTAGCGGCGGCAATTCGGTCGACGCCGCCGCCGACGTCACCGAGGAGACCGGCGCGCGCGACACCGGAAAGGACGGGCCCGATCTCGACGCCGGCGCCGACGTGGGGAAGGCCGCGCCGGGCGTGGGCTTCGTCGCGTGCGGCGCCAGCCAGTGTGCGATCCCCGGCGAGGTGTGCTGCCCGCGCGTCGACGGCGGCGCCTGCTTCCCGCGAGGCGCGGCGCCGTGCAGCGGGATCGAGTGCGATCAGCCGGACGACTGCGCCGATGGCACGACGTGCTGCTACCAATTCCCTGCCGGCTGCGCCGACGTATCGGCGACGTGCAAGAAGACGTGCGGCGCCGCGGACGTGCCCGCGTGCCTTGGCCTGACCGACTGCAATGCCTGCGTGTCGCTCACGTGCGCCGGCGTCCCGCTGACGACGTGCGGGACCGACGGCCTCTGCTGCCACTGAGAGTAGAGCGAGCGCTCGCGTCAGCCCTTCTCGACGTCCTTGCCGGACTTCTCCCATCCGCGGATGCCGGCGGGCATCACGTACACGTTCGCGTATCCGAGGTTCTCCGCTGCGACCGCAGCGGTGTGGCACGCGTGTCAGAGCTCGTTAGCGCAGTAGAAGACGAGGGTGGCGTCCTTGTCGGGGGGCAGATCGCCCGCCGTCACTTTGTCGAACGCGACCCACTTGGCGCCGGGGACGTGGCTCTTCGTCCAGCGCTCTTTGTCGTTGTTGTCGAAGATGAAGGTCTTCCCATCATGCCGGGCGATGCGCGAGGCGACGTCGTCCACGCTCAGCTCTTTCAGCGGAGCGCCGCTCGCGGACTTCTTCGCGCAGCCCGCGGCCAAGGCGGCGAGCATCGCGGCGCTGAGCACGAAGGCACGACGGTTCATGCGCGAAACTCTAGCGCGCCCACACCGGTTCGGCCAGTCGCGGCGTCGTTCTCGCGATCAAACGGGCCCCCATCGGACATCTCCCGGTCGGCGAGAGTCGATGCGTCGAAAGTCAGCGGACAAGCAGAGCCTGAAGCTCCCGATCGAGCTCGTCGTCGAGATGAGGGGTGAGGCGAGGCGCCTCGACAAATCGCTCTCGTGGGTGGCGCAAGAGGCCTGGCGCCGCGCCAAGGAGCGCATTCGAGCGCTCCCGGGCGTGCGCGACGTCGAGTGATTTACTCGTCGATGGCCTTGGGCGACGACGCGAGCGTGCAACGCGGCGCGCTCGACGCACGACGCGATCGCCCTGGTGTCGCTGGCAAGCGGCAGCGTCGGAGGGCTCCGCGTTCGCGCCTTAAACGGTCCGGGCGAGCTGCTCGTCGGCGATGACCGTCGCGTGCACCTCGTGTCGAACCACCGCCTGCCGCGGATCCCTCGTTCCCCAGTCGCGGCAAATGTTCCCGAACGCGTCGACCCCGTCCTCATCCTGACGCCCGGCGCCCAGTAGTAGGGAGTAGAGGGGAGCAGCCTCGACGGAATCTGCCGCTCTCGGTGGAATCCGTCGAGAGCACGGAGAAGAAAGCCGCAAGAGACGTGAAGGATCGGTGGTGCGTCGGGCCGTGTGCGGACATATGCAGCGGCATGATGCACGCGCCGCGCAGCCTGGTTCGTTTCTCTCGTCTCGGTCTGGTCGGTCTGGTCGCCGGTGTCGCTGCGCTCGCGTGCAGCGGCGCATCGTCGCCGGGCGGAACAGGCGGGGACGATGGCGGCAGCTCCGGCACCTCGGGCACCTCGGGCACCTCGGGGACGTCGGGCACTTCGGGGGCATCGGGCACCTCGGGAACGTCGGGCACTTCGGGGACGTCCGGCACGTCAGGGACCTCCGGCTCATCGGGCAGCTCGGGCTCTTCGGGCAACACGGACGGCGGCACCGATGGGTCGACGGCGACGAAGGTCACGACCGTCTTCACGGTCCTGTTCGAGAACCACGACTACGCGGAGATCGTCGGCTCCGCGAACGCGCCCTACTTCAACTCGCTCATCGCGAAGTACGGCCTCGCGACGAACTACATCGACTCGAACGTCCACCCGTCGCTCCCCAACTACCTCTTCATGATCAGCGGCGGCACGCAGGGCGTGACCACCGACTTCGATCCGACGACCAACGGCTTCCCGAAGGACGTGCAGCACATCGGCTCGCAGCTCGTCGCGAAGAGCGTCCCGTGGCGGTCGTACCAAGAGAGCATGGGGACGGCATGCAAGCTCACGGGGAGCGGAAAGTACGCGCCGAAGCACGATCCCTTCCTCTACTTCACCGACATCCAGAACGGCGCCGGCGGCCTCTGCGCGAGCACCCAGGTCGACTACGCGCAGTTTCCGACCGATCTCGCGGCGAACACGAACCGCTTCTATTTCATCACGCCGAACCTCACCTCCGACGGGCACGATCCGACGAGCAATCCGGTGACCGGTCTCAAGAACTCCGACGCGTGGGCGCAGACCGAGATCGCGAAGATCATGGCGTCGCCGGCGTACCTGAACGGCGGGGTCATCTTCATCACCTGGGACGAGGCCGAGGGGCGCAACGGCGACTCGAAGGATCAGATCCCGATGATCGTGGTGAGCGAGCTCATCAAGACGGCGGGGTACAAGTCGAACGTCGCGTATTCGCACAAGAGCTGGCTCGCGACGGTGGAGGACATCCTCGGCCTCGGGCGCCTCGCCACGACGACCGCCGAGCCGACGCTGTCCGAGTTCTTCAAGTAGAGGCCGTGTAGGCGAAGAGCGCCGTCCCGTGGCGGAATGCGCCGCGGGACGTGATCCTTTTGGCTGCTCGGTCCCACCATCTTAGACATGCATCCTTCTCGCGTCGTTCTGCGCGTCCTTGCCGCGGCCGTCGGTCTGGTCGCGCTCTTGTCCGTGAGCTGCGGCCGGAGCGAGCTGTTCGCCGACACCGCACTCACCGATGACGGCGGCGTCGACGGCGCGACCCCGTCGGCGTGCGGATCCTGCAGCGAATTGTCGGCGGAGTGCGGGACCGTCACGGACCGCTGCGGCAAATCGCTCGATTGCGGATCGTGCGCGGTCCCGAAGACGTGTGGCGGCGGCGGAACCGCGAACCAATGCGGGTGCCAGGCGTCGACGTGCAGCGCGGTCGGGGCCGAGTGCGGCGAGGCCCTCGACGGATGCGACGGCGTGCTCTCGTGCGGGACGTGTCCGGCTGGCCTGACGTGCGGAGGGGCCGGCGCCAACCGCTGCGGCCCGAACTCATGTGCTCCCAAGACGTGCGCGCAGCTCGGCGTCGCGTGCGGCAAGGTCTCGGACGGGTGCAGCAAGGTGCTCGACTGCGGCGGATGCTCGGCGCCCCAGACCTGCGGCGGCGGCGGCACCGTCAACGTGTGCGGCTGCACGCGCAGCACGTGCGCGGGCCGCGGCGCGACGTGCGGCAAGGTCTCCGACGGATGCGGCAAAGAGCTCGACTGCGGGGGATGCACCGCTCCGCAGTCGTGCGGTGTCGGCGGCACGAACGCCTGCGGGTGCGTCGCAGCCACGTGCGCTTCGATCGACGCGCACTGCGGGACGATGCTCGACGGCTGCGGCGGGACGCTCAGCTGCGGGACGTGCACGGGCGGCGGTCGGCGCGGCGGGAAGGTGTGCATCGGCTCGGGCCCCGCGAATTGCAGTGAAGAAGGAGAGTCGTGCACGCCGACGACGTGCGCGCGTCAGGGTGCGCGGTGCGGCAAAGTCGCCGACGGGTGCGGCGGGCTCCTCGACTGCGGCACGTGCGCGGTTGGCCAAACCTGCGGCGGTGGCGGCGTCTTCAACCAATGCGGCTGCACGCCGACGACGTGCGACGCCCAGGGTGCCACCTGCGGCAAGCTCGGAGACGGGTGCGGCGGCAGTCTCGACTGCGGCACGTGCGCGGCCGGGCAGGCGTGCACGTCCGTCAATCAGTGCGCGCGTACCAAGTAGTGCGAGGCCTTCGCTCTACGCGAGCTCGCGCGCGCGCTCGGCGAGGCCTTGGATGACGGAGTGGAAGCTGGAGAGGCGGTGTAGCTTCTTGGCGCCGAAGCGTGCTTCGAGGCCGCGCGCGATGACGGGGACGCGCGCGGTGCCCCCGGTCGCGCAGACGAGGTCGATCGCGTATTCGTCGAGGCCGGCGGCCGCGAGCGTTTCGGTGACGCAGGAGAGGATGCGATCGGTGGTGGGCGCGGAGAAGGCCTCGAGCTCCTCGCGGCGGACCTCCTCGGAGACGTCGATTCCGGGGTAGGCGTAGCGGAACGGGGCCGTGGTGGCGTCGGAGAGAGCGCGCTTGGTGGCTTCGATGGCTTCGAAGATCTGGAAGCCGAGGCCGTCTTCGATCAGGACGAGGAGCTGGTCCATCCTCTCTTGGTCGCGCCCCCCCAGCGCGCCGCTCTTGATGTCGCGAAGGAAGCGGAGGACGTCTTGCCTGCCGAGGAGGCACACCTCTGCGGGTGAGCAGAGGCGCTCCATCAGCGCCTTGGGCATCGAGAGGACGTTGCCGCCGAAAGGGACCTTGTACGTGACGTCGCCGCCGAAATGCGCGGCGATTTTCTTGCGCATGAGGCTCGCGTCGATCGCGTCGCCGGCGACCGGCACGCCGCCGATGGCGAGGACGTCCGCGCGATCGTCCCGTCGGTCGCTGCTCAATCGAGCGACGGTGAAGTCGCTGGTGCCGCCGCCGAGATCGGCGACGAGGACGGTGGCGGTGCCGTTCATCTTGCTTCGAAAGTCGTACGCCGCGGCGACCGGCTCGGGGCAGAACGAGACCTCGTCGAATCCCGCGAAGCGCGCGGCGCGTTCGAGGCGCTCCTGGGCGAGCGCGTCGGCCTCGGGATCCTCGGAGAAGCGCGCGGGGCGGCCGAGGAGCGCGCGCTTCACGTCGACGCCGTAGTGCCGATTTGCGCGCACGCGCATCTCGCGCAGGAACACGCCGACGAGGTCCTCCAAGCGGACGACCCGCGTGCCGATGCGCGTCTCGGCGACGCCCATCATCGGAAGGAATCGCTTCATCGAGCGAATGAAGCGGCCACGCGCGCCGTGCGCTTCGTAGCTGCGGAGCGCCTCGTGGCCGAAGGCCCACTCGCCGTCCGCGAAGAAGAGAATGCTCCGCAAGATCGTCGGCTCGGGCGCGGTCGGATCGAGCGGCGCCGGAGGGAACGCGCCATCCGGACCGACGCCGGCGAGGAGGGAGTTGCTGGTGCCGAAATCGATCGCGTAGATGGTCACGGCGGCGGACATGAGGCCCATCCTGCCGCCCAAACGCCGCGCTTTCCTAGCTGGGAAATTCGTGGGATCCTGCGGCGAGCCTCGCGGGATGGGGGAAAAACGCGACGAGAAGGACGCGGCGACGCTGGCGACCACGATCGTCGAGGCAGAATCGCGTGCTCCGTCTCGCAGCGGTGAGAGCCTCGCGCTTCCGCCAGGCACCGTCGTAGGGCGCTACGTCATCGTCCAGGACATCGGGCGCGGCGGGATGGGCGCCGTGATGCTCGCCTACGACACGCAGCTCGCGCGTCGCGTGGCGGTGAAGATCCTGCTCACCGAGGCCGCGTCGGAGGAGGCGCGCGTGCGAATGATGCGCGAGGCGCAAGCGATGGCGCGCCTGTCGCATCCCAACGTCGTCGCGATCTACGACGTCGGGACGTTCGAGGGGAACATCTTCCTCACGATGGAGTTCATCGACGGCACGACGCTGCGGGGGTGGCTCGCGACGCGCCGCCCGTGGCGCGAGGTGCTCGACGTGATGCGAAAGGCGGGGCGAGGGCTCGCCGCCGCGCACGCCGCAGGGCTCGTCCATCGGGATTTCAAGCCGTCGAACGTCCTCATCGGCAAAGACGGGCGCGTGTGCGTGATGGACTTCGGGATCGCGCGCGCCGACGCATCGGCGATCATGGCGATCGACACCGGATCGTTCCCTGCGCTGGCGCCCGTCGACGTGGTGCTCGCCCCCGAGCCGCCCACCGAGCCCTCGGACGGCCCGAGCGCCGTCCACACCACGGGGACGAGCGTGCCGCCGACGGCGACGTCCAGCCATCAGCTGCTCAGCGAGAAGCTCACCGAAGAGGGCGCGGTCATCGGCACCGTGGGCTACCTCGCGCCCGAACAGGCGTCGAACGAGGGGACCGACGCGCGGAGCGACGTGTTCAGCTTCTGCGCGGCGGTCTTTCGCGCGCTCTATGGCGTGCCGCCGTTTCCGAGCAAGACGCTGAACGAGTACCTCGGCGCGCTCTCGAAGCCGCCCGCCGCGCGGCCGCGCGACACGAAGGTGCCCGCGTGGATTCATCCGGTTCTCCTCAAGGGCCTGAGCGAGACGCCGAGCGATCGCTACACGACGATGGAGGAGCTCCTGCGCGCGCTCGACGACGATCCGGCGCGGCGTCGAAGGCGCACGCTGCTGACCCTCGGCGCGGTCGCGGCGGCGGTGGTGGTCGCGCTCGGGCTTGGGCGCGCGTCGAGCCATGTCGTGGCGCCGGTGTGTGACGGAGCTACCGCGGAGATCGACGAGGTGTACGGCCCCGCGGTGGCCGCCGAGATCGAGCAGAAATTCACGGCGACCGGCGCTCCCTACGCGGCCGACGCGTGGCGCCTGACCAAGGAGAGCCTCGAGACCTACACGAAGAGCTGGATGGAGGCGCACCGGCGCACGTGCGAGGCGACGCGCGTGACCAAGCAGCAGTCCGAGGAGCTGATGAGCCTCCGCATGGCGTGCCTGGAGCAAAATCGCGCGCAGCTGCGGGCGCTGGTGGGTCTCTTGCGCGAGGCCGATCGCGATCTCGTGGGGCGCGCGGTGCAGGCCTCGATCGCGCTGCCGAGCGTCGACGCGTGCGCGGACATCACGTCCCTCATGGAGGTGAAGCCGGCGCCGGCCGCCGACAAAGAGCGCGTCGTCGCGGCGCGACAGCGGCTCGCGGGAGCGCGCGCAGAGGTCGACGCGGGACGGTACAAAGCGGCGCTCGCGAAGCTCGAGCCGATCGTGCGCGAAGCGCGTGAAATTGGGTACGAGCCGCTCGTCGCCGAGGCGCTGTTCGTGATGGGCTCCGCGCAGCACTCGTCGGATCAGCCCGTGACCGCGGCGACGACGTTGCGCGAGGCGGTGTGGATGGCCGAGCGCGGGCGCGACGAGCGCCTCAAGATCGCAATCCTGCTGCGCCTCGCCTCGGCGGAGGTGACGCTCACGCACTTCGACGCGTCGGCGCTCTGGCTGGACTTCGCGGGCGCGTCCTTGGCGCGTCGGCCAGGGAGCCAGGCGCTCGAGGCGCGCTTCGCGCTCGGTCAGGCGACGCGCCTCTACATCATGGGAAAGTACACGGATGCCGTTCCATACGCGCGAAAGGCAGTGGCGCTCGCCGAGCCGCGCGGAGGCCAGGATCCGACGACGCTCTGGGAGTCGTACTTTCGTCTCGGCAGCGTCCTCATGTCGCCGGACTCGCCGGAGGGACTCGGGTACCTGGAGCGCGCCGACGCGCTGGTGGTCGCGCGGTTCGGGGAGCTCCACCCACAGCGCGTGCGCGTAGCCGGCAACCAGTGCGTCGCGCTGGGCCTCGTCGGCCGGTACACGGACTGTCTCGATCTCGCCGATCGCACGCTCCAGCGCGCCACGCAGGTCCTGCCGCCGACCCATCGCTGGATCGGGATCCTGCACGAGCGCCGCGGGATCGCGCAGTTCAAGCTCCATCGATCGACCGAGGCGCTCGCGTCGCTCGATCGCGCCGTCGCGATCACCAAGGCGTCCAAGGACGATCGCGAGCTCGGCGCCGCGCAGAGCATCCGCGGCGACGTCCTCCTCGACCTCGGCCGCGCGCGCGAGGCCGTCCCGGCCTTCGACGAGGCGATCGGCGCGTTCACGCGCAGCGTGCCTGCCGATCACGATTTCTTCGCCGCCGCGTGGAAAGGGCGCGGCATCGCGCACCTGAGGCTCAATGAGCGGCCTGCGGCGATCGCCGATCTCGAGAAGGCGCTGGAGGTCTACGCGCGCGGCAACTCGATGACGAACGATCTCAAGCTCGGCCAGGCCGACGTACGCTTCGCCCTCGCGCAAGCGCTCGCGCAGACCGGACCGCGTCCTGCAAGAGTGACCGAGCTCGCGACTCTCGCCCGCGCGACCTTCATAGACGCGCGCGAAGACGGGCGAGTTGCGGCGCTCGACCTATGGCTCGCGCGCTAGAGCGAGTCCTCTACAGCTCGGGTCGGAACGACTGGGCGTCGCACCGCGCGCGCAGCTTGCGGAGCGCGGCGATCTCGATCTGGCGGATGCGCTCGCGCGTGAGGGACATCATCGTGCCGATCTCTTCGAGCGTGCGCTCGGGGGCGCCGTCGAGTCCGAAGCGCATGGCCAAGATCTGGCGCTCGCGCTCCGTGAGGCCCTGAAGGAGCCCGCGCGCGCGGGCGCCCAAGCGTGCGCGCTCGACGTCGTCCTCGGGGAGCGGGCTCGTGTCGTTTGCGACGAGATCGGCGATCGTGCCCGCATCGTCGCTGGCGCCGAGCGGAGTCTCCAGACTGACCGGCTCCCCGGCGAGGCCCAAGATCATCTCGACTTTCTCCGGCGCGAGGCCGCTGCGACGCGCGAGCTCCTCGGTGGTCGGCTCCTGTCCGGTGCCTTCCATCGCGGCGCGGGCGCGACGGACGCGCGCGCGGCTCTCGACGAGGTGCACGGGCAGCCGAATCGTCGGCGCCTGATCGGAGATCGCGCGATCGACGGCCTGCTTGATCCACCAGCTCGCGTACGTGCTGAGGCGGTAGCCGCGGCGCGGATCGAATTTTTCGATCGCGTGCATGAGGCCCAGGTTGCCCTCTTGGATGAGGTCGCCCCGGGAGAGGTGTCGGGAGTTGAAGCGGCTAGCGATCGAGATGACGAGCGGGACGTTTCGCTCGAAGAGCTCGTCCTTCGCCGCGCGGATCTCCGCATGCGCCGCGTGCACGCGCGCGAGAAGAGACGGATCGACCGCCGTCTCGGGAGAAGCCTCGACCGCCGCCTCGAGACGGTCGATCACCGCGGGGTGGAGACGGATTTCGGCCAGGCGTCGCGCGCGCCGCGCTCCACGCGAGGCCAGCGCCGCGAGGAGCTGCGTGCGCTGCGCGACGGTCGGATCGACGGTGTTGTCCTCGTCGTCGTCCACGCGCGTGTCGACGTTGCGGACGACGTGCTCGATGGGGGTCGTCTCGGCGATGAGCTCCGCGCGGACGTCGGCGACGACACGCGTCCCGGCCCGGGTCGCAAGGAGCGCTTCGAGCAATGCATGCTCTCCAGCGAGAATGCGCAAGCCGAGCGCTTGCTCTTCCTGCCGCGTCGGCGGCGGTAGTCGTGCGGTGAAATGGAATGCCGTGTTCACGACATATTCTTTAAGCATCGAGCGTGGCGTGTGCCATGCATGGCGCCGCGATCACGGGGTGCGAAGCGCGCGCGGCAGCATGGTAGAAGTGCCCCGTGAGGCGCGGTTTTCTCGGCTCAGCTGCTCGATGGCTCGTCCGTGCGAGCATGCTCGCGAACGGCGTCGTCGTCGCGTGCGGCTGCGGAGCTCCGCCTCCACCTCGTCCGATCGCACGCGCCACTCCCGTCGCGGACGCCGCCGGGATGGCCGCCGTCGATGCGAGCTCAGGCGGCGCCGTCGACGCGGCCGCGTTCGACGTCCTCGATGCTGGCGCGCCGGTGGCGATTCTCGACTCCGCGCCGGCGCCTCCTCCCGATCCGATGGCGACGCACAAGGACTCGCGCGACGATCTCCTGGCGCTCATCGACGTCCCGAGCCCGCGCGAGGCCGCGCTCCTCCGCGGTCTCTTCGGTACCGACGGCCCCGGACAGATGAACCAGGGAAACAAATCCCTCGCGCGTCACAAGAAGAGTCGCGAGGAGTGCCTCGCCGGCCTCAAAGACATCGTCATCCAAACGCCCGAGCAGCGCGCGACGTGCGGCGCCGAAAACATGGTCCCCGTCGCGGCGAAGGGCAAAGACCCCGCGTATTGCATCGACGTCTTCGAGTTTCCGAACCGCGCGTGCGAGCTGCCCATCGTGTGGTCGTCGCCGTCGGGGGCGAGCAATGTGTGCAAATTACAAGGAAAGCGACTCTGCACGCAGTCCGAATGGCAGCTCGCCTGCCGCGGCGATCCCGAGGGCGGCAAGGACCGGCGGTACGCGTACGGCGACAAGCTCGATCTCGACGTGTGCAACACGCACCGCCCGCACCGCCTGCGGTGCAACCCGCTCGGCTCCAAGACCGCGTGGGCGACCTGCGCGACCGACACCGAGCCGTCGGGCTCCTTCCCCTCCTGCCGCTCGCGCTTCGGCGTCTTCGATCAGCACGGCAACGTCGCCGAGGAAATGTCGCGCAAGGACGTCGACGGGAAGGTCGTCAGCCAGCTGAAAGGCAGCGCCTGGTTCTACAGCGAGGTCGCCCGGGAGCCCGATCGGCCCATTCCCGCCAGCACCCCCTACAAGGAGAGCGCCCACTCCGACACCTGCAACTTCGACCCGCGGTGGCACGTCGAGCCCCTCGAGGCCGCCGTGCACGTGAACTACCACCTCGGATTTCGCTGCTGCAAGGGCCTCTGACCGCCCGGCAACCACCTGGCAATCACATGCGTGGGGACGGATTCACTCGCGTTTTCAGGGTTGCGGCAGTGACAAACCCGTGACAAGCAGCGGTCCCTTCGGAACCTCTCGATCTCCACACCAAATCGCGCAAGAGTGCGAACCACGACATGTCCGCGCAACTCACTGGGCTCCAGCCGGATACCGAATCCAGGACGACGACGACGGAGGAGGTCCCGGTGTCACCGTGGACCGTCGAAGACGCTCGCGAGCTCTACATGGTCGAGCGGTGGGGCGGTGACTACTTCGGCGTCGACGAAGAGGGCCGCGTCACCATCGCGCCGCTCCAGAACAAGGGTCGCCGTTTCGCGATCATGGACGTCATCGACGCCGCGATGAAAGAGGAGGGGCTCAAGGCTCCGATCATCATCCGCTTCCAGGACATGCTGCACCACCGCGTGCGCGTCCTGAACGAGGCGTTCAACCGTGCCATCGCGGAGAACAAGTTCCGCGGCCACTACCGCGGCGTCTTCCCCATCAAGGTCAACCAGATGAAGGAGGTCGTCGAGGAGATCCTCGAGGCCGGCCGACCGTTCCACTACGGCATCGAGGTCGGCTCCAAGCCGGAGATCTGCGCGGGCCTCGCGGTCCACACTGACAACGATTCGCTCATCGTCTGCAACGGCTACAAGGACGACGCGTTCATCCGCGCGGCGCTCATGGGGCGCAAGCTCGGGAAGAAGGTCATCCTCATCGCCGAGAAGCTCTCCGAAGTGCGCGCCATCGTCCGTCTCGCGAAGGAGATGGGCGTCGAGCCGGAGATCGGCGTCCGCGTCCGCCTCGTCACGCGCGGCGGGGGCAAGTGGGCGGAGTCGGGCGGCGAGAACGCGAAGTTCGGCCTCTCGACGGCAGAGATCCTCGAGGCGGCAAGCGTCCTCAAGGATGCGGGGATGAGCAACGCGTTCAAGCTCGTCCACTTCCACATCGGCTCGCAAGTCCCCGACATCCTCATCATCAAGCGCGCCGTGCGCGAGGCGGCGCGCTACTACGCGAAGCTGCGCCGCATGGGCCACCCGATCGAGTACCTCGACGTCGGCGGCGGCCTCGCCATCGACTACGACGGCACGCGCAGCAACTTCCACGCGTCGATGAACTACAGCGTCGAAGAGTACGCGCGCGACGTGGTCTGGAACATCGCGGACATTTGCGACGAAGAACGCGTGCCGCACCCGCACATCATCTCCGAGTCGGGCCGCGCCATCGTCGCGCACCACACGGTCCTCGTCGTCGAGGCGTTCGGGACCATCGACCGCGTGTCCGGCGATCAGGGGGAGGTCGCGGCGGTCGAGCACAAGCTCATCACCGGCGTGAAGGACATCGCGCAGAACCTCGCCGCCAACAACCTCAGCGAGTCGTGGCACGACCTGCTCCAGCTGAAGGAGCAGTCGCAGAACATGTTCGGCCTCGGGCTCCTCGAGCTCGACGTGAAGGGCTGTTTCGAGACGCTCTACTGGAAGACCACGTCGCGCATCAGCGCCCTGCTCGGCACGCTCGCGAAGGAAGAAGTTCCCGACGAGCTCGTCGACATCCAGCGTGAGCTGGCGAGCCAGCACATCTGCAATTTCTCGGTGTTCCAGTCTCTCCTCGACCACTGGGCGTTCGGCGCTCTCTTCCCGGTCGTCCCGCTCCACCGCTTGAACGAGAAGCCCACCGTGGAGAGCTCGCTCGTGGACATCACGTGCGACTCCGACGGCAAGGTCGCCAAGTTCATCGACCGGGACAACGAGAAGCCGTCGATCATGCTGCATCCGGTCGACAAGGGGCCCTACTACATCGGCATCTTCTTGACCGGCGCCTACCAGGACATCATGGGCGACATCCACAACCTGCTCGGCCGGGTGAACGAGGTCCATGTGTTCCTCGATGACGACGAGGAATGTGGCTACTACATCGAAGAGACGATCGCCGGGAACACGATCTCCGAGGTCCTCCGGATGACCCAGTACGAGCCGCACGATCTCGCCGCGCGCATGAAGGCGCAGGTCGACGCGGCCATCAAGCAGGACCGGCTGAAGCCGACCGAGGGCATGCGCCTGCTCGCCGAGTACGAGCGCGGGCTCAAGGATCAGACGTATCTGACGTGGTGACCTTTCCGCGGTGCATGCGGAACAGGTTGGCGAAGTAGCCGGCCACGAGCACGAGCGACACGAAATACCACGGCGCCGCCGTGCCGAGGGAGTACGCCTCCGCGGCGGCGGCGTGCGCGGTGAGATCGTGCGCACCGTCGGACGAGCGCAGGAGCGTGGGGTAGAGCGTCGCGGCGACGCCGGCGAGCGCGGTCGCGAGGAAGAGGCACGACGCGAGAAACGCGGCCAGCTCGCGGCTTCGTCGTCGAAAGAGCGCGCTCGCGCCGAGGGCGCACGTCGAGACGACGACGAGCCCTGCGCCGAGAGGGGAGGGGGTGAGACGCGCGACGCGGGCCGTCGCCACGTACGCGAGCACGAGGAGAGCTGCGAGGACTGGAAGCGTCCGTCCGGCAGCAAGGCGCGCGCGCGCGTTGACGGTCCCCGAGGTCTTCCATGCGAGGAAGAGCGCGCCGTGGTGAAGGAGCGCGGCGACCGCGACGACGCCCACCGTGACCGTGTACACGTCGAGGAGGCCCACGGGATCGCCCTGGTGCGGCGCGAACGACGTGAAGAGAGCGAGCGTGAACCATCGCTCGCCGCCGAGCGGCACGCCGCGCAGGAGGTTGCCGAGGGCGACCCCGAACAGGAGCGCCAGGACGCCGCTCGCCGCGGAGAAGACGAAATCCCAAAACGCCCGCCAGAGCGGCGAGGCGAGGTGGCTGCGGAGCTCGATCGCCGTGCCGCGCAGGATGAGCGCCCACACGACGAGGAACATCGCGAGGTAGAAGCCGCTGAACGCCACGGCGAGCGCGGTCGGAAACGCGAGCATGAGCGTGCCGGCGGCGGCGATGAGCCAGACCTCGTTGCCGTCCCACCACGGGCCGATCGCGCCGAGCACCGCGCGCCGTTCGCCGTCGGTGCGCGCGATCCAAAGGTGCAGCGCGCCGGCGCCGAGATCGAAGCCGTCGAGGACGACGTACGCCGCGAGCGCGAGCGAGGCGAGCGAATACCAGAGGGGGATCACGCGTGCCCCTCCGCGCTGGCGTCCCTCGGAGGACCCTGGGCGATCTCTCGCCCGATGAGGAAGACGTAGAGGAGGCCGAGCACCAGGTAGAGCCCCGCGAAGCCGAGGAGCGTGAAGAGCGCGTCGCCCGAATGCACGGTGGGGCTGGCGCCGTGCTCCGTGCGAAAGACGCCGTAGACGAGCCACGGCTGGCGGCCGAGCTCCGTCGTCATCCACCCCGCCGAGTTGGCGATGTACGGGAAGGGAACCGCGAGCATCAGCACCCACAAGAGCGCGCGCGACCGTTCGAGCTTGCCGCGCCACGCTTGCACGGTGGCGAGCGCCATCAGCAGAATCATCAGCGTTCCGAGGCCGACCATGACGTGAAACGCGTAATAGAGGAGCTCGATGTTCGTGGGCCACGTGCTCTCGGGGTACTCGTCGAGGCCGTGCACGAACGATCCGAAGTGACCGTACGCGACGAAGCTGAGGACGCCGGGCAGGTGGATGGGGTTGTCGAGGCGCTTCTCCTTCACGTTGGGCTGACCAATGAGGGTGAGCGACGCGTTGGTGCCGCTCTCGAAGCGACCCTCCATGGCGGCGAGCGCGGTCGGCTGGTGCGCGGCGACGAGCTTCGCTTGGGCATCGCCCGTGGGGAACGCGACCATCAGCGTCGCGACGAGGCCCAGCGTGACGCCGACGCGGAGGGAGACGCGCGCCTCGGCGGGATGCGCGCCGGAGAGCGTCCAGTACGCGCCGACCGCGGAGACGACGAACGCGCCCGTCACCAGCGCCGCGAGCAAGGTATGTGCATACTGCACGAGTGCCCACGGATTGCCGAGAAACACCCAGAAATCGGAGAGCGCGAGGCGGCCGTCGGGCAACGTGACGTAGCCGACCGGGTGCTGGAGGAACGCGTTGGTAGCGACGATGAAGTAGCCGGACAGCCAGCTCCCGACGAGGAGCGCGACGGCGACGCCGAGGTGCGCCTTGGGGCTCATCTTCTTCTCGCCAAAGACGAGAAGCCCGAGGAACGTGCTCTCGAGGAAGAAGGCGAACATGCCCTCCATCGCGAGCGTCTGGCCGATCACGCCGCCCGCGGTGTGCGTGAGGCGCGCCCAGTTGGTGCCGAACTGCATCTCGAGCGGGATGCCGGTGACGACGCCGACGACGAAGTTGATCCCGAAGACGCGAATCCAGAAGCGCGCGGTACGGGCGTACGCGTCGTCGCCCTGGCCCCGGCGAAGGTGAAGCGCCTTCACGAGGACGATGACGAGCGCGAGGCCGAGCGTCAGCTGCGGAAACAGGTAGTGGAAGACCGCCGTGAACCCGAACTGCAGGCGATGCCAGAAGAGCGCGTCCCCCATCGCGGGGACACCCTACACGTTAGTTGCAGTACGTGTAAGCGACGCCGCGGGTCGTGATCGTCTGCGTGCAGGCGTGCCCGTTCGGGCAGCTCGTCGGATCGGAGGGATCGCAGAGCGTGAGGGCGCCGCCACAGAGGTCTTCGCACGACGTGCTGTTGTTCGGGCCGCCAGCCCACTGGGCGCAGCAGTATTTGACCCCTGGGCATTCGTGGCGATCGTCGCAGTTGACGAGGACGGCGCCGCCGCAACCTACCGGTGTCGTGCAACTCGCTTGCGACTGCTCGAGGCAGCAGACGTCAATCCCAGTGCAAAAGGCTCCATTGCCGCAGCGGATGCCGGGATCGCCTCCGGAGTCCGCGGCGTCGGCGGTGGCGTCCTTTGCGGCGTCCTTCGTGCCGGTGTCTGGAGGAGATGAGGTGTCCGCGCCGCCGTCGTCGTTCGTCGCGCCGTCGCCGACGTTGCCGTCGGTTCCCGTGGGGGCGTCGGTGACCTGGCTGCCATCCCCTGCGATCGCGCCGTCGCCGCCGTCGCCGTCGAGCGGACCGACCGAGAGACCGTCGAGCCCGGAGACCGCGGCGCACGCGGAGAGCACCACCGTCGTCATCCCGAGCGCGAAACGCCTCACCTCTGAAGAATAGCGCGATTGGTCGCCATGCGGCGGGTTGGCGCTAGAGTGCCGGAATGGCTCCCCGGCGCACACACGGCCCCTGCTTTGCGCGCCCTGTCCTCGTGGCGCTCGTCGTCACGGCGATCGCCCTGGCGGCTGCGTGCGCGACGTCGAACGCGCCCGATGGGGCGGGACCGGCAGGTGAAGAGGCCGGCGCCGATGGCCTCACGGGCGCCGACGCCGCCAGCGACGCTCCCGCGGTCGACGCCGACGCCGCGCGCCCCGCAGATGCAGGCTCCGACGGTGACGCCGCGCCCGACGATCCGTTCAAAGAGACCCTCGTAGGCGCCGACGTTCCCGATCACCGCGTGGGGATGTTCTACCTCGTGTGGCACGCCCCTGCGGCGACGGCCATGAGCGCCATCGTCGACGCCGGAGGCGCGCTGCACACGCTCGAGGACGTCGTCCGCAGCAACGGCGCGCTTCGCTACGGCGATCTCTACGAGAAGTACGGCGTCGAGGCGCAGGCGATGTCGCTCTACTGGAACGTGCGTCCGAGCCTCGGCTTTTATTGCATCTACCGCGCGCGCGCCGGCGAGTCGGGCGCCGTCCCCGACTGCAAAGACATCGGCGCGACGACAAGCACCCACGCCGCGCAGCTCGTCGCGGCGGGGATCGATCATGTCGTCATCGACGCGACCAACCTCGTCGACGTCGACAAGAACGGCGGAGATCTCCTCCAGCTTCGCCCTACGGAGGTCCTCTTCGAGGAGTGGGCCAAGCTGCGCGCGGCCGGCAAGAAAACACCGCAAATTGCCGTGTGGAATGCGATCCCCGCCGGCGCCGTGCAATGGCAGAAGCACCTCGCGCTCTACCAGAACCCCGCCTACGACGGCCTCGTGCTGCGCGACAAGAAGACGAACAAGAAGGTCTTCTTCGCGGTCGACTCGCAGGACGCGCGCGCGCCCGATCCCGCCATTCTCGCGCAGATCGCGGCGGCCAACGTCGAGGTGCAGCGGATGTGGACGATCGCAGGGACCGACGCTTCGATCGATCGCTGGGCGTTCATGAGCTACTGCCAGGCGGGCGGCAAGGACACGACGAGCATCATCGGCGCAGGAGACTGCGCGCAGCCGTACACGCCCAAGAGCACGCTCGGCAGCGCGGTCGCCGTCGCGCCGTCGTTCCAGACCGGGTACGGGAGCCTCCCGAACGGCTCGGCCGGTAAGCTCGCGGGGACGACGTTCCGGCGGCAGTGGGGAACGGCGTTCGGCGTGATGCCCGACTATGTGTTCGTGTCGGGATGGAACGAGTTCGTCGCGCAGCCGCAGCCGAACCCGTACGCGGGCGATCCGTTCGCGCGCGACGTCGGGCTCGAGCGCGATCCGGAAGGGCAGAAGCTCTTCGTCGACACGTTCGGCGCCGAGTACGGCCGCGACATCGAGCCGACCGCGGAGTACGGAACGGCGTACTACGATCTTCTGCGATCGTGCGTTCGCGTGTACCGCAAGAACGCGGCGGGCGGCGTCACCGGGTGCAAAGACGCGGCGGAGTCGTGCTGTGACGCGTCCGGAAGCGCGGCGTTCGTCGGCGTGTACGCGCTGCACAACGACGCCGTGAACGACGTGGTCCTCACGACATCGGCCGCCGAGAAGGCGATGTTGGTAGGGAACGGATGGCGCGAAGTGTGCTCCCGCTACGGATCGCCGTCGGTGTTCTGCCTCCGTGCAGACGAGCCGAGCACGCCGCTGGCGCCGTTCGTCGCGTACGCGGCGGCCGCGGCCGACAGGAAGGCGCTCTACCGCTGCCTCGCGGGGACGCGTCACTTCTACAGCCTCGACCCGGCGTGCGAAGGGCAGACCGCGGAGGCGCCGCTCGCGTACCTCGCGCAGTCTCCGACCGGCGAGATGCCGCGCCGCCTGCAGCGCTGCTACCGCGCGGCGACCGGCGAGCACACCGCGGCGCTGGGCTTCGACTGCCCCGCTGGAACGACCGACGAGGGCACGTTCGGCTTCGTGCGTTGAACCGCGACCGGCCTCCGCCGTTCACGCAGTGTGCGTGAACGCGCCTTGACGGCAAATCGGGCCGATCACCCACGCGCCGAGTCCCGATCCCAACGGCTACCGCGGGTGCATGACGATCCCGTTCGACGATCTCGCCACCGGCAAGCCGGCGACGGCGCTCGGGCTCCTCGTGTCCGAGCTCACCGACAATGCTGCGTCGCCGCTCGGCATCGTGCGGACGACGATCCGCGCGCGCTGACCCGGCGGCCGCGACGAACGCGACGACCGGCGAAGGCGAGGCCGATCGCGGCGAAAGCGAAGCCTGCACCTCCGCGTGCGCCATCTCCGGGCGACGCGCTGCAACCCGCGAGGCCGCTCGTGGAATAGCTGCTCGTGCCGCCCGACCCGGAGGCGCCGCCGGTGCCGGAGCTGCTCGCGGTCGCGCCGTTTCCGCCGCTCGCGCCGCTGGTGCCGCCGCGGGTGCCGCCGCTGCTCGCGCCGCCGCTCGTCCCGCCGCCGCTGGAGCCGCCGCTGCTCGCGCCGCCGTCGCCGCCCGCGGTCGTCGCGCCGTCGAGGCCGAAGAATTTACCGGCGTAATACGTCGAGCAGATGCCAGCGCTCAGGATGTACGACCCCGCGGCGCCGCATTTTTCGCCGCCGGGGGTCGCCGGATCGACCGGCTTGCTCGGCGCAACCATCGTTCCGTGCCCCTGCCCCGTGATCTCGTACGCCTCGACGACCGCCTTGCCGCTGGGATCCTTCCAGACCTTGTGCGGGAAGCCGTCGACTTGCTCGGTGACCGCCGGCGTCTGGCTCGCGCCGAGGACCTGCGTCCACTGCTTCACGATCTCGCCTTCGGAGTGGAAGTTGACCGTGCCGTCCGAGGTGCCGTGCCAGATGGAGACGCGCGGGCGCGCGCCGGTGAACGTCGGCGACGCGTTGTGGACGAGATCGGCCCACGCTTGCGGCGTGCGGGTGAGGTACGCGTTCTGCCCCGTGCTGTAGTCGCCGAGGCACCCGCTCGCCTCGGCGGTGGTCTTTTTTACCATCGCGCAGCCGTACGGCACGCCCGCCATGATCGCGCCGGCCGCGAAGACGTCCGGCCACACCGCGAGCATCACCGACACCATCCCACCGCCCGCCGAGAGGCCGGTGACGAAGACGCGCGCAGCGTCGATGGTGTGATCCTTCTTCATCTGGTCGACCATCTCTTTGATCGACTCGTTCTCGCCGTACCCGCGCGTCAACTCGGTCGTGTCGAGCGTCTCGCTCGAGACCGGAAAATCGTTGGGCGCCGACGGCCAGCGCCCGCCCCAATTGAAGCAGCCGAGTTGGTTGTTCTTGCCGGTGTTCTGCTGCGGGTAGACGACGTAGAAGCCCCACTGGTCGGCGAGGTTGTTCCACCCCGCGGCGACGTACGTGTCGGGCGTCTGCGTGCAGCCGTGCATCGCGACGACGAGCGGGCGCGGTCCCGCGGGCATCTTGGCCGGGACGTACTTGAGCATCGTGAGGTTGCCGGGGTTCGCGCCGAAGGAGGTCACGCCGGTCAGCGCGGCCTCGGTCTGGCCCACGTTCAGGACCGGCGCGTCGGCCGGCGTCCCGCACGCGAGCGCGGCGAGGCAAGCGAAGGCGGGAACGAGGCGAAACGGGCGGCACAACGACAGCTTCATGGCGCCCGCAGGAGCACCGAGCGTGCCGCCCGCGGCACCGTCGGGAGCCGCCAAATTTGCAGGGAATCGTGAGCTACTGCGACACGCATGTCGCGTCTCCGTCGGCCGTTCGCGCGTCGCTCGCGACGCGGCGCAGCGGGCGTGCGCTATCCTCGACGTCGCGCGTCATGTCCACCGATCCCAAGAACCCGACGCTGCTCCCGTTCCGGCAACGCATCGACGACGTCGACGATCGCATCCTCACGCTCCTCGCCGAGCGCGCCGAGATCGCGCGCGCCGTCGCCGACGCCAAGCGCGCCGCGGCGACCCCGCATTTTCACGATCCGGAGCGCGAGCGTCAGGTGCTCGACCGCGTCGCCGCGCAAGGGGCTGGCGGCTTTCCGCGCGAGGCGCTCCGCGTCGTGTTTCGCGAGGTGATGAGCGCGTGCCTCTCGCTCGAGGAGCCGATGCGCGTCGCGTTCCTCGGCCCGGAGGGGACGTTCACGCAAATGGCGGCGCACCGCTTGTTCGGCCTCGCCGCGCGCTACCAGGAGTCGACCACGATCGACGGCGTGTTCGACGCGGTGCGCGCGGGCGCGTGCGCGGCGGGCGTCGTGCCGATCGAGAACTCCACCGAAGGCTCGGTCACCTTCACCGTCGACGCGCTCCTCGACGGCGATCTCGTGATTCGTCAAGAGATGGTGCTCGACGTCTCGCATTGCCTACTGTCGCGCGCCGCGGCGCTGCCATCCATCGAGCGCGTCTATTCGCACCCGCAGGCGCTCGCGCAGTGCCGGACGTGGCTCGCCAAGAACCTGCCGGCCGCGCAGCTCGTTCAGACCGCGTCCACCGCCGCCGCCGCCCGCGAGGCCCACGACGACGAGCACGCCTCCGCAATAGGGAGCGCGCTCGCCGGCGAGCTCCACGGGCTCGCGCTCCTGCGCGAAAAAATCCAGGACCGTCCCGAGAACGCGACACGCTTCGTGGTGCTGGGCCGCGAGGACGCGCCGCGGACCGGGCGCGACAAGACGACGATCGCGTTCAGCGTGAAGGACGGGAAGGGGGCGCTCCGTCAGGTGCTCTCGATCCTCGAGGATTCCAGCGTAAATCTCACGCGCATCGAGTCACGGCCGACGCGGCAGCGCGCGTGGGACTACGTCTTCCTCGCCGATCTCGAGGGCCATCGCGAGGACGCGCACGTCGCCGCAGCGCTCGCCGGAGTCCGCGCGCGGTGCCCGATGGTGAAGCTCCTCGGCAGCTACGCGCGGGCCTAGCGTGCTCGACCGAAGCGCCTCGCGCGCGATCATCGCGGCGTGCATCGCCCTCACGGGGTGCCGCGGCTGCGCGTCCTGCGAGCGCGAGGACGAGGACGGGGAGGAACAAGAGGAGCGTGATCGCGCGCGCGATCACTTCTGGCGCGCGGAGATCGTGATCGTCGGGAGCGGGCGCGTGAAGACGTTCATCGACGCCTTCGACTGCGTGTCGGACGGCGGCGCGGCTGGCGCGGGCGGTGCGACCGGGCAGTGCGGCCCGCGCCTCGTCACGTTCAAGGAGCTTCACCCCGCGACGATGCAGGCGACACCGGCGCCCGGCTGGGTCTTCGATCATTGGGAGGCGCGCATCCGCGAGCGCGACGGCGCGATCGGTCCACGCCCCGGACGCATGCCCGACGGACCCGTGTACCTCGACGGATTCGGCTACTCCGACACGGGACAGCTCGAGACGGTGACCGCGGTGTTCGTCCCCGCAGGCGGATAGTTGTCATACAAATTGGTAATACAACTTTGAGGCGTTCAGCTCGGCGTGCAGCCCTTGCCGAAGCACACCTCGAGCACCGCGTGCAGCTCGACGCCGTTGGGCGCGACGCCGTTCTGTCCGTGCAAGAAATCGAAGAAGCCGGCGCCGCGCACCGTGACGGTCAGCGCGGGATATTGCGGCGACGACGTGACGTTCAGCTGCGCGTCGACCTCGGAGCGCGCGCGAGAGATGAAGCACGCCCACGGCCCGCTCGGCGCGCACGGAGGGTAGGGGACCTCGACGATCATCGTGTGCGCGCCGTCGCTCACGACCATGTGATAGTCGCTGTCGGTCTCGAGCTTGATCATCGCGAGGGTGACGTCCTTCAGCTCCCACATGCTGTCCTCGACCGGAGCCGATCGCCCCGCGCCGCCGCCGGCCGAGGGGATGGCGACGAGCGACGCGATCGTCGTGCTCTTGGGGACGAGGCTGACGCTCGCTGCGCCGGGATCGGTCCCGGTCTTGATGTCCCATCGCTCGCTGCCGCACGCGCCGCCGTTCTTCTTGTAGGCGCCGGGACCCGGGCACGTCATCGGGCCACTTCCGCTGGTTCCGCTGGTTCCGCTGGTTCCGCTGGTTCCGCTGGTTCCGCTGGTTCCGCTGGTTCCGCTGGTTCCGCTGGTTCCGCTGCTCCCGCCGCTCGCGCCCGAAGTGCCGCTCGCGCCCGATGCGCCGCTGCTTCCCGACGCCGCGCCGCTGGTTCCGCTGGTTCCGCTGGTTCCGCTCGCCCCATCGCCGTCGGGGGCGGACGTAGGCGACGACGACGCGCTCGCTCCGCAGGCGGCCACCGCAAACGCGAGGAGCGAGACGAAAATGCGGTGCGTCATGGGAGGATTGCGTGCGCGACGTTGCACCCGCGAGATGTCCGGGTTGCAGCCCAACGATCAGACAATCCTCGCAGAAAAGGCCGGATCGCGAGGTCCCAAGCGGCGCCGCCCCGCTGCCGGTTGCCGATTCGGACATGGCCGTTGGAAAATTCCGGGAGTGCCCAACTCGGCGCGCGCGTGGGATGTGGCGTTCACCACTTCATCGCACACGAGGCACATCCCATGACGCTCCGCATCTCCACGCACGTTCGCTCGCTCGCTCTCGTCGGTTTCGGTTTCGGCACGTTGGCGCTCGCGGCCTGCTCCGGCGGCGCTTCGTCGCAGGACGGCGCGCAGGCCTCCGACGAGGCGCTCCGAGGCCACCATGCGAACGTCCTCATCTCGGACCAGTTCAACAACCGCGTCATCGAGGTCGATTCGCGTCACCACGTGGTGTGGTCGTTCGGCGACGGGTCGAGCGTCGCAGGCCCCACGTCGATCGTCGCGCCCAACGACGCCGAGCGCATCGGCGACTACACGCTCATCTCGGCCACCGGTGCGCCCGCCGGCAGCGAGCCCTCGTGCACCGACGCGTGCGCCGACAACCGCGTCCTCATCGTCGATCGCTACGGCAGCATCGTGTGGCAGTACGGCAAGGCGGGTGTCACCGGAGCCAGCAAAAATGAGCTGAACGCGCCGGTCGCCGCGACGTACCTCCCGAACGGCCACGTCCTCATCACCGATCAGGGCAACGCGCGCGTCATCGAGGTCGACGGCTCCGAGATCGTGTGGCAGTTCGGCACCACCGGCACGACCGGCACCGACGCGAACCAGCTGAACAATCCGAACAGCGCCGAGCTCCTCCGCAACGGCAACGTCCTCGTCGCCGACGAAGGCAATAACCGCGTCCTCGAGATCGACCACAGCCACCACGTCGTGTGGTCGTACGGCGACCCCGCGAATACGACGCTCCTCAGCGGCCCCGCCTTCGCGAGCCGCCTCCCCAATGGCAACACGCTCATCTCGGACTCCGGCAACAACCGCATCGTCGAGGTCACGCGCGGCGGCCAGATCGCCTTCACGTTCGACACGAGCGCCCGCTCCGGCAGCGTCGCGGCGCCCAACCCGACCCGCGCGATGCGCCTCAAGAGCGGCAACACGCTCATCAGCGATCAGAACAATCACCAGGTCATCGAGGTCGATCACACGGGCAAGATCGTCTTCACGCAGGGAGCGATCGGCGTCGCGGGCAAGGGCTTCGACAAGCTGAACGCGCCGTACGACGCCAAGGTCATCGGGGACTTCACGGGCATCACCGATCCGTTCGCGGCGTACTGATAATTCCGAGCAGAACGGAAAAGTGAAGTAGGTCACCGTAGACAAACGGCGGGGTTCTGGTTACAGAGGTCGGGTTTTGAAGAAAACCGCCCTCCTCTCTCTCCTCTTCTATGGTCTGGCCGCGTCGGCCGCCTCGTTGGGCTGCGGCTCCGCGCCCGAGCAGGAGAGCGTTTCTTCCGGGGACGACGCGCTGCGCGCCCACGCGCACGCGCCGATCCCGGAGGTGCTCCAGTACGTCGGCGCCTACGAGGGGGGCGGGACCGTTTCCGCACTGGAGCTTCGGCGCGACGGGACCTTTACGGCGACGATCGATGGCGCGCGGTGTAGCGGTCGGTACGAGGGGCCCCACGCGCCGACGACCGCGGTGAAGATCGCGTTCATCGCGCACGGTGAGGCGTTCTCGGCCACGGTGCCGGAGTGGTCGGAGAAGCAGCGTCTCGTCGTCACGCGCGCGGGCCACGTCGAGACGGTGACGTCGGCGTGGAAAGCAGGGTCGGAGCAGATCTGCGACGACAGCGGCGGCGCGTGGACGGACGACGATCCCGATCCCGCGACGGGCCTCTACTGCGTCTGCGCGTCGCCCCTGCAGTACATCCCGAGCCTCGGCGGCTGCACGCGCTGAGCGTCGACGACGCGGGCGCTCGCGTTTCTCAGAACGTGCCCGTGAGCGACACGCTGCCGCCGCCCGGAACCGGCGCGGCGCCCACCCACACGACGCGCCCCTCGGCGTCCCTGCGGTGGAGGTGCGGAACGAGCACGCCCACCGCGGCGCCGGCGAACGCGCCTGCGATGACGTCGGTCGGAAAATGCGCGCCCGCACGTACGCGCTCGATGCTGACTCCCGCGGTGAGGACCGTGGCCGCGGCGAGCGTGACCCACGGACGCCATGAGCGCGGCGAGCGTCGGAACGCGAGGTACGTGGCGGTTGCACCCGCGGCGGCGGTCATCGCGGCGTGCCCGGAGAAGAAGGAGAGCGACGCGTCGGTGTCGCTGATCGACGGGGATTTGTCGGCTCCACCGAACTGCGCGTCGAGCTTTGCCTGCTCGCTGTAGGCGCGCGGCCGGGGGCGACGCACGGCGACCTTGGAGATGTCCGTCAAGACGAGCGTGAGCGAGAGCGACTCGGCGTAGAGCACGAGATCGACAATCGCGGCGTCTACGCCGTCGCGTACGCCGGAGAGGACGGGGTCGAGGACCGCGTAGCCCATCGCGAGGTAGATGCCGACGTTGGAAATGGTGCCGGCGTTGGGATCGATCGTCTGCGTGACTGCGCCGCGATCGATCGACAAGAGCACGCTGGGATCGGCGGGGCGCTGCGGGCGAATCTCGCCGGTCGTCAGAATCAGCTCGTTCACGCCGGCGAAGCCCGCGGTCACCGCGATGAACGTGCAATCGAAAATCGGGTCGACCCTGAAGTGTTGATCGTCGGGCTCGCTCGCGGGCGGCACCGGGCTCGGCGAGGGCGTCGCGGGAGATGCGGGGCTCGTCGGAGCGGTCGTGGGGGCGGCTGTATCCGAGGGAGCCGTCGGGACGGACGGATCTTGGGCCGCCGACGTCGCCGCGGAGAGGAGCGTCGCCAACGTCATCGCGGCGCCGCGGGCGGCCGCTCGAACACGCACTCCGGACATGGACCCTTCTTTCGCCCGCACCCTATCAAATCCCGCGCCCCGTCTGTCGCGCTTTGCGGCACACTACGGCTGATGATGCGCCCTCGACACGACCCTCGATCCATCGCGCCGCTTTTCGCTGTCGTCCTCGCCGCCGCCGCCGCATGCGGTAGCCCCGCGGCGCCGCCCGTCGTCCCGCCCGTCCCGACTTCGCCAGTCCCGACGGCCTCCGCGCCGCCGATCGCGTCGGTGCCCGTTCCGTCGACGTCAGCGCCAGCACCTTCCGCGTCTGCGCCGGTCATCGCGACGCCGCCTCCCGGCCGCATGCTCGCCGTCGGCAAGACCGAGTACGAAGCGCGCCTCAAGGGATTGGGGCTCGATATCCGGAACCTCCCGCGCCTCGCCACGATGGACGCGCAGAAGCGCCGGCTGGTGATGGACTACATCGCCGAGGCGACCGGTGCAGACTGCACGGATTGCCACGCCAGCGAGGAAGACTTCAAGGCGATGACGCCGCGCAAGGCCGTCGCCATGCACATGTGGGACGACTGGACGCGCGGCCTCGTCGCGACGGACGGCAGCCCCATCTTCTGCGACTCGTGCCACCACGGCGCGCTCGCCGTCATCGACCACCGCGACACGGAGAAGGTCGCGAAGTGGATGAAGGAGAACATGGTCGCCAAGCTCGCGCGCAAGGACAAGAAGAAGCAGGCCTGCGAGAATTGCCACGGCGATCCGTTCGACAACAACTTCCTCGAGAAGTGGCGGAAGACTACGCGCTGAGTGGAGCGAAGCGCAGCGGAGCGAAAACGATCCTGACGGAAGGGCCTGACCGGCTTTTCAGGTCAGGCCCTGACCGGCCGTCCGAGCTCTCGCAGGTGCGTGAAGTGCGAGAGGAGCGCGCTCCGCAGCGTCCCGTGGCTGCGCCGCCGCACGCCGTGCTTGGCCGCGACGTCGGCGACGATGACCGCGAGCGCCGGATAGTGAACGTGGCAGACCTTCGGGAAGAGGTGATGCTCGACTTGGAAGTTCAGCCCGCCCATGAACCATGAGGCGACGGCGTTGTCGGCGGCGAAGTCGACGCACGTCGCGAGCTGATGCACGGCCCAGTCGCTCTGGATCAAACCGTCGGCCGGCGCCGCGGGAAACTCGGCCTCGCCGGTGCAGTGCGCGAGCTGGAACACCGTCCCCAGCGTCGCCCCGAGCGTGAACGCCGCGACGAAGTGGAAGAGCAGGACGTAGAGCAGCGGGTGGAACAGCGCAGGGATGACGATGGCCCACCCGACGAAGAAGATCTTCCACGCGACGAAGCCCACCATCGCCGCGCGCCCCGGCTTGGGCAGCTTGTGCAGACCGATGAGCCCTCGTGCGACGATCACGAAGTCGTCGAAGAAGACCCACTTGGGGAGGAGGAACCCGTAGAGCGCCCACAAGTAGACGTGCTGGAAGCGATGCCACGGGCGCCGCCGCTGCTCGGGCGACAGCCGCGCGAGGACCCCGAAGTCGAGATCGTAGTCGACGCCCGCGACGTTGGTGAACGTGTGGTGAAAGACGTTGTGCTTGGGGCGCCAGATGAACGAGCAGACGCCCATCACGTCGAGCGTGGCCCCGAAGACATGGTTGATCCACGCGTGCCGCGACATCGCGCCATGGTTGGCGTCGTGCTGGACGCTCATCCCGACCGCCGCGACCGACAAGCCGAGCGAGATCGCTGCGAGCATCGCCTGCCACGCGCTGGCAGCCGCGAAGACGAGAACCGCCCACGAGCCGATGAACCACGCGAGGATGATCGCGGTCTTCAGGTACATCCGCGGGGAGTCGCGTCGGGCTTGCCCGCGTCCCTCGAAGTGCGCGTCGACCGCGACTTGAAGCTCGCGCGAGAAGTCTCCTCGCTCGCCGAACCTGACGCGAGGCAATCCGACGGTAGCCGCCACTCGTTGAACATTACGATGCGACCGAGGCTCTGCCGTCATTGTTTGACCACGACCGTACGCTTTCCGCGCCCGGCTGGACCTGGATTTGATACCCAGCGGCCCGTCCGTGCGTACTCTAGCTGTTCCAGGAGCGAGAATAACGCGAGCACCGGGGAATCGATGGGTCATCACGCCGAGAGGGTCACGGAGCGCACGAATCGCGCGGTGAAGGGGACGACGCCGGCGTCCCTCGCAGAGTTTCTGCGCGTCCGGGCCGCCACCGAAGCGCTCGCCGCGCCGCTGTCGGCGGAGGACCAGACCCTCCAAGCCGCGCCCGAGTGCAGTCCCACCAAATGGCATCGCGCGCACACGACCTGGTTCTTCGAGACGTTCCTCCTCGCGCCGCGGGGGATCGCGCCGCTCCACCCCGAGTGGGCGACGCTCTTCAACTCGTACTACGTGGCCGTCGGGCCGCGCGGCGCCAGGACGAAGCGAGGGATGCTCTCGCGCCCGTCGTCTGCGGAGATCGGAGAGTATCGGCGCGCGGTCGATGGCCGCGTCGTTCGCTTGCTCGAGTCCGCGGGCGACGACGAGCTGAGCGAGATCGAAGGCGTGATCGCGCTGGGCCTCGCGCACGAAGAGCAGCACCAGGAGCTGCTCCTCACGGACATTCGTTGGGCGCTGCACGACAACCCGCTCTTGCCGGCGTATCGGCAGCTCGGCGCCCCGCCACATGATGCGCGCGCATCGAAGCTCTCGTTCCAGATGCTCGAAGGAGGGCTACGCGAGATCGGCCTCTCGGAAGGGACCGAGTTCCGCTTCGACAACGAGGAGCCGCGGCACAGCGTGTTCGTCGAGCCGTTCGCGCTCGGGCGCCGGCTGGTGACTGTCGGCGAGTGGAAGGCCTTCGCCGACGCGGGCGGCTACGACGACGCGCTCCTTTGGCTGTCGGATGGCTTCGACTGGGCGCGCGCGAACGACGTCCACGCGCCGATGTACGCCACCCGCGACGGCGGCGCGCTCGTGTCGTTCGGCCTCGGCGGCGCGCGCGAGCTCCACGACGATGAGCCGCTCGCGAACGTCAGCTTCTACGAGGCCGACGCGATCGCGCGCTTCATGGACGCGCGCCTGCCGACGGAGGCGGAGTGGGAGGTCGCGGCGCTCACCACCAACGCCGATCCCCGCGCGGGGAATTTCGTCGGGGACGATCTGCTCTCTCCGCGATCCGCCGGCGGCGAGGGGGTGACGCAGCTCTACGGTGATGCGTGGGAATGGACCAGCTCGGCGTACGCGCCCTATCCAGGATTTCGCACTCGCGCCGGGGCCGTTGGCGAGTACAACGGGAAGTTCATGGTGAACCAGCTCGTCCTCCGCGGCGGATCGTGCCTCACCCCTCGAGGCCATGTGCGCGCCAGTTACCGCAATTTCTGGCATCCGCATACGCGGTTCCAGACGACCGGCGTGCGGCTCGCGCGCGCGGGGGACCGTTGAGCGCGTCGCCCCAGGGGAACGTCGCGCACGACGAGGTCGCGGAGGCGGTCCTGCGCGGGCTGACGGCGCCACGCAAATCGCTGCCGCCGTTCTTGTTCTACGACGCGCGCGGGTCGGCGCTCTTCGAGGACATCACCGAGCTCCCGGAGTACTACCTGACGCGCACCGAGCGCGGGATCTTGGTGGACGACGCCGATCGCATCGTGGCGGCGATCCTCCGGAGCGCGCGCGGCCCCGTGGCCGTCCTCGAGCTCGGCGCCGGCACCGCGACGAAGACCGACATCCTTCTCCAGGCGTTCGCGCGGGCCCGCAAGGACGTGCACTACTTCCCGGCCGACGTCTCACCGACGCCGCTCGACGTCGCCCGCGCGCGCATCGCCTCCACGCTGCCACAGATTCGCGTGTCGCCCATCGTCGGGACCCACGACGACGCGCTCCAGCGCATGAGGGAGTGGGAGGGCGAGCTCGCCGTATTTTTCCTGGGAAGCTCCATCGGAAACTACGCGGACGACGACGCCGTCGCGCTGATCGCGGAGGTACGCGGCGCGATCGGACGGCATGGCTCGCTGTTGCTCGGCGCCGATCGGACCAAGTCGCTCGACGTCCTGCTGCCGGCCTACGACGATCCGGCCGGCGTCACCGCGGCGTTCAACCGCAACGTGCTCGTTCGCATCAACCGCGAGCTCGGGGGCGATTTCGATCCGGCGTCGTTCCGTCACGTCGCGATCTGGAACGAAGGGACGAGCGCGATCGAGATGCACCTCGAGAGCGTCGTCGCACAGCGCGCGCACGTTGCCGCGCTCGGCCTGACCGTCGACTTTGCGCGAGGTGAGCGCATCCATACCGAGTCGAGCCACAAATACACGGAGCGCCACGTGGCGGAGCTCCTCGAGGCCGCGGGGCTCAGGTCCGAGTCGGCGTTCGAGGACGCACGGCGCTGGTTCTCCTTGCACCTCGCGCGCGCGCTCTCCGCGTAACGGCTCCCGCCGCGACGAGGACGCCGAAGACGCCCGCCCAACTCGGCGCGTCGTTTCGCGAAGGTCCAACGCTGCAGCCCGACGAGGCTCCGGGCGGAGCATCGACGCCGCCACCGCCACCGCCGCCGCCGCCGCCCGCGCCGTTGCCCGATGAGCCACCGGCGCCGCCGTCGTCACCGGGAACGCCCGCGTCGAGCGACGCGCCGGGCGGCACGACCATGAGGTGAACCTTGAGGAGACCATCGGCCGGCGTGTCGGTGAACCACGCGACGCCGTCCTCGACCAGATCGAACGCGAGCGTCGTGTCGCCGACGGTCTTCGTGTCGAGCGCGAGGGCGAAGCGGCCCACCGCGCCGGGCGCGACGTCGGCGGCGATCGTCGAGACGCGCGTAGGGGAGAGCCAAGACGCGTCGGCGAACGGCGAGGGCTTGTCGCGCGGGAGCGGCGCGAGCTTCGTGGTGCCCGCCTTCCACGGCTTGGTGCCCGTGTTCGTGACCTCGACGTACCCGGTGACGGCATCCCCCTGATGAACGGCGAGCGCGCTCGGCGCGGCGGGGAACGACTGGTCCTTCAGCTCGGCGCGGTAGTCCGGCAGGACGACGTCGATCTTCACCTCGAGCTGGTTGTCCGCGGGTCCGCCCTGACCGGAGTCGCTGAACCACGCGGCACCCTCTTGTACGACGCCGAAGAACTCGTCGTGCGTCCCGGTCGCTTGCGGCGCGGCGAGGTCGAACGTGAACTTGTACGTCCCGCCCGGCGGGACCGTTCCCTTCACGGCGGCGGGGCGGCTCGGCGAGAGCCACGACGCGTCGGCGAACACGCTCTTTCGCTCGCGCGCCTGCGTCGTCGCGAGGCGCGTGTTCGAGTCCCACGTCTTCGTGCCGACGTTCTTCAGCTCGATGAACGACGGAAGGACCTGCCCCTCCGCCATCGTCAGCGCCGTCGCCGCGGGCGGAAAGCTCTGGCTCACGAACGCCGCAGCGTAGGGGGGCGCCGCTCCGTAGGCTGCGAGCACCGCCTTCGCGTACGCGATGCGCTGCGACTGCACGCACGTGCCGCAGCCTTCGAAGTCGGTCTGGAAGACGACGGTCGCGTCGGTCACGTTCGTCGTCTGACGGAGCTTCGCGAGGCCGTAGCCGGAGAACGTGGAGAGCTCGTACCAAATGAAATCGAGCTGGAGGCCGAGGCTCCACACGGACTGGCCGTGCTGGTTCGCGTACGCGGTGGCGTTGTCGGTGCTGCCGGTGTCCCAGCGTCCGCCGACCGACCATTGCGCGATGCCGCGCCCTGGTCCGCCGGGCTGCACGGCAGTGGGGCTCGAGCCCGACTCCTGATCCAGGTTGCCGACGATGCCCGCCGCCTGAAAATTCGTGAGCCCCTTTCCGACGAAGTACTGGTAGACGGCCTTGTCGTTGGTGAAGAGGTAAGGCGTCAGCGCCGCCTCGCCTTCGACGGCGTTCTCGTTCCCGGGCGCCCCGCCCGAGTCGCCGCAGCCCGCGAGCGTCACGACGAGGCCGAGCGTCGCAAGAGTCGCCAAGAAAGGTGCGCGCAAGAGGAGCATGGCGACGCCCTACGCAATGCGTGTGCCCCGCTCAAAGGGCCTATTTTTGCCGCGGATTGACGTGGTTCACCGCGGAACCACCCGCCGGTCCTCGCGAGCTGCGCGCGAGGGCGCGCGATCGATCGCGCCGGTCGCGAAGGGGACAGGATGCCTCGGCGGGCGCGCCTTCTCGCTCCGTGGCACATTGGCTGCACCGCGCACGGCGCCGCTCGCAGTCCAACCAGGGCGCCGAGGAAAATCGATGGGATCCGCAGCCACGACGACGCGCGCGCCGCTCCGAGGGCTCCTCGTGCCGCTCGTGCTCACGGCGATCCTGTCGCTCGATTGCTACGGGACGAGTGGCGGCGGGGATACGGCGGGGCAGCCCGGCGCGCCTGCGGTGGCGCCGACGCTCACGCCGACGCGCCGGCTTCGTCGTCTGAGCCGCCGCGAGTACGACAACGTCGTCCGCGATCTCCTCGGCGACACGTCGCATCCCGCGCGGGCGTTCGTCGCCGACGCGTACGCCAACGGCTACGACAACGGCTCGGCGGGCCTCGCGGTGCAGTCCGATCAGGTCGCGTCGTACCAAGCCGCCGCCGAGTCGCTCGCCGCCGCCGCCGTCGCGCGTGACCTGGGCCGACTCATTGGCGGGTGCGACGTCGCCACGATGGGCGCCGACGGCTGCGTGGATGCGTTCTTCGACGCCTTCGCCGCGCGCGCGTTCCGTCGCCCGCTCTTCGCTCCCGAAAAGCAGCGCCTGCGCGACGTCTTCCACGCCGAGCTCGCCGCGGGCAGCGATTTCGTCACCGGCGTGCGCACGCTGATCGAGGTCGTCCTCCAGTCGCCGCAGTTCTTGTACCGCGAGGAGCTCGGACCGATCGGCGCGCTTGGATCGCCGGGAAAATCCTTGAGGCTCAGCGACTGGGAAATCGCGTCCGAGCTCTCGTTTCTGCTCACCGGCTCATCGCCCGACGACGCGCTCTGGTCCGCGGTGCAAAATGGTCGATTCACGACCGACGACGATCGCCGTCGCGAGGCGGCGAGGCTCGTGGCGACTCCCGGTGCGAAGGAAGCGCTCAGGACGTTCTTGCACGCGTGGCTCGGCACCGACCGGCTCGTCGATCTGAGCAAAGATCCCGCCGCGTACCCTGCCTTCGACCTGACCACCGCGGCGTCGATGCGCGGCGAGCTCGATCGCGTCTACGACGACGCGCTCGCGGCGCCCGACGGATCCCTTCGTCGCCTCTTCACGTCGAGCGCGTCGTACGTCGACGACGCGCTCGCCCCCGTCTACGGGCTTCCGCTCGCCGGCGGCAGCGCCGATTTTCGGCCGGTCGCGCTCGATCCTGCGCTCCGGCGGGGCGTGCTCACGCGCGCCGGCTTCCTCGCGGTCCACGCGGACACTGACGGCTCCGGACCGATCGCGCGCGGCGTGTTCGTGCTCGGCGCGATCATGTGCGCAGCGCCCGCGCCGCCGCCTCCCAACGTCCCGCCCGCCGTTCCTGCGGGCGATCCGAGCGCGCAGAACCTCACGACGCGCCAGCGATTCGAGCGCCACGTGTCCACGCCCTTCTGCGCGAGCTGCCACACCCGCATCGACGGCATCGGCTTCGGCTTCGAGCAGTTCGACGCGATCGGCGCCCTCCGGTCCATCGAGCGGGGACAACCGGTCGACACGAGCGGCGCCGTCGTCGGCACCGGCGAGGTCGACGGCGCCTTCGTCGGCGCGTCCGAGCTCGACGCCAAGCTCGCCGGGAGCAAGGTGCTGAGCGACTGCTACATGCGGCAGGCGTACCGGTTCGCGATGGGGCAAGTCGAGCCGGACGGAACCGATCCGACGCGCCTCGCGGGCGGATTTTCGTCCGACGCGCGTCTGGTCGATCTCTTCCTCGCGATCGTCGCCGATCCGGTGTTCGTGACGCGCACCTTCGAGGCGCGACCATGAGCCGCATGTCCTTCGGCCGCCGCAAGCTCCTCATGGCCCTCGCCGCGGTGCCCGCGACGGCGTCGTTCGCGCGCACGCTCCTCGCAGGGCCGCCGCCGCCGGGCACGCCACCGGACAAGCGGCTCGTCCTCGTCATGCAGAACAACGGCACGCAGCAGGCGAAATTTTGGCCAGGCGCGACCATGAGCTCGCCGATCCTCGATCATCTGTTCGTCGATGCGGCGACCGGCCAGGACAACGGTCTCAAGGCGAAGACGACCATCGTGAAGGGCGTGTACGTGCCCAACGACGGCAACGGCACGAACGGAAATCAGCACGACATGGGCTTCGCTCGCATGTTCACCGGCGCCAAGCTGACGGCGCTCGGCGGGCAACCATGGGGAGGCGCAGCGTCGGTGGACCAGCTCGTCGCGCGCGCGTGGAACGTCGACACGCTCACGCTCGCCGTGCTGGCGTCGCAGACCGAGCCGCACCCCAAGCCGGGCTTCGATCACCGAGAGTCGTTCTCGTACCTAGGCCCTGCGACGCTCAAGCACCCGCGCAAGGATCCGCGCGCGATCTTCGACTACCTGTTCCCGCCAAGCGGCGCGGGGCAGAACGATCCGGCGGTGGCGCGCCGTCGCGCGAGCGTCCTCGACGCGGTCGCGGGAAACCTCGGCGACGTCTCGGCCCGCCTCGGCGCCGACGAGCGAGCGAAGCTCGACTACCACCTCTCCGCCATTCGCGACGTCGAGCGGCGCGTCACCAACACCTGCGGAATCCCCGACGGGCGCCCGCCGGATTACCTCGCACTCGACGGGACCGCCGAGGTGAGCACCGACGCGTACATCACGCGCATGGTCGACGACATGATCGATCTGCTCGTCCTGTCCATGAAGTGCGGCATCAGTCGCATCGCGACGCTGCAGCTCGGGTACGGCGGCGGAAAATGGCGCTTCGGGTGGCAGGGCATCAACCTGAACTGCCACGACGGCGTCGCGCACCTCGACACGTCGGACGGCGGGAGCAGCGCCGTCAACACCGAGCGCGTCGTCCTCATGAACCAGTACTACGCGAGCCGCGTCGCCAAGCTCGCCACGCAGCTCGACGCGATCCCGGAGGGCAGCGGCACGATGCTCGACAACACGCTGCTCGTCTGGGCGAACGAGCTCGGGCGCGGCGATCACAACCAGGAGAACGTGCCGATCGTGCTCATCGGCAAGGCCGGCGGCGCGCTGCCCAAGGGCGGGCGCGTGATCGACGCCGGGCGTCAGCCGTTCAACCGCCTCGGCTGCACCATCCTCCGCGCGATGGGGCAGCCGGCGGCGGGCTTCGGCGACGTGCCGGACTGCGGCGTCTTCCACGGTTTGTAACTCCATCCCTCTCCCTCATGCGGGTCAGTGACGACCGGAACGCTCGGCGGGCCCCTCTGCACGGCGCATGCGCTCCGCGTCGGCGGGGCGACGCGCGGGGGCGTCGACCGCGAAGCCCATGACGGAATGGGCACGGGGCGCCCCCGTGGACGTGTTCTCGGCCGCACAGCCCGTCGCCACGATGCTCACGAAAACGAGACCGACGATCGTGATGGTGTTCATGTCTTCATCCTCCCGCGGCGCTTGATTGCGCCTCTCGAAGAGGCAGTCGCCGGCCGGGGAGGGTGTGAAGAAATAATCGAAAATCCCCCCAAAAATGGGGACGCGACCAGACTACGGTTTTGGTAAGCCGGCGCCGCACCCGAGCGCCTTGCGACGCGCGCGCGCCGTGTCGGCGCTGACGCTTCGCGGTTTCGCGTTGCCGAACCGCGCGAGGACCCTCGCGTAGGCGTCGCACGCGCCGGGGGTGTCGCTCTTGGCTTCGAGCGCCCGGCCGAGATCGAGCGCGGCGTGCACGTGCGCGAAGGGGGAGTGGAAGACTCCGCACTCGGCGACCGCGTGCCGCAGGAACGGAAGGGCTTCGTCGACGCGGTTTGCGAGGAGGTATACGCGTCCCACCTCGCCGTCAGGAATGCCGACGTCGTTCGAAGGGAACCCCATTCCGACTACGACGGGGCTGAGTGGTACGTACTCCGGGAGAGCTCGGAGCGCCGCGTCGGCCTCGTCGCGGGTCAGCGCGGGCGCGGCGTATGCGTAGATCCAGAGCACGCCGCGAACCGCGCCCATCTCGCCACGCGTGGCGATCCATTTCGCGCGCTCTGCCTCCAGACCGCCGGAGCCGCCGCGTCCAAGCCGATACAAGTACGGCCAGAGGTCCACGCCGTGCGTCAGCGAGCTCTCCGCTGTCCACGAGTCGGCCTGCTCGACGTACGCCGAGGCTGCTGCGCGTGCCCCGGCGAGGTCGCCGGTCTCGAGACGAGCCCCCACTTGGCGCATGGCGAGCGCGTAGTGGGGCTGCTGCTCGGTTCGCGCCAACGGATCCGCGGCGAGCGTCGCGGCCTCTTTCTCCATGAGGTCGGCCGCTCGCTCGAAGTCCCCGTCGAGCATCGCGAGCTGCGACTCGAGCTCGGCTGCTGCGATGGCCCGACGTGGCTCGGGCGTGGTGCCGATTGCTTGCGTCGCCGCCTCGCGAATGACCTGGGGAGAGCGGCTATTGCCCACCTTCGCCCAGAGAAGCCAATACCCCGCGTACCAAGGCGCGCGGTCCGCAGCCCGGCGAATGTTGCGCTCGAAATCCGCGCAGCGGCCGTCCACCCAATCGGCGAACCCCAGCCAAAGGTACGGATCGCTCGCGCCGACGGAAGTGGCAACGCCGCGCTCGAACGCGGCGCGGGCCTCCTCCGTGCGCCCCATCGAGAGCAGCGCCATGCCACGCGTCTCCCAGGATTGGGCGTCGCGCGGGTCGAGCTCTGTGGCGCGCGTGCTGGGCGCGAGCGACGCGGGGGTTGCGTAGTTCATGATGCCTATCCACATGAAGATCTCGGCGTCGCTGGGGTAGCGTCGCGTCAACGCGTCCAGGCGTCGCAGCGCCTCCCCGCCGTCGGGCTGTGTGAACTGCAGAACCGGCTCCATGGCCTCCAGGAGGTCGCGGTCCCGCTCGGTCAGCTGTTTGCGGAGGCCCGCGGCCTTCGCGTACGCGGCGCGTTTTGCCTCCGGGCTCAGCAGCGCGAGACCGGTCATCGCGGTTCGCATGTACGCGGCCGCAAGCCCCGGATCGAGCTCGCTCGCGCGAATGAAGTGCTGGTTCGCCATCCCGAAGTTGTCGTCGTGCATCATCTCCAGTCCCGCCGCGTATTCGCTCGCTGCCTCGGGCACGGATGTCGGCGGTGGCGGCAGGTTCACGAGCGTGGTGACGTTCACCGTCACGCTGGGCACCGGCGTCGTCGCGTGCGTGGGGACGGTCGCGCGGAGCCCGAGCGCGATGGCGAGCGCTGCCGCCACGCCGGAGGTCGCGACGATCCCCAGCCATCGCCGCCCCGCAGGTCGCGCCGTGCCAATCGTGTCGAGCGCCGCGAGCATCTCGTCCGCCGAGGCGAACCGCTCGTCTGGCGCCTTCCTCAGGCACCTCAGGATCACCCTCTCCAGGGCTTCGTCGAGCCCGTCGAGGCGCCGCGGTTCGTCGCGCAGGACCGCCGCGAGGATCTCCGCGGTCGTCGCGCCACCGAACGGACGCTCGCCGCTCGCCATCTCGTAGAGGACGACGCCTAGCGAGAACAGATCGCTTCGCGCGTCGATCGATTTTCCCGCAGCCTGCTCGGGGGACATGTACGCGGGCGTCCCCATCACGCGCCCCTCGTCCGTCGCGGTGTCCTGAAGCGCGAGCGCGCTCTCGACCTCTCGCACTTTGGCGAGACCGAAGTCGAGGATCTTCACGGTGCCGTCCTTGGCCAGCATGACGTTTTCGGGCTTCAAATCCCGGTGAATTACGCCCTTTTCGTGCGCGCCCGCGAGGCCGCGGAGCATCTCGCGCGCGACGCGGATCGCCTCGCTCACGCCGAGCCTTCCCGCCGCGGCGAGGCGCGCGCGGAGAGACTCTCCCTCGACCAGCTCCATCACGATGAAGACGCGTCCGTCGGCCTCGCCCACGTCGTGGATGGCGGCGAGGTTCGGGTGCGTGATCGCCGCCGCCGATCGGGCTTCGCGCAGGAGTCGGCTCCTCCGCTCGTCGTCGCCCGCGAGCGACTCCGGCAGCACCTTGATCGCGACCTCGCGACGGAGCTTCGTGTCGGTCGCGCGGTACACGACGCCCATTCCGCCGGCGCCGAGCTTCGCGTCGATCCGGAACTGCCCGAGCGCTTTCCCGACGAGGCTCGCGGGAGGCGCCACGGGCTCGGCCCGCGCGACGTCGCGGATGAACGAGTCGGTCGCGCTCGCGCCGTCTGTCTTCTTCTCGCTCACCGGCCCCCCTTCACGTCGATGCTAGGGAAGCCGGTCGGCGCGCTCAAGGTCCGTCTCGCGGCGCCTTCATGCGCGCGGCGACATCAGCGCGCGGCGGAACAGGTCGACGACCTTCGCGTAGAACGTCAGCGCGAGCTCCGGATCGTAGCGCGGCCCTTCGTCGCGCAAGAACGCGTGCTGCGCGTCGACCTCGTGCCACGTCATCGCGCAGCCGGCCTCTTCGAGGCGCGATCGGACCGCCGCGCGCCCGTCTTCGGGAACGTGAGGATCCTGTCGCCCCCACACCATGAAGAGCTCCCCCCGCACGTCGCCCGCGCGCGCCAGCGAGTCGTCACCGCCGGCGCCGAGCGACGCTTTGTGCAGATCGGTCGCGTAGAAGCACGCGGTCGCGCGCACGTCGGGCTGGAGCGCGGCGCGGAACGCGAGGTGGCCACCGATGCAGACTCCCATCGCACCGAGCCTGCCTGTGCAGTGCGGTGAGGACGCGAGAAAATCGAGCGCGGCGCGCGCGTCGGCGTCGTAGGCGGACACGGGCTTGCCGAGTTTGTCGCGGTTGCCGCGGTCCGCGCCGGGCGTGTCGTAGGCGAGCACGGTCCCTGGCGCTTCGAGGTCGTGGAAGATCTCCGGCACCGCAACGACGAAGCCATGCCCTGCAAGGAGCTGCGCCATTCGGTGGATGGGCCCGGTTCGCTGGAAGATCTCGGAGAAGAGGACGAGCCCGGGGAAACGCGTCGCCGCCGCGACCGTCCCGAGGGGAAAGACGGGACGGTAGACGTAGGTGCGCATCGGACCGGACGAGGTCGGGAGATCGACGAACGGGTCTTCGACCAGGAGCATCGGTCGAGCGTACAGGCTTCGATGGCCGGCGTCGGCGGCTGACGCTCCTACGCGCTCGACGTTCGCATCGCCATTACGGCGCGATGCCGTCCCCCTGCGCGAGCGCGGACGCGGGCGGCGCCGCGACGAGCTCGAGGATCGGCGCGCCTGCGGTCTTCGCGGCGTCGCGAGGCAGGCCGAGGAGGACGCGCACGGTCGGTGCGACGTCGGCCAGGCGCCGCGCTCCGACGACGTCGATCGTCCCGCGAGCGCGAACGCCAGCGCCCGCTGCGACGAGCCACACGCGCGCGGACTCGGGGTAGGCGCCGCCGTGGTTGCGGAAGTCGGCGGCGCGCCCGTGATCGGCGGTGACGAAGACGGCGGTGCGCGCGCCGCGCTCGCCCATGCGATCGAGTGTCGCGAACAGATCGGCGAGGACCCCGTCGGCCGCGTGGAGCGAGCGTAGGTATCCTGGCCGGTCGCCGCGGTGCGCGAGCTCGTCCGGCTCGCCGAGGCCGACGAACAAGAAGCCCGGCCGTTGGTGCTCGAGGTACGACAAGGCAGCGCGCGCCGTGAAGCGATCGGGCCGGAACGCGCCGACGCCCGGCCACGGGTTCATCGGCTCGCCGAGGTCGCCGGTCTGCCCGGCCGAGACGAGGACGTCGCCGTGCAACGACGTCGCCGCGCGCTCGATGCACTCCCATGACGCAAAGACGGCTGCGCCCTGGCCCCGCGCGGCGACCTCATCCGCGAGCGTAGGTATGGCAACGGTGGCGCAGTCGTTGTCGCGACACCCGTCAGGCGTCCGGCCGGTGAAGATCTCGGTGTAGCCAGGCAGCGACACGTAGTTCGGTCCAGTGGCGCGAACCTCACCGCGCCCTGGTGCGCCGACCACCGCGCCGCGCGTCTGCGCGATGTCGGTGAGGTACGGCATGTTCATCGGATCGAGCACGTCCTGCCATCGCGCCCCGTCCAAGGTCACGATCACGACCGCTTCGGCGGCGGCCGGTGTCTCGGCGCTCACTTCGGCCGAGCTTGGAAGCGGGGTTCTGGCGGACGCCGCTTCGATGGGACGCGCGCCCGGTCCAGGCGCGCCGCACGAGAGCAAGAGCACAAGGAGCGGCGCGATCGGTCCGCGCCACGCGTGTCGTCTCATGGAAGAGAACGATGCAAGTTCCATGTGACGGGAGTGCGGCGCGACGCGCAATGCGCGGTAAACTGTAGGTGCCGCGCAGCGTCACACTACGCTCGCGCCCTCGCCGCAACCGGCGCGCATACGCATACGCTAGAGGCGTCCGGCGTGACGTCAGGGGAACGTGGTGAACAGATCCCCGAGGTCCGTCGCGTTGGCCGCGCCCCTCAGGAACGGCCCGACGCCGAAGATCTCCTGCATCGTGCGCAGCGTGGAGCTGTGCGAGTACGAGATCGTGTTCGAGTAGCCGTGCCCCTTGGCGTGGGGCGAGAGCACGATCATGCCGATGGGGAAGTCGCCCCCCTCGCTCTCGTCCCACGTGACGAACACCGCGCCGCCTTGCGCGTATGAGCTCGACGCGAAGATCTTCGGCAGCTCGTGGGACAGCCACGTGTCGCCGTTCTTCACCGCGTCGCTCGTCGCGCAGCCGGTCGAGTTGTGCATGTCGTCGCACAGATCCGGCGTGATGAAGTTGTAGCGAGCTACGGTGCCCTGCGCGAGATCGTTCGCGAGCTCGCTGAACGGGCGCACGTGCTGGATGCACGTCGCCGACGACGACGAGTTCGTGTTCGTCACGTCGTCGAAGAAGACGAAGGGCACGTGCTTCGGCGCGTAGAGCCCGCTGTTCGTGAGCGGGCACGTCGCGCCGCTGATGCCCTCGGCGTAGGACTTCCAGGAGATGCCGGCCGCGTCGAGCAGCGTGGAGAGGTGGCTCGTCGTCGACTGATGGTTCGACGACGGGTTGTTGTCGTTCGTGACGCCGAGGTTGCTGCCCGACTCGAGCCAGATGTAGTTCGGCTCGCTGGGGTGAATTCCCGGCGGGTTCACGTACGCCTCGGTGTGCGAGCCCATCGGCAGGAGGGTCCCGTTGATATAGGGCGCCGATGCACTGCCCTTGATGCTCGACCAGTTGTGGTTCTCCATGAGGACGATGAACACGGTCTCGATGGCGTGACCGCCGGCGTCGCCGTGACCCGCGTCGCCGTGGCCTGCGTCGCCGTGGCCTGCGTCGATTCCGCCGCCGTCGTGGCCCCCGTCGGGAACGCCACCGTCGCCCACGTCGCCGCTCAGCGTGCAGCCGAGCCCGAAGCAGAGGTCGAGCACCGCGTGGAGCTCGACGCCGTTGGCCGCGCCGCCGCGCTGGCCATGGAGCTTGTCGAAGAAGCCGACGCCGTCGACGCTGATCGGGATGTTCGCCGTCGTGAAGTTGCTGCTCGGCGTGTACTTGGCGGTGAACGTCGCGCGCGTCTTCGCGATCTCGGCGGCGAACGGGCTGCCGCTCTTCACGCACTTCGGCGAAGGGATCTCGACGTTCATCGTGTGCTTACCGTCCGAGACGATGAGGTGGATGTCGTTGTCCGCCTCGAGCTTGAACTGCTGCAGCGTCACGTCGGTGAGGCGGAAGACTTGCTCCTCCGTTGGCGCGATGCGATTCGCCGCGGGGAGCGTCTTCGGCGCAGGGAGCGCGAGGAGCGAGGTGATGGTCGTCGGCTGCGCGATACGGTTCACGATGCCGACGTCGGGATCGGTGCCGGTCTTGACGCTCCAGCGCTCGGTGCCGCACCCGCCGACCAGCGCTTCGTCGTCGTCCTCGTCCACGCTCTCGGAGGTGGTGCCGCCGCAGCCCGCCCAGACTCCGAGCGCACAGCAGAGGAGCACGGACACGGCGACGAGCCATCGCGCGCGCAACGTCTCTGCGACGTCCCATCGGCTAATAAGGAATGAGCGCTTCATTCGTCGCGAACAGCGGTGTCACGCGACGCGCGGAGTGGCCAATAAAAACGCAGTGTGGGACGGTCGCTTTCCAGCGCAGGCGGAGCGATGGTTCCAGCGTAAAAATATATGGACACCACACGCACATCGCCCGCGGCGCCAGGTGTCGCGATTTCCTAGTTGGCTGTCGTGAAATGCCAATTACGACGTCGGACCGGCGCGCACACGGACGCATGGTGCGATGTCGGATGGCGCCGCTACTCGCGCGGCGCGGGCTCGTCCTCGCGCACGCGCATCTCGAGCGCGCGCGCCATCGTGCGGTCGGCGGCGCTCGCAGCGAGCATGCTGCTCGCGCGCGCGTCGACGCCGTGCGCGCGCGCGAAGGCGAGCCAGAGTCCTGGGAGTGGCGGGCGGCACCAACAGATCGGTGGTCCCGGCGGGTGCGGACAGACGTTGGCCTCGACGATACGCGCAGTCGCCTCGGCGAGGGATGCCGCGAACGCGCCCGCCCGCGCCTGCATGGTGTCGTCGCTCCCAGGGAGCCAACCGAAGATCAAGCACGCTGCGTCGGCCGGCGCGCGTCCGATGACCTCGATCGCCGCCGGCGTCGGCACGAACGCGCGCGCCTCGGGATCGAGCGCACCGAGGGCGATGGCAAGGCCGGGACGCGTTGCATCGTAGGAATGCTCGCGCTCGAACGTGACGCGCTCGATGGAGGCGAAGCCCTCGTCATCGGCAGGCGGCTCCAGCGCGCGGATCATCCGAAAGAGGGCGTTCGGAGGAATGGCCGCAGGCTCTTTTCGCGCGAGCACGGACAGCTCTTCGGGCGAAAGCACACGCCCGAAGTGCTCGAGCATTCGCCCGACGACGTTGAGCTGCGCGTCGGCGAGCTTCGTGTCGAACCATACGCAGCGCACGACGGCGCCGTGAGCGTGTGCGACGCGAACGACGTCGTTGCGCGACGCGCGGTCCACGTAGGTGTTGTCGAGCACGATGCGCGTCACGCCGCGCGCGAGGGACGCGTCGAGCCGCTTCGCGATGCCGCGCAGCGTGCCGCCGAGCGTGTCGCGATTCAGGCGCTCGTATCCCTCTGCGACGCGGGCGATCGCCGCGCGCGATTTCCCCGCGCCGGGCACGCCCATCATGACGACGACTTCCGCCGACGCCGCGTGGACGACGGGGCGCGCGACCGGACGACGCAGTGCGCCGAGCGCCGGGAAGCGCGCGTCGAGTCGGGTGAGCTGGTCTTCGCCAAGGAGGAGCCTCGCCGCGGCGACGATGCGCGCGACCGTGGCGGGCCGACGTGCTCCGACGACGGGCGCGATCGCAGGGCTCGCCGCGAGGAGGTACGCGAGGAGGACGTCGAGCGGCCCTGCGTCGTCGTGCTCCGCCGCGACGTCGACGAGGACGGAGTCCCGCGATAGCTTCGCCGCGCGCTCCGGTCCGCCGAACGGCGAATGCGCGAGCACGTCGAAACCGCGCGCGACGCAGGCGGCCACGACCCCGCCGCGCAGCGCCGCGTCGTCATGCGCCCCGAGGGCGACCTGGACCGCGCCGATCGGCGCAGCGCGGGCGGCCTCGTCGAGCTGCGCGCGCGACACGTTCGACACTCCGACGCGTCGGGCCAGGCCGCGCTCGACCGCGACGCCCAACGCGCGCGCGCTCGTGAGGATGGACCTTCCCGGATCGGGCGCGTGGAGGAGGAGGAGATCGAGCGGGCGTCCGCCGAGCGCATCGAAGCTCGCGCGCGCGTCGTCGAGGATGGTCGCCGCGCGCCCATCGGGAATCCACGCCGCTGCTTCGCGCCGCATGCCGCACTTGGTGACGATTTCCGTGCCCGGTCCCGTCTCGGCGAGGACCCGCGCAACGAGTTGCTCGTTGTGCCCCGCGCCGTCCGCATCGGGCCCGTATGCGCGCGCCGTGTCGAAGCGAACGATTCCTGCCTCCCGTGCGGCCCGGATCGTCGCCTCGGCCACCCCCGGCGCGACATCGGGCGACGAGAGGCGCATGCACCCGAGGACGATGCGCGCGGCCGGTGGCGAGCCCAAGGACAGGGCTTTACCACGGCCGAATTTCCCGGACCACTCGGCGCCGTTCCTGAGCTATGAGCCTCCCTCATGAGCCCCCGAATCTCCCCCTTGGCACTCCTCTCCCTCGCGTCCGCCGCCTCGATCGCCCTCGCGACGGCGGCGTGCTCGAGCAGCTCGTCGTCGGGCGCTTCGCCGGGAGACGGCGGCACCACGACGGACGGTTCGGTGGCGGACACGGGATCGGACACGGCGCCGCCGCAAGACTCGGCAACGTCGGACGGCGGAGTGGACGCCGCGACGCCTTCGGGAAGCGGCACGATCGCCGGCACCGTCGGCGGCACCAGCTTTGGTCAGGTGTACAGCGCCTTTCTGATCGGGGCGCCCGACGTCGCGACGGACACGGCGCTCTACCTCGTTGGCGCGCAAGGCGTCGCGTGCTCCGACATCGGCAAGTCGGGCTGGTCGCACACCATCGCGGGCGGCGTTCAGATCTTCGAGATGATCCTCACGACGTCGACGCCCGCCGGCGGCACGTACACGGTGAGCACCGCGACGGCGCCGCCCGCGGGGAGCGCGGAGGTGAACTACATCCTCTCCGCCCCGACGCGCAACGAGACGCGCGCGACCGGCGGGACGATCACCCTTACGGCGCTGACGCCGGGCGCCTCGGCCGTCGGCACGTTCAGCGTACAGTTTCCCAGCAACGTCGGGGACGGAGGAGCCGACGCCGGCGCGAACGCGCTCGACGGCACGTTCGCCGCTGCGTTTTGCGCCGCCGCCCACGAGCCCTGAAGGCCCGCGACCGGCGGCGTGCGAAAATCAGCGCCCCGAGACCTTCGTCGTCACGGTCGCACGTGTCGCGATGTCCGGCGGGAGCGAAGGCTCGGTGGCGGCCAGCTCGTAGCCCTTTCGGACGAACTCCTTGCGCGCCTCCCAGTCGTCGGGATCGCGACCGGCCGTGGCGAGCCACTCGCTCTTGAGGCGCTGGTCGATCCCTTCGTTCCAAACCGGGTCGGCGTTGCCGTACTGCACGCGCGCCGCGTGGCCGTAGCGGTAGAAGACCTCCGCCTCGTTCCAATCGCCGAGGACCCTGGCGGGATTCGCGTGATTGATGTCAGGCAGGTGCTGCTGCCCGGCGGCCTGCTTCACGGTGTCGGTGAGATCCTGGTTCATCTCGTGGCCGCCGAGGCCGAGATCATGTTTGGTCTGCGACCAGTCGCGCCGCAGCGCATCGCGCGCGCGCTCCCAAGCGCTGCCGTGAACTTGATCGCTCCACCAGGACGGACGCCATGACGATAGGGTTGCCATCATGGACGACAGCTAGCGAGTTCCGTGCCACGCGCCGACTGGGGAATTCCCAGGTATTTCACGCGTCGGCCTGCAGCCCGCGCGAGGCGCTTCTGTGAGCGTGAGGCGTGCTGGCGCTCGGCTCAGGCGTACTTTGCGGGTGCGAAGCCGGCGCCGCCGGCTTGGGATGGTCCACTCGTCAGCTTCGGTCTGCTCCCCTGCAAGGACACTGGCGGCGGCGGCGCTCGGGGCAGGTCGATCGTGAAGACACAGCCCTTGCCCGGAAGGTCCCGGATGCGGAGATTGCCGCGCACCGCCTCTACGGCCTTCAAGCAGATCGAAAGCCCGAGGCCGAGACCGGTTCGGTCGCGTCCCTTCTGCGTGAACGGGCGCAAGAGCGACTCCGTCTTGCCGGGAGGGAGGCCGCCGCACTGGTCCTCGACGTCGATGAAGACTCGATCGTCCGTGGTCGTCACGCGCAGCAAGACCGTCGTGCCCGGCTGCGTGAACTTGAACGCGTTCTGAAGAAGGTTCGTGAGCGCCGCCGCCAGGATCTGACGATCGGCCTCGACCACGACCTCGGGAGGGACGGTCGTGACCGCGAACTGCAGGCCGCGCGTCGCCGCGATCATCGAGGCGCCGATCTCCACCTCCTCGAGGACCTCGCACACGGCGATGCGTTCGAGGTTCTGCATCCCTGCGTCGAGGCGAACGTCGGCGAGGGACGAGTCGATCAGCGAATGAAGGCGGAGCAGGCTCCGCTCGTGGATCGCGCTGGTGCTTCCGCCCGGCGCGACGACGCCCTTCTTGATGCTCGAGAACGACATGAGCGCGGTGTTTAGAAGGTTGCGCATCTCGTGGGCGAGGACGCCGAGCCGCTCCGTCCCCGCGTCCAGGATGGCGCGCTCCCGCTGGCGCGAGTACTCCGTGACCGCGCCCGCGATCGCATCGTCGAGGCACAGGTTGAGCGTCTGGAAGTCGGCAGAGTGGATCGCGGCGTGCCGATCGACGGCGAGCGCCGTCACGACCTGACAGAGATCGCCGTAGTCGTGGACGACCTGCGCGACGGTTAGGCCTTGGTGGAAGAGATCGCCACCGTGCTTGCCGGCGCTGTCGTTGATGTCGGCGTGGTCGAGTTTCTCGCCCGACGACGCCTTGCGCAGGGCCTCGCAGAGTTGCTCGAGGAAGATCGGCAACCCGTGCGTGAGCTCCACCTCGGTCGCCACCGGAGCGCTTCGTTTGGCAACGCGCGACATCGCCTTCGCGAGGATCTCCTCCCGATGCTTAACGATGAACCCCCTGAGCATACGGTCGCATAGTAGGCCGCGCGGCAACGAATACAAGCGACCCCGTGCGCAAGGTGTGCACTCCGAGGCCGCGATCGGCAAGCCCGCGCATTCGCGAGTGATCCACGGTCGCGCCGGGGATTATTTTCCGCCCGCCAGGCCGAACTTCGCGCGGGCGCGATGGTGCGCGGATTGGACGTTGAGCACCGCGGTCAGCAGATCGTCCATGTCGAAGGGCTTGCGGAGAATGCCCGCGGCGCCGAGGCGCTCTGCGACCGTTCGAAACGACGGATCGGTGAACGCGGTGATGAGGATCACCGGCGTCGAGACGTGCGCGCGCCGAAGCGCCGCGAGGACACCGAAGCCCGACAAGTTGGGCATCCGAACGTCGGAGACGATGAGATCCGGCATGTCGTCCGGAGACCCGATCGCCGCGTCGAGGCGCTCGAGCACCTGGGCTCCGTCGCCGGCTTCGAGGACCACGTAGTCCCCCTGCCGCAGCGCCGCGGCGATGAGCGCGCGCAGGTCCTCGTCGTCCTCCGCGACGAGGACGAGACGGCCGCGCTCCGGGGGCGCGCTCACTCGGCACCCTTTGCGATCGTCGTGCTTCCTTGGCGCATGGCGAGCTTCGGCTGCAAGCGCGCGGCCATCGCAACCGGCCGTCACTTCGGGCATCACTCGTGCAGAGGGATGACCAAGTGGTGACGCTTTCACTCAGCGCGGAGCTCGACGGGATTCACGTCCTGCTCGTCGACGACGAGGTACTCAGTCGCGACATGCTCGCCGTCTTCCTCGGCGACGCGGGCGCGCAAGTGACCGTCGCGGGAAGCGCCGCGGAGGCGCTCGGCGCGTTCGAGCGGACTCCTCCCGACGTGCTCGTCTCCGACATCGGCCTTCCCCTCGAGGACGGCTACAGTCTCCTCCGCAGCGTCCGCTCCCGCGAGGCGTCATGCGGCGGCAATGTGGTCGCGGTCTCGATGAGCGGTTACGGACGCGACCCGCAGCAGGTTCGCTTCGATGGACACCTCACGAAGCCCATCGCCGTCCCAGCGCTGGTGACGATGCTGAGGAGGCTCCTGCGCGACCGGGCTGCAGGTCCCGTGACCCCGAACGACGAGGAGGGATCGAAATGAACGCGAAGGCGAACGAAGGTGCGAACGCGACGGTGACCTCGAATGCCGCGCACACAGTGGCGGTGATCGAGGGGTTTTACCGAAGGGAAATGTCGGCCGTGGAGAGCTACGAGCGCGTGTTCGGTGCGGCGTCGTTCGACGGGGTCGCCGACGTCCTCCGGCGTTGCCAAGCCTCCCATCAGCAGCGTGTCGCGCTCCTTCGCGCGCGCCTCACCGAGCTCTCCGCGATCGTGCCGGAGTCGTCCGGGCCTTGGGGAACGCTCGTCGCCCTCCTCGAGGAGGCCGCGGCGGCCGTGAGCCCCAAGCTTGCCATCGGGATGCTCGAGGAGGGAGAGGATCACGGCCTCGAGGCCTACCACGCGCACCTCGCCGCGCTGGCGCCGGAGGATCGGCGCCTCGTCGAAGAGCACCTCCTGCCCGCGCAGCTCGAGACCCATCGCGCGATGAGCAACCTGAAGCAAGCTGTGACCGACGGCGCCTGAGCTCCACCGACGCGGCGGGCCCGATTCTTGGAATGGTGCTGGCGAACCGTTTTTAAGAGCGAAGGCCAGCCATGAATCAGGACAACACGGGCACAAGCCCCCCTGCGTGGGGCGCAAATGCGCCACGCGGGATCGAAAATGCGTCGGCGACAGCGGCGCATCACAAGCGACGCGTGATGGTGTGTCTCGACCGATCTCCCCGCGGCGAGGTCGGCATTCCTTTCGCCGGCTTCATGGCGCGCGCGCTCCACGCCGAGCTCACGCTGCTGCATGTCCTCCCCTGGCAGGCGGACGCCGATCCTGCGACGGTCGACGTCCTCGGCTGGGAGATCTCGCGGCGCGAAGCCGAGCAGTACCTCGCGCGGATGCGCGAGAAGGTAGAAGCCGGTGAGCTCTCGCCCGAGACCGTTCGCGCCGAGCTCGCCCAAGGTCAACCGGCGGAGCGGGTGCTTTCACTCGAGCGCGAGCTCCAGGCCGATCTCACGGTCCTGGCGCGTCGCGGCGAGGGCGGCAACACCGGATGGAACCTCGGCGCGACCGCGCAGCGCGTGCTCATGAACGCGTCGGGCTCGGTGCTCATCGTGCCGTCCGACGGCCCGGCGCCCGCCGTGCCGCCCGCGCGCATCCTGGTGCCGCTCGACGGATCGCAGCGCGCCGAGAGCGTGCTCCCGCTCGTGATCGAAGCGGCGGCGGAGCAGCACGCGGAGGTCTTCTTGGCCCACGTCGTGAGCGAACCGCGGCGCTCCGGTGTCCTCACCGATGGAGAGGACCTCCGCCTCGCGCGCGATCTCGCGACGCGCCTTCAGGCGGGGGCAGAGGCGTACCTGGCCGGTGTCCGCGAGCGGATCCTCGGCGGCCTCGAGCGCGTCCAGGTGCGCGTCCTCCGCCGCGCGGACACCCGTGAGGCGCTGCTGGACCTGGCGCGCGACGAGAAAATCGAGCTCCTCGTCTTGTCGGCGCACGGCATCACGTGCAACGGCGACCATCCGTTCGGGAGCGTGACGAGCCACGCGCTGGCGCACGCGACGTTGCCCGTGCTCGTGGTCCAGGACATCCGCAGCGGCAACGGCAACGGTAGGCGCTCCGATCGGCCGCCGCCGCGGGTTGTCAGTGACGTCGCGCCGAGGCCTGGCCTCTCCAGCAGGACGGAACTGCGTTGACGACGGAGACGACGACCACGCCCGCGGCGGGAGCCGTACCGATTGCGACCCGTGACGCGCTCGCGGCGCTCGCCGCCGAGCTGGCCCGCAAGCACCAGCCGCTCAAGCGCGCGCCGCTGCTCACTCCGCGCCTCGCGAACGTGCCGGTCCTCGCCGCCGCGATCGCGCGGTCGCTACGCGCGTTTCGCGTGCAGAGGCCCGACGACGCCGCGTACCAGAAAGCGGGGGAGTGGCTCCTCGACAACCACTACATGTGCGAGCGCGCGCTCCGTCAGGTTCGTCGCGAGCTGCCGTCCGGCTTCCGCCGTCACCTTCCGCACGCAGGCGACGACACGCTGCCGCGCGTGCTCTACATCGCTCGCGGCCTCGTCCAGGGGACGGCGCTCGAGCTCGACGAGCCGACGCTCCTCGCCTTCCTCGACGAGTACCAGAAGCACTCCCCGCTCACCGTCGCCGAGCTCTGGGCGCTGCCGACGCTCCTCCGCCTCGCGATGCTGGAGGTTCTCGTACAGACCTTGGACCGTCTCCTTCTCGCGCGCGAATCGGCAGAGGCGTGGTGCGACGTGCCCATCGATCCGGCGCTCGGCGTCGAACGGTGCATTCGTGGGCTTCGGCTCCTCGCCGAGATCGACTGGAAAGAGATCTTCGGGGCCACCAGCGCAGTCGAGTCGATCCTTCGGCAGGATCCTGCGCAGATCTACACGCGGACGGACTTCGAGACGCGCGACGCGTGCCGTAAGGTGGTCGAGCGGCTCGCGTGGGACACCGACGTCCAAGAGGTCGACGTGGCGCGCGCGGCCATCGCCCTCGCGGAGCGGAGCCCGTCCGACCCGCGGCGCGGTCACGTCGGCACCTACCTCATCGGCCCGAGCTGTGACGAGCTGGAGGCGATCGTTGGTCACCGCCCGCGTGCGCGGATGGAGCGGGTGCGCCGCGCGTTTTCGAGGCGCCCGACCCTGACCTACCTGGGATCGGTCGCGGGTCTGACCGCGGTCCTCTTCGCCGCGTTCGCCGTGGGCGTAATGGCGCTCGCTCCGTCCCATGCGATCCTGCTCGCCGCGCTCGCGCTCGTGCCCCTGTCGTCGGTCGCAGTCGCGGTCGTCCACACGCTGCTGCTCACGCTGCTCGCGCCTCGGACCTTGCCGGAGCTCGATTTTTCTAAGGGAATTCCCGCGGAATTTCGCACCGCCGTCGTCATGCCGGCGCTGATCGCCGCGCCGCGCGACGTCGACGAGCTGCTGCGGCAGCTGGAGGTGCACTACCTCTCGCATCCCGATCCTGCCCTCGCGTTCGTCCTCCTCGTCGACCACACCGACAGTGACGCGAAGCCGGACGACGCGGCGCTGCTCGCGCACGCGGAGGCGCGCATCGCGGAGCTGAACGCCGCGCATGTGCCGTCGGGCGCCGGTCCGTTCCACCTCCTCTACCGCGAGTCCCGCTGGAACCCCGCCGAGGGGCGCTTCATGGCGTGGGAGCGCAAGCGAGGGAAGCTCGAGGAGTGGAACCGTCTCCTTCGCGGCGACACGACGACCAGCTTCGTCCGTCGCTTCGGAGATCCCAAGGGGCTCCTCGGCGTCCGCTTCGTGATCACCCTCGACGCCGACACGCGACTCCCCCTCGGCGCCGCGAATCGCCTCGTCGGGCTCATGGCGCATCCGCTCAATCAGGCTGTCTTCTCGGCCGATGGGAGGCGCGTCGTCGACGGCTACACGGTGGTGCAGCCGCGCGTCGAGACGTCGCCGCTCGGCGGTCCGAGCACGTGGTTCAGCCGAATGCGCTCCGGCGACACCGCGATCGACATCTACACGCGCGCCGTCTCCGACGTGTACCAGGACCTCTTCGGCGCCGGCATCTACGTCGGGAAGGGCATCTACGACGTCGACACCTTCATGCGGAGCCTCGACGGCCGCGTGCCCGACGACTCGCTCGCGAGCCACGATCTGTTCGAAGGGTCGTGCGGGCGCGCGGGGCTGGCGACCGACATCGTGCTCTTCGAAGAGTATCCGCATCACTACCTCGCCTTCGCGCGTCGGCAGCACCGGTGGATCCGCGGCGATTGGCAGCTGCTCCCGTGGCTCGCTTCGCGCGTGCCGGGCCGCGCCGCCGGCGAGCGCGTGCCCAACACGCTCGGCACGATCGATCGCTGGAAGATCTTCGACAACCTCCGGCGCAGCCTGCTCGCGCCCTCGCTCCTCTCGCTCGTCGTTGCGGGGCTCTTCACGCTCCCGGAGGTGCTGACCCCCCTCGCGCTCTTGCCGCTGTTCGTTCCGCTGATCCTGACGCTGGTCGTCTGGCGCGGAGGGCCATTGCGCGAGCCGCTCGGACGCTTCGCCATCGGCGCGCTGTCGTTGCCGCACGACGCGTGCACGGCCATCGACGCGATCGTCCGCGTGCTGGCGCGCCTCCACACGCGCAAGCGCCTCCTCGAGTGGGTGACGGCGGCCCACACGGCGCAGAGCTTGCGGGACGGCTCGTCCGCGCGCCGCTTCTACTGGGACATGCGCGCGTCGATCGCCCTCGTCGGAGGGATCGGGGCCGCGCTCCTCGTCGTACGTCCGATCGCCCTCGCGCCCGCCGCGCCGCTCCTCGTCGCGTGGCTCCTGGCGCCCGAGCTCTTGCGACGGGCCAGCGCGCCTGCGAAGCCGGTCGCGCCGCTCCGTATCGGAGATCGCAAGGTGCTCCGTCGCCTCGCCCGCCGCACGTGGCTCTTCTTCGAGTCGTTCGTCGGCCCCGGCGATCAGTGGCTCCCGCCCGACAACTTCCAGGAAGAGCCGCGCGGCGCCGTCGCCCACCGCACGTCACCGACGAACATCGGCCTCCTCTTGATCGCGGAGCTGTCGGCGCACGACTTCGGGTACATCGGACCGACCGAGCTGTGCCTGCTCTTGCGGCAGTCGTTCGACTCGCTCATGCGGCTCGAGCGGTACGGCGGCCACTGGCTCAACTGGTACGTGACCACCGATCTCGAGCCGCTCTTGCCGCGCTACGTCTCGACGGTCGACAGCGGGAACCTCGCGGCGTCGCTCATCACGCTCGCCGGAGGTTGCAAGGACGCGCCGCAGCTGCCGATCCTCGGCGACCGTCGATGGCAAGGCCTGCTCGACACGCTCGGGCTCATCGAGGAGGCCGCGGAGGCGCTCCCTGGCGGCGCGTCCGCGCTGAAACCTGGAATCACCGCGTTCGCCGAGGCCGCCACCGCCGCCCGCCACTCGCCAACGGGCACGCTCGCCGCGATCGTCACGCTCGAAGCGACGCAGTTGCCGGAGATCGAGCGCGAGATCGTGACGCTGCTCGACGACAAGACCTCGCGAGCGCGCACGTCGGTGTCGGTGCTTCGCGAGCTCCGAACGTGGCTCGATCGGTTGCGGAGACAGCTGCACGCGATGCGGCGCGACGCGGAGACGTTCCTGTCGTGGCTCGAACTTGCCCAGGGCGCCGTGCCGCGCGAGAACGCCGAGCTCGCGAAGCGCCTCGATCCTCGGAGCCTCTCCCTGGACGGCATCCTCGCCGTCGCCGCCGATGTTCGTGATGTCCTCCTCGCCGAGGAGACGCAGCCCGTGCAGGAGCGTCGTCGCGCGTTCACCGAGGCGATCGCTGCGCTCCACGCCGCGAAGGAGTCTGCCGATCGGGATCGCGAGGACCTGCGCGCGATCGCCGAGCGCGCCCTCACCGAAGCGCGCGCGATGGACTTCCGCTTCCTCTACGACGCGCAGCGCCGGCTGTTCCACATCGGCTACAACGTGACGGCGGCGCGCCTCGACCCGTCGTACTACGACCTCTTCGCGTCCGAGGCGCGCGTGGCGAGCTTCGTCGCCATCGTCCTGAAGCAGGTGCCGCTCCACCACTGGTTCGCGCTCGGCCGTCCGGTGACGCTGGTGCACGGCGCGGTCACGCTCCTCTCCTGGGGCGCGACGATGTTCGAGTACCTCCTCCCCAACGTGTTCATGCGGAGCCAAGAGCACACGCTCCTGGCGCAGAGCACCGAGCGCGCGGTGGAGGCGCAGATCGATTACGGCCAAAAATGCGGCACGCCGTGGGGGATCTCGGAGTCGGGCTTCGCGCAGCTCGACGCGCAGAACACCTACCAGTACCGCTCGTTCGGCGTCCCTGGCCTCGGCATCAAGCGCGGGCTCGAGGACGATCTCGTCATCGCACCCTACGCGTCGATCCTCGCGGTCGGCCTCCGGCCGCACGACGTCATGACGAACCTCGCGAAGCTCGTTCGCATGAACGCGCGCGGGACCTACGGGCTCTACGAGGCGGTCGACTTCCGCTCCTCGGGCACCGAGGGGCTGGCGCCCGAGGAGGACGGGTCGCCCGGGTTCAAGGTCGTTCGATCGCACATGGCGCACCACCAGGGGATGATCCTGGCGTCGCTGAACAACGCGCTCCACGACGACGTCCTGGTCGAGCGCTTCCACGACAACCCCTTGGTGCGCACCGGCGAGCTCTTGCTCAACGAGCGCCTGCCGCCGGTGGACGTCGCCGAGCGTCCGGCGCCCGCGCGGGGCGATGGAGCCGAGCCGATCGCCGTCGCGCTCCCGAGCTATCCGGCGTGGACGCCCGAGCTCGGCCTCGCGACCTGCGACGTGACGCTGCTCACGAACGGCCGCCTCACTACGACGGTGACCGACACGGGCGCCGGCGCGACGCGCTTCGACCACGTCGCCGTCACTCCGCCGAACCGCGACGGCACGCGCGACGTCGCCGGCACGTGGATCTACCTCCGCGACAAGGAGACGAACGAGGTGTGGTCTGCGACGCCCGCGCCCACGCGACCGCGGCAGGCGACGGATCGCGTGTCCTTCTCGCCGCACAAGGTGGAGGTGAGCGACCGCCACCTCGGCATCTCGTCGCGCACGGAGATCGCCGTCGGGCAGGTCCACGACGTCGAGGTCCGCTACGTCACGCTGCGAAACGAGGGCGACCGGCCGCGGAGGCTCACGGTGACGAGCTACCTCGAGCCGGTGCTCGAGCCCGAGGGCGGGGCGGAGCGTCATCCGGCGTTCTCGCGCCTGTTCGTCGAGTGCGAGCCGCTCGCGGAGATTCATGGCGTGGCGTGCGACCGCAGGCCGAAGGCGCCGTCCGACGTCATCGCGTCGCTCGTGCACCGCGCTGTGTGGGAGGGGAGCGACGTGTCGTGGTCGCACGCGGGGACCGATCGGGCCGTGTTCGTTGGCAGGCGCCGCGACGTGCGGTCGCCGGCGATGGGGCGCGGCGAGGGCGACGCGCGGGGAGGACCCGCGCTCGATCCGGCGGTGACTCTGACGCTCGACGTGAAGCTCGCCCCGGGCGCGACGGTCGAGGTCGCGTTCGTCACGGCCGTTGCGCCGGAGCGAGCGGATGCGTTGGAGGCCGCGCGGCGTCTGGGGACGATGCACGCCGTGAGGTGGGCGATCCGCGACGCCGAGCGTGCATGCGCGCGTCGATTGCAGGCGGCCGGAGTCAGCCCGGAGCTCTACCCCGCGATGGCGCGCCTCGTGTCGCGCCTCCTTTATCCGCTCCCGTTCCTCGGAGCGACCCGCGAGACGCGTCGCGGCTTCGGCCCCTCGCAGCCGCAGCTATGGGGCCACGGCATCTCCGGAGACGATCCGATCCTGGTCGTCCGCGTCGAGGAACCCGAGGCCAACTCGCTCCTCGCCGAGGTGCTTGCAACCTACAGGTATCTCCGCGCGTGCGGCGTGTCGATCGAGGTCGTCTTCATCGTCCGCTCGGCCACCAGCTACTTGGCGGAAGCCTCGGGCACCGTCCGCAATTTCCTCGTGCGCGAAGGGGCCGCGGGGTGGCTGCACCAGCGCGGAGGCCTCTTCGTCCTAGGGACCGATCAGCTCGCGCACGACGAGGATCGCCGCATCGAGGCGGCCGCGCAGGTGGTCCTCGACGTCGCGCGCGGGCCGCTCGCGGAGCAATGGACACGGCTGCCCGCGCTTCCGCCGCCGCTCCCGGCGTTCGCCCCGACCCGCGCGCCCGAGCCGTCGCCCGCGCCCGCGGCGCCCGAGACGAATCGACGCCTCTTGTTTGGACATTCGCTCGGCGGCTTCACCGACGACGGACGCGAGTACGTGGTCCTCCCCGGGGGAGAGGGCACGCCCGCGCCGTGGTGCAACGTCCTCGCGAACGAGACCTTCGGCTGCCTGGTGAGCGAGTCGTCGCTCGGCGCGACCTGGTCGGTCAACGCCGGCGAGCATCGCCTCACCCCGTGGCGCAACGATCCCGTGAGCGACGCCCCGTCGGAGGTCGTGTACCTGCGCGACGAAGAGACCGCGGAGGTCTGGTCGCCGACGCCGCTCCCGGCCGGCCTCGCGGTCGGAGCGCGCGTTCGTCACGGCGCCGGGTACACCGTCTACGAGCAGACGAGCCATGGCGTCGAGCAGGAGCTGACCGTCTTCGTGGCCGCCGACCGACCCGTGAAGCTCATGCGCTTGCGCGTGCGCGATGTCCTCGGTCGCCCTCGTCGCTTGACCGCGACGTACTACGTCGAGTGGCTGCTCGGCGTCTCGCGCGCCGATGTACGCACGCGCGTCCTCTGCGAGGTCGACAGCGAGGCGCGCTGTGTGATGGCGCGATCGGTCTACGACGCCGCGTTCGCGGGACGCGTGGCCTTCGTCGCCGCCGACCGCCCGCACCACGGCTTCACGTGCGATCGCACGGAATTTATCGGGCGAAGCGGGGACTACGCGCGGCCGGAAGGTCTGACGCGCTGGGGGCTCGCCGGCACCACTGAGCCGGGGATCGATCCGTGCGCCGCGCTCCAGGTCCACGTGGACCTGCGCGCCGGCGAGGAGGTCACGCTGTGCTTCGTGCTCGGCGAAGGAAAGGATCGCGCGGAGGCGCTGGAGCTCGCGCGTCGGTTCCAAGCCCCTGGCAGCGCGGACGAGGCGTTGACGCGCGTGACCGAGCGCTGGGACGAGCTCCTTGGCGCGGTGCAGGTGAAGACGCCAGAGCCCGCGATGGATCTCATGCTGAACCGCTGGCTCCTCTACCAGAGCCTGTCGTCGCGCTTCTTCGCGCGCGCGGCGTTTTACCAGTCGAGCGGCGCGTACGGCTTCCGCGACCAGCTGCAGGACGTGATGGCGTACGTCCACTCGGCGCCGCAGATCGTGCGCGCCCACATCCTCCTTTGCGCCGCGCACCAGTTCGAAGAAGGAGACGTTCTCCACTGGTGGCACCCGCCTGCCGAGGTGGGCGTGCGCACTCGCTGCTCCGACGACTACCTCTGGCTGCCGTACGTCACCGCGCACTACGTGGCGGCCACCGGCGACGTCGGTATCCTCGCCGAGGAGGTGCCGTTCCTCCACGCGCCGCCGCTGCGCCCCGACGAAGGGGATCGCTACGCGAAGTTCCCGCCGGGAGATGCGCCCGCCACGCTCCTCGAGCACTGCCGCCGCGCCCTCGCGCACGGCTACACCGAGGGGCCTCATGGTCTCCCCCTCATGGGCAGCGGGGACTGGAACGACGGCATGAACCGCGTCGGCGACGGCGGGAAAGGCGAGAGCGTCTGGCTCGCCTGGTTCCTCTACTCGGTCACCGACAAGTTTCTCTTCTTGTGCGAGCGCGCCAAGAGCCGCGAGGACGCCGGCGCCTGGCGTACGCGCGCGCAGCGATTGCGCGCCGCCGCCGAGGCGAGCGCCTGGGACGGCGCGTGGTACGTCCGCGCCTTCTACGACGACGGAACACCGATCGGCACATCGCGCGCGCGCACGTGCCGCATCGACTCGATCGCGCAGTCGTGGTCGGTGCTCTCCGGCGCCGCCGAGCCGTCGCGCGCGAAGAGGGCGCTCCGCTCCGCCGAGAGCATGCTCGTGCGCGAGGGCGATCGTCTCGTCCTCCTCTTGCAGCCACCGTTCGAGGGCGCGCAGCGCGATCCAGGGTACATCCAGGCCTATCCGCCGGGCGTTCGCGAGAATGGTGGACAATACACGCATGCCGCCGCGTGGCTCGGCTGGGCTCATGCTCAGGTCGGCGACGGCGCTGCGGCCGAGCGCATCTTCCGGCTGCTCGACCCGGTCCACCACGGCGACCGCGACGACGCGATCGCGCGCTACCGCGTCGAGCCCTACGTCATCGCCGGCGACGTTTACGACTCCGCGGATCGCGTCGGTCGTGGCGGCTGGACCTGGTACACCGGCGCCGCGGCGTGGACGTGGCGGCTCGGCGTCGAGGCCATCCTCGGCATCACGCGCGTCGAAGGTGGCGTTCGCGTCGATCCCTGCATTCCCCCTTCGTGGCCCGGCTTCGAGGCCACCGTGCGCGTGGGCGCCGCGCGCTTGGTGATCCGCGTCGAAAATCCCGATCACGTCGCGCGTGGCGTCGTCACGGTCACCGTCGACGGGGTGAAGGCGACCTCGAACGTCATCGTCCCTCCGGTCGGCGACGATCGCGAGCACGTCGTGCGCGTGGTCCTCGGCGCGCGCCCGCGGAGCGATGTTTCGCCGCCGCAGAGCGGACCGCACGTGCCCACTCCAGAGGCGTCGCAGCCCGCGCCGTTCGGCGTGCGCTGACGCTCACCACGCGCCATCTCGACACGATTTGTGGCGTTCTGGCCGCGAAATTTGTATGGCGACGGTGACCCCGTGTGCCTCGTGGTGCCACCAAACGAACAAGCTCGAGCACGTTACTTCGGTCTCACACATTGATGGATCGGTCTCGATCGATAAGGTCCGCCATCAATGCGTACCCGCCGAATCCTCCTGTCCGTCGCCTCCACCCTCGTCATGACCGCCGGCCTCGCGTCCTCCGCGAGCGCCGCGCCGAGCGCTCCTGCCGGCGCGCACCCGCGCATCTGGTTGACGGCGCCGACGATGACGGCCCTCCACGCGAACGTCGCCAAGAGCGGCAGCGCCGCGTCGGCCGTCGTCGCCGAGTGCCAGCACGTCGTCGATCGTCCGGGCGACTACGACCACGCCATCTACGAAGGCTACGGCTGGGCGTACGCGTCCGCCTCGTGCGGCATGGCGTGGCAGCTCACGAAGAATCCCGCGTTCGCCACCGCGGGCCTCCGCATGTTCAAGGCGCTCCTCGAGGATTTCACGGTCGTCGGCGACGGCGCGGGCGGCGCGAGCGCCGTGACCCACGACGCCGGCTACGGGATGCGTTACTTCGCGTCGTTCTCGGCGCTCGCCTACGACTGGTTCCACGACGCGCCCGGCGCCGACGCGCTCCTCCCGCAGGCGCGCGGCCTCTTCAAGACCTGGGTCGAGTGGTACGAGGCCAACGGCTACCTCAAGAGCGCGCCCGGCTCGAACTACCAGGCCGGCTATCTCTTCGCCAAGACCATGATCGGCGTCGCGGCGAGCGGAGAGGACGACGGCTCGGCGGCCACCTACTTCGGCCAGGTCGTCGACCAAATGTTCGCGCAGCAGATCGTCGCCAAGGGCGTGACCGGCGCCGGCGCGCTCGTCGGCGGCGACTGGCCGGAGGGCTGGGAGTACGGCCCGCTCTGCACGATGGAGTACGCGATGTCGGCGCGCGCGCTCGAAGAGCAAGGCGCGCCGCAGCCGGCGCTCAAGAGCTGGCTGCACGACCTCGTCGTCAACTACCACTACTCGCTGACGCCCGACAAAGCAGGCTTCTACGCGGGTGGAGACTACGGAACGGCGATCATCAACGCGACGCCGAGCCCGCAGCCCCTGACTGCAGCGGTCGCCGGCTTCGGCAACGACGAGGCCGCGGGCTGGGCGCAGTTCGTCCGTCCGCTCGCGGCGCCGGCGCACGATCTCAACCTCGTGTACGACGCCCTCGCCGAGGCGCGCGGGGCGGCGGCGAAGAGCTTCAACGCGACGCCCAGGTCACCGTTTTACGTCGCGACGGGGACGCGCAAGCTCTACGCGCGATCGAGCTGGGACAAGGACGCCTTCTGGGCCGTCTTCGTGTCGGCGCCGCGCTTCGCCGTCGACCACCAGCACCTCGACGCGTCCACGTTCGTGCTCTCGCGCGGGAGCGATTCGCTCGTCGTCGATCCGTCGCCGTACGGATCGCTTTCGACGCTGACCACCAACGCGCTCTCCGTCGACTCGCTGACCGTGCAGGAGAACTATCGCCCTAGCCAATCCCCGTATTCGCGCGCCGAGCTCGCGTGGGCGCGCGGAACGAAAGGCGGCGTCGTCGCGGGGCGCGCGGCGCTCGAAGGCGCGTTCGCCGATCCGCAGGGAAATAGCGACGTGCCGTTCGCGCGGCGCGACTGGGTCTTCCTCCCCGAAGGGGAGATCGTCGCGATCGATCGCGTTCGCACCGACGACCCGGCACGAAAGACGTACCTCCGCTTCCGCTCGCCGTCGTCGTTCTCGCTCGACGGAAGCAACGTCGCCACCGCGACGGTCGGCGCCTCCCGCCTCGTCGTTCACCCAGTCACGCTGTCGGGCAGCAGCGTCCCTGCGGTCCGCTCGATCAAGGGAGATCCGGGCGCCCCGTGCGACGGGGACAACTTCGGCGTCTGCACCGCGGCGCGCTTCGACAGCGGCGAATACGCGGTCACGCTCCCGGGGCCGACGATGCTCGCGGTTCACGTGCTCGACGCCCTCGGAACGGCCGAGGCGGCCGCAGAAGCGATCGCGATCACCGATTCGGCGCTCGTCGGTGCGCGCGTTACGCGCGGCGGCGTTCGGTCGTTCGTCGTCGCGTCGAGCGCCAAGGACGGCAAGCCCGGCGCGACCCTCGCGTACTCCGCGGCCGGCGACCGCGCCGCGCGCCACGTCGTCTTCGACGCTCCGGAAGACGCGAACGGCGCCTCCGACGTCACCACGCGCGTGGTCGGCGAGACCTGCGCGGTCTCGATCACCGCGGGCACCGGCCCCAGCGCCTTCGTCGGTCGCCCGCTCGTCTTCAGCGTCGCGTCGGCCAAGGACGGTTGCGCGACCGCGGTCGACGCGTCGCCTCCGCCGACGACCGACGGCGGCGGGCCCTCGCCCCAGGGCGCGGACGCTTCGGCGCCCGACCCGAACCCGCTCGGTGGCCCCGCGGGGGGCTCCGACGGCGGCGTCGGCTCGGGCGCGAACGGCGCCGGCGCCAACGGCACCAACAACGGTGGTGGTGGCTGCAACGTTCCTCCGCGCACCGACGGCGGGCTCGCGGCGCTCTTCCTAGCCACCTTGTCGCTGCTCGTCGTGCGCGTGACCCGCGCGCGCCGCGCCCGCGCGTGATCGGACGCTAGTCGCCGTCGACCTCGACGCGGTTTCGTCCCTTCGCCTTCGCGCGATAGAGCGCGGCGTCGGCGCGGCCCAGCCACTCGGCGACGCCGCGATCGTTCGAGCGATCGAGCTCCGCGACTCCGAAGCTCACCGTGACGGGCTCGCCGCGGGCGCCAGGGATCGCCAGCGCCTCTACTGCCGCGCGCACGCGCTCCATCGCCGCCGCCGCTTGCAGCAGCGACTGCTCGGGCAGGATCACCACGAACTCCTCGCCGCCGTAGCGGTAGTGTCCGTCCCCCTCGCGCAGCGCGTCACGGATCGTCTGGGCGATGCGCCGCAGGATGTCGTCGCCTTTGAGGTGACCGAATGCGTCGTTGTAGGACTTGAAGTGATCGATGTCGCACATCGCGAGCGAATACTTGTGGCCGTAGCGCATCACGCGTGACCACAGGTTGCGGAGATCCTCGTCCATCGAGAGGCGGTTCTGCACCTGCGTGAGCGAGTCGAGGCGCGCGACGCGGAACGAGGCCTCGCTGTCGCGCAGGAGCCTCGCGTTCTTCTCGACGAGCGTCCGGTTTCGCGCGAGGGCGCGCCCGGCGCTCGCGAGCTGCGCGCGGAGCTCGTCGACGTCGAACGGCTTCGAGTGGTAGTCGTCGGCGCCGGCGTCGATCCCACGCGCGAAGTGGTCGCGATCGTCGAACGCGGTCATGAAGATGAAGTAGGTGTAGGTGTCGCCGTCGTCCTGGCTGCGCGTGCGTTGGCACAGTTCCATGCCGTTCATGCGCGGCATCGCCCAGTCGCTCAGGATGACGTCAGCGCGCTCCAGCTGGTGCAGCTCCCAAGCCTCCATCCCGTCACGCGCGTCGACGCACTGGTACCCGAGCCGCTCCACGGTGCTCCGCAGCAAGCTTCGCGTGTCGTCGTCGTCGTCCACGACGAGGACGCGAATCGACGACGGGAATGGCGTGAGGATGCGCTGGTCGGCCATACGCTCCGGCTCCGAGGATAGGGTGGTGTCGCTCGAGTCCATGTCGCGCCATGCCTTTGCACCGCGCGTGCCGCAATTCAGCCTCGCGGGAGCTCCAGCGTAAAGACGCAACCCTTGCCGGGGAGGTCACGCACGGCGATCGTGCCGCCGCTGGCCTGCGCGGCCTTGAGGCAAATGGACAGCCCCAGGCCGACGCCCGTGAGGTCCTTCCCGCGCTGCACGAAGGGATGGAAGAGCCGCTCGACCGCTCCGGGCGGAAGGCCGCCGCACTCGTCCTCGATGGATAAGCGCACGCGGTCGGCGGTGACCTCGGTGCTCAGCGTGATCGCGCCTTCTTTGCGCGTGAATTTGCACGCGTTGTGGACGAGGTTGGAGAGCGCCGCGACGAGGATTTGCCGATCGCCGTTGACCCACATGTCGCGCGGGGGCAGCGGGGCCGTAAAGCGCAGCCCGCGCGCCTCGGCCTGGAGCGCTGCGCCGATCTCGACCTCTTCGATGAGCGCCGCCACCGAGATTCGCTCGACCTGCTCGATGCCGGCGTCGAGGCGAACGTCCGCGAGCGACCGATCGATGAGGTCGCGCAAGCCGGTCAGGCTGCGGTCGAGCACCATGCCGGTGCTGCCGCCCGCCGAGACGCGCCCGCCCTTGATGCTCTCGAACGCGAGCGTCGCGGTGCTGAGGAGATTGCGGAGCTCGTGGGCGAGGACGCCGAGGCGGGCGGTGCCTTGTGTGACGAGCACGCGCTCGCGCTGGCGGGCGTACTCGGTCACAGCGCCGGCGATGGCGTCGTCGACGCAGAGGTTGAGGAGCCGAAAATCCTCGGACGAAATAGGCATGTTCTGCTCGACGGCGATCTCCGTCACCACCTGGCACACGTCGCCGTAGTCCTGGACCACGTGACCGGTGCTGAGCCCCAGCCGAAAGAGATCGGCCCCGTGCCGCTCCGCGCTCGCGGTCAGCTTCACGTGATCGATCTGCGTCGTCGAACGGGCCAGGCGCAGCGCGTCCCCGAGCTGGCTCAGGAAAACGGGGATCCCGTTGACGAGCTCCTCTTCGGACGGCGTAGGGCTCGTACGTGTGGCCACCCTCGCGCGCGCCCTCGAGAGGATCGCCTCTCGGTTCGCGTCGATGAAGTTGGCTAGCACGACGTCAACCTGGGGCTTCGCGAGGTCAATAGCAACAAACCCTTTGGTAATGGGGAACGTCTGCAGCGCGTGTGGCGCATTTGCGTCCGCACGTGGCGCAACGGCGCTTCGTTCAACCGCTTCGCGTATCCGGGCATGGGAGCTGCAAAGCTTTCCGCCGTGCTTCAGAGCCTCCTGACCCGTCTGCGCGCGATACGGAGTGGGCGCCTCTTCAGGCCGGCCAAGCGAACGGCCGCGGCCTTGGCGATCACCTACCTCGTTTACCTGATCGGCGTGAACGCGACGCTGCTTCGGCGCCACTTCGATATTCAGGAGCAAGTGCACGTCACGTACACGTCGTGCTGGTCGTGGTTTCCGGGGAAGCTGCGCGCCCACGGCGTGCGGATCGTCGGAACCGACAGCCACGTCGAGTGGCAGCTCGACGTCGAGCGCGTGAGTCTGGACGTGTCGCTCGTCGCGCTCTTTCATCGGCGCTTCCGTGCCTCCGACATCCACGGCAGCGGTCTCTCGATGAAGATGCGGCGGAAGCTCGCTCCGACCGAGGCCACGCCGGCCGTCGTGGCGTCGCTGCCGCCGATCGCAGGTCACCCCGATCCGCCGATCAAGCCGCCCGTCCCTTCGCCGCCTATCCCCGACGCGGAGTACGATCTCTGGTCAGTGCAGCTCGAGGACGCTGACGCGGATCCCGTCCGCGAGGTGTGGATCGACGCGTACCACTTCACCGGCGACGCGCGCGCCAGGGGCAGCTTTGTGCTGCGTCCCGTGAGAATGGCGTCGGTCGGCCCGAGCACGATCGACGTCCGCAGCGGCGAGCTGCAGATCTACGGCGAGTCCGCGCTCGACGGCCTCACCGGTCGCCTCGACGCGACCCTCGCGCCGTTCGATCCGCGCGAGGTCGAGGGGGCGAGCGTCCTTCGAAGCGTGACCGCGGGGGTGCAGGGGGACGGGCACGTTGTCAGCGTGGGGTTCCTGAAGCACTACGGGGACGCAACGCCGGCGGTCGTGCTCGAAGGCGGCGCCGGCTCGGCGCACGTCGACCTTCGCATCGACGCCGGAGTTCTGGCGGCGCCCAGCCTCGTGACGCTCGACACCGATCTCCTGCGCGCCGACGCGAGCGACCATCACGTGACGTCGGCGGCGCACGTGGCGTTCATCGTCGACGCGCTCACCGGGAGCCCGGAAGCGCGCCTCGCGATCGACCTCTCGCGCGTGACGCTGCATCACGGCGACGCGAAGGAGCCGCTGCTCGAAGCGGCGCGGATCATCGCCAACGGGCGAAGCGCGGAGGTGGATCTCGTTCGTCCCTTCGGAGACGTCACCGCGTCGCTCGACTGGCCCGACGTCGTTTTCCCCGACCTGCGGCGCCTCGACGTCTACTTCGGGAAGGGCGCATCCCCGATCCGCGGCGGCACCGGGAGAACACACGGCGAGTTGCACGCGTCGCTCCCCAAGCGTCACGTGACGGGACACGCCGCGGCGACGGCGAGCGGGCTGGTGCTCCACCTCGGCAGCACCGACGCGCGTGGCTCGGTGTCCGCCGACGTCGCGCTTGCCGGTCTCGACCTCGACTCGGGGCGGGGAGATGTGTCGGGCAGCCGCATCGACGCGCGCGACGTCGTGCTCTCGAGCGCGCCGAAAGAGCCAGGGTGGTGGGCGAGCGCGCAGCTCGCGGACGCGCACCTGTCGATCGCACCGGCGCATCTGCGGACGAAGCTGGCCCTCCAGGCGAAGGACGGGCGGCCCATCCTCGAGCAAGGCGTGCCAAAGAGTCTCGCGAACCTCATTGGCCTCGACGGGCTCCACGGCGGCGCGGCGCTCGCGCTCGGACCTTCGCAGGTCGATCTGACGGGCCTGCGCGTCGAGGGCAAAGGCGGCGACGTTCGCGCCGAGCTCTACGATCGTGGCGCGAAGACCTATGGCGTCGCGATGGTGAACGCGGGACTGTTGAAGGTCGGCGTCGAGCTCGAGGGCCATAACACGTCGTTTCGGCTCTTCGCGACCGACGAGTGGTACGCGCACGCCGCCGCGACCGCCGCCGCCGAAGCTGGCCCTGCGAAGGCGACGGGAACCACGAAGCAGAGCGCGCTCTGAGTGGAGCGAAAGGTGTCAGCGCCCGCCGTCGGGGCTCGCGCCTGCGCCGGTGTAGCCGCTGCCGCCCGCGCCGACTCCCGTGAAGCCGCTGCCGCCGGCGCCGCTGCCTGTGTATCCAGAGTCGCCCGCGGTCACGCCCGTGTAGCCGCTGCCTCCCCCGCCGGCTCCGGTGAAGCCGTCGCTTGCGTTCGGCGCGACCGGCGCGGCCGCGGCGTCTCGGATTCGAGGAGGCGCGCTCAACGGCGCGCGGGGCGCTGCGTCTGCGACTCCGTTGGAGGCGCCCGCGTCCGCCGCCGAAGCGCTGAGGCTCACCCCCGGCGCGGCGATGCGCATGGTCGGCGAAGCCGCCGTGATCTTCGGCGACGCAGTGTCCGGCGCCGTTGCTGACGCGGCCGCCGGGTCCACGGGTGTGGAGGGCACCGGCACGTCGATCGGCACCAGGCGCGGGCCCTCCGTGGCCGGCTCGCTCGAAACATGGATCGGCACGCTCGTGGTGGCGACGCGACCACCATCGGACTCCACGAGCGCCCGCACGCCCCAGGCGCAGAGAAACGCGCCGACGCAGATCGCTGCGGGAAGCCATGCTCGTCGTTCGACGCTCATGCGATGCCCCGCCGGTTACTTTTTCGGATTCGGAATGCTTTGGCGCTCGACCTCGGCCGCGTACGCCACGTTCCGCTCCGGTGGATGCTTCAGGTTCGGTGCGCCGATCGCCCCGCTCGTCACGCCGATCTCGTCGTCGAGCTCGCGGTCGCGCTCGGCCTGCTCGCCCGACTTCTCGTCAAGTACCGTGGCGGCGGCTGCGCCGACCAAGCCGCCGATGATTCCGCCGACGATCGCGCCCGGTGGACCGGCGACCGATCCGATCGTCGCGCCCGCCACGGCCCCCGCGGCGCCGCCTTCGGCTTGGTGAACGTGCTTCTCTCCCGTCGTCGACTTCGCGTTCACGGTGACTCTCTTTCGGCGAGACTCTGCCTCGACCTCGTAGTCGTATGCCTGACGAACGTGGCGAACGATCGCGTCCCAGTCGCGGCTGGCCTTGTCTTGCGCCGCGGCCCATTCGGCCCTGAGCTTGCACTCGATCTCCGGATCCCATCGCGGGTGCTCGCGCCCGAACTCGCGGTGCGCCCAGTAGCCGAAGCCGAACGAGGGCTCGACGTCGTCCCATACCTGGGCCGTCGGCGCGTTCGGGACGTCGCGCGGCGGTACCGCCTGACCTCCGCCCGCCTGGAGGACGGTGTCGGCGGCCGCCTGGTTTAGGTCGTGACCGCCGATGCCGAGATCGTGCTTCGTCTGCTCCCAGTCCCGACGCATCGCTTCCTTCACGAGGTCCCAGGCGGTGCCTTGGACCTCATTCTTCCAACGAGAGGGATGCCACTTCGACGTCGTGCTCATGGGTGTCTCCTTCCCGTTGCGAAAGCGATGCGTGACGTAACGCCGCTACGGCTTGGACGACGGTTGGACGACGATCTCGACGCGCCGGTTGTTCGCGCGCCCCTCGGGAGACGTGTTGTCCGCGATCGAACGGCTCGAGCCGAAGCCCTGCGCCGTGATCCGATCGCTGGCGATGCCGCGCGTGACCAAGTAGTCGCGGACGGCCTGCGCGCGGTGCTGCGAGAGATCCTGATTGTAGGACGCCGCGCCCTGCGAGTCGGTGTGCCCTTCGACGACCATCTTCGAGTTGGGGTCCTCTTTCGTGAGCGCGTTGGCGACGTCGTTGAGCTTCATCTGCGCCGCGGGGAGCAGATCCGATTTCGCGGATGCGAAGAGCACGCTGCCCGAGAGCGTGATCACCATCCCGCGCGTCTCTTGCTTCACGGTGGCAAACTTCGCCAGATCGGCCGCCGCTTGAGCCGCGCGCTTCTCCGCGTCTTCGCGGCGGGCCTTCTCGGTCGCCAGCGTGGCGGCCTGCGCCTGGAGCACGACGCCCTGGGTGGCGAGCTGCGTTTTGGTCTGCGAGAGCTCGGCGGCGGTGAGCGCGACGGCCTTACGCTCATCGGCGTGCATCGCCCCGACGACACCTTCCTTCGTCTGGTTCGCCTGCATGGTGCGCGCGCGCACCTCGGCGAGCTCCGCCTTGCGTGCGGCGACGTAGGCTTGATCGCGCGTGGCCTGCGTGTCGCCGTCCTTCACGAACGCGGCTTCGGCGACGTCGAGCTGCTCGCGCGCGGCGTGGACGTCGGCGGGATCGAGCTCCTGCGCGGGGCCCTTGCTCGCGTGCTCGTAGCTGGCGCGCGCAGTGACGAGATCCTGCGGGGGAATGCCGGAAGCGCATCCGATGATGCCGAACGCGCTGCTGACGGCGACGAGGAGTCCGATATTTCGAAGGGTCTTCATTTGGTGGCTCCCTGGCCGACGTTGGTGGCTTTCTGCGCGGCTGAGTCAGAGGCCGCCTTATCTACTTCGATCTTCGCGCCCTTCTCACGCGCCTGCGCGATCGCCAGCTCGGCGTCGGCCTTTGCGCGGATGAGGAGGCTGTCCGCGCGGACGTTGTCCCCGTCGGTGATGGCCTTCTGGGCCTGCGCGATCTGATCTTGTGCGAGCTTCAGGGACAGCTGCGCGGCCGGCACCGAGTTGGCGCCGAGCTCGCTCGCGCTGCGCTCTGCCGACTGTGCGTCGGCGAGGCGTTGCGTCGGCGGGGCGAAGCTGGCTCCGCACGCCGCGGCGAACGGTACGATTAGAGCAAGGGAAAAGAACGTCGATTTGTACATTTGGGTCCAGTCTCCGGGCGCGCATTTGCGCGCTGCAATAACGCCTCGGTGTGCGCCCGCGCTCACGACGGCTTGGGGCCGTGGCCGGGTTTGATCTTCTCGATCCATTCATCGATCTGCTTCTCGGCGTCGTCCTTCAGGATGCCGTAGTGCTGCTGGAGCTTGCCGATGAGGTGCTCCTTCTTCCCTGCGACGTTCTTGAGGTCGTCGTCGGTGAGCTTGGCCCATCGCGACTTCACCTGGCCTGCCAGCTGGTGCCATTCCCCCTCGATCTGCGTCCAATTCATCTCGGCCTCCTCATCGTGCTCGACCCGTCTCGGTCGCGCGGTACGACCCTAAGCACCTTCCATGCCGCGATGCGCTGGACGGGTGCGTTTGACGATCGAGTCGCGCTAGATCCCGGGAAGCGATGCGCCGAACTCGCGTAGGACCTGGAACGTGCTCGAGATGGTCTCGCCGGCGACGACCGGCGGGAGATCGCCGCTGACGCCGCCGAGTATCGCGGTGATGTTGTCCTCGCCGCCGCGCTCCTTCGCGAGCGCGATGAGGCTGTCGCACGCAACGTCGAGGCGCGGCGCCCACAAGATGGTGCTCGCGATCTCCTGTGCGGTGACCTTGTTGGTGAGTCCGTCGGAGCAGACGAGGAAGCAGTCCCGTTGGCGGAGCGTGAGCTTGCCGAGGGCCACCTGCACGTCGGCCTTCTGCCCCATGGCCTGGAGGATCACGTTGCGGAACGGCGCGCGCCCTGCCTCCTCGGGCTTGAGCGTGCCGGCGTCGACGAGGAGCTGCACGTAGCTTTGATCGCGCGTCACCTGCAAGAGCTCGCCGTTGCGCAGGACGTAGGCCCGCGAGTCGCCGACCTCCGCGATGTACGCGGTCGCGCCATCGAGGACCAGCGCGGTCACCGTCGCGCCCATTCCTTCGCGCCCCGGAACCTGCGAGGCCTCCCACGCGTCGCGGTTCGCTCGCTCGACGGCGCGCGACAGGAGCGCGTCGCTGTCCTTGCGATCGACGCCAGAGGCCATCGAACGGCAGAGCGACTCGACCACGAGCGCGCTCGCGACCTCTCCCGCCGCGTGTCCGCCCATCCCGTCAGAGACGGCGAGCAGAACGCCGTGCTCTCCGATTTCGAAGCGCGTGATGGGCGACGTGGTGACGAGGCTGTCGCCGGTCAGGTCAGCGATGACGAACGCGTCCTCGTTGCGGGCGCGCTTTCCAATGTCGGTCCGGGCACAGACGGTCAGGTTCACGGTCATGGTCGTTCGAATTGCACGACTCACGCCAGTCAAAAGCCAGGATCGCGCGCGACATCGGCCAGCTGCGGTCGCGGCGCGGGTGCATCGGCACGCCCCATTCGTGCATCACCGGCGTTCGAGCGCTCGCACGCGTTCTGATCGAGCGAGACCGAGAAACGCTGCGCTCGCAGGCGCGGCGGCGCGTGGGCGGCCGAGAACGCCGTCGGCGGCGCGATCACGGCGGTGACCGAGACCCAAACCAAAAGTGAGGCTGCGACGAGCGCGCCGAGGTAGCGCGCGCGAGGCCGTGAGAGCTTCCCGATGCGACCGCTCATCGCTCCGCGAAGCGCGTTGGCCATTTCGGCCGCGCTCGCGAAGCGCTCGTCCGGATTGCACTTGAGCGCGCGCGCGATCACCGCCCAGAGCGCGGGAGGCGCCGACGCGATCGGAGCGACGTGATCGGCGAGCAGCACGACGGACAGGATCGGCTTGTCGGCGCCCGCGAAGGGGTTCTTCCCGCCGAGCATCTCGTAGAGGAGGATTCCCATCGCGAAGACGTCGGTGCGAGCGTCCACAGGATGGCCCATCGCCTGCTCGGGCGACATGTAGCTCGGCGTACCGACGACCTCCCCGCCCATCGTGAGGCCGGCGCCGTCGAAGCGGGACTTCGAGATCCCGAAGTCGAGGAGCTTCGTCGTCATGTGTCCGTCGGGATCGCTCGCGAGAAAGACGTTGGCCGGCTTGATGTCGCGATGGACGATCCCCGCCCCGTGCACGTGCGAGAGCGCGGAGAGCAGGTCGAGCGCGATACGGACCGCGTCGACCGGCGCGAGCTGCTCTTCGGCGTCGATGCGCTCGGCGAGCGTGTGGCCGTGGAGCGACTCGAGGACGAGGGCGAGCCGCCCGTCGGTCTCGAGGAGATCGAACACCTGGACGACGCCGCGATGCGAGAGGCTCGCCGTCGCGCGCGCCTCTCGACGAAGTCGCGCGTGCTGTCGCGGGCACAACGCCGCGCTCTCGAGAAGAAACTTGAGCGCGACCTCACCCCCGGTCGCCTCATTGCGCGCGATCCACACCACGCCCATTCCGCCCATTCCCGCTTCACGGAGCAGCGTGTACTTACCGCCAACGGTCGCGCCTGCGACGAATTTCAGCGGTTTCGACCCAGTGTGACGCGAATGCTGCTCCGGCGTCTCGGGCAGGAGAGAAGGAGAAACATAAGAAGAGGAAAGTACTGCGGAGGGGCTCATTTGAGGGAGGACATCGCAACACGCGTGCCGTCATCTGCGCTGGCACCTCACGTGCAGCTCCTCGAGCGTCGGAGGCAACCATGAGAATCGCTCTCGTCGCGTCGGTCGGGGCTCCCGTCCCCCCATCTAGCCCTGGAGGAGCCGAGGCCGTCATCGCCGAGCTCGCCAAGATGCTCACGCGCCGCGGCCACGACGTCGTCGTCTACGCCTCCGGCGACTCGCGACCTCTCGCGCGTGCCTGGGCAGACATCGCGTCCTCGCCGGAGCCGTTCGACGTCGTCCATGCGCACGACGCGGAGGCGCTCGCTCTGCGCGTCGACGCGCGGGTTCCCACGGTCTTGACGGTGCATGACGATCGCGACGAGACGCTGGTCGCGCACTACGCGGAGTTTCCCGACGTTTGCTACGTCGCCACGAAGCCCGAGCAGGTCTCGCGCATGCGCGAGCTCCCGTTCAGGGGTGTCATCCCTGTCTGCGTCGACGCCGACGATCTCCCTCGGGCAGAAACCCCGGGCGTGCACTGCGCCTTCCTCGGCAAGCTGGACGCGCAGGACGCGCCGCACGTCGCGATCGACGCGGCGCGCCTCGCGGGCGTTCCCTTGAAGCTGGCGACGCCGGAGTACTCGGCGAGCGCGGAATATTTCTCCGACGAGATGTTGCCGCGCCTCGACGCCGCCGGCGAGGCGGTGATGTGGCTGGGGAGCCTATCGTCGGGCGAAGAGCTGGTGCTCGTCCGCAAGGCACGCGCGCTGCTGATCCCCTCGGAATCCCCGGATCGCCAGGTCGCGATCGACGCGATGCTGAGCGGAACGCCGGTCCTCGCGTTCGCCCGCGGTGACGTGCGCGACGTGGTGGATGATGGAGTGACCGGCTTCCTCGTGCGTGACACCTGCGAGCTCGCCGCGCGGCTTCGCGACGTTGGCAGCCTCGATCGTCGCCGGTGCCGCGCGCGCGCGATCGAGCGCTGGAGCTCGCTGGGCATGGCGATCGGGTACGAGAAGATCTACGAGGAGCTCGTCCGGGCACGTCGCCCCCGCGAGGTGATGCCGCGCGTCGCCGCCCCCGCGATGACCGCTGCGCTCGGCAACAAGCGCTTCAGCGGCCTCTTTTCGCCGCTCTGGGAGGCTTAGGCCGTGCTGCGCCGCCGCCGTCGTGACCCTCGTCCTCTCGGGGATCGCGTGGCGCTGAAGGTCGGCAGCGGCTTGGGCCTCGGCGCAAGCGGCCGTTTTGAGCGTGTTCGCGCAGCCACCGCGCCACACTGGGGCGTCACTGCGCGAGAGTGAGTCGATTTTCCATGGCTTCGCGTCAACGCCACAGTGGCGTGCTACGTGCAATCTGCACCCGAGATGACGCCTGGCGATGACACCCTCGCGCTCGAGGGCCGGCTCACGCTCGCCACCGCGACCGAGACGTGGCGACGCCTCCAGGCGCGCCTAAGCGACGTCGGACCGGGCACAAGCCTGGAGCTCGACATGTCCCGCGTCGAGGCGATCGACGGCGGCACGATGGCGCTCCTCGTCCAGCTGCGCGCCGAGCTCGCCGCGCGCGGTGTGAAGGTCGAGCTGATCGGCGCCCGCGACGACGTTCAGGCGCTCATTCATCTCTACAAGGGAGATCTCGCCCCTCGTCGCCGCGCCCGCCCGGCCCACGAGGGCATGCTCGCGCAGATCGGCCGCGGCACGATCGACTTCTTCCTGGAGACGCAGAGAATCCTCGGATTCCTCGGCGACATGCTCCTGTCGGCGCTGGGCATCCTGCGCGAGCCGAAGACCGGCAACTGGAAGGATGTCGTCCCCACGATGGAGCGCGCCGGCGCCAACGCGGTGCCGATCGTCATCCTCATCAATTTTCTGATCGGCTTCGTCATGGCGTTCCAGGGCGCCAACCAGCTCCGTCAGTTCGGCGCGACCATCTTCGTCGCCGACCTCGTCGGCGTCTCGGTCACGCGTGAGCTCGGGCCGCTCATGACCGCCATCATCGTGTGCGGTCGCTCCGGCGCGGCGTTCGCCGCCGAGCTCGGCTCGATGCGTGTCTCCGAGGAGATCGACGCGCTGCGCACGATGGGCTTCGGCACAATCCGCTACCTCGTCCTGCCGCGCGCGCTGGCGCTCGTGCTCGTGATGCCGATCCTCACGCTCATCGCCGATTTCGTGGGAATTCTCGGGGGAATGGCGGTCGGCCTCCTGAGCCTCGGCCTCACGTTCAGCGGCTACCTCGTCGAGACGCGCAAGGCGGTGGTCCTGTGGGACGTCTCTTCGGGCGTGATCAAGAGCGTCGTCTTCGCGCTCGCCATCGCGCTCATTTCTTGCCAGCAAGGCTTCGCGACGAGCGGCGGCGCCGAAGGGGTGGGCCGGCGCACCACGTCAGCCGTCGTCGCCACGCTGTTCTCCCTCATCGTCATCGACGCGGTCTTCACCATGTTCTTTCACTTCTTCCACCTATGAACGCGCCCTTCATCACCGTCAAAGACCTCACGATGGGATGGGACGACGTCGTCCTCCAGAAGGACGCGTCGTTCGAGGTCAATCGCGGCGACGTCTTCGCGGTCCTCGGCGGCAGCGGTTGCGGTAAGTCGACCATGCTCAGGTACATGATCGGGCTCGAGACGCCGCTCTCCGGCACGATCGAGATCGAGGGCGTCGGAACGCCAAACCTCGACGTGGGGCGTCCGCCGTTCGGCGTCATGTTCCAGTCCGGCGCGCTCTTCGGAGGTCTCACGGTCGAGGAGAACGTCGCCCTCCAGCTCGAACGGTGGACGCCGTTGCCGCCCGACGCCATCGACGCCATCGTCCGCGCGAAGCTCCGCCTCGTCGGCCTCGAGGGCGCGGAGGAGAAGCTGCCCGCCGAGCTCTCCGGCGGAATGAAGAAGCGCGCCGCGATCGCGCGTGCGATGGCCCTGGAGCCGGACCTCCTCTTCCTCGACGAGCCGTCGGCGGGGCTCGATCCGGTGAGCGCCGTGGAGCTCGACGAGTTGTTCGTCACGTTGAGCCGGGTCCTCGGCCTCACGCTGGTCGTCGTCACCCACGAGCTCGAGAGCATCTTCCGGATCGCCAACCGCTGCATCCTCCTCGACAAGGAGAGCAAGTCGATCATCGGGCGCGGCGATCCCAAAGAGCTCCGCGACACGAGCGACGACCCGCGAGTCCACCGATTCATGAACCGCTTGCCGAGGAGTGCGTGATGTCTGCCCACAAGGGTCACTGGAAGCTGGGTCTGTTCGTCGTGGTCGGCTTCGTGCTCGGCCTAACCGCCCTGGTGCTGCTGGGTGCGCAGAGTCTTCAGAAGGACGTCGTCAAGTACGTGAGCTTCTTCGACGAGTCCGTGCAGGGGCTCGACATCGGCTCGCCGGTGAAGTTTCGCGGCGTGACCGTCGGCAATGTGTCGGTCATCAAGGTCGCCCCCGATCGCCGGCTGGTCGAGGTGGCCCTCGAGCTCGGCGTGAAAGACCTCGAGGAGATGGGATTGTCGGTGGGCGCCGGGAAGAAGCTCCGCATCCGCGTGCCAGCCGATCTGAGGGTTCAGCTCGCCTCGCAGGGAATCACCGGCGTCAAATTCCTCCAGCTCGATTTCTTCGATGAGAAATCATACCCGCCTCCGGCGCTCCCGTTTCCGACGCCCGAGAACTACATCCCCGCTGCCGTCTCGACGATGAAGAACGTCGAGGACGCGGTCGTCACTGCGGCGAACCGCTTGCCGCAGGTGGTCGACGCCATCTTGCTCGTCGTCTCGCGCGTCGGCCACATCCTGGACGATCTGGACGAGAAGAAGATCCCGGAGAGCCTCGCCGCGACGCTCCATCACGCCGATCAGGTGATGGCGAGCTTGAAGGGAGCCGTCGCCGCGATGGACACCGGCGGCCTCTCGAAGCGCGCGCAGGCCGCGCTCGCCGGGCTCGACGAGACGAACGCGCGCCTGGGGGCGGTCCTGGCGCGGCTCGACGGAGACGCCGGTATCCTCGCGAGCACGCAGCGCGCGACGAGCGCCATCGGGGACATGGCGACGAGCTCGCGCGGTCTCGGCCAAGAAGTAGAGGAAACCCTGCACGACGTGCAGGACGTGACGGACGCGATCCAACGCGTGGCCGACGCGCTCGAGCGCGATCCCGACATGCTCCTGAAAGGTCGAGGCAAGCACAAATGAACGCCGTCCGAATTCGCTCTCGTTTTGCTGGTCTCGCGCTCGTATGCGGCACCACGTTCGGCCTCGCTGGCTGCGCGCTCACGTCGAAGAGCGACTCGATCATCCTCCGCTACTTCAGCCCCGTCAGCACGAGCGCGCGAACGAGCGCCGCGGAGTCCGCTGCCCCGCCCACGGCGCCCGAGATCGTGCTCAACCTCGGACGCATAAGCGCCGCGCGCCACCTCCGCGAGAAGATCGCCTACCGCGACTCGGCGTACGAGGTCGGCTACTACGACGACCTGCGGTGGACCGACAAACCCGATGCGTACCTGCGACGGGCGCTGCGCGGCGCGTTCTTCGAGGAGCATCGCGCCCGGCAGCGCGTCTCGGGCTTCGGCCTCGCGCTCGACGTCGACCTCGACGCGTTCGAGGAGGTCAAGGCGCCGCGCCACGCCGCGCGCGTGGCCGTGACGTGGGCACTGCGTGACGAGCAAGTCGTCCTGGTCCAAGAGTCGTTCGCGATCGAGCGACCGTTCGCCAACGACGCCGAGGCCCCGTCGGCCCTGGTGGCGTCGCTCTCGGGCGCGCTCGACGAAGCGGTCGCGCGCATCGTCGCCCGCGTCCTCGAGCAAGCCCGTCACGCCGGACCGTGACCCCGCGTCACTGGAATCCGTCGCGACCCGGGTTGGTCGCCGTCGGGACCGTCGGCTCCTCGGGCGCCTTGCCCTCGTATTTTTCGAGCCGCCGGTAGAGCGTGCGGCGGTCGAGGCCGAGCATCTCGGCGGTGCGGGCCTTGTTGCCGCCGAGGAGCGTCAACACGCGCGTGATGTAGCGTCGATCGATCTCGTCGAGTGACACGATTTGCTGCTCGTCGTCGGCCGCGAGGGCGAAGCGCTCGGGACGGTACGCGTTGATTTTTTCGGGGAGATCCTCGACGACGACCTGGTCCCCACGCGCGAGCGCGACGGACCGTTCGATCGCGTTCTCGAGCTCGCGTACGTTGCCGGGCCAATTGTACGTGAGCAGCCGCTCGGCGGCTTCCGGCGAGAGGGTGAGGGCCTTCTTCGCGCCGCGCGCCGCGAAACGCGTGAGGAAGTGCGCGGCGAGCCGGAGCACGTCGCTGTTGCGCTCGCGCAGCGACGGCACTTGAATCTTGACGACGTTGATCCGGTAGTAGAGATCCTCGCGAAAGCGCCCCTTGTGCACCTCGTCCTCGAGATCGCGATGCGTCGCCGTAACGATGCGTGTGGAGAACGGGACCTCGGCGTTGCCACCCACGGGACGGACCGTGCGCTCCTGGAGCGCGCGCAAGACCTTGGCCTGCATCTCGACGGGCATCTCGCCGATCTCGTCCAGGAAGAGCGTGCCGCCGGAGGCCTCGAGGAAGAGGCCCTGGCGCTGCGACTTCGCGTCCGTGAAGGCTCCCCGCGCGTGTCCGAAGAGCTCGCTCTCGAGGAGGTTGGCGGGCACCGCCGCGCAGTTGATGGCGACGAACGGCCCGTCCCTTTGCGCGCTCGCGGCGTGCACGGCCCGCGCGACGAGCTCCTTGCCGGTGCCGGTCTCGCCCTGGATGAGGACCGACGCGTCGCTCGGACCGACGCGGCCGATGAGCTCCGTCACCCGCGTCATCACCGCGCTCTCGCCGACGAGGGCCCCCTCGGGCAGCGCGGTCACGACCTCTTGCCGAAGCCGCTTCACTTCCGAATTGAGCCGATGGTGCTGCGTCGCGCGCGCCACGCTGAGGCCGAGCACCTTGCCGTCGACGGGCTTCGTGAGAAAGTCGTACGCGCCGGCGCGCATCGCGGCGATAGCGGAGTCCATGCTGCCGTTCCCCGTCACGACCACGATGGGCACGTCGGGCGCGGTGCCGAGGATTCTCACGCAGAGCTCGATACCGTCCATCTCGGTCATCCCGAGATCGGTGACGATGACGTCGAAGGGCTCCTTCTTCAGCTTCTCGAGCGCGTCGTGGGGCGACGTCGTCGTCGTCACGTCGCAGCCCAGTCGCGTGAGGGACGCCTCGAGCAGGTCGCACTGCGCTTGATCGTCGTCCACGACGAGCACGCGATTGTCATTCATCTGACCCCATCCTTCCCGACGCTGCGGTTGGCTCGAGGTCGCCAAGGCCGCCCCAAGTGAGGCGGTCCTGCAGTTCCGTTCCCCAATGTGTGGTTCATTTCTCGCTTCAGCGATCCTCGATACCCCAGCGGATCAGTTGCCGCTGCGGTTGGGCGACGACGAGGCTTTCCCCGCGTCGATCGGCGTTTCCGCGGACGGGAAGCCCGAAGAAACGGGCGATCGTCGCGAGGGCGCGGCGAATTCGGAGAACGACCATGCGCAGCTTCGTGCACCTCGCGTGCCCAGCGGGCGGCTCAGGCGCGAGGACGCTTCAGCAGCCTGCAGATCGTCGCGATCAGGTGCTCGACCTCGATGGGCTTCGTCAGGTGCGCTGCAAATCCCCCGCTCCCGCGCTTGCTCTCTGGCGCGCGTTCGTAACCGCTGAGCGCGATGACAGGGACGCTTCCGCCTCCCGTCGTCTCGACGGCGCGAATCTCTTCGAGCAACGCGTACCCGTCCTGGACGGGAAGTCCGATGTCCGAGACGACCAGATCCGGCGCCTCCGCCGTAAACGCTGTGAGCGCCTCGTTGGCCGTCCTTGCCTGCAAGACAACGGCGCCGTGCTCTTCGAGAACGAATGCGACCATCTCACGCCCGTCGTCGTCATCGTCGACGAGCAGAACGCGAACGCCGGCGAGGTCACGATCACGCATGTCCTCTACATAGCCTACCTATCGCCGGCCGAGGCGTGGCGGATGAGGCGCCGGCTCCGGCGCGTGCGTCGGGTTCGGCGGCGCGTGCAGCGGTTCGTTCGGTAGGGGCGTCGGGGGAGACGGATCCGGAGGTGGCGGCGGCACCGACGGAGGCCTCGGAGGAGCCGTCGGCGGCGGCGCAGGATTTACGTTGGGCGACGGGGGATAGGGCGTGAGGGGGTTCGCCATGAACTGCACTGGAGCATGCAGCGTGCCGGCGTCACCGCAGCCGCCTCGGCCGCGGGCACATCGGTTGCTTGGCAGGGGAGAGATGATGCGTATCCGGCGACGACTCCAAGCGCTGGTGCTCTCTTGGTTCGGTGTGCCTTCACGCGGAAGGGATGGCTCGATTCGCGTCCGCCGCAAGCGTCGCTTCCTCTACTGGGCGCGGTGATGCTGCAGCCTCTGAGAGTGCGCGTGTGGCGTGGCGCATTTGCTCGGGCGACGGATCGGCACGCACGACCGCCTCGACGGGTTCACGATGCGTTCACGACGCGAGCATGTCGCGCGGCAGACGCTCAACCGTCCACTGCGCCGCGGCTGCGGCTCGTTCGCGCGCACGTCGTCGAGTCACCACGAGGATGTCCGCGACGTGGGAGGCGCCGAGCGTCGCGAGCCTGTCTTTGATCCGACGCCCGAAGTCGGTTTCCCTCTCACCGGGCGTCTGCGCGATCACGACAGTCTCCTGCTTCGACGGCTTCACCAGCCAAAACCACGGGGAGCCGCTCTCGGCAATCACCACCCGCGTTCCATTCCTGCGATCCATGAGCGCGTCTTCAGCAAGCGACATGCCGCAGCGGCTCGATGCGTGGCACGCGGAGTGCTGATTGGCTTCGTCATGGACCCCACCCGCAAGACCGAGCAAGAGACGTGGCTGGCCAAGATCGAGCGCGCGGTTCAGAGCTTCCGCGTCGCGAGTGAGCAGGCCGTCGGGCGCGCGCAAAGCGAGATGCCGTCACCCGGACAGAGCCAACCCTCGAATCGAGGCGGGCAATGAGCTGCACAATCGCCACAACGTGGCAATTATGTAACTCCGCCGCTGTGTAGTTACGGAAGGTTGCGCCCGGAATGCGTAGGCACTGCAGTTGCTTATTCGCTGGGCGGCGCCATAAAAGCGCCACATTCTCTCGAAGGACGACCCATGAAGAACCGCGTGCTCGTAGTCGATGACGATCAAGGCGAGTGCGATCTGCTCGAGACCTCGCTCACGCGTCTGGGGTGCGAGGTGGTGTCGACGACGTCGCCCCTTCAGGCCCTCGAGCGGATCACGCAGACGAGCTTCGACGTCATCGTGACGGACCTCGGGATGACCGAGATGGACGGCCTCGAGCTGTGCGATCGCATCCTCGGCACGACGCCCGACGTGCCCATCGTCGTCGTGACGGGGCAGGGGAGCATGGACTCCGCGATCGCCGCGATGCGCGCAGGCGCGTACGACTTTCTCACCAAGCCTGTCGACAGCAAGGTGCTCGGCCTCAGCGTGGCCCGCGCGACGCAGCACCATCGCCTCAACTCCGAGGTGAAGCGCCTGCGCGAGGCGGTCGTCGCCGCGGCGCCCGAGGGGGCCCTCGTCGGCGAGAGCCCGGCGATGACGCGCGTCTCGGATCTGATCCAACGCGTGGGCCCCAGCGACGCGTCCGTCTTGATCCATGGCGAGACCGGCACCGGCAAGGAGCTCGTCGCGCGCGCGCTTCATTTCGCCAGCCTCCAGAAGGACGGTCCGTTCGTTGCCATCAACTGCGCGGCGGTGCCGGCGACGCTGCTCGAGAGCGAGCTGTTCGGCCACGCGCGCGGCGCGTTCACCGACGCGAAGATGCAGCGGCAGGGGCTCTTCGTGCAGGCGGGCGGCGGCACTCTGTTCCTCGACGAGATCGGCGAAATGCCGCTCGAGATGCAGGCCAAGTTGCTGCGCGCGCTGCAAGAGCGTCGGGTCCGGCCCGTCGGCTCGAACACCGAGGTCGAGTTCAACGCGCGCATCGTCACCGCGACGCACCGCGATCTGGAGGCCGACGTCGAGAAGCGCCGCTTCCGCGAGGACCTCTACTACTGCATCAACGTCGTGAAGATCGACGTGCCCCCGCTCCGCGAGCGCGGCAGCGACATCTTGAAGCTCGCCACGCATTTTTTGAACAAGTTCGCGTCGCGCGGCGGAAGGGCCAAGCTCGCCATCTCGCCGCAAGCCGCCGAGCGCATGCTCGCCTACAACTGGCCGGGCAACGTGCGCGAGCTGGAGAACGCCGTCGAGCGCGCGGTCGCCCTCGCGCGTTTCGATCACGTGACCGTCGAGGACCTGCCCGAGAAAATCCGCGCCTACCGCGCCGATCGCTTCGTCCTGGCCGCTGACGAGCCGCAGGAGATCGTCTCGCTCGAGGAGATCGATCGCCGCTACATCATGCGCGTCCTCAAGCTGCTCGGCGGCAACAAGGCGCGCGCGGCGGAGGTGCTCGGTCTCGACCGTCGCACGCTCTATCGCCGGCTCGAGAAGTACGAAGGAAAGGCCTCGAGCGAAGCCCCCGAGTCCTCGCGTCCCGAAGAGTTGGAGCGCGGGGGCATTCAATGACGAGCCGCGACGCGGAGTCCGGCGAAGATCACCCCCCCGACGAAGCGGACTACCTTCGCACCGAGTTCCTCGAGCGGATCGCGCACGAGCTGCGCGGGCCCGCCGGTGTCACGCTGGGGACGCTCGACGAGATGGAGCTCGCGCTGGGCCCCGACGCCGACAAAATCAAGCAGCTGATGGCGATGGCGAGGCGAGGTGCGCGTCGCGTGCTGCGGACTGCCGAGCGACTGAGCCGCACCGCGCAGCTCGTGGGAGAGCACGTCGAGTGGTCACGCGCGCCGTCGGATCTCAAGACCGTGCTGCAGCGGGCGGTGCGCGAGGCGGAGCTGACCGAGGCGCGGAGGGGCATCAGCGTCGTCCTCTCGGTTCCCTCGCAGCCCTGCACGGTCGCGGTGGACGCCCCGTGGCTAGCGGTCGCCGTCATCGAGCTCGTCGTCAACGCGATCGCGCACGCGCGAAAGGTCGTCTCCGTCACCGTCAATCTCGAACCCGGCGCCGCGGTCATCGCCGTGACCGACGACGGCGTCGGATTCGCGGGTCCCGTGCAAGACCGCTTCGCACCGCCGCGCGATCGACGAGGTCTCGGTCTTTCGCTCTCGATCGTCAAGGACGTCGCGGTCGCGCACGGAGGGACCCTGTCGGTCGATCCACGCAAGGCCGAAGAGACAACCGAGGCGCGAGGTGCGACCGTTCGGCTCACTCTCCCCTACGCGGGCGCCACGAGCGCGACGGTGGAGCCGGGACCCCACCTATGAACGACGACGCGCTCCTCCCGTGGCTGGTCGTCGTCGCCGACGACGACGAGGACACGCGTCTCCTCATGGCATCGTCCTTCCGTCGCGCCGGGTTCGACGTCGCCGAAGCCTCCAACGGCGTGGAGCTGCTCGACTCGTTCGCGCAAGAGCCAACGCGACGCGTGATGGTCGTCTCGGACATCGGGATGCCGCAAATGGACGGGATCGCCGCCACGAGCGAGGTGCGGAGGAGGGGCAGGACGACCCCCGTCCTCCTCGTGACGGCCTTCGGCGACGAGCGCACCCTTCGAAGCGCGCGCGACGCCGGGGCCGACAAGGTGCTCCTGAAGCCGCTCGACCTCCCCCTCCTCGTTCGAACTGCCATGGAGCTGATGAACGCGCCGCCGCGCGTTGCCTGACGCGTCACACCGACGCGCGTCTGCCGAACAAGAACGACAGCCCGGCGAGGACGACGAAGACGACGAAGAGGACCTTCGCGATCCCAGCGGAGTCGGCGGCGATCCCACCGAAGCCCATGACGGCGGCGACGAGCGCGATGCAGAAAAAGACGGCGGCCCAGTACAGCATGACGATTCTCCTTATCGTTGGTTCAGGGTTGTTCGAGATGACGACGGGAAGACTGCCGTTCGGCCGGTGTGCCGGGCGTTCAGCTCGGAGGCGACGAGGACGAGCACCGCGGCCGTCGCGAACGCCGCGGCGAGGACGCTCCACGAGCTCACGCGGTGGTCCGCGTGTTTGTCCTTCGGCGCGGGGGACGCGCTCTTCTTCGGCTTCGGCGCCGGCTTCAGCGCAGCTTCGAAGGCGTCCGCCATCTCGGCGACGTCGGCGAACCGATCCTCGAGCTTACGTGCGAACGCTCGCGCGAACCACCCGTCGAGTGCGCGGGGCAGCTCCGGGCTCGCCAAGCATGGCCGCACGAAGACGCCGCTCGTGACCGCGACGCAGACCGCGGGATACGACGGACCGTCGAACGGCAAGCAGCCGAGCAGGCACTCGTAGGCCACCACCGCAGCGGCCCACATGTCCTCGTGCACGCTCCCGACGCCGCCCTCGACGAGCTGCTCGGGGCTCATGTACGGCCCGGTGCCAACCGTCACCGCGTCGGACTCGCCCCTGGGCTCCTCGCGGGATGACGCGACGCCGAAGTCCACGAGCGTGACGCGCGGTTCGTCTTCCGAGCCCGAGAGCATCACGTTGGCGGGTTTGACGTCGCGGTGAACGACACCCTCTGCGTGAACCTCGCCGAGCGCCGCGAGGAGCTCACGGATTACGCGGAGCGCGACCGTGTACGCCGGCTTTCCGCCGCTCGCCTCGAAACGATCGGACAGGCTGACGCCGTCGACGTTCTGCATCACCGCGTACGGCTGCCCGTAATGGTTGCCCGCGCAGACGAGGCGCGCCGCGCGCGAAGTCCGCAGCGCGCCGAGGATCCGCAATTCGCGCTCGAAGCGCGCGACCGCCCGCGGATCGCCGAGGAGCTTCGGCAGCATCATCTTGATGGCGACGAGCGCGCCCTCGTGACGGCCGAGCCAAACCGTTCCCATGCCGCCGCGCCCGAGCAGCCTGAGTAGTTGAATTTTCTCTCCGACGCGGGCGACCGGTTGCATCTGCATCGGAGTTAGCAGTCCGCGTGCCACTCCCGCCGATCCCGACGATTTGGCTTCATTTAGCTATGATCGCGCGCGTCGACGCCTCCCGCATCCACGCCCCACTGGGGCGGCCGAGCAAGCACGTTTCTCCAACCGAGCGTGGACGAGCTCCGAGCGCGCGAAGCGTTTGGTGCGCTCGAACCAACGCGCGCGCGCGAGCTCGGCGTGGCGCGCATCCTGCAAAGTAGGGCTTACAGAAGAAGGAGAGACATCATGCGTTCGATTGCCAATACTGCCGACGATGCGATGGATCAGGTCAAGAGCACGGCCGTTAGCGCCAAGGGGAACCTGATGGACTTCGGGACGCAGGCCCTCAAGTTCATCAACACGCTCCGCGTCATGGAAATGCGCAGCGCGGACACGGTGCTCGACCGCATGGGGCTGCAGCGTCGTGAGAGCGCGCTGCGTCCGTTCATGTGGTTCGCGGCCGGCGGGCTCGCGGTGGGCGCCGTCGCGCTGGTCCTCGCGCCCGAATCCGGGAAGAATCTGCGGGCGCGCCTCGCGCGGATGCTCGACAAGGGAGTGGAGAAGGCCAAGGACGCCGAGTCGAAGGTGGAGGACGCGATCTCCGACGCCAAGAAGACCGTCGTCGCGGCCACCCACACAGTCGCCGCGGCCACCCACACAACGGAGGCGCGCGTTCAGCAGGGGGTCGACGATCTCCGCCGGAACAACATCCCCAAGAACGATCACGTCATTCGCTGAGTCGATCCGCCGGCCGGATCGAAGTCGGGGCGCCACCGCGTGTATCGCGGCGGCGCCCCGAGCTCATTTCGTAGCTGGAAGCGCGCGCGAGAGGCCGCGCTTTTTCATCAGGCCTTGTCGACCATCGTCTTCAGATCGGTCCATTGTTGCGCGACGCGCGCCTTCGCGTCGTCCCAGCCCGTTGCAGTCACGGTGTCGAGCCCACGGAAGCTGGTCACGAAGGCCTCGCGCTGGGCGTGGACCTGCTTCAGGCTTGCTTCGAGGTCCGTCTTGGCTTTGCCCGTTTGGGTCTTCGCCTTCGCGTCCAGCCCCTCGATCTTCTTGTCGAGGTCGACGAGATCGGTCGTCACCTTGTGACGAAAGTCCTCGCGCAGCGTGCTGAACTTCGCCTGCGCCTCCGCCACCTTCTTGTCGGCCTCCGCCTGCGCGGTGTTCGCCTTGTCGTCGGCCTCGTGCCGGGCGCTCGCGATTTTTTTGTCGGCCTCGGTCTGGGCGTTGTTCGCCTTCTGCTGCTCGTCGGCCGCCTTATCGCAGCCCATCGCCATGACCATCGAGACGAACGCACCCATGAGAATCGAAGAACGCATGTGGAACCTCCTTGACCCGTCAGCGAGTCAGCTCGGGCTTAGCAAGGGCCGTACCGCACCAAGGCGGAGCTCTCAGTAGCGGTAGCGCCACACGACGTCGGCCATCGAGCTGCCCTGGTCTCCGAACGTCGTCGCGAGCGACCAGTTTCGCAGGAAGCGCCAGTCGATCGTGGCGAACGTGCGGTCGGGGTTGGTGCCGGGCGGCGGCGTGCCGAGGACGACGGCGATCTGCAGCGAGATGTCCTTCGCGATGCGCAGCTCCACTTCGGGGCGCGGGTTCGCGGAGTCGGTCGTGTCGACCTTCGTCTCCACGTCGAGGCCGGTGAGGCTGTCGATGCCTTTGCTGAGGCCTCCGCTCGCCAGGCCGCCTGCAGCCGTTCCCGCGCGCGTCGCGCCGTCGGCGGTGGGCTGCGCGTAAGGAGTCGACGACGAGCCGTCCGCCGTGCCGAAGAGGATGAGCGCGAGGATCTCGTTCTGCGGACGCCCCGGCTCGGAGCGCAGCGTGACCTTGCCGGTCTTGAGCGGCCCCGAGAAATCCGCGAGCACGCGCGTTCCGTCGGACGCGGTCCAGCCGGCGGTCACGACGACCTCGGGGTTCGAGGGATCGTCGCCGACGAACGAGACCGTGCCCCTCTCAATTTCGAAGTGCTTGTTCTGGACCTCGAGCGTGCCGCTCTTGAGGCGGATTTGCCCGGACATGCGCGTCTTGTCGCTCACGTGGATCTCCGGCGTACCTTCGAGCGCGACACGGAGCGTGCGCCCGCGCTCGATCGCGACGTCTTGGCCAAGGTGAAACGCGACGTTCACGCGGGTCGGCGCGCCGGGCGTCGCCTCGGGCTCGCGGAGATCTTCCCCGTCGATCGGCAAGGTGACGAACTGGCCGGGCGCGCGGAACGTCCCAATTCGCACTTTCTTGGGCTCGTCGAGTGGCTGCACGGCGTGAGGCGACGCGTCGGGGAGACGGACGTGCAGGGTCGGGACTTCGACGTCGATGTTGGTGATCGACCCATCCGCGGACGACACGGCGACGACTTGCATGTCGCCGTACATGTCTCCCATCTGCACGCCCTGAACTCCGACGGGAATGGGTTTTCCCTTCGGCACGCGGATCGCGGCGCGCGCCTCGGCGACGCGGAGGCCGTTCAAGCGCGCGACTCCGGCAGCCATGACCATGCCGGAGGTTCCGAACGCCTGGACGCCTTCGAGGCGTAAGACGCCGCCCTCGGACAACGTCAGCTTGCCCTGCACGCCGTGGAGCTCCTGGCCCAACGACGTGATCTGGACGGTCGCGTCGTGGACGGAGACGGTGCCGCTCGCGTGCGCGGCCTCGCCGCCGGCCGGCACCGAGTAGCGCGCGTCGGCGTCGAGCTTTCCCGAGAGATCCGCCACCGCCGGCTCCACGAACGGAGTCAGCGCCGCGAGCGGAAACGACTGCGCGCGCAACGTCAGGAGCGCAGGCTTCGTGCCGTCGACCTTGGGCACGAGGAGCGCTCCCCACGTGACGCCGACGTCCGCGCGCGCGTCGACGAACGAGCCGGGCTGGTCGAGTCGCGCGGCGCCGTGCAGCGCGCCGCCCGCCACCGTCGCGTCGACCTTCGCGGTCGCGAACCTCGCGGTCCCGATCTCGAGGCCGTCGACGCTCAGGCTCGCCTTCGCGCTCGCGTCGCCATGGAGGTGCGCCACTTCCAGCTGTCCGCTGATGCGCCCGCGGACCTGGCGATCGGAGAGCGCGGCGACGGCGACGAGAGGGAACCTGTCGAGCTTTGCGTTCGCCGACGCCACCCACGGAGGATCCTTCTTCGCGTCCGCGCCGACGAAGTCCGTGAGGAGGGCCTCGAGGTGGGCGGTCGCGGCGAGGACCTTGCCCTTCGGCGTACGCGCCTCGAGGGTTGCGTCGGCGAGGCCCGCCGCATAGCGCGCGACGAGATCCACGTCGAGCTTGTTCGTGATCGGCGCTTGCGGCGACTTCGCGCCGAACATGTGCGCGCTGACGTCGACGACCGGCACGAGGACGGTGCCCTGCATCCCGATCGAGGCGGTGACGTCTCCGGCGGCTTTGTCGCCGACGAAGGGGATCGCGCTGAACGGCCGGCGCGGCAGGAACGCGCGCGCAGAGAAGGGGACGGCGAGCAGCGCGTCGACTGTGTCCGGCGCCGCGGCGATCTCACGGTACGGAAGCGCCGTAGCGCGGGCGTCGAGGGAGACGAGGATCCCGCGCCGATCGACGACGCGGCCGTCGAGCCCGACGTCGCCGCTCGGTCCGTCGAGGCTCGCGTCGACTTGGAGATCGAAGCCCTCTAGCCGGCGGCCCTCATTCGAGAGCACGACGGTGCCGTTGGCCGCGCGCGCCGGCGTCACGGTGGCCAGCGTGAGCCCCGACGTCTCGAGCGCTGCGTGGAAGCTCGGCGCCGAGTCGCTGCCCTTCGCGCGCCAGGCCGACGCGCGGACGCTCAAGTTTCCGCCGACGTCCCCGATGGGGCTGGGACCGGCGTGAGGCACGAGGAAAGCGAGCTTCGACAGCGCCACTTGCCCCTCGACCTCGACGTCTCCCCAGGCGCTCTTCCACGCATCCGCGCGGAGGGGGCCGTCGCCGGGGATCTCGACCCGCGCGTTCTTCACCTCGACGCGCCCGAAGCCCGCCTCGGACGCGCGCGCGCGGACGGCCGCGGCGCGCCCAGCGAAGGTGGCGTCGAGGTGCGCGTTCGCGTCCTTCGACGCGAAGCCGTCGGCGTGGCGCAGATCCATGGTCAGCGTGCCGTGGACCGCGCGCTCGGTGGCCTTCAAATCGGCGTCCACCGTCAGCGCTCCGCCACGAATGCGGTCGGCCATTCCCAAGAGACCGCCGACGAGCGCCAGATCGAGGCCCTTCGTGACGGCGCGCGCCTCCGCCGACGTCGGACCGCGGCGACCGGAGAGCGTGAGCGGCTCGCCGAGCCCCTTGAGGACGGCGCCGTCGACCTGGATCTCCCCGCCGGCCGCGCGCACCGCATCGACGTGAAGGTCGGCGGCGACGCGCCCGCGCCTCGCCGTCACGTTCACATCTCGGATACGGGCTCCGTCGCGCGTGTCGAACACCCCCTGCGCCTGCACGTCGGGCGCGCGCGCCGAGCCCGCGAGCGTCACGACGACGTTCATTCCGTCGAGGCTCCCGTCGCTCTTCAGGGTGGCGTCGGCGAACGAGAGGGCGCCGAGCGACAGCCCCGTCGCGTCGACCGCGGTCGTCAGCCCTGGTGCGGCGAGCGGCCCCATCGCTTGCGCCTCGACGTGCGCGTGGCCGACGTGGAGTGGCCCCTGCGCAGCGTCGTCGACGTCCACGGTCGCATGCCCTTCGAACGTCCCCTCCGGCACGTGCACGCGCGCGATTGCTTGCACGTCCGCGCGCCCCGTCATCGTTCCGCCGAGCCGCGTCGCGCCCAGTCGCGCGACGCTCGCGCGCGCGTCGATCGCGAGCAGCTGCGACGCGCCGTCGGGCGTGTACGCGAACACCACGTCGGTGGGCGCGCCGTCCTCGAGGATCTTGCCGCTCCCACTCACCGTCACGACCGGCGCGCCGGAGCCGGTGGCGACGCGGTAGTCGCCACGGAGCATCGCGCGTGGAATCACCGTGCCGCGGACCGCGCCGCGCGCGACGTCGGCGTCGTAATCGCCGCCTATCGCTCCGCCCTTGATCAGGAACGAGACCCGCGCGGTCGCGCCGAGCGACGAGGCCGGCGCCGTCGGCGCGAAGGTGTGCATGTCGACGCCGCTCGCGGCCAGGTGAACTGTGCCGAACGGCGCGTCCGACAGAGTCGCGTCGCCTTTGGCTTCGAGCGACGCCGCGCCCAACGTCGCGCGCAGATCGCCCTCGACGCGCGGGAGCTCGCCACGAAGCGCGAGGTGGGCCGACGCGTCCTCGTGGATGGGGACCTCCGGCACGAGCGCGCGGATCGCCGCCGCCGTCGCGATTGGGACGTCGGCGGTGCCTTCCAGGTGTGCGCCGTCGAGCGTGAAGTGCGCCGTCGCCGGGATCGCGCCCACGGTGCCGCGCAATGCGGCATCGACGGAGTACGGACGCCCCGAGCGAGAAGGCAGGACCACGAGGGCCGATCCGTCGCCGACCACGTTCGCGCCGCGCGGCATTCCGCGGGTCCTCACCGCGAGACGCGTGGCGTCCACGCGCACCCCGCCCGACGCGACGTGGACGCTTGCGTGCACGTCGTCGGCGTCGGCGTCGAGTCGCGGAGCTCCGCCGATTGTTCCATGCACCCAGGCGTGCCGCACTTCGATGCGCGGAAGATCGACGCGAACGGGCCGCGCAGGGCCGCCGGGCGTCGTCGGCCGCGGCGTGAACGCGGCCTCGATCCGCGTCCGCCCGTCGGCGCGCGTGTCGAGGTTCACCTCGCCCCAGTCGATGTCGACGGACGAGATCGAAATTCGCAAATCGCGCCCCGTCGCGAGCAGCGACCGGATCAGGTCGACGACGGACAGGTGCGCGCGGAGCCCTCCGGCGCGGACGACCACGACCCCTTCGTCATCGACCATTCGCGCGGAGACTCCCTCCGCGCCGTACAGGCCGACGTGCTCGACCCCTTCGATCTGCAGCGTGCCCTGGAGCGCGCTCGCGAGGACGGGGTTCACGTGCGCGACGAGGACGCGTCGCCCGACGGGCGTGTCGAGGTGGAGCAAGATCCCACCGACGAGGGCGCCCGTGAACGTGACGGCGAGCCCTGCGCCGCCGGCGATGCGCCCGAGGACGCGCCACGCCCGCCTCGGTCTCCCTGGAGACGATGCGAACGAGGGCGGGCCGTTCGACACGGCGGTCAATAGGCCTCTCCAATGCCGAAAGCGACGGCCACGGGGATGCCGAACAACGTCGGCGGCAGCCCCTCGGTCGGATCGCTGCGCGCGATGGCCTGTTCGTCCGCGAACCCGAGCACCTGCGCGGGCTGGATGCGGTAGCCGATGTCGAGGCGGATCGGGCCGACCGGCGTCTCGTAGCGCGCGCCGAGGCCGCACGAGAGGTGGAGGTGATTGAGGCGCACGTTCCCGGGGTGCGGCGACACGTCGCTCATGTCGCAGAACGTCGCGGCGTGGAACGGCCCCGCGATCGCGAAGCGGACCTCGTTCGAGAGCTCCCACAGCGTAAAGCCGCCGATCGAGATCGAGCAGACCGCCGGGTCGGGGCTGAAGTTGTTCGCCGGCGACGGGTCACAATTGAGGCGAACCTGCTGCGACGCCGTCTGCGGGTTCAGGAACGGCACCACGCCGTGCGGCGCGATTCCGCGAATGGGAAAGCCGCGGTTCGAGGTGGAGCCGCCGGAGAAGAATCCCCTGAAGAACACCGTCTCGATGTCGCGCACGCGCGCCGCGCGGTTCGCGTCGGTGAGCGGCTCTCCGAGCCGGTTTTGCACGACGTCTCCGTAGTTCTGCGAGAGCAAGAACCCGACCGAGGCGCGCGTCGCGAACGTGACCTTCTTCCCGAGCGGGATGTACGTCCGCACCTCCGGCTGGACCTTCACGTCCCGCGCGTCACCGCCCACGCCGGCGACCTGGACCTCGTTGCCGAGGTAAATCCCCTTGTGCGTATGCACGCGATCGTCACGAAAATCCAACGACGTCACGAGCGACGGATACGAGATGACGAGCATCTTCAGCGCGGGATCGAGCGCTCCCTTGTAGGCGAATGGCGCCTCTACCTGGACGTTGTGGCCGAGCGACGCGTAAAACTTCCCGAACGCGCGATCTGCGCCGACGCTGAGTTTGACCTCGGCGTAGCCCACGACCGGATCGTCGGGCAGCGGCGACGTCTTCACGAGGAGCGGAAAGACGTTGAGCTCGGGGCGAATGAACCCGTGCGTGCGCGCCTCGATGAAGCCCGGCTGCCGCAGCTGTAGCCGGAGCTTCGACTCGGGCAAGAGGCTGTTCGGCGCGACGAGGTTGTTGATCCGCGTCGGGTAGAGAACGACGCCGGGACGGAACTCGATCGTGAAGTCGCGGAGGCCACCGAGGAAATTGTGGTCCTCCCACCCGATGAGGCCGTGCAGGTCGGTCTTCAGCTGATCGAACTCGAGACCGCCGCCGAGCCTCCACTCGTGCAGCTGGCTCGGCTCGACCTTGATGTGGACCGGGACGACGCGCGGCTCCGGCGGCGGATCGGTGAGCACGGGCGCGACGTCGACGGCGCTCAGCACCTCGAGATCGAGCAGCGCGCGCGTCGCCGACTCGAGGGCGAGGGTCGAGTACGGCGTCCCTTCGGCGATGTCGACCGCGCGGAGGAGCGGCGCCTGGGGCAGCGTGCGCTTGTGGCCGCCGCTCACCGGAGGGTCGAGGCCCTCGATCGTCACCTTGCCGAAGACGGCGGGCTTGTCGGGGGTCACCGCCATCGACACGTCGGCGGTGTGCCGCACGATGTCGACGAAGACGTCGCGGTCGACCTTCGCGTAGGCGTACCCGCGATCGGTCAGCGCCTTGCGCGCGTCCCTCTCGGCGGCCTCGTACTTGTCCTCGTCGAAGGGCTCGCCAGGCGGCAGCTGCGCCTTCACGGCGGCGGTGACGGCGTCGACGAGAGCGCGGGGCAGTCCATCCATCCCCTGGACTGCGAGGTCGTGGTTTTTGATCGGCTCGCCCTCTTCGACGATGATCTCGACGTCGACGTGGGCGTCGCTGCCCTCGAAGACGTGGCCCGCACGTGCGTGCGCGTCGTAAAACCCGCGGGCGCGGTAGAATCGCTCCACGCGCGCGAGGTCGCGCTGAAGGACGTTGTAGTCGTAGAGCCGGTAGTCGAAGGCGACGCCGCGGAAGAGGCCGAAGAGCTTGGCGCTCGGCGTCGTGGCGAGGACGTCCTCGAGATCCGACGATGCGATGACCTTCGTGCCGCGCAGGGTGACGTCGTCGACCGCGTAGCGACCTTCCGGGACCTTGGAGCAGCCGAGCGTGGCGACGAGCGCGACGAGGGGGCCGAGCCACGCGCGATCTGCTGTGGCGATCGTGTCGCGTGAGGGCATCGCCGCACACTCCTGCAACGAAGAGACCAGGCCCGGCTCATGCGCGCGCCAGGACGTCTCATGCGCGCGCCAGGACGTGCAGGTGGCACTCGCCGTGCTAAGTCGCGGGCATGAGACCGTGGTGGATCGGTGTGGCGGGAGTCCTCGCCGCGCTCGCGTGCAACTCGGGGCTTCCGCATCCGCCCTACGCCGCGCACGCGTCGTCCGAGCTGACCGAGGTTCCGTTCCCTCCTCCGCCCGCGCGCGTCGAGACGGTGCCGCCGATGCCCGCCTCGGGGGCGCTGTGGATCGAAGGGGAGTGGTCGTGGCGCGGAAGGAAATGGTCTTGGAAAGAAGGCTATTGGGCCCCATCGTCCGCCACCGGCACGTACTCGCCGTGGCAGACGGTCCGCAACGACGCGGGGACGATCTTCTTCGCGCCCGGCACGTGGCGCGACGCCAAGGGACAGCCCGCGCCTCCGCCCGCGCCGCTCGCACTCGCATCGGCGCGAACCACTTCCGTCGTCGATCCCGAGGGCGAGACCGAGCCCACCGGGCGAAACCTGTCGCCCGACGGCGGGCCGCTGCGAAGGGACGCAGGCCCGTGAGCGACACGGCCATCTTCCTCGGGGCCGCGATCCTGTTCGCCATCGCGGTGACCGCGCACGTCGCCATCGCCGCCGGGCTCGCGCTCCGCTCTCCGCGCTGGCGTGGGCTCGTCGCGCTCGTGGCCCCGCCGCTCGCGCCGTATTGGGCATTCCAGAGCGGCATGCGCGTGCGCGCGACGGCGTGGGTGGGCGCCGTCCTCGCGTACGTCGTGCTGCGCGCCGTCCTTTGGCGCTGAAAATCCCTCTCAGTGCGCGGAGCGAGGAGCCGCCGCGTCGCCGCCGTCGAGCCGTGCCGGTTTCACGTCGCGATCGCGCTCGCCGGTGCGCACTACGCGCGCGTGGAACGACACCGCGAGCACGAGGGCGTCGGGGGTGACCCGAACCTCGCCCCAGGCCACCTGCAGACCCAGCGCTTCGAAGTGCTCGAGTGTCGCGGGCATCTTGAAGACATGGCTGAGCGAGTCGGTGAAGTCCCATTCGAGCGCGACGTGATCGCGGTCGAGGGTCTCGTTGATCTTCTCCGTAATCTTCTCGTCGACGACATCGGGCAGACCCGCGAAGTCCGCGTGTTCGACGCGGACCGAGAAGACGAGCCGGTCGCCGGTGGACGACGCGGCGATCTGGGGCTTCACGAGGGCCGTAAGCGAACGCAAGGTGACCGGTACTTGGATACCCAGGACCGGCCAATGGACCTTCGCCTTGCACGTGAGGCGCAGCCCCGTGTCGGTGACGAGCTCGAGCTCCGAGGGCCCTTCGAGCTCCACACTGCCGCCACCGTTCAAGCGAACGGTGAGCGGCATCAGTTCCGGGAGAAGCGCGACGAGGTCGTGCTTTGCGAGGATCGCTTCGAGCCACATGGGGGCCTCAGGACGCCACGCGTCGTCCTGCGATCGCGTGATAGATGCCGAGGACGACGATCGAGCCGATCACGGCGACGAACATGCTCCACAGGTTGAAGCCGGTGACGCCCGCGGCGCCAAACGTGTTGAAGAGGAAGCCGCCGACGACGGCGCCCACCACGCCAAGGACGATGTCGAGGAGCGCGCCCTCTCCACTCTTGTTGACGATCTTGCTGGCGATGAAGCCGGCGATGAGGCCAAACACAATCCACGCGATAATCGACATGATCGTTCTCCTTCTTCGACGCTCGGTAGCGCCCGCCCCACGGAGTGCAGAACCCGAGCCAATCGATAGGCGCGTGGTGGCGCGAGGAATGCGCTCCAACCGACGCCTTTCCGCCACCGTGAGGCGCATTTGCGCGCCTGCGCCCGCTCAGCAGCCCATGCATCACGGCAAATATTGCTGGCGCGCATGTTGCTCAAGGCACGAAAGATGGGCATTCGAAGGCTTCGAGTGGTTGCCGCGGCTTTGTCGAGCGTGTGCTTGCTTCAAACGACCGGCGCGCTCGCGCAGCAGCCGGCCCCGGCCGCGGACGGCGGGGCTCCAGTCTCGCCGACTACGCAGACTCCGGTGGACCAGATCGCACCGCCAGGACCGGGCGCCGACCCTAAGAAGGTCGAGGAGGCGAAGGAGATCGCGAAGGTCGCGCAGAACACGCCGATCGTCACGGATCCGAAGAACCCGACGCGTCCCGCGTTCCAGCTCTATGCGGAGCTCGACATCCCGGTGCTCGGCATCGGCGCCGTGTTCGCGGCCGCGCGTTTGATCCGCACGCAGCGTGCGTTCTGCGCTCCGCTTTGCGATCCGAACGACCTCAACGCGCTCGATCGTACGACCGCTGGCTTTTACAGCACGGGATGGGGCACGGCCTCGGACTTCGGGCTCTACGGTGCCGTCGCAGGCGCCGCGGTGCTCCTCGCCGGGGACGAAGGGCTCCTCGACGGGCTGAACGACGCCGTCGTCGTCGCGGAGTCCGCGCTCAGCGCAACGGCGGTCTCGACGATGCTGACCCTCGCCGCGGGACGCCCGCGGCCGCTCCTCTTCGGGACGAACGCTCCTCTGGAACAGCGCGAGAGCGCCGACGCGAGCCTCTCCTTCTTGAGCAGCCACGCGTCGGTCACCTCTTCGATCGCGATGTCGATGTTCATGACGATGAAGCGGCTTCACCCGACCTCCAGCGGCCCGTACTGGGTCCTCGCTGTGGGCGGTCTCCTCACCGCCTTCGTCGGCACCGCGCGCGTCATGGCCGGTAAGCATTTCATTACCGACTCGATCGGCGGCGCCATCGTCGGATCGTCGCTCGGCGTCATCGTCCCCGCCCTTCATCAATCGCCGGTGAGGATCGTCCCCATCGTGAGCGAAAACCAGAAGGGTCTAGGGCTGAGCGGAGCGTTCTGAGGCGGTCGATGCTGGCCTCTCACGAGGCCGCGGCGCCTACTGCGACGCCGTGGCCGTGAAGCTCTTCACGATCTGGAGCGTCTCCGAGATGGGTTCCCCAGGGACCAGCTCGGGGAGATCGCCGCTCACACCCGCCAAGATGATCGTGATGTTGTCGTCGCCGCCGCGCGCCTTCGCGAGGTCGATGAGGGACGTGCACGCCGCGTCGAGGCGCGTGGACGTGAGGATCGTGCGCTGGATCTCCTCCGGCGTGACATGGATCGTGAGGCCGTCGGAGCACAGGAGGAAGCAGTCGCGCTGGCGGAGCTCGAGCTTCCCTAGCCCGACCTGCACCTCGGGAGACTGCCCCATCGCCTGCAGAATGACGTTCTTGAACGGCGCGCGCGCGGCCTCTTCGGGCTTGATCGCGCCGGTGTCGATGAGGAGCTGGATGTAGCTCTGGTCCTTGGTGACCTGTTCGAGGTGGCCGCCGCGTAGCAGGTACGCGCGCGAATCACCGACCTCGGCGATGTGCGCAGTCCCGCGGTGGACGAAGAGCGCGGTGACGGTCGCGCCCATTCCCGCGCGCTCTGGCGTCTGGGCGGCCTCCCACGTCTCGCGGTTCGCGCGCTCCACCGCGCGCTCGATGAGGGCGTCGTTGGTCGGCTCCCCCTTCGCCGCCGACATCGCGCGGCGCATCGACTCGACGACGAGCGCGCTCGCGACCTCACCCGCGCGGTGCCCGCCCATGCCGTCGGAGACGGCGAGAAGAACGCCGCGCTCCCCGATCTCGAACCGCGTGATGGGCGTCGTTTCGACCAGGCTGTCGCCCGTGAGATCGGCGATGACGAAGGCGTCCTCGTTGGTCTTGCGCTTGAGCCCGATGTCAGTCTGCCCGCACACAGTGAGATTGACGGTCATCGCGTCCTCCATGACATGTTCATCGAACCTTGAGCTGCACGCGTCGGGCCAGTGCGTCGCTGGGACCTCGAGCGCGAGGCGTCCTTGCTGCGCGGCGCCAGTTCGCCACACGCGGCCCACGCCAAGTCGCCGACATTCGCGCGGCATCCGTGGTCTCTCGATTGCAAACGGCACTGGCGGGCGACCATCGCCCCAAGAAAGGTTGAACGACTCATGCGAATCCTCATCGGTTTGGGCGGATTGAGTTTGGCCGTCGCGTTGACGGCCGCGTGCGGCCGCGGCGAGGTCAAAGGACCCAACGCGCCCACGATGACGTCGGCGCACATCGCGACGAACGAGGGCGCGATCGAGCGCATCACGGCGGCGCGCTGCGATCGCGAGGTCGCGTGCAACAACGTCGGCGCCGGCAAGTCGTACGACACGCGCGAGGCCTGCACGAACAAGCTCGGCCACGACAAGCGCGCGGATCTGCGCGCCGAAGAATGCCCGCGCGGCATCAGCGAGCCGGATCTCAATGACTGCCTCACGGACATCAAGAGCGAGAAGTGCGGCAACCCGCTCGACACGGTCAGCCGTCTCGCGGCGTGCCGCAAAGGCAAGCTCTGCCTCGAGCACTGACCGCGCATTGCGGAGAGACGCGATGCCCGCCGGGTCAAACCGGCGGGCATTCGCGTTTGCGCTACCCGCGGCGTCAGAACGCGAACTCGACGCCGATGGAGGTTCGGTACTGCGGGTACGCGAACGGCGCGCCCGTCAAGTGCGGCACGGGCACGGCGATGCCGAGTGCGTCGAAGATGACGTAGACCGCCGAAGAAAGCTTCCACTCGACACCGAGCGGCACGAGCCCCGCGAAGATGCCCACGCTCCCGCGCGGCGCGCCGTAGAGATCGATGAGGAGCACGGACGTGCCCAGGCTCGCGGTCGAGCGGAGGTTCACGGCCTCGAAGCGCAGCGGCGTTCGAAAGATCACCGTGCCGTAGCCGTTGAAGGCGCCCGTGCGGAAGGTGCTCGTGTGGACGCCGTACCAACCGTTCACCTCGCCGTCGAGGCCGATCGTCCAGCGGTCCGAGAGCTTGAAACGCACGCCGAGCTGGGGGCTGAGCGCTGGATCGGTGATGCTCCCAGAGACGGCGGCGTAGAGGCCGAAGAACGACCTTCGCTCCTTCTCGATCGCGACGATCTCGGACTTTCGCTCGCTCTTCGTCGGGACGCCGACCTTTTCGTCCGGCTTCGTCGGGTCGGCGATCGTGCCCGGCGCAGGCGTGGTGGGCGCGGTGGATGTCGAATGAGGCGCCGGTTGCGCGTCGGTCGGCGCGTCCGAGCCGCTCGGCTGCGCGCGCGCGACGCCAGGGAGGGCGAAGAGTCCGAGCGCGGCGACGACCGCGGCCGCGCGACGACGACGCCTGCGCGCGAGAAACATCGCGCCGAACGCGAACGAGCCGATCGCGAGCGCCCCGCCCGAGCGCGAGCCGATCGCGGAGCAGCCACAGCCGGCCGCCACCTGGTACTGCCGCTCGGGCGCGTCGCACCACCCGTTGTCGAACGTGCAACCCGGCTCGTAGCTGACGTATTTCTCGAGCAGCGCGTCGACCGCGGCGACCTTCGCCGCGCGCGTGAGCTTTGGGTCGAGGGTCGCCTCGAGGAGATCGACGGACGCCTGCGTGGCGGTGTCGATGTTCTGCGTCTGCAGAGAGTCGAGGTTGTTGCACTGGTCCATGCCGTTGCGATGCACCGGCCCGTCGCGCGACTCGACTTCGTTCTTGTTCACGTACTCGATCCAGTTGAGGACGGTGCGTACCTTCATGCGGTCGGGGCTCCGAAAGGTGTGGGAAAAGCTGTCCTGGAGCGTGTGCATCGCTTTGCCTATTTCCAGCCAGAAGGTGGGGAGCGACGCGGTGACGGAGCCGCGGAGCTCCAGGCTGACGTCGACGTTCGAGCGGTGCCCCGGGTCGGGGATGCCGCTCGCGTCGAGCCCGTCGAGCGCGGCAGCCACGCGCTCGCGGATGAAGGCCTTGCAGTCCTCGAGCGCGCGCGGGCTGCCGGTCGGCTCGTCCTCGTCGATGGCGCGGAGGCAGTGCTCGCGTTGGCCCGCAGGATTCCCGTGGATCTCAGCGAGCTGATCGACCTGAGTGGGGCCGCGCCCCTTCAGATCGTTGTCGCGTACGCCGATCGTGAGCGTCGCGCCGGTCAGGTCCTTCATGTCGCCGTCGAGCGAGTAGGGGACGTCTTTGATGAGCCCGGTGTCGCCGGTGTCCGCGGCGATGGCGGCCGCGGGGATGGGAAGCTTGGTGCGCACCGCGCGCAGCGCAGTCATCGCGATGCGCTCGTGGCAACCCACGGAGATGGCGCTCTCGTACGAGTACGCCCCCGCGGGCGACGCTGCCGCGAATACCAGCGCCGTCGTAGCCGCCCCTGCCGTCAGGATCCGTCGCTTCCGTGTCATGCCCGCGCTCACTTTCTTCAATCCCCGCTCACGTGATGAGAGACGGCGTAGGCCGGCGCCGCGCCGGGTACGGCGGCAGGCGCCGTGGTCGCCGCGTGCCCGCGGCAGTGCTCGAGGTACGCCCCCTCGTGAAGAGCCACGAGATCGACGACCGCCGCCCAGAGCCATGCCGGCGCGGTAGAGCGCGGCGCATGCTCGCGGCGAAATGCCTCGAGCCACTCTGCGCACTGCGCCGACGTCAGCTGTTGCGCGTGCGCGATCGCGATGACCGAGCCGAGGCACGTGCTGACGTCGTCGACGTCGGCGTCGGCCATCGCGTCGAGCTCGAACTTGATGTCCTGCGGCAAGAGCTCGCGGACGAAGACCGGCTTTTTCATCACGGTCGCGGCGATCATGCGCGTGCCGAGGTACGGGGAGAGCGCGCGCGCTCCCGCCACGACGCGCTCTCCGTCGTGCGACGGCAGGGTGGCGCCCCTTCCGCGCGGCGCGAGCGGCTTCCGTCCCTGCTTCACGTCGACGAGCGCCAACGTGCCGCCCCTTTTTCCCTTGACGTGGCCTCCGACGCGCACGAGCACGGCGACGCGCCAAAGCCCGAGCGAGCTGCACCCCTTCACCCAGTACGCGGCGTCGACGAACGTGACCGGGTCGTGATTCTTGCGGCTGGTCAAGCTCGTGACGAGCTTGCGGAAGCGCGGTTTTTCGACCAGTTTTGCGATCGCCGCGTGCTCCTCGTCGGTGAGCGGCCAGAATTTCTTGCCGATGGGAATGGCGCTCGCGCCGTCGCCGACGCGCTCGCTCAGGAGGTCCTTGCGCGTGCGGTTGCCTGCTGCGCGGAGGAGGCGCGTCACCTGGACGGGTGGGGGCCTCGTCACGAATTTGCGCCGAGCCGCCTTGGCCTCGAGGACGGTCTCGTACCCGCGCGCGATTTTCTCGACCGCGCGGAGTGTCGTCGCGCCCGGGAGCCCCGAAGCGCGCACCGCCATCGCCATCGAGAGCGCGAGGCGCACGACGTCGTGCGCGGGCGATCCCACCACGGTCTGATCAAAATCCCGGAGCTGGAGCTCGATGGCGCCGTCGATGCGCCCCACCGCTCCCATGTTACCGAGGTGAGAGTCGCCGCTGATCCAGATGATCGGCGCCTTCGGCAACGACGCGCCGCGGCTGCTCTCGAGCCACTCGTAGAACCGCTTGGTCGAGCCGCGGACGTACGCGTGCGCGCTCGACGTCATCTTCGCCTCGCGTCGAGCGTGGAGCAGCGGCGCGCGCTCCTCGGGCGAAATGGGGACTCGAAAGTTGGTCATGGCAGGCTAAGTCTCACGCCGCCACGGTCGAGGGGCGCGACGAGTGGTTGTCCGCAGCAGGCGGCGTCGAGCGCGGTCCCGCTTCGGCGCGCGCGCGATGCAGGACCCCGATCCTCCAGATGACGAGGAGCCACCCGACGACGAGCACGAGGTTCACGGCGATGAAGTGCACGGTCGCGAAGCCGAGCGCAGTGCCGACCATCGTGATCCCGGCCGACAGAAAGTCGCCGCAGCGGACGATGAACGCGTCGATGACGCTCTTCGCCTTGTACTTCTCGTCGCGCGACGTCGGAAGCCACAGGGCCTGGCGCGCGGTGTTCTGGAGTGAATAATCGAGCGTATTTTCCGAGATTTTTACCGCGAAGATGATCCCGAGGAGCGGAAAGAAGAGCGCCGTGCCGTACCCCAGGAGCGAAATCGCCGGCGCGACGAACAGCGCGACGCGTACGCCCGCGTACTTGATGATGCGCGACACCGCGAAGAGCTGGAGCACGACCGTCGCGGCGTTGACGATGAGGAAGTAGTTCGCCTTGAACTCGCCGATGTACTCCTCGCGAAACGTGTGGGCGTCGGCGCCGGCCGGGAGGATGTCCTTGACGTGCTGGACGAGCGTGCGGTCCAAGATGTACTCGCCGTTCGTGTTCGCACAGTTGAGGAGGAAGGCGAGCCCGGCGAGCAGCAAGAGGTAGCGATCGGCCAGGAGGAGCGCGAAGCCGCCCTTCTTGCCGAGCGGGGCGTCCGAGTCGGGCGTGGCGTCCTTCGCCTCGGCCCCTGCAGCCCCTGCGACCGGGCGCGCGTGCGTCTCGCGCGCGTGGACGACGCGGAGCACCAGCATTGACGCGACCAGGAACGCCGCCGCCGCGAGCATGAGCCCGTAGATGCCGATCGGGTGGATCAGCCTACGCGAGAGCAGGGCGCCGAAGACCGCCCCGACCGTGCTCCCGATGCCGAGGATGGCGAAGAGCCGCTTCCCCTGCGCGTCCGTGTACACGTCGGCCGCGAAGCTCCAGAACTGCGCGACGATCATCACGTTGAAGACGCCGACCCACAAGAAGAACGGAATCCCGATCTTCACGTGCGCCGCGTGCAGGCCGAAGAAGACGAACAGGTTCGACGCGAAGACGAGGGTGACGGCGGTGATGAGCCGCATGCGGCCCATGCGCTGCGCGACCTTGCCGTAGAGGAACGTGACGGGGATGAGCAGCAGGGCTTGCCCCGCCGACGAGTAGCTCTTTAGCTCCGCGCCGCTCTCCAAGATGAGCGGCTCGCGTGCCGTCTTGAGCAAGTAGTACGACGTCAGCAAGAGGAAGACGCTGACGGTCATCAGCAGCGCGGAGACGCCCTCGCCGGGCTGCGTATCTGCGAAGAGGCTGAGCACGCGCTCGAGGGGGCTCTTCTTCTTCGCGGGTTCTTGGTCGCTCGGCATCTCGCGCGAGTCAAAGCAGCTTCCGCGCCACGGTCCCGCCGTCGGCCGATTCCCGGCACGTGCCGTGCTGAAGGGCGATGCACGCGCCCGGTGGGGTGCGTTTGACGGGCTCCCGCCGGCATCGGCGCCACACACGCACACGAAACCCACACGCCAAATGCCCTTATTTTCCCTCCCGACTCGCCACATGCGCAAAATTTGTCGATCTGTGGCGGTCCTGTGCGCGCTGCTCGCGCCCGCCGCGGCACGCGCGGAGGACGAAGAACCGCACGAGGACGTCGAAGAAGAGTCGCCCCCGACAGAGCCTCTAGATAAGGATGCGAAGGATGCGCCGCCTGTCGCGACGATCACCGCGAAGCGGCCCGTGCCCGACTACGACGGCAGGGGTGACGAACCGACGACGACGGGTGACGTGCTCTTGTGGGTGCCGCGCATCCTGGTGCTGCCCATCTACCTGGCGACCGAGTACCTGATCCGACGGCCCTTCGGCGCCATCCTCACCGCGATCGAGGCGAATCGCATCGTCCAGCGCACCCTCTTTTTCATCACGTTCGGCGGCAACAAGAACATCGGCCTCGTCCCGACCTTCTTCGTCGACTTCGGCGTCCTGCCCAGCGTCGGCGGGTACTTCTTTTGGGACGACGCGCTCTTCAAGCACAACCACGTGCGCGTGCACGCAGGGACGTGGGGGCCCGACTGGCTCAGCCTCTCGGTCGCCGATCGCATCGACGTCGGCGACCGCTCGACGATGTCCCTCCGCGGCTCGTGGTCCAAGCGCGCCGACTACCCGTTCTTCGGACTCGGGCCGGACTCCAAGCAGGAGAACGAGTCGCGGTACCGGGCGACGATGCTCGACGTCGGGCCGGCGTACGATCTGCGCGTCACGCCGCACGTGAGCTTCGCCGCGGCGGTCGGAGTTCGCGACACGTCGTTCGCCGAGGGGAGTTGCTGCGGCGACCCCACGGTTCAAGAGCGGGTGCGCGCGGGACAACTCACGCTGCCGCCGCGCTTCCTCGACGGCTACACGCTCGGCTACCAGAGCGCCTCCGTCGCGTTCGACACGCGCAACCCGCGGCCCGCGTCGCAGAGCGGTGTGCGCGTCGTGCTCGACGGTCAGCCCGCGTTCGACTTCTCACGAAAGCCTGGAAATTCATGGGTTCGGTACGGCGCGACGGCCGGCGGATTCTGGGACGTGACCGGGAAGGCGCGCGTCTTGAGCCTCACCTTCGCAAGCATGTTCGTCGATCCGCTCTCGGGCTCGGGGAGCGACATCCCGTTCAACGAGCAGGTGTCCCTCGGCGGCACCAACTTCATGCGCGGCTTCCTGCCGGGACGCATGATCGATCGCAGCGCCGCCGTCGCGACCGTCGCCTACCAGTGGCCCATCTGGGTCTTCCTCGACGGGACGATGCACGTGGCCACCGGCAACGTCTTCGGCGCCGGCCTCCAGGGCTTGGAGCCCGGCAAGCTGCGGCTCTCGTCCGGCATCGGGCTTCGCACCAACTCGTCGCCGGATCATCAGTTCGAGATCTTGGCGGGCTTCGGAACCGACACGTTCGACAACGGCGCGAAGGTCAACTCCTTCCGCCTCGCCTTCGGAGCAACCCGTGGATTCTAAGACGCTCCTCTCACAGACGGCCCTCCTCGCGGCGGCGTACGTGCTCGTCGGCTGCTCCTCCGGGAGCGTTCGGCGATATCCGCTCCGCGATGTTCTCTCGGTCGACGACGACACCCGCCCGTACGCGGTCGATTGCCGCATGGTCCAGAAGGACAAGAAGAAAAAGCCGCACCCGGTGTGCACGCCGGAGGAGTACGAGTCGCCGTTCGTTTGGGACGGCATCAACAACATGACCCTCCGGCCGATTGCCCGCTTCTTCGCGGTCGACCCCGGCGGCGAGTCGGTGAACGTGAACGCCGTCGACGAGGTCCCCGACTCGAGCTGGTTCACGAATCGAATCGGCGTGCACCCGATGACCCCTCACGAGGTCGGAGAGGGGGCGTGCGACGAAAAGCGCCTCGACGTCGACGGCCCCGACGGGTCATGGGTCATCGATCAAGGCAAGGAGAACGGCGCAAATCCGGGCTTTCGCGTGAACGTTCCGGGGGTCGGCAAATTCCTCCTCAAGGCCGACGAGACCGATCACCCCGAGCGCGCGACCGGCGCCACCGCGATCGCGACGCGCTTCTACAATGCGGCCGGGTACTGGACCGGCTGCGACACGGTGCTCTACGTGCGCCGCTCGATCCTGGCGCTGACGCCGGGGCTCAAGTACAGCGACAACACCGGCGTCTCGCGCAAGTTCGGCACCAAGCAGCTCGAGAAGGTGCTCTCGGGCGCCGCGCGGCACGGCGAGCTCTATCGGCTCGTCGCCTCGAAGTGGCTGCCGGGCGCGACGCTCGGGCCGTTCCGCTACGAGGGCACGCTCAAGGAGGATCCGAACGACGTCGTGGCCCACGAGGACCGTCGCGAGCTCCGCGGGCAGCGACTCCTCGCGGCGTGGCTCAACCACTTCGACTCGCGCGAGCAGAACTCGATGAACACGTGGGTCGCGGTGAACGCGAAGAAGCCGGACTCCTCGCCCGGCTACATCCGCCACTGGATCATCGATCTCAACGATTGCTTCGGCAGCGAGTGGGCGTGGGATGGGCTGTCGAAGCGCATCAACTTCTCCTACTACTTCGACGGCGGCGACATCCTCCAGGACTTCGTGACGCTCGGCATCCCCGAACGGCCGTGGGACAAGATCCAGCGCAGCGAAGAGGGGGACATCTTCGGGTACTTCGAGGCGGAGCAGTTCGAGGCGGAAGGCTGGAAGCCCGGCTACCAAAACCCCGCTTTTTCTCGGATGTCCGAGCGCGACGGGGCGTGGATGGCGCGCATCCTCGCGCGCTTCTCGCCGGCTCACGTCGAGGCCGCGGTCGGCGTCGGAAAGTACACGCAGCCCAAGCATCGCGACTACCTCGTGCGGACGCTGCTGGCGCGGCAGCACAAGATCCTCGTCCGCTATTTCTCCAAGGTTTCGCCGCTCGCCGACCTCGCGGTGAAGGGGGCGGAGCTGTGCGCGACGGATCTCGCACGCGCGACGGAGACGTTTCCGGCCTCGGCGTTCCGCTACACGGCGACGTGGCGCTGGGGAGAGTCGCTCGAGCACATCGCGAGCATGGGAGTGCGGGCGGAGGAAGGCGGGCGGGTGTGCGTGCAGCTTCCCCGTCTCGGAGCCGACGGCGTCGCGGCCGACGACGCGGGAAGCCGCTACGTGGAGGTCGAGCTGCGCAACGGTCAATCGGAGCGCCCGATCCGCGCGTACCTCTACGATCTCGGACCGACGCGCGGCCATCGCCTCGTGGGGGTCGAGCGATGAGGGCCTCGGTCGTCCTCTCCGGCCTCGTCGCCTTCGCCGCGCTCGGCACCTCGCCGTCGCCCGCGCGCGCCGATCAGCAGAAGGAGGTGAAGTGGAGCGACGACTGGCCACGCGTCCACATCCTCGAGGTCGCCGACATCGCCGCGCTGACCGTCGGCTCGATCCTCATCAACGGCACGCCGACCTCCGACCACGCGAAGTGGAGCAAGCCCATCCTCTTCGACAACGCCGCTCGCAATTTCTTCAAGTCGAACAACGCGCACACGCAGGAGCTCGCGGGAAACTGGAGCGACGACCTCTACCACGGCATGGTGATCGCTCCGTACCTCATCGACAACTACATCGTCGCGCTCGGCGTGCACCAGAACGCCGACGTCGCGCTGCAGATGACGCTCATCGACCTCCAGTCGCTCGGCCTGAGCGGCGTGATGAGCCTCGGCGCCGAGCACGCCGTCGGTCGCGCGCGCCCGTACGTCCAGGACTGCGCGACCCCGACGTCGGCGGACAAGGTCGGCTTCAATCACTGCGGCACCCCCGGCGACTTCGAGAGCTTCTACAGTGGCCACGCCGCCGCCACGTTCACGATGGCGGGGCTCACGTGCGCGCACCACCAGCACTTGCCGCTCTGGGGCGGCGGGTTCGCCGACGCGATCGCGTGCTTCGGCATGGTCGGGCTCGCCGCGACCACGAGCGTGCTGCGAATGATGGTCGATCGTCACTGGGCATCCGACGTCATCACGGGCGTCAGCGTCGGCATCCTCAACGGGTACGTCCTCCCGACGTGGCTCCACTATGGGTTCGGCAGTTCGAAACCGGTCCCGACCGTCATGAAGACCTCGTTCGGGTACGTCGCGCCGATCCCGCAGGTGTACCCGGGCGGCGGTGGGCTCGGCGTCGCCGGCTCCTTCTGACGCACGCGCGAGCACGCGAAAAAAAAAGCCCGCGCGCGGTCAGGGGGGCCGCGCGCGGGCGTAGAGCGGGATGGAATTCGGCTTCTACTTCGCGATCTCGAGCTGATCGTCGACCTCGGTGACGCCGCCCATCTGCTTCGCGTAGGTCTCGATGATCATCTTCTCCTGCTCGCTCTTCACGGGGCCGCGCAGGGTCACCTTGGAGCCGACGGTGATGATCTTCACGTTCTTCGCGCCGAACGAAAGCGCCTTGTCGGAGACGACGCGCTTGCGGATCTCCGCGGTGATCTTGCGCTCGCCCTCGCTCTTGCCCTGATCCATCGGGGTCAGGCTCGCGTCGTGGCGGTCGCGCTGGTTCACGCGGGTGTTGTCGGCGCCCTTGGTGCCGTCGGTCGGACCAGGATTGTTGGTGACGCCAGGCGCGGCCGGCGGCGTCGCGCCAGGCGGCGGGTTCGCGGGCGCCGTCGTGTCGTTCATCGCCGGCTTGCTGCCGGTCGTCGCACGGATCCGCGTGCCGGACGTGTCGGTGCTCGGGTAAACCGTCGAGCTCGTCGACGGGTCGTTCATCGGCGTGGACGACGTCATGGGCGTGGTCGACGCGGGGCTCGGCGTCACCGGGACCTCGTTCGCCCGCGCCGACGTCGTCTGTGCCTCGTACGAGCTTTGTGCAGGCTTGTCGGAGCTACCGCATGCGACGGCGGCGAGGCTAGACGCACAGAACATCAGGGCGAGTCGCTTGTTCATGAAATCCTCCGAGGATCAGGGTTCGGTTCTATGGCCCGGCACGAGCAACATGCGCGCCATCCCGGTGACCCGTGCGCGCGCGGCGAACGACACTCGCGCTCTCTCTCGCCGAGCGGCCATTTGCGCCACAGATGGCGCAATGTTCCACGCAAGGCGTGGTGGAGGCAGACGCTTCTTTTTCGAACGGCAGGCTGCTAGGCGCGGGGCCCGATCGTGTTGCGGCGGATCAGCTCGTCGAAGATCTCGGTCGCCGGTCGCGCCTGGCGCATGGGGCGCGCTTCGCCGAGGAAGGGCCACACCGCGTCGCGGACTTCGTCGGGCAGGACGTTCTCGAGGTACTCGAGCGCGGTGCCTCGGAGGCTCTCGTCCTCCTGGTGCAGCGCCTTGAACGCGAGTCGGAGCGGCTCGCGGTCGAGGTGGAGCGACAAGATCGTGAAGACGTGCTCGAGGCTGCGATGAACGCGATCACGGAGGAGGCGATCGATCAACGCCGGGCGGTCGTCGTCGTCCTCGTCGAAATCGGACTGCGTCTCCCAGACCTCGCTGCTCATCGCGACCTCGCGCTTCACGGCCACGAGGACGGCGTCCAACGGCACCTTCACGTCGGGCGCCGACTCCGTCACGCGCAGCAGAGCGCGGCCGCACTCGTAGCGGACCTCGAAGCGATGGTCCTCGAGGCCGCGGAGGAGCCCGTCGGCGGCGCGCTGCGTGGCGCAACGCGACAGCACGCGGGGGAGGCGGCGACGAACGACGAACTCAGTCTTCGCCGAGAGCAGCACGTCGAGGAGCTGGCCGGTGACGTCGGCGACGACCGCAATGAGCGAGCGCATCGCCTCCGTGTAGTGCTCGTTCTGCGAGAGCAGCGGGACGACGTGCGGCACGAGCGCGGCGTCCAGCGGTTGATTCTTGGCGATCGCGGCCCGGACGCGCTCCGGCGCACCCGACCGGAGGTCGCGGATCGCGTCCACCATCGCGCCGATCTCCGCCGACGGCTCTCGCTCCGCAGGCGGCGGCTGAGCCGCGACGACCGCGAGCCGCTGCGAGTGGAGCCCCGCGCCGTCCTCGAGCGTCTCGATCACCTTCTCCGGATCGATCGCGTCGGCCGCCGCCGTCGCCTTGCTCGTCATCAGCTTGCGTGTCGCGTGATCGACGATGTCGTCGGGATCCAGCTTGATCGAGCCGAGCTTGAGGCTCTCTTCGAGCGCCCCGACGTAGCCTCGGTGCAGGGGTCGCGAGCGCGCCAGGGTCAAGAACGACGCCGCGATGCCGATCACGAGGAGCACCAGCGACGCCTTCTGCGGAACGAACCGGAGCGCGAGGAAGACGATGGCGCTGCCCACGACGGTTCCGGCGCGATCGAAGGCGACGTCGATGATCGTCTTCGTCGCGCGCTTCTTCTCCTCGGGCAGCGGCGTATAGAGGAGCTCGTACGCGGAGCGGAAGAGTGAGTTTCGCTGCACGGCCTCGGCGCCGCGCAGGAGCGACGAGCTCAGGAGCCCCGGCACCGCGAGGCCGACGGCTCCGCCGAGGACGACGACGCCGGGCAGGAGCGCGACGGTCACCGCGAGGCCGAGCTTCTCCAGCGCGAGCTTGCCGAGGAGGGCCTGCAGCAGGAACGAGAGCACGCTCACCGCGAGCCAAAAAAAGCCAAAAAATGCGAGCAGCGCCGGTCCGCGGCCCACATGCGCCGTCGCCTGCGCGCTGAACACGAAGTCGAGGAGGGACGAGGTCACCGCGCCGAGCGCCACGAGGAGCGAGAGCGTGCGCAAGTACGGCGCGTCACGGAAGACCTGAAAGGGCGACGGGTTGGTCGGCTCTGTCGCGACCCCGACGGCCGCATCCGCCTCCTTCTTCTCCGCGCGAGGCGTTTGGGGCGCGCTCAGCATGAGCGTGCCCGCGAGGCAGATCGTGCTGGTCCCCGCGAGCACGAGCAGCATCGTCGGCACCGCGACGAACTGCGCCCCTCGCCACGCCACGAGGCTCCCCAGGACGCCGCCGAGCGTCCCGCCGCTCGCGACGCGACTCACCGCACGCCGCGCCGTGTGCGGGTCGAAGCGCTCGTTCATGAGCGACCAGAAGCTCGAGATGAGCGCGGGCCCGAAGACCGCTGTATGCAAATAGACGGTGACGGCCGCGACGCCGGGCGACGCGAACCCCACGAGCCACTCACCGACGAGCGCGATCGCGTTCACGCCGAAAAGGATCGGAACCACACGCGCGGGCGCGTAGCGCGTGATGATCCGCGAGAGCCACAACACGGTGATGAGCGACAAGACCGCCGCCGCCGCCATCATGCTCGGCAGCCAGCGCACGTCGAACTGGGTCAGGAACAGAGCGTCGCGCACGGCCTTACCGGCCACTTGCTGCGCGATCATCGCTCCTGACGCGGCGGTCGCGGCGTAGACGCCCGGCGCTTCACCGCGAAGGGGACTCGCCGCCATGATTCAGGACTTCGAGCTCAAGGGATCTCGTCGAAGGAGACCCCCGCCACTCGCCGAACGCAAGGCGCGTAACGCCTTGGTCCGGCGCACGTCGCTTCAGCAGTGGTTCAAGAGAAACCAGCCGGCGATGAGAATGGGGGGAACGCCAACGAGCCATGCAAGACCGTATTTCATGGGATTTCTCCTGTCTTTTTTTCGGTTGAGTGACGAAGCACGCGCTCCATCGAACGCGTCGAGGGTGATTGCAAGCGGCGCGCCTTCCTATGTTTCTTGCCGAGGTCCGTGGCGCGCCTTCGGCCGCCACTAGAGGCGGGACGGTCACACGCGAGAGCGCGAAACGCGACCGCGCGACGAGAGAGCGGAGCTGCACGTCGCGCGCGATTGTGGCGACCATCCGTGCGCGACCGTGGCGTCTGCGTACCTCGGCAACCTGTTCTGCACGTGTAGGGCGTTGGCTCGCATGTTGCTCGACGTCGCTCGTCGCAACGCGCGAGGAGAAACCCCATGAACAGCAGAACCATTCTCATCGTCGTCACGAGCGCGGCCGCACTCGTCGCGTGCGGCGAGGGCCCCGCGCCGCGCGCGCGTAGCGCGACCACACAGACGACCTCCGCGTCGTCGGACGACGTCGGCTCGATGAGCCCCACCCCGGCCACGGGCGCCGTGTCGGGCCCTGCCGACGTCATGCGACCAGACCCGGGACGCACGACGTTCGAGCGACGCATCACCGCGGACATCCAGCGTCGGCTCCTCACGGACGACGCGCTGTCGGCGACCGCGAAGAACGTGGAGATCGTCACGGTGGGTCGGAAGGTCTACCTGCGCGGCGAAGTGAGGACGGAAGAAGAAAAAGCGAGGATCGAAGGCCACGTGCGCAGCGCCATGGGCGTCACCGAGGTCGACGATCGACTCGAAGTCGTGAAGTGAACGAACAGAAAAAAAGGAAAAGAGGAGAGATCATGAAAAAGGCAGTGATGTGCATCGTGCAGAACCAGAGCCAGGCCGAGACGGTCGTGACGAAGCTCCACAGCGCGGGCTTCTCGAACAACGACATCTCCGTGCTCTTCCCCAACAAGCGCGGGACCATGGACTTCGCGCACGAACACAACACCAAGGCGCCCGAGGGCGCGGTGGCGGGCGCGGGGACCGGCGGCGTCCTCGGTGGCGGTCTCGGATTGCTCGCGGGCCTCGGCGCGCTGGCGATCCCGGGCGTCGGCCCGCTGATCGCGGCGGGTCCGCTCCTTGCGGCGCTCAGCGGCGCGGCAGCGGGCGCTGCGGTCGGCGGCATCGCCGGCGCGCTCGTCGGCATGGGCATCCCGGAGATCGAGGCCAAGCGCTACGAGGGCAAGGTGCACGGCGGCAACCTCCTCATCTCGGTGCACACCGAGTCGGCGGACCAGCGCAAGGTCGCGGAGGACATCTTCAAGTCCGTTAGCGCGGAGGACATCTGCTCGACGACCGAGGCGAGCGTTCCGAAGGCGGCGGCGTCGCACCCGCGGATGTAGAAAGAAATCGATCTGTAACGAAAGAGGCCTCGCGACGGTTCAAAACTGGACCGCGCGAGGCCTCTGCATTGGCGGTGAGCTCACCGCCTGAGTCGAGTGTGCGAGCGAGGCGCATCTGCGCCAATCCAACCGCGCCGACCGCGCGGACGAAAGAGAAGGAATCCCATGAGCAAGAAGAACGGCACCGCCAAGAACGAAAAGTCGCCGACCGTCGAAGGCGAAGGCAGCTACACCGCCACGCACCACTACAACGATGGGCTCGCGAAATCGATCCGCGAGGGACGCTCCGAGGAGCTCGCAGACGCCGCAAAAAAGGCGCTGGAGGGCCCGGAGGGGCCTTCGCTTCGCGAAGCCGAGAAGGTCGGCAAGAGCGGCCACCCCAAGCAAGGAAAGCAGAGCCGCTGAAACGACTGCGAGCCGGCATGCGCGATGCACATGTGTCGAGCAACGACCATGAGCCCCTTTCTTCCCGAACCTGACCTCGGTGTAGCGCCCCTCGTCGCAGGGAAATACCGCCTCGTGCGCCGGCTCGGCGTTGGCGGAATGGGCGCAGTCTGGGCCGCACGCAACGACGCGACCGGCGCCGAGGTCGCGCTCAAGGTCCTGCTCGCCTCCGACGCCAGCGAAGATCTGGTCGAGCGTCTGCGACGTGAAGCGTATGCAACGGCTCGCCTCTCGCATCGCAGCATCGTCCGCGTCTACGATCTGATCGACTTCGGCGAGGCCGGCGATCAAGTCGCGATCGTCATGGAGCTCCTCCACGGTCGCACGCTCGCCGATCACCTGAAGGATCGGGGAAAGCTCCCGCTCGAAGAGGTCGTCGCGATCGCGCTCCCGATCCTCGGCGCCGTCGAGCACGCGCACAGGCACGGCGTCGTACATCGAGACCTGAAGCCGGAGAACGTCTTCCTCGCGGTCGATCCCGACGGGATCGTCACGCCGAAGATCCTCGACTTCGGCATCAGCAAGCTCCGCGTAGCTCCGCGGAGGCCGGCGATCACGCAGGACGGCGAGCTCCTCGGTACGCCGAGCTACATGTCCCCCGAGCAGGTGCGCGGCACCGATCTGGACGGCCGCAGCGATCTCTTCAACGTCGGGATCCTCCTCTACGAGATGCTCACGGGGCACAACCCGTTCTTGGGGCACGGGCTCCACGGGATCTTGCTCTCGATCCTCGAGGAGGAGCCGAAGCGCGTCGCCGGGGTGCCGACGGCTGTGTGGCGTGTCATCGAGCGCGCGCTCCAGAAGGACCCTGAGCGTCGCTTCGCGTCGGCCGACGAGCTCGCGACCGCCCTCCGCCGTGCGATCGCCGCGCCGAAGCGGTCCTCTCGAGCTCCTTCCGCGGCACCTCCTCGGAGGTGGCCGATCGTCGCGAGCGCGGTCGGCATGTTCGTGGTCGCCGCGACGGTCGCGGCCGCGTTCGCCGCTAGCACCGTTGGAGTCGCGTCGCGAACGGCCGCCTCGTCGCCGGCGAGCCCGGTGCAGGCGCAGCTCATCGTGCGTCATCCGGGATTTTGAGAAAGGAGAAGCGGTCATGATCGGCAAACGACTCACCCTCTTCGCCGCGGTCGGCCTTCTCGGCGCCTGCCGTTTCGCTGGGCCCGAGGAGCTCGTCGGCAAGGTCGACACCCACGCGGACGCGGGCGGGGGCGGGGGCGGGGGCGGGGGCGCGACAGGAGCGCCCGAAGAGCTGCCGTCGGCGACCCGTCTCCACACATCGACGTGCAGCACGCCCCCGCCGGGTGATGCGTCGGTCATGGTCGACGTCCCCGAGGGCGAGTTCGGCATGGGCTGCAACTCAGAAGTCGATACCGAGTGCAAGGACGACGAGAAGCCCGCGCACGCCGTGTCCATCAAGGCGTTCAAGCTCGAGGCGACCGAGGTCACCCAGGGGCAATACTACGCGTGCGTGATGGCCGGAGCCTGCCTCGCCCCGACGTGCGACTGGGATCCGTGCGGCGCGCGGGCCACGCACCCGGTCGTGTGCGTGAACCGCGTAGACGCCATTGCATACTGCAAGTATGCGGGCAAGCGGCTGCCCACCGAGGCCGAATGGGAGAAGGCCGCGCGCGGTCCGAAGGAGTCGAAGTTTCCGTGGGGCGACGACCCCGCCGACTGCTCGCACGCCAACCTCGCGGGATGCGTGGGCGGAACCGAGCCCGTCGGCAGCCACCCCATCGGCGCCAGTATGTACGGCGCGCTCGACATGGCCGGCAACGTCGTCGAGTGGGTGAGCGACGTCTACGATCCCAACTACTACAGCGTCGCTCCCCTCGCCGATCCGACGGGCCCGGCGCCCACCCCCAAGCTGGAGTCGTTCGTCGGACGCGGCGGCGGCTGGAACAGCACGGCGGTCTGGCATCGCGCCAGCGCCCGTGACGACTACGAGGGCACGTACTTCAAGAAGACGTTCGGGCTCCGTTGCGCGGTCTCCGCTCCGTAGCTCTCTCCTCTCGAAGGGACTCGAAAAATATGAATCACTCGTTCGCTGATCGTGTCGTTTGCATCACCAACCCCACCGGCCTCGGACTTCTGCTCGCGAGTCAGCTCGCAGGGGCTGGTGCACGCATCGTCATCTCGACCCCCGACGTCGACGAGCTCGCGAGGGCTCACGAAGAGCTGACGCGCCGCGGGGTGGACGTGCTCGCGTACCCGTGCGACGCCACGAAGGAGAGCGGCATGCGCGAGCTCGTCGGCGTCGCGCTTCGCTGGTTCGGGCGGGTCGACGCGGTGGTCGATGTCTCGCTGCGAGGTCTAGCCAGCCGGCCGCTCGTAGACGGCGTACGGTTCGACGCGAAAAAATCGGAGTGAGCGCGGTCGCGAGCTCATTCGGCGGCTCTTTCTCCCGGGTGCCGCCCGGCGAGCTCCGCGACGACGGCGATGAGCTCGCGCGGCTCGACCGGCTTCACCAGGTGTCGTTGGTAGCCCGCGTCCCGAGCGGCCCGCACGTCCCGAGCGGCGGCGTACGCCGTGAGCGCGATTGCCGGCGTCGCTCCGCCCTCGTCCTCGGGTAGCGCGCGAATCTCGCGGACCAGGGCGTAGCCGTCCACGACCGGGAGGCCGATGTCGCTCACGAGCACCGTCGGCCGCCCATCGCGGAACATCGCGAGGGCCTCCATCGCGGATGCCGCGACCTCCACCGTCGCGCCGGCAGGTCGAAGCACCTCCGCGAGGAGTTCGCGCGCGTCGTCGTCGTCGTCGCACACGAGGACGCGTAGGCCCTCGAGGGGACGCGTGGTCGCGTCCGCGCTCGAGGGCTCATCGGGCATCGGAGGCTCCGACTGGGTCGTGTCGATGCCTACCGCGCGGATCGGCCTCGACCTCGCCTTCGAGCGTGCCCGCGCGCTGCTGGAGCCGTTCGATCTGGCGTGAGCGGTCATCGTCGCGCTCGAGTGCCGAATACGCCCCCGCCGGGAGCACTCGGGAGTGCGCGTCGCAGATCCCCGCGAAATGGGCCCCGTCGGAGGGGTGCGGGAAGCTGCCGCGCTCGTAGGCGCACATGAGCGAGAGCGAGCGGGCACCGACGAGCTCGTTCCACATCTCCTCGAGCCGCAGCGCCGCATCGGGGCGCCCGCGCTTGCAGAGCACGTCGACCATCTCGCCGAACGCGCCCGCCGTCGGTGCTGCGCGACCGTCGTCCGCGTCGCCGGCGAAGGCCGCGCTCTCGTACAGCTGCACGACGTGCGCGCCGGCGCGCGTGTGGCAATTGGAGACGCTCTGTGGCGTCATTGTGGCGCCCGAATGGTCGGGAAGGACAGCAGACTCGCTCGATTGGGCCACGACGGGATCTCCACCTGCACGTCCGGCGCCAGCTGACGAGAGCTTCGCGCTCCGTTGGCGTACTGGTGCGGACGTAGACGCCACGCGACCGCAACGTTGCCACGCGCCACGGCCGGGTGTGGCGTCCTTGACCAGGGCGACTGCTTTTCGACCGCACGAAGTCGCGGTGAACCGTGGCGGGAACGGCGTTCAGCTGGTCGGCACGCGGGCTGCTATTGCCGAGGCCGAGGACCCACCACAACCCGGCCGCACCCAACGTTGCAGTTGCGACGCTGCGCGGCCGTCGCCAGGAGCCGATGATGCGTCGACCAGGACCGAGCCGGACCCCGCTTCATGTCGTAGGAATCGGCGCCTCCGCCGGCGGGCTCGACGCGATAGAGCGCTTCTTCGACAACCTGCCGCCTGACACCGGGATGGCGTTCGTCCTTGTCCAGCACCTCTCGCCGGACTTCAAGAGCTTGATGGACGAGCTCCTCGCGCGTCACACCGCGCTACCGATTCGCCTCGTCGAGGACGGGATGCCGGTCGAGGCGGACCACGTCTACCTCATCCCCCCGAAGGCGGAGATGATCATCTCCGACGGACGACTCCTCCTCAGCGAGCGGAGTGACAAGCAGGAGCTCTCGCTCCCGATCGACGTGTTTTTTCGCTCTCTCGCGCAAGACTGCGGTCCGGCCGCGGTCGCCATCGTGCTCTCCGGCGGCGGCAGCGACGGCTCGCGCGGCATTCGCGACGTCCACGACGCGGGCGGGCTCGTCGTGGTGCAAGACACCGGGAGCGCGCAGTTCGACGGCATGCCGAAGGCCGCGCGCGACGCGGGCGTGGCCGACTGGGTGCTCGCTCCCCAAGATATGCCGCGCGCGTTGCTCGAGCACGCGATCCGCGCGACGACATCGACCGCCGCGGCCGCACGACGCGCCGCCTCCGAGCCCGGCGGGATGGACGCCGTCTACCGCATGCTCCAAGACGAGTTCGGCCTCGACTTCACGCAGTACAAGCCCAGCACCGTCACGCGCCGAATCGAGCGACGCCTCGCGCTCGCCCACTCCACCAACGTCGAAGAGTACGTCAATCGGCTGAAATCCGAGCGCTCCGAGCTGGACGTCCTCTACCGCGACCTTCTCATCGGCGTGACGCGCTTCTTCCGCGATCAGGAGGCGTTCGAGCTGCTCGAGACGACCATCCTCCCGAGCCTCCTCGAGCGCTTGCCGCCCGACGCCCCGCTGCGCGTATGGGTCGCCGGTTGTGCCACCGGAGAAGAGGCGTACTCCCTCGCGATCGTGATCCAGGATCTGATGCTGAAGCACGGCGAAAGGCCGGTGAAGATCTTCGCCACCGACGTCCACCGCGAGAGCATCGAGCGCGCGGCGCAGGCCATCTACGAAGAAGAAGCGCTCGCCAACGTGTCGCGCGAGCGCCTCGAGCGCTACTTCCTGCGCAACGGCGGCGCGTACCAAATCGTCCCCGATCTCCGGAAGATGATCGTCTTCGCGACGCACAACGTCCTCAAGGACGCGCCGTTCACGCGCGTCGATCTCGTCACCTGCCGCAACCTACTCATCTACTTCCAGCCGGCTGCGCAGCAGAAGGTGCTCTCGCTCTTTCACTTCGCGCTGAACAGCGGAGGCGTCCTCTTCCTCGGCCCCAGCGAGACGGTGGGACCGCTCCAGCACGACTTCGAGGCCGTCAACAAGCACTGGCGCCTCTACCGGAAGCACACCGACGTTCGTGTGGCCGTGGACACGCGACCCACGCGCATGACGCCGGGCGACGCCCGATCGCTGCCGCCGCCGCTGGTGGCGGCCCCTTTCACGCCGCGCCAATCGGTGTCGCAGCTCCTGGGAACGTACGACACCCTGCTCGAGGAGGTGATGCCTCCGAGCATGCTCGTCAGCGAGCGCGGCGAGCTCGTGCACTCGTTCGGCGGCGCCAGTCGATTCCTGCGCGCGCGCGACGGTCGTCACACGTCGGAGCTGCTCGATCTCGTGGAGCCGGAGCTGCGCATGGTCCTCGTGGGAGGGTTGAAGCGGGCGCTCGCGGAGTCGGCCGCCGTCGTCTTCAAGGGCGTGCGCATCGGTGAGCGGAGCGACGAGGAGGTCCACGAGGTCACGCTCCGCCGCGTCCAAGGCCGCAACGGAGGCCCGCCGCACGTCCTCGTGACGCTCGCCGCGATGGACGCGCCGCCGCGATCCAAGGCGCCCCCCGCCGCCGAGATCGATCTCGAGTGCGTCTCGCGCGAGCAGCTCGCCGTCCTGGAAGCGGAGCTGCGTCACACGAAGGAGAACTTGCAAGCCGCGATCGAGGCGCTCGAGTCGAGCAACGAGGAGCTCCAGGCGTCGAACGAGGAGCTGCACGCGTCGAACGAGGAGCTGCAGAGCACCAACGAGGAGCTGCAGAGCGTCAACGAGGAGCTCTACACCGTCAACGCCGAGTACCAGCGCAAGATCGCCGAGCTGACCGAGATCACCAACGACATGGATAACCTCCTGTCGAGCACCGAGGTCGGCACGGTGTTCCTCGACCGCGAGCTGCGGATCCGGAAGTTCACCCCACAGGTCGCCGAGACGTTCGATCTCGTCATCCACGACGTGGGTCGCTCGATCGAGACGTTCGCGAGCAAGCTGCATCACCCCGAGCTCGTCGACGATCTCAAGCGCGTCCTCGCGACGGGCGAGCCGGTGGAGCGCGAGATGCGCGACGTCCAGAAGAAGACCTTCTTCTTGCGGATCTTGCCCTACCGCGCGAAGGGAACCGTCGCCGGCGTCGTCTTGACGCTCATCGACGTCAGCGGCCTCAAGGCGGCGGAGGACGCGCTCTTCCACGAGCGGTACCTCTTGGACAGCCTCCTCCTCGGCGTGCCCGACGCGATTTACTTCAAGAACGCGCGCGGCAAGTTCATCCGCGCCAACCACGCGATGGCGAAGCGGCTCGGCCTCCGCGACCCGCGGGACGCCGTGAACAAATCCGTCTTCGAGCTGCCCGATCAAGGCGCGGCGCTGGCGCTTCACGAGCAGGACGAGGAGGTGCTTCGGTCCGGTGAGGCGCAGCACTACCGGCTCGAAAAGCGAGCCGCCAGCGACGGCCGCGACGAGTGGACCCTCGTGACGCGCCTGCCGCTCCGGGACGCGGCGGGCGGGATCGTCGGCGTGATCGTCATCTTCCGAGACGTCACCGACCAGAAACAGGCCGAGGAGAAGAGCCAAGAGGCGGTGCGGCGGCGCGATCAATTCCTCGCGATGCTCTCGCACGAGCTCCGCAACCCGCTCGGGGCCATCGTCACGGCGACGTCGCTCCTCAAGGCCGATACGGCGCCGCAGCCGCCGCGGAGGCTCCTCGACATCGTCGATCGCCAGAGCCGGCAGATGGCGCGACTGCTCGACGATCTCCTCGAGGCGAGCCGCGTGACGCAGGACAAAATCGAGCTCCGCAAAGACGTGGTGGACCTCGGAGCGGTGGCGCGCGAGGCGGCCGAGGCGGTGCGCACGACCGCGGAGGCGCGCGGCCTCGAGCTGCGCGTCGAGATCGACTCTGGGCCGCTCCCCGTCTACGGCGATCCGGCCCGCCTCCAGCAGATCCAGGCGAACCTCCTCCACAACGCGGTCAAGTACACGCCGTCCGGCGGGCATGTGATGCTCGAGGTCAAGCGCGAGGGCGCCGATGCGATCGTCCGCGTGCGCGACGACGGGATGGGGATCCCGCAGGACATGCTCGATTCGGTCTTCGATCTCTTCGTGCAGTCGCAACGGACGTTGGAACGCGCGGGAGGGGGCCTGGGCGTCGGCCTCACCCTCGTCCGTGCGCTCGTGGCTTTGCACGGCGGCACCGTCATCGCGGAGAGCGACGGCGAGCAGAAGGGGAGCGTGTTCACGGTGCGGTTGCCGCTCAGCGATCAGGCGCCGCGGGTGCTCCCGGTGACCCGGGCGCCGCTCGCCGAGGGCTCGACCATCGTCGTCGTCGAAGACAACGTCGACAGCCGCGAGCTCCTCTGCGAGCAGCTCTCCTCCGCAGGGTTTCGCTGCCACACCGCGGGGACCGGGCCCACCGCGATCGAGCTCATCGACCGGGTTCGCCCCGACGTCGCCATCCTCGACATCGGTCTGCCGGAGATGGACGGCTTCGAGGTGGCACGCCGCCTCCGCGCCAAGCCCGCTCACGGGAGCACGACGCTCATCGCGCTTACGGGCTACGGGCGCGCGTCCGACCGCACCGCCGCGCACGCTGCCGGCTTCGACGAGCACCTCGTCAAGCCCGTGGAAATCGAGAAGCTCCTCGTCCTCCTCGCCAGCCTGCACCGCGCGTCGTCTACGGACGGTGTGGGGGCGCGCTCTCCCCGGCGAGCAGCCGAGGATACGCCCACCCCGTGAGCGCGCTCACCCAGGCCGCCGCCGCGAGGAAGCCGCCAAGCACGTCCGACGGATAGTGCGCGCCGAAATAGACCCGCGAGAGTCCGACGCCGAGGACCAGGGTGCTGCCCAAGACCGTGACTCCCCAACGCACCGGTCGCGGCAGCTGGAGCACGTGCGCGACGACGATGAGGCAGCCGACTACGCCGGTGGTCCCCATCGTATGGCCGCTGGGGAACGACATCGACGTCGGGGTCGGGAGCAGGTACTCGAGGTCTACGCCGGGCCGCGCGCGATGGAAGGCGGCCTTCAAGAGGACGTTCAACGCGAGCGATCCGCTCGCGCCGATGAACAGGAAACGCGCCTCGCGCCTGCGACCCACGAGCGCGAGCGCCGCCAGCGACGCCGTGGCGACGAGGCCCATCGACAGGAGGTCTCCTGCTTGCGTGAAGCCGAGCATTGCCCCGTCGACGGACCCGCGCCACGCGCCGATGGCGTGCTCGACACCTAGATCGAGCGCGTCCACCTCGCCCTCGGTCATCTCTCGCGCGAGTCGCGCGAAGCAGATGGCCGAGCCGATCGACAGCGGGATGCTCCAGTGGTGCCGACGCCATAGCCGAACCAGCAGGAGCGCCGCTCGCGACGTCGCGAGGCTCATCTTTGGCGCTCTCCCTTAGTCGCCGGAAGCGTCGCTGGCGCCATCGGTGCCGGCATCGCCGCCAGGAACGCACGCGAAGCCGGTCTCCGCGCAGCTCGGCGTGTCGAACGTCGCCGGCCCGGCGCCGCAGACGTACCCGCCGACCAGCGACGAGCCGAAACGGACGACGGCGACGAGGTTCCCGTTCGCATGATCGTAGTAATAGCTCGTGACGGTGTCGATGCCGCGCGCCTCGGCGACGTCGTAGCCGCCGCAGGTCGAAGAGGTCACCTTCACGAAGCACCCTTGCGCTGCGCAGCAGGACGCCGCGCGCGCCGACGCGAAGGTCGGGTACGGGCAATCGGCCGAGCCGGGGCTGGCGCAGAGGTCGGCCGTCGTGCGCGTGCACGTAACCGTGACGCCGGCGTCGCCGGTCGGGGCGTCACCGACCGTCGCGTCGGAGGAACCGCTGTCCGTGGTCGAGCTGGTCGACGAGCTCGAGCTGCAGGCGATCGCGGCGAGGGGGAGGAGCGAATAAATCAGTGAAAGCTTCATGTCCCCTCGCAGAGCGAATCGCGTGCCAGCGGCGGTTGCGCGAAATCGTTGGTCATCTTAGGGCGCGTGGTTGCCACACCGTGGCGGCGCCGTCCGTGCGTGCCGTGGCGACACCACACGCTTCAACGCGTCGAGAAGCGGCGGTGCGCAAACTCCCGACGATCACGGTCGGGCTCGTCGAGCGGCATCCGGCTCATGCGGCGCAGCATGTACGCGCCCCACGCGCGGTCGATCAGAAAGAAGAGGATCGACGCGGCGAATAGCGACCCGGCGATCAACTGCGCCATATGGGCGAACGCCGGGTCGGAGACCAGGACGAAGCCGAACAGTGCCGACGCGAGCGTGCCCAGGAAGAGCGCGATGGAAAGGTAGAGCATGATGGCATTCTCCTTCACCTCTCCAACTGCAGCGCGCGTGCCGATGACACCGTAGCGCTGGCACGACGAGTGCTGCTCCCGGGTCGCGCCCCGTGGCGCAAGGAGGAAACCTCATGAGCAGTTTGAACGAGAGCGTGAAGCCGGAAAAGAAGAGCGGTGAGAGCGTGAACAAGACGGACGAGAAACAAGCCGATGACCATAAGGATGCCGGCGAGATGCTCCCCGATAAGGTGCCCACCGTCATTCCGACACCGCGCCGGCCGCAGCACTCCCTTACCGAGGAGGACAAGCAGCGCGCGGATTGGGAGGGGATGACACCGAACAAGCCCACGAAATCGGACGAGGCGTGAAGGCCATGCTCTAACGCGCGGGCGCGTTGGAGCGATGGCTGCGGGCGCGTTGGCGCCGCGCCTCGGCCGTGGGTATTTCGTGCCCACATCTTCTGAGGAGACGACCACCGATTAACTTGGTGCGCATGATGTTGCGCAGAAGGCTGAAGGGTTCGTTCGTCGTTACGTCTACTCTCGCGGCCGCCGGTCTGTGCGGCGCGTGCTCGGGTCAAGCCGCCTCCGGAACAGAGAGGACATCGGAGGCGAGCAGTACCGCGCGCTCGGGACCGCGGCGGTGACGAACCCCCAGGAATCGAGCCTGGAGCGCGCGACGCACTCGGTGAAGACGGTGTTCCTCATCGTCATGGAAAACCACAACTGGTCACAGATCGCGGGCAATCGTTCGACCCCGTACATCAACGACACACTGCTCCCCATGGGTGCGAAGGCCGAGCACTCCGTCAATGGCGCCGTCCACCCCGGCGAGCCCAACTACGTCTGGCTCGAGGCGGGGGACAGCCTCGACGCTCCGCACGGTGCAGGAGATCTTCAGCGTGCAGCCGTTCCTCCGCGGGGCGGCGAGCGCGACGAGCCTTTCGGACCTCTTCGTGTCGTACCCTTGACCTCGAGCGCATGAGCGAGACGTTTTCGCCACAGTGACGGAAAGGCCGAGGACCGCGCCGTCGGATACGGTCATGGAGTCGCCACGTTCCGCGCGGCTCGGCCGCGCTGCGGTGCGCTTGCCGCTGGCCTCGAACATGGCGCGATATTCGCTTTGATCATGATCCGTGAACAACGAGGATCTCCCCCAAAGCGGCGACGTACTCGCCGGCAAGTACGCCATCGAGCACGTGGTGGGCGAGGGCGGCATGTGCGTCGTGTATGCGGCGAAGCACCTGCAGCTCCAGCAGCGCGTCGCTCTCAAGGTGCTGCGCCCCGACGTGGCGCATCGCGCCGAGGCGGTGGAGCGATTCATGCGCGAGGGGCGCGCCGCGATTCGGATCAGGAGCGAGTACTGCGTCCGCATCCTCGACGTCGGCATCCTCGACGCGGGCGATCCGTTCATCGTGATGGAGCACCTCGAGGGCAGCGATCTCGAGACGCTCATCCTCGCGAACGGTCCGTCGCCCGTGACCCCGGCCGTCGACTACATTCTCCAAGCGAGCGAGGCGATCGCCGAGGCGCACACGCTCGGCATCGTTCACCGCGACCTCAAGCCCGCCAACCTCTTCTTCACGCGCCGCGCCGACGGGACCCCGTGGATCAAGGTTCTGGACTTCGGCATCTCCAAGGTCGCGCCGCTGGCCACGAGCCGCCGCGAGACGCGCCTCACTGGGCGCGACACCGTGATGGGCTCGCCGCAATACATGTCCCCCGAGCAGCTGCGCGCGACGCGTGACGTCGACGCCCGCGCGGACATCTGGTCGCTGGGAGCGATCCTGCACGAGCTCTTGAGCGGCGCGTCGCCGTTCGAGGGCGATACCGTGACCGCGGTGTGCGCCAGCATCATGCAGGACGAGCCCAAGCCGCTCTCCAAGATGCGTACCGACGTGCCGGCCGGCCTCGAGAACGCCGTGCTGCGATGCCTCGAGAAGGATCCGGAGCGGCGCTTCGCCACGATGGCCGAGCTCGCGGTGGCGCTCTCGGATTTCGCGTCTCCTGCAGGGCGCGCGTCGGCGCAACGCGTGATCGGGATTCTCCAGTCGGCGAGCGAGGGGCCTGCCGGCGGCATTCTCGTGCACGCGAACGAGAAGACCGCGTGGGGGTCGACCGATCCGTCGTGGAATACCGAGAACCGAAAGCGCCGGAGCCTCGGGGCGCGCCTCGCCAAGCTCACCGCCACGACCGCCATCCTCGCGGCCGCTGCCTATGGCGCGGTCCTCTACGCAGGGACGAAGGGGATCGCCGTCTCGTCGGCGGTCGGCCGAATCGCGTCGCTGGTCGACGCGCCGAAGCCGGCGCCGCTTGCTCTGCCTCCCACGCCCACCCTGAAGAACGATCACCCCGAGATTCCGCCGCCGCCGCCCGTCGCGAATTTGCCGTCGCCTTCGCCCGCGGGCCTCATGCCGGCGCCCACCAGCAGCTCGTCGGTCGTTGTTGCGCGTCCGTCGCCGCCTCCCCCGCCTCCGCCGCCTGTGCTCCCCGCCGCGCCGCATGCGCAGGCGCCGCAAAGCGCTCCGCTTCCGAGCCCCGCGTTTTACCTGCCGCCGGTGACCGCGGCGACTCCCGACGAGCCGCCGGCGCCTCCAGTCACGCCGGCCGTGGCTGCGCCCCTTCCAGTGCCGGCCTCGGCGCCTCCCAACCCCGACGGCCTCTTCGACGGACGCAAGTAAAGAGGACGCACAATGCTCCCTTCCCTCCATCGAATCTGTTGGGGTGCCTCGGTCATGTGCGTGATGTTCGCGGCGGGCTCGGCGCACGCCGCAGATCCCGCGGCGGCGCAGGCGCTCTTCGACGACGCAAAGAAGCTGGTCGCCGAAGGGCGTTGGGCGGCCGCGTGCCCGAAGCTCGAGGAGAGCCAGCGACTCGATCCGGGCATGGGCACCGAGTTCCACCTCGCGAGCTGCCACGAGCACATCGGAAGAAACGCGACCGCATGGGCGGAGTACCTCGACGTCGCATCGGCCGCGAAAACGGCGGGGCAGGGCGCTCGGGAGAAGGCAGCCCGGGACCGCGCGGCCGCGCTCGAGCCGCTGCTCTCGCGGATGAAGATCATCGTGCCGAACGACACGCCGGGGCTCGTCGTGACGCGCGATGGGGTCGAGGTGGGACGGGGTCAGTGGGGCGCGGCCCTGCCGCTCGATCAGGGCCCCCACCTTCTCGTCGCCCGCGCGCCCGGGAAAAAGACGTGGGAGCGCAACATCCGGCTCTTGGCCGACGCGCGTACCGTCGAAGTCTCCGTTCCCGTTCTCCCGGACGAGCCCACCGGTGTCGTCGTGCCGCCTGCGCCCCTCCCCGTGGGGGAGGCGGCCGCTTCCGTCGATCCCGAGCGCGGCAGAGGCGCCCGCATCGCCGGCGCCACCCTCGCTATCGTCGGCCTCGCGGGCATCGGCGTCGGCACCGGCTTCGGCCTCATGTCCAAGTCGAAGCACGACGACGCGCAGGGGCACTGCACGGCGTCGAACCAGTGCGACACCGACGGCCTCGGCCTCCGCAGCGACGCGATCCGCGACGGAACGATCTCGACCGTCGCGTTCATCGCCGGCGGCGCCGCGCTGGCGACGGGCGCGATCCTCTGGCTCACGGCGCCTTCTTCGTCTTCCACTCCCTCCGACGCCTCGCCGCGGTCGGTTCGCCTCCAGGCGGCTCCCCAGGTGGGAATGGGCACGATGGGGCTGACCGTGCGTGGGCTCTTCTGAACGAGGAAACGCGATGAGATCGACGACGACGCTCGCCATTTCTCTCTTCGCCACCGTCATGATCGGGGCGACCGGCTGCAACGCCATCCTCGACAACCAGTCCGGCGAACCGCTCGACGCCGGGACCGACGTCTCGAGCTTCGACGCGGGGATCGCCTTCGACGCGAACCGTCCCCAGGACGCGACGCTCCCGCCGCCGCCCGACGCCGGCGCGACCGATGACGCGGGACAGTGCTCCAACGGGCAGAAGCTCTGCTTCGGTCAGTGCGTATCGATCAACGATCCGCTTTACGGCTGCGACGTCGAGGCCTGCAGCCCATGCAAGACCAACCGCGCGACGTCGATCTGCGCGGGGGGCCGATGCGCGATCGGGGCGTGCAACGCGGGCTACGCAGACTGCAACCAAGGAGGCGGCGACGGCTGCGAGACCGATCTCTCGCAGACCGCCCACTGCGGCTCCTGCAACGCGGTGTGCCAGGGATCGGCGCCGTACTGCGCGCCCAGCGGCGCGTCCTTCACGTGCTCCACGAACTGCCCCGCGCAAGCGCCGACGTTGTGCGGCGCCCAATGCGTCGATCTGGCGACGAGCGAGTCGCACTGCGGCGATTGCAACACGTCGTGCCCCGTCGTCGCCAACGGCCGCGAGACGTGCGTGGCGCGCGTCTGCCAGCTCTCGTGCGACGCCGGCTTCCATCAATGCGGGAACTCGTGCGCGAGCAACGTCGATCCTGCAACATGCGGGGGCGCCTGCACGCCGTGCACGGCGCCCGCGAACGCGACGGCCACCTGCAGCGCGAGCGGAGTGTGCGGGTGGGCGTGCAACCCAGGATTCCACGCGTGCGGCGCGAGCTGTGTGTCGAACAACGACGTCGCGACGTGCGGCGCCTCCTGCGCGCCGTGCCCCAGCGCGAACGCCACGGCGTCGTGTACCGCGGGGTTGTGCGGCTTCACCTGCGGCGCCGGCTTCGCCGACTGCGACACGAGCGCGGCGAACGCCTGCGAGGTCAACGTCGACACCGACGCGAACAACTGCGGCGTGTGCGGTCACTCGTGCGCCGGCGACCCGTGCGTGGCCGGCGCGTGCCAAGTTCCCGACGCGGGACCGGGCGATTCGGGCGCGGGCGACGCCGCGGACGCTGGCCCCGGCTGACACGCCTGACGCCTGACATGCCTGACACGCCACGCCTGACACGCCAGATCAGAAGCGCGTCAGGAGGTGAACGCCGACGACGACGGCGGAGGCGAGCAGCACGCCACCCATGGCGCGGACGATGATGTTGAGGGACGCGGGGCGCAAACGAACGCGCGCGACGAGCCACACGAGGATCGTGAACCAGCTCAAGATCCCCGCGCCCGCGCCGAGGCCGAACGAGATCGCCGCGGACGATGACGTCGCCGCGATGCCGGTCGAGTGCGCGATGCCCACAGCGGCGCCCCATGTCACGAGCAAGGTCGGGTTCAGCGCTGTCATCGTGAACCCGAGGAGCGCGCTACGAGGTCCGCCGCGATCTTGGGCCGCCTGCGCGCTCCCGCCGGTGGGTCCGCGGACGACGAAGTAGAGGCCCAGCGCGACGAGAAGCACGCACGCCGCGATGCGCGAGGCCACGACGAGCTGCGGATATCGGGCGAGCACCGCCGTGAATCCCCAGAACGCGACCACCGCGTAGGTCGTCTCGGCGACCGCGGAGCCGAGCGCGATGTGCAGCCCCGTGCGCGGTCGCCCGAGGAGCGCGCGCGAGACGACCAACATGCCCACCGGTCCAGCCGTCGGGACCGAGCCGAGAAAGCCGAGCACGAAGCCGAGCAGGAGGGTGGCGACCACGTACGCCTTGGATGCGCGTTCCGTGCCGGCGGGTTTCGGATGACCGCTCTTCGCGCCAAGCACCATCGGTGCGCGCCCGATCCTGAACCTGAAGTTGACCAGGATGATACGACCTCGTATCATTTTTGGATGGCTCGATCGGGCACCGCCCTCGCCTTCTCACGCGCGGACGCCGCGTTCGCCATCGCGCTTCGCGCAGCGATCTCGCGGGCTAAGCTTCGCGGGATTGTCGATCCGGGAATGGGCCCCGTTCTCTTCGCCCTCCAGGCACGAGGCGTGCAATCGATGTCCGAGCTCGCGGCCGCGGCGTCCGTGCCGCGCTCGACGATGACTGGAGTGATTGATCGCATGGAAGAGAGGGGCCTCGTTCGGACGGCGCCCAACCCGCTCGATGCTCGTAGCATCGTGGCGGCGCTCACGATCCGTGGGCGTGCCGTCGTGGAGAGGCTTCGAGACGTCGAGCGCGCGCTCGACGAGAAGATCGGCGAGGTCCTCGACGAGGACGAAGCCACGCAGCTGACGGCGCTCCTCGAGCGCCTCGCTGCGGCGTTCAGTACGAGTCCGTAATTTTTTTGCCGCGCGGTGGCGCGAGCACCCCCCGAGGTCAGTGATGCGTAGCCTCCCCGTCTTCGCGCTTCTTCTCGTCGTCGCATGCAGCTCATCGTCGACGGCGCCGCTCGGCGACGGCACCGGCACGGGCGGCGGCGCCGACTCCGGTCCGGCGGGCAGCGACGGTGCTCCCGATCCGATCGACGGCGGCAGCGGCGTGCCGGGCTCCGACAGCGCGGCGGGCACGCCGGACGGGGGCGGCGGCGACGCGGGGATCGGCGGAATCGGGCTAGGAACCGTGTCGAGCGTCACCGACGGCGCCTGCCCCGCGGGCATGCCTGCGGGCGCGACGTGCAAGGTGGTGACCGTCACCGGCTGCCCGATGCTCGCGGCGGAGTCGCTCCAGGCGACGGTCGGGATCCTGGCGCCCACCGGCGCGGTGAAGGGCACGGTCACGCATTTCAAAGGCGGCGGCGGCGAAGGCATCGAGAACGCGGGCGCCACCGACTATGCCGCGGCGGGCCTTCGCCAGGTCTTCGTCTCGTGGAACAGCGACTGGGAGCTCACGAAGAGCGCGGGCATCAAGGCCGCGGCGTGCCGGCCGGCCACGCTCCTCAAGTGGATCTTCGACACCGTCCACGGTGGCTCGCGCACCGACGCGTTCTGCGGCCAAGGCCACTCGGGCGGCTCTGCGCAGCTCGGCTACGCGCTGGCGCAGTACGGAATGGCCGACTACCTGGACTACGTGAACGAGCTGTCGGGGCCGCCGTTCGCGCGTATCGATCTTGGCTGCGACGGCGACGCGCCGCCGACGGCGAGCGTGTGCGGCGTCGCCGACACGATGAAGCTCCCCGGCTCGCTGAACGCGTGGGAGAACATCGCCGCTCCGCTGACGTGCGGCTCGAAGAACGTCCCTCCCGCCGAGCTCCAGCGCTGGAAAGACGACAGCATCGCGATCGGCGGCGTGTACGACTACCCGAAGACCGAGGTGCAGTTCTACGACTGCACGAACAACGCGACGGCGGTGACCGCGATGGCGCAGATCTTCATGGGCGTCATCGCGCAGGCCGAAGGAAGCGGCGGGCTCGTCGGCTACCACTGCGTCTCGGCGGCGGACGGGTGCACCGGCGAAGGGCTCGGGCCGCGCGGTCAAGAGGCCACCGACGCCCTCCTCAAAGGCTGTACGCCGCGCCACTGAGATTTCGCCTCCCCAGCATTTCCGATAGGCGAGGTCCTCCACGGCCGAGCCGCCGTCGCGAACGGAAACCGAGCTCGATCGGCGGCGGGATGTGACACGCTGGTTCACCGTGGCCGACACGCCCGAACAAGAGTCCCGGCTCGCCCGGTTGTGGCACCTCACCGAGAGGGTCGTCCGCGGTCTGTTCACACATCATGCGTTCGACCACGCGGGGACGATGGCGTTCTACTTCTTCCTCGGGTCGATCCCCCTGCTGGTCGTCATGGGCCTGCTCGTGGGGAGCATCGTCCAGGTCCGCGGCGCCGAGGAGCTGGCGGCTCCTTTCTATCGGGCGATGCCGGCGGTCGCCGCCGATTTGTTCCGCAACGAGCTGCGTGACATCGGCGACACGAGCGGCACGTCGCTCGCGCCCGTCAGCGTCCTCGGCTTCGTCTGGCTCACGACCAACGGCGTCCACAACTTGATGGACGTGTTCGAGATCCTCATCGGCGCGCGCCCCCGGCCATGGTTTCGCCAGCGCCTCATCGCGGTCATGTGGGTGGCGGCGGTCCTACTCGTGATCGCGGGTGCAACTTGGATTCTCCTCCTCGTCAACGGCGTCACGACGGGCCTCGGGGCCACCTCTCACATTCCCGTCCTGCTGCGCCGGCTCAGCGAGTTCTTCGCGCGCGGCTGGCAGCGCTTCGGCGTGCTCGTCGTGTTCTCGGTCCTGGCGAGCGTGGGCCTCGCCACATTCTATCGCACCGCCGTGGTGCATCCGAGCGATGTCAGACGGCGCGTTTGGCCGGGGACCTTCATCGCGCTGGCGTTGTGGACGCTCGTGTCGTGGGCGTTCGGCACGTACGTGCAGAAGATCGCCCACTACGCCGTCTATTACGGCAGCCTCGCCACGGTGGCGGTCATCCTCTTGTGGCTGTACCTGACCAGCCTTGCGCTCCTCGTCGGCGCCGAGGTGAACGCGCAGCTCGAAGGCGTTCGCGCGCTGCCGCGAGCGAAGGGCCATGGGGCGCGACACGCGGGCGCACCGTAGGTTTCGCGAGGCTCACTTGCTCATGTCGGCTTGAACGCGCTCGGCGTCTTTGAGGTGCTCCGCGATCTTCGGCCGCACCGAGAGCAAGAACGACCGAACATCGCTGTCCTTGGCGGCGGGCACCAGCTTGCCGTCGATCATGTCGAGGACGGCCCGATGCTCTTTTATTTGAGCGTCGACGTACGCCCTGTCGAACTCCGCGCCGTTCTTCATACGAAGCTCGTCGGTGGTTTGCGCGACGTCGGTCTCGAGGCTCGTGCTGGTCGTGGAGTCGGCGAGCGTCAGCCCTACCATCTTGGCGACGTCGGAGCCCTTCCTGTCGGCGTCGGCGTGCTCCGCCACGATCATCGCCGCGAGCTTCTTCACGCGTGCGTCCTGCGCTTTGGCCTGCGCGAGCCTGGCCTGCCCGACCTCGCCGGCGTTGGCGGTGTGCGTCACTTGGAGGATCTGGGCATCGCTGAGCATTGCGTCCGCGGCGTTCGCAGCCGCGTTCGTCATGGGCGTCGTCGGCGTCGCAGGGACGCCTGCCGGCGGCGTCTCGTGCGGCGACCATGGATACGGCATCGTGACGCTGGCGTCGGAGGTAGTCGCGCCGGTGGTCGTCGTCGTCGAGGTCGTCGGCGTGTCGCGGCACCCCGTGGCCGCGAGCGCGAGAGTCGTCAAACAGCCAAGCGCAAGGGGACGGGCGAGCTTCATGGTGTTCTCCTCGGAAGTTGAAAATGGCGCGACCGCGAGGTCGAGCCTCGCGAGCGCCCAGTGCAATCCGGGTACCGCTGCCCGTGTACGGCGACTTGCATGTCCAGGAGCAGGACAGGAGAAGCAGCGGAGGGGTGGCGATCGTGCGCGCGTGCGGCGTTTCGACGTCACGTCGGCGTAGAAGCGGGCTGGCTCCCGAGCTCCGCGACGGCCTTGACGAGCTCCGCCGGCTCGATCGGCTTCGCCATGTGGTGCTGAAACCCTGCCGCCAGCGCGCGCTCGACGTCCTCGGGGCGCGCGTAGGCGGTGAGCGCAAGCGCCGGTGTCCGCCCGCCCTGCGCCGGCGCGCGCGCGCGGATTTGCTGGATGAGCGAATAGCCGTCCATCTCGGGCATGCCGATGTCGCTCACGACGACGTCGGGCTTCAGGCGCGGCAGCTCGTCGAGCGCCTCTCGTCCCGAGCTTGCGAGGCGCACCTCGGCGCCGCGCTCGCGGAGCAGAGCCGCGAGGAGCGCGCGCGCGTCCTCTTCGTCGTCGATCACGAGCACGCGGAGGCCGTCGAGCCGCGGCCCGACCGCGCCGGTCTCCACGCCGGCATTTGCAGGTCGCGCGGCGACGGCGGTGAAGCGCGCGGGCAGGAGCACGAGGAACGTCGACCCTTTTCCGACCCCTTCGCTCTTCGCCGACACAGTGCCGCCGTGCGCGGCGACGATCCGTCGCACGATCGAGAGGCCGAGCCCCAACCCCCCGTGCCGCCGTGTCGTCGTGGAGTCGGCTTGGTGGAACGTCTCGAAGATCCGCGGCATCGCCTCCGGCGCGATGCCCTCGCCGTCGTCGGTCACGCGAATGGAGATGTCCGATCCCTCGCGGTACGCCGCTACCTGCACCTTGCCGCCTTGCGGCGTGAACTTCACGGCGTTCGCGAGGAGGTTCCACACGACCTGCTGCATGCGGTCGGGATCCGCCGAAATCGTCACGCCGTCGTCGCGGAGGTCCCGTGTGATCGTGATGCCCTTGGCGGTCGCCGCGGGGCTCACCGTCTCGATCGACGCGATCACGGCGTCGACGACGCTCGTCGGGCGGAGGCGCATCGTGAGCTTGCCGCTGATGATGCGCGAGACGTCGAGCACGTCCTCGATCAGCTTGGCCTGCGCACGCGCGTTGCGCTCGATGATCGCGAGGTGCCGGTCGACGTCGGCTTCTGGCTTCGTTGCTCGCAGCGTGATCGTCCAGCCGAGGATCGCGTTGAGCGGCGTACGCAGCTCGTGGGAGACGGTGGCGAGGAACTCGTCCTTCGCGCGGCTCGCGACCTCCGCGCGATCGCGGAGCACGCCCTCTTGCACGCGCGCCTCGTCGACCGCCCGGAGGACCTGCGCGTTCTCGATCGCCATGGCGGCGCGACGTGCGACGTCTTCTGCGAAGAGCAGGTCGTTCTCGTCGTAGCGCCGCCCCGACTCGGCGTACACGAACGTCATCGCGCCGAGCACGCGACCATGGGCGCGGAGCGGCACCACCATCGCCGACGCCAGCTCGAGCTCGCGGATCAGGCGCAGGTGCTCCGCGTCCTTTGCCGCCGCTTCGAGGAGGGCCGACGGGATCTCGCGATAGAGCTCGGATTTGCCGGTGCGGATGACCTCGGGCACGCCGGTCTTCGCGTCGCGATCGGGCGGATACCGCTCTCCCAGCGCCCGCGCGAACTCCACCTTCGCGGGATCGACGTGGGCTACCGCGACTTGCAACGGGGTTGCGTAGCCGGGCTCGACGAGCTCGATCGAGCACCAGTCCGCCAGCTCCGGAACCACGAGGCGTCCCACCGCCGCGAGCGTCGTCCGGTAGTCGAGCGACGCGACGAGGGCCTCGCCGGCCTTCGCGAGAAAGTCGCGCTGCGCCTGCTCCCGCTTCTTGGCCGTGACGTCACGGAACACCAAGACGACCCCGAGCAGTCGATCGCCCTCGTCGCGGATCGGCGCGGCGCTGTCGTCGATGGGGACCTCGGTGCCGTCCTTCGCCCTGAGCACGGTGTGGTTGGCGAGCCCCACCACGACGCCGTCGCGAAGAACTTTCTTCACCGGGCTCTCGACGACCTCGCGCGTCTCCTCCGAGTAGATTTGGAACGCCTCCTCGAGGGGCCGCCCGCGTGCGTCGTCGCTGGTCCAGCCGGTCAAGCGCTCCGCGACCGCGTTCATGAAGACGACCGCGCCCTCGGTGTCCGTCGCGATGACGGCGTCGCCGACGCTGCGCAGCGTGGTCGCGAGGAGCCGTCGCGCTTGGTCCTCGCGCTCCAGCCGCGTCGCCCGCAGGAGCGCCTGCGCGCACTGCCCAGCGAGCGTCTCGATGAAGCGGCGCTCGTCTTCTGGGAAGGCGCGCTCGGCGTAGTACCCCATGCCGAGGAGGCCGATCGGCAGCCCCTCGACGATGAGCGGAACGCTCCAGAACGACTTCGCGCGCGGTCCTTTCGCGGGCGCGGCCGCGAGGACGGGCAGGCGCGCGGTATACTCGGCGGCGCTCTCGACCCACGTGGCCCGGCCGGACTTCATCGACGCGAACAAGTCCGGATTCCCTGCGGTCTCGGTGATGCTCCGGATCTTCTCCATGATCTGTGGAGAGACGCCGCGCTCCCCGATGAGCTCGAGCAGCGTCCCCGTGTCGTTCAAGAGGTAGAGCGTGCACGTGTCGGCCTTGGCCGCGGCGAACGCGTGCTCCACCACGGCGTCGGCCACCTGCGCGCGCGTGCGGGCGGCTGCCAGCGCCGACGCCACCGCGGAGAGCGCCTCGAGCCGCTCTCGCGCCTCCTCCGCGAGGCGGTCCACGAGGTTGGCGCGGCGCCGCTGGACGGTCCACGCGTAGAACACCGAGCCGAACGCGGCGAGGCCGATGACGAGCACGCCTCCGAACGCATAAAGTGCGCGCGAGTTGGCGACCGCGCGCCGCTCGGCGAGCAGTCGCGTCTCGTCGGCGCGAATTCGGTCGATGTCTGCGCGGAAGGCATCCATTCGTCGTTGCCCTTCGCCGGTCGCGATGAGTCGGAGCACCTCGTCATGCGGGGCCGTCTTGGCGAGCGCCAGGACCTCTGCAAAGAAGGCCATCATTCGGAGCGCGTCGTGATCCGTGGTGTCGACGTTGGCGGCCTGGGTGGGGTTGTCCTGGACGAGCTCCTTCAAGTGAGCCGCGCGCGCGCGCTCGCGCGAGATCGCGGACTCGTACGGAGCGAGGAAGATCGGCGTGCCGCTCAGCACGAACCCGCGCAGACCTGTCTGCGTGTCGAGGACGGCGATGAGCCACTCGTCCGCCTCCTGGTCCACCTCGAGGGTGTGATCGACCCATCGGTTCGCCGCGACGTAGGAGATCGAGGTGGCGGCGGTGATCGCGACCGCCACGGCGATCCCCACTGCGGCGCACAAGATGACGAAGTCGGATCGCGGGCGCGGCATCGAGGCTAACTCTCGAAGTTAGCGCCTCTCCGCCGCTGACAGGAGCGTTTCCTGTGGCGCCGGAACGACCTCGAGGCGTGGTAAATTGCCACCACGAGGCGGGTTTGCGCGCCGATCCGCGCTTCTTCGCGCGGGCAAGTCGGCGAGACTTCGCGGAGGAGCGGACCGTCGCGCCTCCAGATCGTCGACCTCGCGTCCGAGGAGCCGGAGCTCTGGAGGGCCCACGCGCGCGCTTCGGGGTTGCTCGTGGCGGTCGCGACGGCGAGAACCGCCATCGACGAGCGCGCATTTTGTCGCCAGGTGCAGACGCTGGAGGCCGAGGTCGGCTGACATTTCGGCTGACATCGGTCTGGCGTCATGTGGCACCTCGCTTGCTGCACTGGGCTCATGCGCAGTGAGCCCGGCGACGAGCAAGAGCCCAACAGCACCGTGCTCGACCGCAACGTCAAGGCGATCAACGCGCTCCGCCAGCGGGCCGACGAGCGCGCGAGCACGCACCAGCTCTTCATCGAACGCGTCACCGAAGCGCTCGGCCGCCCGCGCACGATCTACGTCGTCGTGGCGCTCGTCGCGGCCTGGATGGCGTGGAACCTCGTCGCGCCGCGGTTCGGGCTGACGCCGCTCGATCCTCCGCCATTTTTCTGGATGCAGGGGACGATCGGCCTAGCGGCGCTCCTCATGACCACGATGGTCCTGACGACGCAGAACCGGCAGGTCCGTCATGGCGATCAGCGCGCACACCTCGATCTGCAGGTGAACCTCCTCGCCGAGCAGAAAATCGCGAAGGTGGTCGGCCTCCTCGAGGAGCTGCGGCGAGACTTGCCGAGTGTGGCAAATCGCCGGGACCTCGTCGCCGAGGCCATGACCGAGCCGGTGAGCCCCGACAACGTGATCACCGCCCTCGAGGAAGTGGAGCGCTCGCTCGCGGCGTCGAAGTCCGGCGATTGATCTGCTCGACGGTCTTGGAGGGCAGGTCCGTCGTCGCGGGCCCCGTCAACACCTCGCCGCTCGTCGCGAAGCGGGAGCCGTGGCACGGGCAGTCCCAGGTCGACTCGGCGCGGTTCCACTCCACGAAGCAGCCCATGTGCGTGCACTTCGGTCGAAGCGCGTGCGCGACGCCCTCCTCGTCGCGATAGACCGCGAGAAGCTCGCCTTCGTGCCGCACGATCTTCCCCTCGCCGCGCGCCACCTCCGCGAGCGAAGGCGCCGACGCGTGCTTCAGGCGGGCGCCGATCATGTGCAGCGGGATGTCGATGTTCGACATGACGAAGTCCTTCGCCGCGGTGAGCGCCGGAATGCGACTGGGGGCGTAGAGCTCGGCGTAGCGGTTCGCGCGACCGAGGATCGCGTCGCTCAGCATTCTCCCCGCCAGCGTGCCGAACGTCATTCCGTTGCCCGCGTATCCGGTCGCGACGTACGTGGCGTTTCCGCTCGCCGACGCGCCGATGTACGGCAAGCCGTCGACCGGCACGATCACCTGCGACGACCACATGAAATGGATGGACTCGACGCCGAACCGCTCTCGCGCGTACTCGGCGAGGCGCGCGTAGCGCTCGCCGGTGTCGTGCTCCTGTCCGGTCTTGTGATCTTCGCCGCCGACGAGGAGGAGCGTCGCAGCACCCACGGTCTGGCTCCGAACGTAGTGGTAGGGATCCTCGGTGTCCCAGAAGAGCCCGTCCGGCGCCGCGCCGGGGGACGCGAAGGCGAGCACGTACGACTGGTACCGCGACAGCTTCGACTGGAGCGCGAAGCGATCGAGCGGCGTGTGCGTTGCGTAGATGACATGTGCGGCGTGCACGACGCCGCGATCGGTAATGACCCGGTGCCTCGTCCGCTCGTGGACGTGGACGGTGCGCGTCCGCTCGTAAATGCGCACGCCCATTCCGGCGAGCAGGCGCGCCAGCCCGAGCGCATATTCGCGCGGGTGCATCTGCGCTTGGTCTTCGAAGCGAAGCGCGGCGCGCGCGAAGGGGAGCGGCACCTCGTTCGTGAGCGACACGTGCACGCCCGCGCGCGACGCCGCGTCGAGCTCGGCCTCGAGCTCGCTCGTGCTCTCCGACTCCGTGTACAGAAATCCAGGAAGGCGGCGAAAACCGCACGGGACGTCGATGACGCCGGCGATCTCCTCGATGTCGTGAATGGCCGACCGCGTGGACTCCGCCGCGAGGCGCGCCCCTTCGTCGCCGAAGGTCCGCGCCAGCGTGGTGTAACGCGCGTCGAGGGCTTCGGTCAGGTGCGCGGTGGTGTGGCCCGTCACGCCCTCCGCGATCGTGTGCGCGTCGATGACGACGACCGACTTTCCCGCCCGCCGTAGGTGCAGCGCGGCCGTGAGGCCCGTGATCCCTCCACCGACGATCGCGACGTCCACGATGAGGTCGCCCGAGAGCTGCGGCAGCTCGTTCGAAGGCTGGGTGCTGATCCACAGCGACTGACGGGCGTGGGGAAGCTTCATGGGTGGAATCCCTCCCGCGCCCATGCGGGCGGGCACCACGAAACGAAGCATGCGACGTGCCCACCCGGCGCGGCACATCGCTTGCTCCCCCACTACCCATGAGCACGACCAAACCGCAGCAGAGGCCGCCGGAGCCGAAGGAACGAGATCAGGGATTCAACCGCTCGCACGGCTACGGCGAGGGGCACGGCGGTCCGTCGGGGCCCGGCGACGCTCCCGCTCCCGTGGTCACGCCCGAGCAGCAGAAGCCGGCAAAACTGCCGCCGCAAAAGGCGCCGAAGAAGCGCCGCGGCGAACGCTGACCTTCGCTGACCTTCACCTGCGAACCAAGCGTCACTCCGCGGCTGCGACGCTGTCCTTCTCTTTGCCCGAGGTCTCCGAGAACACGCGCCAGCGATCGAGCTTGCGGTAGAGCGTTCGTCGATCGACGCCGAGGACACGCGCCGCCGAGGCCTTGTTGCCTCCCATCGCGTCGAGCACCTTGCGGATGTAGCGCTGCTCGATTTCGTCCATCGGCAAGAAGTGCCGCGGATCGCTGGCGAGCTCGGAGGGGAGGCCAGTCGCGCGGTAGGCGGTCACGCGCTCCGGGAGATCTTCCAGACCGACCTGATCGAACTGCGCAAGTGCGACCGCGCGCTCCATGCTGTTCTGGAGCTCGCGCACGTTGCCCGGCCAGGGGTAGGCGAGCAAGCGTTCGGCGGCCGCGCGTTTGAGGCCCTGCACACGAGCGGCCTCGGCCGTGCCGCCCTGGCAGCGCAGGAGAAAGTGCTGCGCTAGGGTGAGCACGTCGTCCCCGCGCGCGCGGAGCGGCGGGACGTCGATGTGGACCACGTTGATGCGGTAGAAGAGATCTTCGCGGAATCTGCGCTCGGCGATCTCCACCTCGAGGTCGCGGTTGGTCGCCGCGACGATGCGCGTGTCGAACGGCACCTCCTCGTTGCTCCCCACGGGGCGCACGGTCCGCTCTTGGAGCGCACGCAGGAGCTTTGCCTGCATGCCAACGGGCATCTCCGCGATCTCGTCGAGGAAGAGTGTGCCTTTGCTCGCCTGGGTGAAAAGCCCTTCGCGCCCGCCGCGCGCGTCCGTGAAGGCGCCCTTCACGTGACCGAAGAGCTCGCTCTCGAGAAGGCTCTCTGGCATCGCCGCGCAGTTGATGGCGACGAACGGCGCCGCCGCGCGCGAGCTCCGGTCGTGCAACGCGCGCGCGACGAGCTCCTTGCCGGTGCCGCTCTCGCCGGTGACGAGCACCGTCGCGTCGCTGTCGGCGACCCGCATGATCATGTCGAAGATCCGCTGCATCGCCTTGCTGCCGCCGACGATGTCGTCGAAGCGCGAGCCCTGCTCGTCCACCCGACGCAGGCGCCGCACCCGCTCACGAAGCGCGTGCTGCTCGAAGGCGCGGTCGATCGCCGGCAGCCACTCCGTCACCTTCATCGGCTTCGTGAGGAAGTCGCAGGCGCCCGCGCGCATCGCCGAGATCGCCGCCTCGACGGTCGGCATCGACGCCGTGACGATGACCGGGAGCTCCTCGCGGAGGGCCACGGCCTGGCGGCATAGTTCGAGGTCGGCCTCGACTCGCAGCGCGTCGCACATCATCGCCTGGAAATCCTCGCGGAGCAGGCGTCGAAGCGCCGCGTCCGGGGCGCGCTCCATGACCACCTCGATGCCCCGAGGGCTGAGCTCGCTCGCGAGCGAGGTCCCGATGCTCGTGTCTTCGTCGACGACCAGGAGTCTGAGTTGCACGGATCTGTCCTCCTAATACCCCACGACGCGGAAGAGCTCGATTGCAGTCCCCATGCCCGAGTAGCGACCACGGGCGAAGGAGGGATTCCGACGAGATTGGGCCGACCTCGAGCCGGGTGTGGCGGCAATTACGCCACGCGTGGCGTTTTTGATGGGCGCCCTATTTGGCGCCGCGACTCGCTATAGTGAACCTGATCGAATGACTCCGGACGCAAGACCGCTCGTTTTGGTAGTCGACGACTTCGAAGACAACCGAATGCTCTATGCGACGTACCTGGGGGCGCAGGGCTTTCGCGTGGAGGAGGCGGTCGACGGTCTCGACGCCGTCGCGAAGGGGACGGCGCTCGTGCCCGACGTGATCGTGATGGACCTCGCGCTGCCGGGGGTCGACGGCTGGGAGGCGACGCGGCGGCTCAAAGAGAACGCGTCCACGAGCCACATCCCGATCATCGCGCTCACGGGGCACTCGCTCGAGTCCCACGCGGAGCGGGCGCGGGCGGTGCGGTGCGACGCGTTCCTCGTGAAGCCGTGCTTGCCCGAAACTCTGCTCGCGAAGATCCGCGAGCTGCTCGGCGGCGCGAAGTAGCTCACCATCGGAACTTGGCGCTCATGCGCTCGTGCGCTGCCTTTGCGTTGACCACGGCCGTGCGGAGGTCATCCATGTCGAAGGGCTTCTTCAGCACGCCGGTCGCGCCGAGGCGCTCCGCCACCGTACGGATCGACGTGTCGGCGAAGACCGTGATCAAGATCACCGGCATCGAGACGTGCGCGCGGCGGAGCGCGCTCAGCACGCCCAAGCCCGACAGGATCGGCATGCGCACGTCCGAGATGATCATCTCCGGTCTCTTGTTCGGCGACTCGATGGCGGCGTTGAGGCGCTCGAGCAACTCGGCGCCGTTGCTCGCCTCGATCACCTCGTAGCCGTCGCGCCGCAACGTCGCGGCGATGAGCGCGCGAAGATCGTCGTCGTCGTCGGCGACCAGGACCAGTCGCCCGCGGTCTTCGGGTTGGCTCATTGTTCGACCTCCAGCGTGGGGGTTACGACCGGCGAAGCCGGGCGCGGGAGCTGCGGATGGGCTTCGGCGCTATCCCGATCGGTGTAGGTTACAAGGCGCGTGCCATGCTCCGCGCCGAAGCGCGTGGCGTTCCGCCTCGACCCACGTTGGCGTGCAACCTGCGAGGAGAATTGGCCCGGGGCTCCCGTCGGCGCCGAGAAACGGTCATGATGTGAAGGGTGAGATGAGCCTTCTCTCCGTTCTGTCTGATAATGCGCGCGTGCTGCACGTGACGCTCGGTGACGAGCGGACGAGCCTGCGGCGCGTTCTCCGGAAAGCGCCCGGCGTCCGAACCGTCGACACCGTTCGTTTCGAGGACACGATGGAGTCGCCGCCCGTCGCGAGCTTCGACGTGATCGTGCTGGAGGTCGCCGCGCGCGAGGCCCTTCGCGCAGAGGAGGCGATCCTCGCGTTCGAGCGGTGGGGCACGTCCGTCCCCGTCGTGGTCGTCGGCGACGACGAGGACACGGCGCGCGCGGAGACGCTCGTCCAGTTGGGCGCGGCCGACGTCGTCTGCGCGCGCCCGCCCGAGCCGCGGGCGATCGGTCGCGCACTCGTCCTCGCGATCGCACGCGGTCAGGTGCGCGACGCGGCGTTCGGGGCACGCGACGAGGCCGTCCGCGCGAGCCGCGCGAAGACGGAGTTCCTGGCAAACGTGAGCCACGAGCTCCGCGCGCCTCTGAACACGGTGCTCGGGATGGCCGATCTCCTCGCCGAGGCCGACTTGACCGACAAAGCCGCTGGGCAGCTCGCCGCGCTACGGCGCGCCGGCGATCACATCCTCGCGCTCGCCGACGACATCCTCGACCTGGCCGGCATCGAGTCCGGATCGATCGTCGTGCAGCGCGCCCCCCTCGATCTCGTGCGCGTCGCCGAAAGCGCGATCGAGCTCGTGACTCCTGCCGCGCGGGAAAAGAAGCTCGATTTGCGCTTCGAGCACGGTCCGGACTCGCCGCGCCTGGTCATGGGTGACGCGCGCCGCCTCCGCCAGATCCTCGTGAACCTGCTCGGCAACGCCGTGAAGTTCACGGGATCGGGCGCGGTGAGCCTCACTTCCCGCGCCGTCCCCGGACGTCCCGACGAAGTCCGGCTCGGCGTGCACGACACCGGGATAGGAATCCCCGGCGATCGCCTCGAGGCCGTCTTCGCGAGCTTCGTGCAAAGCGACGAGACCATCGCGCAGCGCTTCGGAGGCGTGGGCCTCGGTCTCCACATCGTGAAGCAGCTCGTGAGGGTCATGGGCGGACGGATCGACGTGAAGAGCGAGCTTGATCGCGGGAGTGACTTCATCGTCACCCTTCCTCTGCCCGCGGCGGACGAGGAGAGCGCGCGCGGCTCAGGACCTCCCGAGGTCCCGCGCGCGCTGCCGGCGAGCGGCGTGATGCGGTCCGGGGCCAAGCCGATCCGCGCTCTGCTGGTCGACGACTCGTGGGAGAGCCGCGCGCTCGTGACCGAGCATTTGCGCGGCACCGACATCGTGGCCGAGTTCGCGGCAGACGGGCGGGCGGCGCTCGCCCAGCTCGCGGCCTCGCCCTTCGACGTCGTGCTCATGGATCTGCACTTGCCTGGGATGGACGGCTTCGCGACGACGATCGCACTTCGAAAAATGGAGCGGGAGAAGGGGCTCCGCCCGATCCCGGTCGTCGCGCTCAGCGCCGACGCGCTCGCCGAGACCGTCAAGCGGGCGCTCGCCGCAGGGTGCGCCGAGCACCTCTCGAAGCCGATCACGCGGCATGCCCTCGTCGAAGCGCTGCGCGCCCACACGTCCCCCGCCGCTCCCACCCCGCCGCCCGAGCGCGCGTCTCGGGAGCCGTGCGGGCCCGCAGGAATGTCGCCACAGGCCGTGGCGCTTTTCCCGCAGTTCTTGGGCAACCGCGAGAAGGACGTGTCGCGCGCGCGCGAGGCGCTGGCGCGAGGCGATCACGGCGCCCTCGCGCGCCTCGGCCACAACATGCGCGGCAACGGCGTCAGCTACGGGCTCCCTCGCATCAGCACGATCGGCGGCCTGCTCGAGGACGCCGCAAACACCGACGACGTCGACGCCGTTCGAAGGCACATCGACGCGCTCGAGGCCTACGTCGCGAGCGTTCGCGCCGCCGCGCGCCCCGATGGACACCCGCCCGAGGGACACAAGAATGGGTCGGGCTTTCGGCCGCGTGTCGATGCCCCGGCCTCGCCCGCGGCGCCGCGCGTCAAACGTCCGCGCGAGTGACGCGTTTCGCTCTCGAGCCAGGCAAATTTTAGTGCGCGCTCGCGTCGCGAGGTGCGTCGTCGCGCTCGTGCTGCTCTTCGTGGCCCGTCTCCGCGTGCGTCCGCACCACGAGCACCGGCAGTGTCGCCGCGCGCAGGATGTGCTCGGCCGTGCTCCCCAAGAGCGCGTGCGCCAGCCCCGTTCGCCCGTGCGTTCCCACGACGACGAGATCCGCGCCGATCTCCTCGGCGACGTCGTTGATCACCTCGGGCGCCGGCCCGAGCCGCAGCACGTACGCCATCGGAACCCTGCGCTCCGCGTGCGATTCGATCTCGCTCTTCAGCGCTGCCGTGAGCGACGTCACGAGATCGTGCGCCACCTCGGCCTGCGGGATGAAGGCCCCTTCCGGGTATCCGTAGGTCGGCAGCGAGTAGGTGTGGACTAGCGTGATCGACGCGCCCATGGCCTCGGCGAGGTCGAGCGCGCTCTCCACGGCGACGTCCGACGCGTCACTGAAGTCGGTCGCGACCAGCATCTTCTGGAGTGAGAACATCGGGGACCTCCGCTGCGGTCCTGATGCAAGGAGGCGGCCAAAGCGCGACAGCGGCGCAAGCTCCTACCCGAGCCGTTCTTCCCATCGGTCGTTACGCCCGCCGAAAACGAGCTCCACGGCGAAAAGAAAAAACCAACCGCCTGAGCGCTCGACCTGGGTTGACCGCGACGTTCCCTTGGCTAGGATCACCGAGAAATCCGACGGGTCCCCTTCTCGAAGCATAAGAAGAGCCTAGAAAATGACAGCGTTCGACTGTCCGGAGCTCGCCGGCGTCCGCGTGCTCGTCGTGGACGACGACGACGATAACCGAGAAATGCTTGCGACCGTGCTCGCGCAGAGCGGCGCGGTCGTACTGATGGCGAGCAGCGCTGCGGAGGCGCTGCGTGTGTTCGAGCGAGAGGCGCCGCGCATCCTGCTCTCCGACATCGGCCTGCCCGCGGAGGACGGGTTCGATCTCCTTCGCCAAGTCCGTGCGCTCGAGGCGGTCCGCGGGGGGGCGAGCATCCGCGCAGTGGCCCTCAGCGGCTACGGCAGCGACCAGGATCGGCGACGCGCGAAGGACGGAGGATTCGACGCTCACTTCACGAAGCCGATCCCCCTCCGCGCACTCCTCGACACGGTCCGTAGTTTGCTTTCCTAGCCCGACCGCCGCGCGCGCCCCAACCCGCGCGCTTGTGTCAATTTGCCACACGGGCGCGCCCAGCCGGTGTGTTTGATTAATTCGTGGAGGCCGTATGCCCGTCAAGCCGTCTCAGGGATCCGTCGCTCGTTCTTCCGGACTCACGCGCGCGAAGGTTGGAAAAAAGACCACGAACGGCGATGGCAACGGCCACGTGGCGTCGCCGCCGTCGGAAATCGCCGGCGAGGCGTTCCGTCGTGTGAAGCGCGAACGAGACAGCGACGAGCGCGCCGAGCTGGCGAAGCGCGCGCTCGACACCGGCGTTCCGATCACCGAGTGGGATCGCCTCTCGACCGTGAGCCGCGTCGAGGTCGAGCACCTCGTCGAGTTCCTGAAGTCGGTCAAACAAGGCGATTTCACCGTGCGCTTCACGTACCAAAAGGACGGCATCATGAGCCGCGCCGGCGAGCTCTTGAACGACATCGTCGGCCTGAACGAGCACGTCGCGAGCGAGCTGGTTCGCGTCGGAAAGGTCGTCGGCCAGGAAGGCCGCATGCACGAGCGCGCGTCGGTCGGCCCCGCGAAGGGCTCGTGGGCGAGCGGCATGGCGTCGGTCAACCAGCTCATCGCCGATCTCGTCGCGCCCACCAACGAGGTCGCGCGCGTCATCACCGCCGTCGCGCGCGGAGACCTCTCGCAGAAGATGGTCCTCGAGATCGAAGGGCGCCCGGTCCGCGGCGAGTTCCTCCGCATCGGCACCACCGTCAACGCGATGGTCGATCAGCTCAACTCGTTCGCCGCCGAAGTCACGCGCGTCGCGAAGGAGGTCGGTAACGAAGGAAAGCTCGGCGGCCAAGCCGAGGTCCGCGGCGTCTCCGGCACGTGGCGCGATCTCACCGACAACGTCAACGGCCTCGCCGCGAACCTGACCGCCCAGGTCCGTAACATCGCGAAGGTCACCACCGCCGTCGCGAAGGGCGACCTCTCCCAGAAGATCACCGTCGACGCGAAGGGGGAAATCCTCGAGCTGAAGAACACGATCAACGTCATGGTCGATCAGCTCCAGTCGTTCGCCGCCGAGGTCACGCGCGTCGCGAAAGAGGTCGGTACGGAAGGAAAGCTCGGCGGCCAAGCCGACGTGCAGGGCGTCTCCGGCACGTGGAAAGACCTGACGGACAACGTCAACGTCCTCGCCGGAAACCTCACCGCGCAGGTGCGAAGCATCGCGAAGGTGACGACCGCGGTCGCCAACGGTGACCTCTCGCAGAAGATCACCGTCGACGTCAAAGGCGAGATCCTCCAGATCAAAGACGTCATCAACAAGATGGTCGATCAGCTCAACTCGTTCGCCGTCGAGGTCACGCGCGTCGCTAAGGAGGTCGGCACCGAAGGAAAGCTCGGCGGTCAGGCCAACGTGAAGGGCGTGTCGGGCACGTGGAAGGATCAGAACGAAAACGACCACGTCAGA
>JBBRLQ010000011.1:0-230493 GCA_038231275.1 Polyangiales bacterium
GCGACGTGAAGCCGGAGAACCTCTTTCTCACGTCGCTCGGCGGCGAGCACGACTTCGTGAAAGTGCTCGATTTCGGCATCGCGAAGGTCACCGCGGTCGACTCGACGGTCACGCAGACCGGCTGGGTCCTCGGCACGCCCGCGTACATTTCTCCAGAAGTGGCCATGGGCAAGGATGCCGACGCGCGCTCCGACGTCTACGCGCTCGGCGCGGTCCTCTACTTCCTCCTCGCGGGCGTTCCGCCCTTCGAGCGCGAGAACGCCAGCGCGGTCGTCTTCGCACACATCAACGACGCGCCGACGCCGCCCTCGCGCGCCGGCGGGTCGCGGGCGCTGCCCATGGATCTCGAGGCGTTCGTCATGCGCGCGCTCTCGAAGGATCCGGCCAAGCGCTACGGCAATGCGTCGGAGATGGCGCTCGCGCTCGCCGAGTGTCGCCTCGCCGGCAAATGGACGTTCGGCGATGCCACGTTCGTCGCAAAGCAAAGCAGCCGCCCTCCGCCGTCGGGCGGCATCCAATCGCTCGTCGTCGCGCGCGCGCCGCGCGTCCCTCAGATTGGCGCGCCTTCGGAGCGGCCGCCCAAGCGCACCGGCGATACGCCGCTGTAGTCGCGCCGGTGACGCGCGGCCGTCAGGCGGGCTTCGTCGCGTCGAGGAACATGCAATACCCCGTTTTATCTCGCGTGATCCCGAGGCGGGTCGGCTCCGGCGCGAGCCCGCGCGCGAGCGCCATCATGTCGGCGTCCACGCGGTACTGGAGCTCCCAACCCATCACGTAGTCCATCATCCACGTGGTATCTGCGGCCTCGACGAGGTTGCCGAGGAGAAGTCGTCCACCCGGCGCGACCATCCCGTAGACGTGATGCGTGAGGCGCGCGGCGACCGGCGCCGGCAAGTAATCGTAGAGGCCGGCGGAGTAGACGAGATCGAGGCCCGACAGCGTTTCTTTGACGATCCGTTTCTCCTCGTCGGTCTGTGGCTTCAATAGCTGACGCACGGAGAAGTGCAGGCAGGTGAGCGCGACGGGGAGCGCGCCCTGATGGCGCTCGACGAGGATCCGGCTGAGGCGCCGGTGCGCGGCCTCGTGTGCCGCCTCGTCTTGATCGAGGAGGATGAGCTCCAGCGGCCGCGGCAGCTGCACGTTTGAGTCGAGGATGCGCCGCAGCTCGATCGCCGGTCCGGCCGCGAGGGACAAGATGCGGACCGGCCCGGTGCCGGGGGCGCGAATGGCGTCGAGCACCGCGTCGTGCATGACGGCTTCGCGCGCGACGACCGTATGCCCGAGCGCGTAGTTCTGTCCGATCGAGTGGAGGAACCGCCCGAACATGCCGTCGCCGGTGAGGCGGCGCGCGAAGTAGAGCTCCATCATGCGGAAGTCGCCGGCGTAGCCGAGGGGCTTGTCGTACGCGCGTCGATGCATCGGGCACGCATAGAGGAGGGGCATGAGCGCCGAGGCCGCGTAACTGCGCGCGTGCGCGCGAAGGCCGGGGTCGAGCGGTTTGCTGAGCTCGTAGAGTCCGGCGAGCGACGCGAAGAACTCCGCGCCCCAGTGCTCGCGCAGGCTCGCGAACAGGTGCGCTTCTTCTTCTTCCCGCCGCAGAGGGTCTTCGTTGTCGCGGCGCTCGAGCTCCTCGACCTCCACCTTCGCGTCCTCGAGGAGCTGGCGCACGTCCGACACCGCGGCGCGCCACGCGTCGGGGAGCATCGTCCGTTGCTCGCGCAGGACGTCGAGCCTCCGCTGCAGCGTCGCGTGGACGCGCAGCGCGCTGAGGTCGACGACGCCCGATTGAAAGCGCACGCCGAGGCGCGTGGCGCTCTCGTGCACGACGGTCGCCGCGCCCGACCAGATGGCTCGATCGCCGATGAGGATCTCGAAATCCTCGAGCACGCTGCCGGGCGGCAAGGACGTCCCCTCCGGCGCGGCCACGGCGGCGCCAGCGCTGGCGACGTCGAGCACCGACACCGGTCCATGCGGCATCCCGTCGATCCGAAACCGGCATCGAAGGCCGAGCGGAAGCTCGTCGGGCGTCAGCCTCGCAGGCCGGAAGCGCACCGAGCTGCCGCTGGCGCCGGTGAAATCGGCGTGCACCGGCGGCCGGCTCGAGTGACGAAGAGGGGGAACGGAGGGGCGGGGAGGGAAGCTTGATCGATGCGACGTCAATGCCGGAGAACAGTAGCGTGCGCATCTCGCAGCGCAAGGGCGTGAACGTGCGACGCGGGCTCCGCGCAACCTTCGCGCGGACTTGATAAGGTCTACGCCATGCATCGGCTCGCGCTGGCTCACGTCGCCGCCCTAGGGGCAATGGTGAGCACGTGGCCGACATGCTCGAGCCGCACATCGGGGATCGACGTACCCGACGAAGGAGGCGCCGCGGACGCCACTGCCGCGAGCGTCGCACCGTCCTCCTCCGTCGTCGCGGCGCCATCCGCCGATGCGCCGATCTCGACGACGTGCGAAAAGGACTCAGACTGCCAGCCCCTCAACTGTTGCTTCGCGCTCAAGCCCGAGTCGTGCGTGACGCGCGCGCGCGCCCGGTGCGACGGCTTCCAGCTGACATGCGATCCGTACACGGGACCTCAGTACGCATGCGCGTGCGTGAAGGCGCAGTGCACGGGCAACCCGGCCGGCTCGAGGGACGACGCCGGCGCGAAGGACGAGAGCTGGGCGACCGGCGCGCTCGCGCCGAAGGTCGTCCTCGACGCGATCATCAAGCACGGGCCCGACATCCGCGCGTGCCACGCCGTCGCGAAGAAGGCGAACGGTCAGGTGTCGATGACGTGGAACGTCCTGCCGACAGGCAAGGTCGACAGGCCGCTCGTCGTCCTCTCCTCCGTCGGGAGCACGCCGCTCTCGACGTGCCTCGTGAAGAAAGTCGGCGGGTGGAAATTCCCCCGCGCCAAGGGGCCGACGCGCGTGACGTACGACTTCCGATTCGGGCGCTGAACGGCTCGAAAAGGCTGCAGGAAACAGCCCGCTTCCAGCCGCGACGTAATCCGTTGTCCGCGGATCGAATCAATCACGGCCTCGCTCGTCGAACGAACGGCCCCCGCTCCCGGCGGCGCGGCGTCGGTGTGTCAAACTGCCTCGACAGACGAACAGAGACCCTTCAGACTTCCCTGCTCCTCTTTCTCTTCTTGTTCTTCTTGCGCTGCGCGACGTCGGGTCCGCGCAAGCGACCCGCTTCAAAACGATCGCACGGAGCCGATTTGCCGACCACGCGCGCGTCTCATCTACGCACGGCCCTCACGGGTTCGGTGATCGCCGCGGTTTCTGGCCTCGCTCGGATTCTCTCCTCTTGATGCTCTCGGCGGTGACACGCCGTCGGGCTAGGCGCTAAGCTTGTCGGTTCGAGGTGCACTGGCCTTCCTCTCGCGGCGGCCCGGTGTTTGGTTGGAAACCCCCACTTCACGGAGATCCCTTTGCAAACAAAGTCGTCCTTTCTGCGCGCTGCGTGCGCGCTTCCGTTCATTGCCGTCTCCGTCGTGGGCGGGTGTACCTCCGAGAGCAGTCCGGTCCAGAAGGTCGGCAGCACGACCGCTGCCGCGACCGCGCCGGCGCGCAAGGCGATCTACCCCGTGCGCCGCGGCCCTGTCGCACCGCGCGATCCGAACGCACCGATCATCAAGCTCAAGTACTACGGCGGCCGCGTGCTCTCGCACGTCGAGGTGGTCCAGGTCCTCTGGGGGTCCGGGCTCAACACCGACATCCAGAACAAGATGGGCGGCTACTACACCGCGGTCCTGAACAGCGGATACATGGACTGGCTGGGCGAGTACGACACAATCAAAGTCCCGGCCAACCTCAAGATCACCAACGGGCATGCGGACACGAACCAGCATATTGGGCGCGGCACGTTCTTGAAGACGGTCGACATCACGCCGTCGGTCACCGCCACGACCATCACCGACAGCGAGATCCAGACGGAGCTCACCGCGCAAATCGACGCCGGCAAGCTCCCGGCGCCGAGCCCCGACGACGTAGGCGGCTACCGGACGCTTTACATGTTCGACTTCCCCGCGACCATCACGAGCATCACGCAAGACAACGGTGACGCGTCTTGCACGAAGTTCTGCGGCTACCACGGAACCATCGTCTACAAGGGGAAGAACCTCGCGTACGGCGTCCACCCCGACCTCGGTTCGAACGGGTGTGAGTCGGCCTGCGGCCAAGCGGCCACGCGTTTTGGCAACGACACCGAGATCCACGCCCACGAGCTCATCGAAGCCACGACCGATCCGGACGTCGGAATCGGCACCGCTGTGGACTACCCGCTTGGCTGGTACGACACGGCGGGCGGTGAGATCGGCGACATCTGCGCGAACGACGTCCAGGGCACGGGCACGAGTATCGCGACCGTTGCGACCTACGAGGTCCAGACGGAGTGGTCGAACGCGCAGGGCAAGTGCACGGCGGTGGTCGCCGGCCTGCCGCCCTGCGTCGACGGAAAAGGCGCCGCGTGCGGTCCCTGCGCCGCGGACGCGGACTGCAGCGGCGCCACGCCGGTCTGCGCGACCGACGCCAGCGACTACAAGGTCGGCACCTGCGTCCAGTGCAAGGACATCACGAAGTGCACGGGCGGCGACGTCTGCAACAAGTCCGCGACGTCGAAGGACGACACGTGCGGGCCGTGCTCTGCGGACAAGGAGTGCCCGACGGCGGCGCCGAGGTGCCTGATCGCAGGCGGCGGCGGCGGTGACGCGGGCTCGGACGCGGCCACCGACGCGGGAAGCGGCGGCGGCGGCAAGTGCGTCGAGTGCACGGTCGCCGACGACTGCAAGGCGTCGACGAAGGGCCCGGTCTGCGACACGACGACGAACGCGTGCCGCGGCTGCAAGTCGGACACCGAGTGCACGACGGCCGGCACGCACTGCGTGACCGACGCGAGCTCGGCCAACGCGGGCAAGTGCGAGCAGTGCGTGAAGGACGCGGACTGCACGGGCGGCACCGTCTGCGACACCAAGAAGAACACCTGCGTCGGCTGCACCACCGGCGCGCAGTGCAAAAACCCCAAGCCAGCGTGCGACACGACGGCGGGCGCCTGCGCGACCTGCAAAGCGAACGCGGATTGCGCGTCGGCGGCGGATGGCCCGGAGTGCAACACGGCGGCCGGCACCTGCGGTGCGGTCGGAACCGGCGGCAGCAGCGGCAGCAGTGGCGGCGGTGGTGGCGGCGGCACCACCACGAGCAGCGGCTGCGCGGTGAGCAACGTCGGCGGCAACTCGCAGGCGGCGTTCGGCTTCGGCGGCGCGCTCCTCGCGCTCGGTTTGGTCGTTCGGCGTCGCCGCAACGGTCGCTGAGAAACGGCTCGGCGCGGCATCGTCCGCGTCGGTGAACCACGCGTCCGCGCGGGCTCCTTCGGGGGCTCGCGCGGTCGTGTTTTGTGGGGAAATTTCCCCGATTTCCACTGGCGCATTTTCCCACGGGCGCACACGCGGGCCGAACGCTAGAGTGCAGCTCTTCCGAGGAGCTCCAGAATGATCGTTGGGCGTGGGTCTCGTGGTGTTGCGGCGCTATTTCTCCTTCCGGTCCTGGGCTCGTTCGCGGCCTGCTCGACAGAGCTCACGGCTCCTGTGGGCACCGGATCGACCGGCGAGGCGCTCGAGGGGACGTACTACGCCCCGCGCTACGTCATGCCGATGCGCAACGCCGACGGGACGCCTCGCGCGGAACGAGCTCCGCAGTCCCGGCCGTCCGGCCCGCGCGTCGACGTGCCGAACCGCCAGCTGAACTACCACGGCGGTCCGGTCATCTCCGCCGTCAAGGTCAACGCGGTCTTCTGGGGACCCAACACCAACGCCACCGTCAAGGCGGCGCTCCCCGGCTACTACACCACCATCACCAACAGCCCCTATTTTGACTGGCTCACCGAGTACAACGCCGTCGGCACAATCGACGGTGCGGTCGGCACCGGCCAGACGATCGGTCGCGGCACCTACGGCGGCTCCTACACGATCACGCCGGTCAACACCGCGACGACGATCACCGCCGCGCAGATCGGCACCGAGCTCGCCGCGCAGATCACGTCCGGGGGCGTCCCCGCTCCGGAGTTCGATGCGCTCGGCTACCCGAAGTCGATCTACATGATCGACTTCCCGCCGGGCATCACCATCAAAGAGGGCTCCGGCACCTCGTGCGTCCAGTTCTGCGCGTTCCACTACTCCACGCGCATCAACGGCAAGGACATCCCGTTCGGCGTTCACCCCGACATGGGGCCTGGCAGCCCGTGCGCGTCCGGCTGCGGCGGCGATCCGACCTTCGTCAACAACGTCACGCGCGTCCACGCGCACGAGCTCATCGAGGCCGTCACCGACACGTCGATCGTCAACTCCGCCTGGTACAGCAACGCCAGCGGCCAAGAGATCGGGGACATCTGCAACGCGCAGCCCGGGACGATCGGCACGTACGTCGTGCAGCTCGAGTGGTCGAACAACAAGGGCGCGTGCATTCTCTCCAACATCTGCGACGGGACCTCGACGCCGCCGGCCTGTCAGATCTGTACGGCGGGCGACTGCATCGCGCCCAAGTCCGTGTGCGTCACCAAGGCGGCCGACGCCAGGTACGGCCAGTGCGTGCAGTGCGAGGACAACACGAAGTGCACCGGCGTGACGCCGATCTGCGAGCGCGCGGCCGGCGCGGGCTACGACGTGTGTCGCGCATGCACGGCCGAGGCCGAGTGCACCGGCAAGCACTGCGCGCTCGGCAGCTCGGATCCCTACAAGGGGAGCTGCGTGCAGTGTACACAGGATGCGCACTGCACCGCTCCGCAGGTCTGCAACACCGCGACTGACACGTGCGTCGCGTGCCTCTCGAACGGCCAGTGCACTAACCCCACGCCCGTCTGCGGCAACGGGAGCACCTGCCGCGGCTGCACGACGGGCGCGGAGTGCGCGAACAACCCGAAGGGGCACTCGTGCAGCACCGGCGGGAGCTGCGTCGAGTGCGCGGCCGACACCGACTGCAACGATCTCTCGAAGCCCGTATGCAACACGTCCACGAACGTGTGCGTCGCGGGGACGCCCGGCCAGGACGGCGGCTCGAGCGGAAGCTCCGGCACGAGCGGCACCAGCGGCACGTCTGGCACGTCGGGCGCGAGCGGCAGCTCCGGAACGAGCGGCACGAGTGGCAACGGCGCGGACAGCGACGGCGGCACCGGCGGCGGCGGCTCTTCCAGCGGCTGCGCGGTCGGCGCGCGAGGTACTTCGTCGGGACCGTTCGGTCTCGCGGGCGTGCTCGTCGGTCTCGCGCTCGCCTTGGGCGCGCGTCGTCGTCGCGCGTAGGAAGAAGAAAAAGAAGAACGCGGACGTCAGGGGAGCCGGACGGCGCGCACGCGGACCTCGGTGTCTCCTTTGGGGCGCCGGAGGGTCGCGTCGTCCCCCGGCTTCTTCCCGACGAGCGCGCGCGCGAGCGGCGAGGCGATGCTGAGGCGCCCCGCCGGGAGATCCGCCTCGTCGGGGCCGACGAGCTGGTAGGTCGTCACTGCGCCGTCCTCGTCCTCGAACTCGACGAGGGCGCCGAAGCCCGCGCCGCCGTCCTCGAGCGCCGGCTCGCGCGCGTACACCGTCTCGAGGATGCGCCCCAGCACGCGAAGCCGCCGCGCCTCCGCCGGTGATGCGCCCGCGCCGCGTGACGCGAGCTCGGAGTGCTCGGCACGAAGGCGCGCGAGCCCGCCGGGCGTCACCGGCTGCGGCTCGCTCGAGCGCGGCGGGAGGAGCTCTTCGACCGGCGTGTCGCCGTCGTCCTCCTTGGTGAAGGCCTTCGACATCCGGAGAGCATAGTCCGCAAACCGCGAGGGGTCAGTTCAGCGATTCGGTCCGCACGGAGAGCACGTAGTCGCCGGTGGCCGCGACGCCGCTGCCGACACCGTAATAGGAAGACACGTAGAGCCAGACCGCGCTGCCCGCCGGGATCGTCACGCCCTTGCCGCCCGCTTTCGTCAGGCCGGCCCACTGCGTGATGCATTCGGTCGGATCGCTGGTGTCCGTGCACTGATCGTTCACGCCGACCGAGCACGCCATGCGCTGCGCGTCGTTCGTCGGGTTCGACGTGTACGACGCGATGATCGTATCCAGCGTGGGCGCGCCGGTCGTCGCCGCCTTGGAGGTCCACACCGAGACCGTGGCGATCTGGAGCGTGGGGTTCACGACGCGCACCATCTGGTAGCTCGACACGGTCGTCGTGATGGTGCCGTTCGGGCAGACGTCCGAGAACTCGAGGCGCGGCGCGACGAGGTTCGGATCGAGCGTGAGCGTCGCCGTGGTCTTCGTGCCGACGGTCCCCGAGAGGGTCATCGAGGGGTTTGTCACAGGCAGGCACGAGGCGCCCGATTTGACGTAGCCGAAGTTGCACGTAAAGGCGCACGCGCCCGCCGCGCACGACGCGACGCCGTTGGCGGGGGCCGAGGGGCACGTGACGCACGACGCGCCGCACGCGGCGACGCTGGTGTCGCTCGCGCAGCTGCCTCCGCAGCGATGGAAGCCGGTCGCGCACGTGAAGTCGCACGAGACTCCGTCGCACGAGGCGAACGCGTTGGCGGGCGGCACGCACGGGGTGCACGACGTGGTCCCGCAGCCCGACACGCTGGTGTTGGCGAGGCAATCCGAGCCGCAGGCGTGGTAGCCGGCGCTGCACGTCGCGCCGCACGCGGTCCCGTCGCAGGTCGCGGTGCCGCTGCTCGGGGTGGGGCAGGGGGTGCACGCGGCGCCGCACGTGGCGACGCTCTTGTTGCTGGTGCACACGCCGCCGCAGGCGTGCTGGCCCGGGTCGCATTTGACCGTGCACTGGAAGGCGACGCACGCGGGCTGTCCGCCGCCGAGCGGGGGTGCGCACGCGGCGCCGCATCCGCCGCAGTTGAGGGGATCGGTCTTTACGTCGACGCAGGCGCCGCTGCAGTTGGTGAGGCCGCTTGCGCAGCCGGTGGTGCCGCCGTCGCCGGAGGTGGGAGGGGGCGCGGTGCCGTCGCCGGGGTGGCCGCCGTCTTCGTGGCCGGTGCCGCCGGTCGAGTCGGGGCCGCCGTCGGCCTCGGTGGAGGGGAAGAACTGCGCCGCGTCCGATGCGCCGCCGCCGCAGCCGATCGCGGCGACGGCAACGGCCACCTCGAGCGCGAGTGCGAGGGCGACGGGCGTGATGACGCAGGTGGTGGAGGAGAGCGAGGCAAGGGCGCGCGAAGGGGAGGTGAAGATGGGCATCCGACGAGCCGGTTTACGCGCCGACGGCGGCGTTTCTCCCCTTGGCGTGACGAGGGTTGGTTCGCAGGTGCGCGCTCGGCTTGTCGGGGTCGCCCCTCCTTCGCCCCTGGCGGGGGGAGCCCTCGCGCCGGCGCCGCGGTGGATCCGCGTTGCAGGGGCGCCGGCGCGTGGTGTCCTTACGGGGCGAAGGAGGGGCGACCCCGACAAGCCTTTTGGGAGAACAGGGGTCGGGGGAGGCGGACGACTTCTCGTTATGGGCGGGCGAGGAGGTCGAGGACGACGACTTCGGGGCGGGCGAAGGTGCGGATTGGGAGCTCGATGCCGCCTATGCCGCGCGATACGAAGATGCGCAGGGGGCCCTCTTGGTAGAGGCCGGCCGAGAAGCGTTTTCCTTGGCGTCCGGGGACGATCAGGGGACCCCACGGCGCGGCGATGTGGCCGCCGTGGGTGTGGCCGCAGATGAAGAGGGCTTCGGGGCGTCGAGGGTGGCGGAGGAGGGCTTCGGTGGCGGCGGGGACTCCGTCGGGGGAGTGGCAGAGGACGATGATCATCTCCGCGTCGCTGGTGTCGCGGAAGGCTGCGGGGGCGTCGATGCTCCCTGTCCATGGCTCGTCGAGTCCGGCGATGGCGACGCCCGAGTGGGGACCGGCGAGCATGAAGCCCCGGTTGATGAGCATGCGGGCGCCAGCGTGCTCGAGCGCCCGCTCGAGGCCTTCGTGGCGGGTCCACAGGTCGTGGTTGCCGAGGACGCCGAATTTTTGCGCCGCCGGGACGGCCCCCACGCGCGCCGTGAGCTCGCGCTCTTTTGCGGGCGACGTGTCGAGGAACACGTAGTCGCCGCCGAGGAGCAGAACGTCGAGCGATGCGGTGGCGAGGTGGGCGAACGCTTCGTCGAGGAGGCGTGATGGTGTCGTGGGTCCGAGGTGCAAGTCCGAGGCGAACCCGACGCGCAGCGGAGGAGATCCGTTCGGCAAGATCGGCAACGTGAGGCGCGTGCAGCCGACGCGCGCGAACGGCGACAGGCCCCACAGCGCCGCCGGCCACCCGCCCGCGTAGGCAACGCGCAGCGTCGACTCGATCGCGCCGCGCAATGGCGAGTACGCGCGGCCGCGTCCGGACGACGAGAGTCGAATCACTTCGCACAAACGCTCCGGCGAGGGGCTCTCATTCCGGCTAGCCTGATCGCCGTGCCTTCGGAGCTCGGCCGTTATCTCGTATACGAGAAGATCGCGTCGGGGGGCGTCGCCGACGTCTTCCTGGCGCGCCTGCCGCTCGGCACGAACGCGTTCTGCGCGCTGAAAACGCTGCGCACCGACAAGGCCGACGATCCCGAGGTGCGCGCGATGTTCGAGGACGAGTCCAAGCTCCTCTACGCGCTCTCGCACCCCGCGACCGTGCAGGTCTACGAGATCGGCGCGACGCCGGACGGGCAGCAGTTCATCGCGATGGAGCTGCTCTGCGGGCAGTCGCTCCTCGGCCTCTGGGACGTCCATCGAAGGAATGGCCGCCGCCTCCCCTACGATCTCGTGGCGTGGATCGGCGCGCGGATCGCCGAGTCGCTCGAGCACGCGCACGGCGTCCGCGATCCGGTGACCGGCTTGCTCCAGAACGTCGTGCACCGCGACGTGAACCCGAGCAACGTGCTCGTCACGTTCGACGGACGCGTGAAGGTGATCGACTTCGGCATGGCGAAGCGAAAAGGGCAGGCGGTGCAGACCGCGAAGGGGATGGTCAAGGGCAAGGTCGGCTACCTGTCGCCCGAGGTCCTCGACGGGCAGCCGGCCGATCCGCGCGCCGACGTCTTCGCGCTGGCGACGACGCTGTGGGAGCTCTCCGTGGACCGCCGGCTGTTCCTCGGCGACGACGACATGGACACGGTCATGAAGGTCAGCAGATGCAAGGTGCCGGACCCGCGCACGATCCAGGGGGATTACCCCGACGCGCTGTGGACCGTGCTCCGGCGCGGCCTCGCGCGCGACGTGAACGTCCGCTACCCGACCGCGGGTGAGATGGGGCGCGATCTCTACGCGGTGGCGGCGGCGATGGGACGAAGCGTGGGACCGTCGCTCATGGCCGAGCGGATGCTCGAGCTCTGCGCGCGCGGATAAGGGGATTTTCGTGCGTCGCGACGAGGCCGAGGCGCTGCTCTCTACTGTGACCGGCGCGCTCTCCCAGGTGCGCGTGCCGTCGAACCTCCTCGACGATCTCGCGTGGCCTGGGGGGCTGGAAGCGGAGTTCGTTGCCGGCGGCGCATCGCGCTCGCCGGCACCGGTGTACGCGTTCGATCGCGAAGGCCTCGCGGAGGACGTGAAGGAGCTCACGCGCGTGGCGGACGCCATCGAAGGGGACGCGCCCATCCCGACGTGGCTCCGCGCCGTCGTTCGCGGCACGATCGACAAAGATCGCCTCCTCCTCGCCGTAGGCACCCCCGAATTCGGGCGCGTCTCGACGGAGATCTACGGCGGTGCGCGCACGCTCTTGCCCGGCCTCGCGCGCACGAATCTGGATCTCGCCGAGCACCTCTCGGAGCGCATCCGCGTTCACGGATGGGACGCGGCCGCCGACCGTGACGAGTCGCCGATGAACGCCGTCGATTTCGCCGCTGCGCTGTCCTCACGTATCGCGCGCCATCGCCCTCACATCGATCTCGACGTGGCCGTCGATCACGTCTGCTCGGCCAAGGCGTTGGCCGGGACCCGCAAGGTGAAGGTCCGCGCCTCCGCCACGTTCCTCGGCTGGGAGGCGGACGGGCTCTACTTCCACGAGGTCGAGACGCACGCGTTCACCGCGCAGAATGGCGCCGCGCAGCCGCACGCGCCGTTCCTCAAGTCCGGCGGACCGCGCACGACGGCGACGCAAGAGGGGCTCGCGGTCTTCGCGGAGCTATACGAGCGCGCGCTGGCCACGCCGCGCCTCGAGCGCCTGGCGACGCGCGTGAAGCTCGTGGCCCTCGCAGAGGACGGCGCGAGCTTCGTCGACGCGTACCGATGGCTCGTCGGCCTCGGGGCTTCTCGGCACGACGCGTTCCTCGACGCGTCGCGCGTGTACCGCGGCGGGATGCCCGCGGGAGGTGCGCGTGGGTCGGTCTTCACCAAGGACGCGACGTACCTCTCCGGCCTCGTGAACGTCGTGGCGTTCCTCTCGGCGTTCGTGCGCGGCGGGTTTCGCGACGAGGTCGAGCTGCTCGCGTGCGGCCGCATCGCCCTCGAAGATGTCGGCGCCCTGGTCGAGCTGCAGTCGCTCGGTCTCGTCGACCGCCCGCGCCATCGCCCGCGATGGATGCGGAACTGGCAGACGCTCCTGCCGTATTTTGCGTTCTCGTCCTTCCTAGAAGGCCTGAATTTGCAGGCGATCGAGGCCCACTACACCCGAGCCATCACCCTCGCAGAGCGCGCCGCGTCGAGCTGACGCGCGCGGCCGATCTCCGTAGTAGAGTCCGCGAATGGACTCGACCAAGACGCTCATCGTGGGCGCAGGCATCAGCGGCCTCGCGACCGCAGCGGCGCTCGAGGAGGCGGGCGCGAAGGACTACCTGGTCCTCGAAGCAGACTCGCAGATCGGCGGCTACTGCAAGACGATCCACCAAGATGGCTTCGTCTGGGACTACTCGGGCCACTTCTTCCACTTCAAGCACGCGGACATCGAGGCGTGGCTCCGCGCGCGCATGCCGGGCCAGAAGATCCGCACGGTGAACAAGAAGTCGTTCGTCTCGTACAAGGGCACCACGATCGATTTTCCGTTCCAGAAGAACATCCACCAGCTTCCGCGCGAGGAGTTCATCGACTGCCTCTACGATCTCTACTTCGCGCGCGCCCCGAAGGAGCTGCTCGGAAAGCACGCCCCCGCGGCGGCGATGCCGGAGACCAACTTCAAGGAGATGCTCTATGCGCGCTTCGGCCGCGGCATCGCCGAAAAATTCCTGGTCCCGTACAACGAGAAGCTCTACGCGACCGACCTCGGCACGCTCGACAAAGACGCGATGGGGCGCTTCTTCCCCCACGCCGATCTGACCGACATCGTCCGCAACATGCGCGCGCCCGACAACGCGAGCTACAACTCCACCTTCACGTACCCCGAGGGAGGCGCGTTCGAGTACGTCAGGGCGATCGCGAGCGCCGTGCGGCCCGACGCGATCTGCCTGAACGAGGGCCTCGTGGCGATCGATCTCGCGACGAAGACCGCGCGCACGACCAAGCGCGAGATCCGCTTCGAGCGAATCGTCTCGTCCGCGCCGTTCGACAAGCTGCTGCGGATGGCCGGCGTACGGCACGATCCGGCTGTTTTCACGTGGAACAAGGTGCTGGTGTTCAACCTGGGCTTCGACCGCAAAGGGCCCAAGGAGACGCACTGGATGTACTACCCCGACCGCGCGACCGTGTTCTATCGCGTCGGTTTCTACGACAACATCTTCGACACCGATCGCCTCAGCGCGTACGTCGAGATCGGCTATCCCAAGGACGGCGTGGTCGACGCGGCGGCGATGCGGGAGCGCGTGCTCGTCGACCTCGCACGCGAGGGGGTCATCGGAAAGGACCACCGGCTCGTGAGCCAGCACTCGGTGGTGATGGATCCCGCCTACGTGCACATCACGAAGGGGTCGATCGAAGCGCACGGGCGCCTCTCGAAGGAGCTGCACGCGGCGGGCGTCCATTCGATCGGGCGCTACGGCGGCTGGACGTACTGCTCCATCGAAGACAACATCGTCGAGTCGCGCGCCCTGGTGAAGAGCTTCGGGTAACCGCCGAGAGGCCCGCGTGCCAAGGCCGTCTGGAGCGCTTCGCTTCGCTTCGCTTCGCTCCGCTTCGCTCATCTCACAGGCGCAGCGTCGCGATCTCTGCGTCGCCGTCGTGCAGCGGAGCGTTGCCTCGCTCGTTCACCCAGACGATCGCGTTCGGCGCCGCGACGATGCGACCCGGCTGCCACTGCCCGTTGGCCGCGCGCTCCACGGCGCCGCCCGTGATGGGAACCGCGACGATCGCGCCATCCTTGTATTTTGCACCGATCGTTCCGAGCAGCGGTACGTAGGCGACGCCCGCGACGATCGCGACGCCCTTCGGATCCTCGAGCTCGCGCGCGCGGACGACGCCCTCGCCGCCGGCCTGCGGAAACACCTTGAGGACGGCCTTCGCGCCGCGCGTCAGATCGTCCACGCCCACCAGCGCGACGATGCCATCGACCACCGCGATGCCGCCGCCTTGGAGGATGGGGAACGCGCGTTTCTTCGCGGTGCCCTTGAGAGGCACGGCCTCGGCGCCGCCGAGCGCCCAGAGCAAGTACGCGTCGCCGCCGCTCACCTCGAGGTCCACGCCGAGTCGCATGTCGGCGACCTTGCGCGACACCGGTCTCGTGCCCGCGACGCGGACGCGCGGAGAGGAGAACAGGTGCATGCCGGCGCCCTTCTTCGGTGCGGCGAGCCAGTGGACGTTGGCGCCCGTCGCGGCGATGGCCATCGGCATATGGAAGCCGTCGGCGACGAGCGCGGGCGTCGCGGCGGCGGTCTTCGGCATGCAGGCGACGCTCCCCTTGCCGAACTCCGCGGGCTTCACCGCGCCGCCGCCGCGCGCGATCGCGACGCAGACCGCGTCGGCCGCCACGGCGATCGCCATCGGCTCCCGTTCGACGGTCGCGACGCTCTCGACAGCACCGCCCCCCAAGGCGACGCGGAGGATTTCACCGCTCGCACGCGCCCAGTAGACGTGTGTGGCGTCGGCGGCGAGGGAGGTCACGACCCCCTGGCCGCTCGCGAGCACGACGACGCGCGAAGCCGGCTCGTTCAGAGTCGGAGTCGGAGTCGGAGTCGGAGTCGGAGTCGGAGTCGGCGTCGGCGTCGGAGTCGGAGTCGGCGTCGGCGTCGGAGTCGGAGTCGGAGTCGGCGTCGCGCCGCAGGCGGTCACGAGGATCAGGAGGACGACCGCGCGCATGACCCGCGATCTAGCCACAAATTTGGCCGGAGGTCGCCCCCCGTCGTCTCTTGGACGGATGCGAACCCACGAGCATCACTACGAGCGCCTCCACCCGCGCGTTCGCGCCTCCACTCGCGTCGACTGGCGCGTCGAAGGCAGCGCGACCCACGTGGTGTCGAACCTCTCCAACGTCAGCGCCGGCGGCGCGATGGTGACGACGAGCTTCGGCGCCCCGATCGGCGCGAAGGTCGAGATTCACTTGCTCACCGACGTCGGTTCCATCGCCGCGCGCGGTCGCGTCGCGTGGGTGGCCGGCGACGCGATGGGCCTCCGCTTCGACACGTAGCGTCTTCCCGGCGCGCGCGACGCAGGGCGTAAAATGAGCTACCCCTGCCCACATGGGAGGGTCCAGCTCCATCGCGCCCGCGACGCGCGGCGACCACGAGCTCGCCGAGCGGCGCCGTCTCCTTCGGCGCTTCGTCGCCCTGGGAGTCGTCGCGTGGACAGCCTTCGCGGTGAGCGATCTGTTCGCGGCGCTCGTGGTCGCGCGCGGGCGTCACCTGGTGTGGCTCCTCGGCTTCCGTGCGGCCGGCTCGCTCGTGGGCGTCGCCTCGTACTTCATCGTCGCGCGCAAGACCGCGCCGGCGTGGGTGCTCGACGCCGTCGAGATCTTCCTCTTCACGAGCGGCGGCGTCCTCGTGTCGATGATGGCCATCCCGTTTGGCGGCATCGCGAGCCCGCTCCTCCACGGCGTCACCGTCATCGCCATGATGCGCGCCCTCTTGCCGTCGCACGGAAGCCGTACCCTCGCGATCGCCGGCCTCGTCGCCTTGAGCTTCCCGCTCGTGATGGGCGCCGCGGCGCCGTTCGTGCCTGCCGTTGCCGCGCAATGGAACGATCGCGCGGCCGTCGTGGCGTTCGTGAACAACTACATCTTCGTCGTCCTCGCGACGGGGATCGGCGCCTACGCCGCGCACATCCAATGGCGCGTGCGGCGTGAGCTCTACGAAGCCCGTCGCCTGGGCCAGTACCGCTTGAAGGCGCCGATCGCGCGCGGGGACGTCGGCGATCTCTGGCTCGCGCGCCAGGAGTCGCTCGGACGCGACGTGGCTCTGAAGGTGCTCGATCTCGGCGCGCAGAGCGCCGAGGCCGTCGCGCGTTTTCACCGCGAGGCGAAGGCCGCGAGCCAGCTCGTGCACCCGAACACGATCCGCATCTTCGACTTCGGCGCGAGCGACGACGGCGTGATGTTCATCGCGATGGAGCTCCTCGGGGGGCTCGATGTCGACGGCCTCGTCAAGCTCACCGGCCCGATGCCCGCCGGGCGAGCGATTTACCTGGGCCGGCAAGCGTGCGCGTCGCTCGCAGAGGCACACGAGCGCGGCATCGTGCACCGCGATGTCCGACCCGACAACCTGTTCGTCACGCAGGTCGCCGACGATCTCGACTTCGTGAAGGTCCTCGATTTCGGCGTCGCGCGCGTGTCGTCGCGCGATCCGGCGGGGCAGAGGGTCGGCGGGTCGCCGGGGTACGTCGCGCCCGAACAGATCGTAGGCGCTTCGCCCGACGCGCGCGTGGACGTCTACTCGCTGGGGGCGGTGCTCTATTTCATGGTCACCGGCTCGGCGCCCTTCGCAGGGATGATGGCGCAGCTCGACGCGGTGCCGGTCTCGCCATCGGACCGGCTCGGCGGGCACGTGCCATACGATCTCGAGAAGACGATCCTACGTTGTCTCTCCAGGCGGCCCGGCGATCGGTACCCTTCGGTGCGCGAGCTGGGAGAGGCGCTCCAGGCGTGCGCCGACGAGGGGCGATGGTCCAAGGACGACGCGAGGGCGTTTTGGGCCGGCCTCGCGCCGAGCGTAAGCCTCGTTTCTTTGTCGTAATCCGCGCCTCCGACTACGATCGCCCCGATGAGACGAGTCCTGTTCGGGGTCGCCGCGCTCGCCGCGGGCTCCGCTGTCGGTGCGGCGGTGCTACTTGCGTGCAACGTGAAGATCGACGCGTCGGTCTTGGACGACGCCGGCGCCGACGTGTTCGCGCCGTCGGTGGTCGCATGCCACGCGCCGGGTGACTGCAAATCGGCCGACCCTTGCGTCAATGCGCGCTGCGACGACGGGACGCAGAAATGCGTCTACGACGTCTGCCCGACCGGCGACCAGTGCAGTGCCGCGTCGTGCACGACGGTGAAAAAGTGCGGGCAGGCGTCCGCGTTCGGGTACCACGCCGGCTCGTTCGCGCTTGCGGAGGGCCTGGGGTGCCCGTCCTGCGTAGGGGCGGTCTTTCCGTACCTCTTCGTCGTGTCGAACCTCCAGGTGCGCGCGTTCCGCGTCTCCGATCCCACGAACAGCAGCCCGCCGGAGATTCCGGTGACGCGCCTCGGCTTCGCACCTCACACCGTGCTCACGAGCGGCCGGCGCGTCTACTTCGTCGGTGGCCCGACCGGCGCGACGTCGTCGCCGTACGCGCTGCAGGTCGCGTGGGTCGACGTGCCGGCCGATCCCGGCGTCAAATCGATCCACGCGCGTGAGGCTACGTTTCCGTTTCCTTCGCCGGATTTTCGGTTCGACGGCGTGGTCGTAGGGCAAGACGATCAGCTCTTCTCGCTGCATCGCGTGCAGACCAACGAGAACAACGCCAACGTCGTGCGCGATCAGGAGCTGCTCATGCACGTGTCGCCCAGCCAGGACCCTGGACAGCTGAATTTTTCGGCGCCGACCGGCTATCCGGCGAACGGTCAGACCGTCGCGTTCTCCAACTCGCGCCTCGTCGTGTACCACGCGAACGCCGGAGTGGGCGCGTTCAGCTTCGACTTTCAGCCGGGGACGAGCGCGTCGTCGAACTCCGGCGACCAGCCGCTGCCGGACATGGGGACGCCGGGCGCGTCGACGTTCGCGCAGACGGCGGACGGCGCGGTCTACTGGGCGACGGTGCTGCGAAAGCCGCCGGTCCAGAACCAGCCGCAGCTGATCGGCGGTGTGCGCCTCGCGATTCCGCTCGGCGACGGAGGCGGCGTCTTCGGCGTGCCGTCGCGCATCGATCTCGAGACGTACGACACGGGCCTGCCGGAGCAGAACGGCCAACCGAACCCGAACCCCAACCCGTACGTCGGCCCGATCGCGCCGATGGGCAACGGCGTCGCGCTGGCGCTCGCTGCGGCGAAGGAGAACCCCGGCCAGACGAGCGTGCAGCTCGTGACCCGCAACGGCGGGACCCTCGCTCTCGCGCCAGGGAAGCGCTTCCTTGTGCCGGGGCGCGTCGATCAGGTGGCCGCGGCGGGCACCGAGGGCTTCGGGTACGTCGTCAACCCGGACACCGCGAGCACGATGACGGTCCACATCTTCTCCGCGAGCTGCCAATGATCTCCGCCCCCCGCGTGCTCGGCGCCGTCGCCATCGTCCTCCTCCTGTCCAGCGCCGCCCGCGCCGCCGATCCGACGCCGACGCCAACGCCGACTCCGACCCCCGCTCCTCCGACGCCGACTCCAACTCCGCCCGCCCCTCCGTCGCCCGAGGCCGTCGCCGACGCCGCGCGGCAGTCCGAGCTCGGACGCCAGGCCTTCAAGGCGAAGCGTTTCGCGCAGGCCGCGCACCTCTACGATGCCGCCGCCGCCCTCGGGCGTCAGCCGTCCGCGTACTTCTCCGCCGCCCTCGCGTGGGAGCTCGCCGAGCGATCCGAGCGCGCGGCCGATGCCTTCGCGCGCGCGCTCGCCAACACGTCGGGTGGGGAGGCGCTCGGCGCCCCGGAGGCCTCCCAAGCGAAGGATCGCCTCGACACGCTGGAGCGATCGCTCGGGACGCTCGACGTGAAGGCGCCCGCCGGCTGGACCGTGCAGCTCGATGGCGCGCCCGAGGCCCCAGCACCGGCGCGCCTCCACGGCGTCGCCGGAATCCACTCGCTCGCTGTCGCCGCGCCCGATCGGCCGATCGCTCGGCGTGACGTACGCCTCGAGATCGGCAAGCCGCTCGCGCTCGCGCTGAAGGACGAGCCGCTCGCGAAGACCCCTGTCGACGGACCGAAGCGCGACGCGGCACCTGCGCCCGCCGCGCCGGTCGCGCCTCGCATCGTGATGGTGGAGCCGAGCGGGCAGGTGCGACGTGCGATCGGCTTCACGGCGATGGGGCTCGGCGTTGCGTCGCTCGGCGCTGCGCTGGTGCTCGGTCTCGAGACGGTCGACGCGCGCAACGCCTTCAATGCGTCTCCGTCACGTCCGCTCTACGATCATGAGCAGACGCTCCAGACGTGGACCAACGTGACGCTCATCGGCGGCGCCATCCTCGCGGTCGGCGGCGCGGTGCTCGTCTTGTGGCCGTCGAGCAACAGCGCCGAGGCGACCGTCGGCTTCGCGCCGTCGCTGGGTGGCGGCAGCCTGGTGGGGCGTTTCTAGGCTTCGCGCTTCAGCATCCGTCCGGTTGCGCGTCTCCGGTGTCCGCGCTTGCGTCGCGGGCATCCCCGCACGCGACGATGGGGTTCGGATCGCCGTACGTTCCTCGGACGACCGTGGACGTGTGCTCGCGCTCCGTCGCGCCGCCACACGCCGCAGACGCGACGACGAAGCCGACCGCGATGCTCACGACGAGCGCGCCGATGCGCGACGCGATCACGTCACTTGAAGCACTTGATCGCGCACTGCAGGTTGCCCTTGCAGCCGCACGGGTCGGCGCCGGGGCTCGGCTTGGCCTTCGCTGCCGGGGCGGGGCTGGACTTCGCGCTGAATCCGCCGCTCGTCACTTGGGTCATGTTGACCTTCGGCCCGCTCGCGTGCTTGCCGCCCGCGCCCCTGCGTGGTGCGGCGCTCCACTTCGCGCCGCGCGACTTCGGGGTCTGCGCCATCGGCGACGAGGCGGGCGTCGTGTCTTGCGCGGGCGTCGACGCGACGACCGGAGGGGGCGCGACGGGAGCCGCCGGCTTGGGGGCCTCGACCTGAACGGCCGCGGCGCGGGCCTGCGGCTTCGGCTCGTCGCCCCCGCTCACGGCCACGATGAGCCCGACGATCGCGAGCATGCCGGCGGCTGCGGCGATCCCGACGAAGCGGAGCTTGCGCGACGTCGCGGGCGGCGGCTCGTCGATGGGACGCGCCTCACGCGTGAACGTCGACGGCGGCGGCTCGCTCTGCGCCCGACGCGCGCGCTCCTCGGCGGCGCGCGCCAGGGCGTTGAGGTCGATGACGCCCGAGCCTTCGCGACGCGCGACCGGGGCGGGCGGGGGAATCGTGCCCTGCTTCGCCATCGCGGGCGGCGGCTGCGTGTGCGCCCGACCTACGAGAGCGGCGAGCGTGAACATCTGCGAGCTCTCGTCGTTCTTCGGCGGCGGCGCGCTCGAGGCCGCGCGGGCACCCGGCGAGCGAGAGGGCGGTGCGCTGCCTGCGCCGAACGAGCCGATGTGGAACGTCGCCTGGCACGAGCGGCACCGCACGGACGCGTCGCGCCCGCTGACCTTCTCGTCCGCGATCCGGAACTTTGCCTGGCAGCTCGGGCAGGTGATGAGCATCAAGGGCATGGCCTCTGCAAGAAGCGTGTCTCAACGGCGCCTCTTCTGCCCACACGCCCTTCACCAACGAATTCACCGGGTTTCTGGGGGCGCCCCCCTCGGGGGAAGCACCAAGATGGATCGCGTGAGGACCAGTCGCCTGGAGCATCCGAAATCCATCCGGCCGCCGTTTCCGCCGAGTGGAGCGAAGCGCAGCTGAGCGAACGCTCCCGACGGGATCACTTCTTCGCGGGCTTGCCTCCGCCGGGCTTCGGCGTCGTCGCAGGCGCGGGCGGAGGTGCCGCGGCGACGGTCGCCTTGGGCTTCGGCGTCGTCAGGGCGGTGAATTTTCCCTCGTTGATCGTCTCGCACGATGCCTTCGCGTCGTCGAGGTCGCGCGGGGCGTCGCCGTCCGCGTAGTACGCGGTGGTGCTGCCGTCCTTGTCGAGGCAAGCGCCGACGATGTTGTCCTTGGGGCACGGTCCGTCCGACCACGTCCCCTTCAACGCGTCGCAGAGTCCCTTTGCGAGGCCGATGGGATCGCTCTTGTCGGTCTCCTCGCTGCACGTGCTCGCCTCCTTGCGGAGGTTGCAGCTTCCCTTCATCCCGCCGGCCGCCACCACCGCCGCCGACGTCGTCGTGGTCCCGTCGCTCTTGCTGCTCTTGCCGCACCCCGCCAACGTGAGCGTGAGCGTGAGCGCCGCGAGCGCCGTCGTGATCGGTGTCCTCATCGAGAGCTTCATGATCGGTCCTTCCGTGTGCGCGCGATCTCCGCGCGTCGCGGCGGCGTTTCGCAACGCGTGTGCCGCAGGACCCGTTCGCGAAGTCGGGGGGTTACTGGTGGGCGGTGGGCGCCAGAGCACCCAACGACGCCGGCATCTGGGTCCCTGGCTCGTGCGCGGTCGGCGCGACGACGGCGACGCGCTCGCGCCGAAGGGCCGTCGACGCGGCGCCAGCCTCGGGACGCTCGACCGCGGGACCGACCGGGATCGGCCGATCGACCGCCGCCTCGTCGCCGGAGTCCGGCGCGGTCGCGGCGAGGCAGCCTCCGAGCGCGAGGCAAAACGAGAGCGCGAGCGCGCAGCTCGTCGCGTCGAGAACGGATGTCGTGAGGATGCGCATCGCGGAGTGCTCCTTCAGGGACAGAACGGCCACGCGCGCGCGTCCTGAAGTCCCCCGCGGCGGGAAAAAGCGGACTATCCTGCGCGCCTATGTCCCGCCCGAACGCCCCCGCCCCCCTCGATTTGACCGCGATCGCCACCAAGGCGATGCGTGACCATGGCTTCGCCCCCGATCTGCCGGAGGAGGTGACGTCGCAGGTCGCTCGCCTCCACGAAGGGTACGACGCCGGCGGCGTGCGCGACCTGCGGAGCCTGCCGTGGTCGTCGATCGACAACCAGGAGTCGCGCGATCTCGATCAGATCGAGGTCGCCGAGCGCCTGGCGGGTGGCGACGTAAAGGTGCTGGTGGGCATCGCCGACGTCGACGCCCTCGTCCCCAAGGGCTCGCCGGCCGATCTGCATGCGGCGCGCAACACGTGCTCCGTCTACGCCGGCGTCGCCGTCTTCCCGATGCTGCCGGAGCGCCTGTCGACCGATCTCTCCAGCCTCAACGAGGCCGAGGATCGCCTAGCGATCGTGATCGAAATGACGGTCGGCGCCGACGGCAACGTCACGCGCGGCGACGTTTACCGCGCGCAGGTGCGCAACCACGCGAAGCTCACCTACGACGAGATCGGCGCGTGGCTCACGAAGAAGGCTCCGCTCCCGCACGCCGCCGCGCGCGTCGTGGGGCTCGAGGAGCAGCTCCGTATCCAAGCCGACGTCGCCGCGTGCCTCCGCGCGGTTCGTTACGCGCGCGGCGCGCTCGATCTCGAGACCATCGAGGCGCGACCCATCACCAAGGACGGCAAGATCGTCGACCTCGCGGTCATCGAGAAGAGCCCGTCGCGCGAGCTCATCGAGGACTTCATGATCGCCGCGAACGGCGAGATGGCGAGATTCCTCGAGCGCCACCAGAGCTCCACGATCCGTCGCGTCGTCCGTAGCCCGGAGCGGTGGCAGCGCATCGTCGATCTGGCCGCGACGCTGGGCGAGACGTTGCCCCCCGAGCCGAGCGCGCGCGCGCTTGCCGCGTTCCTCGCCGATCGCAAGACCAAGGACCGCGCGTCCTTCGCCGATCTCTCGCTGGCCGTCGTGAAGTTGATGGGACCTGGCGAGTACGCGCTCGAGCGCGCGGGCGGGGCGCACGTCGGGCACTTTGGGCTCGCGGTCCAGGATTACACCCACTCGACGGCGCCCAACCGGCGCTACGCCGATCTCGTTACCCAGCGCATGCTGAAGGCGGAGGGGAGCGGCAAAGCGGCGTACTCCGACGACGAGCTCGCAGCGATCGCGCGCGCATGCACCGACAAGGAGAACGACGCGCGCAAGGTCGAGCGCTTCATGCGAAAGGTCGCCGCCGCGGTCCTCTTGAGCGAGCGCGTCGGTGACGTCTTCGACGCCATGGTAACCGGCGTCGGCACGAAGGGGACGTTCGTTCGCCTCGAGGCGCCGCCCACCGCCGAGGGGCGCGTCGTCCGCGGCGAGCAGGGCCTCGACGTCGGCGACGTCATCAAGGTGAAGCTCGTCGCCGCCGAGCCCCGCAAGGGCTTCATCGACTTCGCGCGTATCTGAGATCCGTCATCGAGCGGGTCGCTTCCGTCGCCGGCTCCTACCGTCCAAACGACGTTCGCTTACAAGCGCTCGCACGCCCGGACGACGAGCACCGAGACCTCGGCGTGGTTCACGACCTTCGCCGCCGTCGTGCCGATGAGCCTGTCCATCGTGTCGTACCCGTGGGAACCGATCACGATGAGGTCGCAGCTCTCTTCCTTCGCGGCGCGGCCGATCGCTTGCCACGGCACGCCCACGATGACTCGAATGCCGGCGAGGAGCTCGGGCGGCAGCATGGAAGCGGCCTTGTCGAGCCCAGCGTGCGCGCGCTGCTCCAGGGTCTTCATGATCTCGTCGGGGGCCATGGCGTACGCGTCCGCCGGCAAGTCGTGATCGTGGGGCAAGCCGACGCTCCGGAACAGCACGAGCTTGGCGCCCATCTTCGTCGCGAGACGCGCCGCAGCATCCAGGGTCGATTTTTCGCGCGTCGAGCCGTCGAGGCCCACCAGGATTCGGTTCATGTCCCAACCTCGTCGTGACCTCATGCAAATCGGTCGCCAGTGTGGGGAAGGGCCGAGGTTTCTGCGCTTCCTCTTCGCGCGCGCGCATTCGATGCGCGTGCGTGCACGTCTTGCGTGCGCGCGCCCCGCGTTCGAGGCAATTTTCGGCAGCGAACGTGGTACATTTGCCGGCGTCGTTTTGGCACGGTCCGCGCAAACGCGTCGCCCATGAACGAGGCACGCCGGTACTCCGAGACGCGCCGTCGATTCCCGCAACCCGTCGTAGGTTGGTCCCAGGCGGCCTAAACTGAACGACGGATGGAGACCCGATTCCAGGAAATGAAGCGGTACGCCCGCTTCGGACACGAGGACGCGAAGCTCGTGGCCGCCATGAGGCCGTACTGCGCTCCGCACTTCACGCGCATCGCCGAGGAGTTCTACGACCGCATCCGCGAGCACGAGGACGCGCACGCCGTCTTCACGGGTGAGGAGCAGATCATGCGCCTCCAACGCTCGCTCGTGCGGTGGCTTGAACGACTCTTGTCGGGCGTCTACGACGAGTCGTACTTCGGCGAGACCGTCCAGATTGGCCGCGTCCACGTGAAGGTCGGTCTGCCGCAGCACTACATGTTCACGGCGATGACGCTCATCCGCCGCGAGCTCGACGCCCTGGTCGTCGCCAACGCACGCGCCGCCGCAGAGCCCACGCGCGACGCGCTCCATCGGCTGATCGATCTCGAGCTCGGCGTCATGATCGAGGGGTATCGCGAGCACCTCTCGGCGCGCATCCACGCCACGAGCGAGCACGCGAGCCAGGCCCTCTCGCGCTCGTTGGCCCGCACCGAGCACAGGTTCGTGAGCGCCGTGGAGCTCGCGCGGATCCTCATCATCGGCCTCGACGCGACCGGCGCCATTCGCCTCTTCAACCGCGAAGCCGAGCGGGTCACGGGCTACGACCGCGACGAGATGACCGGGCAGCCGTTCATCGCGACCTTGATGGCGGAGGAGGTCGTGCCGACCGACGGCTCGCGCGTGGCCCGAGCGCTGGCGGGGGAGGGCATCGACGCCGCGACGTTCGAGAGCGTGCTTCTCACTCGGACGGGCAAACACCTCGACGTGCGCTGGCAGCTCGCCAACGCGCCGGCCGACGAGGAGGACGAGGTGGTCCTCTTCGTCATGGGCCAGGACGTGACGGAGGCGCGCGCCGCGCAGGAGAGCGCGCGGCAGCACGAGAAGCTGGCGGCCGTCGGCACCCTCGCGGCCGGCCTGGCGCACGAGATCCGCAACCCGCTCAACGGCGCGCAGCTCCACGTGGCGTTCCTGGAGCGCGCGCTCAAGAAGGCGGGCGTCGCGACGCCCGAGATGACGGAGGCGGTCACCGTCGTCGGTGACGAGATCACGCGGCTCGCGCTCCTCGTCACCGAATTCCTCGATTTTGCCCGGCCGAAGCCGCTGAGCGTCAAACCGTTCGTCCTCCAAGCGCTCTGCATCCGCGTGGTCGGCCTGGTGACCTCGCAGACCGCTGCCACGCGGGTCGCCGTCACCACCGACCTTCCCGCGCGGGAGCTCGTCGTCGAGGGCGACGGGTCCAAGCTCGAGCAGGTCCTCTTGAACCTCCTCCAGAACGGCATCGAGGCGCTGGCCCCGGGCGGCGGTGGAAGTGTGGTGCTGCGCGTGCGCCGGCAACCTCGCCTCGCGGTCATCGAGGTCGAGGACGATGGCCCCGGCCTGCCGCGCTCCGACGCCCCCATCTTCGACGCCTTCTTCTCCACGAAGCCCAACGGCACCGGCCTCGGGCTCGCCATCGCGCACCGCATCGTCAGCGACCACAACGGCACGCTCACCGTCGAGAGTCGCCCCGGCCGAACTCGATTTCGGGTTACCGTTCCGTTGGGGACCACGGTGGGTGGTGCGGAGCAGCCGGCATGACTTCCAAAGCAAGGATCCTGATCGTCGACGACGAACCGAGCGCGCGCGGAGGGCTGGAGAAGCTCCTCAAGCAGGCGGGCTACGACGTGGACACAGCCGCGGACGGCGCGGAGGCGCTGGTCGTCGCGGCCGAGCACCCTCCTGACGTCGTGGTCACCGACCTGCGCATGCCGGCGATGGATGGCATGCAGCTCCTCGCCAAGCTCCACGAGCAGGACCGTGCATTGCCGGTGCTCGTCGCCACCGCGTTCGGCGACGTGTCGTCGGCCGTCGCGGCGATGCGCGCGGGGGCGCAGGACTACCTGACCAAGCCGATCGATTTCGACGCCCTCACGCTGGCCATCGAGCGCGCGCTCGAGCGTCGCGCGCTCGTCGTCGAGGCCGAAAATCTCCGGAGGCAGCTCCGTGAACGCGACGGGGACGGCCTTCAGGGCCTCGTCGGCGCGAGCCCGGCGATGCAGAAGGTCTACCGCACGGCGCGTCAGGTCGCGGCGTCGCGCGCGACGGTGCTCATCACCGGAGAGAGCGGCACCGGCAAGGGCGAGCTCGCGCGCGCGGTCCACGTGCTGTCGCCGCGCGCCAAGGAGTCGTTCGTGTCGCTCCACTGCGCTGCGCTGCCCGAGTCCCTCCTCGAGAGCGAGATGTTCGGGCACGAGAAGGGCTCGTTCACGGGCGCCGATCGTCGCCGCATCGGGCGCTTCGAGCAGGCCGCCGGCGGCACGCTGTTCCTCGACGAGATCGGCGACATCTCGCCGCTCACCCAGGTGAAGCTCCTGGGCGTCCTGCAGGAGCGGACGTTCGAGCGCGTCGGAGGGAACGAGCCCATCCGCGTCGACGTGCGCGTCATCGCCGCGACCAACAAGGATCTCGGCGCCGAAGTCCGGGAGGGGCGCTTCCGCGAGGATCTCTTCTATCGTCTCAACGTGGTGCACGTAGAGATGCCGCCGCTCCGCCTCCGCGGCGCCGACGTCGTGGTCCTGGCGGCGCACTTCTTGAAAAAATTCGCCGACGAGAACCATCGTCGGATGGAAGGTTTCACCGACGCCGCGCGCGCGAAGATCCTGGCCCATCGCTGGCCGGGGAACGTGCGCGAGCTGGAGAACGCGATCGAGCGCGCCGTGGTCCTGTCCGCCGGCTCGCAGATCGACGCCGACGACCTGCCCTTCGAGGCGAGCGAGCCCCCGGCAGGAGCGCTTCGTGTTCCGGGCGCCACGATGGCCGAGCTCGAGCGCTACGCGATCTTGAAGACGCTCGAGGCGGTCGACGGCTCGACGTCGCGCGCCGCGGAGATGCTCGACATCAGCGTGCGCACGATCCAGTACCGCTTGAGTGAGTACGGCGTCTCCGCCTCGCCGAAGCGCGCCAAGCCTTAAGAATAGCGACTCAGGCCATCACGTCATCAGGCCGGCGCGCCGCGCTGCGCGTGCATCGTGAGGACCGGGACCTCCGAGCGACGGAGGACCTTCTCGGCGATGCTGCCGAGGAGAGCGTGGGCGATCCCGGTTCGTCCGTGCGTCCCCATCACGATGAGATCGGCGTGCTTCTCCTTCGCGACGGCGAGGATCTCGTCGGCGGGCGGACCGGCGCGCAGGATCGACTCGCACGGGCCGATCTTGGTCTTCAGGCGGGCGATGATCCCGTCGAGCCCCGCCGTGGCCGCGTCGCGGATCGCCCGCGGCAAGTCGGTCGTCGCGGTGAGCGACGCGCCCGGATACGGGTAGAAGGGGAGCTCGTAGGCGTGCATGAGGACGAGCTTCGATCCGAAGGTCTTCGCGAGATCGGCCGCGGCCTCAACGGCGCGGTCGGACGCCTCCTCGAAGTCCACGGGCACCAGAATCGTTCGGAGGGTGAGCATGCCCCCCACACTGCAACCGCGGGGCCATGGAAAATCCCGAGGGATCCGGCGGCTTGATGGCATCGAGGCGCGCAGACCTTGCGTCGTGGCGCATCGAAGGCGCACGATCCACCGATGACGCTGCGCGCGTTCGTCGCTTGTGCCCTCGGATCCGTCGTCGCCCTCGGCGCCACGTTCTCGTGCGGCGACAGGATCCAGCCGACGGGCTCGAGCCTGGTCGTCGACGTCCCGCCGCCGGTGCCCAAGCCCGTCGACGACGCGCGGCCCCCGGACTACGACGCGGGCATCTCCGATGGCTCCGACGCCTCTCCGTATACGCGCGCGGACGCGGATCTCAAGGCGTGCGACACGTGCGTGTGCGCGAAGGACACGAGCTTCTGCTTCGGCGGCGCGACGCTCGCAGCCCCGGTGATCATCGCTGGAGCGGACGCAGGAGACGGGGGCGACGCGGGACCGGCCATTTGCCCGACCGCGAGCGGGGCCGCCGCCCAGGTCGGGTGCAACACGCTTCCGCCCGCGTGCGCCGCGAAGCCGACGTGCGCGTGCATCATCGACACCCTGCAGCCGCTTTACCGCTGCTACCTCAACTGCGCCGACGACGGCAGCAAATGGCTCGTCTACTGCCCGAGCTAGTTTTGCGCGAAGTGGGGCGCGTCTTACGCCTCGGCCGGCATGCCCTGCGCGCGCATGCGCTGGCCGACCGCAGCGAGCTGGCGATCGAGCTCCGACGCTGGCAGCGAGAGGAGCGAGCACGCGCGCAAAAGCATCGTCCGCTCCTGCGCGTCGACCTTTCCGTCGATCATCGCCGCGGAGACGAGGCCCGCCAAGAACCACTGCGGCGACGCCGACGTGAGCATGTTCGAAGCCTGCGGGTGGGCGAGGACGCTGCGGACCGTCTCGTCGGGGATCGCCCAGCGTCGCGCGCACATCGTGATGAGCTTGCGTTCGCGGCGCGAGATGACGCCGTCCGACGCCATCATCGAGGCCATCTGCGTGAAGAGGAGCATGCGCTCGCGCGGATCGGCGATGTCGGGGAGGAGCCACGGCGGCAGCTCGCCCTCGGCCTCGGATCGCCCTCGGCGCGGCGGAACGGTGCCCGCGGGCAGGATGGCGTCGAGCACCCACGCCTGCGCGCCCGCCGCGAGCTCGGCGTTGCAGTGATCGCAGCGCGTCGAGTCGCTGTCGGTGAGGCCCGCGCCGCACTGCGCGCACACGAGCGCGGTCATCGAGAGCTTGCTCGTCACGCCGGTCTTGCGCGCGAGGCGGAGGACCGACTGCACCGGCGTCGCCTCGAACGCGCCAGGAAAGATCGCCGACCAGTAGATCTTCACGTAGACGTGATCCATCTCGGCTTCGGTCGGCGCCCGATCGACCACGAGCAGATCCGCGCCGCCAACCGCCGCGTCTTTGGACTGGGCGACCGAGCCGCCGAGCTGGGCGCGCGTCGCGACGAAGTCGGTGGTGCTGCACTTCCGCAGCTTCGCGGGCGTGCCCTCGCGGTTCGCCTGGAGCCACTTCCAGAACACGTACGACGCGCGATCCTCGAGCGCTTCCTGCGCGACCTGCGCGTCCACGTTGCGCAGCGCGTCGAGCCCGTCCACCTTGCCGGACGACGGGTGCCACTCGATGGTCTGCGTGATCTCGGCGAGCACCCAGTCGAACTCGCCCGAGCAGACGAGCGCCCTGCAGTACTTGCAGGTCAGGATCTCGCCGGAGGCGTCGAGCGGCGCGCCGCACGAGGGGCACGCCTTGCCGATCTGGCTCGGATCGAGCTTCGTCGTCGCGCCGTGCTTGCGGACGAGCGACCAGATCTCGGTGTACGGCTCCACCGGCGCCGCGCGGAGCGCCTGGGCGATCTGATCCTGCGTCGCCTGCACCGGCACCATCACGTCGCGCGCTTGCGCCGTGAACCGGACGTGCACCGTGTCGAAGGGAGGCTCGCTCTCGACCGCCTCGAGGGTGGTGAAGAGGACCTGCGCGTCGCTCATGAGGTTGCGCCGGTTTTCTTGCCGCATCATGGCGAGCTGGACCTGGAAGCGGCTATAGACGCCGTCGGAGACGAACGGGCGCGCGGGGCGCATGTCTCCCGCGCACCACGCCTCGCGCAGGATGCGAGACATCTCCGTGACGCGGCGGAACAGATCGCTCTCGGTGAGGTTCGGATCGCGTGTCCGGAGCGCGTCGAGTGAGGCCGCCTGGCGCATCGGCGCGGTCGCGGCTTGCTGCGCTTGCCAGATGGCCTGGCGCGTGTCGCGGTAGGCGCTCGTCTGGCCGCGGCGCATGAGCGAGTAAATGATCAGTCCGCCGACGACGACCATCACGAGGACGATGATGACGCCGCCGTCCGCGCCGCCGCCGGAGGAGCCGCCGCCGTAGTAGATCCCGCCGCTGGAGGACGAGCCGCTCCGCGACCCGCCGCCGCCGCCTCGATAACCGCCGCCACCCCCGCCGCCGCCGCCTCGGTAGGAGCCACCGCCGCCCGGCCGCGCCCAGGCGTCGACGGGGACGACGAGGACCCCCGCGGCGACGGTGAGCGTCGCGGAGAGCAGGAGCAGCCTGAAGATGCGGCGCACGGAGGGCATCAGGCCGCCAGTCTACCGCGTTTGCGGCGCCGTCGGCGCGGTGTCCAGCGGCGCGCCCTGGTGTGCGGGTAGATCCACGACGAAACGCGCGCCGCCTCCCGGGGCGTCCTCCACCGTGAGCGTCCCGTCCTCCTCTTCGACGATGCCGCGGGCGAGCCAGAGGCCAAGCCCGGTGCCGCCGTTCGACTCCCGTGTCGTGAAGAACGGCTCGAAGATCTTTCGCTTGTGCGCGTCGGGCACGCCGGGGCCGCTGTCGGTCACTTCGAGACGGACGCGATCCTGACGCCGGTAGGTGCGCACCTCGATGCGATGATCCTGCGGGTCCCCGGCGGGGATCGCCTGCGCGGCGTTGACGATGAGGTTGAGCACGCACTGCGCCATCCGCGCGCCGCGCACGTGGGTCAGGACGGAATCACCCAAGACCCGATCGATCCGCGCTCGCCCCCTCGTCTCGTGCGCGGCGATGCGCAGCGCCGACGTCGCGATCTGAGAGAGGTCCACGACGTCACGCGAGCGCTCCCGCGCGAAGCCCTTCAGGTCGCGGACGATCTCGCGGATGCGATCCATCCCGTTGAGCGAGTCGTCGAGCATCGCCAGGACGTCCGCCGACTGGGCGGTCCCCGCGACGAAGCGATCGCGCAGCACCCCCAGGTTCACGGTGACGAACGCCGCGGGGTTGTTGATCTCGTGCGCGACGCCGGCCGACAATCGTCCGATCGTCGCGAGGCGATCGGCGGCGAGGAGCCGCGTGCGCATTGCGCGCTCGTCCGACAGATCGTGCACGACGTGGATGATCGCGATCTCCGCGTCGTTCGGAGACGCAGGGATGATCTCCATGCGGTACGGGTGGTCAGGGCCCGAGAGCTCGCGGACGAGATGAAGGCCCTCGAGCAGCGCGACCTTGTGGGGGCACGGGTCGTGGTCGATGCACGTCGCGAAGACCTCGGTGCACTTTCGTCCGATGGCGCCGGCGCCGAGCTCGAGGAGGAGCGCCTCGGCGCTGTTCATGCGCACGATGCGGAGATCGCGGTCGAGCAGCGCGATCCCGTCGGTCAGTCGCTCGCTCGCCGCCTTCCACACCGTCTCGGCGCGCCGCTCCAGCTGCACCGACTCGAGGATCATCCCGCCGAAGCCGCCGAGCGTCGTCGCGAGTGCGAGCGCGCGGAACTCGTCGCCGAGCGGCTCGACGTGGCTCGAGAGGAGGCCGTACGCGCCGGCGCGCCCCAGGAGGGGCGAGAGGATGCAGCGACCGGGTAGTGCCGCGGCGAGGCGACGCGCGAGCGGACCGTCGACAGGATCGTCCAGATCGTTGTGGACGGCGACCGACGCGCGCGTGGCTCGCGCGCGCGCCGCGGAGGAGTCCCGTACCCAATCGATGTGTAGCTCCGCGAGCGCCTCGGCGTCCCCGGTCACACCGTGGCTCGCCACGAGCCGAAGGCGGTTGGACCCTTCCGTCTCGGGCAGCCACACCGCCGCGCGCCCGCCGAGCGCACGTGCCTCCGCCCGAGCGAGCGCCTGGAGCGCCGGTGCGACCTCCCGTTCGGCGATGAGATCGGTGATCGTCGAGAGGACCACCTGCCGGTCGCGCAAATTCGCGTCGACCGCCGCCCGCGCGCGAGCCTCCGCGTCGACGAACGCCGTCACGTCGGTGAGGACGCTCACGACGAAGCGCGTCCCTTCGATGAGCTGGGGGCCGGCGTTGGGCACGACCCAGAGGATGCTGCCGTCCTTCCGCGTATGTGGCCGGCGCTCGAGGCTCACGTGCTTGCCGACGTTGGCCTGCGCGAGGTCCGAGTCGATGGAGCCCTCCGGTCGACCGTCGGCGATGAGATCGTGGATACGCTTTTGGAGCAGCTCGTCGAGCGTGTAGCCGTATTGCCGGATCGCGGCCGCGTTCGCCGCGGCAAAATGCCCGTCAGGGCCCACGACGATGATCGGGACTGCGGTCTCGGTGAAGAGGCTGCCGAGCGCGCGCTCGATGCGCTCCGCCCAAGCGCGCCTCTCCTCTTCGCTCTGCTCGCCCACGTATCGAGCGTACCACTGGGGCCGCTACTTGGTCGCGCTGCTGCAGGCGGAGGGCGACGAGCAACCGCCGTTTTGCGTGCAGTCTGCACAAGTCTGCTGGCACTGCTGGAGGCACTGCTGGAGTCTGCCGCCGCTCAGGTTGTCGCGGCAATTCGACGCGCACGAGCGCGCCGACGAGATGCACGAAGCAGACGGCGTGCACGCGGCCGAGTCTCCTTGCCCGCCGCCGTCGCCGCCTCCGCCGTCGCGCGCGCCTGCCGCGTCGCCGCCGCCGTCGCCTCCGGGAGCGACGCCCGCGTCGCCGACGATCGGATCGAAGACGTCGAAGTCGTTCGCGCAGCCGAACGCCGCCACCGAGATCGCGGCGACGAGCAGCCAACCGCCAAGACGCTCCGCCGTCAAAAGACGCCTCCGATGCCGCCCGCGGTCGGCGCCAGCACGAGGCCCGTCGAGCTGGCGGGGGCTTTCTTCGGCGAGCTCACCAGAAACAGGGTGACCCCGGCCGCCACGCCGATCAAGCCGATTACGAGGCCGACGTTGGCGATCGTCTGATCGCGCCGCCCCGCGTCGATGTCGTCTTGCCGCGACGGTGGGCACGGTCCGCCGCGGCACGCCGTCTTCAGATCTTCGAATTTGCCGTTCGACAGGGCCCCGAAGATCGCGAACGTCGCGAGGCCGGCGACGCCGACGCCTCCTGCGACGTACGAGAACGTTCGCATGCGCGCCCGGCCGGCGTCGTCGGTGGGGGCGGCCGGTGGCGCTGCGGCGACCGGCGGCGTCGTAGAGGGAGCGGCCGCGGCGTCCACCGACATGGTCTTCGTCTCGCCGGCGGCGACGTCGGCACGCTGCCGTATCGGCGCGCGTCCTGGCGTATCGACGACGATCTCGGCCCCGCCCGGCTCGACCGGTACCGCCTCGGCACGGCCGCCCGGGATCTCCTCTCCCGCCACGGTGAGCTTGGTCCCAGGCTCCGCGTGCGGGACCGTCAACGTCAAGAAGCCGAGCTTGGGCGCGAGGGCCTTGCGCTCTTCGTCGGCGCTCTCCGCGGTGCGCGCGTAGCGAGGATCCTCCTGCGCGTGCTCGCGCGCCTCCACGATGGTCCGGCCGAACTCCGAGTACGCCGCCACGAGGTGACCGAGCTCGCGGTGGCATCGCGCCGTGTAGAGCCGCGCGTTGGGGCTCGCGACGATCCCGTGCGAGCCCCGGAACTCCTCGAGCGCCGCGTCGAAGCGCCCTTGCGTGTACAGCTCGCGCCCTTTGAGGAACCGCCCTTGCGCTTGCTCGCGCTGGACCGGTGTCGCACCTCCGGGATCGACTCCGTCGGCGCGCGCAGGTGCACCCGAGGCCGCGAGCGCGAGGGCCATCGCGAGCGCGGGCAGGAGGCGTCGAGGCGATCGTGCGGTCATTCAGATCCCCAGCGGATCGTATTGCTTCTTGGGTTTCGGCCCCGGCGGCGGCGGACGAGGCCCCGGCGGAATCACGTTCGGGGTCGGGGTCGAGGTCGGGGTCGAGGTCGGGGTCGAGGTCGGGGTCGAGGTCGGGGTCGAGGTCGTGGTCGCGGTCGGCACGACGACCGGCTCAGGCACGGCGATGTTGGTCGCCGGGGCGGTCGGAAGGGGAGGGGGTGTCGGCTCCGCGAGCGCGCTCGGCTCGGGCATCGGGTCCGTGCCCTCCGGGGTTCGCGTCAGCACGCGAACGCCGGCCGCGACGAGGAGAAGCAGCATCGCCGCGAGCACACCGAGGACGATCCTGCGGGAACGCGCCAGTCCAGCCGCGCGCGGCGGTGAGCTCTCGATCACCTCACCGAGCTCCCTCGCCTCCGGCATCGATGGACGTCGCGTCGGCGCGGGGAACGCTGGCGTCTCTTTGCGCGACAGATCCACCGCGAGCTCGATCGCCCACTCCTGCTGCGCGATCGCCTGAACGATCTGCGGCGCCACGCGCGTCACCTCTTCGTAGTCTTCCGGGTGGGCGACGCTGACGATGGCCGGCGTCACGGCGGGCGGGGCGGTCGCGACCGCGCGCGTCGGCGGCTTCGTGAGCGGCTTGGCGCCCGGTGGCGGCGGAGGTTTTTTGGGCCGTGCCGACAGCGGCGGGGCTGCAGCGCTGCTCGCCGGCGGGGCCGCGGTCCCTACCGTCGCCTGGAGCAGCATTCCTGCGCCGATCTCCGCGGCGTCGTCGGGCGCGCGCGCCTTCGCCGGTGCGGCTTCGGGGATCGACGCGTGTCCGACCGGCGTTCCCGGGATCGCGTCGACGAGCGCGCGCGCGAGGACGTCGCTCGGAATGGCGATCGCCGGCGTTGGCAGCGCCGCCACCTTTCGAATGTGCGCAGACGGGGGCGGGGCGAGCAGCGTCCTCCGGCGCTCGCCGATGCGATCGGTCGCCAGCTCCTTGAGCGCGCCCGCCACCGCCGACTTCAACGCGAGCCTCGCGCCCGCGACCTTTCGCACCTCCGCGGCCATCTCCGCGGCCGTCGCATACCGCGCGGCCGGATCGGCCCGGAGCGCGCGCGCTGCGATCTCTGCGAGCGGCGCCGCCCACTCGTGATCGAGTGGCGCCTGCGCGAGGTCCAGCCGATCGCTGAGCTGGCGCGGCAAGATCCGCCCGTCGCTGTCGCCCGGAAAGAGGCGCTTGCCCGCGAGCGCCTCCCACAGCATGACACCGACGCTGTACACGTCTGCCCGTTCACTCGGCTGCGCGTCCGCGTCACCAAGCCGCACCTCCGGCGCGACGTACCCGAGCGCCTCGGGCGCGTTCCGCCCACCGAGCGCGCGGCATGCGTGCGCCATTCGGGCGCCGCCATCGAGGCAGAGGAGCACGTTCGCCGGACATGCCTCGCCGTGGATCAGCCTCCCCGGCGCGCCCCGCGCATCCTTCAGCGCGTGCAGCGCGCTCAGCGCAGCGAGGACATCGACCAGGATGCGCAGGTGGAGCACGAGCTTGAGCGGCCGGCCGATCTTGACGGCCGACGCCGTCACGACGTCGTACCGCTCCGCGTCGAGAAACTCGCTGATGACGAGCACGTCTCCCGGCAGCTCCTCGACCGCGCGTACGCGCGCGACGTTCGGATGCGCGAGCGTCGCGACGAGCTTGCCGGCGCGCACGAGCCCTTCGGCAGCGTCTTCGTTCCCCTGGCGCGGGAGGCGCTCGACCACGACGAGCTCCGTCAGCCCATCCTTCCCGCGCGAATGCGCCGCATAGGTCGGGACACGCCGCGCGCCGAGCTCGCGCACGATCGTGAAAGCTCCCAGATTGGTCCCGCCGGCGAGCACGGGCGCGCGCGTCGCGGCCACGGGGGGATCATACGATCCTCGAGCGTTCGACACGAGGTGGGTTACGTACCTACGTCTCACTTCACGGGAAAGAGCTGCCGCTTCTGCCACGCGGGGAGGCCCCGCATGTCCGCCCAGACCTCGCGCGGCGACGTGTAGCGAAACGCCTCTCGCCGCCGAAGCATCTTCGCGATGAGCGCGCCGAGCGGCGTCCCGATCGCCTCCGCCCGCCGCCGCGGCTCGCCCTCGGAGACTTGCTTCGTGAGCTCGGCGTACTGGAGATCTTTGTCGATCGCCGGACTGCCCACGAGCATCCAGTAGAGGAGCAGCCCCGCCTGGTAGAGATCGCTCTGCTTGGTCGTGTAGCCGGTCGCGAGGATCTCCGGCGCCATGATCACGTGGTGCACGACGTTCGGCCGGATCGCCGCCATCCCGCGCAGCTCGTGGCTGATCCCGAAGTCGGAGATCTTCACCACCGGCCGATCGTGATGCGTGATGAGCACGTTGCCGGGGTGCAGATCGTCGTGCACGACGTCGTTGTCGTGCAAAAATTGGATGGCGGCGAGCAGCTGGCGCGCGAGCTCCAGGACGAGCCCCTCTTGCATGGGCGTGCCGAGCATCGCGGTCAGCGGGTGATCGCAGCGCTCGAGCGCCAGGTAAAAGAGGTGGTTTTGCTCGAAGGCGTCGTGGATGTAGACGACGTTCGGGTGGCGCAGGCTCATGAGCCGCTGCACCTCGCGCGCCCACTCGCCGTACACCTCTTGGTACGGGCGGTTCGACGGTCGCATCATCTTCATCGCGTAGACCTGATCGAACGGTCCCACCGTCTCGTAGACGGCGCCGAATTCGCCAGCGCCGAGGACGTCGCGCACGACGTAGCTCCCTTTGGGCGACGACAGGGTGCTCCCGACCTGCGGATACTGGACGGTGATGACCTGCGTCTGCGCCCCGGGCGCCACGAACTGCGGGCCCGTCGGCACGCGCGTCGACGGGTAGCCGGTCGACATCGGCGGCGTTCGCTGCGACGCGGGCGCGCTCGACGGCGCGGGCGGAACGAGCGGCGAAGGGGCGGGCGCCGGCACGGGCGCGGGAGGCGATGCGGCGGGGATGACCTGCGTCTGAACGCGCTCACGGTAGTTCGGAGGACGCTCGGTCACGCTGGAACTGTACCGCAAAGATCCCTTCGGCCCACGCGAAAGGACATATCCTCGCGACCTAGCATGACCTCGCCGTCTTCCGTGCCTTCGAGCTCGCATTTTCTCGCGTCGGGCGTGTCGTCGGGACGAAGGGCCTCGCGCGCCACGAAAGAGCACGCGCGCCTCGACGAGGCCGCGCAAGGCAAGAAATGGCGCCGCTGGGGCACCTACCTCGCCGAGCGCCAGTGGGGCAGCGTGCGCGAGGACTACTCGCAGGACGGCGACGCGTGGCGCTACTTCAGCCACGAGCACGCCCGCTCGCGCGCGTACCGCTGGGGCGAGGATGGCCTCCTCGGTCTCTGCGACAACCGCGGCCTCGTGAACCTCGCGCCTGCGCTGTGGAACGGTAAGGATCCCTTCCTCAAGGAGCGCCTCTTCGGCCTCACCGGCCCCGAGGGCAACCACGGCGAGGACGTCAAGGAGCTCTACTACTACCTCGAGCAGACGCCGACCTGCTCCTATGCACGTGCACTCTACAAGTATCCGCAAGCCGAGTTCCCGTACGCCCGCCTGCGCGAGCTCGCGGCGCAGGCGGGGCGCAGCAAGCCGGAGCCGGAGCTCGTCGACACCGGCGTCTTCGACGGCGATCGCTACTTCGACGTGCAGGTGGAGTACGCCAAGGGAGACGTCGACGACGTCCTCGTCAAATACACCGTGACCAACCGCGGCCCCGACGCGGCGCCGCTCCACGTGCTTCCGACGATCTGGTTTCGTAACGTGTGGTCGTGGGACAAGGACACGCCGAAGCCCGACGTCCGCGCGATCTCCCACGTGAGCGGCACGCCGACGGTGGAGCTCTCGCAAGCCCACCTCGGCACGATGTGGCTTCACTGCGACGCGGACGGGCAGTCGCCACCGCCCGCGCTCTACTTCACCGAGAACGAGACGAACAAGGAGCTCCTCTACAAGGTCCCGAACCCGACCGCGTTCGTGAAGGACGCGTTCCACCAGGTCGTCGTCGCCGGCACTCGCTCCGCCGTGAACCCCGCGCGCCACGGCACCAAGGCGTGCGCGCACTACAAGCTGACGCTCGCGCCGGGCGAGACGCGCACGATCCGCCTCCGCCTCACGAACGCGAAGCTCGACGCGCCCTTCGCCGACTACGACGTTCTCTTCGCGCGCGCCGCGACCGAGTGCGACGAGTTCTACGAGTCACGCATGCCGCCCGAGCTCACGGACGACGAGCGCAGGGTCTACCGCCAGGCGATGGGCGGCCTCATGTGGACCAAGCAGTTCTACCACTTCGACGTGGACCGCTGGCTCCGCGGCGACGAGGGCTCGCCGCCTCCCGCGAAGGAGCGGAAGAAGGGGCGCAACCGCGAGTGGACGCACCTCTACAACAGCGAGATCCTCTCGATGCCGGACAAGTGGGAGTACCCCTGGTACGCCGCGTGGGATCTGGCGTTCCACTCCATCCCGCTGGCGCTCACCGATCCGGAGTTCGCCAAGAACCAGCTCCTGCTCCTGGTGCGTGAATGGTACATGCATCCGAACGGGCAGCTGCCGGCGTACGAATGGAACTTCAGCGACGTGAACCCGCCTGTGCACGCGTGGGCGGCGCTCCGCGTCTACCAGATCGATCGCGCGCAGAGCGGCAAAGCGGACCGGCATTTCCTCGAGAGCGTCTTCCACAAGCTGATGCTGAACTTCACCTGGTGGGTGAACCGCAAAGACGCGGCTGGCAACAACGTCTTCCAAGGCGGCTTCCTCGGCCTCGACAACATCGGCGTCTTCGATCGCTCTAGCGCGCTGCCCGAAGGTGGCACGCTCGAGCAGGCCGACGCGACGAGCTGGATGGGCATGTACTGCCTGAACCTCCTCGCGATCGCGCTCGAGCTCGCCAAGGAGAACGACAGCTACCAGGACGTCGCCAACAAATTCCTCGAGCACTTCCTCTTGATCGCGCACGCGATGAAGAACGTCGGCGAGGACGGCTTGGCTCTGTGGGACGAGGCCGACGGCTTCTTCTATGACGTCCTGCATCTCCCGGGTGGAGAGAGCGCGCCCATGAAGGTGCGCTCGATGGTCGGCCTCATCCCGCTCTTCGCGATCGAGACGTTCGATCCGTGGATAGTCGAGAAATTCCCGGCGTTCACCAAGCGCGTGCGCTGGTTCATCCAGAACCGCCCCGAGCTCACCGAGCGCGTCGTGCCGATCGATCAACGCCTCGGCGCGGGCGGGCGTCGGCTCCTTTCGATCCTCGATCGCGACAAGCTGTGCCGGGTGCTCTCGCGCGTCCTCGACGAGAACGAGTTCCTCTCGCCGTACGGCATCCGCGCATTGTCGCGCGCGCACGGCGACAAGCCGTACGAGATGACGATCGGCGGCGCGGTGCACAAGGTCAGCTACGAGCCTGGCGAGAGCCAGAGCGGCCTCTTCGGCGGCAACTCGAACTGGCGCGGGCCCGTGTGGTTCCCCGTCAACTACCTCATCATCGAGTCGCTGCAGAAGTACCACTACTTCTACGGCGACGAGCTCCGCGTCGAGTGCCCGACCGGCAGCGGCGTTTACATGAACCTTTGGCAGGTCGCGAGCGAGCTCTCACGGCGGCTCACGAGCCTGTTCGTCCGCGGCGAAGACGGCCGGAGGCCGGCGCACGGTTCGAGCGAGCGCTTCCAGAAGGACCCGAACTTCGCCGACCACATCATGTTCTTCGAGTACTTCCATGGCGACACCGGCGAGGGCCTCGGCGCGAGCCACCAGACCGGCTGGACCGCGCTCGTGGCGAAGCTCCTCCAACAGAGCCCCCTGTGGAAGACGCGCGGACCGCGGTAGTGTCCGAGAGCTACCTAGGCGTGGGCCTCGCGCAGCGGCCGTTGATGCAGTCGAAGCCGAGCGGCTGATCGCAGCAGTCGCTCGCCTTCGTGCACTTCTCGTCCTCGTGCGCGCAGGTCGGGGGCGGCGTGACGCACACGAACGCGCCGGCGCCGCCGTCACTCGTGTCTTGCCGGCAGAAGCCGCTGCAGCAATCGCTCCCCGACGCGCATCCGTTGCCGTTCTGCCGGCACGGCTCGAGGGCCCAGAATCCGCGAAGGTTTCCTGACGCGAGCTCTTGCCCCTCGAGGAAGAAGGCAGGGTGGCTCGGATCGGCGTTGGCCGGCGCGTTGATGTCGATCGCCGCGACCCAGAGCTTCTTTCGGACGGAGTCCGACGGATCGGGATCGGTGATCGTGTTGCCGAACTTGCGCCGGCTCGTGAAGACGACCCAGTAGTAGCCGCCCTCTGCGACGGGAAGGACCGTCGGCTCGTAGTTCATGAAGATTTCGCCGGGATCCTGCAGGTACACCTTCCCGCCGAGGACGCCATTCAGGACCTTGAGCTTGGTGGCGCTCTTCGCCGCGACGTCGGCGACGAGAAGCTCGCCGGAGCCGCCGCGCCACGTCGCGTAGTCGTCGCGATCGCCGACCATGTAGACGAACTGCTTGCCGTCGGGCAGAAACGACGGCCACCCGAACGTGACGGAGTTGTCGGAGACGACGAGCGAGAGGTTCGAGAACGTGTGCGTCGGCTGGTCGAAGTCGAGCACGCTGAGGCCGGTGCCCTTGCTCTGCTCGTAGTGCATGAACGCCACGCGCTTGCCGTCCGGTGAGAACGCCGGCATGAGCGCCTTCTTAACGGCGCCGCCGAGGATCTGCGGCTCGATGACGGTGCCGGTCTTCGTGTCGAAGAGCTTCGTGTCCAGATCGTGCGTCATGCTGACGACGTTCGGGCCGAACTCGCCGTTCGCGGGCGGTCCACCGGCCTCGGCGTCAGGCCCGGCGTCGAGCGCCGACGCGCCGCACGAGAGGAGGTACTTGCCGTCGGGCGTGAGCGCCCCGAACGCGTACGTGTTGTCGGGCTGCTGGCTCACGGGCGCCGACGGAGCGCTCGCGTCGTTCGAGATCGCGTAGACCGCGTCGTATTTGTGGCCGGCCGACGCGGTCATCGTGGTGCCGTCCGCGCTGATCGTGTGGCACACCGTGCAGCTCCCGCGCGCGGCGCCGCCGATGAGCACCTCGGGCACGCTCGCCCCAGGCTTGATGCGCATGACCGCGCCTTGATCGTTGTTGCCACCGTCGGCGCCGCCGTCGCCTTGCGCGAGCGGCGAGTCGTACGTGTTGTAGTAGACGATGCCCTTGAGGCTCCCTTGCGCGACCGTCCATGACTCGGCGATGGGTCCGGTGATGAGCAGCGCGCCGCCTGCGCCTCCCGTGGAGGCCTTCGTGATCTCGACCTTCACCGGATCGCTGGCCTGCGCGCTCTGCGTCACGGTGGCCCAAAGAGCGGGCGTCCACGCGACGCGCAGCGGGCTATTGCCCGCGTAGAAGCCCTCGTACGAGAGGAGCTTGCTCGTGATCTTCACGTAGTACGCCGTCGCGGCGACGCCCTTGAACTGGAGCGTCGGCGGCATGAGGCCGCGCGGGAAGACGGTCTGATCGTAGGGATAGAGCCACGCGAACGTGCCGTCGGCGGTGCCGCCGCCTTTGAGCTGCCCTTGCGTTCCGGGATCGACGCCGCCGGGGTTGTCGCTGAGGTGCAGCTTGACGGTGAGCGTCGTCTGCCCCTTCACGTGACCCGCGCTCTCGGCGAACACCGTCACGACGCCTGCCGTTTGCGCGTTCGCGGTGAAGACGCCCGCGCCGTCGATCCTGCCGGCGAGCGCGCTGTCGAGGTTCCACGTCACCGGCACCGGCGAGCCGTCCAGGAGCGCCGTGAATTTCACAGTCGCGCCGGCGGCGCTGACGTCGAGCGTCGAGTCGGCGGGCTGAATGGTGAGCTTGCGGCCCGGCCCGTCCTCGAACGAGGCGTCGGCGAACGGCGGCGTCGTGCCTCCCTCGCCGATGGGGATCGACGCGTCCTCGTTCACGAAGGCGGCGCCCGCGCCCATCGGGTCGCCGCACGCCGCGGCGATCGCGCCGCCGGCCGAAGCACAGATGAGGAGGAGACCGAACGCGCGCGTCTTGGTCTTAGGCATGGGGAAGTCCAAATCCAACGAAGAGAGGTTGAGAAAGGGCGCTGACACGCAGGGGGGCCCATGGCCGCGCACCAGCGTCATACGCAGCTCCCGAGGTGCAACTCCCCGCGCAGGCGTTCAGGCAAACACGCTCGTCTGGATCGTGCGCGCACCAGCTCCAGCGGATCTCGACGTGCTCCTCCCGAGGGAAGTGCCGGTCTTGAGAGCGGAATTCATTCAAGAATCAAATGCCCTACATGTAGGCTCAGAACTTGTATGGCTCGAATCCCATGCCCTTGGAAATTCCGAACTACGACAGCATCGTGGGTCGCGCGGTGCGTCCCATCGCCGAGGATCCGGTCCCGGCCAGTCTCCCTTCGAGGACACGCGAGATCGACGATGGGTGGGATCTGAACCACGTCGAGCTCGACCTCGACGAGCTCGAGGAGTGCCTCTCGCGCCCCTGACACGCGCCGCTCCGTTTGCGTAGCCACCGATGCGTTTGCGTCCGCGCCGTTCGTGCGCGACAACCAGCGCGTGACGAGCCTGAGCCCCCGCCCGATTCGCTGGACGAGCCGGCTCCTCGCGATCCTGTCGATCGTGAGCCTGTCGGCGTGCATCCTCCTCGTCGACACCGGCACCGATCTCGGCGGCACCTGCCACATCCGCGGCGAAGCGACCGCGTGCGGCGCGTGCCTCTCGACCAAATGCCGCGCCGAGCTCGACGCATGCTGCGGCGACGGCACCTGCGCCATCCTCCTCAATACCTTGGACTCCTGCGTCGCGGATTTTTCGCAGCCCACCTGCACGCTCTTCTCGACGAAGCTGCCGGTAGCGACGACCACCACCGATCGCCTCCGCTCATGCGCGGCCGACTGCGCCCCGATCTGCGACGCGACCCACGGCGGATCGTCGGGCAGCTCCGGCGCCTCTGGAGGCGGCCCGTACGTGACCGGGTGCTCCAGCTTCATCGCCAGCGAGTGCGACTGCTCCGGCGATCTCGCCGCCAACGGCACCACGTGCAGCAGCGACTCGATCGGCGCCGGCGTGTGCTGCGCCGACTACGGATGGCCGAACAAGGGTCTCAGCTGCTCGTGCAAGGCGTACCGCTGCAAGGCCACCGGCGCCGACTCGTGCACGTGCGGCACCTCCGTGAGCGGCCCCGATTCGACGTGCAACGGGACCCACTGCTGTATCTTCGAGGGCTGGTGCGACTGCAGCGCGAAGGCGTGCGACACCTCGTCGAAGCCGGTCGCGTCGTGCACGAAGGCCACCGCGACGTGCCCGAGCGGTCGCGCGGTGACCTCGTGCTCTCTCAGGCCCGGCGAGACGCTCCCGCCCCTCGACGGCGGCCCGGGCTGACGCCCTACTTCATCAGCTCCTGCTCGACGAGCTGGATCTCCGCGGCCGAGAGATCGCGGAAGCGCGCGGGCGGCATGTGATCGCAGTCGGTTGCCGGGAGCTTGATGCGCCGAATCGCCTCGCCCTTCTCCTGCGGGCTCATCGCGGTCGCGAGCGTCTGCACGTTGAAGCGCGCGCGCGTCGTCGTCTGATCGAGCTGCGTGTTGTGGCACTGCTGGCACATTTGCGTGAGCAGCCCCTTGCCGTCGAGGCCCGGCGCGGCGTGGAACGTCATGTCGCTCATCGCCGCGTCGAGGAACGTGTCGCGGATGTCCGGCAGCTGCGACGCGGGTAGCGTGCCCTTCACGAACGCCTGGTACGCGTTCGTCGCGTACGCGAGCTTCTGCGGATCGGTCGTCTTGAAGTCGTGGTACGGCACCGGGATCACCTGCGCCGCCTCGCTCTTGGCATACTGCGTGCGCCACGTCGCGCTGACGCCGGGCGGCACGTTGGTCATCGGCTGATAGGAGCTCGACGCAATGACCTCGTTCATGACCGTCTTGGTTTGGAGCTCGTTCGGCTGCGCGATGAAGCCGTTGTTCTCCACGAACGCCTCGAGCACCGGCGGTGCGGCCTGATCGAGCAGGTTCGCCGGGATGCCCGCGTACGCCTCGGCGTTGCCGTGCGCCGCGTGGAAGTCGTTCCGTAGGTACAGGTTGCCCTGCGGCTCGTTGAAGATGAAGTGGATCCACGGAAACTGGAGCTCCTGCATCCGGAGCAGCTTCGGCGTGCCGGGGCCCGCGGGTTGGTGGCACTGCAGGCAGTCGACGACGGTGTCCTTGATGTCGACGTCTTGGTAGAGCGTGTAGCTCGCGAAGTTGGACTCGACGGCGGGCGTGAGGAGATCGCCAGGCGTGCAGCCGTTGGGAGAGGCATCGCACGCGAGCGTGTAGCGGAAGAGAAAGAAGTTGATGTCGCCTTTCACCGGATCTTTGCTCACGAGCTCGACCTCGCGCTCGACGCGCGCAAATCCCATCGCGACGTAGTTGGCGTTCGGTTTGAACGGTGCCGCCTGGCGCCCGCGGCCGTTGGGCGCGGTGAAGACGAGCGCGCGCGGGTTCAAGACGGTCGTGTGGCGCGTCACGAGCGACGTCGAGTGACTCGTCATCGCGAAGCCCGGGTTCCCGTTGGTTCCGTTGGTGGTGACGCCCGGCTTGAAGTCGAGGCCCAGGAGCTTCTGGAGCTCGACGACGCTCGTGATCGCTGGCGGCGCGCTGCCGGCGCAGAACGCCTTGGAGACGAGATCGCCGTTGCCGCGCGCGCACAGCGCTTGCCACTGCGCGGTGCCCGTTGGCAGGTACCTGAGCTCGTCGGTCGTGCACGCCGTCGGGACGGGCGGAGGAGGGGGCGCGGTCCACGCATCGGCACCTGCGCCCGCATCGGCTGAGGGATCGGGAGCGCCGGGGTCGGCCGCGGGCGGGGGAGTCGCGCCGTTCGGTCCGCCGCCGATCACGTTGGTGGAGTCGGCTCCGCCGCACGCGTTCACGACGAACGCGGCGAGCACGAGGCCTAGCGCGGTGCGAACGACCATCGTCGGGCTTCCGTGGAGTGCGAGCATGGCGACGTCTTGAGCAAGCGCCGGGCCGACGCGAAATCCGCGTAAAAATCCGTTTCGAAGCAACGTCGCGAACGATTCGTTCGCCGCCTGCGAACGGTTCGTTCGTCCCGCGAACGGCGAGTTCGCGGACGGCGCCTGGCGTTCGCCACTTGCGACGGCACGTGAGATGCTGAGGAGGTGAGGATGGCCTGGCGCACCCACCTCGTCGTGGTCACGATCGTCGCCGCCCTCGTCATGGCGATCGGCTGCGGCGTGAGCAACCTCGACCTCGACGGCAAGCAGTGCGACGGGAACGGCAGCTGCGCGTCGGGCTACGTGTGCGATCCGAACACCAACACGTGCAACCGCCCCGCGTGCATCCCGCGGACGTGCGAGGCCGCCGGCAACCCGTGCAGCCGCGTCGACGACGGCTGCGGCGGGTTCCTCGACGGGTGCTCGTCGTGCGTCGATCCGTTCCGCTGCGTCGACGCGAAGTGCCGGTGCGTCTCGCAAACGTGCCAAGAGCGCGGCGCAGCGTGCGGCGTCCTCCCCAAGCAGTGCGCCGATCCGAACGACAGCTTCTGCGGCGATTGTCCGGGCGGCCAGACGTGCGGCGCCGGCGGTGACCACAGATGCGGCGCGGGCACATGCGTTCCGCGAACGTGCAAACCGAGCGACTGCGGCGACGTGTCCGACGGCTGCAACGGCGTCCTTCACTGCGCGACCTCTTGCGCGCTTCCGCAGACCTGCGGCGGTGGCGGCGCGACCGGCACCTGCGGGTGCGCGCCGAAGACATGCCCGCAAAAAGGGTGGGCGTGCGGCACCGGCGGCGACGAGTGCGGCGGAACACTTACGTGCACGGGGACGTGCACTGGCGCGCAGACCTGCTTCAACCACGCGTGCTGCACGCCGCGGACGTGCCAGACCGGCGGACCGCACTGCGGCGCGGGTTATCCCGACCTGTGCGGCGGCACGCTCACGTGCGGCGGCTGCGACACGAACAAGAAGTGCAACATCGACACGCACCTCTGCGTTCCGCTGTGACTCTCCTCAGAAGGCGCCGGAGATTCGAAGGCCGCCTACCGTCGGCGTGACCTCGACGCGGGGGATCGGGCCCGAGGCGCGGAGATCGAGGATGCCCCACACGACGCCCGCGGCTGCGAGGGCGCCGCCGGCTACGTACGCGACGGTCGCGACGGTCGCGTCGGTCTTCGCGACGTCTTGGTCGTGCGTGGCGGTCGTCTGCACCGGCTCCTTCACGCCGTCCGCGTGCTTGCCGTTCGACAAGAGGGTGAACGCGATGCCGGTGCCGACGCCCGCGACGCCGAAGCCCGCGACGATCCAAGGCGCAGCGCTCGGCTTCTTCTCCGGAGGCTTTCGCTCCGCCGCGCGTCGCTTCTCGGCCTCGCGCTCGGCGATCTGCCGGCGCAGCGTGGCGATGCGCTGCTGGATGGCCCCCTTGTCCTTCGCGTCCGGCTGCACTGCGAGGAAGTCTTCGTACGCCTTGGCCGCGCTCGCGAGATCTCCGAGGCCTTCGTACGCGCGCGCGAGATTGTAGAGGAGGACCGGCTCTTTTTGCAGGACGTACGCCTCCCGCAAGAGACGCGCGGCCTCCGCGAACTGCCCCTTCTGGTAGGCCACCTCACTGCGGTCGAAGAGGTCGAGCGCGCGCTGCTGCTCAGCGGTCTCCGCGAACGCGACGGTCGGCGCAAAAACCACGACCAGCGCCAAAAAGAGCCGGATCGCGAGCGGGACGAGGCACCGAGGCATCCGTTCGATCTAGCCCCACGGGGCAGCTCCCGTCCATTCGTGCGATACTTTCTTTGCGGTGAGCCTCCCTACCACCATCGGTCGGTACGAGATCCTCGGCGAGCTCGCGACGGGTGGCATGGCCGAGATCCTGCTCGGCCGCGTGACGGGGCAAGGGGGCTTCGAGCGGCCAGTCGTCATCAAGCGCATCCTCCCGCACCTGGCGCGTCAGAAGGAGTTCGTCGAGATGTTCCTCGACGAGGCGCGCATCGTCGCGCAGATCCGTCACCCCAACGTCGTCCACGTGCAGGAGCTCGGTCAGGAGGCGGGGGAGCTCTACCTCGTCATGGAGTACCTCGAAGGGGAGAGCGTCGCGGGCCTCGTAAAGCGCCTCCTCTTGAAGCAGCGCGCGGTGCCGCCGTCGCTCGCCGCGTTCGTGATTGCCGAGGCGTGCGCGGGTCTCCACGCCGCCCACGAGCTCGAGGACGCCGACGGCGCGCCGCAGCGGCTCGTGCACCGCGACGTGTCGCCGCAGAACGTATTTTTGACGTACCAGGGGCAAGTGAAGGTCATCGACTTCGGCGTCGCGAAGGCGACCGATCGCATCGCGCGCACCGAGGCGGGGCAGATCAAGGGAAAGTACGAGTACATGGCCCCCGAGCAGTGCCTCGGCGGCGCCGTGGATCGGAGGAGCGACGTCTTCGCGCTCGGCGTCCTCTTGTACGAGCTCGGGACGATGCGGCGCCTCTTCAAGCGCTTCAACCAGATGCTTGCGCTGAAGGCGATCTGCGAGGAGCCGGTCGTTCCTCCATCGCGGGCGGCGCCCTCCTTTCCCCCGCGCCTCGAGGCGATCTGCCTCCGCGCGCTCGCCAAGAATCCCAACGATCGCTTCGCGTCGGCCGCCGACATGCGCCGCGAGCTGCTCGCATTCCTTCGCGAAGCCAGCCCAAGGGAGCACGCGCCGGAGCCTAGCGAAGAGCTCGCGGCGGTGATGAACGACGTCTTCGCCGATCGCATCGAGGAGAAGCGCGAGCTGCTCCGAAAGATGGGCTCGGGCTCGGCGGTCACGCACGTCCCCGCGGGAGAAGCCGACACCGAGGTCGACGTTCCCGGCGTCGATGCGGGCGCAGGCCTCACCACGGGGACGGGCTCGTCCCTCGACACGCCCGCCGGCATTCCGCGCCGCCGCACCACCTCCTTCGCGCTCGTCCTCGCGTCCCTGGTCCTGGTGGGCGCCGCGGCGTTCGTCCTCGTGCGGGTGAGATCGCACCCTCCTCCGCCGTCCGCCGCGGCGATCGCGACTCCGACTCCGACTCCGACTCCGACTCCGACTCCGACTCCGACTCCGACTCCGACTCCGACTCCGACTCCGACTCCGACTCCGACATCGACCGCCACATCGACCGCGGCGACGACCACGACCGCGACCGATCCCAGGGGCGTTCGCCGTCCCCGGGGTCCCAGGCCTCCTCCCCCGGCCGCGTCCTCCATCGCCGTGACGCCGCCTCCGCCTCCGCCGGACCCCGCGCCGGCCTCGAGCAAGGGGTTTCACCGCTTCGAATAGGTGTACCATCGCCCTCGTGCCGCCCGGCTCGAACGACTCGCAGATCGCCACGATCGTTCGGCAAGGGAGCGAGGTCGCGCCGCTCGAAGGGGCCTTCGTCATCACCGTCGCCGACGGGCCCGACAAGGGAAGGTCGACGACGCTCGACGAGACGCACGCGTCGCGGCTCCTGATCGGGCAGAGCCCTGCCTGCGATCTGCGCCTGACCGATCGCGAGGTGTCGCGCCGGCACGCCGCGCTCGAGATCGCGGCCGGTGGGCTCCGCATCGTCGACCTCGGATCGACGAACGGGACATTCGTAGACCGCGTGAAGATCCGAGAGGCGGAGCTCCTCGGCGGCGAGATCGTACGCGTCGGTTCGACGGTGCTCTCCATCGAGCACGAGTCGTCGGCGCCGGTCGCCGCGCTCACGACGGCGGGACGTTTCGGCAAGATCCTCGGCGCGAGCCGGGAGATGCGTCGCCTCTACCCACTCTGCGAGCGCATCGCGGCTTCCGCGGTCCCCGTGATCCTCGAGGGAGAAACGGGAACCGGTAAGGAGGTGCTCGCCGAGTCCATCCACGAGATGGGCCCGCGCGCCGCGGCGCCGTTCGTGGTGTTCGACTGCACGACTGCGCCGCCGAGCCTCGTCGAGAGCGAGATCTTCGGACACGAGCGCGGCGCGTTCACCGGCGCGGTCGCCCAGCGGCGTGGCGTCTTCGAGCAGGCGCAGGGCGGCACGCTGCTCATCGACGAAATCGGCGATCTCGATCTCGCTCTCCAACCAAAGCTCCTCCGCGCGATCGAGCGCGGTGAAATTCGCCGCGTCGGCGGCGACAAGTGGATCAAGGTCGACGTGCGCGTGCTCGCGGCGACGCGGCGCGATCTCGACCGCGAGGTCCAGGCCGGGCGCTTTCGCGACGACTTGTTCCATCGCCTCGCTGTCGCGCGCGTCGAGCTGCCGCCGCTTCGGCACCGCAGCGGCGACGTTGCCCTCCTCGCGCGACAAATTTGGCGGGATTTGGGGGGCGACGAGCGCCGACTACCGCCCGACGTCCTCCTCAAGTGGCAGGACTACGAGTGGCCCGGCAACGTGCGCGAGCTCCGCAACGCCGTCGCGCGCCAGCTCGCGCTCGGCGATCTCGCGGATCTCGAGCGTGGAAGCTTCGGCGAGCCCTCGTCGAGCGACACCGGTCGCGTCCCCACGACGCCCGCGGCGGATCCGATCGAGCGCGTCATCGCGCTGCGCCTGCCGTTCGTGCAGGCGCGCGAGAAGCTGATGCAAGAGTTCGAGCGCCGCTACGTGGAGCGTGTGCTCTCCGATCACGGCGGCGACGTCGCGACCGCCGCCGCCGCCAGCGGAATCGGCCGCCGCTACTTCCAGATGATCCGCGCGCGCACGCGCTAAGTGGAGCGAAGCGCAGCGGAGCGGAACGGTCCTGAGGGAAAGGGCTGAGCGGCTTTTCCGGTCAGCCCTTGAGGGCGGCGCAACGCGCGGCGGGTTGCATGCAACCTTCCCTGCGTTGAACAGGCGCGCGGCCAGTGCGTCGGCCCGTCGCATTTCGAGGGAGACGACGGCAACCTCCGCGCGAGCCCGCGTGGAACGACGATTGCTCTTGAGGGCGTGCATGCGAATCCGTTCCCGTCTCGTTGCCTCCGCGTGCAGCGTCGTTCTCCTCGCAGCGTCTCCCGCGGGCGCGCAATCGCCGTCGGATGCGCCAAGCGATCGAGAGGGGACGCCCGACGCGCGGGGGTCCTCGCCGATCGTCGCGTACACCTACGCCGCCGCGGGCGCCGCAGGTCATACGATGGGCGCCCAGACGTACGGTCTCGCGCTCGGCGGCCGCGGCGCGGGGCGCGGCGCGATGCTCGGCGGCGGCGTCACGATCTGGGGCGCGCCCGTCGACCGGCTTACGCTCGTCGGCGACGCGTCCCGCGATGGGTTCGGGCAGTTCGCCCCGTCGGCCACCGCGATCGTTCGTGTGCTCGGGCGCGCGGACGACGGCTTTTCCCTAGGGCTCCTCGGAAAGTTCAAGGTCGACGGCTTCGCCGTCGGTCCGAACGGCGAGATGGAGAGCGAGATCGAGTCCGGCCTCCTCCTCTCCTACGCGCGCACGGGGTGGCATGCCGATCTCAACGCGATCGGCGGGGTCGGCACGGGCGACGATGGAGAGGTGGACGCCGAGGGACGGCTGCGTCTAGGGAGGGACCTGGGCGACCTCGCCCGCGTCGGCGTTGACGGGCAGATGCGCTATCGCCTCCACGGGGACACGCCGCTTCTGGGGGGACGCACATGGGACTTCGCCGGAGGGCCGCAGCTGCTCGTCGGGCGGCGCCCCTTCTATGCCGCGCTCACCGGCGGGCCTGCGACGATGGGTATCGCTCGCGGCGTGGGTTGGTCCGGCGTCATCACCGTAGGCGGCACGATCTTTTAGCGCGCCGTTCAGCTCGCCCGCGCACTCGCACCAGAAAAGGAAGCGTCATGACTACAGGGAAGAACACGAGCTCGCTCCATCGAACGGGCTTGGCGACGATGGCCTGCGTACCGCTCCTCTTTCTGTTCTTGAGCGGCGACGTTCACGAGGCCATCGCCGCGTGCAAGGAGGGATCGACCTCGCCCTGCATCGTCGGCGGAAGGAAGGGCACTGCCGAGTGCATCGGCGGCCGGATGCTGTGCGAGCCCGACAACCCGCCGCCGACGACGCCGCCGGGCGTGGTCGTCCCGCCGGGGCCGGGAAAATTCGATCTGCTCGCTCCGTCGGAGGACGACAACGGCCTCCCGCTCAACCCGCGCTGGCGGTTCCAGGAGCAGTACCCGAACCTGCTGCCGCTCCTGACGTTCGACGCACCCCAGCGTTGCGGCAGCGAGGCGTGGAAGTCGCCGTGCACGGCGTACCCTACGACCGACGACAACTGGAGCTCCGCGAAGAGCAGCGTCCTCGGCCCCCTCTCCTCGGCCTTCGGCGTTACTGGCTGCTTGTCCGGGCACCACAACTGGATGCCGGTCACGTACACCGGGCAGCTCTACTGGGAGAGCCACTCCGAGCCGGGGACCGACGACGACTACAACTTCCGCCTCGTCCCGCCGCCCGCCGGGAACACCGGGATGTTCATCGTCGGCGCCGGCGTCACCGGCGAGAGCTACACCATCTTCCCGACGACCGGCGAGATCCGAAAGTCGGACGGGAGCGACGAGATCTCGCCCATCGACGGGACCCGGCTCCCCATCACCGCGGGCGCGTACAGCCTCGGGGTGGAGTTCGATTCGGACGAGACCATCGACCACTTCACGACGCCCTGGTGGGTCTCCTTCCACGACGCCGTCGATGCCGTCTCCAAGGCCAAGGGGGCCATCACCAACTGCGTCGTCCTCGGCGGAACCGGCTGCACGCAGAGCGCGCTCGTTGCCCTCTTCGAGGTCCTTCGACAGAAACAGTGGGCGGTCTACAACATGGTCGCCGGAAAGCATACGATCGTGTCCGGCCTCTACGGCCTCGACTGCGCGCACGGGTGTTTTCCAGAGATTCATCCGGTCTTCGCGATGGCGATCCGCGTGAAGGACGATCCGACCGACGAAGTGTGGGAGATCTTCGCGCGCCGCTCGGGGGACGAGGGGTTCTGCAGCGAGAAGGAGTACGCGATCGGCGGGCTCCCGAATGACGCCTACGCGCTCCGCCTGCCGACGCGCGGCACGGGCGTGCAAGTCACCCGCGAACAGTGGGGGACCAAGTCGGGATCCATCTCTGTCAGCTATCCGCCGATCGAGGCGCGTCATGGAAAGATCGTCGCGTTCAACACCGCCAGCCTCGACGACGTGATCCACGGTGAGCTCCATCTGGCCTGGACGGGCCCTGTGATTCACCCGCTGCCAGGCGGAATCGTGACGCCGCCCCTCACGCGAGGCGCGGCGCCGCGCCCGCCGATCCCGACGGGGCCGCCGCCTTCCATCGGCCCGGGCGTCGCGCCAGCCTCGCCGACCCCAAGCAACGAGGAGGGCCTCGAGCAGATCGTCTCGAGGATGACGGATCCGCAGCGACAGATCTTTCTCGGCAAGATGCCGGCGAAGGCGGCCTTCAAGCACACGACGCCGCCGAGGGCGCTGACGTCGTCACTCGTGAAGCCGGTCCGTCCGCCGCCCGTGCCGCTCCGTCCCAGCGTAAAGGTTTCGTCGAACCCCGGGCAGCAGGCCAAGGACCAGCAGCTCATCGACGCGCTCCGCGCCGTCTTCGGGCCGAACCTCGATCAGAACCTGCCGCCGCGCCGGGCCCCGAGGCCGCCGCACTGCCACACGAACCCCAGGACGGGAGTCGTCGTCTGCACCGACGGTGGGCCGTGATCCCGTTGCTGACGTGGTATCAAAGGAGGGAATGCTGGCCGCTGCCGGGGACTCCTTTCGCCTCGTAGGCACGGTCCTCGAGCGCAAGTACCGCGTCGATCGCCGCGTCGCGGAGGGTGGGTTCGGCGTGGTGTACGCGGGTCATCACCTCGGTCTCGACGTCCCGGTCGCTGTGAAGGTGCTGAAGCCGAGCGAGGACGCGAGCGCGGGGCTGGCGTCGGTCCTCGAGGAGGCGCGCCTCCTCGCGAAGCTGAGGCACCCGTGCATCGTCGCCGCGCTCGACTCGGGCCTCACGTACGTGGAGGCCCTCGGCCGCGACGTGCCGTGGATCGTGCTCGAGTGGGTCGATGGCGAGACGCTGCGCGACGATCTGTCGCGGCGGCGCGCCACCGGGTCACGCGGTCGATCACGTGTAGAGTGCATGGATCTACTTCGGCCGGTGCTCGAGGCGATCGCAGCGGTCCACGAGGCGGGGATCGTCCACCGCGATCTCAAGCCGAACAACGTGATGCTCGCGCCCGGCGGCAAGGGCAACGTCACCGCCCGTGTGCTCGACTTCGGCGTCGCCAAGCTGATGCGCCGCGAGGAGAGCGAGGCCATCCCCACCGGCGATACGGCGACGGGCACGCGCGGCTCGGCGTTCACGCGGGAGTCGGCAGCGCCCGAGCAGCTGTCGGGCGCGCGCACGGGCCCGTGGACCGACGTGTTCGCGCTCGCGCTGCTGCTCGTCGAGGTCCTCACCGATCGCGCGCCGTGGGGCACGACCGACGCGAATGAGCACTACCGCGCCGTCTTTGCTCCGGAGCGGCCGACGCCGGCGCGCCTCGGCGTGGACGTCGGCGCGTGGGAGGCGATCGTGGCGCGCGCGCTCTCAGTGCGCCCGGCGGATCGTCCGCCGAGCGCGCGCGCCCTGCTCGAAGAGCTCGACGGCGCGCTGGCGACGGCGTCGCGGGATGCGCCCCAGGGTGGGGTCGCGACGTCTGACAGCGTGCTCCCGGACAGCGGTTTCGCGGCGACCGAGCGCCGCGCGGACGACGCCGCCCCCGAGACGACCGCTCGCGCGCGGCGCAACGGCGCGGTGCTCGCGCTCGCCGCGATCGCAGGCTTGGCGGCGCTCTCGTTGGGAGCCTTCGCGATCCGCTCGCGCGACCGCGGACCGAGCGCGGTCGCGTCGCCCGACGTCGACGCCGCCGCAGCAGCGCGCCCAGGCGTCTTCGCGCTCGCGTCGCCGCCCTCGCAGATCACCCGCGCAGGCGACTGCTCGGGATCGCCCATCTTCGCGGAGGACGGCTCGATCGTCTTCGTCCGCCAGGAATCGGGCGCGAGCCGCCTCGTCCGAATCGATCCCGCGACGCACGAGGAGCGCGCGCTCACGAGCGATCCTGGTGGCAGCGCCTCGCGTCCCGCGCCCGGCGAAGGCGGCAGCGTCACCTATTCGTTCCGTCCGAAGGGGAGGGCAGCGACGGAGGTGCGTACCGTGCCGCTCGCCGGCGGCGCGTCGCGAAGCCTGGAGCGCGGAGACGATCCGTGGTTCGCCGGCGGTTTTCTCTTCTTCCTCCGGGGCGACGATCGGGCCATCCGTCGGCGGGCGCTCGACGGGAGCGTCGACGATGTCGTCTTCGAGGCGCCCTCCACCTCGCTCTTCGAGAGCCTCGTCGTCTCCCGGGACGCACGCTGGATCGCGGCGACGAAGGGGGGCCTGGATACCGGTCGCCCCGCCAAGCCGCTGTGCATCGGCGAGGTAGGGTCGGGGAGGCCGCTCGACTGCACGTCGGCGGGCTTCACCACCGGGCGCCGCGCCGCGTTCTCTCCCGATGGCCGCGCCGTCTATCTCACCCGGCAGGATTCGATCGTCCGCTTGGAGCTGGCGACGCTCGAAGCGACGACGGTGCCGGTGTCGCCGAGCGCGACGAGCCTCGCCATCGCCAAAGACGGCGAGCGCATGGTCATGTCGACGTGCCGGACCGTCTACGAGGTCTTCCGCGGTGACGGGGGCGCGACCGCTCCGCTCGCGGCGGCCGTCGGCGCCGTCGGCTCCCCGGCAGTCGGTCCGCGCGGCGAGCTCGCGTTTCCTGTCGCCGCCGGCGGGTTCACCGCGCTCGCGTTCGCCGCGGACGGCGCCGCGTCGCGTCGCGTGCTGACGACGGGAGAGCGCCTGATCACCGAGGCCGCGTTCTCCCCCGACGGGACGCGGATCGCCTTCCACGACGGCGCAGCGGGTGGCGGAATCTTCGTCGTAGAGGCCGACGGCGATCGCGGTCCGACGCGCCTGACGTCCGATCCCGCCGACGCGACGCCGTTCTGGCTCGATCAAGAGCACGTCGTCTACATGCACCCGGAGGAAGGGCTCGCCTATGGCCGCGTGTACGTCGTGTCCGCCGTCGGTGGCACCCCTACGCCGCTGCCGAAGGTGCCAGGTACGCTCGTCGGCGCGGTCCCGTCGCGCGGCACGTTGCTCCTCGCGTACCAGAACCCTTCGGGCGACAAGCTCGTCGAGGCGACGCGCGCGGGGAAGGTCCACGACGTGGCGCTCGCCGGGAGCCCCCCCGACATGCGCTGGGAGACGTACACCGCAGCGTCTCCGGGCGGGCGTCACCTTGCCTGGTTCTCGGGCGGCAAGGCGTGGCGCGCGGACTTGACGACGGGAAAGGCCGCGCCGGTCGAGATCGACGCCCCGAGGGGCGCGCCGATCTCGATCCAGCCCGACGACGAGGGGCGGGTGACGTCGTCGTTCCGTCACTCCGAGGGGCAGCTCTACGAGGCGCGCGGCACCTTCCGCTGACGCGCTACTGGCAGCGCAGCTGCCACACGTGAAAGCCCACGCCGTTGCCGCCGGTCCACAGGAGACTCTGCCCGAGCTTCACGAGGCTGTTGTTGTTGATCCCCACACCCTTGAGCGGCACGTTGGCGCTCGCGACGGGCTTGGTGAGATCGATCCCCGTCGGGTAGTCGGCGAAGCTGCCCATGCCGGCGAGCGCCACCGCCCCTTTGCCGTCGGCGCCGATGCGGTAGACCCATCCCTTGTTCGAGCCGGCGATCAGGTTCTGCCCGTCGTTCGTGAGCGCGAAGATGATCGCCTGCTGCGACGAGTCGGTGTTCGGATATACGCCGCGCGCCTGGTAGACGACCTTCTGCGCGCCCGACGTGGGGTCGATCTCCCAGAGCAGATCGTCGGTGACGGTCGCGCCGGAGACGTACAGCTTGCCGTTCAAGACGGTCATCGCCAGCGGGTTCTCCTGATTGGCCGCCGAGTACTTGAAGAGCGTCGATACCGTGTGCGCGGCGTCGTTCGCGATCTTCTTGATCTTGGCGTTGCCCTTGTCTGCAAAGTACACGTTTCCCTGCGCGTCGGCGGTGGGGATGGCGATGCCATTGAACTTCGCGCTCGCGCCGGGGCCGTCGACGTCGCCGGGCGACGCCACACCGCCGGAGATGTCTTGGTCGAGCGTCTTCGCCGGGTTGCCGGCGTAGGGGGCCGCAGTGCACGTCGCCGCGGGCGTCTTGAGCTCCACGAAGCCGTTGCCGCGGGTGTCGACGACGAGGACGTTCCCGTTGGGGAGCGCCGTGACGCCGTTCACGATGATGAAGCGCGCCGCCGAGCACGCGCCGCTCGGCGTGTAGGACGACGTCGAGTCGGTCTCGTCGCCCGCGACCCGCAGCACCTTCGTCCCCTCGGTGCGCCAGACCTCCTGGTTCGTGTCGATGTACACGGTCTGCCCGACGACCGTGAGGTTCTCGCTGCGCAGCGGCGGATCGGCGAGCTTCTCCTGCCCGGCCGGATTCCACCCGCCGAGCGTTCCGTTGAAGTACGGGTTGCCGGAGAAGAGCACGGCGTCCGGACAGCTGGAGATCGCGGCTCCCCCTCCTCCGTCGTTGCCGCCGCCGCCATCGTTGCCGCCGCTGCCGTCGTTGCCGCCGCTTGCGTCGTTGCCACCCGCGTCGTTGCCGCCGCCCCCGCCGTCGCTGCCCCCGCCGCCGGCGTCGCCGGTGGGGGTGCCGTTGGGCGTGTCGGTCTTGGCGGCGGGAGAGCAGGCGGCGAAAAGAGCGGCAACGGACGCCGCGAGCACAGCGGACAAGCAGGTGTGGGAATAGTTCACGGTTGGATCTCCTTCGGTGGAGACCCTTTAGCAAGCGATGTACCGCAGCGAGTCGCGGTAAATGATCGGGGTTTGGCGGAAATGCGCGCGCGACTGCAACGCCTTTCCCGGTGGCATGCAACGCGCGGGCAGTTGCGCCCGCACGTCACTCGCCGCGGTACGCGCGCGGATCAATATCGAAGCGCCGGAGCCAGCGCTGGACTTGCTGCCGGGCCTTGCCCATCGCGCGCGCGACCTCGGTGACGTTTCCCTTCGCCTCGCCGAGGCGGACGAGGAGCTCCCTCCGCAACTCCACGTCGCGCGCGTCGGGCACGTCTTCGGGCGACGGTGCGACGTCCTCGAGCGCAGAGGCGACCGCCGCCGGCAGATCCTCGACGGTGACGACGCCGTCCTTGGCGAGCACCGAGGCGGCGTGCATGCATTGTTCGAGCTCGCGCACGTTCATCGGCCACGCGTGACGGAGGAGGGCGCGCGTCGCCTCCTGATCGAGGCGCATCTCGGCGCCGCCAATCTTCCCGGCGCGGGAGAGCGCGGCGACGAGGACGCCGAGATCGACCTTTCGCTCGCGCAGCGGCGGCAGGAGGAAGGTGTACCCCGCGAGCCGCGCATAGAGGTCGCGACGGAACGCGCCGCGCTCGATGAGCTCCTCGATGGGCATGTGCGTGGCGGCGACGATCCGCACGTCCACCTTCGCTGGCTGCGTGCTGCCCACCGGCATGACCTCCCCTTCTTGGATCACCCGTAAGAGCGCGGCCTGCGAGCTCATCGGCAGATCGCCGATCTCGTCGAGGAGCAGCGTCCCGAAATTCGCCGCGCGCACCAAGCCGATCTCGTCCTTCACGGCGCCGGAGAACGCGCCGCGCAGGTGGCCGAAGAGCTGCGACTCGACGAGGTTCGCCGGGATGGCGCCGCAGTTGACGGCGACGAACGGACCGGGTCGCTTGGAGAGCGAGTGAACGGCGCGCGCCATCACCTCCTTGCCCGTGCCGGTCTCACCGAAGAGAAGGATCGAGAGCTGGGACGGCGCGACACGCGCGAGGCGCGCGAGGCGCTGGGCGAAGGATGGGTCGAGCGTGACGAGGCCGGGCGGTGCCGTCGCCGCGGCGTCGGGGATCAGATCCTGCGCGCGTCCGCCGGTGTCCTCTTCCACGTCGCGGTACACGAAGGCCGTTTGTCCGAGCGCGACGACGTCATGGTCCTCGAGCGCGTGAGCCTCGACCGCCGCGCCGTTGACGCGCGATCCGTTGGTGGAGCCTGCGTCTTCGAGGAGGAACCGCCCCTCCTTCCTCACGATGCGCGCGTGCGCGCTGCTCATCCGCGGATCGGGGATCTCGAGGGTGGCCTTGGAGCCCGACGCGCGGCGCAACGTGCGGGCGTCGCCGCGGCCGATCGCGAGCTCGTCGAGGTCCGCGAGCGCGACCCGAAGCCCACCGGCGTCGAGCCGCGCGCCCTCGAGGACGAGGAACAGGTACGGCTCGATTCGCGCGCCGCGCGCGCCCCCGCCGGACGGATCTCGCTCGGTCGATTCGATGGGCACACGCCCATTCTAGAGCGGAAGCGCGGAGGCTAGTAGCCCATGTCGGCCATGCCCGACTTGTTTGCCTTGAGCGCCTCGTCGCGCTGGACGGCCTTCGGTGCCGCCGCTGCCGCGCCCGCCGCGCGCCGCGTCGCCTGGATGCTCGCCGCGCTCGCGTCGAGGCGCTTCTTCTGCGTGTCGTCCTTGGTCACGGCCGCTTGCGCGACGATTTTGCGCTCCGCCGCCGCGAGCTCCTTGTCCGCGTCGACGAACTGCCCTTGGTTCATCGCCTGCGCGGCCTGCATCTTCAGCTTGCCGGCCTCTTGAACTGCGACGATCGCCTGCGTGCGCGCGCTCGCGTGGCTCGCGATGGCCGAGCCGTCGCTCGTCGCCGACACACGCGCCACGGTCTCCTGGATGCGCTCGAGATCGCCGTCGTTCGGATCGTGGAACACGAGGCGCACGCTCGCGAGCGGCTTCTGCGCCGCACCCTCGAAGCGCGCCGGATCCACGCGCACCTTCACGAGCGCCTCGCGGTGCTGCCCCGAGTAGAGAGCGCCGAGCGGGATTCGAAGCGCGCCGGAAGGCTGCCAGTCGGTGCGGATGCCGTCGGTCCCGACCAGGCGAACACCCGGCGCGGGCATGACTTCGACGAACGCGTCGCTCGCGACGGTCGACGTGAGGAGCTCGACCTCCTTGCGTAGGAACGCGGTCATCTCGACCGGATCGCTCACGTGGAAGAGGCGCCCGCTCGACCTGATCGCGAGCGCGTTGAGCGTGTGCTCGTCGTAGTCGTTGCCGACGCCAAGCGAGGTGACCTGCGCGCGGAAACGGAGGCCGCGTTCCGCGACCATCCCGAGCGCCTCGGGCGTCGACGGGCCGACGTTCGCGATGCCATCCGAGATGACGACGACGCGGCGGACCGTGTGCGTCCCCGGCGCCTGCGCGACGTGCGCCTCGCCGAGCGAAAGGCCATCGAACAAGTTCGTCGAGCCTTGCGGACGGAGGCGCGCGACGGCGGCGAGCAAGCGCTCGCGCGAGTCCGGCGTGATGACCGTCGGCGCCACGAACGTCTCGGCGCGATCGCTGAAGGTGTCGATCGACACGATGTCGCCGTCCTGCATCGCCTCGATGAGCTGCTTCGCAGCGGCGCGCGCGTTGGTGATCTTCGCACCGGCCATCGAGCCGCTCGTGTCGACGACGAGGGCCAGATCCACCGGCGGCTTGTTCGCGATCTTCACCATCGGCACGTCGACCCACACGCCGAGGAACGCGTCGGTGGTCCCGCTGAGGATCATCTCGCTCTCGGCGCTTGCGCCGATCCAGTTGCCGGCCTTGATGGCGTCGGCGGGCTCGATGCCCTTGGGCTCCTCTGCTGCTGCGACCGGCGCGGACGCCGGATCCTTGACGACCGGAGCCGCGACCGCCGGCGTCGCCGCCTTGCCGCTCGCGCCGCAACCGGTCATGAGCGTCGCCGTCACCGCCAGAATCCCGAGAATCGCCGCGCGTCGCATGCCGTGCTCCTTTGGAGATCACCCTTCGCCGTCGTGGCGTCGTCGTGTGTCCTACGTACGCGCGCGCTCGGCGAAAGATCTGGTAATGCTCGGCCGCGATGCCGACCTTCGACGAAGGCTACTACCAGCGCTTCTATATGGCGAAAAAGACTCGAGTTTCGAGCCCCGCGCAGGTCGCCCATTTGTGCGCGGGGGCGGTCGGGATGATCCGCTGGTTCGGCGGCGACGTGGCCACCGTCCTGGACGTGGGCGCCGGCGTCGGCCTGTGGCGCGACTGGTTTCAGGAGCACGTGCGCGGCGTGAAATACCGGTCGACCGAGATCAGCGACTACGCCTGCAAGGCCTACGGTCACGAGAAGCGCGACATCGCGACGTGGCGCTCGAAGGAGAAGTTCGATCTTGTCGTCTGCCAAGGCGTGCTCCCGTACCTCACGGATCGCGACGCGGCCTCGGCGCTCGAGAATTTGGCTGCCATGACGCGCGGCTTCCTCTACCTCGAGGCCATCACGCGCCGCGATCTCGACGACGTCTGCGACCGCGATCTCACTGACGTAAGTGTCCGCGAGCGACCCGGCAGCTTCTACCTGAGCCGCCTCGACCGCCAGTTCACGCGCCTGGGCTGCGGCCTCTTCTACAAGAAAGCGGGGCCTCTCCTCTTCTACGAGCTCGAGTGCCTCGTCTGAGGCTCTCGGCGTGCCCGGAGCCGGCGGGTTCGACGGCGCGCCGCGAAGTTGTATTACAAATTTGTATTACAACTTGGTGGTTGAAAGCTCTCGCTGCACTGGATCTTTGAACGACCGGCCAGGGGCACCAGTTCCCTCGGTGCAGCGGTTGTAACCGAAGGAAACAACTGAAAATCCCATTAGGCACACATGTCGCATAATGGGCGAGCATGTCGTTCTTTGGATATTCCGCGGTTGCCCTCGTCCTGACCGGAGTCTCGCTCGTCGCCGTCGCGGGTTGCTCGTCGAGCGACGCCTCCAGCAGCTCTTCGGCCGCGGCGGTCAAAGCGAACGGCTTCGACCGCAACGACGTCCTCGACGACGCCTCCCTCGTCGATGTGGAGGCGATGAGCGAAGAGCAGGTTCAGGCGTTCCTCGAGAAGACCCCGTATGGCACGCGCTCGGGCCTCGCGGACTACACGGTCGGCAGCAAGACGGCGGCGGCGCTCATCCACGACGCGGCCGTCAAGAGCCGCATCAACCCGCTGGTCATGCTCGTGCGACTCCAGATGGAAGAGGGGCTCATCCACGCGACCAACGCCGTCGACGCGAAGGTGGACATCGCGTTCGGCTGCGGCTGCGAGAGCGCCTCGTCGTGCGACGACAAGTATGTCGGCCTCGCGAACCAATCGACCTGCATGGCGCGCACGCTCCGTCGCGACATGGACCAGCTCGCGCAAGGCGGCTCGACCCTCTCGGGCTGGAAGCCGTGCGTCGCGAAGAAGGCCGAGGACGGATTGTCGGTCACGCCGGCGAACAACGCGACGGCGGCGCTCTACACGTATACGCCGTGGGTCGGTGAGGCCGGCGGCGGCGAGAAGGGCGTCGGAGGCGCGAGCCTGCACAAGCAGGTCTGGGCGAAGTACTCGACCTACGCCGGCTACGGCCAGAAGAAGCAGATCCAGGCCGACAAGGGCGGCGCGTGCGGCGCAGATCATGGCGGCGGCAGCGGCGGAACGACGGACGACGCGGGCAGCGGCGGCGGCGTCGTGACCCCGCCGGCCGGCGGTTGCACCGACGACTCGCAGTGCGCGGACGCCACGCCGGTGTGCGATCGCGTCGGCAAGAAGTGCGTGGCCTGCCAGGCCGACTACGCCGCAGAGAACGCCGCGCCGCTGGCGTGCCCGACCCTAGCTGCCCCCGCGTGCGTCTCGACCGGACCCGGCGCCGGCAGCTGCGCCGAGTGCAGCGATCAGAACTCGACGGTCTGCGACGCGAGCGATGCGACGCCGGCTTGCAACACCGACAACGGGACCTGCGGCTGCACGGCCGACGGCGACTGCGGCGAAGCCAAAGTCTGCGACACGACGGCGAGCAAGTGCATCGACGGCTGCCGCGTGAGCGCGGGCGCCGACTCGTGCCCGACCGGCAAGGTGTGCAGCACGAAGGACGGCACCGTCGGCAAGTGCATCGGCGAGACGTGCGAGCAGACGGGCTGCAAGACGGTGCCGAACCTGAAATGCGACACGACCGCCACGACGCCCACGTGCGTGGAGTGCCTCGCCGACGCCGACTGCACGGGCGGCAAGGTCTGCGACCCGCACGCGAAGAAGTGCGTCGAGTGCGCGGTGGGCGACAAGAAGGCGTGCGACGCGACGAAGACCGGCAGCGCGTGCTTGCCGACCAACCTCTGCGGATGTGTCGCCGACGCCGACTGCGGCAACGCGACGAGCGGGCGCGTTTGTGACAAGGTCGCCCACGCATGCAAGGCGGGCTGCCGCGACGTCGGTGGCAACGGCTGCCCCGATGGACAGACGTGCACGTCGGGCGACAAGGACGTCGGAACCTGCAAGGCCGTGACGACGCCCACGCCGCCCGGCGGCAAAGGTTCGGGGTCGGGCTCGGGCTCGGGCACGGGTTCGGGTTCGGGTTCCGGCTCGGGCTCGGGTTCGGGGGAGACCCTCGGCGGCGGCGGCGGTCACGTTCCTTCGAAGGGCAGCGGCGGTGGCGCGGCCGCCGACCCGACAACGCCCGATCCGACGGCGACCGACCCGGCGCCGGCAAAGAAGGGCTGCGCCGTGGGCGCCTCGTCGCCGGCCGACGGCGGAGTGTTCTTCGGGATGGCAATCGTCGTCGGCGCGATGATGAAGCGTCGCCGCCGCACGGCCTGATCCGCGAGTTCTCTTACGCGGTGAGAAACTCCGCGATCGGAGAGAACACCCGCTCCTGCGCGCCGCGGGCGACGAAGAGATCGGCGTGCGCGATCGGCGTGGCCGCGTCGCCCACGCACAGGAGCTCCTTCACGCGGGAGCCGACCTCGTCGAAGATCGCGCGGCCCGTCGCCGGAGGGACGATGCCGTCTTGGTTGGCGACGACGACGAGTACCGGCTTGTCGAGGGTCCCCAGCGCCTGCGACACGTTGACGCCATCCACCACGAGCTCGCGGCGCTTGAGCCACTCGGCGATCTCGCGGTTCATGCGCGGGCTCGGATCTTCGACGGTGTTCACCATCGTCGGCGCGTGAGACAAATCGGTCGACTGCGCGTGAACGTAGAGGTTCAAGAGGCGCGGCGCGATGCGGGCGAGGATTGGGAGCGCACGGCTCGCCATCTGACGGGTGCCGCCCATCGGCACCATCCCGACCAGGCGCGGCGACGCGAACGCCACGCGCACGAGCGGATGCGGATCTTTCCACGTGACGAGGCCGCCGAGTGAGACGAGTGCGCGCACGGGCGCGGCGGGCACGCAGGCGACGTGCGCGAAGGAGAGCGCGGCGCCGAGGCTGCACCCGACGAGATCGACCGTCTTCATTCCCGACCACTGGCGCGCACCTTCGATCGCGACGCCGAGATCGGTCACCGCGAGATCGCGGAGCCCGAAGCGCTTGTTGCCGCCGGCGTTCTCGGCGCGACCCTGCGCGCGCAGGTCCACGCTGTAGACGTCGATGCCACGCGACGCGAGGTAGGCCTCGAGCGATAGACCGCTCGGGTGAAAGCCGAAGATGAACGAGTTCATCCCGTAGCCGGGCACCAGCAGCGCGGCCCGAAGCGCGCGGCCGTGCGCCGGCGTGCGTTTCAGCGCGATCCGCCAGCCGTCGCCATTGTCGACGAGCCGGACGTCGGGCGTCGTCATGCGAGGACCACGAACTTCAGGTACCGACCTTCGGTCCACGCGGGCAGGGTGGGGTGGTCCGACGGAGGACCGTGGAGCTCGACGAGCCGCAAATCGCTCCGCCCCAGCGACGCGTCGTCGAGCGTCGTCGCGAACGCCTGCGCGTCGACGTGGCTCGAGCACGACGACGCGCAGAAGACTCCGCCCGGCGCGAGCACCTCGGCGCACGCGCGGTGCAGCTTGCGGTAGGCGGAGAGCGCGCGCGGGACGCTCTTCTCGTTTGGCGCGAAGCTCGGCGGATCGCTGATCACGATCTCCCAGGTCCGCCCGCGCCGCTTGGCCTCTTCGAGGAACGCGAACGCATCGGCCGACGCGAACTCGTGCGCGCGCGGATCGACGCCGGCGGCCGAGAAGCTCGCCTGCGCCGTCGCGTGCGCTTGCGCCGCGATGTCCACGCTCGTCGTCTTGGCCCCCGCGAGCGCGGCGTGCAGCGAGAAGCCGCCGGCATACGAGAAGAGGTTCAGGACGCGCGCTGCCTTCCGCGACATCGTGAGCTCACCGACGCGCCGCCGGCTCTCCCGTTGATCGAGGAAGGCGCCGGTCTTTTGGCCGCGCAACAGATCGACCACGAACGGGACGCCATGCTCCCGGACCGTGAGCGTGTCGGGCGGCGCGTCGCCGAAGCGCACCGTCCGTTCGCGGCCTTTGTCCTTGGTGTCTTTGTCGGCGTCGCTGGCGCGCGCGCCGGAGCGCTCCACGAGCGTCTTTACGCCGAGCGCCTCGAGCGGCGCGCGCAAGAGGCGTGCAATCCTTGCCCCGTGCACGATCGCTGCGTCGCCGTCGAGCCGGAGCACTGCGACGTGACCGTACCGATCGACGACGACGCCGGGCATCCGATCCCCTTCGCCGTGGACCAGTCGGTACGCCGTCGTCGAGTCGTCGAACGTCCAGGCACGCAGGGCGAGCGCGCGCGCGACGCGGCCCTCGATCGACGCGTCGTCGATCGGCGCGCGCCCCGTCGTCCAGACCCTCACCGCGATCGGCGAGCCCGGATCCCAGATTCCGCGCCCGAGCGCTTCGCCCTTTTCGTCGACAAGCTGCACTTCCGCGCCCACCGGTCCCGCGTCGTCGGCGCCTCGCGCCAGCGCTCCTCTCCAGACCCACGGATGCCCATGACGGACGGCGTCGGCACCGGCGCGCCGCAGCACGATCTCGGGGATGCGCACGGACTTCACTCTAACGTCACGGCCTCGTCGTCGTCGCGGCCGATCGGAGTGCGATACGGTCGGAGGTACACTCACACTCGCTGTGCCAACCTGGCGCAATCACGGGAACGTTTTGGGACATTGTCGTCGTGCGGCGATTGACGCGGCATGCTTCCATACGCTCAAATCCACGAATTCCCGGCGCGCACAGCCTTTGCTTTACGGCCCCGTCATGGCGGCACCGAACGGTCTCGAGAACGTATTTGTCGATGAAGGCACTGGCATCTGGCCATCAAACGGCAAAGAAGAAGAAGTCGGAAAGATCGCTTCGTCTTCCGCCGCGCCACTAGCAAAGAGCGCGGAGGAGTCCCCGGTCGAAGGGGTTCACGGCGCGCCAGACGGCAGCAGCAGCAGCACTAGAAGAGCCTCGAGAGGTCCGATGAGCAAGAAGGGGAAGCGGAAGAAGGGCAATACCGGGTCGCCGCCGCCGCGATCACGGCCGTCGCTGCCCGACGTGGGTGGTGCGCCGAGCGCGCCGTCCTCCCGCGCCGCGGTCGCGGCGCCGAGCAGCTCCGTCTCGGTGTCGACTTCCGCATCGAGCTCCAGCGCGGCGACGCCGACGACGCGCGCGCCAAGTCACACCGACGTGCTCGTGGGCACGACGTCGGAGTCCTCCGCCGCCGAAGCGCTCGCCGCGGCTCCCGCCCCCTCGGACGTCCCGCCGCGTGACGACCATCAAGAGGAGTCGGGCCCGCGCATCGTCGCGTTCGCGTCGGAGAAGACGGACAAGATCGAGAAGATCGAAAAAGCGGGGAAGCCCGCGAAGGCGGAGGCGAAACCGCAGAAGGCCGAACCGAAACCCGAAAAGGCCGAGAAGTCCGCAAAGACGGACAAAGCCGAGAAGAAGCCGGCGTCCGCCGTGGAGCTCGATCACGAGAGCTTCTTCGAAGCCGGAGAGAAGGCCGACAAGGAGCACCGTGCCGTCGCGCGTGGCGTGATCCCCGTCGATCCGCACCACGAGGAAGACCTCGCGCTCAAGCACAAGATGAGCCCCGCGGTCCGTGAGCGACGCGCGCGGTTCACGAAGTACGTGAAATGGGCGGTCGGTGCGTCGGCGATCGTCTGCCTCGCGGCGCTCGTTCGGGTCACCGTCGCGCGCGGCCAGCACGGCACCGAGAACCTCGCCGGCGGCTCGCAGGCGACGGAGATCGCACAGGCGGAGACCCTGGCGCCGCCGCCTCCCGTCCCGGAGCCGACCGTCGCCGCGACGCCGCCGACCCCCTCACCGGCGCCGACCGACACGGCGACCGCGCCCCCGACCGACACCGCGACCCCGGCGCCGGCGGACACCGTGACCCCGGCCGCCGCTACGACCGCCGCCGCGGCCGCAGACACCCCCACCGATCCGGCCGCCGCCAAAGAAGAGAAGACCGCCGCCCGCAAGGCCCTCGAGCGCGGCGATCTGAAAGGCGCCATCGAGGCCGGCGAGCGCTCGGTCGCGTACGATCCGACCGACGGCGACGCGTGGCTCCTCCTCGGCGCCGCGTACCAGGAGAAGGGCAAAGGCGCGGACGCGAAGCGCGCCTTCACCGCGTGCCTCAAGCAAGGCAAGCGCGGCGCGGTCGGCGAGTGCGCCGCGATGCTGCGCTGACGCCGCGTTTTCGCGCTTTTTAAAACCTCGGCCGTGCGTTGACACACCTCCGCGCGAAAGCTAGACCTCGCGCGTGTTCAAGAAGGTTTGTATCTTCTCGGGGAACGCCAACATCGCGCTCGCACAATCGATCGCGCATCACCTCGAGACGCCGCTGTCGAAGTGCAAGGTCACTCGCTTCAGCGATGGCGAATCCTTCGTCGAGGTGAACGAGAACGTGCGCGGGGTGGACGCCTTCGTCATCCAGCCGACGTGCAGCCCCGTGAACGACAACGTGATGGAGCTCCTGATCATGTGCGACGCGCTCCGTCGCGCGTCGGCGGGCTCGATCACCGCGGTCATCCCGTACTACGGCTACGCCCGCCAGGACCGCAAGGTCGCGCCGCGCACGCCCATCACGAGCAAGCTCGTCGCGGACCTCATCCAGGCGAGCGGTACCACGCGCGTCGTGTCGGTGGACTTGCACGCCGGGCAAATCCAGGGGTTTTTCAACATCCCGTTCGATCACCTGTACGCGATGCCGGTGATGCTCGAGGACTACCTGAAGAAGAACTTCGACTCGTCCGCGGTCTTCGTCTCGCCGGACGCGGGCGGCGTCGAGCGTACGCGCGCCTACTCGAAGCGCCTGAACGCGACGATCGCGATCATCGACAAGCGCCGCGAGCGCGCGAACGTCAGCGAGGTCATGCACCTCATCGGCGAGGTCAAGGGCAAGGACTGCATCATCGTCGACGACATGATCGACACCGCGGGCACCCTCGCCGGCGCCGCGCGCGCCCTCCTCGACGAGGGCGCCAAGCGCATCGTCGCGGTCGCCACGCACGGCGTCTTCAGCGGCCCCGCCATCCAGCGCATCACCGACTCACCGCTGAGCGAGGTCGTCGTGACCGATACCATTCCGCTGAGTGATTCGGCCAAAGGGTGCAGCAAGATCAAGGTCGTCTCGATCGCGCGCCTCCTCGCCGAGGCCATCAAGCGCATTCACAGCTCGGACAGCGTCAGCAGCCTCTTCGCCTAGCGGAGTCCGCGTAGAGCTTCCGCCTAGAGGGTCCTCCTCTGGAGAATCCGCTACCGTCCAAGGCAACGCTCTGCTATGCGTTCGCCCCCCGTCCTTCTTGGCGGGTGTGGCTGCAGAATCCCTAGGTTTTTTTCGAGGAACTTCAAATGACCTCCGCCGCTCCGACCAGCGCTCGCAACCCGAAGAACGACTCCACGACGATGCCGGGCCTCGTCGCCGCGCCGCGCACGGCGCATGGCAAGGGAGGCTCCCGCGCGCTTCGCAAGAGCGGGCAGGTTCCGGCGGTCGCGTACGGCAAAGGCCTGCCGACCACGTCGCTCGCGGTCTCGCCGAAGGAAATCCTCAGCATCCTCAAGTCGGAGCGCGGTCAGAACAACGTCATCAAGATGAAGGTCGAAGGCGGCAAAGTGGCCGACCTGCTCGTCATGATCAAGGACTACACGTACCACCCGGTCACGCGCGATCTCGAGCACGTCGACTTCGTGCAGGTGAGCCTCGAGAAGGAAGTCCAGGTCGAGCTCCCGCTCGTCTTCACGGGCAAGCCGGTGGGCCTCACCGAGGGCGGCGTCATTCGTCAGGTCTACCGCACCATCCCGATCCGCTGCCTCCCCGACAAGATCCCCGTCAAGGTCGAGGTCGACATCGCGCACCTCGCGCTCGGCGAGCACATCGCGACGCGTGATCTGAAGCTCCCTGCGGGCGTCGTGGTTCGTCTGCCCGAAGAGCAGACGCTCATCGCGATCGTCACGCCGGAGAAGGATCGCTCGGCCGAAGAAGCGGCGGCGGTACCGGGCGCTCCGGGCGCGGCGGTTGCGGGCGCGGCTCCGGCTGCGGGCGCGGCTCCGGCTGCGGGCGGCAAGGACGCGAAGGCGGGCGCGGCTCCGGCCGCAGGCGCGGCGGCGGCTCCGGCCAAGGACGCCAAGAAGAAGTAACCGTCTCACGCGGCTCGCTCGACCACGAGCGACGCCGCGTCGAGCAGGGGCTCCTCCATGCTCCTCATCGTTGGGCTGGGGAATCCCGGCAAGAAGTACGAGAAGAACCGGCACAACGTCGGGTTCATGGCCGTCGACGCGCTCGCGGCGAAGCTCGGCCTGCCCGACGTTCGCGAGAAGTTCAGCGGCGTGTGGACGAAAGGCGACGACGTCGCGGTCCTCAAGCCGATGACGTACATGAACTTGTCCGGCGACAGCATCCAGCCATGCGCGGCCTTCCTCAAGGTGGCGCCGGCGGACATCGTCGTCGTGCACGACGAGCTCGATCTGCCGTTCGGCGACGTGCGCCTCAAGGCCGGGGGCGGTCACGCCGGGCACAACGGGCTTCGCAGCACGATCGAGCGCATGGGAACGCCGGACTTCCTCCGTGTGCGCATCGGCATCGGCCGTCCTCCGCCGGGTTTTCGCGGCGACGTCGCCGACTACGTGCTGCAAGACTTCGACGCGAGCGAAAGAGCGGAGCTCCCCGACGTGATCGTGCGCGCGCTCGCGGCGATCGAGAAGGTCGTCAAAGAGGGCGCGCAGGCGGCGATGAACGTCGTGAACCAGAAGGCGCCCCCGAGGAACTCGCCGAAGAAGGGTTGAGCGCGGACACACGAAAGGGGGGATGTGGGACGCCACCATCTCGAAATGACGGGGAAAAGGGACGGAGCGCCACGGTTCCCGTAGAATCGATCGAGGGATGGTACAGCCCGAGGTCACCTCCAGCTCGCTTCAGCCTGGCGTCATGGTGGCCGGCAAGTACCGCATCGAGGCCGAGCTCGGCCGCGGCGGCATGGGGTGCGTCTACCGCGCGCACCATCGCGCGCTCGCGCAGCCCGTAGCCATCAAAGTGCTCTTCGGGCGATCGCCCGCGGACGTCGCTCGGTTTGCCCGCGAGGCACGGGCGGCGGCGCGTCTTCAGAGCGAGCACGTCGTGCGCGTCTCCGACGTCGGTGTCGCCGATGGGGTGGGCCCCTACATGGTGATGGAGCTCCTCGAGGGCTCTGATCTAGGACGGCTCGTCGATCAACAGGGGCCGCTCGCCGTTCCGTTCGCCGTCGACGCGATCCTGCAGGCCATCGACGCGCTCGCCGAGGCGCACGGGCTCGGCATCGTCCACAGAGATCTCAAGCCGCAGAATCTGTTCCTTGCGACGCGCTCCGACGGGACCTCGATCGTCAAGGTCCTCGACTTCGGGATCTCCAAGGCGAACGCGCTCGATGACGAGACGCAGAAGCTCACCGAGACGCGCGCGCTCATCGGCTCGCCGCACTACATGTCCCCCGAGCAGCTGCGCTCCGCGCACGACGTCGACGCGCGCGCCGACATTTGGTCCTTGGGCGTCGTCCTCTACGAGCTCCTCACGACGAAGACGCCGTTCGATGGCCGCACCGTGGGAGCCGTCTTCGCGAGCATTCTCGAGAACACGCCGAGCCCCGTGACTGCGCTGCGGCCCGACGTGCCGCCCGCCGTGCAGGCTGCGATCACGCGGTGCCTCCAGCGCGATCCCGAGCACCGGTACCCGCACATCGGAGAGCTCGCGCTGGAGCTCGCGCCGTACGGGAGCGGTCGAGAGGCGGCGAGCGTCGAGCGAGCGTCGTCCTTCGCGACGCGCGCGGGCGCGAGACTTCCGTCCGGATCGGGGATGCGCCCCGCCGCGACCGTGACGCCGAACCCGAGCGCGTCGGCCTGGACGCCTCCGCCCGCGAACCTGCGGGTTGCGCCGTCGCCGAATCGCGCACGCGCGCCGTGGCTGGCCGCGCTCGCGCTCGGCGGGGTCGTGATCGGCGCGGTCGTGGTCCTCGGCGCGCTGGGCGCGCTCGGGAAAGGGAAGGGGACTCGATCCGTCCCGCCGGTCGCGTCGAGCCCGACGGTCGCCGCCGCGAACGACGATCTCGCGCCGCCGGTCTCGCCGATCCTCACGGCCGATCCCCCGCCGACCGGCGCGCCGCCGCCGTTCGCTTTGTCCGCGTCGTCTGCGCCCATCGCGGTCGCGCCGCCGCTGCGCCCCAAGCCTCCGCCGCGCCCCACTCCGTCGACTCCCGCGGTATCCTCTCCGGAGCCTCCGAGCACGGAGCCGGACCTCGACCGCCGCCGATGACACGCGCCAGAGTCACGCGCCTCTTCCTCCTCGCTTCACTCCTCGCGCCCGCCGCGCGGGCGGAGCCGTCCGCGCAAGACAAGGCGCAGGCCGACGCGTTCTTCCGCGAGGGCCGCGCGCTCATGAACGACGGGAAATACGGGCTGGCATGCGGAAAGCTCGCCGAGAGCCAGCGCCTCGATCCGGCGCCCGGCACGCTCGTGAACCTCGCTCTCTGCCACGAGAAGGACGGGCAAACCGCGAGCGCGTGGGCCGAGTTCAACGAGGTCGCCGAGCGGCCCGGCGACGACAAGGCGCGCGGCCCGTTCGCGCGAACGCACGCGCAGGAGCTGGAAAAAAGGCTCTCGCGCGTGCGCGTCAGGGTCGCGGCGGTGGCTCCGGACGAGGCCGTCGCCATCGACGGCCGCACGCAAGGCGCCGGCGCGTGGGGATCCGCGTCGCCGCTCGATCCGGGCGAGCACACGGTGGTCGTATCGGCGCCCGGCAAGAAGAGCTGGCAGACTACGGTGCGCCTCGCGCAAGGCCCGGTCGTCGTGGACGTCGAGGTCCCAGCCCTCGAAGAGCTCCCGGTAGCGCGCCCGGTGATTCCGCCGGCGCCGCGTGACGTCCCGGAGAGCGCGCCGCCCGACGGTCGCGGCCAACGCACGGTGGGCTACGTCGTCGGCGGGGCGGGCGTCGTGGCGCTCGGCGTCGGCGTGGTCTTCGGCCTCCGCACGCTCGGCAAGAAGAGCGACGCCGACGCGCTCTGCCCAAACAACAAGTGCGCCGGGGATCCGCGCGTCGCCGATCTCGACGACGCCGCGAAATCCTCCGCGCTCATCTCGACGATCGCGGTCGGCGTCGGCGCGGTCGCGATCGCCGCCGGCCTCTACCTGGTCCTCGCCGCGCCCGTCGCAGGAGTGAAATCCGCGGCCGTCGCGATCTCGCCGACCGGCGCCTCGCTGATGGGGAGGTTCTGAGTGCGCCGCCTCCTCGTCGTCGCCGCGACGCTCATCGCGCCGCTCTCGCTCACGGCGTGCGCGCTCGTCGCCGGGTTGAAAGATCGCGACGCGCCCGACGACGCAGGCACGACCGGCGACGCGACCGTGGAGGCCTCTGCCGACGGCGCCGGCGCGGACGCGCCAGGCAACGACGGCGCAGGCGGCGACGCAGCGGGGGGTGATGGTTCTGGAGGCGACGCCGGACGGGACGCGGCCGGCGACGCCGCGGACGGAGGCGACGCAGCCGACGGGGCATGCGTTCAAAGCGCGACCACCGTGATGTGCGGCGTCGGCGGCGCGGTCGCGTGCGACGGCGGCAACGGCGGCGGATGCTGCGTCGAGGCGGGGACGTGCGGCTCCGTCACCGACTGTTTTGGGCACCACCTCACCTGCGACGGCCCCGAGGACTGCGCCGGGCAGAGCTGCTGCCCGCTCTCGTCAGGCAGCTTGGTCGGCACGATCTGCGGCAACTGCGGCCCCGGCGGCGCGACCTTGTGCCACTGCGCGTCCGACTGCGCCTCGGACGTCTCAATTTGCTGCCCGTTCCCCGACGCGCCCGCGTACTCCCGCTGCCGCGCGACCTGCCCCTGACCTGCTCCCCAACCCCGCGAAAACGCAGCGCGAAAAAAGGTAGGAGCCGGGGCGCGCCTTTGTGCTAGAAAGCGCGCCCCCGGGAATTTTTCCGGGATTCCTTGCTCGTGGGCAATCGTCCCACGGGCCAACGTTCAAAAGGAAGACCATGACCGCAGAAGTCACGAACCCCGTCTCCGTGCGTGCAGGCGCCCCGGCGCTGCCGATGCGCGGCGTCGCGCAGAAGCTCAAGACCAAAGAATACGAGACCATCTACATCCTCCGCTCGGACGTCGACGCCGACGCCGCGGAGAAGGTGCAGGGCCGCTTCGCGGAGGTCATCGCCCGCGAGGGTGGACGCCTCCTCAAGGTGGAAGCGTGGGGCCGTCGCCGCCTCGCGTACCCCGTCGCGAAGCACAAGAAGGGCGTCTACGTGTACGTGAAGTACGTCGGCAAGGGCGGCCTCGTCGCCGAGATCGAGCGTAACCTCAAGCTGTCGGACAGCGTCCTCAAGTTCCAGACCGTCCTCACGAACGAGGAGATCGCCGACGCTGGCGCGATCACCGTCGATCCCGAGGAGATCAAGTGGAACCGCCTCGAGCTGCCCGCCGAGGAAGACGAGAAGGAGTCCCGCGAGAAGGCCCTCGGCCTCATCGACCTCGGCCCCGACGCGCCCCGCGCGCCGCGCCGTGAGGAAGACGAGTTCGCCGACGAGCCCGAAGAAGATGCGGCGCCCAAGAGCGTCACCGCGCCTGAGGAGACCGAGTCATGACGATGCGAAACCCCGCCATGATGGACGACGACAAGGACTTCGGCCGCACGCCGGACCTGAACGCCGACGCCCCCGGCCGTCGCCGCGGTGGCAAGAAGCGCGTCTGCAAGTACTGCGCGGACAAGACCGTGCTCATCGACTACAAAGACCCGCAGGCGCTGAAGTACTTCATCAGCGAGCGCGGCAAGGTCGTCCCCCGCCGCATCAGCGGCAACTGCGCCCGCCACCAGCGCAAGGTCACGCTCGCGATCAAGCGCGCGCGCAACATCGCGCTCCTGCCCTTCACCGTTTCGGGTTGAGGAGAGACCAGTCATGCCCGCCACGATTCAAGTCATCCTCCAGTCCGACGTCGCCAAGCTCGGCGAGTCGGGCGAGCTCGTGAAGGTCCGCCCTGGCTTCGCGCGCAACTTCCTCCTGCCCCGTCAGCTCGCCGTCCCGGCGACGACCGCGCAGATCAACCGCCTCAACCACGAGAAGGCCGTCGCCGTGGCGAAGGCCGAGAAGAACAAGAAGGAGATGAAGGACCTCGCTGCAAAGATCGAGGCCCTGAAAATCCAGATCGCTCGCCCCGTCGGCGAGGACAACAAGCTCTTCGGCTCGGTCACGGCCAAAGACATCGAGAACGCGGTCAAGGCCGCCGGACTCGAGATCGATCGCAAGAAGATGCACCTCGCCGAGCCGATCAAGACGCTCGGAACCTTCGAGATCCCGGTGAAGCTCCTCACGGACGTCACCGCGGCCTTGAAGGTCGAGGTCACGAAGAAGTAGGTGTAGAAGTACTCGTCGCGACTTCGCGTTCGTCACAAGATTGAGGCCCCGTCGGTCCACGGCACCTGCCGCGACCGATGGGGTCTCGTCATTTGGAGGTTCTTCCTGTGGAGAACATGCGCTTTTCCCGTTTCCAACCTGTGGAAGCTCCCCCCGTCATCGAGGGGCGCGTGCCTCCGCACGATCTCGACGCGGAGGCGGCGGTCCTCTCGGCGTTGATGATCGATCCGATGGCCTTCGACAAGGTCTACGAGATCCTGAAACCCGAGCACTTCTACTCGGAGGCGCATCGCCGGGTGTACGAAGCGGCGGTCGACCTCCGCACGCGCTCGCAACCGGTGGACATCATCCAGGTCGGCACCTGGCTCAAGGATCGCGAGCGCATCCAGCAGATCGGCGGGATGGCGTACCTCACGCAGCTCCTCGACGTGGCTCCGCACATCGGGAACATCGCGGCGTACGGCCAGACGATCCGCGAAAAATACCGCGTAAGGCAGCTCATTCTCACGTGCCAGCGCGTCGCCGCCGAAGGGTACGTCGACTACGGCGTCGCCCAGGAGTTCATCGACAAGGCCGAGCAGAACATCTACGAGATCGCGCGGACGCCCGAGTCGTCTTCCGTCGAGAAGCTGCTCAGCGTCATGAAGCGCAGCTTCAAGCAGATCCAGGACGCGTCGAGCCGCGGCGACAAGATCACCGGCATCTCCACCGGGTACGATCGCTACGACCGCCTGACCGCGGGCCTCCACGATGGCGATCTGACGATCCTCGCGGCGCGCCCCGGCATGGGCAAGACGAGCTTCGTGCTGAACGTCGCCGTCAACGCCGCGCGGCCTCGGCGCCGTCAGCTCGCCGCGGATCCCAACGAGCAATGGGAGGAGCCGGGCGCGGGCTGCGTCGTCTTCTCGCTCGAAATGCCGCGCGAGCAAATCGCCAACCGCATGGTGTGCTGCGAAGGGCGCGTCGACGTCGGCAAGGTGCGCCAGGGCTACCTCGGGCGCGAGGACTGGAACAACCTCACGCGCGCCGCGAGCGATCTCGGGCGCCTGCCGATTTGGATCGACGACTCGCCCGGCCTGTCGATCCTCGAGCTTCGCGCGAAGGTGCGGCGCCTGCAGGCCGAATACGATCGGTACGACGATCAGGGGCAGCGAAAGCAGCGCATCGGCCTCGTCGTCGTCGACTACCTCCAGCTGATGCGCGGCAACGAGAGGGCGCAGTCGCGCGAGCAGGAGATCAGCGAGATCTCGCGCGGCCTCAAAGCGCTCGCCAAAGAGCTGAAGCTCCCGGTCATCGCGCTGTCGCAGCTGAACCGCGCCGTCGAGACCCGCTCCGACAAGAGCAAACGCCCGATGATCTCGGACCTTCGCGAGTCGGGCGCCATCGAGCAGGACGCCGACAACATCTGCTTCATCTACCGCGACGAGTATTACAACCCCGAGAGCGTCGAGAAGAACATCGCCGAGCTCATCATCGCCAAGCAGCGTAACGGCCCGACCGGCACCGCCAAGGTCCGCTTTTCGCGCGAGTTCACCCGCTTCGACAACCTCGCCGACGGGGAGTTCGAGGACGAGCCGGAGTAAAGCGGTAGCGACCCACCCGCGGTTACTGTGCTCTAATTCCGCCGGTCGATGCCCGCTCCTAGTCTCGCGTCTCTGACGAAAACCAAGCGCGTGCTGATCACCGTGGGGGCGGGCGGTGTCGGCAAGACGACGAGCGCGGCGGCCCTCGCCGTAGCGGCGGCGCGTGAGGGACGACGAGTGTTGTGCCTCACCATCGATCCGGCGCGGCGGCTCGCCGAATCGCTGGGCATCGCGAAGATGGATACGAACGGCCACGTCGTCGACAAGGCGCTCTTCGAGGCGGCCGGCGTCACGATGACCGGCTCGCTCACCGCCATGATGCTCGACACGAAGCGCACCTTCGACGAGCTCGTCATCAAGTATTCGTCGACGCCGGAGAAGGCAGAGAGGCTCCTCTCGAACAAGCTCTACACGTACGTCTCGACCTCGCTCGCGGGGACGCAGGAGTACATGGCGATGGAGAAGCTCGTCGCCGTCAAAGACGATCCCCAATACGATCTCGTCATCCTCGACACGCCGCCGACCGCGAACGCGCTGGATTTTCTCGATGCGCCGGAGCGCCTGATGGGCGCGCTCGACAGCGCGGCGATGAAGTGGTTCATCCAAGCGTTCGAGTCGAGCGGCAAGCTGTCGCTTAACCTCCTCGCAAAGTCGGCGGCGGTCATCCTCCGCGGCATCGGAAAAATCACCGGCGGCGGCTTCCTCGAGTCGATGGCGGAGTTCATCACCGAGCTGAACGATCTGTTCGGCGGCTTCAAACAGCGCGCGAAGATCGTACAGGCCGCACTACGCGCGCCCGACGTCTCGTTCGTCCTCGTGACGTCGCCGGCGCCGATGAGCATCCAAGAGGTGCTCTTCTTCTCGGAGCGCCTCGCCGAGCACCGGATGCCGCGCGGCGCGTTCGTCGTGAACCGCTTCCGCCTCCCGCCCGCACGCGCGGTGGAGGGCGTGACGGTTGCGCAGGCGAAGGACGCCCTGGCGAAGAGCGGCCTCGCACTAGAAGAGGAGGGCCCCGAGCGCCTCGTCCGCGCGCACCAGGATCAAGTGAAGCTCGCGCAACTCGACGCCCTCCACGTCGGCGCCCTCGCGCGCGAAGCGAAATCAGGCGGCGTCGCCATCGTGCGCGTGCCCGAGCTCGCGAGCGACGTGCACGATCTCCGGCTCCTCGCGCAGGTGGGGGAGATGCTGATGAAGGGCGGCGTCTAGAGGCGCTAGAGCCGGCGTCGTTTGCCCGTCGAGGGCGGGCGGCGTTCGCTCTGTTGTTCCTCTTTCTTCTCGTCCCGCTTGCGCCTCGCCTTGTAGAAGATGCGCACCGGCGCGCCTTCGAAGCCGAAGTGTTTGCGCAGCTGGTTGACGACGAACCGCCGGTAGGAGAAGTGGATCGCGTCGGGCCAATTCGTGATCGCCACGAACGTGGGCGGTGAGGTCTCGGCCTGCGTCACGTAGTAGAGGCGCGGCGCTTTGCCGCCTTGGGTCGGCGGCGGGTGGGTGTCGAGCACCTTCTCGAAGAAGCGGTTCAGCTCGCCGGTCGTGACGCGCTTCTTGTATGCGGTCCGCACCTGGTCGATGGTCTCGAGCAAGTCGCCGACGCCGCGCCCGGTCTTAACGCTGAGGCGAACGAACGGCACATACGTCGCGAAGGTGACCTTGTCGCGCGCGAGCTCCTCGGTGCGCTTGAGATCCTCTTTGCTCATCAAGTCGGTCTTGTTGAGCGCGATGATCATCGCGCAACCGCGATCTTGGGCGAGGCCCAGGATTTTTGCGTCCTGCTCGGCGACGCCTTCCTTCGCGTCGCACATGACCACGACCACCTCGGCGCGCTCCATCGCGCGGATGGCCTGCATCACGCTCATCGACTCGATGTCGCTGCCCTCCTTGGTGACCTTGCCCTTCTTGCGGATGCCGGCGGTGTCGATGAAGACGTACTTCTTCTCGCCGCGCGAGATAAGCGCGTCGATCGAGTCGCGCGTCGTGCCGGGGCGCTCGTCCACCAGCATGCGATCTTCGCCGAGGAGGCGGTTCAAGAGGCTGGATTTCCCGGCGTTCGGGCGCCCGACGACGGCGACGCGCGCGACGTTGGGGTCGGGCGGCCCGCCGGGCTCGGCCTGCTTCGGGAGCGACGCCATGACGGCGGCCTCGAGATCGCCCATGCCGCGGCCGTGCAGCGCGCTCACGGGGAAGACGCGCTCGACGCCGAGGCGATAGAGCTCGGTCGCGTAGGCGTCGCCGGCCTGCGAGTCGACCTTGTTCGCGACGAAGAACGACGGTTTGGCCGCCTGCCGCAGGAGCTTCACGGCCGCGCGATCGGCGCTCGTGAGATCCGTGGTGCCATCCGTGACGAAGATGATCGCGTCGGCCTCGGCGATCGCGGCCTTCACGTGGCGCGCGATGCCGGTCTTCATCGGATCGGCGTCCTCCGGATCGAACCCGCCGGTGTCGATGAGCGTGTAGCCGCGGCCGAAGGCGCTCGTGTCGGCGTAGTGCCGGTCGCGCGTGACGCCCGGCTCGTCGTGCACGATCGCGAGGCGCTGCCGGGCGAGACGGTTGAAGAGCGTGGATTTGCCGACGTTGGGACGGCCGACGATCGCGACGAGCGGAAGCCCGCGCAGTCCGCCCGGCTGCTTCGGCGCCACCTTCTCGCGCTCGGTGTCACGCTCCTCTTGTTTGTCGCTCTTGGTGGCCCGCTTGTGGCCTCCGCGCTTGCCCGCGTCGCCGGTCATCCTTCGTCTCCGTAGCCCATCTCTTTCAGTTGGGCGTCGCTCTCGTACCAGCGCGGGGTCACGCGCACCCAGAGCTCGAGGTGGACCTGCCGACCCACGAGCGCCTCGATGCGCTTGCGCGCCTCGATGCCGACCGCCTTGATGACGGCCCCCTTGTCGCCGATGACGATCTTCTTGTGCCCGTCGCGGTCGACGTGGATCGTGGCCGAGATGTGCGGTACGCGCGGCGTCTCGTCGAAGCGCTCGACGGTGACGGCGATGCCGTGCGGGACCTCGTCGCGCGTCTTGGCGAGGATCTGCTCGCGGACCATCTCGGAGACGAAGAAGCGGACGGGGCGATCGCTGAGCTCGTCGTCCGGGAAGATCTTCTCGCCTTCGGGGAGGAGCTTCTTCGTCTCCTCGATGAGGCGCGCGACGCCGCTGTCTTGCTTGCGCGCGCTCATCGGGACGATCGCCGCGAAGGGGTGCGCCTTTTCGTACCCGGCGAGGATTGGAAAGAGCTTCGTCTTGTCCTTCACCTTGTCGGATTTGTTGAGGACGAGGATGACGGGGACCCCCTCCGGCACCTGGGCCAGGATGACCCGGTCGACCTCGCGCATTTCGGCGCCGGATCCGGGGGCGAGATCGGTCATGAAGAATACGATCTCGCAGTCGCGCGTTGCATCCCGAGCAAGTTGATTCATGCGTGCGCCGAGCTTCGTGCGCGCGCGGTGCACTCCTGGGGTGTCGATGAAGACGAGCTGGGAATCCTCATCGGTGAAAATGCCGCGGATTTGGTCGCGGGTCGTCTGCGGGTGCGAGCTCGTGATCGCGATCCGCTCGCCCACCAGCGCGTTCAGGAGCGTGCTCTTGCCGACGTTGGGCCGGCCCAGGATCGCGATGCGCCCAGCGCGGAACGGCCCCTTTTTCTTGCGGGGTAAGGCGGCTTTTGGCGTGGGGGGCGGCATCGGGGGCGCACCTCTTTAGCACGTTGCGTCGCGGGATCGTTTGCTACTACTGTCCGGCCGCTTCTCCAGGGCGACCTTTCTTTTTGGGGACTTCCATGTCGAACGACGAGAACGAAGCCAAACCAACCGACGACGCGCCGAAGGCCGAGGCACCCGCCGCCGAGGCCGCTTCCCCAGTCCCCCCCGCTTCCCCAGTCCCCCCCGCCGGGGACGAAGGCGAGGGGTGGCGGAGGCGCATCCCGCTTTTGCTCGCGATCGCGACCCCCATCCTCTTTTTCTTCGTGCTGCCCCCGCTCTACAAGAGCGGCCTCTGGGACCCCTACGAGCTGAACGTCGCCGATCTCGCGCGGCGCCTCGCGCTGAACGTCTACGGCGCGCAGAATTTGTGGCTGACCGGCGCCGACAACTCGATGCCGCACCTGAACGACCTCGGTCGCCCCGAGCTGCCGTTCGACTCGATCGCGCTGGGGTTCAAGGTCTTCGGTCTCCACGAGTGGGCCGGCCGTGCGCCGCTCGCGCTTTGGGGGACCGCGGGGGTCCTCTCCACGTACGCGTTCGTGGCGCGACTCGTCGACAAGCGCGCCGGCCTCTATGCCGCGGTCGCGCTGTCGAGCATGCCGCTCTTCTTCGTCGGTGCGCGCACCATGCTGGGCGACGTCGTCACGATGGCCGCGATCGCCATGAGCTTCGGCGGCTTCACCGTCGCGGTCTTCGATCGTGACGCCGATGGTCCGACGCCGGCGATGCGTCGCCTGCCGTGGATCGCGCTCGGTGTGATCGGGCTCGTCGCCGGCTTCGAGAGCCGCGGCGGCATCTTGGGCCTCGCGGTTCCTCTCACCGCGGTGGGCCTGGCGTGGGGCGTGTCGTGGGCGAGCGGCGAGCGCCGCGTCGACGTGATCGGCGACATCGTCGGCGCGATCCTCCTCGTCGCCGGCGTCCGCGCGATGATCCAAGGTTACACGGCGATCGAGGCGGCCAAGCCGGGCACATTGAACATGTGGGTCGGCGCGATGATCAAGCCGCCCGCGAAGTACCCGACGTTCGACTATTTCGTCGGCCACCTCGGCCCTGCGCTCGCGCCGTGGAGCGCGTTCGCGCCGTTCGCGCTCGGTCGTCTCTTCCTCACGCCGCCCCATCGGAGCGGGTACCTGTTCCAGCGCGAGAGCTTCGTGCGCATGGCGCTCGTGTGCGGCACCGCCGTCGCCTTCGCGGCGCACGGCTGGCTCGCGACGAAGACCGATCTGATCGCCTTCTCCGCCCCCGCGCTCCTCGCCGCGGCGTGCGGCATCGCGATCCGCGACTACGAGCGCGGCGCGCACCCGTCGATCGCCGTCGGCGTCGGCACGGGCGTCTTTTTGGGCGTGTTTCACCACGATTTCCACGAGATTCCCGACAAGGCGTACCAGGCGTTCGCGGTTGTCGGCGCGCCCTTCCCCGAGAGCTTCAAGACGCAAGCGCTCCTCCTCTGGACGATCGCGCTCGTCGGCTTCGCGGGCGTCGCGTTCCTCACCTGGGTCGAACGCGAAGGGACGCGGAAGCCCTTCGATCCGGCCGGCTACCTAAAGGTGCTCAACGCCCTCCGTGACGCATGGGACGGTCTCCTCGCCCTCGCGTACTTCGCGATGGTCGCTGGGGCGTCGCTCGCAGGGCTCACCATTTGGGTCGGCGTGAAGACGCACGCCAAGTGGCTGCCCAGCCTGTCCCTCCAGATCCGTGACGGCGTGCTCAACGCGTGGTGGGTGACGGCGTTCGTCCCGCTCGGGATCATCCTCGGCATCTACTTCGCGTGCGACGTGTGGCTCTGGGCCTTTGGCCGCGCGCAGCCGTTCACGTGGGCGTCGCTCACGCGCGGCTTCGAGCCGTTCGAGGAGCTGTGGGACCGCCTCCGCAAGGGCGGGGGCGACGCGGCGCAGAAGCAAGAGCGGCTCGTCGTGCTGGTCGTCCTCGTTCCGTTGATGGTTCTCGCGCTTCCCGGCGGCGTCATCGGTTACCTCTGGTCGCACGGCACCCGCCCGATCATCGCTGCCGCGCTCGGCGTTCCCGCGGGCGTCGCCGCGTTCCTCGTGATGGGGTTCATCGGCGATCTGCTCCGCGGCAGCCGCGCGGCGTTCTTCCCGCTCTTCGCGGCGGTGACCGGCATGGTCCTCTGCTTCTCGTACTACCCGGCGCTCGCCAACCAGCTTTCTCCGAAGGAAGTCTTCGAGAGCTACCAGCGCATCCACGAAGGCTCCGAGCCGCTCGCGCTCTTCGGCGTGGGCGGTCGCACGTCGGCGTACTACGCGGGCGGCGAGCCCAAGACGTTCAGCGACGCGCAGGGCGCCTTCACGTGGCTCATCGGCGAACCCGGCGCCGGCCGCCGCTTTCTCGTCATGAAGACCGACGAGCTCGCGAAGCTCAATCAGATGTACCGCGACAAGGCCCCCGCCGGTCAGCGCGAGAACCTCCCAGTGCTCGACGGCCGCTCGAGCCAGATCGTCCTCGTCGGCTCGCGCCTCGCGTCTGGCGAGAAGAGCCAGAACCCGCTCGCCAAGGTCATCCTCACCGGCCCACCCGCGAAGGTGCAGCACCGCCTCGACGTGGAGATGGAGGACAAGCTCTACGTCATCGGCTACGACCTCACCGATCCGACGGGCCGCCTCGTCGAGTCGGTCGCGCCCGGCCGCAAGTACCACTTCAAGACGTACTACAAGGTCCTCAATCCCATCACGACCGAGTGGGAGGCGTTCATCCACATCGACGGGTTCCATCGCCGGCACAACGGCGACCACAAGCCGATGGATGGCAAGTACCCGTTCCACCTGTGGCTGAAGGACGACGTCCTCCTGGACGACCACGAGTTCAGCCTGGAGCCGAATTTCACCCCCGGCGCGTACACCGTTTACTTCGGCCTCTTTGTGGGCGATACGCGGTTGAAAGTGACCAAGGGGCCCAGCGACGGGGACAACCGCATCAACGGCGGCGCGCTCAACGTCCAGTGAGCGTCTCGAATCGGGCGTAGAAAACGCCACTTCGGGCCTTGCCTCGGCACTCAAAGAGGGGGATAGGCAAATGGGAATCATGGTGACGACGAAGGATGATCCGGCGCTCGAGGCCGCAGTCATGGACGCGACGATTGGGGCCTCGGACTCCGACGCGCCTCTCTCGGCAGACCGCCGCAACTCCGCCCGCTACGAAGTGAGCTGGTCGGTCGACTGCGTGGGGGACGACACGTTCCTCTTCGCGTCGATGGCGAACATCAGCGAGATGGGCATCTTCGTACTGACGACGGACCCGCTCGCGATCGGCACCAACATCATGCTCTCGTTCTCGCCGCCCGGTCACGAGCCGTTCAAGCTCGCCGGTCAGGTCACGTGGATCAACAAGGTCCGCCCGAACGGCGACAACCCCAACCCGGGGATGGGCGTCCGCTTCGTGAACCTGACGCCCGACGATCGCGAGCGCATCGTCGAGGTCATCCGCGCGATTTGCTACCTCCGCCCCGGCAGCGCGCCGAGCTGAGTTTTCGCCCTTACTTGGGAACGGGGAAGCGGCGTCCGACGATCCCGAACGGCGCCGCGGTGCCTTGGTCCGTCCAGCCGATCGCGATCGACGGGCTCGCGCCGCCGACGGCGACCACCGGCTCTGCGCGCGGGCGGCCGTCGGCGATGCTCGCCTGAAAGTCGCCGTTCTGGCCGTCCACGTTGTTGAAGAGGAAGCCGGACGCGCCGCCGAGGAGTCGACCTCGCACGTGGCGCGTCTGCGCGTCAAGCCACACGACGACGAAGGACCCTGCGGCGGCGTTCATGCCGGCGATCCGGGGAGTCAGCTGATCACCGGGGACGGTCGTGTTGATGGGCGCCGCCTGATCACCGGCCGCCTTCGCGGCGGCGGCGCTGTAACGCTGGCCCACGATGTCGGCGCCGTTCGCGCCCGCGTGATCGCTCCACACCACCGCGAAGCGCCCGTCGGAGAGCGCCGCGATCGCCGGGTGATCTTGCTGGCCCTGCGTGCTGTCATTCACGATGGTCTCGCTGCCGAACGCGTTTCCGTTCGCGTCGATCGATCGCATCTTGATGTCGCCGGCGCCCTCCCACACGGCGATCCATCCGTTGGCGGTCGACGCGAGCTGCACGCCGCGGTTGCCCGATCCGCTCGAGATGTCCTGCTGCGGGCCGAGCGTTCCGGGAGTGCCGGGCTTGTACGTTCGCCCCGCGATTTTCTGGGCGCCGTCGTCCTGCCACGCGATGAAGAGCATCCCGTTCGGGCCTGCTGCCACTGCCGGCGCGGTCTGGATTCCCGCCTCACCCGTGTCGCCGGCGCCGTTCACCGAGACCGGCGCAGCGAACGCTTGCTGCGCGGTGAACGATCCGTCCATCGAGCGGAGGTGGATGTCGGGCGTCGCGCTCGAGCCGCTGTTGTCGTCGAAGACGACGAAGTACTGCGAACCGATCACCGCCGCGCTGGGGAGCTGCTTCGCGCCGGGCTGCGGCTTGGCCGCTTGCGTCGGATCGTTGGGGATGTACGTCGACGACGGGAAGCCCGACAGCGGCGCGAACGTGTCGCTCATGACGCGCATCGAGATCTCGCTCTTCGAGGTCGAGAGCCCGTTCGGTGTCTTGTCGCCGAAGAACGCGAGGAGCCGGCCGCCGTCCCCGGCCTGCGCGGGCCACAGGAACGCGGGCGCCGACTTGTCGCCGGGGCCCCCGTCGGTCGACAAGAGCTGCTCGGTCGTGTGGCACTGCGCATCGCACGTCGGGTCGACCGGATCGCGCTCGCACTGCTCGGTCGAGTCGATCGTCTTGTTGCCGCAGACCGACGGCGGCACGTAGCGGATCATCACGATCTTGAGCGGGAGCGCGTCCTGATCGACGACGGCCTTCGTGCACCCGTCGGCCAGATCCGCGACCGTCGCCGACGAGGCCTGCGCTTGGAAGAGGCGCGCGGTGGCGCTCTTCGCGATCGAGAGCTGCCCGCAGAATTTTCCCCCAGTAGGGCAGGGACCGCCGGCCAGGCTCGTCCCGAGATCCGCCGTCGCGATCGGCTTCGGGGCGCCGGTGATCTTCCCGGTCGCCGCGTCGCAGTCGACGCCGTTCGCGAGGTCATAGACGCTGACGGTCACCTTCGTGACGCCGTCGAGGAGACCTTGTGGGAAGAGCAGGCTCGGCGCCGTCGAGATCGTGACCGGCTCATGGCCCGCGCTGCACGCGGCGACGGCGACGGCGACGACGAGGAGGTGACCGTGTGCGCGCATTTCCGCGCTTGCTTATAGCACGGCGGCTACCGCCCTCGGCGAAGCCACGGGATCTTGAAGATCGACGATCCGCCCGCGTCCGGCTCGGTGAGGATCTCGACGCCGGCCAGATCGAGCGCTTCGACGAGCGCGAGCCGCGCCTTCTCGCCGCCGTCCACCCGCGCGCGCCGCACCTTCGCGCGCACGGCCTTGACGGCCACGCGCGCCGCCCACTCGCCGAGCGCGTCCGCGTCTTCGTCGGGGGGCCCCGCCACGAACCCCATCGTGACCTTGTCGATCCGCACCGCGCAACGCGGAAAATCCCACGCCTTCATCGCGTCCACGCGCGCCTTGTCGATCCGCGCGGCGGCGTACCCCTCCGCCAGCGACGCCCGCGCCGACACCAGCCACTCGCCGGTCGTCCCCGTCTCTTCGATCGCCCCATCCATCGTCGCCGCCGCGAGCGTCGGAGTGCCGCCATGCTCGGCGATGAGCCGCCCGAGCACCAAGCACGCATGAAACAAATCCGCATGCCCGTCACCCAGCAACCTCGTCACGACGAGCGCCCTCGCCGCATGCGTGGCGTCGATCGCCATATGGTCTTCGGGAACGAGCGCCCGCGCGTGGTCCCTTTTGGACCACCCCGCCGTCATCGCCTCGATCCGCGCTTCCACTCCTCTAGTGTGACACAGGCTTGGTCTGGTTTTGGGGGCACAGGGTGCAATGCTCGCTCGCTCGACTCCGCGCCTCGTCGGCGCTCCGCTCGACTCGCGATTCTCGATGAGCTTAGGGGGCGCCCGGTGGAGTGGCGCCACTCCCCCAGACCCCCAGCGGGAGGGCGATATTTGCCTCCCGTTGCACCAACTAGAACGCCGAGTCCTTTTGGGGAGGCGGCGCGGGGGCTTGCTGTTGGCTGGGCTCGGGGGCCTTGCGGGGCTGCGGTTTCGCGGCCGCTTTGGGGCTCATCGCATCGAGCTCGCGTTGGGCGCGGGCGGCGTGGCTGGTGACGGTGAGGAGGCGGACGAGGCGCGCGCGGGCGGTCTCGAACTGGCCGAGCTGGCGGTAGCACTGGCCGCCCTCGAGGAGCGCGTCGTTGCCGTTGTTCGTGCCGGCTTGGCGGCCGACGATCGCGTCGTAGCGCATGAGGGACGCGCCGCAGCCGGAGCCGTCCCGCACGCTGCGCGCTCCCCAGAGCGCGGCGTTGTTGTCGCCGCTCGCGGCGAGCGCGTCGAACTGTCGGGTCGCGTCGGTGAAGTTGCGTTGCGCGTAGGCCGCGCGCGCGGTGTCGAACGCCGACGGGCCCTGATCCACTTTCTTCGGCGCGCCGTCCTTCGTCGTGTCGCGAAGATCGCCGCCTTGCGCCTGCGCGAGCTGCGGCGCTTGCGCGGGAGCAGCGGCAGGCGGGGCAGGGGCGGCCGGGCTGGCCGTGATCGTCGTCGGAGCGGGGCGCGACGAGGCCCACGGATCCGCGTTGTCCGCGGCGGGCTTCGAGGCGCGCGCCGGAGGAGTCGTCGGTGCGTTGTTGGCGTAGCCGCCGTAGCCGCCGCCCCCACCGGGCGCGCCCGCCGCACGCGGCCGACCGTACGCCGAAGCGCCGCCGATGGCGCCCGCGTTGGACGGACCTGCGCCGCGCGTCGCGACCTTGTTCTTTTCTTCTTTTCCTTCCGCGTCGTCCATATCGAGCGCGCCGAGCGCGCCGCTCTTGTCCGCGCGCCCCTGACCCTTCGTGAGGCCGTCCATGAAGCCCTTCGATTCGTCTTCGGGCAGCGCCACCGCGGGAGTGGGCGCCGCGGTGGCCGTCGCCATCGCCACCGCGCTCGCGGACGACTGCGCCTCGCCCGCCTTCTTCGCGCCGTGCGCGGCGTTCGCGGCAGGCGTGTCGAGCGACTCTTCGCGATTGAGCGCGGCGATGCTCGCGGCCGGCGCGCCTTGTTCGGTCACCGTCATCGGCGCCGCCGCCATCGGGCTCGCCTTTCGACCGCCCTTCAAGAACACGACCGACGACCCGATCATGAGGAGGAAGACCGCGGCCATCTGCGTCTGCGGGCGCATCGCCCAGCTCCCGGCGGCTGAGATGGCGCTCGCGAAGCGGCGACGGAACGGCACGACCTTCTGCGCCTCGCGCGTCGCGGCGAGGATGCGATCCTCGAGCGTGCCGGGCAGCTCCACCATCGGCACGCCGCCGGCGCTCACCATCACGCGGCGCGTCGCGCGGAGGCCACCGTAGATCGACGCGCAGCGCGCGCAGCCCGCGACATGCCGCTTCACCGCGGCGCTCGTGAGCTCGTCGAGCTCGTCGTAGAGCTCGTCGATCATCTGGGTTTCGAACTTCTCGCAATCCATGACTACCCTGAAAACCTAACCCTTCCTCTATCGTCTGCCACTTCTCTGCACGTCCAGCCCATCCGCTCTCACGCTCTCACCGAAGAGCCCTCGAGTACTCCTCGTACTCGGCGAGCGCCTCCTGCAGCCGTTCCAGCGCGTAGCGCATGCGGCTCTTCACGGTGTTTTCTGCGATGCCCGTCACCTCGGCGATCTCCTTGAACGGCAGCCCGGCGATCTCGCGCAAGAGGAACACCTCGCGCTGCTCGTCGGGGAGCGTCTCGAGCGCCTTGGCAATTCGCTCCTTGAGCTCACTGCTCGTCGCGTCGCGCTCGACGCTCGCCTTGCTGTCGGCCGTCTGCTCACCGAGCGTCGGGCCCCCTTCCTCCCCATCTCCGCCCCGCGAATCGTCCAGTGACGCGTGACGCCGAAGGGCGCGCTTGCGGAGCTGATCGATGCATAGGTTTCGCGTGATCGTGTAGACCCACGTGGTGAACCGAGCCTCGTGCTTGAAGTCCGCCGCGTTCTGCACCACGCGCACGAAGGCCTCCTGAACGACGTCCTCCGCGGCCGATTGAAGCCGCAGCTGTCGATAGGCGAAATTGTAGAGCGCCCCCTGATGCCGCCGGACGAGGGCGGTGAACGCCCCCTTGTCCCCCCTCTGGTAGCGGACCATGAGGGCTTCGTCGGAGATGTCGAACCGCGTCGTCATGAGGGCCTCGTTCGAGACAAACGAGGACGCATGCGGGCGCTGACACTGGGTGTCGCATTTTCTTGGGGATATAGACGCGCGACCTGCCCCAAAGTTCTATTGGGGTAGCGGCTGTGTTTTCCCGAACAAGTCTCTACGTCTACACCCCGGATGAGCCGGCGGCGTGGTTCGAGGACGGGACGATCTGGCCGTTTCCCCATGGGGTCGAGCTCTGCAACGAGGACGTTACGGCGACGTTTTGCGAGGCTATGCCCCTCCCGCCGCTCGCACAACCTGTTTGAGGAGGGCCCTCTTCCGGGCGTTCGTCGACCCCTCGGCAAGATCTCGCCGCCTCTGGCCACCCGTAGGACCATGGCCACGCCGCAGCTTTGCCACACCGAGGGGTCAGGAGGCTTCTGCAAAACCCGACTTCATTTCGACGGTTGCAAGCTGTGAGCGCAGACGTCTAGACTCGGTGCGCCAAACGGTAGCCTAAGCCGGTGCGAGCGTTCCCAGGTCCTGGCACGTCGCACCCAGTTGTTGTCTTCGAAAGGGGATCTCGAGATGCGTCACGCGAATCTTGCAGCCATTGCGTTCGTGGCTTCACTGGCTTTCTCGTTCTCTGCCGTCGCACAGCAGAAGGACGCTGGAGCTCCGAAGCCCAGGAAGGACGCAGGCGCGCCCTCCTCCGCGGCGGCTGCGGCGTCTGCGCCGAGCACACCGACCGCTGCCGGCGGTGACGGCGGCGCGCCCGCGATGCCGATGCCGGTCGCCGGCGGTCCGTCGACGCCTTCGGACAAGCCGGTGATGGACGGGCCGACCTACGCGGTGCGCCTGCGCGATCTCGAAGCGCGCGTCGACGAGCTCAAGGATCAAATTCGCCGAAGCCACACGCGCCTCGCGCTCCTCTCGGACACGATCCTCGGCGGCGGCGCCGCGGGCTCGCGCTCGGAGGTCCAGTTCATGAACGAGATGTCGAGCGCGTTCCGCCTGACGAAGGCGCTCTTCGTCATCGACGGCACGGTGCAATACAACCGCGCCGACGACACCGGCGCGCTCGCCGATCAGAAAGAGATTCCGATCTTCAGCGGCTCGATCCCGCCGGGCGATCACACCGTGCAGGTCCTCCTCAACTTCCAGGGCAACGGCTACGGCGTCTTCACCTACCTCCGCGGCTACAAGTTCGAAGTGAAGTCGAGCCACTCGTTCACGTCGGTCGAGGGCAAGACGCTCACGCTGACCGCGACGGCGCTCGAGAAGGGCGGCGTCACGACCGCGCTCGAGCAGCGTCCTGCGATCGAGTGGCACGAGAAGGTGCAAGCGCTCGGCGCGGGCTCTGGTCCCTCGGCGCCCGTCGCGCCAGGCGGGGCTCCCGGCACGCCTGGCGCAAGTGGCAACGTCAGTACGACGCCGAGCTCGGCTGCCGGGTCCATGTCGGTCGGCGGTGGGGGAGAAAAGAAGTGAAGACACGATCGCTTGCCCAGCTTGGTGCGAGCGCGCTGGTCTTCTTGCTCGCCCCGCACGCGTGGGCTGGCTCCGACGACGACGCGAATCACGCCCAGCAAGAGGTCGTCGCCGTCGACCGCGAGAGCGGCTCGGTCCAGGCCGCCATCCAGAAGGCGGCGGCGCAGAAGATGACCGCCGAGCAGCGCCTCGCCAACGGCGAGATGCTGTACCGCACGAAGGACTACTCGCGCGCCGGCGTCGTCTTCAGCGAGATCATGGAGGAGTACCCCGATACTCCGAACTACCCCGACGCGCTCTGGCTGCGCGGCGAGACGTACTACGCGACCAAGGAGTACCTGTCGGCGCGCCGCGACTACCGCGCGCTCGTCGATCGCGGGAGCGAGGCGCGCTTCCAGCCGTACTTCGGTAAAGCGCTCGCGCGTCTCGTCGACGTGTCCCTCCGCATCGGCGACATCAAGGGGCTCGACGAGGTCTTCGCGAAGCTGAATCAGGTCCCGCCGTCGCAGGTCGACGCCGGCCTCAACTACGCCAAGGGGAAGGCCTATTACGCGACCAAGGACTACGGCAACGCGATGTCGTCCTTGCAAGCGGTGCAGCCGAACACGCCGTACACGCACCAAGCCCGCTATTTCCAAGGCCTCGTGCAGATGAAGCAGGCCAAACCGGGCGCGACGTCGATCGGCCTCGATGGCCGCCCGAAGACCCAGCCGGCCAACTACAAAACCGCGATCGAGCAGTTCAAGCTCGTGACCGATCTGCCGCCGGACAGCGACGACCACAAGCACGTGATCGATCTCTCGTGGATGGCGATCGGCCGCCTCTTCTACGAGATGGAGCAGTACCAGCAGGCGAGCGAGGCCTACGCGAAGGTCGGGCGCGACTCGCCCGAGTTCGACACGATGCTCTACGAGCTCGCGTGGGTGTACGTCCGCCTGGGAGACGTGCAGCGTGCAGAGCGCGCGCTCGAGGTCCTCTCGATTGCCGATCCGTCGAGCCCGTACGTGGGCGACGGCTCGCTCCTCCGCGCAGATCTTCTCCTCCGCGCCGGCGCCTTCGACAAGGCGCTCACCCTCTACGAGGGCGTCCGCGCCCAGTACGAGCCGATGCGCACGAAGGTCGACGCGTTCATGGACCAGAACTCCGACGTCCGCGTCTTCTACGACAAGCTGAGCCAGCAGCAGCTCGATACGCTCGATCAAAGCGAGCAGCTCCCGCCGTTGGCAATCCGCTGGGCGCGCGAGGCCGAGGACGGCCCCATGGCGTTTGCCGTCATCGACGACGTCCTCCAGTGCAAGACGCTCATCCGGCAGAGTAACCAGCTGATCGACAAGCTCACCGCGCTGACCGAGGCCTCGAACCGCGTTCGCGCGTTTCCGGAGCTCGCGGCAGGTGAGGAGAAGGCGCTCGGCCTCATCAACCGCATCTCGCGCGCGCGCGTCGAGATCGCGACCGGGCTCGACTCCGAGGAGCCGGGCGAGCTGTCGGGCGAGATCGGCGGCGTGCGCAAGCAACGGCGCGATCTCATGGCGACCATGACCGGCCTTCCGATCCAATCGAAGGACTTCATCGATCGCGAGCAGCAGGGCGTGAGGCAGTGGAATGTCGTGAGCCAGGAGCTCACGCGTCGAAACCTCGAGATTGATCAGCTGCAAGCCGTCATCAACGGCCTTCGCCGCTGGCTCAAAGAAGACTCGCAGCGCGGCGTCGCCCGCGACGCGGCCTCGATCGAGCGCTTCAACACGGAGCTCGTCGAGAACGAGAAGCTCCTGAAGCAGTACCAGGCGCAGGTCGTGGAGCTCCGTCGTCAGGTGGAGTTCGGGCGCTTCCAGATCGGCATCGGCGACGCGCGCTTCCAGGCCGACGCGATGGGGCGCGTCCAGTTCCGCGACGTCCTCGATCGCGAGGTCCAGCTCGCGGTCGGCGGTCAGGCAGGTGCGAACGCGCAGCGCTACGGACAGCGCGTCCAGACCGTTCTCATGCAGGCGCGCAACGTCGAGGACAAGCTCGTCGCCGCGTTCGCGCAGCTCGAGCAGCAAGTCGGAATGCGCATCGGTGAGGTGCGCGCCAAGATCGACGCCGAGCGCGCGAAGATGGTCGGCTTCCAGACCCAGCTCGACGGGCTCGACGGCGAAGCGCGCCAGCTCGTCGGCGAGGTCGCGCGCCGCAACTTCGGCTACGTGCGCGACAAGCTCCGCGGCATCGTCCTCCGCGCCGACGTCGGCATCACCGAGCAGGCGTGGGAGGTCCGCGAAGAGGAGCTCGATCGCGTGCACAACCTGCAAGCCGAGCGCGCGCGGGAAGAGCAGCTCCTCGACGAAGAGCTGCGCGAAGTTCTCGACGATTCGGGGGATTCGTCCAAGGCGGCCACGCCGCCGGGCAAGTGAGCGGACAAGTGAAAGCATTCATGAGGACGAGAGCTTCCTGGGGCATGCGTGGGATCTTCGGAGGCAGCATCGTCGTCCTGACGGCGGCGCTGACCTTGTCGAGCGTGTCGGCGCAGCCGCGTCGTCCGGCGGCAGGTGCTGCAGCGGGAGGCGCAGGGAAGGCGGACGCGGGGAAGGCCCCGGCGCGCCCCGGAGGTCGACCCACCGGACGCGCAGGCGCTGCCGACGCGGGCGCGCCGATCCCGGTCGGCGTCGCGAACGCGTCCGATGCTGGCGCTTCGACCGCTACGAACGACGAGGCGGGCACATCGTACACGACGGCGCAGATGGACACCGCCGCGCCGCAAGCGAGCGCGCGCGTCATCACGCCGCCTCCCCCTCCTCCTACGCCGCAGCAGGTCGCCGCCCTCGATGCGCTCCGCGCCGAGACCGATGCCTACGAGCAAGGCGCCAAGGAGTACCGCGACACCGTCACCACGATCATCAAGCTCCACTACGAGGCGAAGAAGAAGGAGGTCCTGTCGGGCCTCGACCACGAGATCACCGTCGAGAAGGCGGAGCTGAAGAAGGCCCGCGAGATCGCGATCAAGCGCCTCGAGGAGTTCGTCGCCAAGTACAGCGGCCCCAACGCGCAGCCCGAGGCCACGCCCGACGCGATGTACCGCCTCGCCGCCCTCTACGAAGAGCGCGCGCGCTCAGAGGACGCCGTCGAGCCGATCGAGATCGGCCTCAAGCCCGCGATCGTCCTCTACAAGCGCGTCATCACAGAGTTCCCGCAGTACCGCGAGCTTGCCGGCATCTACTACTTCCTCGGCCACGCCTACAACGACTCGAGCCGCATCAACGAGGCGCAGCAAGTCTGGCGCTCGCTCGTCTGCCACAACAAATTCCCGTACCCGACTCCTCCCGATCCGAAAAATCCCGAGGCCGACTCGATCACGCCGCTGCCTCAGGATCACGACGAGGCGTACTGGACGACGTGGCTAGCGCAGCACAACGACGCCAAGCGCTTCAGGAAGGGCGCCGGCGCCGACACGATGTACATCGACCCGTACCCCGCCGACTGCGCGGGCATTCCGCAGCCCGGCCTCCGCGCCGGCGAAGAGCCGAAGTACGTGGCCGAGATCTGGTGGCAGATCGGAAACTGGGAGTTCGACCAGCTCGATCTCGGCGGCGGCGTCGCGAAGGACGAGCCGAACGCCGCCTACGACTTCAACCGCGCCGCCAGCGCCTACACCAAGGCGATGCAGTTCAAGAAGCCGCCGCTCTTCGGCGTCAGCCTCTACAAGTACGCGTGGACGCTCTTCAAGCAGCAGCGCTACGAGGCCGCGACGAAAGAGTTCGTCCGCCTCCTCGTTTACACCGACGAGCAGCAGAAGCTGACCGGCGATCCCGGCGCCGACTTCCGCTCCGAGGCGTACACGTACATCGCCGGCTCGCTCACGAACGTCGACTTCAAGGGACCTGATCCCGACGAACCGTACATCCAGCGGCCGGACATCATCGACACCGAGCCAAAGCCCGACGTCGCGGAGAGGAAACTCCACGTCGCCGTCGACCGCGTGAAAGATCCCACGATCATCCCCCAGGACAAGCCCTGGACGATCGAGATCTACAAGGCGCTCGCCGACGAGTTCCGGAGCCTCAACCAGTTCGTCAACGCGGTCGAGGTCTACGACACGATCCTGAAGAAGTGGCCGATGGATCCGACGGCGCCGGACGTGCAGAACGCCATCGCCGAGACGTACGACCAGATGAACTTCACGCGCAAGCCGGGCACGCCCGAGCACGACGCGAACGCCAGCAAGGCGCTCGAAGCGCGGACGAAGCTCGCGAACTACATCGGCAACACGCCGTGGGTCGACGCGAACAAGGACAACCCCACGGCGCTCCACAACGCCGAGCGCCTCGTGCGCGGCGGCCTCCGTCAGGCGGCCGTCCAGCACACGAACAACGGCAAGGCCGCCCTCGTCGCCGCCAGCTCCACGGGAGACGTCGCGCGCCAGGTCGAGCAGCTCTCGCGCGCGCAGGCGGAGTACCGTCTCGCCGCGCTCGGCTGGCTCGGCTTCCTGAAGCAAGACGAGAACGCCCCCGACGCGTACGAGAGCCGCTACTGGCTCGCCGACGCGCGTCACCAGCAGGTGCGCATCTCGGTCGTCCTCCACCAGGTGTCGCCGAAGCAGTTCGGCGAGCCGACGCGCAAGGACATCGACGAGGCGAAGGCCGCGGCGGTCGACGTGCGCGACTCGAACGAGGACGACAAGTTCCTCGACAACGCGGCGCTCTTCGTCGTCGACGAGTCGGACATCGATCGCGACCTTTCGTACACGCGCTTTACCGAGTCGAACGGCTCGCAGGGCGTCGAGAAGCGCGGCGAGCTGCGCTTCGACTCCGACGGCCCCGACAAGAAGGTCGTCGTCGACAAGGTCCCGCCGGTGGTCCAGCTCTCGATCCAGGCGCGCGACGAGTACACTTCGCGCGTCCCCGAGCGCCTCGACGTCGCCAAGAACGGGATCCAGTACCAGTACTACATCGGCGAGACCTACTTCCTCTACGGCCAGTTCGAGCTGGCGCGCCAGCGCTTCGAACCGATGTGGAAGGACCACTGCAAGAAGGACGAGTACGGCTACAAAGCGTGGGAGAAGCTCATCACGATGAGCAACGCCATGCGCGACGCCGAGCGCTCGCGCGGCCTCGCCGAGGCCGAGAAGTCCAACTCGTGCGCCGTCACCGCGGAGCAGACCGCAGGCGCCGGCACGATCATCAACCCGACCTTGCAAGAGGCGGCGTACGTCGACGCGCGCAAGAAGTTCGAGAAGGCGTGCGAGGCCCCCGTCGGCTCGCCGTGCAAGAACCCGAACGCGCCCGAGAAGAAGCCCCTCTGGCGTGACGCGGCGGCCGCATACGGCGTCGCCCTCCAGGACGCGCCGGGCCGCGACGAGGCGCCGGAAGCGGCGATGAACTCCGCCTACGCCTACAAGCAGGTCGGCGACTACAACAAGGCGATCGAGCTCTACAACAAGTTCATCGCCGAGTACGGCAGCGAAGATCGCCTGACCAAGCTCGAGAAGGGCGACCCGAAGTCGAAGACCGCGCCCGAGCCCAAGAAATACGCAGAGCGCGTCAAGTACTTGTATGATGCATACGACGCGCTCTCGACCACCTACTACTCGTTCTTCAACTACCAGCGCGCCGCCGAGTCGTACGACAAGATGGCGACCAGCCCGCGCTTCGACGAGACGAAGCGCAAGGTCGCCGCGCGCAACGCCATCGTCCTTTTTGCCAGCATGGGCCAGAGGGACAAGATGGTCAGCGAGTACAAGACGCTGAACGGCCTTCACCCGAACCCCGAGGAGAAGGCGAACGCCGACTTCCTGGTTGCCAACTACGACTACACGCAGTGGGACAGCAAGGGCGGCGACACGGGCAGTAACCGCGCGGCGCGCCTCGCGGCGGACGGTTCGCTCCAGACCTTCTACATGCAGCACCGCACCAAGCCCGAGGCGTCCAAGTACGCGCTCATGGCGGCGTACCAGGTCGGGCACATGAAGAAGGTGGTCGGCGATCCCACGTACCGCACGTGGTTCAAGACGATCATCTCTGCGTGGGCGTTCATGTCGAAGAACGGCACCGCGGTAAAGGGCGCGAACGGCGCGACGCAGGCGGAGGCGCTCCAGCCCCCGTTCGTGGACTACGCCGCCGAGGCCGAGTTCACGCTCCTCGACGAGGAGATCGCCGACAAGTTCGACAAGAGCCCGAACCGCGCGCGCTACTGCGGCAGCCTCGACGAGGTGCTCGGCAAGTTCGACAAGAACGGCGGGCGCATCAGCCAGGGCAAGTACAACGCCGACGCGCTCATCGCCGACAAGTACGACAAGGAGCTCGATCGCATCGCGCGCACGTACCCGTCCGTCGAGTGGACCCCCGCCGCCATCGCGCGTCAGGGCTCGCTCTACGACGGCCTCCGCACCGGCCTCTACAACACGACGACGGCCGGCGGTAAGGACAACTGCTTCAAGCTCTTCACCGCCCAGCAGGAGAACGTCCTGAAGACGATGGAGAACAGCGGCCGCGAGGCTCTGCAGAACCAGGCCGACGAGATCCGCTCGCGCGCGAAGGAGGGCTGGCGCTCCAAGAAGGAGAGCGAGCTCGCCGGGACCGACACGCTCATGGTCCGCAAGTACTCGCAGTCGGTGTACCTCGGCCGCCGCTACAACGTGCGGAACGCCTGGGTGAACCGCGCGATCTCGAAGCTTGCATACTACACGGACATCATCGGCGACGCGAAGATGAAGGACTACGTCACGTCGACGACCGATCCGACCGACGCGAGCAAGAAGCTCGACTACAAGGACCAGATGTACCCGCAGTCGCGTCCTGGCCTCGGCGCAACGCCTCCGCCCAACGGCGGCGCGTTGCCGCTCCCGGTGGCGCCGTGAGAGGCACGATGATGAAACGAGGCGCTACCAGGACCGTGTTGGTCCTCGCGGCCTTGGCGTCTGGCGGCGCGTACGCGTCACTGGGCGCCGGCTGCGGCGGTGACGACAAGAAGGTCGAGTACCCGAAGGCGACGAACGACGCGGGGACCGTCGACCAAGGCACCGCCGTCAACACCGACACCGGCCAGACCGTCGGCGTGACCGGTGGCCCCGACGCGCACTCCGATCTGACGGGCGCCGCGAAGGTGTCGTACGACAAGGGCTTCCAGGCCTGGATCCGCGGAGATCTGGCGGGCGCGAAGGCGGGCTTCCAGGAGGCGGCGTCCTCAGCGCCCACTTCGGCGGCGCCGCACTACTCGCTGGGGTGCGTCTACGATCGCCAGGGCGAGTACTCGTCGGCGCAGCAGGAGTACCGGAAGGCGCTGGACATCAAGAGCGACTACGAGCTCGCGATGGGCGGCTACGCGATGAGCCTCGCGACGAGCGGGCACGCGGGCGAGGCCGACACGTTCCTCGCCGACAAGCGCGCGAAGATGCCGAACTCGGCGCGCGTCGCCACCTACCTCGCCGAGGTCAAATCGATCGAGAAGGACTCGGGCAGCGCGCAGCAGATCGCGCAAGACGCGCTCCGCCTCGACCCGGACTACAAAGACGCGATGGTCACGATCGCGCGCGATCACTACCGCGCGCGCCGCATGGAGCTCGCGAAGTACGCCATCCAGGCCATCCTGGACGGCTTCGGCGACGTGAGCCCGCCGCGCGATCCGACGAACGCCGAAGCGCATTTGCTCCGCGGCCTCATCTACAAGGAGACCGGGTTCCGCCAGGGCGCGTTCAAGGATTTCGAGGCGGCGGTCGCCAAGCGCCCGGACATGGTCGAGGCGCTCATCCAGCTCGGCGTCATGAAGCTCGAGGCCGGCAACAGCGCCGAGGCCGTCCCGCTCCTCGAGGCCGCGACCAAGTTCGGACCCAAGAGCTCGCTCGCGCACTTGAACCTCGGCGACGGGTATCGCCTCGCGGGCCGCCCCGCCGACGCGAAGAAGGAGTTCGATCAAGCGCTGGCGATGGACTCGTCCCTCGCGGTCGCGCACTACGATCTCGGCCTCCTCTACCTCTTCTCGTCCAACATCCCCGGCACGACGGCGAAAGACCAGGTCGACACCGCCATCAAGGAGCTCAACACCTTCAAGACCATGCGCGGTCCGAAGGCGCCGCCGGGTCAAGCGGACGACGTGGACGAGCTCATCAACCGCGCGAACGCGAAGAAGGCGGAGCTCAACTTGCCGCCCCCCGCCGCGCCGCCCCCGGCCGCTCCGCCTGCCGCTGCTGCTCCGGCCGCGGGCGCCCCCGCCGCGGGCGCGCCCAAGCCTGCCGGCAGTGGTATCGTGAGGGACATGCCATGAAGAAGCTCATCGTCGGAACTCTCGCACTCGTCGCCATCGGTCTCGCGTCGCCGAACGCCGACGCCCAGGAAAAAAAGGGCGGCGTCATCACGATCGGCGAGGTCACGATCGTCGGGCGCGTCCAGAAACCGATCGCGTCGGTGGATGTGAGCAAGATCCAACCAAAGCTCACTCTCGCCGAGCTCAGGCAACCGTTTCTGGATCGCATCGAGGAAGCGACGATGCATGATCCTTTCTGAGCGCTAAAACGCGCTCAGAGAAGGATTCCTTTGTTTGGTGGGGCCGAAGGCCCCCTCATCGCTGCTCGCGATGAGCCTCCCCCCTTCGCCGAAAGGCGAAGCGCGCGGGGCGCGCGGCGGGCTTGGAGGTTAGATTTCGAGGACGATGCAATTCGCGAAGACGATCGTGGTCGTTGGGGCGCTGATGGCCGTGGCGCCGGTGGCGGGGGCGGAGGACGCGACGCCGGGGCGGACGACCGTGAAGGTCGTTACGGTGGTCGGGAATCCGCGGCGGCCGAGCGTGACGATCGAAGTGACGAAGCAGAAGCTGAACATACCGCTGCACGAGATGAAGCATCCGCTCGATGAGAAGGCCGTGACCTCGTCGGGACCGTTCTGACGGATTCGCCGCCGGGTTTTCTGGTATCGGTCACGCGTGCTGCCGACCGTCGCGGCGATCGTCGTTCTCGCGTGCATTTGGGCGAGCCTTGCTCGACTGCGTCGCGCGATCGCGCCGACGGCGATCGATCCGGCGCCGCTGATGGAAGCACTGCGCGGTGATGCGGGTCGCGAGCGGTACGCCGATCTCTGCGCGCAGATCGCCGAGGATCCCGACGCCGACTGGGAGCGCGAGCTCGTGCACGCGTTCGAGAAGCGAGGCGACGAGCGCGTCGCGCGGATCAACGAGCTGCTCCTGGATCTCGATCATCTGGTGACCTCCGGAGCCCGCGTCCCGCGCGTGTGCGCGAGCATCGCGGCGACGACGGGGTTCCTCCTCGCGTCGCTCGCGCTGAGGAGAGGCCTTGGGGTCGCGACCGATCTGCCGCTCGAGGTGCAGGACCTCGCGATTCACCAAGCTGTGCGCGATGGCATCGACGTCGCCGCGGTGGGGATATGTGGGGCTGTGTTCTGCGTCACGGTCGGGATGCGCGCCGCCAAGGCCGCCAAAGCGCGCCTCCGCGCGACCGATCAGCTCGTCGAACGGATGGAGGCGCTTGCCCCTCCGGACCCTGCCGCAAGCACGTAAAATCCTCTTTCAGCACGCCCCCTTGCCCGTGCTACGCTCGCACCGTCGCGCCGTGCGCGGATTTGTTGGGAACTTATGCACGCTACGGCACTCTAAGCCGTCACACCTGAGTCCCGAGCTTTCGTACGCCGTTCTCTCTTGGAGCCCGCGAACATGAATCAGCCTCCCGGCATGCAGCAGAGTTCAGGTCGCCCCGGTCAGATGACCGCCGTCATGCGCGCCATGACGATGGCGACGGGCCCGAAGGTCCTGCGCATCGGCTTGGTGCACGGCGGTCGCGTCATCGAAGAGCGCATCATCAAGCAGCGCACGACGGTGACCGTGGGCTCGAGCGAGAAGGCGATGTTCGTGGTTCCGGCGCAGTCGGTTCCGGCGCAGTTCAAGCTCTTCGAGCTCGTCGGCAGCGACTACTACCTGAACTTCGTCGACGGCATGACCGGCCGCGTCGCCCTCGCGACCGGCATCAGCGACATCACGGCGCTCAAGGGACAAGCGAAGCGCGTCGGCAACGCGTACCAGATTCGACTGACGGACGAGGCGCGCGGCAAGGTCGTCGTCGGCGAGACGACGTTCCTCTTCCAGTTCGTCGCGCCGCCGCCGATTCAGCCGCGCCCGCAGCTCCCGCTCGCCGTCAAAGGCGGCCTCGCGAGCCAGATCGACTGGACGCTCACGATCATCGCGGCGTTCAGCTTCATGCTGCACTTCGGCGTCATCGGCGCGATGTACTCGGACTGGATGGATCCGGTCCTCAACGAGGACATGACGATCGCCGGGCTCATCGATCTCGCGAAGAACGTCCCGCCGCCCGTCGTCGAGGACGAGGCGAAGCCCGCCGACACCGGCCCCTCCGACAAGAACGACAAGCCCGCGCCCGCCGCCGCGAAGGCCGCCGCTCCGTCCTCCAAGCCTGGCGCCGTCAGCGACGCGAAGGCCGCGGCCCTCGCGCAGCAAGCCGAGGCGATGCAGATGCAGATGCTCGCCGCGTTCGGAGGAAACTCCGCGGTGCAGGGCGCGCTCAACCGAAGCGACATTCCGCCCGTTGATCTCTCCGGCGCGGCCGCGAGCGGTGCGGGTGTCAGCAACACCGGCGGCAACCTCAACCTCGGCTCCGGCGGCGCGCCGGTGCAAGGCGGGCGCGGCGGCTCCGGCCTCGCCGGCATTGGCGGCTCGACGACCGGGGGCGCCAACACCGGCGCAGGCACCGGGCGCGACGTCGGCGGTCCGAAGGGCGACGCGCAGATCGGCGGCACGAGCGCGACGGTGCCCGTCAACAACGCCGAGCGCGTCGTCGCCGGCCTCCGCGCGAAGTTCCGGTCTTGTTACAACACCGGCCTCCAGTCCGATCCGACGATGCAGGGCGCGGTCACCATCTCCGCGAAGATCGCGCCGAACGGCGAAGTGTCGTCCGCTGACATCGCGAGCAACAGCGGCCTCAGCGCATCGGTCGCGAGCTGCATCGCCCGCGCGGTCCGCAACGCAAACTTCGACGCCCCCGGCGGCACGGGGTCGACGATCAACATCCCGGTCAAGTTCGTCCAGCAGGGCAAGTAGCCGGACGACGGGCAGCAAGCTCTCGCGGAGACCGACGGATCTGCCGTGCGGTCCTCGTGAATGCTTCCATGCGCCCCCGCAACGTACCGGACGGTGCGATCCGCATCCGATTCAGGCACGGCTCCGGCGGTCCGTTCGCGTCTTCGGGGGGTACGGGGTCCTCGCAGCGCGCTCGGTGTGAGGCAAATGGGGACAACTGCCCCGACTCCCGGAAATCACTAGGTAATTGGCTGATCTTCGATCATTGACACGCCCCGTCACGCTCTATAGAGTCCGTAGGCTCGGAAGGGTAGATGCAATGCGTCTTCGCCAAAACTTGAAGCATTTTAGGTGGGTCATCACAGTCGCCGTTCTCGCGTACGCCGTCTCGCCCGGTGGCGCCGGCGCACAGCCCGCGACGGCTCCGACTGGACCCGCCGGTGGTGGCGCAACCGCCGCAGGATCGACGGATGCGCAGGTCGGCTTCCAGCGGAAGACGCAGCTCACCCCGCAGGAGCAGCTGGTCGAAGGCGACCGCTCGATCCAGCGCATGGAGCAAGCCGCGGCTGGCGTCCGCAAGCAGCTTCAGGGGGCGCGCGAGGCGCGTGACGTCGTGAAGACGCTCTGCCTCAATGACAAGCTCTCGCAGATCGACGTCGCGACGCGCTCGGCGCGGGACCGCAAGTCGTCGCTGCAAGCCGCGGCGACGCGCAACGACACCGAGCTCTCGAACCACGAGTTCACGATCCTGACGGTTCTCCGGCAGCGCGCGGAGCAGTTGACCGCAGAGGCGAACCAGTGCATCGGCGAGGAAGCGGCCTTCATCGGCGACACCAAGGTCACGACCACGGTGGACCCGACGCTCCCTGCCTCCGACGACACGCAGTTTCCCCCTACGGACCCCACGCTCATCAGTGGTCCGCCGCAGTGCACGAGCTGTGAACGCTGAAGATCGACTCCTCTAAAAACACGACGGGCTGAACCAAAACAGCAACCGGCGCGCGGGCGAAGAAGTCGCATCCCCGAGCTGCCACCAGAGGCGGGGCGTACCCGTCTACCACGACGAAGCGCGCGCACACTGGCGGACATGAGATGAATCGTAGACTACGGAAGATTGGGGGAGCTTGGCGGGTGGGACTTCCACTCGCGGGGCTGCTGTTCGCGTCCTCGTTCACCCGAAGCGCCGACGCGCAGGAGTGGCTGAAGGACCGGCGGTTCGCGGAGGGTGCGGGGTATCGCGCGGGCGACCTGGAGCTCCACCCCGGCCTCGGCGGTGAAATCGGTTACGACTCGAACTGGTTCCTTCGGTCGGACAAGAATGCCGTGGGCATCGTCAATGGCCCCCCGGCCGTGCCCGTCACCAGCGGCGGCGTCCTCAGAGTGACCCCGTCGCTCTCGGTCTCGACCCTCGGTCCCCAGCGGAACACGCTGGCGCCTGGCGAGGGTCCCTCGGTTTCGTTCCGTGGCGGCATCGCGGCGACGTACCGGGAGTTCATCGGCGTCCAGGAGCTTCGCGATCAGCGCAATCTTTCGGGTCACGCCGACGCCCGTGTCGACATCCTGCCCGGACGGCCGTGGAGCTTTGGCATCCACGGGCTGTACGACCGCACCATCCAGCCGACCGTACTTGGGAACCCTGACCTCTCGTTCAACCGAGACACGCTCGCGATTGGCGGCGAGATCATCGCGACCCCCAACAGCGGAACGCTCGACTGGCGGCTCGGCTACCAGATCCAGGGCGCGCTCTTCGAGAGCTCGAACGGCACTCCATTCAACAACGTTACGCACGTGATCAACACGAAGGGGCGCTGGAAGTTCCGGCCTCGCACGGCGTTCCTTTACGACGGAAGCATCGGATTCGTCGGCTACACGCAGGCGCAGCGTGCGATCAACTCGCTCCACGATTCATCGCCCACGCGCGCGCGACTCGGCATGACGGGACTCATCACGCCGCGCCTCGCGATTCTTGGGATGGCGGGGTGGGGTGCGAGCTTCTATCGGCCCGGCGGAGATCCGCGGGTATCCCAATACGACAGCGTCATCGGGCAAGCAGAGCTCAAGTTCTTCCCGACGGCGAACGCCGCGGGTGGCGACGTGAGTGATGCGTCGCTCACGCTCTCCTCCATCGCGATTGGCTATGTGCGCGATTACCAGAACAGCTACTTCAGCGATTTTTACGGGAGCGACCGCGGCTACGCGAAGGTGGCCTATTTCTTCGCGGGGCGCGCGCTCATCTCTTTGGAAGGCGGCGTCGGCGCCATCGAGTACCCGGATGTTTACATCAACCCGGGCGGAGCCACCCCGGGCGGTGGTGGCGCGGGGGGCCTGGTCCACTCGAAGTTCACCGACGTGCGCCTCGACGGAACTCTGTTCGCCGAATACCGAGTGCTCGATTCGCTCGGCATTAACACGACGTTCAACTACATTCAGAACTTCAGCAACACCCAGTTCAATGTCGATACCGGAAACGGGAACACCGGCGTCTACGACATGAGCTGGAAGCGCTTCCAGGCCTCGCTCGGCGTTCGCTGGTTCCTCTAGAGGCCTCGCGGCGTCGTCGCGGAGAGTCGATGGTTCGGGTCGTTCGCTTTGCGCTCCTGGCGCTCGTGCTCTGCGTGACGGTCGGGTGCCGTGGGTCGCGTCCGCCGCCGCCCAAGAACCTGCCTGCGGCGACGCAGAGCACCACCGTGGGGCCGGGTGACGTTTTCGAGGTCTATGTCCTCGGCGAGACGAACCTGCCGAAGGAGTACCGCGTCCAGCCGGACGGGACGATCGACTTTCCCTACATCGATCGGCTCTCCGTGACCGGCCTCGAGCCTCAGGACATCGTCAATCAGCTCAAGGCGAAGCTGATCGAGAAGAAGATCCTGTCGAACCCGCAGGTCTCCCTGATCGTCAAACAGTACAACTCGAAGAAGGTCAGCGTCATCGGGCAGGTGGCGAAGCCCGGCAGCATCCCGTGGACCGAGGGCATGAAGCTCGTCGACGCCATCGGGCTCTCCGGGTGGTTCACGAACATCGCGGACAGCAACCACATCATCCTCACGCGCCACATCGCCAAGGAGAAGACCGTCACGGTCACCGTGAGCGTCGACGCGATCACCGACGGCGCGCAGGCCGACATCCCGCTCCAGGCGGGGGACACGATCAAGGTCGAATCGCGCGTCTTCTGATTCGTTCGAACGCGCGAGGCCGCGCGCGCCACACATGGGGCGTGCGAACCACCTCTCTTGCCTCCGCCGCCCTCTTCGTCCTCACTGCCGCCTCCGGGTGCCGCGGCGCACGGCCAGGACCGCCCACCACGCTGCCCGCGGCGACGGCGAGCACCACGCTCGGCGCGGGGGACGTGTTCGAGGTGCACGTGCTCGGCGAGCAGAACCTGCCCAAGGAGTACCGAGTGCAGCCAGACGGGAGCATCGATTTTCCGTACATCGAGCGGCTCCAGGTGAGCGGGCTGGAGCCGCACGACGTCGTGCGCGTCCTCAAAGGCAAGCTCATCGAAAACAAGATCCTGACGGACCCTCAGGTGTCGCTGGTGGTGAAGCAGTACAACTCGAAGAAAATCAGCGTCATCGGGCAGGTGGCGAAGCCGGGAAGCGTGCCGTGGACCGAGGGGATGCGCCTCGTCGACGCGCTAGGGCAGTCGGGGTGGTTCACGAACATCGCCGACAGCGATCACGTCGTCCTGACGCGTCGCAGCGGCGCGAAGACGGTGACCGCGAGGGTCAGCGTCGATGCGATCACCGACGGAGCGCAGTCCGACGTGCCGCTCCAGGCCGGCGACACGGTTAAAGTCGAGGCGCGCGTGTTTTAGCAGGCGGGCCTTACGCCCCCTCGTCGCTTCGCGCCGAGCCTCCCCGCATCGCCTTCGGCGAAGTCGTGCTTCGCGCGACGGTGACCGGTAGAGTTGGGGCGTGCCGAAGATTCTGTTCGTTCATACCGGTGGCACCGTGATGATGCGCGCCAGCGAGGGTAGCGGCGCGCTGTCGCCGGACGTTTACGGTCGCGACCTCTTGGCGGAGCTGCCGACGTTGGGGCGCGTCGCCGACATCGAGACGCGGATTCTCTTCAACCTGGACTCCGGGGACATGCAGCCGGCCGATTGGGTCGTCCTCGCGCGCGAAGTTCACGGCGCGCTGTCCAGTGGGGACTACGACGGCATCGTCGTCGTGCACGGAACGGACACGATGGCCTACACCGCGAGCGCGCTCGCGCTGATGCTGGGGACGCTGCCCAAGCCGGTCGTCTTTACCGGCGCGCAGAGGCCGCTCATCGAGGCGCGCACGGACGCGCGCGAGAACCTGGTCGACGCGGCGCTCATCGCGACGCTGCCGGTCCCCGAGGTCACGATCGCGTTTGCGTCGCGCGCGCTCCGCGGGGCGAGGGCCACCAAGCGTGACGCGTGGGCGTTCGATGCGTTCGAGTCGCCCAACGCAGCGCCGCTCGTCGAGCTCGGGATCTCGATCGAGGTCGCGTCGCACGTCCGCGCGCCGGGAGCCCTCGCCGCGTTCGACGCCCGCCTCGAGCCGCGCGTCCTCGCGATCCGCGTATTTCCTGGCCTCGATCCCGCGCTCGTCCGCGGCGCCGTGCGCGCGGGCGTGAAGGGGCTCGTCCTCGAGGCGTACGGCTCCGGCAACTTTCCGCACCTCTCCGGATCGCTCATCGGGGCGTTCGCCGACGCGCGCGAGAAGGGGGTTCCGGTCCTCGTCGTCTCGCAGTGCCCGAACGGCTTTGTGGAGATGGGGCGTTACGCGGGCGGCGCGGCGGCGGAGGCGGCCGGGGCGATCTCGGGCGGCGACATGACGGTCGAGGCGGCGCTCGCGAAGCTCATGATCGGCCTCGCGCGGTTCCCCGACCCGTCCGATCTGCGCGGCTTTCTCCTCGCGGACGCTGTCGGAGAGCGCAGCGGATGACGCGCGGGACGCTCCTCGATGCGATCGGGCGAACCCCCATGGTTCGTCTCGCGCGGCTCTCGCCGAACGTCGCCGTGAAGCTCGAGCTGAAGAACCCCGGCGGCTCGATCAAGGACCGGCCCGCGCTCGCCATGGTGCGCGCGGCGGAGGCGGCGAAGCGGCTCGCGCCAGGCGCCACGATCGTGGAGGCCACGAGCGGCAACACCGGCATCTCGCTCGCGATGATCGCTGCGGTGCGCGGCTACGCCTGCGTGCTCGTGATGCCCGAGGACATGAGCCTCGCGCGCCGGCAGGTCATGCGCGCGTACGGCGCCGAGATTCTCCTTACCCCCGCGGCGGAGGGAATGGCCGGTGCCGTCGCGAAGGCGGAGACCGTCGCGCGCGAGACGCCGGGAGCGTTCATGCCGCGCCAGTTCGAAAACGAAGCCAACCCCGCCGCCCACGAGGCCACGACCGCGCTCGAGATCCTGGACGACGCCGGGGACCAGATCGCGGCGTTCGTCGCGGGCGTCGGCACCGGGGGCACCATCACCGGCGTGGGTCGCGCCTTGAAGCGCGCGCGGCCGAACGCTCTGGTCGTCGCCGTCGAGCCGAGCGCGAGCGCAGTCCTGGGCGGCGGCGCGCCCGGGAGGCATCGTCTCCAAGGCCTGGGGGCCGGCTTCGTCCCGAAGATCTTGGATCTGCGCGTCGTCGACGAAATCGTGCCCGTCACCGACGCCGCCGCCGAGAAGATGGCCCGGCGCTGCGCCCGCGAGGAGGGGATCCTCGTCGGGCCGTCCACCGGCGCGAACCTCCACGTCGCGTGCGAGGTCGCCCTGCGTGTGAAGGGGCTGGTCGTGACGATCGCGTGCGACGGTGGCGAGCGATATTTCGCAGACAAATAGGCGGTCACTCGCCCTTGAACTGCGCCTCGCGCTTCTGAGACCACGCCATGATGCCCTCGAGCACGTCGGCGGTCTTGAGGAGCTTGAGCTGCCCTTCGCGCTCGCGACGGAGCGCGCCCTCGAGGTCACCCCAGCTCGCGTAGAGCGCGCTCTTGATCGCGGCGAAGGCGAGAGGCGGACCGCTCTCGAGCTCGCGCGCGATCTCCATCGCAGCTTCCCGCACCTCGCTGGGCGGGACGACCTTCACGACGAGTCCGAGTGACGCGAGCTCCGTCGCTTCGATCTTCTGCGCCAGCAGGATCATCTGCATCGCGCGCGCCGTGCCGACGAGCCGCGGCAACCAGAACGTTCCGCCGCCGTCGGGCATGAGGCCGATCTTGACGAACTTCTCCTGCACGTACGCCGTCGTGCTGGCGACGCGCAGATCGCATGCGAGGGCGAGATCGGCGCCGAACCCCACGGCGGCCCCTTCGAGGAGCGCGAGTGTAGGCTTTGGGCAGCGGACGACGGCGCGCACGAGCGCGTGGTACTCGTCCATGTACGCGTCGAGCTTGTCCATCATGTCGGGATCGTCCATGAGGTTCCGGCGCAAGTCGGCGCCGGCGCAGAAGTGACCGCCCGCGCCCGTGAGCACGACGCATCGAACGTCTGCGCTCGTGGCCGCGTCGGTCAGAGCTTTGGTCAGCGCCTGGATGACGCCGCGGGTGAGGGCGTTCCGCGCATCGGGGCGGTTCAGGGTCACGATCCGCGTACGCGCGCTGTCTTCGATCAGGACTTCGCTCATGGGCGCGCAGTCTACAACAGGCTAAACGCGTCGCAGGCCTTCGGGCGGCTTCCGATAGAAATCGGAGGCGAGGTACGCGCGAACGGCGCGCGTCACCAAGATCTTCACGACGGCGCCCAGTGGGACGGCGAGCAAGACCCCGAGGAAGCCGAAGAGGCTCGCGGCGGCCATCATCGTCACGAGCACTTCGAGCGGCGCGAGGCCGACGCTGCGGCCGACGATGCGCGGCGTGATCACCATCCCGTCGAGCACCTGCACGCTGCCCATCACCATGATGACGCCGAACACCGGACCAGGCCCGTGCCAGTCGAGGATCGACATCGCCGTCGCCAGGACGAGCCCGGTCGCGAAGCCGATGTACGGCACGAAGGCGAGCATCCCGGTGAGCACGCCGATCGGCACCGCGAGGCGGATGTCGACGAGGCGCAACCCCGTCGCGTAGAGCGCCGCGAGGACGATGTTCGCGGTGAGCTGGCCGCGCACGTAGCCGCCGAGCGTGCGGTGGATCTGCTTGGCCACGTCGGCGACCGGCGGGTGCCAGCGCCTCGGAACCAGCTCGCCGACGCGGCTCACGATGCGATCGAAATCGATGAGCAGGTACAGCGCGAACACCGGAACGATGAGCGCGCTCAAGATGACGGCGACGTAGCTCAGCGTGCCGAAGAGGGCCGACGACGCGGCGGCCGCCATGTTGGGGAACTGGCTCTGGAAGCGCGCGCCGAGCTCACGCCCTAGCTCGTTCATCGTATGGGGCAGCCGCACGTGGAACTGTTGCCAGATCCATGGATCGACCCGCAGCTCGAAGCGCTTGAACTGCTCGGGGAAATCAGCCGCCGCGACGCGCAGCTCGTCGAGCAGCAAGGGGATGCCATACATCACGAGCACCGTGAGAAGGCTGAGGATGCCGACCATGACGAGCATCGCGCCGAGCGTGCGCGGGACCTTCACCGCCTCGAGCCGATCGACGAAGGGATCGAGCGCGTAGGCCAAAAGGAACGCGAGGAAGAGCGGGACCAAGACGCCGCGGAGCAGGTACGCGAGGCCGATCGCCAAGGCGACGCCGAGGACCATCATCACGCGGCGGAACGTCAGCGTCGTCTGCGGCGCGCGGGGCGGCTCCGGCGGGGTCGGGTGCAGCGGAACGGCTTCGCTCATGGCGTCCGTCCACTCTACCCGAACGTGCTACAGGCAGGGACATGACCGACGCAAGCGGCACCTTGGCGGCTCCCTTGCCCCGATTCGACGAGGACGCCCCGCGACCGGTGCCTCCGCTCGGCGAGCAGGACGGGACCACGATCACGCGCCTCGTCGGCATCATGCGGCGCCTCCTTGCGCCCGACGGGTGCCCGTGGGATCGCGAGCAGACGTACGAGACCCTCCGCAAATACACGCTCGAGGAGGCCTGCGAGGTCATCGACGCGATCGAAACGAACGATCGCAAGGCCCACGTCGAGGAGCTCGGCGATCTCCTCCTCCAGATCGTCTTCCAGGCGGAGCTCGCGCGCGCCGAGGGATCGTTCGCGCTCGACGACGTCGTGAGCGGCATCGTCGAGAAGCTCGTGCGCCGTCATCCGCACGTCTTCGGCCACCTCGACGTCACGACCGCCGACGAGGTGCTCCGCAACTGGGAGAAGATCAAGGCGGCGGAGAAGAAGGGGCGCGGCATCCTCGGCGGTGTCCCGCGCAGCTTGCCGGCCCTCACGCGCGCGCAGCGCATCGGGGAGAAGGTCTCGCGCGTCGGCTTCGACTGGGAGGACCCACACGGGTCTCGCGCGAAGGTCGACGAAGAGATGGGCGAGCTCACGCGCGCCATCGCGAGCGGCGACAAGGCGCACGTCGAAGAGGAGCTCGGAGACGTGCTCTTCGCGCTCGTCAACCTCGCGCGGCACGTCGACGTCGACGCGGAGGGGGCCTTGCGTCGAACGATCGACAAGTTCACGCGCCGCTTCGCGCACGTCGAGAAGCGTGTCCACGAGAAGCACGACGGCTGGGGCGATCCGACCGAGCCGGGGCACACGACGATTCCGCTCACCGTCCTCGACGGCTACTGGGAAGAGGCGAAGAAGGCCGAACGGGGCGGCTGAGGCCGAGCGGGGCGCCGTCTGCTAAGCTGCGCCGCCCCATGAAACGCCTCGCCCACGCGCTCGCTTGCTCGGCCGTCGCCACGATCTTCGGCTGCGCCGACGCCCTTCCGCCGAAGCTCCCCCCGCCGACGACCGCGACGCCGCACGAGGCCCCGGTCGCCGCCGTGAAGGAGGAGCGCCCGAGCGGCGCGTTCGAGCCGGAGCTCTTCCGGACGGCGATCGCGCAGAGCCTCGAGGCGTATTTCGTCGCGCGACCGCAGCGCGCGTCGCGTGTGGGCGAGCACCGCTTCGACCCGCAGTGGCCCGACGTCAGCGAGGCCGGCAGCGCGCGCGTGGCCGACGACTTTCGCGTGCGCGCACAGGGCCTGCGGACCATCGCGGCGATCGCGCCGGAGACCGCGAGCCCGGCCGACGCCGAGACCGATCACCCGCGCCTCGACGCGACGCTGCTCGCCGACGCGCTCGAGGCCGACGCGTTCGAGGCCAAGATGATCCGGCCCATCGAGCGCGATCCGTCGTGGATCGTCGGTCTCGTCGGCGACGGCGTCTCCTCCCTCACGTCGCACGCCTACGCGCCTGCGCACGATCGGCTCAACGCTCTGGACGAGCGCCTCGCGCAGGTGCCGGCGCTCCTCAAGACGGCGCGCGAGCGGCTGAAGACGCCGGTGCGCGCGGGGGTCGAGGTGATGCAAGTCGGCGCCGGCGCGCTCGCGAAGTCCTTCCGCGACGGCTACGCCAACGTCGACACGAAGGATCTCGCCGGCGACGTCGCGCTCAAGGGGCGCCTCAAGAAGAACGCCGAGGCCGCGGCGACCGCCCTCGAGACGTACGCCGCCGACGTCGTGAAACAGTTCCCGCCGGCATCGTTGCAAAATACAGGCATCGGCGCGGAGGCATGGTCGACGCTGGCGAGGCTGCATGACGGCGTCACCGAGTCGCCCGCCGAGGTCCGGAGAATGGGTGAGGCGGAGATCGCGCGCCTCACCGCCGAGCTCGACAAGGTCCTCGCCGAGTCGGGCAAGCCCGGCGAGACGCGCGCCAAGCTCCTCGCCCGCATGCAGGAGGACACTCCGAAGCCCGACAAGGTGCTCGAGGACTATCGCGCCGCCAACAAGGGCGTCGAGGAGTGGCTCCGCAGTCACAAATTCGTGACGGTGCCGTGGGACAGGGCCAAGCTCGCCATCGTGCAGTCGCCGCCGCACAAGCGCGGAGTCTCGTTCGCGAGCCTCAACGCCGCCGGTCCGCTCGACGCGATCAGCGACGCGCAGTTCGAGGTGAACATCCCCGACGCCTCGATGCCGCCCGAGCGCCGCGCAGGGCTCCTCCACTTTCACGCCCATGGCGCGCTCGAGAACGTCAGCATCCACGAAGCGATCCCCGGGCACTACCTCCACGCGCTCCACATTCGCCAGACCAGCTCCAAGGTTCGCAAGGTCTTCTGGAGCAGCGTGACCGGGGAAGGGTGGGCGCACTACTGCGAGCAGGCGCTCCTCGACGAGGGGTACACGACGGGCGATCCGGTGCGCATGCGTGTCTTCTACCTTCGGTCTGCGCTCCAGCGCGCCGCGCGCGTGGTCGTCGACGTCGGCTTGAACGACGGCTCGCTCACCTTCGATCAGGCTTTGAAGGTCCTCGAAGAGAGCGCGCTGCTCTCGCCCGAGGCCGCCAAGATCGAGGCGCGGCGCGCCGTCGTGTGGCCGGCGAACATGTACTCGTACACCTATGGCAAGCTCGCGATCCTGAAGCTGCGCGATCGGGTGAAGGCCAAAGAGAAGGAGCGCTTCGATCTCGTCTCGTTCCACGATCGACTCCTCTCGCTCGGCTCGGTCCCGATTCGCTACATCGGCCCGACCGCGTTCGGGGTGGAGTAGGCCGTGGCGACGCACACGAAGATGGGGATCGGCCCTCTCGCGCGCACGCCCGAGGAGTGGGCGCAGGCGGTCCTCCCGCTCGGGGGTCGCTCGTTCCACGGCAAATCCGTCTTCAAGTGGCTCCATGGCCGGGGGATCACGTCGCCCGAGGAAATGACCGATCTGCCCAAGTCGCTCCGCGCAAAGCTCACGGAGGCCGGCGTCGGCCCGGTGCTCGAGATCGTCCAGGAGCGCCGCGCCCTCGACGACACGCGCAAGCTCCTCGTCAAGATGAAGGACGGCGCGACCGTGGAGACCGTGCTCATTCCGGCAGTGACCGGTGGTCGTAGCGATCTGCCGAACCCGGTGGAAGAGGACGCCGACGCCGCCGCGGCGGTCGACGACGAAGAGGAGAGCCCCGAGCCGGTCGCCGATGGACCGGTGCGCGTCACGCAGTGCATCTCCACGCAGGTCGGTTGCGCGATGGGTTGCGTCTTTTGCGCCAGCGGCGTCGCGGGCCTGAAGCGCCACATGAGCGCGGACGAGATCATCGCCCAGGTGATCCTCGGCCGCTCGCGCCTCGACGAGGGCGAGCAGCTTCGCAACGTCGTCTTCATGGGAATGGGCGAGCCGCTCCACAACTACGACGCGACGACGCGCGTGCTCCGTCTCCTCACGAACGCCGACGGCATCGGCCTCTCGTCGCGGCGAATCACGATATCGACGAGCGGCCTCGTGCCGGAGATTGCGCGCCTCGGCGAGGACTTCGCGGGCCAGGTCGGCCTCGCGATCTCGCTCCACGCCGCCGACGACGAGACGCGCACGCGCCTCATGCCGATCAACAAGAAATATCCCCTCGCGACGCTCATGACGGCGCTGCGCGCGTATCCGCTGCCCAAGCGACGGCGAATCACGATCGAGTACACGCTCGTGGCGGGAAAGAACGACGCGCCGGAGGAGGCGAAGAAGCTCGTGAAGTTGCTGCGCGGCCTCCAGGTGAAGATCAACCTGATCCCGATGAACCCGATCGAGACCTCCACGCTCGGGCCGCCGGACCTTGCGGGCGTCCTCGCGTTCCAGCGCATCCTCTGCGACGCCGGGTATTCGTGCTTCATCCGCCGTCGCCGCGGGGACGAGGTGGACGCGGCGTGCGGGCAGCTCGCGATCCTCGGGGCGAAGCGCAAGGTGAAGGTCGACCGGAGCTGACCGCGGAAGTTGCTCTATGCTCCGGCCGGTGAAGCGGCTCGGCGTCTCGTGGACCCTGATCGCGCTCGGCGTCCTGTCGGCGAGGGACGCGCGCGCCGCGGACGCGCCGTCGTCCTCGGCGGCCCAGGAGACGAAGACCGGGTATGTGCAGCTCTTCGCGACGGCGTTCGTGGGCGATGGGCTGCGGTTCAATAACCCGTACCGCCTCGCGACGCCGCTGGGATCGAGCGCAGAGAGCGTCTCGCGGACGGCGGCGTACACCGACGTGGGGCTCGGCGCGACGCTCGGATCGCCGACGTGGCTCCAGCACGGCCTCGCGCTTCGCATGTCGTTCGCGCTCGAGGGAGTTCGCCAGGCGGTGCTCACGCCGGCCTACCAAGTCTGGCGACGATGGACGAGCTGGGCCGTTTATGGTCGCGCCGGCGTTCCGATCGTCCTGTCCCCGACGACGACGTGGGGCCTCGAGACGGGCTTGGGATGCGTGTACTTTCCACGCGCGGGCATCGGCGTCGCGGCGGAGATCGTGGGCGACGTCTTCTACGGCGCGGGCACGCGGGAGGTCGCGACGCCGGCCTACCCGATCGCAAGCGGCCAGCTCGGCGTGATCGTCGCGTACGAGGTGCTCCCGTGATTCGGCGAAGCACGCTGGCGGTCGGCGCCGGGCTCTTCCTCGTGCTCGGCACCGGCCCTACCGTCGGCGACGTCGGCGGGTGCGGGCGTACGGCGACCGCGCTCGACGAGGCCGCGTTCGCGCACGGGCGCAAGGTGGTCGACTGCCGGCGCTGCGGAGACTGCGGTCTCTCGACGGCGCGATGCCAGCGCGCGTGCGACCTGAAGGCCCCGGGCGATGCCGTCTTCCCCACGACGTGCCGCCCACTTCGTCACGATGGCGAGGTGTGCCTCGACGCCCTCCTCGCGGCGTCCTGCAGCGACTACGCCTTCTACGTCGACGACGGGTCGCGCGCCGTCCCGAGCGAGTGCGAGTTCTGCCGCGAGGCCACGCCGTGAGCGTCCTTCGCGCGCTGATGGTCTCGCTCGCGGCCCTCCCGCTCGGCTGCGCGATGGGCCGGCAGCTCGTCGCCGGCGACGCGGATTTTCGGGACTACCGTGCGTTTCGGATGGCCGCCGCCGAGGGGCCGCGCCTCTCCCGCGCCTCCGCGTACCTCGACGTGCATCCCCAAGGCGAGTGGGCCCCGGAGGTCCGAGCCGCGTTCGACGCCGAGGAGCCGGCGTTCTTCGAGCGGTGCCAAGCGTCGCGTGAGACCGCGCGAGAGTACCTCGTCGATCTGCCGAACGGCCCGCACGCCGCCGCGGCGATGGCGCTGCTCGTCGAGTACTCGATGAAGGTCGAGGACCTCGCCACCGCGCGCCTCCTCCGCGACGCGCGCCGCACCGAGGCGAAGCTCGAGGCAGCGGCCGGTCGCCGGCGCGCGGTGGGGGAGGCGATCCTCACGGCGACCGGCGCGCTCCTCGCCGAGGGCGTGTATGGTACACGCATCGAGGATTCGCCGGCCGCGCTCCGGCGCGTGCTGGGCGGCGAGGCGGCCGTCTCGTGGGGAACGACTCCCGCGCGGCGCGACGCCGACTACTTCTTCGTCATCCCGACCCCCGAAGGGCGACAAGAGCGCGTCGCGACCCTCACGGTCCGCGTGGTCCTCGACGCTGGCGTGATCGTCGAGGGAAGGATCGAGGGTCTCGATCTGTTCGTGCGGTGGGACGAGTCCGACCTCGTCCGGCCCCTCGATGCTTCCGCCCCCAACCATCGCTCCGAGGCCGCGTTTCACGCGCAAGAGCAGCTCACCGGCGCGCTCGAGGCTCGCCTGCCTGCCGCGCGCTGCGGCGAGCAGCGGCGTCCCGGCGAGCTCGTGCATCGGGCGTGCGACGGATGGACCGCCACGGTCGCCTGGGGTCAGGTCGAAGGCGAGCCCGACGTGGTCTCGATCCGGGGCCCGGCGCTCCAGAAAATGCGGTAAGAGGGTGGCCCGTCGATGATCCCGTACATTCACGTCCCGGACCTGAAGCTCTTCGGCCTGACGCTGCACCCGTTCGGGCTCCTCGTCGCCACCGGGGTCATCATCGGCACCGCCCTCGCGACCCGCCGCGCGCGCAAGCGCGGCTTCGATCTCGACAAGCTGAACTCGTTCATCACGTGGATGCTCGTCGCCGGCTTCATCGGTGGCCATGTCTTGGACGAAATCTTCTACCACCCCGACGAGATCCTGAAGCGGCCCCACTCGCTCCTCATGCTGTGGGAGGGGCTGAGCTCCTTCGGCGGCTTCACGGGCGCCTTCATCGGCATCGTGCTGTGGAAGTACCTCGGTCCTCGCAACGTCAAGGTCGGTCCCATCAACGTGCCGTGGGTCTACGTCCGCACCGAGCGGCAGCCCATTCTTCCGTTCGCGGACTTGATCCTGTCGGTCTTTCCCGTGGCGTGGATCTTCGGGCGGAGCGGCTGCACAGTGGTCCACGATCATCCGGGCGCGTTCGCGGCGCCCGACGCGATGTTCGCGGTGGCGTACGGGCGCGGGCCGAGCACGCACTACGGGCCGATCGAGCTCATCATGGGCAACCGCCCCCAGTACGATCTCGGCCTCCTCGAGCTCATGTTCACGATCGTCCTGGCGGGGATGATCGCGCTCACGTGGCGACGCAAGCTGCCGACGGGCACCTACGTCGTCGTCACAGCGCTCGCCTACGCGCCGGTCCGGTTCGCGATGGACTTTCTCCGCGTCCACGACATCGACGGCGCCGATCCACGCTACGGCGGCCTCACGCCCGCGCAGTGGGAGTGCACCGCGCTCTTCCTCTTCGGCCTCTACATGCTCTTCCACGTGCGCCGCATCGTGAAGACGGGCAACGATCCGGCCCGCTTCATCATGGCACCGAAGGAGCCAGCGCCCGCGCCCGAAGGCGACGCCGCGTCGGCCTGACCACGCCCACCTCGCACCGAGCAATGGCGCCGGTGGCGAGCACGGCACGGCGTGGCACACACGAACCGCACGAATTCTGCGGTTTTCGCGAGAGACGGGGTGGGCACGTCGCTTGCTCTAGCGGGGGACGATGCGACACGCACTCCCCACCTTCCTTGGCCTCGCCCTCGTCATCTCCGCGGTCGCCTGCAGCGGCTCGAAGTCCGCGTCGACCGCTGCGGTGGCGAACGGCGCTCCGCCCAGCACTCCTGCGTCCGTGAGCTGCGCAAGCTTCGCGAGCCCGACGGCCACCGCCAGCTCGCGCGCGCTCCTCTACTCGACCCTCACGGCAACGACGTGGACGAACACGTATTGCGGCTCCTCGTGTCTCTCGCTCACGCTCGGCCAGGGCGGTGGGTACACGCTCTCGTTTCCGTCCGGCTACTACGGCGGAACGTCGATCGAGTCCCACGTCGATAGCGGCTCGTGGAACTTCGCGGTCATCGACTCCACGCGCGGCGTCGTGTGCCTCGACGGCGCGGTCGCGACGCCCACGCGTCCCGGCGGGCAGGCGAACTTGCCGAGCGTCCTTCACTTCGAGCTTCCGACGTCGGGCCGAGGCCAGCAGTTGCTCCGGATCGGTCCCTACGGCTTCACCGCCGGCGAATCGCAGTCGCGCACCAGCGCCGCCGCCGACGCGCTCCCCAACGTCGCCGTTTCGCCGGCCTTCGCGGCGCTCGCGGGCGCGACGTGGAGCAAGACCAACGCGTTCGATCCCACCACCGCCCCGCAGGCGTTCATCTTCGACGCGAGCGGCCGCTTCACCGCGACGTTCGGCGGAGGCGCGTGCACGCAATCGGGCACGATCTCGATCGATCGCGACACGATGCTCACGACGAGCGATCAGGGTCAGACATGCACGGGCAACAGCTACCCAGGCCGCGTCCCCAACCAGGTCGTGCCCGGCTTCTTCGACGATCTGCTCGTCCTCGGCCAGGGCTCGTACCGCCGCAGCGACGCGGCGGCAGGGAAGCCCAACGCGTTCGTCTTCGATCCGTACGGCCAGTCGGTGCGCGTCACCGGCACCTACGATGGCGCCCTCAAGGCCGGCGCGGCGACGACGATCGCGCTCACCTTCGAGAACGCCGATCCGGCCCTGATCCGCACGCTCGGCACGTTTACGGCGACCATCCAGCCCGCGACGGTGAACTACGGCCAGGCCCAGACGGCGGGAAAGCTCGTGCCCCTCGGCAGCGTCGACCTCGCCGGCGTCACCCTCGGACCGGGCGAGAAGCACTACGCGACGATCGCCGTCACCCCGCCCGCCGCGGGCGACACCTTCGCGCTTCAGATGCGCGTCACGTTCGCCGACGTCACGAAGAAGTACGACGGCGAGCACACCTTCATGACCGCCGTGACGCAATAGCGCAGAGCCTCAGCGCGCGAGCTGCTCGCTCAGCGGGTCCTTCCACTCTGGGAGCATGTTGTCGTCGGTGATGACGCGCGCGGTCGTGACGCGCGCGAGGAGGCTCTCCTTCGACTCGAGGCCCTCGCGATCCGGCGGCTGCTCCTTGATCGTGTCGGCGAACTCGAGCAGCTCCGCCAGGCGGTTGCGATCGTGCTCCTCCGAGAGATCGAGCGCCGGCTCGCCGTGGATGCGGATGCCGAGGAGCAGCTCACGCCACTTGTCCTTGTCGAGGGCGAGCGGCTGATCGCTCACCGCCATGCAGTTGTAGACGCGCATCCCGAACGGGAAGACCGTGAGGCCGGTCTTCATCGCGTCTTCCGAATGGGTCGTGTTGTAGAAGAAGACGCCGCCGGGCTCGAGGTGCTGCCGCACGAGGCTCATGTACTCGACGGACAAGAGGTTGGTCGCGTGCCCGCGCCAGTGCCACGTCGTGTTCATGACGGCGAGATCGAATTTGCGATCGGGGTGGCGCTGGATCCAGCGGCGGCCGTCGTCGATGACGATCTCGATGCGCGGATCGTCGAGCAACCACGCGACCTCGGGGCGCTCGCGGATGATCTTCAAGTATCCGGGGTTGATCTCGACGATCGTGAGGTGACGGATGCCGGGGAGGCTCACCACGACCTGCGCCCACGAGCCCGACGCGAGGCCGACCATGAGGGCGTCGTGGTACGAAGGGCGCATCGCGCCGAGGGCGTAGGTGCGGAAGATGCCGTTTCGATCGTATCGGACGCCGGCGTTGAAGATGCCGTCGTAGGCGCCGCCGCCAAAGACCTCGCCGCTGCCGGTGACGGTGATGACGCCGCTCTTGTTCTCGACGATCTCGGCGAAGCGAAAGCCGTCCGACAGCTCCTTCTTGTATTGGAGCTTCTCCCAGATTCGATCGAACGCGCGCGGGCTCGACGCCCACGTGCCTGCGCCCGCGGCCACCAGCGCCATCCACGCGCCGGCGCCCTGGAGGCCGCGCGCCTTGCCGGCGACGAGGAGGCCCGCCACGAGGACGAACCCGCTCATCGCGATCGCGAGCGACACCTTCTCGAGGGGCCACGCGTCGAGCAGCACGTAGCCGACGACGAGGCTGCCACACGCAGAGCCGACGATATTTGCAAGATACACGTACGAGAGGCGGGCGCCGGCGCGGTCGTCGGGCGCGATGCCGAAGTGCGCGACCAGCGGCAGCGCGGCGCCGAGGAGCATCGCGGAGAGGGCCACCGGGAGGAGCGCGACCGTCCACGAGGTCGCGGTCGCCGCCCACCCGAGGAAGGGGATGACCGAGAACGACAAGAGCTGCGCGAAGAAGACGAACGCGGCGAGCGAGCGGAGCTGCGCGGGATCGAACGTCGCCTGCTTGCGCTTGCAGTAGGCGCGGCTCGCGAGCGATCCGAACGCGATGCCGAGGAGGTAGAAGCCAAGGAGCAGGCCGAACGTCATCGGCGAGCCCTTGTTGACGAACGAGAAGACGCGGTACCAGAGAATCTCGTACGCGAGCGAGATGAGGCCGGCGAGCGCGGCGATCGTGGCGGCGAGAGCGAAGCTCATGCCGTCTCCCGCCCCTCGGTCGCTACCGCGGTGGAGGCCTCGGCGACGGCCTCGGTCGGAGCCGACGAGGGGGCTTCGCTCGGCGACGACGCGCGCGCCTCCGCGGACTTGCGATGCGCGTGGTACGCGTAGATGAGGACGGCGACCGAGAAATTGATCCCGGCGGCGAGGCGCACCGTGCCGGCCTGTCCGAGGCTGCCCATCACGAACGTCGCGGCCGCGAGCGACGCGAGCGCCGAGCCGAGCGTGTTCACGAAGTAGAGCATTCCGACGCTGCGCCCGACGTTCCCGGAGGCGCGGACCTCGTGCGCGACGAGGAGGGGGAGGGTGCCGCCCATCAGCATCGTGGGGACGAGGACGAGCGCGAACGTCACGCACGCCGTCGCCGCCGGCGACAAATCGAGCGTCGCTGCGCCGACGCCGCGGAAGAGCGCGAGCGAGAACAATCCGAACGTCCCGATGCCTGCCTCGACGAGCGAGAAGAGGACCAGCACGGGCCTTCGCGAGTCCTTCGACAGCGCGCCGCCCGCGAGGCTCCCGAAGCCGAGCCCCAGCATGAACGCGGTCACCACCATGGTGACCGACTCGATGTTGATGCCGTAGATGGCGAAGAGCGCGCGCTGCCAGACGAGCTGGTAGAGGAGCGCCGCAAACCCGGAGAGGAAGAATACCAGCCAGATCAAAGGAGCCGCAGACTACTCCAGATCGGCCACAAGACTCAGCACGACGTGAGGGGGGAGCTCCACCTTCGCCCGGTAGGTCGGGTGGTCCACGGCGAGCGCGATTTCGCGTGATTCCTTCTTGCGCACGCGGTCCGCGAGGGCCTTTTCGAGCGGGAATTTGAGGTACAGGACCGCCGAGAGGTGGTCCTCGTGGACGCGCTCCGGGTCCCACTTGGCTGGGACGCGCTCCCCGTCGATGACGAGGTGGACGTGCTTCTCCATCCCGAGGCCCTTGGCCAGGAACTCGTCGCGCACGTCCTTGTCGTCGATCTCGATCATGATCGTCGCGCTGAGCTCGTCGTCGCCGGGGACGAGCTCGTTGTACGTCGCGATCTCGTGCTCGACCGAGGCCTTCTTGGTGATGCGCTCGGTGCGGAGCATCTCCTGGATTTGGTAGAGCGCGGTGTCGTGGTTCTCGAAGACGCAGCTGGCGCGGTCGCCGAGCTTCACGCGGCGCTGCTTCTTCTCCTCGATGATGCGCGAGCGGAAGCGCTCGCGGATCGCCTCGTACTCGCCGAGACCGAGGATTTCGCTGAGCTCGACGCGATGCATGGCGGTTCTCCTTTCGTCGCTACTCGACGGCGACGCCGACGCCGTACGCGCGGGCGAGCGTCTCGATCGGGTGGAGAGGCTTCCTCCCCATCTCCTTCAGGATGCGCTGGCCGGCGAGCTGGCAGTCGGTGACGACGACCTCCGCCTCAACGCTGTCGATGCCGCGTACGAGCTTCTGCGCGTACTTGCGGCCCGCCTCGTAGAACTCGGCCTTCATCCCCCACGTGCCGTCGACCGCCGAGCATTGCTCGACGACCGTGACCTCCGTGTCGGGCAAGAGCGAGAGGACGCGGGCGCCGGGGAAGCCCATTTTCTGAGCGCGGAGGTGACACGGCGCGTGGTAGGCGACCTTGCCGAGCCCCTCTTTGAAGTCGCGCGAGAGCTTCTTCTCCTTGCGTAACCGATCGAGAAATTCCATCAAATCGAGCGTGTGCGCCGCGACGCGCTCGGTGTCGGGTCCGGGGAGGAGATCGCGGTACTCCTTCTTGATGACGTACGAGCACGTCGGCTGCGGGACGACGATCGTGTGACCCTTGTCGATCTCCGCGAGCAGGATCGCGATGTTGATCTTGGCCTTCGCGCGCGCCGCGTCGACGTCGCCGCCGTCGAGGTTCGGGATGCCGCAGCACACCTGGCCCTGCGGGCGAACGACCGCGAAGCCGTTCTTCTCGAGGACGCGCACCGCGTTGGCGCCGACGGAGGGGAAGTTGTAGTCGCACGTGCACGTCGAGAACATCGCGACGGTGCCGGCGCTGCCCGAGCCCTCGAGCGGCTCGTGGCTATTTAGCCATTTTTCGAACGTGGTCGCTGCAAACGGCGGTAGCGGAAACTCGGCGGAGATGCCGAGCACCTTCTCGTTGATCTTGCGCGTCAGCCGGTTCGCGTTGACGAGGTTCATCACCGGCGAAAAAATTCCGGACGCCGCCGCGCCGAGCTTGCCTGGCTCGCCGAGGATCGTGTCGGTGAGGGTGACGCCGTTGCGCTTCGCACGGTTGATCTTCTCGCGCGTGAGGAGGCGAGGGACGTCGATCATCCACTCGTGCCCTTCGTCTGGCGTGTACGGGCACTTGATGTAGCAGAGCTTGCACTGCCAGCAGTTGTCCGTGATGCTCGCGAAGTCCTTGTCGTTCAGCCGCTCGGCGCCGGTCGCTCCCGCGTCGATGTCGCGATCCACACGCCCGAACATGTCGGGGAACGACGGGCAATAGTTCACGCACATCCGGCAGCCGTGGCACACCTCGAAGACACGCCGCAGCTCCCCCTCGAGATCCTTCGCGTCGAAATAACGGGGATCGGTGGGTCTGGTGGCGGGAGGGGAAGCGGGCTTCGGATCGATCTTGGACATCGGAGTCGGAGTCGGAGTCGGGGTCGGAGTCGGAGTCGGAGAGCAGGTTGTGCTGCCCTCCGACCGTCCGACGTGCTCGTTCAGTTCTTCAGCAACTCGAGCATCTTCGTGAAACGCCCCGCGTGGCTCTTCTCCGCCTTCGCGAGCGTCTCGAACCACTCGGCGATGTCGTCGAAGCCCTCGTCGCGCGCGGCCTTCGCCATGCTCGGGTACATCGACTCGTACTCGTGCGTCTCGCCCTTGATCGACGCCTGAAGGTTCTTCTCCGTGTTGCCGATCGGGAGGCCCGTCGCCGGATCACCGACCTGTTTCAAGAAGTCGAGGTGGCCGTGCGCGTGGCCGGTCTCGCCGTCCGCGGTCTCCTTGAAGTTGCCGGCGATCTCCGGGAAGCCCTCGACGTCCGCGACCTTTGCGAAATACAGGTAGCGGCGGTTCGCCTGCGACTCGCCGGCGAAGGCGTCCTTCAGGTTCTGGTGCGTCTTGGTTCCGTTCAGTGACTTGGCCATGGCTGTCTCCTTTTCACAAACTCAAGAAACGTTCTCTTCGCGCTCGGCCCGCGCGCACGCAGCGCACGAGCCTCGGTAGATTCGCTCGACCGCGCGCACGCGGAAGCCGGGGGCCGCGCGGCCGAGGCGCTTCACGGCGGCCGGCGACGGGGCGAGCGATGGGGCCGGCACGTCTCCGATGGCGCCGCACGCCTCGCACACGACGTGGTGGTGCGGTGTGGTGTTCGGATCGAAGCGCGCGGCCTGCCCGACGCGGAGCGTGCCGCTGAGCCCCGCGGCGGCGAGCGCGTCGAGCGTGTTGTAGACGGTCGCGAAGCTCATTTGCGGGAACTCCGGGCGCAGGCGATCGTAGAGCTCCTGCGCGGTCGGGTGCGTGGCGTCGCTCGCGAAGTGGCGGACGATCGCCTCGCGCTGCGCCGTGAGCTTGAGGCCGGCGCGCTTCAGGTCCCCGAGCATCTCGCGCGCGCGCGCGTCGATCTCGTGGGGGCTCGGCGCTCGCTTCGTCATCGCGCAGAGAACGTAATGAGAAACTTTCTAAAGTGCAACGGTCGACGAACCGACGGAATTTCCCGCGGTTCAGCTCCGTTTTCGACCGCCGAGGACGGCGAGGCGGAAATACGACAGCTGGCTCTTCGCCGCTTGCGCGACCAGATCGAGCGCGTTCTTGTCGCGCGCGCCGGTTCGCCCGGCGAGCGCGCCGCCCTCGTAGAGCTCGCGCGTCTTGGCGCGCTGGAGCTTGCCGCTCGAGGTCTTGGGGAGCGCGCCCGGGACGACCACGACGACGTCGTCGAGCGTGAGCGCCATGCCCTCTTGCACCGCCTTGCGCACCGCCTGGCAGAGGGCCTGCGCCGCCTCCGGGCTGTTGGCCTCTTGGGCCTCGAACGCGACGACCACGCGCTCGCGATCGCGGTCCGTGCCCCTCGGATCGCGCGCGCCGAACGCGATGACGTTCCCCTTGCGAACGCCCGGCACCTTGCCAGCCTCCCACTCCATGTCCTGCGGGTAGTAGTTGCGGCCGTTGAGGATGACGACCTCCTTCGAGCGCCCGCAGATGTAGACGCGCCCGTCGTGGACGAAGCCTAGGTCGCCGGTGCGGAGGAACGGGCCGGCGAAGGCGTCGCGCGTGCGCTCCGCGTCTTCCCAGTAACCCTTCATGACGCTGGGCCCGGCGATGCGGATCTCGCCGACCTTGCCGTCGGGCAGCGGGCGCTCGCTCGACGCGTCGTCGGCGTCGAAGATCCGGACGGTGTGATCCGGGAACTCGCGCCCGCACGACACGAGGCGAACGGCCCGCTCGTCGTCGCCCGTCACGATCTTCGCCTCGCTCTCGGCGTAGAGCACCTCCCCGTCGACGGCGAGCGTCTTCACGCCTTCGCCGAGCTCGCTGAACGTGACGGCGAGCGAGGACTCGGCCATTCCGTACGACGGGAGCAGCGCCTCCTTCGCGAAGCCGACCGACGCGAAGGCCGCCGCGAATCTGTCGAGCGTCTCCGGCCGAATGGGCTCGGCCCCGCAGCCGGCGACGCGCCAGCTCGAGAGATCGAGGCCCGCAAGCTCCCTCTCACGGATGCGCTTCACGCAGAGCGCGTAGGCGAAATTGGGCCCAAACGCGATCGTCCCCTTGTGGCGCGAGATCGCCTGGAACCAGCTCACCGGCCGCTTCAGGAAGAGCAGCGGCGGCAAGAACACCACTGGGACGCGGTGGAAGATTGGCGCCAGCACGAAGCCGATGAGCCCCATGTCGTGGTAGAGCGGCAGCCACGATACGCCGATATCGCCGTCACGCGCGTGGAGGCCGTCGTCCATGATGCACTTCACGTTGCGGGCGAGGTTCTCGTGCGTCAGCGCAACGCCTTTGGGGCGCGACGTCGAGCCGCTCGTGAACTGCAGGAACGCGAGATCGTCCATCCCGATTTTCTCGGGTTTGAGCGCCTCCATCGACTCGCGGATCCCTTCGATGGCGACGACCTCCTCGAGCGCCGGGCAGGCGGCCTGGACCGTCCCGAGGAGGCGCTTGATCTTGGAGCTCGTGACCAGCGCGCGCGCGCCGCTCTTGGCGACCACGTGCCGCGTGTTGTCGAGGTAGGCCTGAAGCTGCCCGAGGCCGAGGGGCGGGTAGATGGGGACCGGCACGATGCCCGCGCGGATCGCGCCGAAAAAGCAGAGGACGAAATCCTCGTTGGTCGGCAGGACGAGCGCGACGCGGTCACCCTTCTTGAGACCGAGGGCCTGGAGCGCGCCGCCATAGCGCGCGCTGGCGCGTTCGATCGCGGTGAAGGAGAACGACGCCTCGCTGGTGCCCGATCCGGGCGATGTGCCAGGGACGCCCTCCTCGGGGACGAAGCGAAAGCCTCGCGTGGGGTCGGCCTTGGCGGCCTCCTCGACGGCGTGAGCGAGCGTGATGAGCGCAGGCATCGTGGCCCGGGTTTAGCAGAGGCGCGGCCGGTCCACAAAATGGAGACTACGGCGTCGGTGTGACCAAAATGATGTAAAGAACGGGCCCTAGATGACTCCTTCTTTTGTGCGCGCGGCGGGGTGCAAGGTCGCCCTTGCCGCGCTGGCCGCCCTCGCGGTCCTTCTTTTCTCGGAATCGGCGCACGCGTACGCGTGGATGATTCGCCACGAATACACCGCGTGCGCACAGTGCCACGCCGATCCCTCGGGCGGCAGCCTTCTCACCTTGTATGGACGCGCGCAGGGCGAGCTGCTCCTCCGCACGCCGTACCGGAAGCGCGCGGACGACGAGGAGGCCGGCAAGGTCGCGAACTTCCTGTTCGGCGCGTTCGATTTGCCGGAGTCGGTCCTCCTCGGCGCCGACGCGCGATCGCTCAGCCTCGCCCAGCGCACCAGCGCCGGCTCGCTCAAGGACGTGCGCTACCGGTTCTTCGACGGCAAGCGGCCTCCCCTCATCATGCAGGCGGACGCGCAGGGTCAGGTGACGGTCGGGCGTTTCCGCGCGAACGCGAGCGCCGGCTACGCGTACGACGGCGCGCTCGCCGCGTCGCTCACGCGCGGTCAGGATCAGTCGGGCCGCGCCGTCTCGCGCGCGCACTGGCTTGGCGTGGATCTCGGCGAGGACAAGCAGTTTCTCCTTCGCGGCGGCCGCATCAACTTGCCGTTCGGCCTCCGACACATCGAGCACACGATGTGGGTCCGCTCCGCGACGCGCACCGACACCAACGCGGCGCAGGATCACGGCGTCGCCTTCTCGTACAGCGGCGCCGGTCTCCGCGCGGAGGTGATGGCGATCGCCGGCAACTTCCAGGTTCGCCCCGACGCGTTCCGCGATCGCGGATATGCGGGCTATGTCGAGCTCGCGCCGACGCAGAGGCTGACGGTCGGCGGCAGCAGCATGGTCGTGCACGCCGACGACGATCTGCGCCTCGGCACGCCCATCTGGCGCCACGCGCACGGCGTCTTCGGGCGCTTCTCCCCGCTGCCGATGCTCGTCCTCCTCGCCGAGTCCGATCTGCTCGTGCAGTCCCAGCCCGTCGGCGCCATCAACTCGCACCGCACGCAAGTCGGCACCGCGAACCTCCTCCAAGCCGACGTCGAGCCGGTGCAAGGCGTCCACGTCATCGTGGCGGGCGAGCTCTACGATCAGGAGCCCGCACGCATCGGCCCGACGTTCGACGTCTGGGGCGGCGCGCAGTGGTTCTTCGCGCCGCACGCCGATTTCAGGCTCGATCTGGTCTACGAAGCGCGGCCCGTGTCGACCACCCTTACCGCGGGGGCGACGACCTTCCTCGCGCAGTTCCACGTGTACCTGTGAGGCCCACGATGCAAATTCGTCGTCACAGGCTCGCTCCGGTTGCTCCCGTCGCGCTGGTCGCTCCGGTCGCCCTGGCCGCCGCGCTCCTGTCGTGGGCGTCGCCGTCGAGCGCGTCGTCGATTTTTCCGGGCGAGGTCCAGTCGCACCTCGGCCTCAAGACCATTCCGGTGTGCACGCTCTGCCACGCCAGCCTCTCGGGCGGCACCGGCACCGCGATCAAGCCCTTCGCCGTCACGCTGCGCGCCAACGGCGCCGTCGCCGGGAGCACGAGCTCGGTCGATGCCGCGCTCGACGCGATGGCGAGCAAGGGCACCGACAGCGACGGCGACTGCGTGGGCGACATCGACGAGCTCAAGGCCGGGACCGATCCCGACAACGGCGCCGACAACCCCGGCTCGTGCGACGGCGGCGCGCATGACGGCGGTTCGAGCAGCGGAGCTCCCGCGATGCCGCTCACCCCCGAATACGGATGCGCCGCCGCGCCGCGCACCGACAGCTCGGGCTCTGGCGGACCCGCGCCGTTCGCGATCCTCGCCTCGCTCGGCGCGTGGGTCGTCCTCCGTCGCGGCCGCCGCGTGGAGCGCAGGCCGTGAACCTCTCTCGGGCACCATGGCCGATCTGAAGGTCCGCGTCATTTTGAACCCGACCGCCGCGTCGGGGCGCGCCCTCGGCAAGGTCGCGGACATCGAGGCCGCGCTTCGGCGCTACGATCTCGCCTCGGAGATCGTGCTGACGCGCGCGCGCGGACACGCCGCCGAGCTCGCACGCGCGGCCGCCGCCGATGGGATCGACGTCGTCGCGATCGCGGGCGGCGACGGGACGATCAACGAGGTGATGCAAGCGTACGTCTCGCCCGACGGCGACGTCGTGTCAGGGCCCGATCTCGCGCTCGTCCCGTGCGGCACCGGCGGCGACTTCCGCCGGACCTTCGGCATGAGCGGCGCGCTCGACGAGGCCATCGCGCGAATTCGCCACGGCGCGCGCCGCCCCGTCGACCTCGGCATCCTGCGCTTCGTTTCCCACGCCGGCGGCGACGCGGTCCGCGCGTTCGTGAACATCGCGAGCTTCGGTTTGCCCGGTCAGGTCGTCGCCGTCGTGAACGAGACGCCGAAGTGGCTCGGTGGCCGCGCCTCGTTCCTCGCCGGGACGCTCCGCGCGATGGCCGGCTACAAGAACGCGAGCGTGCGCATCAAGGTCGACGGCGCGGCGTGGCACGAGGGCCCCGTCGCCACCGTCGCGATCGCCAACGGCCGCTACTTCGGCGGCGGCATGATGATCGCCCCCCACGCCGATCCGTCCGACGGACGCCTCGAGCTGGTGATGCTCGGCGATCTCTCGCGACGCGAGCTGCTCGGCCTCACCGGCAAGGTCTACCGCGGCGCGCACCTCGCGGCGGACGGCGTGCGCGTGACGAGCGGCGCCACAATAGAGGCAGAGGCGGTCCACCCTTGGGCCAGCGTCCTCGTCGACGTGGACGGCGAGCAGCCCGGAAAGCTCCCCCTCCGCGCGACGCTCGCGAAGGGCGCTCTCCTGTTTCGCGTCTAGAGCAACGACTTCTGCTCTGATCCGGCACGAATTTTGGGAAATTACGGCCTTTGACAAACCGCGCACGGGTGCGAGATGATTTCCCCATGCCGCTCATCGAGACCGAAGAGGCCGCCCGTCGCCTAGCACGCGCCATCGCGAGTGATCTTTCCCTCTACAACGAAGAGAAGATCGTCAACGGGGTGACCCACGACAACCTCTTCGAGACGCTCTCCGAGGAGATCGAGGAGGGCCGCGCGCTCTTCAAGCGGCGCGTGTCGCCGGAGCTCTATCCGAAGAACTATTACGACCGGGCGCTCGTCGACATCCTCGTCAAGGCCAAAGGACACATCAAGAGCAAGCTCTGGTAGCGCCGCCGCGGGTGGTGCTCGTCGTCCTTCGCGACGCGGCGGGGCAGCGGCTCGATCGCTTTCTGGCCGCGGCGATGACGGGGGCAGAGCTCGCGCCATCGCGAGCGGAGCTGCAGCGTTGGATCGAGCTGGGGCGCGTCACGGTGGACGGCGCCGTGAAGCGCGCGTCCGACAAAGTTCGGGCGGGGTCCGAGGTCGTCGTCGTACCGGCGCCTCCACCGAAGACGGCGGCCGAGGGCGAGACGGGCATCGCCTTCGAGGTGCTCTACCAAGACGACGCGCTCCTCGTCGTCGACAAGCCGGCGGGCCTCGTCGTTCACCCTGCGAAGGGGCACGCGACGGGGACGCTCGTGAACGGCCTCCTGGGCATGGGCGTCTTCCGGAGCCTCGACGCGCTCGGCGACGATCGCCCGGGGATCGTGCATCGCCTGGACAAGGGCACGAGCGGCGTCATGGTCGTGGCGAGGACGAGCGAGGCGCGCGAGGGCTTGAAAGAGCAGTTCGCCGCGCACACGATCGAGCGCGCATACGAGGCCATTTGCGTGGGCGACGTCGCGGCGCGGACGATCGCGACGCTCCACGGACGGCACCCCACCGATCGCGTGAAGTTCTCGTCGAAGGTGGCGAACGGCAAGCGCGCCGTCACCCACGTCGCGGTGATCGCGCGGCTCCACGACGGCCTCGCGACCCACGTGCGGTGCACCCTCGAGACCGGACGCACGCACCAGATCCGCGTGCACCTCGCGGAGGCGGGGACGCCGGTCCTCGCCGATCCGCTGTACGGCAAGGCGCCGAAGTCGCCGCTCCTCCGCGAGATCGCCGAGGCGCTCGGTCATCAAGCCCTGCACGCGCGCGTGCTCGGCTTCGTGCACCCGATCAGCGATCGGAAGATGCGCTTCGAGGCTCCGCCGCCGGCGGACTTTGGGTCGGCGCTTTCTGCTCTCCAGCGAGCAGACCCGGATGCGCCCGCTTGAGGAGCGACAGCGCGACGAAGCCGACCAGCACAGCGAACCATAGCGTCGCGAAGCGGACCAGGATCATCGCGGCGGTGCTCGCGGTCTCCGGCACCTTGCCGAGGTTCATGAGCTGCTCCTGGAGCGCCCCCTCGGTCACGCCGAGACCGCCCGGCACCGGCACCAGCGCCCCGGCCAGCGTGCTGGTCGCATAGAAAAACATGCAGAGTGCAACGCTCGTGGACTGTCCGAATCCCTGGAGAATGACCCACAGGCTCAAGCACTCCAGCGACCACGCGACGATCGAGAGGAGCGTCGGCAGCACGAGGTTCTGCGGCTTCAGCATCGTCGCCAGGCTGTCGTACGACGCGTGGAGCTTGGGGCCGATCTTACCGAGCTTGCCCGGCAGCTTCTCGACGAGCCCGATGATCCCCATCGAGAGGCTACGCGAGGCGATGACGACGATGAGCGACGTCACGAGGAACGCGCCGACGCCCGCCCACAAGAGGCCACCCGAGAAGCCCAGCGACCCGACGACGATGAGGACGATGATGCCGATGAGATCCGTGACGCGTTCGGCGATGACGATCGGGGCGGTCTTGGCGATGGGGACCCCGTGCGTCTCCTGGAGGACGAGCGACTTGAAGACCTCGCCGACCTTGCCGGGCGTCACGGTGAGGACGAAGCCGGAGAGGAACGTGAGGAAGCTGTCCCACTTGGGGATGCCGCGGATGGAGAGGCGGGCGAGGTAGAACTCCCACTTGAGGAAGCGGAGCACGTAGTTCCCGAACGCGAGCGCGCAGGCGGCGGCGAACGACCACCACTGGAACGTGCGGAGGACGCCCTCCATCTTGTCGACGCCGCGGTACACGGCGAAGGCGCCGTAGACGGCGACGCCGAGGAGCATGACGACGAGGACGCGGCGGAGGTTCTGCTTCACGCGCGCTTCCTTCGGCGGAGGAGCCCTGCGCGGCGCGCAGCGTAGGCCGCGGCGAGGACCACGATCGCGGCGATCGCGACGAAGAACGCCCACCGCGGCGCCTCCCACACTCCGCGCGCGAGGCCGGGCTCGGGGCGGCGAACCGGCGCTTCGGTCGTCGCCGTGGTCGACGCGGCGTCGGCGGGCGCGGCGAAGGTCATGGGCTGGCCTCGATCACGCGCCGACGTCTAGCACATCCGCACGCCAAAGCAGCAGGGCGGCAAAGCGATCATTCGCGGCGTTCGCTTTGACACGGCCGCGGTCGACGTGAAAACCTTCGAGGCCTGAGCACCCCCACAATCCCCCAGCAGGACCAGGGCCGCGACCGCGTCGGCGAGCCCAAGAACGACGTCGAGCTCCTCGAGCTCGCCCACGGCGCCAGCAAGAAATTGCACGACGCCATCGGTGCGCGCGTCATCGGCCAGGAGCAGGTCATCGAGCTAATGCTCGTGGCGCTCCTGTCGCGCGGGCACGCGCTCCTCGTCGGCGTGCCGGGCCTCGCCAAGACGCTGCTCGTCGCCTCGCTCGCCGAAGCGCTGGACCTGTCCTTCGGTCGCGTGCAGTTTACGCCCGATCTCCTGCCCGCCGACATCACCGGCACCGACGTGCTCCAAGAGGAGGACGACGGGCAGGGCGGGGTTCGGCGCCGCGTGCGGTTCCTCGCCGGCCCGATCTTCCACAGCCTGGTCCTCGCCGACGAGATCAACCGCACGCCGCCGAAGACGCAGGCGGCGCTGCTCCAGGCGATGCAAGAGCGGCGCGTCACCGTCGGCACCACGACGCACGCGCTACCCGATCCCTTTCAAGTCTTCGCGACGCGCAACCCGATCGAGCAAGAAGGCACGTATCCGCTGCCCGAGGCGCAGCTGGATCGGTTCCTCCTCGAGATCCACATCGACTATCCGAGCGAAGAAGAGGAGCGCGAGATCGCGCGCAAGACGACGAGCGCCGATCTCGGCACGGTGCCGCGCGTGCTCTCGGCGGGCGACGTGCGCGCGCTGCAGAGCCTGGTTCCGCGCGTGCCGGTCACCGAGCAAGCGGTGGCCCTCGCGGTGGCGCTGGGACGCGCCACGCGACCGGAGCGTCCAGGAGAGCCGACGAACGGCGGCTCGCGCGTGCCCAAGGAGGTGCGCGAGTTCGTGCGCTTCGGCGCGGGCCCGCGCGGCTCGCAAGCGCTCGTGCTTGCGGCGAAGGCGCGCGCGGCGCTGACCGGCCAGGCGGCCGCCGACGTCGACGACATACGCGCGATGGTCACGCCGGTCCTCCGCCACCGCCTCGTCTTGAGCTACCGCGCCGAGGCCGAGGGCGTCCGCGACGTCGACGTCCTCGCCAAAGTGCTGGCCGCCTGCACGTGATGCACTTGATTTCACTGGCCGTGGGGACCGCGCGGGGCGACAATTCCTAGCACGATGGGCGAAAAGGGTTCCGCGGCCGAGAGAGCGGAGAAGGCGCTCACGCCTACGCCGAGCATCGCCGAAAAGGAGCGCCCGTCGAGCCCCAAGGGCGCGAGCGGCAAAGGCCCTCCCTCCATTCCGCCGCCGGCGCTCGACGATCTCGTGCAGACTGGCGAGCGTCCGTCCTTGCCCCCGCTCCCCGCGGCCGGCCCGTGGCGAAGCTACAAGGAGATCGTGAGCGGCCTCGCCGCGCGAATCGTCGAAGGTCAAAAGCCCCTGCGCGTGCTCCAGGCCATCCGGTGGGACAACGCGGTCGAGGAGCAGTTCGTCAAGTCACGCTACCGCGAGCCGCCGAAGGTGGACGCCGCCTGGTACGCGGGTGTCGATCTCGGCTTCGATCCGCGCGCGAAGACCGAGGAGTTCGAGGGGATCGCCCGCGACATCGACGCGCTCCTCGGCGAGGAGGACGCGGTCGGCGCGATCATGACCGAGACCGCGCTCCAGTACCGCGACGTCGTGCGCATGCTCGCCGCGCGCGGAACGCCTCATTTTTACGCCTATTCGCGCAAGCTGTACGGGTCCCCGAAGGACAAGTTCCCCGACGGGAAGCACACCGTGCGCGATCTCGGGCACGTCCTCTACGAGATCTTCACGAAGATCGACGACAAGGCGCTCGGCGTGCCGGCGCCCCGCGACATCTCGGCGGAGGACGCGGCGAAGGAGCTGAGTGGCCGCTTCGCGTCGTACTTCGGCGACAACGCCGTGCGCGTGACCGCCGACGACTCGATCATCAGCGATGCCGCAGCCGGCAGCGACTACGTTAAGGTCCGCACGGGCGCGCGCTTCTCGACGCGCGACATCGACATCCTCGAGGCGCACGAGGGTTGGGTGCACGTCGCGACGTCGATCAACGGGCAGCAGCAGGCGGTCGCCAAGTGGCTCGCGAAGGGGCCCCCGCGGACGACTGCGGTGCAAGAGGGCCTCGCCGCGCTGCTCGAGATCTTCACCTTCCGCACCTATCCGCGCCGCGCACGCAGGCTGAACGATCGCGTCATGGCGGTCGACAAGGCGGAGGACGGCGCGAGCTTCCTCCAAGTCTTCGACTGGTTCCGGACCGAGGGCTACGACGAAGAGGAGTGCTTCCACAACACTCGCCGCATCTTCCGCGGGGGCGTCATGGACGGCGGCGCGCCGTTCACGAAGGACGCGTGCTACTGCAAGGGAATCGTCCTCAACTACGCCTTCATCCGGAGCGCGATCGAGCACAATCACCCCGAGCTGATCCCGTTTCTCTTCGTCGGAAAGGTCGCGCACGAGGACGTTCCGGTGCTCGCGCGCCGGGTGGCCGACGGCGTCGTGAGGCCGCCAAAATACCTGCCCCCGGTGTTCCGGGACCTCAACGGCCTGGCCATCTGGATGGCCTATTCGACCTTCTTCACCCGCCTCGGGGGAGAGGCCATCAGCGATTATTACGCCAAGCTCTTCGCGCGAACGGGCTAGCACGGTAGTCTCCTCCCGAACCCCACCCAGACACGCCCAAATGATCACCATCCTACGAGGCCCGCGCGCGGCCCTCGCTCGATACGGCGTACCGAGCGATCTGACCATGCGCTGGGACGTCCCGCCGGACGCGCCTGCCTGGGCGGGCATGCGCGCCGTCACCGGACAGCTGCGCGCCGCGCTTGGCGATCAGACCGTGCAGGAGGCGCTGTCGACGGGCGACGCGGCGGCTCCGGCGGTGACGGTGAGCCTCGCGCTGCGGTCCATCGAGCCGCAGCTATCGGCCGTGCAGAAGCGCGCGCGCGATCTGGTGTCGGGCGCGACGCTCACGCAGTCGCCTACCGCGCATCCGCGGGGCACGCCGGTCGGGCGCGGGTGGGCGGCGATGTTCGCGCGTCTCGTCGAAGGGCGACGCGCCCTCATCATTGCCCCCGAGCTCGAACGCATCGACGTGACCACGCTGCGCGCGGCGCGAGCGTTGGTCCGAGGATCGTCCGGCGCCCTCTCGCTCCTCATCGGCCACGACACGCTGATCGCGCCGGCGGGTCCGTTCGAGTCGTGGCTCCGCAAGCTGAAGCTCCGTGAGGTGGCGCTGCTCGAGGCCCTGCCGGGCACCCACCTCGAGCGCATCGACTTGCGCAGCGAGCCGCTGATGGCGCGTCGCGGCACCGGCTTCGACGAGCGCGATCCTCGCAACGTGGAGACGATGCGCGCGGCGTTCCATGCCTACGCGTTCGACACCGCGCTTCGCCTCGCGCTGGAGCTCTCTCCGAAGCTGGAGGGCGCGGACCTTCGCGAGGCCCACGCCCTCGCGGCGCTGAGCGCGATGAACCTCGACCCGCACGGCCGGGGCGACGACTTCGGCGTCGGCATGATGGAAGCGGGATTCTTGGGCGCGCTGGAAGGGGAGACCGATCCCAAGAAGCGCGCGCACTGGAGCTACCAGCTCAGCGTCGTCTTCGCGCGGGCGCGCGGCGAGATCGCGTCCGCGCTCAAGTACGGCGACCAGGCGGTGAAGGAAGCCGAGGCCGCGAAATCGAGCTACCTCGACGCGTGGGCGCGGCTCGGGCGCGCGCAGGCGAAGGTGATCGCGCAACGCCCGGAGGAGGCGAGCGCCGACCTCGAGGCCGCGCTCGTTCGCCTGGACGATCCGGCCGCGCTGCGCGAGACGCCGCAGACGGATCTGGAGACCGCGCGCGCAGTCGTCGCGAACGAGCGCGCGCGCGTAGCGGCGCTCCTCGGTCGCCGCGACGATCTGCGGCACTACCGTCGCATCGCCGAGGCGCACGCCGTCGCGGTCAGCCCCGAGGATCGCCCGGGCTACGATTGGCTTGCCCCCGTCGACGACGAGCTGATGCCAACCGCAACGCGCGTCTACCACTCCGCGGAGCTCTCTCGGGCGCAGGCCGGCTTCGAGCCCGAGGACGAGTGCGCGGCGGCGCGCGCGCTGGCCGGAGCCGAGATGTGTCTCGGGGACGCGCCGGCCGCGAAGGATCACCTGCGCGTCGCCACGCGAATCAGCGTCCTCTTGAAGCGGAGCCCCGATGAGATCTTCGCGCTGCAGCTCGCGTCGATCGTCGCCGCCGTGCGCGCCGGCGCGCATCAGGACGCGGAGCAGGAGCTCAGCATCGTCCGGAGCGATCCCCGCTGCGAGGGCGACGCCGCGCAGGCCGAGGCGCTCGCGATGCTGGCGCTCGTCGCGGCGAGCCGAAAGGACGTCGCGCTCGTCGTCGAGCGCACGAAGGCGGCGTGCGCGCAGGCGGACCGCAGCCAATCGCCGACGGCGGCGGTGCGCGTGAAGAAGGCCTCGGCCGACGCGCTCCTTGCAGTCGGCAAACGCACCGAGGCACGCGCGCTCGTCGAAGAGGCGCGAGGTGCGCTGGCGGACACGGCGGCGGACGACGCGTTCGGGGTGCTCGTCACTTTGCTCGCGGCGGGCGTGGACGACGATGAGGTGGTGGCCGACGCCGTCGCGCACGCGTCCGCGTCGCTCCCGGAGATGAGCGCGTGGTGGGAGCTCCCGCGCCTCCTTCCGCACGTGAAGCGAACGCTCGCGCGCGCCCCCGGAAAGATCGACGCTGCGGCGCTCACGGCGCTCATGTCGGCAGCGACCCAGCGGCCTGACTGCGCGGACCTCGTCGCGCAGATCCGCGCGCTCCCGGCCGCCTAAGACCCTCGCGCCGGGGGAACGGACGATCCGCCGACTGTGGTGGTTGGCGTAGGATTTGTTGGGCTAAGTGTCTCAAACTACAAAATACACACATTGGCACACCAAGTGCGTATCGAGCGGACCATGCTTCGACACGCCCTCCTCTTGCTCGTGCCGTTCGTAGTCGCGGCCTGCAGCGGCGCTGCGAACGTGGACGCGCCGTCCGCCGAGGATGAAGCGGCGACCGCCGAAGCCGCGGCTCACCCGGGATGGCTCGCGGGCGCAAAGAAGCGACGCGCCGAACAGCTGACCAGCCTCTTCGAGAACAGCACGCTCGCGCCGCAGTACGACTACATCGAAGCGCTTGGCGACGGGCGCGGGTACACCGCAGGCCGCGCCGGCTTCACGAGCGCCACCGGCGACATGCTCGACGTCGTGAAACGGTACACGCACGTCGCCTCCGGCAACCCGCTCGCGCGCTACCTCCCGCGCCTGGAGGTGCTTGCCAAGAACGAGGACGCCTCGATCGTCGGGCTCGAGGGCCTGCCTGCCGCGTGGGCCGAGGCGTCGAAGGACGCGCGCTTCCGCACGGTGCAGGATCACGTCGTCGACATCACGTACTTCGTCCCTGCGATGCACCACGCGGACGCGATCGGCGCGAAGCTGCCTCTCTCTCGAGCCGTCCTCTACGACACGATCATCCAGCACGGCGACGGCGACGATCCCGACGGGCTCCCCGCGCTGCTCGAGGCCGCGCGTGCCGACGTGAAGGGGACACCGGCCACCGGCGTCGACGAGAAGGTGTGGCTGACCGCTTTCCTGAAGGTTCGACGCGCCGACCTCGCGCACGCCTCGGACCCGAGCACGCGCGACGTGTGGGCGGAGTCGGTCGGGCGCGTCGACGTCCTCTCCGAGATCGCCAAGGCCGGAAACTACGCCCTGACCGGGCCGCTCCACGTGGCGTCGAAGGACTGGAACGCGACGATCCCCTGAGGTGCGCGCGACGCCCCGAAAAAAGGGCCGCGTCGCCTACCGGCCGTAAAAGTGGGGCTTGCGCTTGGCAGTGAAGGCGACGAGCCCTTCCTTCGCGTCCGACGACGCGAAGAGCTCCGCTTGCAGCTCGCGCTCGAGGGCGAGGCCTTGCTCGAGCGGCATTTCGCCGGCCGCCTGCGTGGCGCGCTTGATCCGGCCGACGGCGGCCGCCGCGCGGTTGGGAGGCGTGAACTCGTGCGCGTACGCCATCACCGTGCGCATGAAGCCTTCGTGCGTGGTCTCCGGGATGATCCTATTCACGAGGCCGAGCTCGTGGGCGCGCTCGACGTTCACCGTCTGCCCCTCGACCATCATCTCCATCGCCCGCCCCTTGCCGAGGAGGCGCGTGAGGCGTTGGGTGCCGCCGGTCCCGGGGAGGACGCCGAGGCTCACCTCGGGCAGCCCGAGCTGGTAGGTGCCCGCGCGCGCGACGCGCAGATCACAGGCGAGCGCGACCTCGAGCCCGCCGCCCACGCAGTGACCGTTGATCGCCGCGATGCAAAGCTTGGGCGTGCTCTCGAAGCGGAGCAGCGTCTCGTTCGCGTGGAGGCAGAAGTAGTATTTGAACGTGCTGTCGGCCTCCTTCAGCATGTTGATGTTGGCGCCGGCGCAGAAGTACTTGTCGCCGTGCCCGGTGATGACGAGGACGTGCACGTCGTTGTCGAAGCGCGCGTCGAGGATGCACGCGTCGAGCTCCTTGAACATCTCGTGCGTGTACGCGTTCACGGGAGGATCGTTCAGCGTGAGGACGGCGACCCCTTTCTCCGTCGAGTAATTGACGAGCGTACCCATGTGGCATTTCCCCTCGATCGAGCGAGACCAGAAGCGTCGTGAAGCGTGTGTGCGAGCTATACCTATAGACCCGTCCCTTTGGAATGGCGTAGCCGCCGTCCCATCGTACACTCGAGGGGATGGGGCGTTCGCGTCTCGCGGGTTCGATTCTGGTCGTCGCGCCGTGGGTGCTCGCCCTCGTCGGGGCGCTGCTCCTCACGCGGGAGCTGTCGCCGCCCAAGGCCGGCTCGCAGGTCTCGCCGCCGGCGGCCGACAGCCCCAAGGCGGAGCCCCCCCGTCACAAGGAAGAGGTCGTCTTCCAGCCCTGGGAGCACGTCTCCACCTGACGCCCCTCGCCGCCTGCGCGGCGATCTGTGCTACGTGGTCGACTCGAACATGGATCTGCGCAGCGAGATCAAGGGGCTCATCGTCACGGAGCTGAACCTGGTGGGGCGTGATCCAAGCACCATCGGCGACGACGCGCCGCTCTTCGGAGAAGGGAGCCTGGGCCTCGACTCGCTCGACGCCCTGCAGCTCGCGATGAGCCTGGAAGAGCGCTTCGGGGTCCGCGTGCCGGAGGGCGAGGAGGCGAGGCCCGTGTTCCGTTCGGTGGCCGCCCTCGCGGAGTTCGTGGAACGCGCGCGGGGGGCAGCGGCGGGCGGGACGTGACCGCGCGCGTCGTCGTGACGGGCGTAGGTCTCCAGACCGCGCTCGGGGCCGATGTCCCTTCGACATGGGCGAGGCTCGTCCGCGGCGAGCGCGCGCTCGGGCCCGTGACGTTGTTCGACACCGAGGGCTTTCGCGCGCGCATCGGCGGCGAGGTGCGGACGCCGCTCGCGGAGGGGCACAAGGACGATCCCTCGTGGTCGCGAACGACGGCGATGGCGATGGCGGCGGCGCGCGAGGCGATCGAGGGCGCGGGGCTCACGCGTCGTCCCGAAGCGATGCGCGTCGGCTTGGTCGTCGGCGGGACCGTCGGCGGCATGTTCGAGACCGAGGACCTCCTCGCGCGGTTCCACTCCGAGCCCGGCGCGCGTGAGGTGCTCGCGCGCATGCTCTCGCACCCGCTCACCGCCACTTCGGATCGTCTCGAGCGCGATCTCGGTCCGTTCGTGCGCGTGCGCACGCTCTCCTCGGCGTGCTCGGGCGGCGCCAACGCGCTGGTCGTCGGCGCGACCTGGCTGGTACTCGGGCTCGTGGACGCGGTGATCGCCGGCGCGAGCGACGCGTTGTGTCGGCTGACGTGGAGCGGCTTCAACGCGCTCGGCGCGATGGATCCCGAGCCGTGCCGCCCCTTCGATATGCGTCGCCGCGGCCTCTCTCTCGGAGAAGGCGCCGGCTTCGTCGTCCTCGAGCGCGATCAGGGGGCGCGCGCGCGCGGCGCGGCTGCGATCGTGGAGCTCGCGGGGTGGGCGATCGGGAGCGAGGCGCACCACGTCACGAACCCCGAGGCCAGCGGCGCGGTGCCGGCGCGACTCTTCGGCGAGGCCCTCGCGCGCGCGCGACTGCGGCCGGCCGACGTGGACTACGTGAACGCGCACGGCACCGGCACGCCGCTCAACGACGCGATGGAGACGCGCGCGCTCGCGACGGCCCTCGGCGCGGAGCTCAAGCGCGTGCCCGTCTCGAGCACCAAAGGACAGCTTGGGCACACGCTGGGGGCGGCGGGCGCGATCGAGGCGATCGTCGGCGCGCTGGCGATCCGCGATGGGGTGGTGCCTCCGACCGGCGGCCTGGAGACGCCCGATCCTGCGTGCGCGCTGCGTCACGTGATCGGCGCGGGGGAGGCGTGCGACGTCGGTGTGGTCGTCTCGAACTCGTTCGGGTTCGGCGGAATGGACGCGGTGCTGGTGCTCACGGCGCCCGGGCGGGCAGACGCTCCGCGCGCCACGAAGGAGCGGCGCGTCGTGGTCACCGGCGTCGCGCGCGCATCCGCCGAGCTGCCGGGCACACGCATGCTGAGCGCGGTCGAGTCGGAGCTCGATCCTGCGCGTGCGCGTCGACTCGACCGCCCCTCGCGCATCGCGACTGCGCTGTCGGTGCGCGCGCTCGGGACGGCGAGCCCCCTCGCGCCCAGCGGACGCGCCGGGATCGTCCTCGGGAGCGCGTTCGGCAGCGTCGACGGATCCTGCGCCTTCATGCACCGCCTCTTCGAGAAGGGGCCGCGCCTGGTGAGCCCCGCCGATTTTCCCAACCTGGTGCCGAGCGGGCCGGTCGGCCACGCGTCGATCTACCTCGAGCGCCGCGGCCCCGCCCTCGCCGTGGCAGATCTCGGCGCGAGCGGTGAGTCGGCGATCGCGCAAGGCCTCGAGCTGATCCAATCGGGAGACGCCGATCAAATCGTGGCCGGAGCGTTCGAGGAGGCGAGCGACATCGTCGACCGCGTCCTCATCGCGCTCTTCGCGGCGGCGCACCCGTCGTCGGCCGTGCGTACCGAGGGGGCCGGCGTGCTGGTCCTCGAGGACGAGGAGACGGCGCGCGTGGCCGGCACCACCGTCCTCGCGCGCCTCGAGTCGGTCACGGTCGGGCGTGGAGATCGCCCGTCGGTACGGCCGCCCCGCAATCCGAGCCGCGCGCGGATCGTCGCGGCGTATGCGGATGCCGCGGTCGCGAACGTCGTCGCAGGCACGCCATGGGAGCCCGTTACGCGCATCGGGGTCGGTACCACGGCGGGCGATCACGAGGCGCTCGGAGCCATCGCCGCGTGCGTGGCGGTCGAGCTCCTGTCGAAGGGGGACGAAGTCGACGAGGCGCTCGTCCTGTGCGCCGACCCGCCGCGAGGATACGCTCTGCTGCTGACCCGTCCGTGAGCCCGTCGCCGAAGCGCCTCGCCCTTCTTCTCCTCACCGCGCTCGCCAGCGCAGGCTGCGCCGCTCCACGCGCCGCGCCGCCGACGGTCTCGCAGAAGGATTGGTCGAGCGCCCGCGAACGCCTCGCGTGGATGCGCTCCACGGAGAGCGAGCGGCCCTACGCCGTCCAGCTTCGTGTCGCGATGCGCGAGCCGTGGACGGGGCGATCGATCGAGTCGCGCGGCGCCCTCGCCGTGCAGCCGCACCAGGCCGCGCGACTCGTCCTCCTCGGGCCTGCCGGCGGCACCGCGCTCGACATGTGGCTCACGCGCGAGAAGTGGTCGTTCAACGTGCCGGCCGCCGACTTCAAGAAGAAGGGCGGCGTCGATCCGGCGGCGGCGCACGGCCTGCCGATCGGATTCTTCCGCTGGTGGTTCCTCGATCCCCTGGAGGGGCGCCTCCTCACGGCGTCCACCGCCGGGCAGAGTCGGACCTTCGTGCTGCGCGCCGGCGACGGCACGATCACGCTGAGCGAGTCGCGAGAGCGCGGCAAAGAGCGCGTGGTGGCGCGGCGGCGCGCGGCCGACGAGCTCGAGGCGATCGAGTGGGTCGGCCGCGGCCTGTCGCCGCACGCCGGCGACCGCGCGAAATACGTGCAGGATGCAACCGGTCTCGTGGTCGAGGTGCTGGTGGAGTCGGTGTCGCCCGATGAGCCCGATCCCGCCGCGTTCCTCGATCCCGACGATCCGGGTGTCGCGCTGTGAGCGGTCGCGTCGGTGGCGCTGCGGTCGTGGCGTGGGGCGCAATTTCGGCGCGTGGGGAGGGGGAGGTCGCGGCGGGCGCAGGAGAGGTCGGCGAGCCTGCGCGCTGTGCGGTGTCGAGGGACGCCGAGCTCGCGGACGCCGGCCTCGCGCGACCGTTCGCGGGCCGCGCGATCGTGGACGCGTCGGACGGTGATCGCGCGACGATCCTCCTCGCATATGCGCTCGACGCGTGCGCGAAGATGCTCGACGTGGAGCGCCCGGCGTGGCGAACGGGCACGATCGGCCTCGCGATGGGCACGTCGAGCGGAGGCATGCGGACCGCCGAGAGGTTCTTTCGCGGCGAGCCGGTCACGCCCCACGCGGCCACGTACTTCGGTCCCCTTCACGACGCGCTCGCCCTGGCGAAGCTCACCACCTCGCCCTCCGTTCTCGTCCTAGGTGCGTGCGCGTCCGGCGCGCTCGCGATCGGGCTTGGCCTCCGCTGGATCGAAGCGGGGCGGTGCGATCTCGTCCTCGCGGGAGGCTTCGACGCGGTGAGCGTCTTCGTCGCGTCCGGCTTCGAGGCCCTCCGCGCGACCACCGCGGCTCCTCCGTCGCGCCCGTTCCGAAAGGGCCGCGACGGGCTCGCGCTGGGGGAAGGCGCGGGGATCCTCGCGCTCGCGCCGGCGTCCACTCTCCGTCGCCCTGCGCGCGCGTACGTGGCGGGGTTCGGCGCGTCGTGCGACGCGACCCACGTAACGGCTCCTGATCGCACCGGCGGCGGCCTCGCGCGCGCAGCCATCGCGGCCCTCGAGGACGCGCAAGTCGCGCCGAGCGCGATCGATCTCGTGAGCCCCCACGCCACGGCGACGCCGTTCAACGACGCCGCCGAGCACCGCGCGCTCGTCACCGCCCTCGGACCGGAGGCCGCGTTGCGCGTACCCGTCGCGCCGTTGAAGGCGGAGCTCGGGCACACCCTCGGCGCCGCGGGGGCCCTCGAGTCGCTCGCCGCGATCGACGCCCTCGCGCGCGGCGTGGTGCCCGCGGCGGCCGGCGAAGGCGAGATCGATCCGGACGCCCCCGCGAACCTCCTCCCGCGTGCGATCGCCGCGCCCCTTGGCGCCGCGCTGAAGCTGTCGAGCGCGTTCGGTGGCGCCAACGCGGCGCTCGTCCTCACGCGCGACGCTCCAAGGCCGAGGGAGCGTGCGGTGCGACCTGTCTACGTCACGCGCGCCGTCCGCGTGAGCGCGCCGCTCGCCGCGCTCACGGCCCGAGTCCCCGCCGCCATGCTCGCGCGCGCCGACGATCTCGTTCGCCTCGCGCTGAGCGCGCTCTGCCTGCTCGAGACCGAGATCGGCCCACTCGCTGGCGCGGGCATCGTCGTGGGTCACGCGCTCGCAACCCTCGAGACCAACGCCACCTACGACGCGAAGATCCGCGCTCAGGGCGCGCGCGCCGCCGAGCCGCGTCGTTTCCCGTACACGTCGCCCAACGCCGTCTGCGGCGAGTGCGCGGTCGCCTTCGGTCTCACCGGTCCCGCCTTCGCCACCGGCGGCGGTCTGCACGGCGCGCTCGAGGCCCTCGCCGTCGCGTCGGATCTCGTCGCCGCTGGCGACGCGTCGCGCATCGTCGTCGTCGCGGTCGACGAGATCGGACCGGCCGCCGCGCGCCTCGGCGATCTCGGGAGCGGCCTGACGTCGGGCGCAGCGGCGCTGCTCGTGACGTCCGATCCCCACGCCGCCTTCGCGCGCGTCGCCTCGACCGTCACGACGCTCGGCCCCGCCGCGCCGACCGCGACCGTGTCTTCGCCCGGAAATTCAAGCGCGACGCCGCTCGGTCACGTCGCCCTGTCGCCGCTCGCCGATCCGAAAATCCGTTTGCCAATTTGTCTCTCCGCCGCGGCGCGCGGATCGTTTGCAGAAGTCCGCCTGATCGGTGTTAAAGCAACCGTAGTTCCTTCGGAACGGTCGCTTTAGACTTCTGTTGCATTCGTCGTTTGCCCGGTGCGGTCAAACGACTTCTGCTCTAATGAGTGAGGAATGCGCCGTCGCGCGCCCAGGTTGAGCTCATAGCCATGATGCGTACCCTCCTCTTCGCCTCCACTTTCGTCGTCGCCGCGACCTCCCTCGCAGGCTGCTCGCCGTCGCTCATCCCGAACACCGACGTCGAGGACAACTCGCAGAACCGCAAGGTCATCAGCTACTGCGAGACCTACCGCCACGCCGTCGAAGAGAAGAACGTCGGCCAGCTCCTCAAGCTCGCGAGCCCGCGCTACCACGAGGACGGCGGCAACACGAACTCAGAGGACGATCTCGACTACGAGGGCCTGAAGGGCTACCTCACCGATCAGTTCCAGAAGGCGAACCAGATCCGCTACGAGATCCGGTACCGAAAGCTCACGTTCACGGAGACGAACCACGTCTTCGTCGATTACACGTACGCCGCGAGCTACAAGATCCCAGGCGTGAAGGCCGACGAGTGGAAGCACACCGTCGCCGACAATCGGCTCGATCTCGTCCCCGACGGCGACACGTTCAAGATCACCGCGGGGATGTAGGAGCGCATGGGCGCGAAGGGCGAACGAGGCGCGTTCGTCCTCGCGCACGTCTCCGATCTCCACACCTCGACGTTTGGCGACACGTTCCACGATCGCGCGCGCATCGTCCGGCGCAGCGCGCGGCCCGCTGAGACGAGCCCGACCAAGTTCGAGGTGTACTGGGAGGAGGCCGGGTGGCGCGTGCTCCACGAGCGCGGCGCGCGACGCGCGAAGATCGCCCTCGTGGATCCCGAGGGGTACTTGCACCCGGTCCCGAGCCCGCGCGAGGCGGGCGGCATGCCGGATCCGGTCGAGCGCGCGGCGGCGAAGGCATGCCGGCTCGAGGCGCGCCGCGCAGAGACCCTCGCGCGCGGGCTCCCGAGCGACGGCGCCGTCGGCACGATGCTCGAGAGCACGCCGAAGAACTCGAACGTTCGCTTGATACGCGCCGCGCGCGCGGTCGAGGCGAGCGGCGCGGACGCCGTGCTTATCACGGGGGACATCACCGACGACGGCGACGGGTACGCGCTCGTGGAGTCCGTCTTCGCGAAGTACCGCGACGCGGGGCGCCTCTTCGCAGTGCCGGGCAATCACGATCTCTACCTCTTCCCGCTCGCGGGCAGCGGCCGCCCGCGCCCGTCCGCCGACGCGAAGCGCGCGCGATGGCGCGATTTCGCCGCGCGCATCGGGCTCGAGCTCGATCCGTCTGGCGCGTGGCACAAAGAGCTCCCCGAGGCGGAGACGGTGCTCGTCGGCATCGACTCCTGCGCGCGCGCGCAGCGGCGTTTTTTTCGGCACAACGGCGCGATCGGCCCCGAGCAGCTCGAGTACCTCCGCGCCCTCGCCAAGACGCCGGCCTGGACACGCGCGCGCCATCGCCTCGTCGCGCTGCATCATCACGTGGTGCCGCTCCCGCACGGCGTCGGCAAGAAGCCGCCGAGCGAGATCGGGATGCGCCTCGACGACGCGAAGGGCGCCGCCGAGGTCTTCGACGAGATCGGCGCGACGCTCGTCTTGCACGGCCATCGTCACGTGAGCGAACAGCGCCAGCCGGCCGGCTCCAACTTCACGATCCTCGCGTCGCCGTCGCTCACCCTCGGTTGTCGGAGCGGGGACGGCCCGTCCTATTGGCGCGTCGAGCTCGGCGAGCACGCGCACGCGCAGCGCGTGAAGGTCCCGATGGACGCGGTCGAGCAAGAAGAGGATCCGGGTCAGCCCGTCGAGCCCGACCCCGACCCGATCGCGTAGGCCGTCAGTCGGTGCCAGCCTCTGCGGCCGTTGTCGCCGCCTCGGCAGCGTCCGCGACCGGGGTGGCTGGCGGCTTCAGCCACGCGCACGCCGGTGTGTCTTGCGGCGTCTGGACGATGTTGCAGTCGCCGGTGTTGATCGCGTCGACGCACGCCTTGGTGGCGGGTGCGCCGGGGTCCGTGTTCGTCGCGAGGCCGTGGAGGCACGCGTCGTTGTAGTAGCGAATGCACGCGTCCACGTTCGTCTTCGGTGTGTCGCGGTGCACTGGCTGCCCGAGATCGAACGCGGGACAGTTCGGGGCCTGCCGGCAGCGCGCCTCTTCGACTTGCCGGCACGTCTCGAGGCCGATCGCGTCGGTTCCGCACGCGCTCGCCACCACCGCCGCCGGAGCCGCCAGCGCGAAGAGGCCGATTCCCATCCACTTTCGGAGCATCGAGCATGAGCCCTACTACGGACGCCAAGGTCCTACCAAACTTGATGCTGTCGACTTGACAGTCATAGTGTCTAGATACATCTTGAGGGTGTGAACGACGCCGATTCCTTCAAGCTCGACGAGCTGGCGCACGCGGCGGGGACCTCGCCGCGCACCGTGCGCTACTACGTCCAGCGCGGCCTCCTCCCAGGCCCCGCGTTTCGGGGGAAGGACACGCACTACACGCGGGAGCACCTCGTTCGCCTCCGCGCGATCCGAAAGATGCAGGAGCGGTTTCTTCCGCTCGACGCCATCCAAGTCGAGCTCGCGCGGCTTGCGCCGGAAGAGATCGAGCGGATCGCGGACGGGACGTCTCTCGTCCACGCGCAGCTCGCGCACGTCGTTTCGGAGCCGAGCGCGCCGCCCTCGATCGTCCCGCCGCCCGCGTCGACCACATGGACGCGGTGGACCCGCCGCGAGCTCCTGCCCGGTCGGGAGCTCACGCTGGCCGAGGACGCGTCGCCCGAGGCGCGGGCGCTCGCAGAAGAGATCTTCAAATCGTTCGAGTCGCAGGTTCGAGAGAAAGGGAAAAAACGATGACGAGCAGTACGATCGCGTGTCTGAAATCGGCGGAGGGGGTCGCGATTGCGCTGGCGGGGGTGAGCGTGAAGGCGGAGGTCCTCGCGGGGCACGCCGACGTGCGCGTGCGGCAGACGTACAGGAACACCGAGGCGAGGCCGATCGAGGCCGTCTACACGTTCCCGCTGCCCAGCGACGCGACCCTCACCGCGTTCACGATGACGTGCGACGGCCGGACGTGCGCGGGCGAGGTGAAGGAGCGTGAAGAGGCGTTCGCGGCGTACGACGACGCGCTCACCGCAGGGCACGGCGCGGCGCTGCTCGATCAGGAGCGGCCGAACGTGTTCACTGCGAGCGTCGGCAACCTCCTGCCCGGCGAAGAGACGGTGATCGAGATCGGCTACGTCCAGAAGGTGCAAGCCGACGAGGGGACGATCCGGTGGACCATCCCGACGCTCGTCGCCCCGCGGTACATCCCGGGCACGCCGCACGGTGATCGCACCGCGCACGGAGCCGCCGGTCCGACCGATCGCGTACCCGACGCCGATCGCATCTCGCCGCCCATCGGCGACGCGACGTACGGCGTCTCGCTCGATTTGCTCTTCGACGTGGGCGCTGCGGTCGAAGTGGCGAGCCCGTCGCACGACGTCGTGGTGACACGCGAGGGGAGCGTCACGCGCGTCACGTTCGCCCGCCGCGAGGTCGCGCTCGATCGCGACGTGGTCGTGACCGCACGCAGTGCCGGGAACGAGCCCTTCGCCGCGACGTTGTCGCACAAGGACGCGACGCACCCCGAGGAGCCCGGCGTCGTCGCACTGACCGTCGTTCCCGATTTGCTCGCCCTCGGCCAGAAGGCGGAGAGGCAGGAGGTCGTCTTCGTCGTCGACGTGAGCGGCTCGATGGACGGTACGTCGATCGAGCAGGCGCGGGCCGCGCTGATGCTGTGCACGCGGCACCTCCGCGAGGGGGATCGCTTCAACGTGCTCGCCTTCAACGATTCGCTGACGCCGTTCCAGCCCAGCCTCGTGCCGTTCACGCAGGCGACGCTGGCGCAGGTCGACGGGTGGATCGGGCGCCTCGTCGCGAGCGGAGGGACCGAGATGCTCTTCCCGCTGCTCGAGGCGACGCGGCAGGCGCCGGGCGGCGTCATCGTGCTGCTGACGGACGGGCAGGTGGGGAACGAAGAAGAGATCCTGTCGGCGGTCCTCGCGCAGCGAGGCAAGGCGCGGTTCTACGCGTTCGGCATCGGCACGAACGTGAGCGACGTGCTGCTTCGTGGCCTCGCGAAGAAGACGGGCGGCGCGGTCGAGATGATCCACCCGGGAGAGCGCATCGACGACAAGGTGGTCGCGCAGTTCGCGCGCGCGACCGCGGCGCGCGTGACCGGCGTGACGCTCTCGTTCGAGGGGATCGACGTCGGCGAGCTCGCGCCCGCGGAGCTGCCGCCGCTGGTGGACGGTGAGCCGTGGACGGTGTTCGGGCGGTTCGAGCAGACCGGGCGTGGCCGCGCGGTTTTGCGAGGGACGCTGCGCGGCGAGACGTTCGCGCTCGATGTGCCCTGCGAGCTCGGCGCGTCCCCGCGGCCCGCGCTCGCGAAGCTCTGGGCCCGCGAGCGGATCGCCGATCTGGAAGGCGCGGACATGCACGGGCGCCGCGCCGTCGCGAACAAGAGCCGTATCGTGAAGCTCGCCGTCACCCATCAGATCGCGAGCGCCTTCACGTCGTTCGTCGTCGTCGAGAAGCGCACCGGAGATCGTCGCGCGAGCGGCGTGCCGGAGACCCGCGTAGTCCCGGTCAACGCGCCGGCCGGGTGGAAGATGTTCTACACCGCGAGGGTCGACGCATCGCGCATGCGCAGCACGTCCCAAGGAGCGGCGCGGCCCATGGCGTCTATGCCGATGCCGATGGCCGCGCGCATGCCTCTCTCGCCCCCGTCGGCCGACGCGCCCGCGCCGGCTCGATCCGTCGCGCCCATGCCCGGTTCGGTGAGCCTGCGCGCGCCGGCGAGCCCGCCGCCGCCAGCGGCTCAGTACAAGAGCAAGATCGCAGCGCCTGCGGAAGACGAAGAGTACACCGCGCGCAGCATCGTGCTCGGACGCCTCGACGGGGCAGAGAGCGCAGCCGCCCCGCAGGATCCTGTCGTGGCGTTGCTCTCGCGGCAGCTCGCGTCCGGCCTGTGGGACGATCCGCAAGCGCCAGGCGCGGTCCCGCATCGCGAGGCGCGCGCGACGGCGCGGGCGCTGGTCACGCTGTGGAAGCAAGGCGTCACCACCGCGCACGCGGTGTACGGAGGCCAGGTGAAGAAGGCGGTCGAGGCGCTCATGGAGCGCGCCGTGCTCGTCGCGGCGACGGAGCCCAAGCTCGCCGAGCTCGCGCTGGCGATTTCGTGGCTCATCGCGGCGGGACCCCGGACGCGCGGCGCGGTCGAGCGGCTCGTCGGGGCAAACGCGGCGCTCGGCGCGCTCGTAGGGCGCTTCGACGAGGCGGGCCTTGGCGCCGACCTCGATCGATTGGCCACCGCGTAGGGTCGAGGGTAGAGTCGCGCGGTGCTCGCCGCGATGGTGCTCTCTGCGGGGCTCGGGACGCGAATGCGTCCTCTCACCGACTGGCGCGCGAAGCCGCTCGCGCCGGTCGGTGATCGCGCCGCGCTGGCGCACGTGATCGACGCGCTCGCCGCCGCGGGGGTCACGCGCATCGTAGCGAACGCGCACCACCACGCCGCCGACATGCGCGCGTTCGCCGTGAGGGACGGGCGGTTCGCCGTGAGCGAGGAGCTCGATCTCCTCGGCACCGCGGGCGGCGTTCACCACGCGCGCAGCCTCCTCGGCGACGGAGACGTCCTCGTCTGGAACGGCGACATCCTCGCGACGGTCGATGTCGCGGAGCTCCTCCGCGCTCACCGCGCCGACGCGACGCTCCTCGTGCGCATGGGAAAGACCGGCACCGGAAACGTCGGGGTCGACGAGGGCGGGCGCGTGGTGAGGCTTCGGCGCGAGACGGTCGCCCCAGGCGAGGTGCAAGGGGGCGAGTTCCTCGGCGTGCACATCGTCGGTCGCGCGCTCGTTCGACGGCTACCGGAGCGAGGGTGCCTCGTAGGCGACGTGTATCTCCCGGCGATGCGCTCAGGCGCGCGCCTCGAGGCCGCTCCGTTCGCGGGCACGTTCTGGGACATCGGGACCGTCAGCGCGTACGTCGACGCGAACCTCGCGTGGCTCGCCGAACGCGGGCTCACCTCGTGGGTCGCGGATGGCGCACGCGTCGCGGACGGCGTGGAGCTCGACGGCGCGCTCGTCCACGCAGGCGCCCGCATCACGGGTCACGGTCGCCTGAGGCGTTCCATCGTGTGGGACGACGCGACGTGCGAGGCGCCCGCAGACGGCGTCGTCGTCGCGAAGGAAGGCCGCGCCGTCGTCCCGTGATTTTCTCTACGGGATGAACTGCTCCATCGTCGCGCTCCCGCCGACGATCGCGATAGCTCCAGTCGGCAGCCGGATCGCGCGCGCGCCGCGGCGGGGGATGCGGAGCGGGATCTCTTTCACGACCGCGCCGTCCCACGTGAAGGCGCAGCTCGGGCCGTCCTCGGCGACGACCAGCGCGGTCTTGGCGTCGAGCGCAAGGACGTCGAGGTGCTTGGCGGAGCAGGGGAGGCTGGCGGTGACGGCAGTGATCGCGGGATCGGGATGCGCGAGATCCAGCGTCAGAAACGAGCCCATCGTGCCGGTCGCCCACGCGAAGAGGACACGATCGCCGTCGAGCGCGGCGCCTGCCGAGCCGGTCACGTTCATCGCCGGGAACGCGGCCACCGTCGTCGACGTCGCGCCGGGCGCAAGGATCTCGACGGCCGGTGCCTTCCCGTCGCCGCCGAAGACGACGAGCCCGCGCCCCGCGACGTACGCGGCGCCTGCCCCCACGCGCGGGTTCGCGATCGACGCGAACGCGAGCGCGCCGTTCACGTCGAGGCTGAGGAGCTTTTCCGACGTTCCGCCGGTCCGCGTCGGACCCACGACGTACGCTGTGCCGTCCGGGCCCATCACCGTTGCGCCGCCGACCACGTCCGCGAACGATGCGCCGGCAGGCGGCGTCAGGTTCCCTGTCGAGGAGTCGCCGAGGTTCAGGTAGCTCGCACCTTGCTCGTCGATGGCGACGGCGTACGTGTACGCGACGGCGAGCGAGCGGGGAACGCGCGGCAACGTCGGCGTCGACGCGAGGGTCTTGTACCCGAGCAAATCGTAGATCCCCGTCGCGCGCGCCTGTGCGGGGTCGCTGCCGCCCGAGAGAAAGAGGTACTGGCTCGACGCGATCGCAAGCAGCGGCGCCTCGCGCGCGTCGACGAGGGTGCCCGGCATGCGCGCCGCTTCGCCGTTTCGCTGGACGAAGACCTGGAGCGTGCCACCCGCGATCGACGCGAACGAAATCGGCAGCGTGGCCCCCCATACGCGCGGCGCCCCGGTCCCGTCCTTCCCGGTGATCCGAACGCTGCCGTTCTTGTCGGCGGAGAGGTTCCCGAGATCGGCGTGATCGGTCGGCAAGGTAACGGTGGCCAGCGTGCTCGCCCCGCCGTCGAGATCGAGCGCCTCCACGACCAGGCTCGTGGGGGCGGGCCCGCGAGTGAGGGCGTCGGCCTCACCGCCGAGGGTGATGGCGATCGTGGCGTCTTGTGTGCTGCTCGAGCAGGCCGCCGCCACGAGCGCGGCGAGCCCGACGGCGGAGACGCAAGGCAGCGGCGAGCGCACGCCCAGGGTGTAGCAAACGGGGAGCGGCAGGTGTAGGAAACCCGCGTGACCGTTCGAGAGATCCCGGCCCCGCCCGACGTGTTCGCGCTCGCGCGCCGCGTGGCGGATCGTCCCGGCCTCGCCGTCCTCGCGAGCGATCGCCGCGGCGCGCTTCGTGACGAGGACGCGCGCTTCGGGTTCGTTGCCTGCGATCCTGTCGACGTCAGCGACGCGTGGGTCCCCGAGGTCGGCTCGCCGGACGCGCTCGGATGGGCGGGCTTCCCGAGCGCGCCGCGATGGATCGGCGCGATCCCGTACGAGGCGGGACGCGGCCTCGAGCGCGCGGCGTGGCGTCCCGCAGAGACGCGCCCAGCGCCGCCGATGGTTCGGCCGCGATGGCACCGGTATGACGCGGTCGCGCGCGTCGACGCATTGACCGGCGCGGTCGCGATCGAGGCCGACTCGTCCTCGGCGGCCGATCGTCTCGCGCGCCAGCTCGCGCGGTCGCCTACGCGCGCGTCCGTGCCGTCGCTCCACGTCGAACGCGAAGACGACGCACAGACCGGCGCCGCACACGTCGCGCGCGTGCGCGAGATCCTGCGCCTCATCGGTGAAGGGGATGTCTACCAGGTGAACCTCGCGCGCTGCGTCGCGCTGCGGGCCGTCGGTGCGCCGCTCGACGTCTTCGCGTTTCTCTTTAGAGGTGCACCTTCTCCTTACGGCTTCTTTGTAGATTTCGGCGAGCTCTCGGTCTGCGGAACCAGTCCGGAGCTCGCCCTCGAGGTCCGCGGCGATTGTCTACGGACCGCGCCGATCAAGGGGACCCGCCCGCGCGGCGCCGACGCCGAGCCCGACGCTTCGCTCGCGCGCGAGCTCGATCGCGATCCGAAGGAGCGCGCCGAGCTCACCATGGCGATCGACCTTCATCGCAACGATCTCGGCAAGGTCGCGACGTTGGGATCGGTCCGTCTCCTCGCCGCGCCGCGCGTGATGGGCGGCGCGACGGTGTGGAGCCGCGTCGCCGAGATCGTCGCGCGTCGTGCTCCTGGCACGTCCCTCGACACGATCGCGCGCGCGATGATCCCGTGCGGGAGCGTCACCGGCGCGCCGAAGATCCGCGCCATGGAAATCATCGCGACCCTCGAGCCCTTCCGACGCGGTCTCTACACCGGAACCTGCGGCTACGTCGGACGCGACGGCGCGCTCGTCCTCGCGATGGCGATCCGCACGCTCGAGATCGAGACCGGCGGCCGCGCGCGCTATTGCACGGGCGGCGGCATCGTCGAGGGCAGCGATCCGCGGCGCGAGCTGGAAGAGACGCGCTGGAAGGCCGCGCAGCTCGACCGCCTCATCGCGGGAAGCCCCAAAGACGGTGCGAAAGTTGGCCGAGGGGTGGAGGTGGGAGTAGCGGTCGAGGGGTAGGAGCCAGTGGATGATGGACCAAGGCGCAGTCCGGAACCTCGAGCAGATCCAGGAGACCGACGAACAACCGCGGACGCCGCGCATCGTGAGCGTCGCGCTCGTGGTGCTCTGTGGCGCGTGCGTGACGTTCGGCGCGCTCGCGTTGAAGGGGCGCACCGCGGCGCCGCAGACGACGAAGGTCGATCCCCTCGGCGACCTCGTCGCCGCGCACAAAGGGGCCGCCGCCGGCGCTGCCGCGAAGGCGACCGATCTGCAGCCGAAGGACGTGACCTTCCCAGCAATGCTCAGCGACGATCAATCGCCGACCACGGCGCTCGCCGCCGTCAAGGGTGGGCAGAAGCCCAACGCGCAAGCGCCGATGATCTCGCCGCAGATCGCCGCCGCCATGCCGCCGTCGACGCCCGACACGGTGTCGATCGGTCAGGTCGTCGTGCCGCCGCCGCCTCCCACCGATCGACTGCCCGTCGTCCCGCTCCCCGCGCAGAACGTCCTCGAGGCGTCGCCGATCGTCACGCGTCCGCGCGACTCGCTCACGCGCGCCGCGACCGATCAGGGACAGATCACCACCGCGGCGGCTCCGTCGGCGCCGTCCGGCCACGAGGGCGGCTACCAGCTCCAGGTGAGCTCGTTCCGCACGCAGGCCGAGGCGAACCAGTTTGCCGATCAGCTCCGCGCGCGCAGCCACAAGGCGTACGTCGTCGAGGCGCACGTCGCGGGTCGCGGCACATGGTACCGCGTGCGCGTCGGTCCGTTCGCGTCGAAGCAGGCCGCCGCCGCGTACCGCTCCTCCTTCGAAACGCGCGAGCACGTCGTACCTTTTATCGTCCTGCCGCACGGCGAGACCGAGCACTGACGCCACCACGTCCACGCCGCCACCTCGGCGCGGGTCCCACGGATGGGGTCCTTGGCGGAGGCAGCGTGAGCCCGTCGGAGCTCGACGCGCTCGAGCCATTCGTTCGATCGCCATGAGACGCACGCCCTGATCGCGATGTCGCGGGCGTCGCCCGTCGCACCTCTGCGCACGTTCGAGAAGTGCCGTTGGAATCGTCAAGGATCTGGCGCACGACTCGCCGCGTCGCGCGCGCTCATTGCGAGAATTTTGCGACGTGCTGCAGCAATCGTGCGGCTCTGCTCGCGCGCGCGCGGCCGATGTGGCAAATATTAAGCAATGCTCGATTCGATCCGGAACGTGCTTCCGTTGTGGGCCGCCGCGCTCGTCCTTGCTGCCGCCGCGCCGTGGCTCGTGCGCGCCTTTGCCGATGCGATGGAGCGCCGTGTTCGACATCGAGCCGTGCGCATCGTGGCAGGCGCGACCGCGCGCCGAAGGCCGCGCCCTTGATGCTGCCGCGCGCAGCCCTATTGGTATGGACGGTGCACTGATCCGGTGAGGGCGGCACCCCGCCCGCGAAGGACATGCGAGAAGGTACGACCGACCTTCACGCAAAAGTAGCTCCCCCGAGCGTCGCGTACGTAGTCTCTCAAGGAGAGCGAGAAGGACCACATGGCACGTCTATTCGGGCTCATTGGCAACCGGGCGGACCTCGCGGGTCGCGTGCTCGGATCCGAGGCGGAGGCGCTCCGCGTGCGGACGCGCCCGGGCACGCAGCTCGGCTGGGGCGTCGGCTTTTACCAAGGAGGCGAGGTGCTCATGCGCCGCCGCCCGATCGACGGGGACGAGGTCGACGTCGCCAAGATCGCCACCGACGTCCGCGCCGACGTGCTCATCGGTCACGTTCGCTCCGCCACAGTCGGCACGCTGCGCACCGAGAACACGCACCCGTTCCGCTCGCGCCAGTGGCTCTTCGCGCAGACCGGCACCGTCTCCGAGTTCGACGCCGTCCGCGATCGCCTCGTGCAGAGCGTCCCCGAGTTCTTGCGCGGCGGCATCCGCGGCGAGACCGACAGCGAGATCTTCTTCCACGTGTTCCTCTCGTTCCTCCACGACGCCGGTCGCCTGAACGACATCGTCGTCGAGCCGCCGGTCATCATCGAGGCGCTGCGCTCGTCGCTCGCCGTCGTCGACGGCATGAGCGCGGAGGTCGGTGGCAAGGCGAGCGAGGTGAACATCCTCGTCACCAACGGCGACACGATCGTGTGCCTCCACCGCGGTCGGCCGATGGCGTACCGCCTCTTCAGCGGCAAGGGCGACGCCGAGCAGATCATCGGCGACGACGCGCAGCTGCGCCGCAAGACCCCTGAGCTGTCGCAGATGCACTTCGTGCTCGTGGCGAGCGACTTCGACAACGAGACGACGAGCGGATCGATGCGCGCGGAGGCACAGCCGACGCGGTGGAAGAACGTGGGCGATCGTTCGATCGTGATCCTGGCGCGTGGTACGGATCCGCAAATCGAAGCGCTCTGAGGCGTTCGCGCTCTGCGTGATCGCCGCGATCTGTGGGGGCAGCCTCGTCGCGTGCCCCGCGCCGGCGCCGCCGCCCGAGTCGCCGGTGGACGTGCCTCCCGCGGTGCGTCACCCCGACGGCGTCCTGATCGAGCCGCCCGCGCCGCTCCCCACCGCCGCCGATCGCGCAGAGGCCCGGGGCGTCGTCGCGCTCCGTGAACCGCTCCCCGACGAGGCGGTGCAGTCGGTGGTCACGCAGTTTCTCCGCGGGTGGACGACGGAGAGCCTCGACGCGCTGGACCAGCTCCTCACGGTCGACGCCGTGTCCCTCGACGCCGCGCACCACACGCGCGCGCAGCTCCGTGAGGCGTGGCGCACGCGGATGCAGAACCTCGACTTCAAGCGCCTCGCCGGAGTGCAGGTTGCGCGCCTGGATCGCATCGAGCGCTTCGAGTTCGCCGACCTCGGAATCCCCGGCGCGCCGCCGCGTCCGACGGAGATGCGCCACGGCGACGTGCTCGTGCGCGTCCCCATCGCGACGCCGCGCGTGGGCGCGGAGCAGCTCTTCCCTGACGTGCTGGTGCTGCTTTTGCGACGGGAGGAGTCGCGGTATCGAGTCGCGGGCGTCGGCGAAAACGGAACTTAGGTGCGCGCGACGTCGCGCCGTGAGCCGATGCGCCAGCGAAAATACGACCACACGGCGTTGAATCCGCCGAAGACGAGCACGAGCGCCCAGCCGATGAGCGGCCCGCCCTCCAGCTGAGACCACAAGAGGCCGACCGTCGCGAACGCCGACCAGATGATCTTGAGGTTCAGCGTGGCGCGGAACGCATCCACACCCTCATTTCGTCCTAGGAGTGACTGGATTCCGATCCCGAAGAGCGCGGCCGCTACCAGCCGCGTCGCGAGCGGATCGACCGACGACCACCCGAGGAAGCCGAGAAACGCGCGCGGCGCGAAAAAGAGCGGCACGGCGAACGCGACGTCGGCGACGAAGTGAACGACGAACCAAGTCCTGAGCGCCTTCGGAGGTTGCATACGTAGGGCGCGCCTTTTGCCGCGACGGTCCAGCCTACACCGCGGAGTCGCGATCGCGATCCCTGAACGCGACGCCACGGCTTGGCGCGGAGCAGCCGATTCTGGCTCAGCGAGCGCGGTGGGTCACGTCGAGCAGCCCGTCGAAGGTGTCACGCATCGCCCACGCCTGATCGCTCGGCGAGCCGAGCTTCGACGCGCCGCTCTGGCCAGCGGCGAGCGCGCTCTTGGGACCTGCGCACGTGCTCGAGAGCTTCCTCCCCAGGTCCGACGCGGCGCCGTCGTACATGTGGTAGCAGCCCGCGAAGTCGCCGGTATTGTAGAGCGGCGCACCGACGTCGATCGCCCGGCCGATGTCGCCTTCGATGAGGCTCACATCGTCCGCGGAGCAGCCGGCGAGCACCGCGGTCGAGTGCTTCGGGACGTGTCGCTCGACCGGGGGAAGCGCCGCGCCGCGTGTCGGTCCTCCGTGAGTCGCGCGACGGACGCCGAAGAAAATTCCCACCACGAAGGCGACGGCGATCACCAGGAACGCGACGAGGCCCACGGCCATCAGTACCTTGAGCGCGGCGGGCATCCCCTGCTTCGGCGCGCCCTGCTGCGGAGGCGGGGAATTCGAAGAGCTCACGTTTTCCACCTCTCACGAAAGGACCCGCGCGTCTACGCTCGACCTCATGACCGCGCCGCCGCTAGCGCCCACCGCCTACGAGCCCGTTCCTCTCGTGTTCGAACGCCTCACCCGCGCCCAGCAGCTCCAACGCTCGCGCGCGTTTCTCGATACGATGACGGCACGCCGTAGCTGCCGGTTCTTCCGCGACGAGGCCGTCGACGAGGAGCTCATCGTCAACGCCATTCGCGCCGCCGGCAGCGCGCCGAGCGGCGCGAACCAACAGCCGTGGACCTTCGTCGTCGTAAGGGATGCCGAGACCAAGGCGCACATCCGAGCCGCCGCCGAAGAGGAAGAGCGGGCCTTCTACGAGAGCGGTCCGGCGGAGTGGCGGAGGGCCCTCGCGCCGCTCGGCACCGACGCCGTCAAATCGCACATCACCGACGCGCCATACGTCATCGTCGTCTTCGCGCAGACGTTCGGCCTCTTTCTCGACGCCGAGACCGGCGCGCACGTGAAGCAGAAGCATTACTACGTTCGCGAGTCGGTCGGCATCGCGTGCGGCCTCTTGATCGCGAGCCTCACGCACGCCGGCCTCGCGACCTTGCCGCACACGCCGAGCCCGATGGGTTTCCTCGCGTCCCTCCTAGGGCGCCCTGACAGCGAACGCGCCGAGCTGCTCTTGCCGGTCGGCCTTCCCGCGGAGGGCGCCACGGTGCCCAAGCATGCCCTCGCGAAGAAGAGCCTGGAGGAGATCCTCGTCTGGCGCTGAGTTGTTCGCCTAGAGGACGATCGTCCTCCGCCCTTCCACCAGCACGCGCCGCTCCAAATGCGCCCGTACTGCGCGCGCGAGGACGACGCGCTCGACGTCGCGGCCCACGCGCGTGAGCTCGTCGGGGCACATCGCGTGTGTCACGCGCGCCACGTCTTGCTCGATGATCGGGCCCTGATCGAGATCGCGCGTCGCGTAGTGCGCGGTCGCGCCGATGAGCTTCACGCCGCGATCGTGCGCCTGGTGGTACGGCTTCGCCCCCTGGAACGCCGGCAAGAAGCCGTGGTGGATGTTGATGACCGGCGGCGCCTCGCGCAAGAACTCCTCACTGAGGATTTGCATGTATCGTGCAAGTACCACGAGGTCGACGTGGTGACGGCGTAAGAGCTCCACGACCTTGGTCTCCTGCTCGCGCTTCGTGGCGGCGGTGACGGGGAGCGCGAAGAAGGGAATGCGGAAGCTCTCCGCGACCGGCTCGAGCGTCGGGTGGTTGCTGACGATGAGCGGGATCTCGCAGCCCAGCTCGCCCTGGCGCTGGCGGAGGATCAGATCGTAGAGGCACGCCGGATCTTTGGTGACGAGGAGCGCGACGCGCGGGACGACGTCGCTGTAGCCGACGGACCACGTGCCCGTGAGCTTCTTCACCACTCGCTCGGAGAAGGCGGCCTCCATCGTGCGGCGCGTCGCCGAGCCACCGAGTGCCGCGTCCGCGCGCGGCGAGCCGAGGCCGCCGAGATCGACGACGAGGCGCATGAAGAAGCGTGGGGCCGTGACGCCGTCGCTGCCGTGGGCGAGCGGATCGGTGTGGTTGCTCGCGTCGACGATGTTCAGGCCGAGCTCGAAGAAGAACCCCGCGACCTGCGCGACGAGGCCTGGTTGATCGAGCGACGAGAAGAGGAACGTGGCGCGCGGCGCGTCGGTGGCCATCGCGCCAGACTACCAGCGCGTAGTGCGAAGGACGCTCAGTCTTGCCGGTAGTCCTCGAGGTTGATGCCGTATTTCTTCAGCCAGCGGTGCACCTGCATGCGCTCTTTCCCTAGCTCGCGTCCGACCGCGGCGACGTTGCCGCGGTGGCGCGCGAGCATCTCGCGCAGCTCGGGCTCGGTCGGCGCGGCGCGGCGCGGCGCCATCGGCGGGGCGAAGACATTGACGGGCTCGGGCGGCAGGACGCTCGGACCGGAGACGCGGTTTCGCTGGCCGTACGTCTTCATGTGCTCGGCGATCGCGTCGGGCAGCTGCTGCGTGTCGAGCGGCGCGTTCTCTGTCAGGGCGACGCCGCGCTTGATGCAGCTCTCGAGCTCGCGCACGTTGTACGGCCAGTCGTAGTGCAAGAGCGCGACGAGGAACGAGAAGGTGAAGCCGAGCTGCGGGCTCCCGTACCGCGCCGAGAACGCACGAGCGAGCTGGTAGATGTCCTCTTTGCGCTCGCGGAGGGGAGGCAGGCGCACGACGTGCTCGTTGAGGCGCGCGAAGAGATCGCCGCGGAATTTGCTCTCCTTCACGTACTGGTGGAGGTCGCGGTGGGTCGCGCAGATGACGCGGATGTCGACGCGCTCCGGCGTCGTCGCGCCGAGCGGGAAGACCTCGCGCGCCTGGAGCACGCGCAGGAGCTTGGCCTGCGCCTCGAGCGGCATGTCGCCGATCTCGTCGAGGAAGAGCGTGCCGCCGTCGGCGAGCTTGATGAGGCCGGGCTTGTCGCGGTCGGCACCGCTGAACGCGCCGCGCCGGAACCCGAAGAGCTCGCTCTCGAGGAGGTTCGGCGGGATGGCCGCGCAGTTGATCGCTTGGAACGATCCGCGCCGAGCCGATACGCGATGCAGCCCCTTCGCAGCGACCTCTTTGCCGGTGCCGGTCTCGCCGAGGATGACGCACGACAGCTCCGTCGGCGCGATGCGCTCGAGATCGGCGGCGATCGAGTCCATCTGCGCGCCGCCCACCAGCTCGGCGAGGGCGCGGGCCCTTCGCGCGTCGGCGACGAAGCCGTCGATGCGGTACGGCACGAAGCGCTCGGCGCCGGTCTCGATGAACTTGAAGATGGCGTCGCCGATCCGGATCTCGTGCCCGTGGACGAGATCGATCTCCGTCACGAACTGCCCGTCGACCATCGTGCCGTTGCGGCTCCCGAGATCGGTGAGCACCCAGCGCCCGGACGTGTACGCGATTCGCGCGTGCTGGCGGCTCACCGCCTGCTCGGGGACGCACACGGGGTTGGTCGGCTCGCGACCGATGATCAGCTCCGGCGCCGCGAAGACGTAGGTGGTCTGGAAGTTCTCGAAATTCGGGGCATACAAGAGGACGAGGCCGGGCTTCGACGGGGCCTGGGGGCTGCCCATCGAGGCTTCACGGGGCTTGTCCTCGGCCCCTGTGTACGAGGAGGAGACCCCCGTCCGGTGCTTCGTCATCGCGTACAGCGAGCTTACAGCATTCTGCACGGGCATGGGATCAGCGATAGCGGGAGACGTCGACGCCGACGCGCGCGCAGATGGCTTCGAGAGTGCGATCGGTCGCGGCGCGGAGATCGTCGAGCGATCCGGTGTTGTCGATGACGAAGTCGGCGAGCATCACCTTCGCGTCGAGCGGCATCTGCGCGCGGATGCGTGCGCGCGCTTCGTCCTCGGTCGCCGCGTCGCGCGCCGCGGTCCGCGCGATTTGGACGGCCTCGGGTGCGCTCACGACGACGAGCGGTCGGAACGCGTCTGCGACACCGTTCTCGACGAGCAGCGCGGCCTCGTAGCACCCGAGCGGCTCGCCTTTCTGACGAAGCTCCTCGGCGCGCGTGAGCGTCAGGGCGGTGATGCGGGGGTGAAGGATCGCGTTCAGGCGCTTTCGTTGCGCGTCGTCGCCGAAGACGCGCGCGGCGACGGCCTTGCGATCGAGCGTGCCGTCGGGGAGCACGACGTCGGAGCCGAACGCGCGGGCGACCTCCGCGAGCCCTTCCGTGCCGGGCGCCACGACTTCGCGCGCGAGCTGATCCGCGTCGATGACGGGGACTCCGCGCTCGCGGAGGCGGGCGGCGACGGCGCTCTTGCCGGATGCGATGCCGCCGGTGAGGCCGAAGAGGTGCACGGGGGGAGCATACACCGGGGTCGGGCATGGGCACGGCACGGGAGATGCTCTGGGAGGGGTGGAGGTTCGGTCATGAGCGAGAGGCACACCATCCGTTGCTACGAGTACGTCACCCATCCGTACGAGGAGGTTCGTGACGCGCTCCGCCGCGATCCGGCGGCCTTCTTCCAGCGCGCGACGACCGAGGCCGCGAGCCGGGCGAAGGGGCTCGTGTTGAGCTTGCGCGTGCGTGTCGGCAGCGTCGACATCGGGTCCGACGCCGTGGTCGTGGTGAGATCGGTCGTGGAGGAGCTCTCCGCACCGGGAATTCACGGGCCGCGCACGAGTTTGGCGATCGCATGGCAAGCCGCGCAGAACCCCTCTCTCTTCCCGGCGATGGAAGCCGAGCTGTCGGTGTACGCGCTCGGGAAGGACGAGACGCAGATCGATTTTTGCGGGACCTACACCCCGCCGCTTGGGCTCCTCGGCGACGCCGTGGACGTCGTCGTCGGCCATCGCATCGCCGAGGCCTCCGTGCACCGCTTCGTCGAGGACGTCGCCGCGAACGTTCGCCAGGAGCTGGCCGCGAGGCGCAAAGGCCGCGCGTCGGCGTAAGGCTTGCGCCTGCTCAGTGCTTGCACCACGCCGCGGGCGTCGCAGGTAGGCCACCGCTGACGCCGCCTTGCAGCGCGGCGTGGTCGATGAACTGATGGTTCACGTAGTTGTACTGGTACGGCGCCGGCGTAGTGTTCGCGGTGGAGTCAACGCACACCGAGCCGTCGCGCGCGGGATCGACGTGGTGCGGGGACACCGCCGCGACGTCGCACGACGTGATCTGGCCGGCCGTCACGTGCGTTCGCACCGTCGCGACCGTCCACCAGTCGCCGCTCGCCTCGTTGCCGGGCGTCGACAGCACCGGGAACGACTGCCCGGTCACCGGGTTGTACCCCGACGAGAGCACGCGCTCGCCGTTGCAGTAGATGTTGACGTGGCTCTTCGCGGCCGACGTGCCTGAGTTGTTGCCGTAGTGATTCACGCCCACGACGAAGGCGTCGCCGTCCTTGGGGTTGTCGAGGTTGATGTTCTCGGGCCCGCAGAACGCGCCGCTCGCCGGATCGTCGATGCCGCGATCGCAGGTGACGTTGTCCCGGTCGAGGCGCGGGTTGGTGCAGCCCTGCGTTCCCGCCGCGCGCCGCGAGGACCAGCCCAGGCACGCCGTGCTCGCAGAGTCCGTGTAGCCCCAGCCGGGCGGGTTCCCGCTTCCGTCACGGCAGCCGGATGCGCCGGAGTACCAGCAGTCCTGGTACGTGTTGCCGGCCGAGCAGATCGTGTCCCAGCCTTGCTTCGCGCAGCTCACGCCTTGCAGACGCGCGAAGTGGAGATCGATGTCGTTGCCCTGCGAGCCGTTGTCACCGCCGACGGTGTCCCAGCAAAGCTCGGCGCGTACGCCGGGCGCGCGGACCTGGACCTTTTGTGTGCAGACGTAGTGCTGCCCGCCCATGTCCCACTCGCCTTGGACGAGGTAGTCGCCGCTGAGGCCGAACGCCGGGTAGATCTGGCCGCCGGGGATGCCGTTGCCGTACGCCACGGCCTGGATCGACATGAGCGGCTGACCGGCGGTCGCGACGTAGCGCGGCGGGTTCTGGAGGTTGTCGAGGCTCACCGCCGTCCGCGTGCCCTTGCGCGCGCCTACGGTGGTCGAGTCTTTGTTGTTGTAGAGTGCATACGTCGGATGCGGCAGGACGTTGTCGCAGTCGCCGCCGATGACGGTCCACGTCCAGTTCGTCGTGGTCGTGCGCGACGCGGGGTTGGTGATCCACTGCGTGCCGTCGAGGAGCGCGAGGTTCTGCGGGTTCGGGTACGGTTGGTACGTCACCGCCGCCGTCGGGCACTGGACCTGGCCGATCTTGCACTGGCAGTCCTGGACGTCGCTGTTCTCCTGCAGGCCGTCGCAGTTGAAGTCGCCGGTCGCGCACACGTCGTGTCGGTACGGAGGCTGCGCGCCGCGGCAGGTGCCGCTCCACTTGGGGAACTCGTTGCCCGCGCAGTCGAGCGAGCCCTTGGCGTTCGTCGCGCACCAGCCCACGGCCGCCTTGGTCGCCGGATCGATCTGCGACGCCGGGACGAGATAACAGTCCCTCGTCGTGCCGGAGCCGGGGCACGTGCATCCCTCGTCGACGAGGCCGTCGCAGTCGTCGTCGTAGCCGTTGCCGCTCGTGCCGTTCAAGAGCGCCGCCGAGACGCCGAGCCCCTGCAGCGAGGTGTCGGTGACGCCGTCGCATTCGTTGGCGGTCGGTCCCGTGCATTTCTGCGGGTAGGGCGGGGGGCCGGCCTCGCCCGCGACGCAGCCGTCGGTCGAGACGTCGGGGCTCGCGTCGCTGAAGAGCGAGCCGTCGCCGGGGCCGGGGCCCGTGCCGCTGTCGAAGTCGCCGAGTGTTGCGTCGGGCTGATCGCCGGGTCCCATCGCATCGTTGGCGGTCGCGTCGCCGCCGGCGTTGCCGCTATCCGCGTCGGTGAACCCGTCTTTCGTGGCCCCCGAGCAGGCGATGAGGAACGAGATCGCCGCGAACAACGCAGCGGCGAGGCAAGCGAGGCGAACTGCGCGAATCATGAGACCCCCAACCGACAAAGGAGGAAGGATTAAGCGCCGAGGGCCCCTTGCGGAGCCCTCGAACGCGACGAGAAACAGATCCGATGCTTACTCGGCCGCTGAGTCCTTCGGCGGTGCCGTGTCGGCGCTCGCGTCGTCCGGCGGAACGCCGCCGTCCGCGCACTTGTCGGGCGCCGGGGTGCCGAGGTCGGCCACCGTCGACGGGGCCGCGATCTCCTTCGCGGTGAAGCCGATGCCGATCGAGATCGCGGTGCAGTCGGCGCCCGCGGCGTTGGTGCCGTCGCTCATGATGTCCGACGCCTGCTGGATCTGCTGCGCGATGCTATCGAACGCGCTGCCGGAGCAGAGCGAGTCGGAGATACGGCCGGCGACCGAGCGGAGGCCGTCGATCAGCTCCTTGGTGTTGATGACGCCGGCGATCGTGCCGTTGAGCGCGTCGGTGCCGCTGTGATCGAAGGCGATCGTCGAGCGGTGGACGGTGATGTCGAGCGCGACGCCGCCGAACGCGAGGCTCAGCTTGACGTCGCTGCCGACGCCGTTGACCCAGGTGCCGCCGACGACGAACGCGTCGCCGAACTTCACCTTGGAGCCGCCCGCGACCGTCTTGCCGTCGGCGAGGAGCTCGGGGCGGACCGGCCAGTTGTCGGCCTTGGTGAAGGTCGGGTTGTCGAGCTTGCCGCCCGCGAAGAGCTGGCCGGTTAGGCCGGTGTTGGTCTGCTTCGCTTCGTCCGACAGACCGACGGTGTCGATCAGGATCGTGAAGCCGCCCTTGACGATCGAGTCGGTCAGCTGCTTCGAGATGTCGTGGCTGAACGTCTGGATGATCGGGACGATGATGCTGCCGAACGCGTTGTCGATGCCGTTGTCGCCGTCGATCTGGGTGTTCTTGCTGGCGCCCGCGGCGCCCTTGCACACGTCGGCGGAGGTCTTGTCGCTGACCTTGCCGTCGATGTTGTAGCCGAACTTCTTCCACGCGGTGGTGCTCGGGTTGCCCCCGCGATCGGTGTCGCCGAGGAGCAGAGCGTTGAGGGCGTAGGTGTGCTGCGTCGTCGACGTGGTCGCGGGCGCGGCGGGCTTCGCCGGCGGACCGCCGACCGAGCCGGTGGTGCCGCCGCCTGAGCTGCTGCTCGAGCATGCCGTCACCCCGAGGTAGCCGACCGCAAGCAAACCGAGACCAACCAGCGTAACCGTGCGTGCAAGCTTCATATTCTGCCTCCTCCGACAACCCAAGGAAAAAACTATTGCGCTGGGCATGGTAGGCGCCAGCGCACGCCGTCGCAAGCGAAGAGGCACGCGACGCTCGCGATACTTTCCCTCCCGCGAGTGACTCACTGCGTCAAGGCGGCCGTGTGCTCGCCCGGTGAGAGCTTCACGAACGCCGCGTTTCCTTCGAAGGCGACGCCCTGCGCGGCGGCGTCGAGCGCGGCCCGTGAGGAGAGGATCGGCGCTGCGACTCCGTCGACGATCGCGGACGATGGCGCGCCGGCAAGCCCGAGGACCTCGACGAGCATTCCGCCGCGCAGCTCGGCGCCGTCGTTCACGTGGAGCGACGTCGTCCGGGGCGAGGAGCGGAGCTCGACGAGCGCGCCGTCGAAGAGGACGAAGGTGCCGTCGGCCCCCGCCGCGACGCGCGGGTAGAGGACGCCGGGTGTGGTCGCATACGAGTCGACCGTGGCGGGGCTCGTCGTCGGGCTCAACGTGTCGATGGTCGGCCGGAGGAGCGGCACGATCCCGCCGCGCCGCAGGTACAAGGGGAGAGTTCCGAGCGGCGCGTCGACCGTCGCCGTGACGCCGCCCGCGTGGACAGCGCCGGTCCACCAGTCGATCCACTCGCCGGGCGGGAAGACGACGCTCCGCGTGCGCGCACCGCGTGCCAGCACCGGCGCGACGAGCAGATCGTCGCCGAACATGTACGCGTCGTTGGGGTGCACGCCGAGCGACGGGTACGCGAGGCCGAGGGCGCGCGTGATCGGCCGGCCCGTCGTCGCCAGCGCCTGCGCGTACGTCCACTCGTACGGGAACAGCCGCAAGTGAAGCCGCGTGTACGTGCGGTACGCGTCGAGGAGCTCCTGATCGACACCGGTCTGCGGATCGGCCTCCCACGCGACGGTGCTCGCCGAGTTGCCGATTTGCATCACGCTGGAGAGTGCCGTCTGCTGAAACCACCGCATGAAGAGCTCTTTGTCCGGCGGCGAGTGGCGATAGCCGCCGGTGTCGGCGCCATAGAACGGAAAGCCGCTCGGGCCGAGCGTCAGCCCCGCGATCACCGACGCCGGGAGGCCGCCGACCGACACGTACGTCCCCGCGCTCTCGCCGTGCTGCGCGAACGTCGCGTCGAGATCGCCGGGCCACACGATGCAGCCGTTCGCGCCTTCTCCCCACGTGCCGGCGCGGCAGAGGAGGAAGCCGCCCTCCTTCGGCAACGTCTCGGCGTACACGCGGTGGTAGAGGACGCGGTAGAGGGAGTGCATCGTGCGCTCGTCGCTCCCGTCGGCGAAGCGCCAGACGTTGCGCCCCTTGCCAACCGTCGGCGCGATGTCCTCGGCGTAGTCGAGCTTGAACCCCTCGACGCCGAGATCCGTGTAGCGGTGAATCAGCGCTTGCCACCACGCGTAGGCGGCGCCGTTCGTGAGATCGATCGGCGCGCTCCACGGGTTCAGGGAGAGGCTGACGGCCTTCGGGAAGAATCCGCCTTTCTCCGCCTCGGCGAAGAGCGCGGCAGTGGAGGGATCTTTGTGATCGACGTAAGGCGCGTGCCAGAGCCCGAAACGGAAGCCGAGGCCCTGCACCTTCTGGATCATCGCCGGGGCATCCGTGAACTTCTTGGGGTTCCAGTCGAAGCTGTTGATGCCGGTCGCGTACGGCTCGTCGATCCAGAGCGCCGTATGGGGCAGATCGAGATCGCGCATCGTCTTCGCGTCGGACTCGACCTGCGCTTGGTCGCGGTTTTCGTCGCGCCAGAGCCACGGCCCGAGGGCCCAGCGCGCGGGCAGGTGCGGCGCGCCGGTGACGTCGTAGAAGTGCTTGGTCACGTCGAGCGGGTGATCGGCGGAGAAGAGATGGAAGGCGAGTCCCTGCTGGGACGCGGCGCCGGTGCCGAAGGTGACCTCGACGAGATCGGCCTCCTTGGCGGCGACGTCGAAGAGCCCGGTCGCGCGCGATGCGACGAAGAGGCCCCATCCTTCTGTGCCGATGACGAACGGGACAGGCACGTGCGCCTCGTTGTAGCCGCTCTCGGTGCGACCGCCGTCGGCCTCGAGCTGCATCGCGCGCACGTGGCCGCGCTGGTTCACGTCGTCCAGGTACTCGCCGAGGCCGTAAAATCCCTCGGTGGCGCTCACGCGGGCGCGCAGCTTGAAGAGGGCGACAGGCGGACCTGCATCCGCGGGCGTGAGCGTGAGAGCGAAGCGCCCGGGCGCGGCGCTCACGACGTCGAGCGTCGCGTGTTTTCCCTCGTCGTACGTGAGATCGAGCGTCATCTTCGACGCATCCTGTCCGACGACGTGCGCGCTCGTCACGGCGAGCCAGCGGAGGCCATCGGGCGCGCTCGGCGGCGTACCGTCGGGGTACGGATCGTAGTCGGTGCCGTCTTCGATCGCGCTGACGACGCCGAGCGAGAGGCCGTCGGCAGGGAAGGTGAGGAGCGTCTTCGTGCCGCGCCCGAACACGAGGCTCTTGGTGTCACCGTGGAGGACGATCCCCGCCCTTCCATCGAACAGCACCGCGTTCTCGGCGGGCGGGCTAGTGCGTTTGCTGGAGCACGCGCCGAGGCTGGCGGAGAGGGCGAGCAGCCAGGGAACGATGACGGATCGCATGCCCGGCGCAGCCTACTACGCGATTCGCCCACACGGGTCCTCACGCGCGGTCGAGGTGTCAACCGCCGCGTGCGTGACTTCCGGCACATGAACCGGCCCGCGATCGGTCTATCGTGAAATTTCTCCGCCGCCTCGTCCGACACCTCGAAACCCCCGCTCAATGCTCCCCATCGCGCTCCTCGCCGCCGTCACAGCCGGTCCGCCCCCGCACCTGACTGCCATGCACGTGACCGAGGCCCCGGTCCTCGACGGCAAGCTCGACGAGCCGGTGTGGAAGCGTGCGGGGGCGACCGGTGCGTTCACCCAAAAGCTCCCGGTCGACGGCGCGGCGGCGTCGGAGGCAACGAGCGTTCGCATCCTCTACGACGACGACGCGATCTACGTCGGGATCCACTGCGATCAAATGCGCGCGCCGATCGTCCCGCGCCTCACGCGGCGCGACAGGCAGGTCGAGTCGGACTGGGTGTCCATCAACCTCGACACGCGCGGCGACGGAAAGAGCGCGCTCGAGTTCCTCGTCAACGCGTCGGGAGTCCTGGTCGACGGGGCGCGCTCCAACGACGTCGACTACTCGTCTGACTGGGACGAGAACTGGGAGGCGAAGACCGCGATCCAGGGCGAGGCCGGGTGGAGCGCCGAGATCCGCATCCCGCTCCGCATCCTTCGCTTCGCGAAACGCGACGAGCAGTCGTGGGGCCTGCAAGCGCGCAGGTACATCTCGGCGAAGCAAGAGCTCGACGAGTGGTCGTACACGCCGCGCAGTGTGACCGCGGAGGTGTCGCGGTACGGAAAGCTCGATGGTCTACGCGGCCTCGAGCCACGCACCGCCTTCGAGCTCCGCCCGTTCGCGCTGCTCCGCGTACGCAGCCGCGAGGCGACCGCCGACACGACCGGGCACGGCGTCGACGTCATGCCTTCGGGCGGCCTCGACCTGAAGTGGCACCCGAGCCAAGATCTCACCGTCGACGCGACGGTGAACCCCGACTTCGCGCAGGTCGAGGCCGATCAGGTCGTCTTGAACCTCTCGACCTTCGAGGTCTACAAGCCCGAGAAGCGCCCATTTTTCCTCGAGGGAGCGGAGCTCGTCGCGCCGCGCACGAATTTTCAGCTCGTCTACACCAAGCGAATCGGCCGTGCGCCTGATCTTCCGCAGCTCCGTGCGTCGGAGCGCTTCACCGAGCAGCTCGTCGATCTGCCGGAGCCGGGGACGATCTACGGCGCCACCAAGCTCACCGGACGCCTCAGCGAGAAGGTCTCGATCGGCACGCTCTCCGCGCTCGTCGGAGAAAACACGGTAAAAATCCAAGGGCCCGACGGGGGCCGCACCAAGCGCGTCGTCGAGCCGCTCACCGCCTACAACGTCGTGCGCGTGAAGCGCGACGTCGGCGACAACGCGCACGTCGGCATGCTCCTCACCGGCGTCACCCGCGCCGAGGACACGTCGGCGTACGTGCCGAGCCTCGACACGCCCGGCCGGTTCGTATGCCCCAATCGCTCGTCCACGGTGAGCTTCGGACAACGCTGCTTCCACGACGCGTATTCGATGGGGGTCGACGCGCGCCTCCGCCGGGGCGACTGGGTGACGGCGGGCCAGATCGTGGCCACCGCGATCGAGCGCGGCCCGGCGCGTACCCTGGTCGACGGCAGCGTCGTCGGCGCGGGCGACGTGGCCCCCGCCGCCGAGGGCTACTTCGGCAAGGAGGGCGGCAAGCACATCACCACCTGGACGTGGTTCGGCAACGCCGCGCGCAAAGTCGACTTCAACGATCTGGGCTTCATGTGGCGTCAGAACGTGCGGTACGCGGGCGGCGGAATGGAATTCAAGACGCTCGAGCCGTGGTGGGAGACGCTCGAGACGCACCACGGCTTCGAGATCGCCGGCGCCGACAACCTCTCGGGCCTCAACATCGGCCGCGACGCGAACGTCTACACGGGCTGGAAGTTCACGAACTTCTGGGAGGCGCGCGCGGCCGTCGGCGTCCGCGCGCGAAGGTTCGACGATCGCGAGGTGGGCGATGGCACCGCGCTCGAGCGCGACGCGACCGCGTGGGTGCGCGCGCGCCTCATCTCCGATCCGCGCGCAAAGGTCGCGTTCACCGCCGGCGGCCAGTACGCCACCATCGCGGGCGGCGTCAGCGCCAACGCCGACGCGACGGTCACGTGGCGCGTGCTGCCGCAGCTCGACGTCGAGCTCACGCCGCAGATGTCGATCGCCAAAGGCGAGCCGCGCTACGCCGTCGACGGCGCGATCTCCGGCGCGCACCTCTACGCGCCGCTCGATGCGTCCAACGTGAGCGCGACGGTGCGCACCATCTACACCTTCACGCCGCGCCTCTCGCTCCAGGGCTATGCGCAAGCGTTCCTCGCCAGCGGCCACTACGGCCCGCTGTCGGTCGGCCCGGTCTCGGGCCTAGGCAGCGTCGTGCGACGGAGCGATCTCGTTCCGACGACCGAGGGACCGTCGTCGAACCCGGATTTTCAGCAAGGCGCGATGAACATCAACGCGCTCGTGCGTTGGGAGTACCGCCTCGGGTCGATCGTCTCGCTCGTCTACGCGCGGACGCAGTACCCGAAGGTGGTCCTCGGCCCGCAGGAGAACGGCGCGCTGGATTTCCGATCCATCGGCCGCGCGCCGTCGGTCGACCTCTTCTACTTGAAGCTCTCGTATTTTTGGGGCTAACCAAGACGGATGCGGCGCTCGCGAGACGTCGCGGGGCTCGCGCGTCGTCGCGACGGACAGCGGTGTGACCGATCCGTGCACTCGGGCGGGATGTTGTGCGTTTCGTACGGGCATGCGGTGTGCACATGTGCGCGTGCATGAAGGCCGCTCGACGTCGCACCTGGATCGCCGTTGCCCTGGGCCTCGCCGCGGGCGGGCTTTCCACGGGCGCCCTCCTCGACGAGGCGCACGCGGCGGACACCGTCACCAAGATCGCCGACGGCGTGACGATGACGAGGCGGACCACCGCGACGCCGTGGGTCATCCACCTCCTCAAGGTGGATCTGACGACGCCGGGAGTTCACCTCGGATCGACGACGTCGGCCGAACGCCAGCGCACGACGTCAAGCTTCGCGAAGCTCGTCGGCGCGGCGGCGGCGACCAACGGCGATTTTTTCTCCTACAGCACGTACGGCGTCGTCGGTCTCGCCGCCGGCGGCGGCGCGGCGTGGGCAGACACGAAGGACTCGTCGCTCTCCGCGAACCTCGCGTTCGACGATCACGGGCGCGTCGAGTTCCATGACGCGTCCCAGGTCCTGAAATTCGATCCCACGTGGATGCGCGGCGTCGTCTCCGGCCATCCTCAGGTCGTCAACGCTGGCGTCGCGATCACCGCCAACCCCGGCAACCAGGCGGCGTGCACGACGCGCAACCCGCGGACGAGCGCCGGCATGTCGCAGGACGGCAAGACGCTCTTTCTCATGGTCGTCGACGGTCGCTCGAGCGCCAGCGCCGGCATGACGTGCGTAGAGGTCGCCGCCGAGATGAAGTCGTTCGGCGCGTACGACGCCGTGAACTTCGACGGCGGCGGCTCGACGACGATGTACCTGCGCGGCACCGGCATCGTGAACACGCCGTCGGATGGCGCCGAGCGCACCGTCGGCAACCACCTCGGCATCTTCGCGCCGCGCCTCGGCTCGGTCGGCACCGTCCAAGGCATCGTGCACGACGCAGCGGACGCGAAGGCCGTCCTCAAGAGCGCGAGCGTCACGATCGCGGGCGGCGGCACCGACACGACCGATGCTGCTGGCGTCTATGCGCTCGACACGCTTCCCGGCACGTTTGCCGTCACTGCGAAGAAGCCCGGTTACTCGCCGAAGGTCCTCAAGGTGACCGTACCGGTCGGCGGCACCGTGAAGCTCGACGTGCCGATGGACAAGGATCCCAACGCGGACTTCGATGGCGACGGCGTGCCCGATCTCAAGGACAACTGCCCCGAGATCAAAAACCCCGACCAGTCCGATCGCGATCACGACGGCCTGGGCGACGCGTGCGACATGGACGACGACGGCGATGGCGTGGCCGACGAGGACGACAACTGTCCGACGGTGCCCAACCCCGATCAGGCCGACAGCAACAACGACGGCGTCGGCGACGCGTGCGAGGGCGCGGACGGCGGCGTGGGATCGGGCGATGGAGGCGGCGGGGTCGGCGGGGTCGGCGGCGGTGGCGCGGGCGGCAACGGCGCCGGACCGGGCGGCGACCCTACGGCGTCCGGCGACGGTGGAAGCTCACCGCACGCAGGCTGCGGCGTCGCATCGCACGCGCCCGGCGAGGCAGGCAGTGGCCTCGCTCTGGGCGTGCTCGCGGCAGCGGCGTTCGCGCGACGGCGTTCGCGCGCGAGCAGGTTGGTTGGGTCGGGAGTGGGTCAGGGGCCGCAGAAGACTTCCGAGACGACGTCGTAGCCGCTCGAGAAGTCGGCCTGCAGGCACTTCGACGCCCCGTGGTCGGGGCCGGTGAAGAGCTCCACGCACGCCGCCTTCTGCGTGTACGCGGCGCACCCGCAGCCGCTCGCCGCCGACTCGCACGCGTTGATGTCGGTCGTCGTCGAGTTGGTGTCCTTCGCGCACGCGTCGCACGCGGCCACGCGGCACTCGGTCGCCGCGAGGAAATCGTGCGCGCAGCTCTCGTTGCACGGCTCGAGGAGCGCGATGCAGCCGGCCGTGTTGGGGCTGACGAATCCGCCCGTCGCGACGAGCGCGCCGAGCGCGGTGCCGGTCGTCGGGAGGAGGCATTCTTGGCACGCCTTGCCGTCCGCGGTTCCCGTGAACGCCTTGCACGCGGCGCCGCCGTCGGTCTGTGTGCCGAGGCACACACTCTTGAACGTGCTGCGTTGCGCGGCGGAGCACTTGCCCTGGTGGTACGCGGTCGGCGCGATCCACTTCGGCGTGAAGGTCACGGTTCCCGGTGGCGAGCAGATCCCGCCGGCGTCGTTCGGCGTGCAGGTCACGCCCGCGTCGGGCACCGCGGTACCGATCGCGACGCACGCGGGAAGGGGCCCGCTGTCCTTGCCGCTGCTTCCACTGGTGCCACTGGTGCCACTGGTGCCACTGGTGCCACTGGTGCCACTGGTGCCACTGGTGCCACTGGTGCCGCTGGTGCCGCTGGTTCCACTGGTTCCACTGGTACCGCGGGTGCCGCTAGTGCCGCTGGTTCCGCTGCTGCCGCCATCGCTGATCGTGGTGGTGGTCGTCGTCGTGCACGCGAAGACGGAGACGAGAAAGGGCAAGGTCACAAGGGAGGCTTGGATGAGCTTCATGCTTGACGGGGTAGCCGGCACGCCCCTCGGGCAAACGTCCCCAGGTTTCCCACAGCCCATCGGCTCGTTTCCGGCGCCCGAACGCCTCGCGCGCTCCCTTCGCGGTGCTCCTCGTGCTAGCGAATCGAGACCGATGTCCGCCGAGTTCGCGCACCTCCACGTCCACACGCAGTATTCGATGCTGGACGGCGCCGTGAAGGTGAAGGACCTCGTGAAGAAGGTCGCCGCGCGCGGCATGAAATCGGTCGCGGTCACGGACCACGGCAACATGTTCGGCGCGATCTCCTTCTACAAGGCGGCGAAGGAGCAGAGCCTCCAGGCCATCCTCGGCTGCGAGCTCGAGGTCGCGTTCAGTGCCGGCGCCGGCGCGCGCGGTGGTCACTCGGCGCACTTGCCCGTGCTCGCGGCGACGAACGAGGGGTACAAGAACCTCGTCTGGCTCGTCTCGCGCGGCCACGTCGCGCCCGATCCGTCGGGCCACGCCGGCCTTCCGTGCGTCTCGTTCGACGACGTCGCGACGCGCGCGAGGGGGCTCGTCGCGATGACCGGTTGCATGGGCGGCGTCCTCGGCCAGGCGATCCTCGAGCAAGGCCCGGAGGCCGGTCGCACCGTCCTCGCGCGAATGAAAGAGACGTTCGAGCCTGGCAACCTCTACGTCGAGCTCCAAGATCACGGGTTGCCGGAACAGCCGGTGCTGAACGGCATCCTCGTCGATCTCGCAAAGTCGCTCGACCTCCCGCTCGTCGCCACCAACGACGTCCACTACGGCAGCAAGGACGACGCCGAGGCGCACCTCTACTTGTCGTGCATCAAGTCGGGCCGCTCATACGCGGAGGCGAAGGAGCGCCACCACGGATCGAGCGAGATGTACCTGAAGACGCCCGACGAGATGGCCGACCAGTTTTCGTCCTGGCCCACGTCGATCAAATCGACGCTGGAAATTGCGGAAAAGTGCAAGGCGCTGAAGCTGAAGCTCGGCGAGCCGATGCTCCCGAGCTTCACGGTGCCGGACGGCTACGACGAGTCGAGCTACTTCCGTCACATCGCGCGAGAGGGGCTGCGGGCCCGCCTCCAAGAGTTCGCGATCGTCGGCAAGAAGGTCGACGTCGCTGCGTACGAAAAGCGCCTCGAGATGGAGCTCGACGTCATCTGCAAGATGAAATTCCCGGGCTACTTCCTCATCGTCTGGGACTTCATCCGCTACGCGAAGGAGAACGGCATCCCGGTCGGCCCCGGCCGCGGCTCGGGCGCCGGATCGATCGTCGCGTACGCGATGCGGATCACCGATCTCGATCCGCTCCCCTACAACCTCCTCTTCGAGCGCTTCCTGAACCCGGAGCGCGTCAGCATGCCGGACTTCGACGTCGACTTCTGCATGGACCGGCGCGACAAGGTCATCGCGTACGTCCAGGAGAAGTACGGCGCGACCAGCGTCGGCCAGATCGCGACGTTCGCCGAGCTCAAGGCCAAGAGCGTCATCAAGGACGTCGCGCGCTGCATCGGCATCACGCCGCTCGAAGCGCAGCAGATCGCGAACCTGATCCCTCGGAAAAACCCGGCCGAGACGTACACGATCGCCGAGAGCCTCGAGCTCGAGCCGAAGCTGAAGGCGCGCGCCGAGACCGAGCCGCAGATCAAGGAGCTCGTCACCCAGGCGATGAAGCTCGAGGGTCTGACGCGACACGCCGGCAAGCACGCCGCCGGCATCGTCATCAGCGAAGGCCCGCTCTGGGATCACGTCCCGGTCTTCAAGGACGACAAGACCGACGCGTACATCACCCAGTACTACAAGGACGACGTCGAGCAGGCCGGCCTCGTCAAGTTCGACTTCCTCGGCCTCAAGACCCTCACGGTCCTCGACATCGCGCAGCGCCTCATCAACGCGCGCCCCGATTTGAAGCGCGAAGGCCGCACCTTCGATCTCACCAAGATCCCGCTCGACGACAAGGCGACCTACCAGCTCCTCGGCAGCGGCGAGACGAAGGGGGTCTTCCAGCTCGAGTCGTCGGGCATGCAGCAGCTCTTCAAGGATCTGCGCGCCGACTGCTTCGAGGACATCGTCGCCGCCGTCGCGCTCTACCGCCCGGGTCCGCTCGGCTCGGGCATGGTCACGGACTTCGTCAACTGCAAGAACGGCCGCCAGCCGATCAAGAAGATGCACCCGAAGGTCGACCACATCCTGGTCCCCACCTACGGCGTCGTCGTCTACCAAGAGCAGGTCATGCAGGTCGCGCAGGCGCTCGCCGGCTACTCGCTCGGCGGCGCAGATTTGCTCCGTCGCGCGATGGGCAAGAAGAAGCCCGAAGAGATGGCGAAGCAGAAGAGCATCTTCCTCGAAGGCTCGCTCGCCAACGGCGTCGAGCAGAAGGACGCGGAGGACATCTTCGCGCTGCTCGAGTTCTTCGCCGGCTACGGCTTCAACAAGTCGCACTCCGCCGCGTACGCGCTCATCACGTACCAGACGGCGTATTTGAAGGCGCATTACCCCGTCGAGTTGCTCTGCGGGATCATGACGAGCGATCGCGAGAAAATCGACAAGGTCGTCCGCACCATCGCCGACGCGCGCGCGATGAAGGTGACGGTGCTCCCGCCCGACGTGAACGAGAGCGACACCGACTTCAAGGTCGTCTACACGCACCCCGACGGGAACAAGAAGCTTCGCCGCAGCGAGCGCGTGCAGGACACCCTCGGGCCGCAGATTCGGTTCGGCCTCGGCGCCGTGCGGGGGCTGGGCGGCGCGGCGCTCGACACGCTCTTCGAGGCGCGCGCCGAGGGCGGGCCGTTTGCGGACCTCTTCGATTTCGCGAGCCGCGTCGACGCGAAGAAGATCAACAAGGCGGTCCTCGAGGCGCTCGTGCAGTGCGGCGCCTTCGACGCGACCCTCACGAGCCGCGGGATCTCTCGCGCGCGCGCGTTCGCGTCGATCGACGTGGCCCTCGAACGGTCACGCGCGGCGAGCCGCGATCGTGAAGCGGGACAGACCAACCTGTTCGGCCTCTTCGACGCGGCGCCGGCCGCCACTTCGGGCAACGCGGGCCCGTCGATCGGCGACTACCAGGCGTGCGCGCCGTGGGACCGCCGCGAGATGCTCGTCCGCGAGCGCCAGTCGCTCGGCTTCTACGTGTCTGGTCATCCGCTCGAGCGTTACCTCCGCGGTGAGTCGGCGCTCGGCCGCTTCGAAGCGAAGCCCACGACCGAGGTCGCCGGCATGAGCGACTGGGCGGTCGTGCGCCTCTGCGGGATGGTCGAGGGCTACCGCGAGAAGATGTTCAAGGATGGCGGTGGGAAGATCGCCTTCTTCGAGCTCGAGGATCTGACGGGCCGCGTCACGGTAAAAGTGCGCGGCAACCAAATCGACTCGTACGCGCACGTGTTGACGAGCGGCGATCCGGTGCTCATCACGGGGAAGGTGAGCTTCCCACGCCGCGACGAGGACGCGGAACCCGACGCCGACGAAGGGCCGCGCGAGCCGACGGTGTTCTTGAACGAAGCCGTGCCGCTCATCGACGCGGTGAAGGCCGACACGCGCGGCGTCGCCATTCGGCTACGCACCGACAAGACGAGCGAGACGGACCTGCGTCAGATGGCGAGCCTCTTCGCGGCGTCGGCGGGGGAGTGTCCGGTGTCGGTGATCTTCGCGCTGCCGGACGGCGCCGAGGCGGTGCTCGCGGTGAAAGGCCAGCGCGTCGAGGTCGGTGATCCGCTGCTCGGCGGTCTCGAGAGAATCTTCGGAGCGCAGGTCGCCGAGCTCAGGTAGGCGCGAGCGCGAGCTTCAGGGCCGCCACGCGCGGAACGCGAAGTGGCCGAGCGGGTAGGTCTGGAAGCCGACGCGTGCGAGATCGATCGTGAGCTCGCCGCCGCGCCCGATGGCCAAGGCCCGATCGACGGGCGCGATCGTGTACCACCACGCCGCCGCACCCTCGACGCGCGCGGTGAAGGGCGTCTCAGCTCCTCGCGCGTCCACGTGGATGGCCGTCAGGGTGAGATCGCGCGCGCCGGGGACTGGGGCGTCGAGCCTCACGGCCCAGCGCCCACCTTCGCCATCTGCCGCGCACGCGAACCGCCCGTCGTCCGCGTCACCCCGCAGTATGCCGCACGGACCCTCGTTCTCCGCGGCCGGCGCGGGGAGGCTCGGACCCGAGACGATCTGCTCGTGCACCGCGGCGGTCGCCGGCGTCTCGCGCGCGGTCGCCGCGAAGAGCGGCAAGCTCAACGCGAGGGCGACGGCGGCGATGCGGGGGCTCAGGAAGCGCACAGCAAGACACTTTGCAACGGGCGTGCCGACGTGAAATCGCGCAGATCCGGCACGACCGTTAGCGAAACGTGTGTTGCGCCGGCCACACGTCGTCACACGAAGGGCCGGGCGTGCGTCAGGTACCGAGCTTGGCGATCTCCGCCTCCGCGCGCGCGCGATCCTCTTCGTGCTTCACGAGGACGCCGAGCGTCTGCCGCGCGAGCTCCGGATCGAGCGCGCTCGCGCCGAGCGCCACGAGCGCGCGCGCCCAGTCGATCGTCTCTGCGATCGATGGCGCCTTTCGGAGACCGAGCCCACGCAGGCTCGTCGCGAACCGCGCCAGCTCCGCGGCGAGCGTCTTCGACAGCCCAGGGACGCGCAGCTCGAGGATGGCGAGCTCACGCGACGGGGGAGGGTAGTCGAGGAACAAGTGCAGACATCTTCGCCTCAGCGCGTCGGTCATGTCGCGCGTGGCGTTGGTCGTGAGGAGCACGAGCGCCGGGCTCTTCGCGCGGATCGTCCCGAGCTCGGGGATCGTGACCTGACGTTCGGCGAGGATCTCGAGGAGGAACGCCTCGAACTCGGGATCGGCGCGATCGACCTCGTCGATGAGCAGCACGACCGGAACGTCGCTCGTCAGCGCCTGCAGGAGCGGGCGGGGCACGAGGAAGCGCTCGTTGAAGAAGGCGTCGCTCACCCCGGCGATGCGCTCCGCCGCCTCGATGAGCGAGCCCGCGCCGGTCACTTGGGTCGCCACCGCGTCACGGAGCAGCTGCGTGTAGAGCATCTGCTTGGCGTAGTCCCACTCGTACAGGGCCCTACCCTCGTCGAGCCCCTCGTAGCACTGCAGACGGATGAGCGGCCGACCGAGCGATTCGGCGAGGGCGCGGGCGAGATCGGTCTTGCCGACGCCGGGCGGCCCCTCGACGAGGAGCGGACGCTCGAGCGTCAGCCCCAGCCAGGCGACGAGAACCGTTTTCGGGTCGGCGAGGTAGGTCGCCGAGAGGGCCTTCTCGAGAGCCGCGACGGTCGGGACCACGACCCCGACTTTCGCACATCTTTCGCGGTATTGCTCGCTGGTTGTGTATCCTTCCCGGGATGAGTGATCGGGATGACCTGCTGCGCGTCGACGCGACGGGCACCGTTCATCCGGTAGGACGCGTAGCGAGCCAGTTCCTGCGCGCGAGGGCCGGCGAGTGGCGTGTCCTTCGGGCGCCGAACGACGTCGTCCTCATGCGCCCGAGCGCGATGGACGGCTCGGTGCTCAAGCTCGCCGGCGAGATGCGCACCCCCGGCGCGCTGTGTGACATCGTGGCGCTCGCCTCGCAGTCCGGTTGGCGCGGCGAGCTCACGGTCCTCTGCGACCAAGGGCAGCGCTCGTTCTATTTCGACGCCGGCAACGTCGTCGGCGCCTCCACCACCGTCCCCGACGAGCGAATCGGCGAGACCCTCTACCGCTTCGGCGTCATTACGCGCGAGCAGCTCGAGGCCATCGTGCGCAGCGCCGAGTCCACCGGCAAGCGCGTCGGCGAGGCCGCCATCGAGCTCGAGTTCGTCACCGCCGAAGAACTCTACCCGATGATGGCGCGCCAAGTGGAAGAGGTCTTCTACGCCGCCATCCACGTCACCGAGGGCAGCTTCTATTTCTACGATCGCTTCGACGAGAAGGTCCTCATCCGGCGCCACAGCCTGAACGCGGGCGCGCTCCTCCTCGAGGCGGCGCGGCGCATGGACGAGATGAAATATTTCCGGGAGAAGATCCCGAACGACACGTTCATCCCGGTACCGACCGCGTCAGGCAAGAAGCCCCCGGACGAGCTCGCCGAGGTCCTCGCGCAGTGCGACGGCAAGCGCAACATCGCCGACATCGGGCGCCGCATCGGACAGCTCGAGTTCGAGATCACGCGGTCGCTTTTCCAGCTGAGCAACGCCGGCTTGGTGATGATGACGGCTGCCCGTCCCCAGGGGCCCGAGGCCATCGTCGAGGTCTTCAACCCTGCGCTCGCGGCCATCCACACGGCCTGCGACGAAGAGGGGAAGGGGGCCGACCTGCGCGAGGGCCTTTCGCGGTTCGCGACCGGCGGAGGGGTGTACGATCCGCTCTTCATGATGGCGGGGCCGCTCGACGATGGGACGTTCAAGCCGGAGCGCGTCGCCAAGAACCTGGCGGCGCTCGCGGGCGACGATCCGGACGCGTGGCTCGTGCAGCTCATGCAAGAGTACGTCGGCTTCGCGACGTTCCAGGCCGAGTCGCTCGTGCCGCGCGAGGTGCTGTCGCAGCTGTCCGCGAAGGTGTCGGAGCTGCTGAAGCCGCTCCGTCAGCTCGAAACGGTGCAACCGGGATCGAGGAGGGGGGAATGATGACGAGTGAAAACCCGAGGCCGAAGTCGACGCCACCAGACGAAAAGGTCGGCGGCGCGGCGAGCGGCAAACGTCTGCGCCGCGACGAGATCGTCGTCGAGGCGACCCGGCTGTTCGCGGAGCGCGGCTACGAGGGGGCCAGCATGGCCGATTTGGCGGAGCGCGTCGGACTCCGGAAGGCCTCCTTGTTTCATCACTTCGCGAGCAAGGACGTGCTGTACGCCGCCGTCTTGGAGCGGCTCATCATCCCAGTGAGCGGCGCCATCCAGAGCGCGATGCTGACCGAGGGCTCCCTCGAGCATCGCCTCGACGCGCTCAGCGACGCGATCACGCAGGTCCTCCACGGCCAGCCATTCGCGGCACGCCTCCTCGTGCGCGAGGCGATGGACTGGGGGCCGGTCATGCGCGACCACCTGGCGAGCTCGCTCCAGGCCGTCCTTCATGCGGCGGCGCAGTTCGCGAAGGTGGGTCAAGAGGCGGGCGTCTTCGTCGAAGGCGACACAGGCCAGCTCATCATGACGATCGTGGGCGTCCACTTCATGCCCTTCGCGATCCCCCAGGTGACCGAGGGCTTTCTCCAGATGAGCCCGTACGACGCGCCGTTCCTCGAAGCCCGCAAGATCGCCGTCCGCGCGCACATCCGCGGCATCGCCCTGAAGAAATAGTCGAGCGGAAGTCGTAAGGACGGTTGCTCTAGGTCGCCCCGTGGCGTCCGGCGCCCTTCGCGAAGCGCGTCGCGCCGGAGCTCGCTTCGCCGCTGGCGAGCGGCTCGAGGCCGTGACGTAGCTCGTTCGAGAGGGCCTGCGCGACGGGGAGCTCGTGCTGCTCGTACGCGCTCATGCGATCGGAGCGGAGGCAGGTCTGCGGGAGTGCGGCGAGCTCGCCGGCGAGCGCCTCGGCGGCGGCGCGCGCGCAGCCCTTGGGGACGACGCGGTTGACGAGGCCCATCGCCAGCGCCTCGTCGGCGCGAACGCCGCGGCCGGTGAGGATGAGATCCATCGCGCGCGAGAGGCCGATCAGGCGAGGGAGGCGCACGGTGCCGCCGTCGATGAGCGGCACCCCCCAGCGGCGGCAAAAAACGCCGAGCACTGCGTCTTCCTCGGCGACGCGCAGGTCGCAGAAGAGCGCGAGCTCGAGGCCGCCGGCGACCGCGTACCCGCTGATCGCCGCGACGACGGGCTTTCCGAGGACCATCCGCGTCGGGCCCATCGGTCCGTCTCCGTCGGGCGCGACGCGGTTGCCTCGGCCGGCCGCGATCCCTTTCAGGTCCGCGCCCGCACAGAAGGTGCCGCCTTCGCCCCAGAGGACCGCGACGTGCGCGCGGTCGTCGGCGTCGAACGCGCGAAACGCGTCGGCGAGGGCCTGCGCGGTTGGGCCGTCGACGGCGTTCTTCACCTCCGGACGGGACAGGACGATGGTGCGGACGGGCCCCTCGTTTTCGACGCGGACGCTCATCGCGCACGAGGGTACGGCGAGCGTGCGCAGTTTGGTAGGCTCTCCGCGATGGGCTTCGCCGAAGACGCCGAGCGCGCGAGCGCGTACCTCGTCGATCGCGTGCGCGCTGCGGCCGGAGCGCGATGGGCACAAGGTCAGCACGCGCCGTCCCTCGCCGTGGTCGGCGCCGGGCCATCGCTGGAGACGCTCGCGCGTGTGAGGCTCTGGCGCGTGCCCTTGCACGTCGCGCTCGGCGTCGTCGCGTGGAGCCACGGCGAGCGCGACGTGGAGCTCTTGTCCACCGTCCCGGCGCCGCGCCACGTCCTCGCGCTACAGGCGCGCGGGCGACGGTGCGTCTCGCTTCTCCCTGACGATGCCGTGCCGAGCGGGCAAACCGGGCTCGACTTCGCGCTCCACGATCTCTGCCACCTGGAGAAATTCGTGGAGCCGGCTCACCACGCCGAGCAGATCGGATTCTTCCGGCGCGTCGACGCGGCGATCGACACCGCGGGTTGGCGCGCGTTCGACAGGCGCTTCGACGTCGCATGGACGCAGGACGTCGAGCACGTCGTCGCCGACATGAACGGGTCGGCGATCTTCCTCTTCGCCGCGCTCAAGATGAAGTTGAAGATGGCGGTCCGGCGCGAGCTCGCGCGCGCGGAAGGCCGACCCGCTCCCACCGGCGGTCCATTGAGCACGGGAGAAGCATCGGCGTTCGACCGCGCGCAAGAAGAGCTGCTCGCTCTCCTCGGCCTCGACGGAGACGCCGCGGGCGCGGCGCGCGCGGTCTCGACGAAAAGGGACGCGCCGGACGCGGCGACGCGCCTGCAAGGGTATTTCGCGTCTATGCTGACCGGATGACGCGCGCGATCCTCTCCGCAGTGGTGCTCTCCGCCGGCATGCTCTGGGCGCCGCTCGCCGTTGCCGATGTCGCGCCGGCAAAGCCGCCGGACGACTGCTCCGTCGAGAAGCTTTGCAAGGCGGATGGCCAGACGTGCCCGGCGCTCGGCGGCATCGTCGACGAGAGCTGCGCGGCCGGCATGACGCAGCGCGGGATGGTCCAGAAGTGCATCCAGGGGGCGAGCGTCGGCAAAGCCATCTATTGCCCGGGCACGGCCGCGAGCGCGAGCGCGAGCAAGAAGAGCTGCGGAAAATCGGAGATCGCCCCGACGACGCCCTTCGAAGGGGCGAGCGCGCTTGGCCTCGTCGCTACAGCGCTCGCTGTCGCCGGGCTTCGTAGAGCGCGATCGCGGCGCTCACCGACGCGTTGAGCGACGACATCGGTCCGTGCATCGGCAGGCGCGCGAGCGCCCCGCATACCTTCTTCACGCCGCGCCGCAGGCCTTTGCCCTCGGCGCCCACGACGAGCACCACCGGACCTTTGAGATCCACGCGATCGATCGCGAGCTCCGCTCCCGCGTCGAGCCCCACGACCGTGCAGCCTGCGTCGGCGAGGCGCGTGAGCGCTTCGGCGAGGTTGGTCACGCGGCACAGCGTCGCGTGCTCGATGGCCCCCGCCGACGCGCGGAACGTCGCCGGGCTCAGCGGCGCCGAGTGGTGCTCGGGCCACACCACCGCCGTCGCGCCCATCGCGACCGCCGACCGCACGATCGCCCCGAAATTCTGCGGATCCTCGAGCTCGTCGAGCGCGACGACGAGGCCGTTCTCCATCGCCGCGACGTCTGCGAGCGCCACGAGCGCGAGCTCCGGCGCGAGCGCGATGGCGCCTTGATGCCGAGCCCCCTTCGCCATGCGATCGAGTTGGCTCCGCGACGCGCGCTCGACGGTGGCCCCCTGATCCGTGGCGAAGCGCGCGAGCGCTTCGAGCTGCGGCGCGTCCTTCTGCGCTTCGACGAGCACCTTGCCCAGCGCCGCGCCGTGCGCGCGAATGGCCTCGCGCACCGGCTGCATTCCGCAGATGAGCCTCACGGCGCGCGCCGGCTCTGCGCGAGACGCGCTTCCGCTTCGATCGCGCGCGCCGCGGCGAGCGGATCGGCGGCATCACGGATCGGACGCCCGACGACGAGCCAGTCCGCGCCGTCCTCGATCGCGCGCGCCGCGGTCGCGACGCGCTTCTGATCGTCCTTGCCCGCCGCGTCCGACGCGCGCACGCCGGGCGTGATGAGTGTCGCCTCCGGCCCCAGCGCGGCACGCATTGCCCGGGCCTCGTGCGGCGAGCAGACGAACGCGCGCACTCCTTCGCCCCACGCCACCTTGGCGAGTCGTGCGGCGTGCGTCGCCACGTCTCCATCAACACCCATCTTGCCGAGGTCCGCCGCGTCGAGTGAGGTCAGCACGGTCACCGCGACGACCTCGAGCCCCGTCGCCGACGCGCGCGCGCGCTCCACGGCCCGCCGCAGCATCGTTGGACCACCCTGCGCATGCACGGTCGCGTATCGAACGCCGAGATCGGCTGCGCGCCCGATGGCCCGTTCGACGGTCTCCGGAATGTCGTGGAGCTTCAGATCGAGGAAGACCGGACGCCCGACCTCTTCGCCGAGCCGCGCGGCCGCAGGGCCTGCGTGGACGAAGAGCTCGAGCCCGACTTTGACCATACCAATCGCATCGCGCACCGCGAGCGCCGCGCGCCGTGCAGCATCGAGCTCCGGAAAATCCAGCGCAAAAACAATCGGCGACCCGGCGCTCATCGGGGGCACTAAAGCACAAAGTGGTCTGGGACGCGCGAGGCTTGGTTTGGTCGGTCACGCCCGGACACTCACGAGCCGCGCCGCCGCCCGGGGAGGTGCGAGGGGAGCCTCCGCCGCCGCCCGCTTCTCTCATCTGCTCCCGCTCCGGTCGTGCGTCCGCACGACTTCGCGAAGCGATTGCGCCCGGGGGGAGGCTCGCTCGCCACGCGAGCGAGGGGGGACCTCCTGGTCCCCCACCAGGGTTGGCCGCCAGTCTTGCCCGACCGCCCCCTACCGCCCGCGCCGCCCGCCCGTCACTGAATGCAAGAGCACAGCGGATCGCCCGGCTGGCAGTTGCACGCAGGCTTGTTGATCGGCTTGTTGACCGGCGCCGCCGCGCCCGTGTTCACGCGTCCGAGTGCTTGCCGTGCGGCCTGCTGCCTCTGCTGCGCGGCGAGGAGCGCCTTTTGCGCGTCCTGCTTGGCAGCCTCGTCCTTCGCGTTCTTCACCGCGTCCTCGAGCTGCGAGACGGCCTGGTTCTGCTCGTTGACCTCGCGCTGGAGCTTCTCGACCTGGGCCTTTTGCTCGGCGAGTTCCTTCTCGTGCTTCACGCGCTCGGCGTCCGCCGATTGACTCTTTTGGTAGAAGGCGTAGCCGCCGCCGACGCCGCCGATGACGAGGAACGCCGCCGCCGCGACCGCGATGATCACGGCCTGCTTCTTCCCCTTGCTCTCCTTGATAGCGGTCATCTGCCGCTCGTGCTCTTGATGCCGGCGCATCGCCTCCATGCGGGCGGCGTTCTCGGCGTCGATGCGCGCGCGCTCGACCTCGCCGTGGCGGATGGCCTCGAGCCGCGCGGTCTCCTCGCGCTGGCGCTGCTCCTCTCCGCGACGTCGATCGTCCTCCTGACGGATGCGGGCCTCTTCGGCCTCGCGCGCGCGACGCTCGAGATCGCTCCGTGCGCTCTGCTCCGCCTGAGCGACGCGCTGCCGCTCGGCTTCCTCTTGTCGGATCCGATCCTCCTCGAGGTTCATGAGCTCTTTGAGGGAGAAAAGGACTGAGCTTTCTTTCTGTTCCGCCATGATGGTGTGTTTCTCTTCGGTACTATCCAAAAAGCTACAAGCAAGCGCGAGGGTTCGCAAACCCTCCTGTGCCTTCTAGCCGGCTTTGTAACGGGTCTGTGGGGAAAAAAGGTCCGAAAAAAGCGCGCAGGCTCCCGCCCACGAGCTGTGACAAGTGAGCGAAACCTTTGTACGGTGCTCGAGAAATGGCCAGCACCGTCAACGCGCACATCACGGGCACCGTCTGGAAGATCGAGGTCAAGGAGGGCGACAACGTCCTCGAAGGGCAGACCTGCGTGATCCTCGAGTCGATGAAGATGGAGATGCCGGTCGAGGCCTCCACCAACGGCAAGGTGGAGAAGATCCACTGCGCCGAGGGGCAAGCGGTCAACGAGGGCGACGTCCTCATCACGCTCGCCTGAAACCGCCGCTCGCGCGCTGCGTGGTACGCTTCTCCCCGTGAGGCCGCTCGTGAAGCCGCTCGTCTTCGCCGCGGTCGGTGTCACCGTGGCCGTGCTCGCGGCCTGCTCGACGAAGGCGAAGCTCATCGCGCAAGGGGGGGAGTGCCTCCAGGCGACGGACTGCGCGGACGGCCTCGTGTGCGTCCCGCAGAAGGACGGCCGGCGCCTCTGCGACAACGATCTCTCGCTCGTTCAATCCACGGAGGACGCCGCGGCGCCAGCACCCACCGACGCCGGTCGTCGCGACGGCTCCGCAGACGCCGCCTCCGACGCGCCGACGCCGCCCCCCGACTCCGGGACCGACGCCGACGATGGCGCGGTCGCCGACTCCGCTACCGAGTAACCGTCACTCGCGCCAGAAGAACTTCCAAGGGTTGTGCTTCAGGTCGCGGACCATCTCCTGGAGATCGTCGTAGACCTGCTCGTCCATCAGGAGCGAGCCGACCGTCCCGTCCCCCTTCTTGATGTGCGCGACGATCGCCTGCGCGTCCGCCGCCGTCGCGTTGGCCCGCGCCGCGAGCTGCGCCACGTCCTCGAGCGCCTTCTTCAGCTTGGCTTGCTCGTCCGCGCCGCCGACGGTCGCCGAGACGCGGTTCAAGTTCGCCAGCGCCTCGCGCGCGTCCTTGAGCATCGGCCCGCTGTCCTTCTGAAGGTCAGTGGAGATGCGATCGATGTTGTCGATGGTATGGGCGATCTTGGGGTTGTCGACGTACTTCATCCGCGCGTCGTGCGTGAGCGTGTTCGCTTCCGCCGACAGCGCTTCGAGGTTCGCCATCGTGCGGTTGATGCGCTCGCGGTTGTCGGTGATGACGCCGTTCAGCCCCTTCAAGAGCCCCGCGGTGTTGACGGCGATGTCGCTGATCAGCTCGCGGTTGTTCTTGATGCCGGTGACCGTCGTGTCGAGCAGCTCGAACGCCTTCGCGAGGAACAGGTCGAGGCGCGGCGGATCGATCCCCTTCACGATCGCGCCGTCCTTCAGCACCGGCTTCTGGATGCTCCCCGGTTCGATCGCGAGGAACTGCTCGCCGAGCACGCCTTGCGTCGTCACGTAGAAATCCGCATCCTCGTGGACCGCCTCGCGCACGCGCTCTTCGACGGACAGCTTCGCGCGCACGAGGGTGCGCCGGTTGGTCTTCGGATCGACCGCGCCGTTCATGAAGCGCAGCTCCGACACCTTGCCGACCTTCACGCCGGCGATGCGCACCGGCGCGCCGGACTGGAGGCCGCCCGGGTTGTCGAAGTCGACGTAGACGGTGTACGTCTTCTCGAAATTCATGCCGCCCATGATGAGGATGAAGGCGGCCAGGATCCCGAGCGACACCAGGATCAAGACGCCGACCTTGACCTCGATCGATTTCTCTTGGGCCATGTCCGGCTAGCTTACGGCAAGAGGCGTCACGCCTCCATCGGTCCCTGCGCGCGGCCGTGGATGAATTGCTGGACGACCCCGTCGTCGGTCGCCTTGAATTCGGCGGGCGTGCCGATCATCTTCACGAGGCCCTGGTAGAGCATGACGATCCGATCGGCGATCGTGAAGATGCTGACCAGATCGTGGCTCACGACGATGGACGTCACCCCCAGCTTGGTCGACAGCTCCCGAATGAGCTTGTCGACGCGGCGCGCGCTCACCGGATCGAGCGAGGTGGTGGGCTCGTCGAAGAGGACGTATTTCGGGTCGAGCGTGAGGGCGCGCGCGATGGCGACGCGCTTGCGCATGCCGTCGCCGAGCGCCGGCGGGTAGTGGTCGCCGAACTCCTGCATGTGCACGATCGCTAGCCGGCGTCGCGCCTCGGCGAGCGCGTCCTTCTGGCTGAGGCCCTTGTGCTTGCGGAGAGGCAGCGCCACGTTCTCGGCGCAGGTCATCGAGTCGAAGAGCGTCGAGTGCTGGAACACCATCGCGCATTTCTTTCGGATGGGATCCATCTGCTTCTCGCTGAACTGGCTGATCTCCTCGCCGTCGAGCCAAATTTGACCGTCATCCGGGTAGAGGAGGCCGACGAGGTGCTTGATGAGCACGCTCTTGCCGACGCCCGACGCGCCGATGATGAAGAACACCTCGCCCGGCTTCACGTCGAAGCTCACGTCGGTCAGGACCGGCTTGGGGCCGAAGGACTTCTTGATGTTGCGAAACTGGATCATCAAAGTTGGGCGCCGTCAGTTCGGGAAGATCAGGAACGCGGCGCCCGAGATGAAGAAGTTCAAGATGATGATGGCGAGGGACGAGTTGACGACGGCGCGCGTCGTGGCCCAGCCGACGCCCTCCGAGCCGCCGAAAGTGGAGAGGCCGCAGTAGCCGCTCACGATCGGGATCGCGGCGCCGTACGCGATGCACTTCGTGAGGCCCGTCGTCAGATCGCCCGCGTCGACGAGGCGCGCGTTGAAGAACGTCTCGGGTGACACGCCGAACGCCACGTACGCGGTGCCGGCGCCCGCGCAGAACGCCACCGTGCCGGCGAGGACGATGAGCATCGTCGTCATCACGAGGCTGGCGAGGAAACGGGGGACGATCAAAAAATCGATGGGATCGGCCGCGCACATGCGGAGCGCGTCGACCTGCTCGGTGACGACCATCGAGCCAATTTCGGCGGCGATCCCGGCGCCCACGCGCGTGGCGAGCATGAGCGCGCCGATCGACGCGGCGAAATCGCGGACGAGGAGCTCGAGGTACGTCGCGCCGAGCAGCGTGAAGTCGGGGACGATGCGCTTGGACTGCAGGCCCGCCTGGTACACCAGGATCATCCCGATGAAGCCCATCGTGATGCAGAGGAAGAAGAGCGATTTGTTGCCGATCTCGTACATCTGCTGGACGAGCGCGCCCTTCTCGCGCTTGCCGCGGAAGACGTAATAGAGCGTCCGCACGAAGACCGAGTACATCTCGCGACCGCCGAGGATGAGATCGATCGCGGCGGCGCCGAGGGTGGCGACGAAGCCCGGTTCGGGCGGCTCCTCCTTCAGGTCGAGGGAGGACGGGGGCGCGGCGTCGGTCATCGCGTCATCCGAGTAGGAAGCTCACGAGGTAGTCGATCACGAAGACGCCCGCGGCGCTGGCGACGACCTGCGCGTTGACGGCGCGGCCGACGCCGGGGGCGCCGCCCTTGGTGGCGAGGCCGAAGTAACAGCTCGCGAGCGCGATGAGCAGGCCGAAGAGGAAGCTCTTGAAGAGGCCGTTCGCGACGTCGCCGAAGCCGAGGTTGAAGATGCCGGTGGTGAGGCCGTTGTAGAAGGTCTGCGGGTCGACCCTGAGGAGGCCCTGCGCGGTGTACGCGGCGCCGATGAGCGCGATGGCGTCGGCGAAGAGCGTCATCATGAAGAGCGTCATCGTGATCGCGATGAAGCGCGGGAGGATGAGGAACGAGATGGAGTCGATCGCGAGGACGCGCAGCGCGTCGAGCTGCTCGGTCACCACCATCGTACCGAGCTCGGCCGTGTTGTTTGCGCCGACGCGGCCGCTGATCATGAGCGCCGTGAGGAGAGGGGCGATCTCGCGGAGCGTCCCGAAGCCGGCGCCGCCGCCGATCATCGACTCGGCGTTGTAGCGCTTCACGATGACCGCGGCTTGGATGACCATGATCGCGCCGGTGAAGACGGCGGTGACCGCGACGATCGGCAGGGATTTTACCCCCATCTTGTAGAGGTTCTTCCAGAGCTCCTGACCGTCGAACCGGCCGCGCACGAGGCGCGAGAGGCAGCGGCCGAAGAGGATGCCCATGCCGCCCGTCGTCGTCGCGATGCCGAGGAACGCGGCGCCGACCCGCGCGGCCGTGACCTGGCCGAAGGGGACCTTCCGCTCTTTCGGCTCTTGGGGCGTGCTCGCGGCGGTCACGGAGGCGGCGATCCTACTCGTCCCGCAGAAGCGCGTCGATCGCCACGAGGGGAGCGCTCGTCGCGACCACGAACGCGACGCTCCACAGGAGGCCGAGGCCCACGCCCGCGAAGCTGCGCCGCGTGCGCCAGAAGTGCAGCACGATGCCGATCTCCGGGAAGAGGACCATCGCCGAGAGCTTCGTCGACGACGGCCACGCGCGATCGAGCTGCTCGGGGGCGCGCGCGAAAAGGCGCCGTTCGTCCCACGAGAGAAGCATCAGAGCCGCGGGGATCTTGATCGCCATCGCGAGCACGAGCTCCAGCGCGTCGAGCGTCCCGTTCTCCACCGACTCAGAGCGGCCCCTCCGTGAGGCCGTGCACGAACTGCTTCACGCGAGGCTCGATGCTCTCGACCGCCTCCTTCGTGGTCCCGTCGAAGATCAGCTCGCCGCGGTACATCATGCCGACGCGATCGGTGACGGTGACGAGGCGGTCGAGGTCGGACGACACCATGATGACGGTGGCGTTCGCGGCGCGCTGCTCGGCGCGGAGGAGCTCGAAGATCTTTTGCGACGTCACCGGATCGAGGCCGGCCGCGGGCTCGTCGTAGAGCACGATGGGCGCGTTCGTGATGGTGGCGCGCGCGACGCCGACGCGCTTCTTCTGTCCGCCGGAGAGGCCGGCAGGCATGCGCGACTCGAAGCCGGACAAGGCGACGCACGCGAGGCGCTCGGCGACGCGCGCCTGCACCTCGGTCTCGGGCGGCGCGTAGAGGCGACGGAGCGGGAACGCGATGTTGTCGCCGACGGTGAGGTGATCGAAGAGCGCGTTGTTCTGGAAGAGCATGCCGAGGCGCTTACGGAGCTCTTGGAGCTTGAGATCGGTCAGCGTCGTCACCTCCTCGCCGGCCACGACGACCGAGCCGGCGTCGGGCCGCATCAGGCCCGTCACCATCTTGAGGAGGACGCTCTTGCCGGAGGCGCCGGGGCCGATCAGGCCGTAGAGGCAGCCTTCGGGGACGTGCAGGTTCACGTCGCGGAGGACGTGCGCGACGCGCTGCGGGCCGCTCACTGGAAACGACTTGGAGACGCCGCGCAGCGTGATCACGTGACGATCACCGCGCCGGTTCGGCGCTCCTGGCACGGAGGAGACGCGTGTAGACTGCAAGTAGCGCCCCGGCCAGGACCGCGATGAGGACGACCATCCCCACGAGGGAGAGCTGGAGCGATCGCAACGAGCCGCGCGCCACCGTGATGGGGCCGACGTGGGCGAGATCCGCTTCGCCAACGCGCGCGGGGGCGGCGCGCGGCACCGTCACCACCGCCACGTCGACCGGCGAGAGGCCTCCCACGCCCCCCGCGACGAGACGCTGGATCGCGTCGCTCGTGAGCGGCGGCGTCGAGCCTCGATGCTCGACGAGGACGCTCGCCGACGATTTCCCGACCGGCGCGTCGCGGAGCGGATCGCGCGTCGGCAGGTTGAGGTGCACGCGCGCCGCCAGCACCCCGTCGACCCCCTCGAGCGTGCGCTCCAGATCTCCGGCCAGTCCCGCGACCAGCTGCGCGTGCTCTTGCGCCTGGCTGGGCACGAGCGCGCCCTTGTCCATCGTGTCGAGCACGCCGCGCGGCCTCGGGCGGGGGAGGCCTTCGCCCTGCATCGCGACGAGCGCGCGCGGGACGTCGTCGCGCGCCACGGTCACGCGGATCTGTCCCTCACCGCCCGGATCGATCTCCTTGGTGGCGTCGATCTTCGCGTGGTCGAGCGCCACGACGATCCTGTTTGCGTCGGTCTCGTCGAGCCCCGCGCCGACCGGCACGCCGCAGCCGGCGAGGAGGACGGCCAAGAGGAGAGCGCGCGCGCGCACGTCAGTTCCGCCCGTCCAGCACCGCCGGCGCCGGCTTCGGCGTGGGGGGCTTCGTGGCCGGGGGCTTCGGCGTCGTGGTCGGGGGCTTCGGCGTCGTGGTCGGGGGCTTCGGTGTCGCGGTGCCCTTCGGTCCGGGCGGCGCGGGCGTCGGCGGAGGCGTCGGTCCGGCGGCGGCCTTCTGGCGCTTCACGACGACGCGCTTCATCTCCTTCATCCAGCGCTCCATGTCGCTGCCCGGCGCGTGGTCCTTGCGGATCGCGGCCTCCATCGGCCACCACGCGACGGGGCGATCGTTGATCGCGAAGACGATGTCGTACTGACCTTCTTTGTTCGCGAGCGGCGGCGGCGCCATGCCGTTGGACCCCAGGCACGACCACGTGTGCTCGGGGCGGAGCTCCGGCTTGAAGCAGCCGTCGCTGCGGCCGACGATGTTGCCGGCGTCATCGAGGACGAAAGCGCTGATGCTCACGTTGGTGCCCGACCACCCGCGGGTGCCGCGCGCGAACCAGGTGTAACCGACGCGGCGCGGGTAGCTCCGCTCGGCCCACGCCGCGCGGATGCCCATGAGCGTGAGCGGATCGTCGTTGCCCATCATCGCCACAACGATGTCGACGTCGGGATCGCCGTCGTCGACCACGTCGGCGGAGTGCTCGTCGGCGAGCTCGTCGTCGTCGTCCTCGAGCTGCAGCGAGACCTGCGACTGGCCGATCTCTTTCCCGCCGCTTTTCAAAGTCACGAGGTACTTTCCGTGCGTCTTGGCAGTGAAGCGGAGGTTGCCGCTCACGAACGCGACGCGCTGGTGCTCGCCCACGCGAACGGTGGACGGCCACGACGCGACTACGTTTCCGTTCGGATCCTTCGCCTCGAACTCGACGTCGGTCGGGCCCTTCGGAAGCCCGAAGACCATCGCCACCGCGGGGATGCGCGTGCCGTCCTGCTTGGCCTCGATGAGGTGGGCGTTGCCCATGATGTGGGCGACCTGCTGATCGTTCGGATCGCGCGAGACGCTCAGGCGGTCGGTGATGAAGAGATCCGCGTACACCTTGCCGCGGTGCTTCTGCGCGTAATCGGCGAGCACCTTCTGGACGGCCGGCGGGTGGCCGGCCTGCACTTCGCGCACCTCCGACGCGGCGACCGCGCTCGAGATGGGGGCGATGCCGCCGCTGCCGGTGAAGAGGATGGCGTGGTTGACGCCGACGACGTGCGGCTTGCCGGAGGCGTCCATGGTCACGACCGGCCCGCCCGAGAAGCCCGGGTACACGGCGCCGTCGAACAGCACGAGGCGCGCGCCGAACATGTCGACCTGTCCCGACGCGATGCCCTCGCTCATGCCCCACGACAGCGCCCAGTAGCCGTGCCCGGTGTGGCCGAGCGCCCAAACCGGCTCGCCGACGCGGATCTCTTTGGCGTCGATCGGCAATGGAGGCACGCCCGTGAGCGGCTGCTTCGGCCTGAGGATGGCGACGTCACGCACTTCGTCGATGCGCACGACCTCGGCGTCGACGGTCTGGCCGGTGCGCGTGGTGACCTTCAGCCGATCGGGACGGAAGACGACGTGCGCGGCGGTGACGATCTGTCCGCCCTCGACCATGAAGCCGGTGCCGTGCGGCGTCGGATCTTTGCGGAGCGAGACGTCGATGACGCGCTTGGGCGCCTTGGCCTCGTCGCCCAGCGTCCGTTCGATCTCCTTGATCTCCTCCTCCCGATCGGCGCGATCGTCGTTCAGGATCGCGACGACCGACGGCGCGGTGGCCTCGAAGACGGCGAGAGCGGTCGGCTTGGGAGGCGAAGCAGGCACGCTCGGCGCTCCTCCGCATGAAATGCCGACGAGTCCAGTCAGCACGAACGAAAGCAGCTTGGCGGTACTAAGATGCGGGGATTTCATGGCGCGCCCACTTGGGTAGCCGAGATCGCGGCCTTTTCGCAACGCGCCTTTGTCGGGAAGACCAGGGTGGCATAGACTTCATGCGGAGGGGGGCGACGACCGGACCAGGCCCCCCGACGACGAGCCGCCGCCCCCCCGGGCGCGCCGAAGTTGGGGCCTCCCGGGGCCGCCGATCGCGGAGAAAGCCGCCCGGTGTTGCGGCCGGCCCCGACGGGTGTTATCAGGCTTAATAGGGCTGGCGCTCAACTGAGCCCGTCCGCGCGCCCTGTCGGGTGCGCTCGGCGGCCCCACCGCCCCAGCCGACTGCTCTTTTGCCAGCCCTGGGCCAGCCTTTGGCCCCCCTCGTACTTCCCATTGCGCGTTTTTCTGGCGCAAGGAAAGGCGCGCGGACTCCGCGTAGCACCCCCACCTCTTGGCGACACCCTTTCAGGACGCGCTCTCGACGCTGAACGACCGCTCCCTGCGGCGCTTGCTGGGCGCGCGCGCGTTTTTGCGCGGCTACGACTACGTCCGAAGGCACGCGGTGGACGGGGTGTCCCTCGAGGAGACCAGCGCCAAGGCGCTCGTGCGGGGCAGCGAACCGGAGCCGTATCAGGTCGGGCTTCAGCTGACCCCCAGCGGGTTCTCGTCGACCTGCACGTGCCCGGCGTTCTCGAAGATCAACGGGCACTGCAAGCACGTCGCGGCGCTGCTCATCGCGCTGCGCGACCAGTCGCGTGGTCCTTCGCCACGCCCACAAACGCCACAGCACCCCGCGCCATTGCCGCCGGGCTTTTCGGGTTTTTCGGACGGCGCGCGCGCGCGCTCGCACGTGCAAGGGGAAGGATCGGGCTCACCGATGCAGAACGGGTACTCCGCGGGAGGGGACATGGACGGCGCAGGCGGCAGCAGCCGGCGCAAGCGTCGCGCGCAGCGGGCGATGAAGATGCTCCAGCAGCGCGGCGGATCGCAGGGCGGCCACGGCGGGGGCCAAGGAGGCCAAGGAGGGCACGGAGGCCAGCAAGGCGGTCACGGGCCGCGCCCCTACGTGCCTGGCACCGTGCCCACGGGCGTCGATGCGTGGCTCCCCGAGCCGCTCCCGAAGGTCCCCAAGCAGATCGAATACCGCCTCCAAGCCAAGTCCGGCGCGCTCACGATCACGCTGCTCGATCCCGACAACCGCACGCCGCTGCTCCCGAGCGCGCTGCTCGCGTCGCAAGGCGAGAAGCCCAGCGCCGATCGCGAGGCCATCCGCCTCCTCGCGCGTTTGGAGAACGAGGGCCCGCGCCGCGTCGGCATCGAGGTACGCGGAGAGGACGCCGCGGATCTGCTCCCGCACCTGAAGGGTCGCCGTGTCATCGTCGAGCCCCAGATGATGGAGCTCCGCTTCGGCGACGAGCCGCTTCGTCCGCGCTTCGATCTCGAGCTCTCGCCCGACGGCCAGCACGTGATGGTCAAGTCGAGCTTCCAGCGCGCCGGCGATCCGCGAAAATTCACGATGGCGCACGGCGCGTGGTTCGAGGGAAGCCCCGGCTGGTACGTCGATCCGCAAGAGGGCGTCGCGCGTCCGATCGATCGCCGCGTCTCTCCCGCCGCCGTTCGGCGCTTGTCGCGCGCGCCGTTCATCCACGAGCCGATCGACAACCTCCCCGCGCTCATCGCGTCGGGTCTCCCGAAGGTGGCCCTCGAGGTCGGCGCCGAGCTGCCCGAGCTCTCGCAGGTCGCGGACGTCGTCGATCTCGTGCCGACCTTCCGCATGCGCGCCGGCGGCACGCTCACCGAAGCCCGCGTCGCCCTCCGCGCCGCGTACGAGGACATCGAGCTCGACGTCCGCGCCGATGGCATGACGCCCCCGGTCATCGTGAAGCCCCCCGAGGAGGGCTCGACGAAGCGCGCACGATGCATCCGTTGCGACATCGCCGCCCAACAAGAAGCGGCCGGCAAGCTCCGCGACCTGGGGCTCGTCCCCGACGAGGACGGCAACAACTTCCTGGCGCGCGGCGACGACGCGATCCAGTTCTGGACGGAGGGCATCGGCGAGCTGCCGGAGGACTGGGATCTCTTCGTCCCCGACGATCTCGTCGACGTGCAGGTCCGCGGCGAGGCGCTGAACGCCAACGCGCGCGTATCGAGCGGCATGGACTGGCTGAGCCTCCGCCTCTCGTTCGAGAGCGAGGGCATCGCCGTCACGCAAGAGGAGCTCGGCAAATGCCTCGCCGAGGGGCGCCGCTACGTGCGCCTCGCCGACGGGAGCTTCGCGCGACTCGACGCCGCGAAGGTCCGCGAGGTGCTCAATCGCCAGGCGGAGATCCTGGCGACCGGCGGAGGGCTGGGGAGCAAGCTGCCGCTCTCGCAGGCGGGGCGCCTCCAGGAATTGCTCGAGGCGGTCGGCCGCGCCACCGTCTCCGACAGCGCCAAGGAGCTCTTCACGAAGCTCCGCGACATCGACGAGATCAAGGGCATCAAAAAGCCGCGGAACCTGAAGGCCACCCTACGCCCCTATCAGGAGCAGGGCTTCCAATGGCTCTGGTTTTTGAACGAAATCGGCTCCGGCGGAATCCTCGCCGACGACATGGGTCTCGGAAAGACCGTGCAGACCCTCGCGCTCCTCCTCGCGATCAAGAACGCGGAGAAGGACGGCGCGCCGAAGGACAAGAACGGTCTACCCCGCAAATTCCAGGCGCTCATCGTCGCGCCCACGTCGGTCGTCACCAACTGGCTGCGCGAGATGGATAAGTTCGCGCCGTCGCTCAAGCACGCGCTCTGGCACGGCGCGGAGCGCAAAGAGCGGCAGGACGAGCTCGAGGACGCGGACGTCATCGTCACGAGCTACGCGCTCCTCCGCCGCGACGAGGAGCTGCTCGCCAAACTGGACTTGCGGTACGCGATCCTCGACGAGGCGCAGAACATCAAGAACCCGCTCTCGGCCACCGCGCGCGCCGCCAAGCGTCTCAAGGCGGACCGAAGGCTCGCCCTCTCGGGCACTCCTATCGAAAATCGCCTGAGCGAGATCTGGTCGATCTTCGACTTCGTGAGCCCCGGCCTCCTCGGCCCGCTCGACAAGTTCGAGGAGCGCTACGCGCGTCCCATCGACAACGGCGATCAGAAGGCCGCCACGCGCCTCCGCGCGACGATCCATCCGTTCATCTTGCGCCGCACGAAGAGCGAGGTCGCCAAGGATCTCCCGGAGAAGATCGAGACCGATCAGTTCTGCGAGCTCGCGGGCGAGCAAGGCGCGCTCTACGCCGCCGTCCTCAAGGAGGTCCGCGCGCAGGTCCTGGGCGAGGTCGAGCGGCAGGGCATCGGTAAGAGCCACATCCAGATTCTGGCCGGCCTCACGCGCCTTCGTCAGGCGGCGTGCGATCCGCGCCTCCTCGGCCTGCCGCGCCAGTTCGGCGACGACGACAGCGGGAAGCTACAAGCGTTTCGCGAGCTCATCGCCACCAGCGTCGCCGGTGGCCACAAGGTCCTCGTCTTCAGCCAGTTCGTCTCGATGCTGACGATCATCCGGCGCGCGATGGAAGAGGACAAGGTCGCCTACGAGTACTTGGACGGCTCCACCAAGGATCGCCAGGAGCGCGTCGAGAATTTCCAGAGCGACGACGGGCCTCCCGTCTTCCTCATTTCGCTCAAAGCGGGAGGCAGCGGACTCAACCTGACCGCCGCCGACACGGTCATCCACTTCGACCCGTGGTGGAACCCGGCGGTCGAGGACCAGGCGACCGATCGCGCGCACCGCATCGGCCAGACCAAGGTCGTCACCACCTACCGCCTCATCGCCAAGGGCACGATCGAGGAGAAGATCATCGAGCTCGGCGGCAAGAAGCGGGAGCTCGTGGGGGCGGTTCTCAGCGAGGATCTCGGCGGCGCCAAGAAGCTCACGCGCCAGGATCTCGACGATCTTTTCAAGTTCGACGATTGAGTGGAGCGCGGGCAAGCGTGTAGTCTGCCGGGATGATTTGGCTGTCCAACTCCACGCTCGCGCGCCTCCGTGATCAGCTCCGCACGAAGGGGCAGCGCCCAAGCGTCGTCGCGCCCTCGCCCGCGATGTCGCCCGACGCGGTCGAGATGATGCAGATCCTCGCCGAGTACGGGCCGCTGTGCGAGGCGATGTACCTGATGATGAGCGCCGACGGGAAGGTCACCAACGACGAGCGCGAGGTCCTGAAGGGCGCGCTTCGCAACTTGTCGGCGGACGGCCTTCGCTCCGCGCACATCGAGGCGATGCTCGACGCGGCGGCGAGGAACGTGGCCGACCAGGGGCGCGACAAGCGCATGCAGGACGTGATCAACACGCTCCACGAGGACAAGGTCCGCGCCGAGGTGGCCTTCGTGCTGGCGGCGGCCATCGCGTTCGCCGACAACGCCATCGCCGACGAAGAGAACGACACGCTGAACGCGATGGCCGAGGGCCTCGGCATCGACGAGGCGCGCGCGAACGAGCTGCTCGACAGCGTCGAATCGGACATGTCCAGCGGGTCCAGCGGCGGTCCGACCGCCGGGTGACGTCGTCGACACCTTCGACGTCGCGGACCTAGGAACACAGGCGCCGACGTTGGCGGGTGACGGCGCCAACGTTGGCGCCGTCAATGCGAGTCCGGCGAGCCCCATCGCGCTCATGACCACGAGCCCAGGTGACCGCCGTCCGGGACCTCGACGCCGAGCGTAGCCACGCGGGAGGAGGACGGGGTGCCCGAGCATCCGGGCACGGAAGCTTTGGCGGTCCGTGCTCGGCGGGTCCGTTAGAATCCAGTCGTCGACGATGAAGACTTCGCACGTGATCGCCGCCATGCTCTGCCTCGCCGCCATCGCCGGGGGCGTCTTTGCATATCGCACGATGCGCACGCCGCCCGTGCTCGAACCGAGTGCCATTCTTGCGGTCGGCACCGACGACGTCCTCGTCTCACATCGGTCGGAGCTGGGCGACGTCACCGAGCTCGAGCTTCTCCACGCGAGAGATGGCGCCTCGGTGTGGCGCGCTCCGATGCCGCCGATACAGCCGGAAGCGTCGGCGCTCGCCGTCAGCGGCGGCCTCGCGGTGATGGCGAGCCAAGCGGACCGCGGGGGCAGTGGCGCGATGCTCATCGCCATCTCCGTTGCGGACGGGCACACGAAGTGGACCGCCAAGGTCGAGCAAGGGCTGCGTGCGATTTGGGCTGAAAAGGGCGCCGTCGTCGTCTCCACACACGAGTCCAGCCTGCGCGCGTTCGATCTCGAGACCGGCGTCGCGCGCTGGGAAGCCAAAGGGGTCGCCGAACAGCACGCGCCGATCTTCGTGGGCGGTTCGCTCATTTTTCCAACCGCGCACGCCCTTCAGCCGGCGCTCCGTGTCGTCGATCTCCGGAGCGGCGCCGCGCGCGACGTGCCCCGCGGGCTTCGCTGGCCCGGCGCGGTGGTCGACGACCGTTACTACGCGATCCATGGCGCCGGCGGCGGTGACGAGCTCGCCGGCGCAGCCGCGTTGGCGACCGGGCGCGACCCCGTCCTTCCCGATGCGGAGGCGAGGCTCGACGTTGCCGCGAAGGGGACCGTCCTCGCCGAGCTGATGCTCGCGACCGGAAGCGTGGAGCCCGTGCGGATCGGCGACGCGCCCGTCACGCTCCCTGACCATTGCGTGCGAGGCACCTTCTTCACGCTGTGGAAGGACAGAGTCGTCTGCGATCTCTACAGTCCGAACCGGGGCGACGACGAGAAGCCTCTCGTCTCGCGCTCGTGGAAGCAGGTCGCTGGGCCGCGCGAGCTTCAGCCCGCGCCCGGGTTTCGTTTCTGGGGCGGCGGCTCCTCGGAGCACGAGTGGCTCCACCGCGACGACTGGCCGTTCCTCGCCGCGCGGACCCGCTTCGTGCCGATGGTGCAGAACGAGCTGCGCACCGACAACGCGCGACTCTGCGTGCTCGACCTCGAGGAGCTGCGCTTGACGTGGTGCAGCGAGCGCACGATCACGCAGGACAAGGTCGAGATCTACGGCTGGCTTCACATCGAGACCCGCGGCGACGTTCACCTCATTCACTTGCCGCTCCGAAAGACAGCGCGCGCGAGCGTTGGGCCGCTCCTCGTCCTCGACGGAAATACCGGCAAATTCCGCGGTGCGGTCGATCTGCGCGCGCCGCCACCGCATGACATCGGCGGCTTTCCGTCGCTCCTTTCGCATCCCGCCCCGCGCTCTGGCCCGATCCTCGTCGTCGCCCGCGACGGCTTTCTCTTCGGCCTCGACCTCGCGACGCTGACGCTCACGTTCCAGCGAGGGCCGGTGCGCCTCACCGTGATGTCGGCGATCTCCGAAGCCGAGTCGCTGCTCGGCCAACTGCCACGCTGAGTCACGCACAATGCTGACAGCGAGCCGACGACGAAGGCGGTCGCGACCGCGAGACGGGACGCAGCGCGATGGGTGTTCATCCACGAAATCCTGCAGGTCGCGCCCGCGCCGACACGTCGTCGCCTACGTCAGGCGCGGCACCAACGCCGGCGCGAAGGTGCCCGACGCGATCGCCGTGGCGCAACTCCGCACCTCTTCTCGAAACGCGTCGAGACCGGCCCCCGCGAGCTTCGAGGCGCCGCGCTCGAGGAGACGGACCGCCGACTCGGGACCGTTCATGACGACGAGCTTGTGGAAGCCTGCGGCGATCTGGATGAGACCCTGAAGCTGGAGGCGACGCGACGGATCGGTCTCCACCTTCCACAGCTCCTCCCACGCCTCGTGCGCAGCGAAGAACTCGCCGCGGTCGAAGAGGGTCGCGCCAGGGAGAAGGACGGGATCGATCAAGGGTTCACGTCGAGCATACCGTCCGGCGGTCAGTCGGTCGTGGCCGCGTCCGTGCCCCCGTCCACCACGGCGGAGCGGCGCCCCGACTGCGAGCCAGGCGCTACGGCGACGCGACGAACGCGCGGATGGCGTCGGCGAGCGCCACGTGTGCGGCTTCGTCGCCCGCATGGAACGCGGTCGTGAGCGGCTCGCGTGCGCCGTCCTTGCGGACGATCGTGACGCGGTGCCGATCGGGGGCGGCCTCTGGGATCCCCTCGACGACGACGTCGGCGATCTCGGCGCGCGCGGTGCTCTTCGCGCGTGAGCGCAGCGGCCAGAGCGTACGTACGACACGCACTGCGTCCATGTCGGCGTCGAGCTCGACGCGCACGCGCGGTGCCGATCGGTACGCGAGGGCGCCGAGGATTGCGAGGGCGGCGGCGAGGACCGCGTAGAAGATCCCGAGGCCGGCGCCTCGCTCCGCGCGCGCGTCGACCTGGCGCGCGGCGGGATCGACGAGGAACGCGCTGATCTCGCGGACGATGCGCGCGGCCACGTCCGGCGGGAGGTCTTCGTCCACCGCGATCGGTCCGTCCGGCGTGATCAACGCGATGCCGGTCGCGCCCGACTGCCCACCCTCGAGCCGCGCACCAAGGACCGACGCGAGCGGCACCTCCCGACGCGCCACCGTCAGCACGCGCGCGTGCTCGATCGTGCAGGCTCCATCGCGCGCCGACGGACCCGTCCGAACGCACGAGATCCGTACCTCCCGCTCGCCCAGAACCGCGGGCGCCGCAGCAAGCGGACCCACCGCGAGCGCGAGCGCGAGGAGGCGCGTTGCCCCCCCGAACGGGTACTCATGGACGGTGGTGTCGGGCATATTTTGCTCGGCGCGCGAGAATATCGTCCGCCGACTGGCGCTGGTACGGGCATTTTGCGTACCTTTTTGTACGTGACCGACAAACCTGGCTTTCCCGGCGCGGGCGCCCCGCTCGAACGCGTGGGTGGCTACCGCGTCGTTCGGCGCATCGCGACGGGGGGGACGAGCGACGTCCTCCTCGCGCGCGCCGAGGGGCCGCACGGGTTTGGGCGCACGGTCGTCCTGAAGCGCCTGCTCAGCGAGTACCAGCGCGATCCGACGTTCGAGCGCATGTTCGCCCGCGAGGCGAGCGCCTACGCGCGCCTGTCGCACCCGGCGATCGTGAAGCTCTACGACTTCTTCTCGATCGATGGCCGTCTCGTGATGGTCCTCGAGTACATCGACGGGCTGCCGCTCAATCGCCTGCGGGCGTCGCTGCGAGGGATCGGGCACGCGCTCGACGATCGCGCGTCGATCTACGTCTGCGCGCGCATCTTCGCGGCGCTCGCGGCGGCGCACAACGCGCGGGACGTCGACAGCGGAGAGTACTCGCCCGTCATCCACCGCGACGTGAACCCCTCGAACGTCCTCGTGCCTTGGGACGGCCACGTGAAGCTCGCCGATTTCGGCATCGCCAAGCTCGCGGGCGTCCCGAGCGACACGCAGGTCGGGCTCATCAAGGGCACCTACGGGTACATGGCCCCCGAGCAGGTGAAGGGGGAGGCGATCACCGTGCGCGCCGACGTGTACGCAGGCGCGATCGTCCTATGGGAGCTCTTGGCGCGGCGAAAGGCGATCCAGCGCGGCGCGCTGCCGGAGATGGAGGTCCTGCGCGCGATGGCGGAGCCGAGCCTCGTGTCGCTCGACGTCCTTCGGCCGGACGTGGACAAGTCGGTGCGCGACGCCGTGCGGCGAGGCCTCGAGGCGCAGCAGGATCGCCGCGCCATCACCGCCGACGAGATGCTCGCAATCCTGAAGAATGCGGTGCCGAGCGAGCTCGGTCGGCTCGCGCTCGTCGACGCGATGGCGCTGGTCCGGCCCATCCCCGCCAGCGACATCATGGCGCCGACCGAGTCGAAGCCGAGCATCGTGGACACGACGCCCGACGCCCACGGCCCGGTCTTGCCGCTCCAGGAGTCGGAGGTCGAGGCGCTCGCCAAGGCGTTCGTGCAGCTCGCGCCGGCGACGAAGCCTCCTCCGCCTCGTCCGCGAACGCTCCAGTCCGCGCAGAGCACGGCGACGCCGGCTCCGCCGTCGGCCGCGCCGGACCGCCCGACGTTCCCGCCGCCGACGCTCGCGTCCTCCGAGCCCAAGCCATCGACGACGACCCGCTTCGCGCCGCCGTCGCCCGCCGCCGAGCCGCCAAAACCGTCGACACTTCGTTTTGGCTCGGCCTCGGCGGCGGGCCCTCGAGCGCAGATCGTCGTCGCGGTGGCACCGGCCGGCGCCCAGGTGCAGCCCCCTTCCCAGCCGACGCAAACGAAGGGGTTTCCCGCGAGCCTCGGCGGAGCGAGCCCCCGAAGCGCCCCCAATGGCCCGCAGACGACGCAGCCGATGCGCACGGTCGAGGGGGCTCAGTCGCCGACGGGCACGCTCATCGTGAATCCGCCCCCGCTGCCAGCCCGCCGCGACTCGCCGGCATCGCAGCCGCGGACGGGCTCGCCGAACGAGTCGCCGCAACAACAGCAGCAGCAGGCGCAACAGCAGCAGCAGCAACAGCAGCCGCAAGCGCAACAGCAGCAACAGGTAGGCGCGGGATCGGCGCAGTCCCCTCTCCAGGCGTACTACGCTCCGCCGCCGCAGCGGCCCGCGCAGCCGTCGTTCCCGAACAGCGGCGCGCCGCTGCCGATCTTGCCGGACATTCGTCCCGAGCGTCGAACGGGAGGAATGCTGCTCGCCGCGGTGGGGCTTCTGACGTTGTCTCTCGGGATCGCGGGGCTTCTCCTTTGGGCTCGTCAACGCCGCGCGACCGCCGCCCTCCCTGTCTCGACGATGACCGCCCCGCCAAATTCCTCGGCCCCGACCTCGACCCCGACCCCGACCCCGACCCCGACTCCGACTCCGACTCCGACTCCGACTCCGACTCCGACTCCGACTCCGACTCCGACCCCGACCCCGACCTCCGATCAAGGGGATCTCAAAACTGCGGATGCCCCCTCCGGGCGGCGGGTCTTCGTCGATGGGAAGGTCGTCGCGCAGACGCCGGAGACGGTCCACCTCACGTGTGGCCCGCACGTCGTGAAGGTCGGGAGCGCCGGCAAGGAGCAGAACGTTGACGTTCCGTGCGGCGGCGAAGTCTCGGTGAAGTAGCTTCTCAGCCCGACTCGGGCCGATAGAACGACCAAAACCGCGCGCCCCACTCTTCACCGCCCTTGTCGGTCGGGTGGATGCCGTCGCTGATGCGCTCGAGGTCCAGGTTGCTCGAGTCGAAGAAGCGGCAGGGGGCGACGTTGTCGCGAAGGACCTCGACGATTCCCTTGTCGCCGTTCCAGGTCGGCGGGCCGATCCAGATGCAGTCGCGGGGACCGACGCTCTTCACGACGGCGCGGATGCGGCCGAGGAGGGCCTGCGGCGCGGGGACGAAGACCTCGTTGGTGCCCAAGTTGATGAGGACCAGATCGGGCTGGTGCTTCGCGACGGACTCTTTGAGGTGGGTTGCTGCCTCGGTGTTCAGGAGCGACGCGGCGTTGACCGTGTCGCTGACGTAGACGGCGCCGTCGGCCTCGAAGCGGGCCTTGAGCGCGCGGGCGAGGCCGTGGCCGCCGCCGACCGTGGAATCGCCGGTGTGCAGCACCGTCCGGTACGCTTTGCGCGCCGCGGCCGCGTCCTTCATCTCGTCGAGGACGATCGGTGCCGCAGGAGGGCCCGCATCGACGACCGCGGCGGCCAGCGTCGCGCCGCGCGAAGGATCGTCCCGATGCGTCCGTGAGCAGGCCGCCGAGCCGAGCGCGACGACGACGACCGCGAGCGCTACTGCCCGACGTCCGCGCAGCAACGGAAGCCCGTCGAATAGTCGTGGTACCAGGCGGCGTGCGCCATCGTGCGGTACTGGCAGCCGTCACCGTTCAGGTGCGTGTCCTGGTAGTAGCCGCCGAGGAACGTCCCCTCCGGATCGTCGACCCACTCGTGCACGTTGCCGACCATGTCGTGGACGCCGTAGCCGTTGGCGCAGTCCTCGAACTCGCCCGTCTTCGCGAGCGTGCCCTGGAGCTGGTTCAAGAGCTCGTTGTTCATCTTGTTCCAGGTGAAGACCTCGTCGCCCATGCCCTGGCCGCCGAAGACCATGCTGAGCGGGCTCTTCCCCTGGGTGTTGCAGCGCTTGGGCTCTTCGTTCTGCCCGTAGCCGTAGGTGGACTTGTCGGGGCCCATACAGGCCTTCCGCCACTCGGGGGCCTTGCAGAGGCGCTTGCCGGAGCGCGCGCACGCGTCCTTCGCCTGCATCTCGCTGATGTACGCCTGCGGGTGGATGCCCGGCTCGCTGATGGCGCGGACGGCGACGTTCGAGTGGGCCCCGTTCCCCTCTTTGCCGTCGTCGACGGGGAGGAAGGCCGACCACGGGCGCTCGTCGCCGTTCGGGAGGATCTGGAGGAGCGACGCCTCGTAGCGGTCGACGCAGTAGAGATCATCCACCGAGGCCATATCGGGCGGGCAGAGTCCGTTCGTCGGAAGCGGGCGATCGCCGGGGCCGAGGAGCTGGTCCATCGGGGTGTCCGGGCCGGTCGTGCGGCCGAGGTCGAGGAGGTTCAGCGTGCGCGCGCCGTCTTTGCCGGTGCCGCGGGTCATCTTCGTGGCGCCGCGCGCGTAGACGGGCGCGCCGGCAACGTGGGGGGCCGCCGTCTCGTTCACCGCCGCCGGCTCCAGAAGGGACGCGCGCTTGGCGCAGCCACCGCTCACGAGCGCGAAGAAGGAAACGCACGCCAACATCGCGGGAGCCGCGAGCCCAGCCACTTCGATCACACGCCTCGGGAGAACAACCAACATCCACCTCCAGAGAGTCGCCGGGGAGCCAACCCCCGAAACAGTCGACCGCGTAACCTTCTACGCGACCGCCCCCTTGGATAACCGCCTCAGGCGTTCAGCGGAACCCCAAATCGACATCCGTTGGGGTACCGAATGTTCAGCGGAAATGTGAGATATTGGGTTAGCAGTCTCGGAATCCTCTTTATTCTGAGTAGTTGTCTACGCACCTCGAGAGACTGGATCAGGCGAGGAAATGTCCCACATTTCTTTCGGATCGACCTCGAACCATGACGCCAAGATCACCCCTTTTGGCCGTTTTGGACCGAGAGCGCGCGCGCGGTCGAGAGCACGGCGTCGAACATCCGTGGCGTTAGGCGACCCGTCTGCGTGTTCTGTTGGCTCACGTGGTAGCTGCCAAGAACAGTGATGCGTCCGAGATCCACGCGCGCGGCGTGGGCAAACGCGGGACGCGGTCTCACGCCGATCCGGTGTGGTGCGCGGGCGCAGTGATCGAGGAAGGCGCCCCATGCGATGGCGCCCAGCGCGAGGACGACGCGGACGCGCGGAAGGAGGGCGAGCTCGGCGTCGAAGTGTTCCGCGCACTGAGAGAGCTCGGCAGGGAGCGGGCGGTTGTCGGGCGGAGCGCAGCGCACCGGGAGGGAGACGAACGCGTCGTGAAGGACGAGGCCGTCGCCGCGTGAGCTGCTCGTCGGCTGGCTGGCGTAGCCCGCGCGATGGAGAGCGGCGTACAGGAAGTCGCCCGATCGGTCGCCGGTGAAAGCGCGACCGGTGCGGTTCGCGCCGTGCGCCCCGGGCGCGAGGCCCACGATGAGGAGTCGCGCCGCGGGATCGCCGAAGCCCGGGACAGGACGCGCCCAGTAGTCCTCATCGCGGTACATGCGGCGCTTGGTACGGCCGACCTCTTCCCGCCAGGCGACCAAACGCGGACACGCCGCGCACGCCTCGATCCGCGCATGGACGGCCGCAAGCGGGGCAAGAGGAACGCGAGAAACGAGAGGAGAGGCGTGTCGGCCTGCCATGCCTCGACGTTTACACGCAGTCCGGGCGCGCCGGCAGGGTAGCCTTGTCGCGCCCATGGCCGTTCACCGCGTCTACTTTTCTCCGGGGATGTTCGGCTTCGGGAGCCTCGCGTCGTTCGAGTACTTCGCCCACCTCCGAAAGGCTCTCGAACGCGAGCTCGGTCGCGACGGCGACACGGTCGAGACGTACGTGGTCGACGTGCCGCCGACCGCGTCCATCCGGCGGCGCGCGGGCCGGCTCGCCGAGCTGGTGGCGCAGACCTGCGATGCCGACGATCCCGCGGGCGGACCGATCCACCTGGTCGGCCACTCCACGGGAGGACTGGACGCGCGTCTGGTCGCGTCGCCGAGCGTCCTCTTGCCCGTCCCGCCCGGGACCACGCGCTGGCTGCCGCGTTTGGCGTCGGTGTCGACCCTGAGCACGCCGCACTACGGGACCCCTCTCGCCGGATTCTTCGCCACCGTGAGCGGCCAGCGGATGCTCTACGCGCTGTCGGCGCTCACCTTCATCGGCCTTTCGCTCGGGTCGCCGCCGCTGGCCGCCGCGAGCGCGCTCGTCGTCGCCTTCGGACGCCTCGATCGCATGCTTGGCATCGAGCTCCGCATCCTCGACCGGACGACCGAGTCCCTCCTCCGCGTCCTCGACGACGCCCGGAGCGCCGAGGTGCGATCGTACCTCTCGGCGATCAAGGAGGATCAGGCGGCCCTCATCCAACTGACGCCCGAGGCGATGGACCTCTTCCAAGCAGGGATCGAGGATCGGCCGGGCGTCCTCTACCAGTCGACGGCGACGATGGCGCCTCCTCCGACGACCATCGGCCTCGCCAAGACGATCCTCCGCCCGTGGGTGACCGTCTCGCACGCGATTTTCACGGCGCTCTACGCCGTGACGGCGCGCCTCGACGAGCGGTACCCCTGCGCGGCCCACCACGCCGGCGACGAAAACGAGGCGATGCTCGACCGCGTCTTCGGCCGTTCGCCCGGCGCGCGCTCGAACGACGGCGTCGTCCCGCTCCGCTCGCAGATCTGGGGGAAGCTCGCGTGGGCGGGATACGCCGACCACCTCGACGTCCTCGGCCATTTTCGCGGCGGTCCGGCCGCGCCGATGCACAACGACTGGCTCTCGTCGGGATCGAGCTTCGACGTGTCGGCGTTCGAGGCGCTCACCCGCGCGCTGGGGGCGGGGATGCGGGCGGGGGCGCAGGCGGTGGCGTCGTCGGCATCGTCGCCGGTTCGGGCGTCTCGACCCGCGCCTTGATCCCGTCGAGCGCGTCGCCCGCCGCGTCGCGCAGCTCCTCGTCGATCGCCGACTGAGGCGCCGGCACCTTTGGCAAGATGAGGAGATCGCAGCGCAGGATCGTCGAGCCCGGCCCGACCTCGCGCATCGTCATGATGAGGTTGGCGTCGCGAACGTTCCCCTTCACGAACGTCCCCTCGAGTCGCTCCCCCTGCGCGGTCGGCACGATCGGCGCAAAGCGGAGGACGTCCCAGAGCGTCAACATGCCGTGCATGATGGGCACCTGCATGTAGAGATCGGTCTGCCCGTGCTCCTTAGCGATGACGCGCGCGTTCTTGAATTTCCGCGGGACGATGTCCTTGTAGTGGTTGAAATCGAGGATCACTTTGCGCACGGCGTCGGCGGGGCCGTGGATGAGGATGTCGGCGTGTCCGTAGCGCTCGCGCTTGCCGTCGGGGACGAGGTTCGACCGGAGCGCGACGGGCGACGCGTCGAGGCGCGCGACCTCGGCGGCGTCGAGGGGGGCGAGGGTCGGAGTCGGCGTCGGAGTCGGCGTCGGAGTCGGAGTCGGCGTCGGAGTCGGAGTCGGCGTCGGAGTCGGAGTCGGAGTCGCGGCTCCGCACGCAGCGAGGAACATGGACAAGAGGAGGAAGGGCGCGCGGGTGAGCGTCACGGGGGCGGAGTCTACTCCTTGGTCGCGCCCGGCGGTGGAAGGGCAGGGCCCACGTGCTCGACGATGCGGAACGTCGCGTCAGGGAGGATCACGATCATGTGGATTCCGAGCAAATCGGGGGCGATCGTCTCCTCGTGCGATCGGCTCGGGGGTCTCGCGGTGCGAACGTGGAGGACGAGCAACGAGAACGCGGGCCGGGTGAAGAGCTCCAGCCGCTCGACGAGGCGCCGGTCCGTTCCAGGCTCGATGTCGTCGTACACGACGGCATCCGGACCCTCGGCGAAGCGCTCGGCTTCCGCGAGGCGAAACCGAATGCCGCCACGGCTCGATTGCCAAACCGCGAGGAGCTTGTCGGCCATCGCCCCAACGAGCACTGTCGGTCGCTCCGCCTTTAGGGGCAGCGCCTCGGAGTCGCGCGTCGCGCCGGCCACGCTGACGCGGAACGTGCGGCAGCTCGCCGTCGTGCAGCGCGCGTGCTCGATCTCGCCCGCGGGGGTGGTCGTCGTAAGTGTTGCGAGCTGCCCGTCGCATCCGAGCGCGGCGCCTGCGGCGAGGGTCGCCGTCACGCCGGACGGAGGCAGACCACCCTCGGGACCACGGAGGAGCAGCGAATAGACGCCCCCGCGCGCCGACGCGAACCAAACGCCCGAGGTCGAACGGCACGCGCGGACGTAGCGTGACTCGTCAACCGGAAACGAGAGCGACCCGCGCAGAGCGGCACCGGTCGACGCGACGACGCGCGAACCCGTCGTGCTCGTGCCGACAGGCCATGTGAAGCTGTCCGCAACCACGCGCGCGCCGGCGGGCTTTGGCGCGTCGGGCCAGAGAGGGCGATCGACGGTCTTGCCGTCCTTGAGCCGTTCGAGGCCGCGCGCGCCGAGAACCACGAGAGTCCCGTTTGCCGCGGCGAACGCGCGCAGCGGCCGGCCGTCGTCGCTCAACGTAACGCCGGAGCCGGTGTCGAAATACGTCGTCGCCTCTGCTTTGTCGCGCAAGAGCGCGGGGGCGGAGTCCTCGGCGTCGGCCACCTCGCGGCCGTTCGTCCCATGGGAAGCGCACGCGGGCTGGAGCAGGCTGCCCTCGGAGAAGACGCAGAGCACCGGCGGAACGGGGGCACCGTCGAAGTGCCGCAAGCCGTCGGCGAAAAGGATTCGCATGGCACGCTGCGGTGCCTCGTCGCTCGTCACGAGGCTGTATTCGTGGTCGAGGAACATCGGAAGGAACAGGAACGGCATCTCGAGGAGCTGCGGTACGGGATGCGCGCGGACTGCCGGCCTCCATCCCTTGGCGGGCGCGTCGCTTCTGAGCCAGTACCCCGATTCGGGGGTGAGGCGCGGCGGCCACTTGCGGAGGCGTTCGAGGACGGCCTTGGCCTGCAGCCGGTGGTAGTCGCTCGGCGCCTCGTCGACGAGCGCGCTCGCGAGCTTGATGCAACGCCCCGGCCAGTCCTCACGGTCGGCGACGGCGAGGGACATCTCCGCGAGCTCGATGTCTCGGATGCACGGCGGCGCGTCTCCTGCGCACGACCCCGCCAAGCACACGTAGGTCTCGCTGCGCTGCTCGGCGTAGTGGCGCTCGCGCGCCTGAACCATCAGCTGCCACGCGAGGTACGCGATGAAGAGGACGGCGGGCACCCCGAGCAATGTCCCCACCGCGACACGGAACGCACGGCTCCCGACCACGTCTTGACGTTATCGCGCCACCTCACGCCCGACAACGCTCGCGTTCCCGGAGGCGTCGGCGTCGGCCGCGCCGAGATGCTCGCTCGCGTCGGTCGCGCGAAACCGACGACGGATCGGTGCGTAGGGGCCCCATGGCCCTCACCTCGCGCCCCCCGCCGTCGGAAGAAATGCACCGCTACCGGCGCATCGCCGAGGTCTGGAACTGGCTCCCCGCCTTTCGCGTCGTCGCCGAGTACGAGAGCATCCATAAGGCCGCCGCGGTCCTCTGCGTGAGCGCCTCGGCTTTGTCGCGGACCGTAAAGCTGCTCGAGGCCTCACTCGGCGTGCCGCTCTTCGTGCGGACGAACGGAGGGCTCGAGCTGACCGCGGTCGGCCTTCAAATCCTCGACGGCACGCGCGACGCCATGCGGACGGTCGACGACGCATGGGTCCTGGCGACTCCCTCGTCCGCGAGGCAGATCGTGGGCGTCGGCACGATCGGCGCGTCGGTCACGCCGCTCGTGGCGCGCGCCGTCGGCCGGATCGCGCGGCGGCCGAGCTCGTCGCGATTTCGGATGATCGAGCTTGACGCGGCGAGCGCCGAGGTCGAGCTCCTGCGCGGGAACGTGGACATCGTCTTGATGGAAGATGCGCGCCTCACGGCCACGCTCGTGCATCACGCCCTCGGCGCGCTGCCGTTCGCGCTCTTCGGCTCGTCCGGCTCCGTCGAGAACGAAAAGAAGGTGCAGCTTGAAGGATGGGCGTTCGAGGGGCCCGCCGAGGTGACCGCCGACTCGGTCGACGCCGTCGCCCACCTCGCGTACGAGAGCGGCTTTCTGGCGCTTCTCCCCGTCGGCCTCGCACCGCCACACTTCGAGCTGCTCCGCTGGACGGACGAGACGGTCGCGGTGCATGCGTTGACCCGCGCGACGCTCGGCTCCGCCGCCGACGAAGGTGCGCGCGCCGTGCTCGACGCCGTGCGCGCGTTCCTTCGTGACGTGGAAGCTCAGCGGGCCGACGTGGCGAGGCCGACCGCGTGCGCCGGTAGGCCACCGACGCTGCCCGCCGCGGTGAGCGAACCGTCCGTCGCGGCGCGGAACGCCGCGAGCGTCGCGGTGCCGCCCTCGAGGACGTAGAGGCGACCGTCGTCGTCGAGCGCCATGTCGGCTGGCTTCGTCCCGTCACCGGTCTTCGTCGTGGCGCCCGCCGGCAGCAGCGCGATCGCCCCGCTCGGCGCGATCGCATAGCCGGTCAAGGAGCCGCTCGCGGTGTTCGAGGTGTAGGCCGTGTGTCCGTCGTTCGAGACGACGACCCAGCACGGCGCGGCCTCTCCGTCCTTGACGGGGCCCGTCACCAGCGACGGCGCGGCGCCGAGATCGAGCGTGTACGACGAGAGCGCGCCGGCGCCCGCCGCGCCGCCGAACGCGTCGGACACGATGAGCGTGCCGCGCGCGTCGAACGCGAAGCCGAACGGAGTGTCGCCGACCGACGGCACGGTGCGCGCGCCCGTGAGCGACCCGTCCCGACGGACGACGAAGGTGTCGAGGCTGTTCGTCCCTTTCTCCGTCACGACCACCGCGTCGCCGTCGGGGCTGAACGCGACCTCTGCCGGCCCTACGCTCGTTGCCGCGCTGAGGCCTCGCGCGGAGTGGGCGATCGGGCGAAGCATGCCGGCGTCGGCGTCGATCCAGAAGCCGCTGACGTTCTGCTCCGCGCCGGCGTTGAGGACGTACACGAGCCCGTGCGATTCGGCGACACTGATGGGCCGATTTCCGCCGGATTTTGCGACGTCCACGAGGTGCAGCCCGCCGTGCGTCGTCCGGAAGAGCGAGACCTCGTCGCTGCCCGCGTTGACGGCGAGGAGCCATCGCCCGTCGACGCTACGTGCGAGCGCGCCTTGCGAGCCGAGCCCGTCGTCGCTGCCGCGGCCTCCGGTCGAAACGCGCCGGGAGAGCGCGAGCGCGCCGTGCTCCTGCGCCTCGAAGACGAGCACCGCGTTGTCTGCTTCGTTTCCGAGCACGAAGACGCGGTCGGCGTCGCGCGTGCGGTGCGCAGCCGTGTCGAGCGCGGACGCGGTCTCGGCAGACGTCGTCTCGGGGGCGCTCGGCGCAGAGCTCGAGCACGCGGCGACGAGGAGAAGGGACGAGGACAGAAGAATGGAGCGATTCATGTGGACCTCCTTGGCAGTCATTGCGGCGACTACGAAGCGAGCGGTCCGCACGTTTCGTTCGTAGCGGTACAGAGAACGCGAGGGGGGATGCGAAAAACTCGAACGGCGCAAAACGGCACACGGCCGCCTGGCCGTGGCCGACGGAGCAGGCCGCGCGGGCGTCAGCCGCGGCGGTCCGCGTCGTTCGCGACCACGCGCGCGTAGATCTCGCCATATGCGCGGCACATCGCGTCGATCGAAAAGGAGCCTTCGACGCGCGCGCGGGCGGCCGCGCCCATCGACGGAAGGTCGTCGCGCTGGGCCTGTGCGTCGCGCATCACGGCCGCGAGACCTCCCGGCGTGGCGGACGATGCGAGCCATCCCGTCACTCCGTGCTCGACGATCTCGGGGACGCCGCCGACGGGGAACGCGACGACGGGCTTCCCCATCGCCATGCCCTCGAGCACCGCGATGCCCAGGCCCTCTTGCCGCGAGCTGCAGAGGACGACGTCACACGCGGCATGGATCGGGCGCACGTCGGCGAGCTGCCCGTGGAACGTCACGCGTGACCATAGCCCGCGCGCGCGCGTCGTCTCTTCGAGTGCGGACCGCTCTTCGCCGTCACCCACGACGTCGAGCGTGGCGTCCGGAACGTGCGCGAGCGCCTCGAGCGCCAGATCGACGCCTTTCCGAGGCTCGAGCCGCGCCACGAGGGAAAAACGAAGGGGGCCGTCGGCGCGCGCGCGCAGGTCGGGCGCGAAGCGGATCGTGTCCACGCCGTTGTGGATCACGGAAACGTTCGCGAGCCACGGCGCTCGCGCCACTGCGACGTCGCGCACGTGCCGGCTGATCGCGACGGTGCACCGCGTGCGTTTCAGCGACCACGACGAGAAAGGCCAGCAGCTCGGATCGGTGTACACGCGCGTCGAGTGCTCGGTCCTTACCACCGGCACGCCGGCGCTGCGTGCCGCGCGCGTCCCCACGACGTGCGACGCGAACGTGTGGAGGTGCGCGACGTCCGCACGCTCGCTGCGGAGCACGCGCTCGAGCCACGCCGCGTCGAGCGGGCCGAGCGATCGCCACAAATACGCCGCAGGATTCTCGCGGACGCGCCCGCGATCGTGGACCGTGAGACCGGCATCTCGAAAGAGGCGCGCCAGCGCGTCGCTCGGCGTCATCAGCGCGATCGCGTGCGACGCGCGCGACAGCTCCGGTCGCGACGCCAGGTCGACGAGCATTCGCTCCGCGCCGCCGAGCTCTCCCGCGACGACGACGTGAACGACACGGGCCACGGGCCGCGCCGTCACGTCGGCCTCGCCGTGCGCGGCAAGAGCCTCGCCTCGAGTCGGAACCAGAACACAATCGCGATCGCGAGCTGCACGCACGACGTCGATAGCGCAATCCCCTCGAGGCCGATCGCCTTCATGAGCACGACGTTGAAGACCGCGTTGAGCGACGCGTTCAAGATGCCCATCGAAAGCATGATTGGGCTATTTTTGATGGCGACGTGCGCGCGCGCGAGCACCAGCAGCGCGCCGAACGGGGCGAGGCCCACGAGGTGGTACGGCAGGATCGCGATCATTCGCTCGACGCCGGCGACGTCCATCTCGCCGCGGAGGAAGACGAAGCGCAGGATCGGCCCGCGCAGCACGAAGAGGATCGCGGCCATCGCCGCCAGGATGGTGCAGACGCTGACGAGCGAGCGGTTCACCGTCGTGCGGATCTTGTCGAGTTTCCCCTCCGCGAAGTCTTCGGCGAGGTGCGACAGGAGCACGGGGAGCAGCGTCGCCTGGAGCAGTGACGTCGGGAGCGACGCGACGTCGCCGGTGTAGCGCAGCATCGTGCCGCCGCCGACGACCCCCGCGAGGCCCGCCATGAGCTGGTCGACAACGGGGTTCACGCGCGTCACCGCGCCGCCGCCGACCTCCGACGCGATCAGGCGCGTGAAACGGCGCACCGGCTCGGGGCGTTCGAGCGTCAGCGTGAAGCGCATCTTGACGAGGCCGATCGCCGCGTAGCCGAGCACACCGATCGCGAGCGCCTCGCCGAGCAGCGCGCCACTCGGGATGGCGAGGACGCCGCGATCCGCGCGCAGAAGCGCGATGAAGCCGATGTTCGCGACGATGCCGACCGAGCTCGCGATCGGCTGCGCGAAGTAGCGGTGCTCGGCGTTGAGGAGCGCGCCGAAGAACGTCTTCACGCTGAGCGCGACGAGAAATAGGCTGAACGGCAAGACCATGCGCGCCGCGAGCGCGAAGTCCGCGCCGTGGTAGCGAAGCCGGAAGTAGCCGAGCGCGACGACGCCGATCGCCGTCGCGAGCGCGCCGCCGAGGAGGAGCGTGTACGCGAAGAGCGAGCCGATGACGCGCGGCAGCTCGGCGCGGTCCTTCATCTTCACCTCCGCCAAGATCGGCACGAGGGCCGAGTCCTGGTACGCGGAGAAGACCAGCGAGCCGGCGAACGTGAAGACGGCCCACGAGAAGTAATAGACGTCGGTGGCGTCGGTCCGCCCGAACCACGCCGCGAGGAGCAGTGGCAGCACGGCCTCGCCCGCGCGGAAGACCACCTGGACCGGCAGGAGCAGCAGCGTCGTCCTGAGAATGCCGCGTTTCTTCGACCCGCCCGCGCCGTCGCCCTCGCTCACGCGAAGAGCTCCGGGACGTCGGAGAGGCCGATGACGCGGATGTTCTCCTTCCGCGCGAACGAGAGGAGCGCGGCGAGGCGATCCATGATGCCCTCGGCCGCCGCCTCGGTGTTCGCGTAGGGGCTCGCGCCGGCGATGATCTCGACGTTGTGGAACATCGCGTTCAAGACCACCGGCCGCTCCGGATGCGCGGCGCGCGCCGCCTTGATCTCGTCCTTCGCGACCTCGACGAGCTGTGTCTCGCTCCCGCGCGTTGGCCTGAGCCAGCGCGGCTCCAGGTATTTTCCGAGGATCGGCGCGTGCGAGAGGAGGTGCGGGCGGATCGTCACCGGCACCTCGAGGAGCTTCGCGTCGCCAACCTTGGCGGGCGCGCGCGGATCGGGTCGGTACGGCTGCGTCGGCGCGCCGAGGAACGATAGGCCCTTCGCGCCGGAGCTGGTCCAGTCCATGAACGGCGTCACGCTCGACTCCACTTCGTAGCCGAGGTCGCTCAAGATCGGGATCGAGTTGGGGCCGATGCCGAAGCGACCCGCGCGGAACGAGCGGGGGCGCGCGCCGAACGTCGTCGCGAAGAGGTCGGTCAGGTAGGTGAGCTTCTGGCGCTCGACCTCTTCGGTGTAGTCGCGCTGGAAGTCCTTGGTGACCTCAGGCTCGAACGCGCCGGGCTCCGCGTACTCGCCATGGAGGTGCGCGCCGAGCTCGGACGCTCCCTTCAGGTTGCGCAGCGCCTCCGCGCTCTCCGCGTCGCGAATCACCTCGGGGGAGAGCAGGTACGTGGGCTTCGCGCCGTGGACGTTGAAGAGCGGTTGCAAGCGCGCGACGATCCCCTCGAAGATCCCGTCGAAGGCGAGCGGGCGCTTCGACTTCCAGCCGAGCCCCTTGTCGCATTCGGTGTCGATCGACACGCAGAGGTACGCCCGCATTTCTTCGCTTGCGTAGCACGGGCGCGCGCGCCGCGCACAGCACCGAGAGCCACCCCCAGGCCACCCTCCGCGCCTCGTCTAAGCCCTCGCAATCTGGCGCCTCCTTGCTATAGCTCGGGGGCACGAAATGGCCCTCGATCCTTTGCGCGCCGACGACGCTTCGCGCTCTTCTGCCACCTCTGCCGCCACTGGGTTTCGCCGCGGCCGAAAGGCGCGCGTCCTCTTCGTGAACGACACCGCGCGCAACGGCGGGCCGGGCCGGAGCCTCTTCTACATCCTCAAATTCCTCGACCCCGAGGTCATCCATCGCGCTGTCGTGCTCCCGCGGGAAGGCGTGATCAGCGAGCTCTACGCGTCGAGCGGCGTCACCGAGGAGCTCTTCTTCGAGCCGAACCTCGTCGAGAACCCCGTCGAGCCATGGACCCGCGCGATCGAGCGCGAGGACTTCGACGCGCCGCTGCCGATCCGTGCGGCGCGCCTCGTCGGCAACGTCGGCCGCGGCGCGTTCGGCATCGCGCGCCTCACGCGCATGCTGCGGGCAGGCGAGTACGACCTCGTCTATTGCAACGGCACCAACGCGTGCTTCGCGGGCGGCGCGCTCGCGCGAACGAGCGGTGTGCCCGCCCTGTGGCACGTCCGCTACACGTCGGTGCCGCCTGCCCTCGAGCGCGTCCACGCGGGCCTCGCGGCGAGCCGCGGCGTGCGTTCGATCGTCTGCGTGTCGAAGGCGTCGGCCGCCCTCTTCCCGCACTGCCCCGAGAAGGTGAAGGTCATCCACAACGCCCTCGACGTCGAGGAGTTCGCGCCGCGCGCCGCCGTCCCGCGCCTTCGCCAAGAGCTCGGGCTCGCGCCGGGCACCGTCGTCTTCGGAAGCCAAGGCCGCATCCTCCCGCGCAAGGGCTACCCCGAGATGGTGCGCGCCGCGAAGCTCATGCTCGACGAGCTCGACGAGGACGATCGCGCGCGCGTCCACTTCGCGGTCCTCGGCGACACGCCCGCCGACATGCGTCCCGATCACCTCGAGGAGTGCCGTGCGCTCGTGAGGGAGCTCGGGATCGAGGAACGCTTCACGTTCATGGGATTCCAGATCGACGTGAAGCCCTACGTCGCCGACTTCGACGTCGCCGTCGTCCCCAGCGTCTACGCCGATCCGCTGCCGCGCGCCGTCATCGAATCAATGGCGATGGGGAAGCCCGTGGTGGCGTTCGACGTAGGAGGAGTCGCCGAGATGCTGCGCCACGGTGAAGACGGTGCGCTCGTGCGTGGCTCGCCGCCCGACGTCCCCGGCCTGGCGCGCGAGATGCTCCGCTACGCCCGCGATCCTGGGCTCCGCGCGCGCCACGGCGAAGCGGCACGGCAGCGCATCTTGCGAGACTTCGACTCGCGCGCCCAGGCGCGGCGCATCCAGGACGAGATCCTGAAGGTGGCCCGATGATCAAGCGACTGGTCGCCCGCATCGTCGACGCCTCGGGGCGGATGCCGTTCGTGGTCCTCTTCTGCGTGCTCGGCGTGGCCGGCTTTGCGTGGTCGTGGGCCGCCTACAAATGGGAGCTCCGCAGCGAGCTGCTCGAGCTCCTCCCGCGCGAGAGCCCGGGATTCAAGGCGTTCGAGCACCAGCTCGGGCGCACCGGCGGCGGCGCGCCGCTCATCATCGTGAACGAGTCGCCCGACCGCAAGGCGAACGAGAAGTTCATCGACGATTTGACCGCGCGGCTCAACAAAGTCGTCAGCGATCGCAAGGCCTGCGTGGCGGCCAAGCGCGCGGACTGCGGGCTCGACCTCATCGCGTACCTCGAGACCGGCACCAACGACGTCCACAAATTCTTCGAAGACACGAAGTGGCTCTACGCCGACATCAAGGACCTCGAGAACGCCGACGACACGCTCGATCACCAGATCGCGATCAAGAGCGGCCTCGTCACGAACCTCGACGACGACGACGACGATCCCAAGACGCCCCCGAAGCAAGCGCCCGCGCCCGCGCCGAACGCATCGGGGACGCCTGCTCCTCCGCCCGCGCCTGGTCCCGGCGGCGCCGCCACCGCGCCCGCGCCTCCCGAAAAGAAGAGCGCGCTCGGCATGGACGAGTTCCGCGACCGGTGGAAGGCCAAGGCCCAGAAGAACGACGACTTCCCCACGGGCTACTTCGCGACGCCCGACGGCAAGATGATGGCGCTCCGCGTCGTCTCGACGTCGAGCGGCCTCGGCGGGAGCTCGGAGGACTCGCTCCTCAAACAGATCAGCGATCTCGTCGCGGACATGAAGCCGACCTCGTACCACCCTGAGATGAAGGTGGGCTACGCGGGGCACATCGCCAACGTGGTCGCCGAGAAGGACTCCCTATTGAGCGAGGGGGCGTGGGCCGGCGGCATCGGCTTCGTGCTCATCGTCATCGGGATCGCCTTCTTTTTCCGCTCGCCGTGGTCGCTCCCGGTCGTCGCTCTCCCGGCGATCGTCGGCGTCGGCTGCTCCTACGCGTTCGCGATGACCGCGTACGGGCACGTCAACACCGCGGGCCTCTTCCTCGGCGTCATCATCCTCGGCAACGGGATCAACTACCCGATCGTCCTCCTGTCGCGGTACCGCGAGTTCCGCGCGCGTGGCATGGCCCCCGACGTGGCGCGGCGCGACGCGGTATGGAACGCGTTCCGCGCGGAGCTCGTCGGTGCGACCGTCGGATCGATCGCCTACGGGTCCCTCGTCATCACGCGCTTCCGCGGCTTCAACCAGTTCGGCACCATCGGCTTCGTGGGGATGCTCGCGGTGTGGCTGTCGATGATCCCGACGGTCCCCGCGATGATCGTCCTCATCGAGCGCCTGCAGAAGCACTTGCCGGACTACCTCCGCGACCCCCCGCCGCCGATCGCGCAGGACGGAACGAGCGGCCCGATCATGCGCGTCATCGCGCGCGTGAGCAAAGGCTCGCCCCGGCTGATCCTCGCGATCGCCGCGCTCGTCACGCTCGCGGCGATTTATCAGCTGCCGTCGTTCCTGCGCGACCCGTGGGAATACAACTTCGCGAAGCTCGGCTCGCGCAGCTCCAAGACGAGCGGCGCGGGCGACTGGTCCAACAAGGCCGACGTCGTCTTCGGCGGCAAGATGAACGTCGCCGGCGCACTGATGCTCGCCGACACGCCCGAGCAAGTCCCGCTCGTGAAGAAGAAGATCCTCGAGAACGACGCGAACGACCCGCAGGGCCAGCTCCTCGCCGACGTCGCGACGATCTACGATCTGATGCCAGGCACGCTGGAGGAGCAGAAGAAAAAGCTCGAGATCTTGGACAGCATCCGCGATCGCCTCACGCCCGCGGTCCTGAACGACATGGACCCCCAGGAGCGCAAGCGCGTCGAAGAGATTCGCCCGCCTGACGATCTGAAACCCATCGAGCCCAAGGATCTCCCTCCGCTCCTGCGGCGGCGCTTCGAGGAGAACAACGGCGTCGTCGGCACCGTCTTCTACGTGAAGACGCGCAACGACGTATCGCTGTCCGACGGGCACAACCTCCTCCGCATCGCGGCGTCGACCGACAACGTGCATCTCCCCGGCGGCGTGGTCGTCCAGACGGCAAGTCGCTCGACGATCTTCTCGGAGATGATCCGCTCGATGGAGCGGGATGGGCCGCTCGCGACGGGCGCGTCGTTCCTCGGGGTCCTCGTCGTCGTCGTGCTCGCGACGTCGAGCCTGCGCGGCGCGTTCGCGGTCCTGTCGGTGCTCGTGATGGGCGTCATCTGGACGGCGGGCGGCGCCGCGTTCGCCGACCTGAGGCTGAACTACATCAACTTCATCGCGTTCCCGATCACGTTCGGCATCGGTTGCGAATACCCGTTCAACATTTTCGACCGCTCGCGTCTCCTCGGGGGAGACGTCGACCTAGCGCTGCGTCGCACGGGCGGCGCCGTTGCGCTGTGCAGCTACACGACGATCGTGGGCTACGGTGCGCTCTTGTTCGCGGACTTCCAGTCCCTGCAGTCGTTCGGCCAGCTCGCGATGAGCGGGGAGATCGCGTGCCTCATCGGCGCGATGCTCGTCCTGCCCGCGATCTTGCACCTCATGCCGACGTGGCAGGCGAAGATGAAGGCCGAGCACGCCGAGGCGCACGAAGCGTCGCTCGATCTCTGAGCGGAGCGAAGCCCCCGACGGAAGTCCTGCGGCGCGCGGCGTCAGCGGAAGAGGAGCGAGCCGAACCTGCGCGTGTCGCACCACGGCAAGTCGGCGCTGCCGCCGCAGCAACAGGTCGGCTCATTGCACGTGCAGGGCGTAGAGGTCGAGAGCTGCCAGACGAGGTAGTAGTTCTGGCGAACGCCGTCGGAGTCGTTCAGCTCCAGATCGACCGACATGACGTCGCCGGCGACGAAGCTCGCGCGGGCGAAGGCGGTCGGGAGGATGCTCGCCTCCACGGTGTAGCCGTTCGCCGTGATGACGACCTTCGACGTCACGCCGGTGGGCGGGGTCACCGGCGACGTCTTCGCCCAGTCTTGGACCAGCCCCTTGTAGTCCCAGACGTAGTGGTGATCGTTCGCGCCGTAGGTCCCTTTGAGAGGACCGGCGTCGGACGAGCCGTACATCTCGATCGAGTCGTTGAGCGTCGAGTCTCCGGCGTCGGCCTCGAGGAGCAGATCGGTCACTTCGGCGGCGAAGAAGAGGTGGCCGGCCTCGTACTCCCACCGCACCTTCGCCGAGACCGCGACCGCGCCGCCGTCCGGCTTCAGCACGAACGCGGCGGTGTCCTTGTCGAGGACAAGTGGCGCTTGGCAGCCCCAGTCGCCTAGGTCGCCGTCGATCACTTTGCCGCCGGGAGAAGGAAACGCGTTCGCCTGGCCCGCAGGTCCTTGTGTGGCGCCACAGTCCTTGCCTGCGTCTTTGCCGGAGTCGGGAGGAGGCGGCGTGCCGGTGTCGTCGGTCGGCTCGTCGGTCGCGTCTACAACGGCCCCATCGCCGCCGCCCGCGTCGCGAGCATCTGGCGCGACGGTGGCGTCGGACGGACCGGCGTCGTCGGCGGAGGCCTGGCCGGTCAGGTCGAGCCCGCAGGCGGCGAGGGCGAGCGGCGCGAGCGAGAGGGCCGCGAGCGCAGGACATGCGAGCAATCGGAGGATGAGGCGGCGCGGCATCGGATCCGTTTCAGTTGAAGAGCGCGCGGCCGGTCTCGACGGTGTCGCCGGCGGCCCAGTCGAGGAGACGGCGGGTCTCGTAGCGGAGGAGCGTGAAGCGCATGTCCGCGGGGTGGATGGCGATGCGCGCGGGCATCGCGGCGCGCGCGTACTTGGCGATGCGGCACCACGCGACGCTCGATAGGAGGCGCCCCGGCGTCCGGCTCGCGTAGTTGAGGACGACGCTCGCGCGCTTGCGGTTCGACGCCGGATCGTAGACGTGCAGGTGGTCTTCGGTGAACGCGTACCCGCGCTTGCCCAGGACCGGGAGGAGCCAGTCGTGCATCGCCCACGCCGGCGCGATGAAGCCGTCGATGCGGAGGCCCGCGCGCTCCAGGACCTCTTCACCTTCGTCGAGGCGCGCTTCGGCCTCGGGCTGCGAGAGGTCGCGGAACTCCGCCTCGCCGCCGCTCACGATCTTCTGCGCGTACAGCCACGCCAGATCCCGCCGCTCGGTGTGGCGGCTCTTGTGAAAGAAGCCGTGGAGGTAGATCTCGTGGCCGTCCTTCTGGAGGTCGCGGAGGCGGGCGCAGAACTTCGGGTGGGCGTCGAGCGGCCACTCGCCGTGGAAATTCGGGACCACGAGGAGCGCGGGCCGGACGCCGATCGTCTTCGTGTATTCGAGCGCGAGCGTGAGCTCCTGATCCCATGCGGGGGAGACGTCGTGGATGGAGACGTGGACGGCCACGCGGGGGCCATAGCACAGAAAAATCGCGCGCCTGCCGGGAACCTTTCGCGCCCTCGCGCGTGGAACCTTGCGATGATCGCCGTCGCCATGGGTAGACCCGACGCGGCCAGCGGGCGTGCGGCCGCGGGGGCGACGACGCGGTCGGCCGAGGTCGACGCGGCGACGCTCGAGCGGTGCAAGGCCCAGGATTCCATGGCGTTCCGCGCGTTCGTGGTGCGGTACGAGCGGGCGGTCTTCGCGCTTTTGTCGCGCCTGCTCGGCCGCGGTCCGCACGTCGAGGATCTCGCGCAGGAGGCGTTCTTGCGCGCGTTTCGAGCGTTTCCGCGCTTCGACGTCGCGCGCGAGGCACGTCCGTCCACGTGGCTCCTCACGATCGCGACGCGCCTCGCGATCGACGCGAAGCGGAGCCGTACCATCACGCCCCAGCCGCTCGAGGCGGCGGAGCGCGTCGCCGGCACGAGCACACCGGAGACCGAGCGCGCGCGGCGAGAGTTGGGCCTCGCGATCGAGCGCGCGGCGGGCGAGCTCTCCGACGATCAGCGCGCGGTCTTCGTCTTGGCGGAGTTCCACGATCTGTCGCACGCGGAGATCGCGCGCGCGGTCGGCGTCGCCGAGGCGACCGTGAAGACCCGCCTGTTCCGCGCGCGCGAGCACATGCGCGCGAGCTTGCGTGAACGCGAAGGAGAGGAGGACCGCGATGGCCGATGACTTTGGCGCGTGGGAGCCGGACGAGCCGCCGCGCGGCTTCGCGGAGCGCGTGGCGTCGCGCGCGCGCGAGGAGGCCTCGCGAAATGGCAACGAGGGGCGCGGAGGTCCGGGGAGGCGAAGCGGCCCTTGGCGCATCGCGGCCGTAGCAGCCGTGGCGATCGCGGCGGCGGCAGGAGCCGTGCTGGTCGTGAAGTCCGCGCCGCCCAGGGGCGACGCCGAGACGGAGATCCGAAAGGAGATCGTCCTGGGTCCACGCGCGGTGGCGGTGCTCGAGCCGGGCGCGCGGATCGCATGGCAGGGGGATCGCGTCACCCAGTCGCGCGGCAACGTCTTCTACCGCGTGGAGCCAGGCGCGCCGTTCCACGTCGAGACGGCGGCTGGCGAGGTGACGGTCAAAGGGACGTGCTTCCGCGTGAAGGTAAGAGAGGAAACGACGATGAACGCTCGTGAGATGAAGGTCGGAATCGCCGGCGCCGCGCTCGGTGCCGCGGCGCTCGTGGGGGTGTACGAAGGCAAGGTCGCCCTGTCGCACCCGAAGGGCGGCACCGTCGACGTGACCGCAGGCCAGTCTGCAGTCTCGGACTCACGCGGCGTGCGCGGCAGCGGATCGCTCGACGACGGCGATCGCGCGTTCGGCGACGGCGCGTCCAAGGACGAGCCGCTCCTCGCCGCCAACGCGTCGCTCGCCGACACGGTGAAGGTCTACAAGACGCGCCTCGAGGTGATCGAGGACGAGAAGAAGAAGCTCGAGAAGGATCTCGCGGCGGCGCAGGTGAAGCTCGCGTCGGCCGAGGGCGGCACGCTCGCGGCGGGGCCGAAGAAGAGCGAGTTCGATCTCAGCGAGGACGAGTGGAAACAGCTCGCGAAGGACGGACGCGTGAAGGCGCGCTACCCATGCGCCCTTCAACCGGGCGACTACGGACCCAAAGCGCTCGATAAGCTCGGCCTCCGGCCCGACGACGGCAAGACGATCAGCGCGGCATTCGGGGCGTCGCAGAAGCGTCGCTGGGCGGTCATCCGTCCGCTCTGCTCGCAGGCGCTCGGCGGCTCGGCCGACGTCCCCGACAAGGTCGGCGAGGGGGCGTGCATCGCGATCATCCAGACGATGGCGTCGCAGAAGGATCGCGGCGCCGCGGAGGAGGCCGTTCGCCTCGCCGCTGAAGCGCGCGCAGGCCTAGTACCGATGCCGGCGCCCGACGCGCCGATCAACCCTGTCGAGCGCCTCATGTTGACGCTCTCCGGTGAGTCGAAGGCGGTCGAGGCCGATCTCGCGAAGTCGCTCGGCCCGGACGACGCCAATCGGATCATTTTCGGCAGCGGCAGCGACGAAGGGTGCTGGAGCAACAACTCGTGGAGCGTCGGTCCGCGCCCGCCCGCGCCGTGATCCACGCGTAGGCCCAGCGCGCACACGGTCGCGAGGGGTGCCACCGACTTGCGCGGCGAGGCTTCCCCTTCGTGCTCCGGGCGCTATCGTGAGAGCCGATGGGAGCGGCGCAAAAACCGGCGGCGCGCGCGAGCCACGCGCGGGAGGAGTCCCCGCCGTCGACGCTCTCATCCACGCCGCCGCCGATCAGCGTGACGCGCCAGCGGCGGGCCATCGAGCCGTGGAAAGTGCTCGAGCTCAAGAAGGACGAGCCGCCGGCGCGGCCGATCGTCCGCACCCACGAGAAGGTCGTCCCGCGAACGAGCTACGCGGGGGCGCTCCTCAGCGTGTTCTTCGGCGCCCTGGGGATCGCCGTCACCGTCGCCGTCATCCTCCGCTTCACCCATCGGCCGTTGGGGTGGGCGCTCGCCCCGCGCATCCACGCGCTGCTCGAGGGTCGCGCGCTCCTCGTCGCGAGCGCCGCTTCCCTCGGCGCGCTGTCCCTCGCGCTCACGTTCGGCATCGTCGCGGCCTATGGGCGACCGCGCTCGTTCGGATACCTCGTCTCGGCGGTGGGCATGCTCCTCGTGAGCGTCGCCTTCGCGTTCGTCGCCTTCACCAGCGGCGTGCACGACTCCGTCGGCATGACGAGAGACGCGGTCCTCCTGGTCGTCCGCGCGCTGCCGCTCGTTCCGCTCGGCGTCGCGCTTCGTGTCCTGCGACGCGGCTGGTCGGCGTCCGCCGATCGCGAAGGCCTCGCGCGCGAGAGCATCCTCTTTTCCGCCGCGCTCGCCACGTCGCTGGTCTTCGTCGGCCTCGAGCTCGCCCTCGGCGCGCGCTGACGACGGGACCGAGCTCCCTCAGTGCCCGAAGGCGTGGATGACGCCGATGTGGATGTGCGTCGCGCTGTTGTCGTCGAAGTACATCTTGGTCTGGATGGAGTGCCGGTACGTTTTGTACGCGCCGCCGAGGCCAATCTCGACGACGTACGGGTTCTGATCGATCAGCTGGATGAGCCGCTTCGCCTCGTCGCCGTTCTCGGCGTACATGTCGAGCGCGTGCCCGCCGGCGTGCGCCTTCACGCCGTCGTTGTGGTGATCGGTGCGGATGGCGCTGATGTAAAAGGCGGGCGCGTGCTGATCCATGAGCCACCCGACGGCGTCGACGAGCTTCGCGTCAGTGATGCTGGGGCTCAGCAAGTCGCGCGGCGCATGCGCGCGGCTCCGGACCTCGTCGTAGACCGTTTGCCGATCGAAGACGCCGAGCGCCAAGGGGGAGCTCTCGTCGGCGGTGGCGCTGTCGGACGAGGCGCCGCACGCGGCAGTTGCAGAGGCGAGGCCGAGCGCGAAGAAGGCGATGGATCGGGTGTACATGTCGATTCCTATTGGAAGGAGGGAGTGGTTCAGCGACTCGCGCGCCTCTGAGCAGGCCTCGTGCCACTCGAGTGCGCGGGAAAATGCGTGCATGTTCCACGGGCGTCGCGCACGCGTGGATGCGGCGCGATCCGGCGGCGACTCGGCGCAGAGACACCAGGAATCGGGCGGCAATTTCCGCCACAGCCGGAGTCGGAGTTGGGGTGGGAGTCGGCGTCGGCGTCGGCGTCGGCGTCGGCTACCGCGCGATACGCGGCGCGAGCTTCGCGCTCAGCCATGTCGCGAGTCGCGGGAAGAGCTGCGCCAGGGCGTAGTACCGCGGATAGAAAAACCTCGCGCGTCGCTTCGCCACCGCGCGAACGAGGCGACGCGCCATTTCCGGCGCGTTCCCCAATGGGATGAGGCGCACGAGGCCCTTCCGCCCGTACACGTCGAGCCCCGATTGCGTCATCGGCGTGTCCGTCATGCCGGGGTACACGGTCATCACGTGCACGCCGGTCCCCGCGAGTTCGTGACGCAGGCCCTCCGAGAACGTCGCGCTGCCCGCCTTGCTCGCGGCCTGGTAGACCCATCCGGGGAGCGACACGATCGCCGCCATCGACGTCACGTTCACGATCACGCCGCTCTTCCGCGCGAGCATCCCCGGCAACACGGCGCGGACGAGCCGGGCAGGGGAGCGCAGGTTGATCGCGATCATTCGCTCGCCCTCCTCGGCGTCGAACGTCGCCACGTCGCCGAGCGTCAGGAGACCGGCGTTGCTCACGAGCACGTCGATCGGTCCGAGCGCCGTCTCCGCCGCGGGGATCCAGTCGGCGGCGTGCGCCGGATCGGTCAGATCCTGCGTGGCGACGAACGACTCACCCGGCAGCTCGCCGGCGATCCTCTCGAGCACTTCTCGCCGGCGCGCAACCAGCGTGACCTTCGCCCCCGCGCGCGCGAACTCGCGCGCCACCGCCTCGCCGATCCCCGAGCTCGCTCCGGTCACTGCGACGTGCATCTTCCTCGTCAGCTCCTGGCGCGCGCGCGCGCATCGACGCGGACGCCCGCGCGCTGCGCCGCCCACCGGGACACTGCCAGCGCGGCCCCCGGCGCGAGGCGCTTCAGCCACCAGCCTACCTTCTCCATTCCCAGGACGACCAGCGGACGATCGTGGAGGACGCCGTCCACGAGCTGCTCGGCGACGTGCTCGCTCGTCATCCCGTACCAGGAGGGCGGCGCGTCGAGGAACGCCTTGAATCCGGGGTTGTCGTAGCGCGTCGCCTCGTGGAGCTTCGTGCGCACGTACCCCGGGCACACCGCAGTGACGCCGACGCCGGTGCCGGCAAGGTCGAGGCGCAGCGCCTCCGCGAAGCCGACCATCGCAAACTTGGTGGTGCTGTAGGCGACCATTCCCGGAGCGCCGACGAGCCCGGCGAGCGACGCGACGACGACGACGTGCCCGCTCCCGCGCGCGATCATCGCGGGGAGGAGCGCCCGCGTGAGGCGGAGCGGGCCCCACATGTTCACGCCGCTCATCCACTCCCAGTCCTCGTCGCGGGTCTTCGCGAACGGCGCCACGACGGCGACGCCCGCGTTGTTCACGAGCAGGTCGACCGGGCCGCGATCGTTGACCGCGCGCGCCGCGAGATCGTCCACCTGCTCCGCGCTCGCGATGTCGACGACGTAGTGGGTCGCGTCCCCGCCGCCTGCACGGATCACGGCGGCGACGCGCGCGACGGCGACGTGATCGATGTCCACGAGCGTCAGGCGGGCCCCACGCTTCGCGAGCGCGTGCGCCGTCGCCTCCCCGATGCCGGACGCGGCGCCCGTGACGAGCGCGTGCTTCCCGCTCAAATCCGTCAGTGCGCGCGGAGTAGCCATTGCCTCAAAAACCATAGGGGGGAGACGCCCGCGACCGGGATCGGGGGCAGGTTGGCCGCGAGGTTCACGCGATGAAGCCGCGCCGCGCGGACGGCGCCGAAGCCGAGATCCGAGAGGGGATCGCGCTCCGAGCCGTTCACCGTCACGTCGAGATCGACGCGCTGCACGCGGATGGCCTCTTCGCGCGGCGTGAACGCGATCACCTTGGGCACCGCGAGCCCCATCGACGCGCGCACGTTTCGGTGGGGTCTGGCGAGCATCGGCGGCGGGTCTTTGACGTCCTCGCGGAGCGTGCCCTTCATCCTCACCAGCTCGGTCCCGCGCCGCCGCGCGATCCCCTCGATCTTGTCGCCGTCGATGCGAAAGTCGATCTCGCCCATCTTCTTCGGATACCCGAGGAGCTCTCGTCCCATGATGAGCGCGACGTCGTCGTCGACGAGCATCCACGGCGAGAAGATGGCAGGACGGCCGAAGTGCTCGACGTGAAGGAAGATGCCGGCCTCGTGGTACACCGAGCCGAAGGTGTTGTGCGGGAACCAGCCCGTGAAGACCGTCGCCGTCGCCGGTCGCGCGAGCCGTAGCGGGTAGGGGACCCACGCCTTGGCGCGCGCCGGGTCGACGTCCATCTCCGCGATCAGGTAGTGCGCGTCGCGGTAGAGCCAGTCGCCGGGGGCGATCATGGAGAGGAGGCGTGACCAGTACGAGCGAGGCATCGAAGAGGTGTATACACCGTGTATTCATTCGTGCAACGTGTCGCTGTGTTTTAGTTGAAATCAACACGAAATATGCAATACACGATGTACCGGATGACACGCGCAGGTCTCCAGCTCGATCCTTCGGCCCTCGTCGCGCAAGGGGCGATCGTCGGCGCGGCGGTCGGCGTGTTCGTACGCCTCGGCTTCACGGCGACGCGGGTGGAGGATCTCCTGCTCGCCACTGGCATCGCGCGGCGCACCTTCTACAAGTACTTCCGGAGCAAGGAGGAGGTGCTCGCCGCCGTGTACGAGCTCGCGACCGGGGAGCTGCTGAAGGCGGTGCGCGGCGCGGGCGCACGTGGCGAAGGTCCGCTCGACGCGATGCGCGGCGCGCTCGACGTGTACCTCGACTACCACGTCGACAACGCGCCCCTCTTGAAGGTGCTCGTCGAGCAGGCCATTCGCTCCGACTCGCCGCTCTCGCCTCTGCGGCGGCGCTTTCGCGAGGAGCTCGTCGCCCTCATGTCGGCGGGGGTTCGCGAGGCCACGGGCAAGCAGCACGATCCGATGCTGTACGCCGCGCTCCTCTCCGCGCTGGAGGGGCTCTCGCTGGATTTGCTCGCGCGCGGCGCCACGGTCGGTGAGGTGAGGCGCGCCAAGCGCGTGATGCACGAGCTCTTGGCCAAGACCTTGGTCTGATCGGGCTGAAACCTTCCGGAAACAACGCGGTGCTATGCGATCCTGAAGATCACCAGGAGGCCACCGTGGGATTCTACAAAGCCGAGTACATTTGGATCGATGGTGCCGAGCCGACCCCCAAGCTCCGCTCGAAGACGAAAATCGTCGAAGACGGGAAGGAGCCGCCGATCTGGGGCTTCGACGGATCGAGCACGAACCAGGCCGTCGGCCACGCGTCCGATTGCGTTCTGAAGCCGGTCCGCGTCGTCCCCGATCCTGTGCGCGGCGACGACGACAAGCTCGTCATGTGCGAGGTGCTCCTCACCGACATGACGCCGCACCCGACGAACACGCGCGCGGCCCTGGTCGCGGTCGCCGAAAAGTACAAGCAGCACGACATCTGGTTCGGCATCGAGCAGGAGTACACGTTCTTCGACGGCGTGAAGCCGCTCGGCTGGCCTTCCAACGGCTTCCCCGCGCCGCAGTTCGGCTACTACTGCGGCGTCGGCGCCGACGAGGTCTTCGGGCGCGACATCGTCGAGGATCACATGGACGCGTGTCTCCAGGCGGGCCTCAAGCTCGCCGGAATCAACGCGGAGGTCATGCCGGCGCAGTGGGAGTTCCAGATCGGCACCGCCGGTCCCGTCGAGTGCAGCGACCACCTGTGGCTCGCGCGCTGGCTCCTCTATCGCATCGCCGAAGCTCACGGCGCGTCGGCAACGCTCAATCCCAAACCGGTCAAAGGCGACTGGAACGGCGCTGGCGCGCACACGAACTTCTCCACCAAGCAGATGCGCGAGTCGTACGAGCCGTGCGTCGCGGCCGCGAAGGCGCTCGGCGAGCAGCACGCGCTCCACATCGCCAACTACGGCTACGGCATCGAGGAGCGCCTCACCGGCAAGCACGAGACCTGCTCCTTCAAGGAGTTCAAGTACGGCGTCTCCGATCGCGGCGCGTCGGTGCGCATCCCCTGGCAGGTCGCACAGGACAAGAAGGGCTACATCGAAGACCGCCGCCCGTGCGCGAACATCGACCCGTACACTGTGACGCGCCTCATCACGAACACGGTCTGCTCGAAGCTCTGAGCAGGCTCTCGTAGAGCGCGATCGTCTGCCGGAACTGTTCCTCGACGCTCGCGATGCACCCGACGGCGGCGCGTGCGGCGTCGCGGACCGTCACGGGGTCACGCTCAAGGAGCATGATCGCCGCGGCGGCGCACGCGTCGGGGTCGAGCGCGCGGTATTTCACGGAGCTCGCGCCGAACGCGAGCTCTGCGGCGCCGCCTTCGTCGGGGACCACCACCGGGCACCCGGCGGCGACGGCTTCTGCGACCCCGAGCCCGAACGTCTCGAACGGGCAGCTGTGGAGGAGGAGGTCCGCGCTGGCGAGCGCGCGTGCGAGGCGTACGCGATCGGTGATGAAGCCTTCGAAGCGCACATCGCCGCGTGACCCGACGCGTGCCTGCATCGCCGCGCGCTCCGGGCCGTCGCCGAAGCACACGAGCCGCGCAGGCACGCGCGCGGCGAGGCGCTCGAAGGCGTCGAGCACGACGTCCCATCGCTTCTCCCACGCAAACCGTCCGATCGCGACGACGAGGCGCGTCCCGTCGGGATTCGGGACATCCGGAAATAGGCCCAAGAGCTCACGTCGCGCCGCTTCGTCGCGCGCGCCGGGCCGGAACACCGCCTTGTCGACGCCGAACGGAACGTGAACGACGCGGGGCACACCGTGGGCGGTGAGCTTGTCGACCTGCCACCGCGCGCCGCAGATCGTCGCGTCGCAACCCCGTCCGATGCGTCGCACCATCGCCCAGAGCGGCTCGAGCATCACGTCCGCCGCGCGCGACGAGGCGCGACGCTCGAGCATCACACGCAGGTACGTATCGATGAAATCGGCGTGCCACAGGAACGTCCGCACACCAAAATCCGTCCGAGGGCACGCGAGCGCGCTCGCCGCGGCGACGTACGGAGAGTTGATCTCGAGGACGTCGGGTCGCTCGGCGCGGACGATCGCCCGAACTTTGTCCACTCGCCAGAGCAAGTGGTACGTCGGATCGTACGGGAGCGCGCGCCCTCCGATTCGGATGACCCGCGCGCTGCCGCCGTGCTCCGAGCTTGACGATGGCGCCGCATCTACTAGAAGCGCGGTCTCATCCGTAGGCCCTGGAGCGACGACCACGTGGTCGTGACCCCATTGGCACAGAATGTGTCCTTTGAGAGTGAGATGGCTTCGAACTCCGCCTCCCCTTTGCGAGTAGAACTCGGTCACGTCGACGACCTTCATTCCGTCGCTCCGAAGAGCAAGAATGGGGCTGCGCATGCCCATTCGCATGGAAAGCCCCGCTCCGGATTCGCGGCAAATGCAGCCTTTTCCGGCACCTCAGCCGTAGAAAGCGTACCGCCTTTCGCGGCGCTGGCGGCTCGCCACGGGCGCCCGCTAAGGGTCGCCATCCTTAGTGATTTCACGAGGATCCCGTACGCGAACGGTGCAGCATTTCAGACACGGTTCCTGTATCAGGAATTGCGTCGGTGTGGTCACGAAGTCACAGTCATCGGACCGCGCGATCCGGACGCGACTCCGGATGAGCTGGCGCCCGGTACGATCGAGCTCCCGAGCGTTCCGCTGAAGACGTACCCCGGCGTCCACATCCCGCTCCCCCTCGCGGCGTGGGTCTACGATCCCTCGCGGTGGAACTTCGACATCGTCTTCGCGCAGACGACCACGATGCTCATGGAGTTCGGTATCTGGCTGCGCGAGATGAAGGGCATCCCGCTCCTCTGCGTCAACACGACGCACCTCGTCGCCGCGTACGACGTGCTCCTCCCCGAGAAGCTCTCGAAGAACGAGCTCATCCAAGCCGGCGTCCACATCACGCTGCGCCGCCCGTTCGAGAAGCTCTTCGCGGGCATCTACAACAAGTCCGATGGGCTGGTCGTCCTGTCCGACGGCCTCCGCAGCTACTGGCGCGAGTGCGGCGTCACCGCGCCCATCCACGTCATCCCGCGCGCCATCTCGCCGGAGATCTTCGATCGCCCGCTCGGCGCCGATCCCTTCGTGCACCTCCTCGCCGATGCGCGCGCGAACAGCGGTCCGCGCCTCCTCTGCGCCGGGCGCCACACGCGCGAGAAGAGCCAGGACCGCGTCATCCGCATCTTCGCGCGCCAGATCGCGCCGAAGAACGAGCTCGCGACGCTGACGATGCTCGGCGACGGGCCGGACATGCCGTACTACAAGCGCGTCGCCAAGGAAGAGGGCGTCGAAGATCGCGTCTTCTTCACCGGCGAGGTGCCGTTCACGCAGATGCCCGACTGGTACGCGTACGCCGACGCGTTCGTGCACGCGTCGCTCAGCGAGACCTACGGCAACGTCATGGGCGAGGCCCTGTGGTGCGGAACGCCGACGGTGGCGTTCGCCGACGGGATGGGCGTCTCCTCGCAGATCAAAGACGGCGTCAACGGCGTCCTCCTCGCGCCGGGCAAGGGCACGGCGGGCGAGGCCGAGGCCGACGCGGCGTTCGGTCGCGCGGTGCTCGAGCTCCTCGCCGATCCGAAGTCGCGCGCGCGCCTCGGCAAGGCGGCGGCGCGCGTCGCCCGTGAGCGCTGCGCCCCCGCGGCCGTGCAGACGAAGATGGCCGACGCGTTCCAGCACGCGCAGGACCACATGGCCGCGTGCGGCCTGCGCCCCGCCATCGGCCGCCCCAAGGCGATGCAGTGGTACACGACGTTCCAGCACTTCCGTCCTTGGACGACGGTGATGAGCGGCATCTACCTCTTCGGCCACCTCCGCCCCGCGAAGAAGCAGCCGAAGAGAGCCCAGATTCATCCGCAGATCGGCGGCAAGTAGCGGCCGACATCGTCCGCCTCAATCGGGGCGAGACGCGTGACGTTTCGCGTATGCTGAAACCATGGTCGACTCCGTGGTCCAGCTTCCGCGCGGCGGGATCTACGTGCGCACGAGCGCGGGGCCGGTGCAGTTCGGCATCCCGCCGGAGACGATCAAGGACGGCATGGCCCTCGGCCTCGACGTGCCGGTGGCGTACGTCGTCCCTCACGAGCTCTTCGATCGCCGTCGCGGCATCTCCGTCGCCGAGTTCGAGTTCCCTGCATACTACAACTTCTTCCTCCTGAAGCGCCGCGCGCGCCTGGTCGTCGAGAGCGACGCCGTCGAGCAGCGCATCCGCGGCGTCTTCCAGGAGACGCTGTTCGGTCCCGTGAAGCCCCCCGACGAGCGCGAGTTCGACGAGGGCTACCCCGACGGCGCGCGCCCCGACTTCCAGCGGGAGAGCGACTACTTTCGCCGCCGCGCCGACGGGTCGCGCACCGAGGTCGACGATCTCGTCGAGTTCGTCCACTACGACGGCCGCCGGTTCGCGCGCCTGAGCGACGCGGTCACCATCGAGCGTCGCGACGACGGCTACGTGGTGCGCGACGGCCCCGAGGAGATTGCATGGCCTCCGCTCGCCGTCTCGCTGCGCGGGCGTAACGAGGAGGACGACGGCACCAGCAAGGTCTTCCGCCCGCCGGCGTTCGGCATCACGGTGCTCGGCGCGAGCCACGGGTTCGATCCGGCCGGCAAGACCACCGGCTTCATGCTGTGGATGGGCGGCCGCGCGCTCCTGGTCGACCCTCCCATCGACTCGACCGAGTACCTTCGCGCCCGCGGCGTCGCCCCGAAGCAGATCGACGGCGTCATCCTCACCCACTGCCACGCCGACCACGACGCCGGCACCTTCCAGAAGCTCCTCGAAGAAACCCAGATCGAGCTCTTCACGACGCCGCACATCCTCGGATCGTTCCTCCGCAAATACAGCGCGCTTTCGGGCCTCAAGGAGGACCTGCTCCGGCGCACGTTCCATTTCCATCCGGTGCGCATCGGCTCGCCGGTGCACGTGCGCGGCGGCGAGCTGTGGTTCCGTTACACCCTCCACTCGATCCCGACCGTCCGCTTCGAGGCGTTCTACGGCGGCCAGAGCCTCGCCGTCAGCGCCGACACGCTCTACGATCCGGAGCGCATCGAGAAGCTGTTCGACGCCGGCACCATCCGCCGCGCGCGCCGTGACGAGCTCCTCCGCTTCGGCGGCCACCACAGCGCGATCCTCCACGAAGCGGGGATCGCGCCGCTGCACACGCCGACGACCGCGCTCGCAGCGTTGCCGGAGGACGTGAAGAAGCGCCTGTGGCTCGTCCACATCGCGAGCAAGGACGTGCCGAAGGACGTCGGGCTGCGTCCCGCGAAGGTCGGCCTCGAGCACACGATCCGCATCGACGTCGCCGAGCCGCGCTTCGCGGAGGCGATGGCGCTCCTCGACGTGTTCTCGATGGTCGATTTTCTCCGCGATTTGCCGCTCTCTCGCGCGCGCGCGCTCCTCCAGGCCGCGCACCAGATCTCGCTCCCGGCCGGCGAGAAGGTCGTCGAGGAGGGCACGCGAGGGGACAGCTTTTACGTCATCGTTCGCGGCAACGTGACGGTCATCCGCGACGGCCGCACCGTGAAGGTCTACGGCGCAGGCGACTATTTCGGCGAGACGGCGCTCATCCTCGATCAGCCGCGCAGCGCCGACGTCGTCGCCAAGACCCCTGTCGATCTCGTCGTCATCGATCGCGGCGACTTCATGGCGGCCCTCCGCGGCACGAGCACGCTGCGTCGCCTCGAGAACCTCGCGCGCCTCCGCAACGAGGGAGCGTGGGAGCTGATGGAAGTGAACACGGTGCTCTCGCGCTTCACGAGCGCGCAGAAGACGCAGCTCCAGAGCTACCTCGTGCCGCACGACGCGCTCGCGAACGAGGTCCTCTGGGCCGACGGAGAGACGCCGCGGCGCGCGTACCTGGTGGACGACGCGACGATCACGATCGATCTCGCGCTGGGCAGCACCGAGGAGCCCGTGCACCCGTTCGGCGCCGGATCCCTCGTCGGCGAATTCGACGCGCTGCGCCTGGGCACTCCTGCGCGGACGGTCGCGCGCGTCGCCGACGCCGGGAAGCTCTTCGCGATCGAAGCGAAGGATCTCGTGCATTTCTTCGACGAAAACCCGGGCGTGCTCCTGTCCTTTTTTGGCGCCCGTTTCGTGGAGTGAGCGCGCTCGCCGATCAGGATCAAAAGAGGTAGAAGCCCGACAGCTGAAGGCGATGGTTGATCGCGTGAGTCCCGTCGACGTAGCGATCGTTGAAGTTCGCGTACTCGAGCCCGAAGCGCATCGCGGTGGTGGCGTCGGCGAAGAGGTTCACGTCGAACCAGTCGATCGAGTCGCGCGCCTTGGCGGCGGTGCCGTAGTTCTTCGTGTTGGCGGACTGAAGGTGCGAGTAGTTGGCGCTCAGCCACATCCGCCCGTCGAGGCCCGGTAGGTAGTACTGCACGCCGACGAGCATGCTCGTCCACTGGATGAAGTGCAGGACGCCGTCGGCGTCGTACACGGCGATCGAAGGATCGACGCCGGGCGTGTACGTCGGCGCGGGATTGACGTTGGTGGGATTGGGCAGCGTCGGATTTGCGACGCCGCCGTTGAGGCCGGTGTAGAGATCGGCGACGCCGTAGCCGGTCGAGACCTCGCCGTTCAAGGAGAGCGAGTTGCCCATCTTCTCTTTCGAGCCGGGGAGCACCGGGATGAACGCGTCGACGGCGACGGCGCTGGCCGCGCGATCCTTGCTGTCTTTCGGCGCGGCCGTGAACTCCGGCACGCGAACGCGTCGCACGTCGCCGGTCACGGCGATCGACAAGGGAGCGATCTGGGTCGAGGTCGAGCCCGCCGTCTGCACGCCGGTCCAGTCGTTGAAGGCGAGTCGGAGCCCTGCTTGCCCTTCCGGGACGCCGGCGTCACGCTGCGGCGGGCGCATCGCCGCGATCGCGGCCTCGAACGTGACGTGCTGGGTCTTGATCGTCTTGGACACGCGAACCTGCGCGGTGCGCGAGTAGATCTGGCCTGGCACGCCTTGGATCTCGACGGTGTTCGGGTGGTACGCCGACTGCCACCCGTAGAGCTGCCAGTACTGACCGATGAGCAGGTCCACGATCGGCGTCTCGAGCTTCACGAAGGCGTGGCGCGCGCGGAAGGTGGCGTTCGTGAAGTTCGCGCCCTCGGAGCCGAGGTACGGCTGGCCGGTGCCGATGGGCAGCTGCGTGCCGAGAAAATCCATCTCGAGCTGGGCGCTGGCGCGGATGCCGGCGACCTCGGGGGCCTTGCTGCGGAGTCCGATGCGCGAGTTTCGGATCGTAAAGGTGACGCGATCGTGATCGCCACCGTAGGTGCCGGGGCGGGCGATTTGGCCGTTGCCGGCGCTCTCGCCGAGGCTCTGCGTGGAGTCGTAGATCTGATCGGCCTCGACGAAGCCGTAGAGGGTCGTCGCCCACTTGCCGACGACGAGCGTGTTCGCGTCGGGCGCCTTGGCGCCGCTGGTGTCGCCGATGTCCTTTACGGCGCTGTCGTATTCGTCGGGGGTGATGACCTGCTTGTCGCGCAGGATCCGCAGCGTCGTGAGCTCGACGGCGGGCTTGGGCTCGTCGGCCAAAGCGGAGGAGGCGGACGAGACGATGGCGGTGGAGGCGAGGACGAGGAGGGCGATTGCGTGTTGGCGCATGGGGCGCACTTTGGGATGCGCGCGTGGTGTCCACGTGGCGCGAACGCGTCATTTGTGTGGCGACCGCCGATTCCGGCGTCACGCGTCCGTCACCGAGGTCACCGCGAGCGTGCCGTCAGGACCGTTCCATACTCTACGCTTCGCTCCACCTCAGCGGCAGATGCCCTTGGTTCCCGTTCCGTCGCAGAGGTTGCTCGGCGCCTGCTCGCAGAGCACCTTCGTGCAATCGGCGGGGCCGCACTTGGTCTGGTAGTCGCTGACGGCGTGCTGAAAGTCGTTCACCGCTTGGGTGCTGCCGATGCCGACGGTGATCTGGCAGCAGATCCCGTCGGCGGCGGCGTTGCATTCGTTCGCGCCCTGCGGGTTGCACGCGCGCGCGGCGAGGCCGAACGCATTGACCTGCGCGCGGAGCTGGTCGCACGCAGAGCCGGCGTCCGCGGCGTCGACGTCGCTCGCGTCGGGGGGAGGGAAGCCGCTGCCGCCCTCGTGCGCGTCTTGGGGCGCGTCGGCGGCGGCGTCGGTGGCCGTCGGCGATCCTGGACGCGATGCGCCGCACCCCGCCAGCACGGTCATGGCGACCGCAAGCGTGAGCGTCGCTCTCACGGGTTTGCCTTCACCCAGCCGATGACGGACGCGAGGCCTTCCTCGAGCGGCACGCGAGGGGACCACCCGAGCTCGTCCCTCGCGCGGCTCACGTCGGCGAAGGTGGCGTCGACGTCGCCGGGAGGGACC
>JBBRLQ010000012.1:0-229388 GCA_038231275.1 Polyangiales bacterium
GCGACGCCGCTTGGCGCCGGTCCTTCTTCCTGGCAGTGTCTTTCATTGGCGGTTCCTTTCGGGTTAAGCACCTCGATCTTTCGATCGGGGCCGGTGGAACCGCCACCTTCAAATTTCAGCAGAGACCGGGACGTCGCCCGAACGGGATCAACTCGATCCAGATCCGAAGGCTTGGCCCGCACGCGGAGTACTTCGACCAAGGATCGGATTGGCACCTGCTAGCGAGGAACGAACAAGGCAGCTGGGACCAGCACGTGATGGAGAACGCAGGCATCGTGCGACTCGCGCCCCCCGACGGGAAGATGCCGCACTGGTTCGTCTTCTATTCGGCGCGCGGCTGGCAGAACGACAGCTATGCGATCGGCTACGCCGACTGCGGCGAGAACATCTACGGGCTCGCCGGCGACGGCTGCCGAAAGGTGACCGCGCACGGCCCCTGGCTCGCCACGAGCTCCGACACACAGCTGTTCGGGCCGGGCACCCCCACCTTCTACAACGACCCGTCCGGCGAGAAGCGCATGAGCATCCAGGCGTGGCGCTACCCGGGCGGCGTGGAGGCAGGCAGCCCCAACGCGGCGAAGAATCACAAACAGGGACAGATCATGAAGACGTACTCGATCGGGATCGACGATCAGTATCGCCCGCATGTCGTCTTGCGTCGCGTCGATCTCTGACGGCCAAGCGCGCGACCCGGGGCGATCCGGATCGCACGAATGCGCGATCGGATCGATCGCAGCGCGATCGCGCGGATCGCCGTAACGGGCACGAAACCCTGATTTTCCTGGGGAATGGCGCGCGGCACGCCGCGTGTATTGAGGCTTGTCGAGGCGCGGCGATCGCGACCTCGAGGAGGCTTACCACCATGTCCCATTCGACCACCATCCTCGTCTCGACGGTTCTCGCAGCCCTCGTCGGCTGCAGCAGCGGCGGCAGCGGGAGCGGCGGCGACGGCTCGACGCGCACCCTCACCGGCAGCGTCGGCGGCGCCGGCGGAGGATCGACGCGCGCGTACGGGGGCGTCGTCCTGGGCGCGGGGCTTCACGTCGCCGCGTACCGGCTTCATGCAAAAGGGGAGCGCGGCGCCCGCGTCGACGTCGCGCTCGACGCAAGCGGCCACTTCCGCGTCGACGTCGAGCGCGGCGCGCGGTACGTCGTGAACGTCGAAGGCGCGGATGGGCGCGGCGCGCTGCTCGTCACGTTCGGCGGCGGCAAGGGCGTCCTCGACGTTGGCGTTACCGGCGGCGGGAGCGAGATCGACGTCGGCGCGCTCAAGGTCGCCGGCGGCTTCGCGCAAGCTGCAGGCATCGCGGCCGGCGCCGGCGCGATCGCAGCCGCCGCGAGCGCCGAGGAGTACTTCGACGACGCCGAGGGCGCGCTCACGGCCGCGCGCGACGCGTGGGACGCTGCCCGCAAGGCCACCGAGGCCGCGTGCGCCGACGCGAAGCAGTCCATCGCCGCCGCGCAGCAAGCGTGCACGCTCCCCGGCGCCGCGTGCGGAAGCTCGGTCGACGACGCGAAGGCCTCCGCCGACGCATCGTGCGCGGCGGCCAACGCGGCCCTCGCCAGCGCGCCGTAACGCGCGGACGCTTCTTCAGGCGTTCTCGAGGCGCGGGACGGTCACCTCCGACGGCTCCGCGCCGCCTCGAGATCCGCCTTCGCCTCGCGAGCGCCCGTCGCAGCCAGCGCATCGGCGCGCTCGTTCCCCGCGTTGCCGTTGTGCGCGCGCACCCACTGCCACGTCACGACGAGCCCTTTTCCGGAGATCGCGTCCGCGATGCGCCGCACGCTGTCGACGACGAGCGGGTCCACTTTGGCGAATGCGCGCGCGCGCCACGTCTCCAGGTTCTTCGCGAGGTTCTCGACGAGCGGCTGGTTGTCGGAGAAAACTTTCACGGCGGCCCCCTCCGGGATCGTCGCGAGCGCCTCGGCGACTGCGCGGTACTCCATCACCTTCGCGAGGGTCCCCGTCGCCTTGCCGTACCCTTCGCGCGCCGGCCCGTCGGGCGGCCTCACGACGAAGCCCCACCCGCCTGGGGCACCCTCCGCCGCCTTGCACGAGCCATCGGTGTAGCAAAGGTACGTGGAGCGCCCGGTCACACGTCACCCCCAAGGCGCTTGGCGAGCTCGGCGAGCTCGGGGATCTGCGCGAGCGCGTCGCGGTCGAAGCCGATTCGATCGGGCGCGAGCGCGAGGCGGTAGGATTTCTGGAAGTTGCTCTCGATCGCCGCGTCGAGCCCTACTCCGCGCAGGTCTTCGCGCATGCGGCGGATGCGGCTGTCGTCGAGGCGCCCCACCAGATCGGGCAGCGCGATCCAGCCGCCCGCGTCCTTCGCATCCACGACGCGGCGCACGGCCAGCGCGAGGAGATCCCGATGCGGCGTCTCGCGCATTTCGATCCGCGCGTCGCCGCTCGTCACCACGTATCGCTTGCGTGCTTTCTGGCCGACCGGCGCGCCGGTGAAGAAGAGCTGCGCGGTGGCGGTCGCCGGCCGGCGCGCGACCTCGTGCACCCAGCTCGTCGCCAGCGCGAGGAAGAGGACGAGCGTGAGCGACTTCGACGCGAGGTTCAGGACCCAGCGCCGATCGCCGCTCACGAGCGCATCGGTGATCTCGGGGAGCTGCGCCGCCATCTGAAGCGCGACGGCGATCGCCGCGAGGAGCGCGAGCGACAGGAAGCCTCGCCGCAGGAACGATCGAAAGAGGCCGAACCCGTACAAGAGGAGGACCACTCCCGAAAGAAGCACGTCGGGGAGCTGCGCGACCCGCGACCTCGCGCCCAGCGCCACGTAGAGAGCGATCGTAAGGAGCGCGACGCCGAGCGAGCCGAGCAGCGCCGCCGCCCCCCACCCTCGCCACTCGCGCGCGCGCTGCAGCGGCTCGGGACCGTAGTCGAGGTGCGACGCGAACAGCAGCAGGCACGCGCTGTTCGCGCTCGAGAGGAGCGGCCGGAGCGCGCTCGCGGTCGCCACCGGCGTGGGCGTAAGGAGCAAAATTCCCGTCACCCCCCAGATCCCGACGGCGGCCCCGAGCCACAAAAGCCCGACGTCGCGCCGCGGTCCCGACGCGGCCTCTCCAGCACGCACGGGGGTGCCACGCCCCCACATGGCGAGGATCGCCCAGGCCGCTCCCAGGCACATCGCGGCCTGGGAGAGCGCATACCACTCCGGTGCGGCTTCGGGCATCGACCCCGAAACGCTCGCGCGCCGCGACGATTTGGTCAATCGGCACGCGCAGGCACAGCGCAGGCACGACGATTTCGGCGGCTCCTGCCTGCCGGTGCCGGCGCGCGGCACGGGCGGCCCGCGTCCTTCGCGCGCTACCCCGCGGGCATGTCGTCGGCCCCCACGCAGTCCCCTGCCCAGTCCTCCGCTCAGTTCCCCGCCGAGCCCTCTGCCCTCTCCACCTCGCACGATCGCCACCCCCGAGGGTTCTGGTTCGTCTTCTGGGGAGAGCTGGCCGAGCGGGCGTGCTTCTACAGCATGCGCACGCTCCTCGCCCTCTACCTCGTCGACGTCCTGGCGTTCGGCCAATCGTCGGGGGCAGCGGTCATGCAGTTCTTTCTCGCGGCTTGCTACATCACTCCCCTCTTCGGCGGGTGGCTCGCGGATCGATACTTGGGCCGGTACCGCACGATCGCGCTCTTCGCGGCGCCGTACGTGATCGGGCAGCTGGTCCTCGCGGCCGTGCCGTCTCGCGTCGGCCTGGCGATCGCTCTGCCGCTCCTCGCGCTGGGATCGGGAGCGATCAAGCCGAACACGAGCACGCTGATGGGCCTGATGTACGAGCGCGAGAAAAAGCAGCACCTGCTCGGTCGCGCGTTCGCGTGGTTCTACGCCGCGATCAACGTGGGATCTGCGGTCGCGTCGCTCGCCCTCCCGCTCGTGCGCGTGCGATGGGGTTACGCGGCGGCGCTCACCGTCCCCGCCGGGTTGATGGTGGTGGCCTTCGCGCTCTTCGCCGCGGGTCGGCGGCACTACCCGGTCGAGGACGTTCGCGCGCCGCGCGCTGCCGCCGCGGACGACGGGGAGAGCCCCGCGCGCGCGATCCGTCGGCTGGCGCCGGTCTTCGCGGTCCTGTCGGTCTTCTGGTTCGTCTACGATCAGACCGCCTCCACGTGGGTCTTCTTCTCGCGCGCGCACCTCGATCTCGAGCTCTTCGCCGGCGTCACCATCACCGCGGAGCAGCTCCAGGCGGTGAACCCGGTGGCCGTCGTGGCGCTGACGCCGGCGTTCGCCAGCCTGTGGACGCGCTACAAGCTCACCGATCCGCAGAAGATGCTCGTGGGCTTCGTGATCGTCGTGCTCGCGATGGCGGCGATGGCGCTCGCCGCGCGCATCGCCGGCGAGGGACGGGTCACCGTCTGGTGGGTCGTGGTCGCGACGTTCACCATCACGCTCGCCGAGCTGTGCGTGAGCGTCGTCGGGCTCGAGTATGCGTTCCGCGAGGCGGGGCCGCGCGCGAAGTCGGCAGTAACCGCCGCGTTTCTCTTGACGGTGTTCATCGGCAACTCCTTCGGCGGCGTCTTCGACGTGCTCTACGAGCGAATCTCGCCCGCGAGCTACTTCGCGCTCCAGGCGATCGTCGCGGTGCTCGCGACCGCAGCGTTCGCGAGGGTGACGGCCGTCAAGGGGAGCGCGGCAGCCCGCGGTGCACTCCCCGCGCGCTCAGGAGCCGGGGGGGCGTGAGCCGCGAGGGAGCGTGTCGGCGCGGAAGGCGCGCGCCTTGATGCGGCGACGCACCGCCGACGAGATGACCGCGGCCATCGCCCCAGGAGCGACGACGCGGCTCGGATCCTCGACGAGGTGGAAGACGGGAATGAGCGCGCGCATGATTTCGGGATCGGCGTGGATGCCCTCGAGCATCAGGTCCAGGTACGGCTGCACGAGCTTGGCGCCGACCGGACGATCTCCCTCCGTCAGCGCCCACAAGAAATCGGCGCCCGACGCGAGGCCCCACACGCCCTTCAGGAATATTCCCTGCGCCGCGTGGTGGCGCGTGGGCAAGTCCGGCGACGTCGCGCCACCCCTCGCGAGCTCCGCCTGCAGGATCACCGCGCAGACCGCGCCCGTCGACATGCCCTGGCCATAGACCGGATTGAACGCGCAGACTGCGTCGCCGAGCGCGACGAGACCACCGACGTCACCGCGCCATGACTCGTAGTGGCGAAAGCGATTGGTGGTCGACCGATTCTGCACGATGTCGCTCAGCGGCTCGCAGCGCTCGACCACGTCCGCGAGCGCCGGCGACGCGAGGCTCCGGAGGTAGTGCAGGAAGCCCTCCTCGTCGGTCGGCGGATAGTCCTTGCTGAATCCGACTGCCGTCACGAGCCAGCGATGCCCTTCGATCGGAAAGCCGACGCCGCCGCGCGGGAAGTCCGGCGGCACGCCTTCGATCCAGAGCCCGTCCCACCACCACTCGGCGGGCCGCGTCTCCGGCGGCGGGCGGCGATAGAACCGCGACGCGTAGCCCGCGAAGGCCTCGACGACCTCCTCCTTCGGCGGCGCGATCCCCTCCTCGGCGAGCCACTTGGGGATCTTGGTGCCTCGGCCGCTCGCGTCGACGACGAGGTCCGCGTCGAGGCGCACCGCCGCGCCGTCCTTCGCCTTCACGTTCACGCCGATCGCGCGGGGTCTTCGGCCCGACGTGTCGAGGCGGAGACGCTCCACGGTCGTACGCTCACGAAGCTCGACGTTCGCGAGTCGACGCAACGACCCGCGGACGATGCTCTCGATGAGGGGGCGGCTCGCCCACACCGTCTCGAGTCCGCTCGACGTGCGCGGCGCCCACCCCCACTTCCGGAGGATGGCGAAGCGCTCCGTGAAGTCGAAGACGTGCGCCCCCGCGGCGCGGAGCTCCGCCTCGAAGCCGGGGAACATTCGCTCGATTTCCTGCTGACCGCGCGCGAGCAGCGCGTGTGCATGATGGCTCTGCGGCACGCCCACGCGATGGTCGGCAGCATCGGGATACGTGTCGCGATCGACGATCGTGACGCGATCGACGTGCTCGGCGAGCACCCGCGCCGCGCACATTCCCACCATGCTTCCCCCGATCACGATCGCGTGCGTCATGCACCCCCCCGTCGACTCTACGGGGCCACCACGCGCGGGCGCAATCCCGACCGTGATTACTTCACGTCGATCGGCGAGACTGGCGTTTCTTTCGCGTAGCGAACGACGACGTCCCGGGCGGCGACCGACGGGCGACCCTCCACGACGACGCGTAGCGCGTAGCTGCCGGTGGGCACGCGGTCGAGCACGTACGCGCCGCTGGCGTCGGTGGTCGCGGTTCGATTCCTGCCCTCGATGGCGACGCGCGCTCCCTCGGCCGGCGCTCCGTTCGCGGTGACGACACCGCGCATGCTCCCCGCGGGAGTGAAGACGATGTCCGGCGCGACCTTCGTTTCGCCGTCACCGATGTCGACGAGCATCTCCTGCGTGACCTCGATCGTCGACGGCGCGTACGCCTTCACGAAGTACCGCGCGCCCTGCGTCCCGATGTTGAAGTGCCACTGGCCGCCCGGCCCCGTGATCACCGAGTCCTCGCTGAACTTTCGACCGGAGACGAACACGAAGACGCCGGAGCTGTCGGTCTCGCCGGTGAGCACGATCTTCCCATCGAATGTGCTCGTCGATCCCGAGCAGCCTAGGCTCGGCGCCGCCCATAAGGCGAAGACGACAGAGAGTCGGGGGAGGGCCACCTCGAGGACGAAGCACCCGCCGTGCCGAGCCGCGAACTACGCGAGGGCTCGATGGGCGCCACGGACCACCCGCGCTCTCCCGCCCCACACGCTCGCCCATGTCGGGGCGGAGAGGCGCGACGCTCTACGTGCGCGGCGCGGCAGGCGGAACGCGCGCTAGTTCCAGACCTTCGGATCGCTCTCGGCCGGGCGGGGCTCGAGCACCTCCTCGACCTCGGCCGCGGCGCCGGCGTCGGCGCGATCGCGGTTGCGCGCGGCGTTCGCTTCGTACTCGGAGCGGCGCGGCGCCATGGTCTCGCGCTCGGCGGCGCGCTCCCACAAGTGCGCGGCCTCACGCAGCGCACGCGCGCGCGACGCGTCATCCGGGGCCTCCTTGGCCTTCATCTCCGCGGCGAGCGCCTTCGTGACGTGGGGATTGCGACCGAATGCCATGCGCCTCTCTACCGCATTCCGAGGGGTCGCGTCATCGCTCCTGGCGCCGACGCCGCGCCGCGAATAACGTCTCGCGACGCATGAGCGAGCCCAAGTCCGAGCCCCACTCCGCTGCTATCGCCCCGATCGTCGGTCCCGAACGGACCCTCCCGGAGATCACCCCGAAGGCCGTCGTCCTCGGCGTCCTCCTCGCGATGCTCATGGCGGCGGCCAACGCCTACCTCGGGCTGCGCGTCGGAATGACGGTCGCCGCGTCGATCCCGGCATCGGCCATCGCGCTCGGTGTGCTCCGCTTCTTCCGGCGCTCCAACATCCTGGAGAACAACCAGGTCCAGACGATGGCCTCAGCGGGCGCGTCGACGGTGTCGGGCGTCATCTTCACGGTGCCCGCGCTCGTGATGATGGGCGCATGGAAGGGGTACGATTACTGGCCGATCTTCCTCATGGTGGTGATCGGCGGCGTCATGGGCGTCGTCTTCACCACGCCGCTGCGGCGCGCGCTCATCGTCGACGCGGGGCTCACCTTCCCCGAGGGCCTCGCGACCGCCGAGGTGCTGAAGACCGGCGGCATCGAGCGCGACGCGAGCAAGCCCGCGCCCGAGAACAAGACGGGCGCGCTCGGCTTCAAGCTCCTCGTCGAGGCGAGCGTGATCGGCGCCATCTTCAAGCTGTGCGAGGGCGCGCTCAAGATCTTCGCCGAGGGTGTGGCGACGTCGAAGGCGCTCTTCGGCGGAAAGTGGCTCTTCGCGGCCGACGTGACGCTCGCGCCATCGCTCCTCGGGATCGGCTTCATCGTCGGACCGAACATCGGAACGCTGATGCTCTCGGGCGCGATCATCGGCACCATCCTCGGCGTCCCCATCAACTGGTGGCTCAACGAAGAGCGGCTGATGGCGACCGCGCAGATCCCCGTCGGGACGATGATGAGCGCGCTCGGGCCGGAGCAGTGGGAGGCGCTCGCCGGCGCGTCGTGGCAAGAGTGCCGTCGCATCGGCATCGGCTGCATGCTGGTCGGCGGCGTGTGGTCGCTCATCACGCTCTTCAAGCCGATGGTGAACGGAGTGAAGGCCAGCCTCGCCGCCTTCCGCGCCAAGCGCAGCGGCAAGGGCGGCGGCGCGCCGCGTACGGAGATGGACACGCCTCTCCCGATCCTCCTCGCGATCGCCGGCGTCATGACGATCCCGCTCTTCTTCGTGTTTCGCTCTTCGCTCGCCGGCTACGACGGCGCCAGCTTCATCGCGGCGATCATGACGGCGCTGATGCTGGTGTTCGGGTTTCTCTTTTGCAGCGTCGCTGGCTACATGGCGGGCTTAGTGGGGAGCTCGAACAACCCGGTGTCGGGCGTGACGATGGCCACGGTGGTCGTGTCGTCGCTCCTCCTGCTCCAGCTGATGGGCCACGACGGCATCGCTGGGCGCGTCGGGCCGGCGGCGGTGATTTACCTCGCCGCGTTCATCTGCACCGGCGCGTGCATCGCAGGCGACAACCTTCAGGACTTGAAGTGCGGGCACATCGTCGGTGCGACGCCGTACAAACAGCAGCTCTGCCTCGTGCTCGGCGCGATCGGGTCGGCGGCGGTGATCCCGCTCGTCCTCGGCGTGCTCGACTCCGATCAAGGGATCGGGCGGCCGTCGCACCCCGGCGCGCACCCGCTCGCGGCGCCGCAAGCGTCGCTGATGAAGGACTTGTCGACCGGCATCTTCGGCGCGGGCATCAACTGGAACTTCATCCTCTTCGGCTGCGGCCTCGCGGTCCTCATCATCGCGCTCGACGAGGTGCTGAAGCGACGCAAGGCGAAGTTCCGCACCCCGATCCTCGCCGTCGCGGTCGGCATCTATCTGCCGTTCGGCTTGTCGGTGCTCATCTTCATCGGCGGCATGCTCTCGTGGCTGGCGGCGCGGCGCTTTGGCGCGAAGACCCACGAGGGGCGCGTCGCGCTCGAGAACTCGGGGATGCTCCTCGCGTCGGGCCTCATCACCGGTGAGGCCATCATGGGGGTCGGCATCGCGCTCGCGGTGGCCGCGGCGCCGGGCCTCTTGCCGACGACGCGCTTCGCTGGTGGAGGAACGGTCGCGCTCCTCGCGACGTTCGGGATGCTGGTTTACCTGTACGCGCGGACGCTCCGGGCGGCGCGCGCGATGCAGTAAGTCCCTCGGGTCACGTCAGCATGTCGTCGAGCGCATGATCGACCGGCAAGCCGAACGGCGCGGCCACCGTCGTGTCGATGCCGAGCTTCTTCCTGAGCGCACGCTGGACGTGGGCGGGAAGGATGCGGGTCGCCGTCGTGTCGTCGTACGCCTTCACCACGCTCGGATCGTTCGGATCGACGGGAAGCGGACGCAGCTGATCGTCGGTCGCTCCGAGGACACGTCCTCCTCGAATGCCGGGGCCCGCCAGCAGGATCGACGTCACGTTCCAGTGATCTTTTCCCTTGTCGACGTTGTAGCCCGGCGTCCGGCCGAAGTCGGAACCCACCATCAGATAGAGCCGGTTCGAGAGTCCCATGGCGTCGGCCGTGGCGAGCACGTACCGAATCGTCAACGCGAGCATTCCGAGCTGGCGCGTCTGATTTCGGTCGTGATCGCGGTGCGTGTCGAAGCCGTCGAGCCCGAGGCTCGCGCTCGCGGCGAGCCCCGAAGCGAACGCGTGAAGCGCAAGCTCCCCCGCCTGCAGGTAGCGATCGAGCTCCTGGCTGTTGTAGTTGGCGGTCGCCAGCGCCGGGAACGCCGTGGCGCCCGTGACCGGTTTGCTCGGGAGCTGCTGCGCCAACGCACCCAGCGTGCCCATGCGCTGCTGCGCAGAGACGAGCGTCGCGACCGCGTCACCATCACGCTTGGAGCCCGCGCCCTTGGCGAGGCGATCGAGGCGCGTCGCTTGTGCGGCAGCGATGCGCGCGAGCGTGTCGGCGCTGTGGTAGGTGCGCTGCGATGCGGGCGGCGCGTCGGGGTTCACGACGTGAGGCAGGAACGACTGCTTCGCCGCCCCCTGATTGGAGAGACGCGTGAGCTGCACGATGTTGCCCGTCGCCTCGTAACCGCCCGCGCTCAAATACGCGATGGGAAGCGGCGAGGACGCCGAGCCGTTCGCCGCGATGAGGGCAGCGAGCGTGGGCAGCTCCTCGCTCGACTTGCCGCTCCAAACGTTCTTGGTGCCGGTGTCGTGGTTGTTGGTCTGGGTGTCGACCCCGTTGATGACGAGCAGCCTGCTCCCGAGCGCCGTGAAGAACGAGGGCGCGTCGTCGAGCTTCACGCTGCCGTCCATGAGATCGACGGGCGCCGCCGACACCGCTCCGACCTGGGTCGGGCTCGTGTACAGGTTTTGCTGGATGTCGGCGGTCGGCGCCTTCGCGTTGCAGAAGAGCGTGGGGTCCCACCCTCCGCCCGCGTGAATCGTGAGGACGAGCGGACCGGTGTACCCGGCGTCCGCGCGCAGCCCTCGAAACGAAGGGAGCGCGAGGCTGAGGACACCGAGGCCGCCGGCCTGGAGGAGTCTGCGTCGGGAAAGGTGGATCATGCGGTGCTCCGTGCTCACTCGTAGAGGAATTGGTAGTCGGAAAAGACGAAGGCGAGGACCGCCATCCACGACGCGACCGTGAATTGTTTGTCGTCCTTGATTTGCGACGCGTCGGGGAGGAGGACGTCGCCGGAGTAGCAGCGGGCGTTGTAGTCCGGCTGGCCCTGCGTCCCGCAGGAGTAGATCTGGTCCTTCGTTCGGTCCCAGTGGCCGAGGCACGAGTCGTCGATCGTCACAGCCGGGGTCTTCTTGGCGAGCTCGTCGTGCGTTCCTTGAAAGATCCCGTAGACGAGATCGACGTCGGCGTCGGCCGCAGGATCGTGCTTGCCGCCCCACGCGCGGTCGAGGATGGCGGCGATGTTCTTCTTGATGTCCGCGTCGCCGGCGCCCGGGAGCGTGGTGAGCTCGACGAAGGGGAAGAGCGCACGCTGCGCCGCGGGACGCGTGAAGTCCCAGGCGGTGACACGGCAGGCGACCTCGTCGGCGACGCGTGTGGCGATCGACGTGATGAGCGCGTTGGTCGCCGGCGCGCGGGATGTGATGGCGAACGAATCGATTCCGCCGTAGAGCGTACGCAGATCCTGGACGAGGAGATGAGGGCGCGCCTGTCCCGCGCCCCATGTGCTGCGGCTGTAGGTCACCGTCGTCACGGCTGCGATCTTGCGATCGAGCTCCTCCGGCGTCAGCAGGTGGCCGAAGCCCAGCTCCGCGGACAGGAGCGGCGGGACCGTCGCGGGCGCCTTCGCGGCCCGGAAGAACGGGCTCTTCACGACGCTCCGCACGAGTGACTTGAAGTCGTAGCCTTTGGCCACGAACGCATCGGCGAACCCGCGGATCGCGTGATCTTCGGCGTTCCACGCGTCGAAGCGATCGCCGAAGGTCTTGGGGTCGTCATAGCTCGGGTAGCGAAGCACCGACCGGCCCACGATGCCTTGGAAGACCGTGCGCGCGGCGGCCACGGCGAAGCGCGAGTCTTTCCCCATCGCGGCGCCGAGCCAAGAGAGCATCTTCGTCTCGTTGCCCGGCATGACGCTTGTGCCGAGGCCGGGCGGGAGCATCTGTTGGTGCGGGGTCGTCGCCGCGGTGATCGTGAGGTTCTCGTCGAACTGCGCGGAGTCGCCGAAGTTGCTGAACGAGTTGGCGACCGGGTCGAGGACGGTGTGACAGACGGTGCACGCCGGCGAGTTGCGCGTCGGATTGGCGACGCCCGTGAGCGCGCCAGTGTCGAGCGGCCGCTGCGCGAGCTTCAGGATGTCCGTCGCGAGGAAGACACGCTGGGTCACGCGCGAACGCGCGCGCTGCACGTTGGTCGACGTGCTCACCCAACGCCCCAAATAGCCCGGCGTCGTGAGCACGCCCGCGTGCCCGAACGCGCCGGACTTTGCGCGCGTGATCTGAATTTCTTTCCAGACGTCGGCGTTGTCGGGGCTCGGCGCGGGGAATTGCGCGCCGAGGCCGTACAGCTGCGCGAGGTACGAGTTCGCCATGCCGTACGGCGCCGACAGCACCTCGGTGAAAGGCGCGTTCTTTCGAACGACGTTGGCGATGATCTCGATCGGCTCCGCGGTGAGCGCGTCCTCGATGGCCGACCATGTCGCGTAGAAATCCTGCGTGCACGCCGCCTTGTCGGTCGCCGTCGCACAGTACGTGTCGGGTCCCGCCTGCCCGACCTTCGCGTACGGAAATTCGGTATCCGCAAATTGGAAGACGCCGACCTGCACGCGCCGGCCACCGTCGGTCAGGAGCGCGTCGTTCCACATCTCCCGGACGCGATCGAGGAAGACGGCCTCGCTCAAGACCGCGTCGAGCGCCTTGTCGAAGCTCGCTTCGTCGGCGAGCGCCGCCTCTTCGGGCTTGGGGAGGCGACCGCCGAGGTTCAGCGCGGCCTTTCGGAACGTGGCGTTCCAATCGAGGAGGGTGACGTCGTCGAGCGGCGACGTCACACCTGAGCACGGCGGCGGTGGGGTCGTGACACGCGCGGCGAGCTCCTTGAAGATCGCGAGCTCGGGGCTGTCCGCCGCGACGACCGCGCCGCCGCCGTGGCCATCGCCACCCGTCGGTTTGACGAGGAGCTTCGGTGTCCCGCTGATCTCCTCGGTGACCATGCGCGAGAGGCTCGCCAAATTGCGCTGGAGGAAGTCGGGGTACGAATCCCACTCCAGCGTGAAGGCCGCGGCAGGGTGCGCGCCGTTGTCGCCCGTGCTCGCGCTCTCGCCCGGCGCATGGCACGACATGCACTTGCTGCTGAGCACGGGCCACGCTTGACGCGCGAAGAAGTCCTCGGTGCTCACGCAGGCTATCGTGCCGCCCTCCGTTCCACCGTCGAGGTCGGTAGGCGGCGTCGGCTTTCCTCCAAGGGGGCCGTCCTCTTGCGATGCGCTGCACGCGCCCAACGTCGCTGCCACGAGCAGCGGCGCGGCCAAGAAGCGCGACGGGGAGCGAAAAAGTCCATCGAGCATGCCGTTTAGGTTACCGGTCGACGACCCGCGGCCCAGGATCCGCAGACATCTGCCTCGTCGAATTGTGCGTGCTGAGGCGACAGGCAGCGTCGATGTCGCCCTTTGGCATTTTTTCGTCGAGTGTCGGGTACCCGGCCGCTTTGGTACCTGACCACGCCGGGTTCGTCAGCCGACGTTTTCCCAGCGAAACCCCAGCACCATCGAGCGCGCTGCCACGTCGCGCTCCTCGACGCTCGCGGCACCTCGCCGTCCCGTCACGTTGAAGAGGGCGACCATGGTCGCGGGGACCGAGTCCATCCAGCCTTCCGCACGCGCGAGGCATCGCGGCAGGCCCTCGAAGCGCATCCGCAGCGACGCGTCGCTCGTGACCTCGACCTCGATGCGCGTCGCGTCGCGGTAAATCTGCGTCCACGCGCGCGGCGTCCAGCGCAGGATCCGGCCCGGGTCCACCCCGAAGAGGCGCACGGCGCTCGACAGCAGCGTATTGAGCAGCGTGCTGTCGAAGTCCGCGACGCCGAGGCGCAAGAAGAACATCTCGCGCCCGCCTCGCCCCAGCGCGTTCCACGCCACCTCCGTGGCGCGCGCGTTGATGGTCATCGGGAGCCACGCAAGCGTCGACGACTCGCGGATGAGCGCCATATCCTCGGTCGGGATGCCGCCGAGGATCACGTCACGCTTCGAAGGCTCCTGCGCCTCGACGCAGCGCAGGAAGTTCTTCATATGGCGCGCGCGCACACCCTCTGTCGTCGTGGCCGTCTGGACCGTTTGCACGCAGGCCTCCCCCGCATGCGTACGGTCGCGCGCGCGCTTGCTTTAGCTTCGGCGTACGAACTTACGACGCCGCGGGATCACCGGCAGCGCGAGACCCTCCGGCGCGAGCACCGCATGGTAGTCTCGCGGGCCGTGGTCGCACGTTTGCGGAGGATGCCATGCACAGGAGCCGTCTCGCCGGGTTCATCATCGACTGCAAGGACACGGAGCCCTCGCGCGGCGCCGCGTTCTGGAGCCAGGCGCTCGGAATGCCGTCGCGCGGCGCGGAGGGCGAGCTGTACGAGTGCCTCGATGCGTCCGCGCGCGACCTCGTCGTCGAAATCCAGAACGTCACGCACGAGAGCCGCGTGCACCTCGATATCGAGAGCGACGACATCGACGCCGAGGCGACACGCCTCGAGGCCCTCGGCGCGCGCCGTGTCGGCAAAGTGAAGACGTGGTGGTTGATGGAGGCGCCGACCGGCCAGCGCTTCTGCGTCGTGCGGGCGAAAGGCGACTTGACGAGCGCCCCCGGCGCGGGCGTGTGGCCGTGATCGCTTAATCCCTCCTCTGCGTGCGCCGTTTCCAAGGTCGGAGGAACAGCACGTGGCAAGCATCGACGGGAACCTCGAGGCGATTCGCCGGGTACGGTGGATGGAGTTCTGCGCCATGGGCAGCGCCATCTCCGTCGTGATCGAGGACGTCGAGCACCGCGCGGTGCTCGAAGAGATCCCGCGATGGTTCACGCGCTGGGACCGCGCGCTCAACCGCTTCTTTCCGCACAGCGAGCTCGCGCGTCTCAATGCAGAGGCCGGCAAGGCGCTCAAGGTGAGCGCGACGCTCTGGAGCGCGCTCGAGACGGCGCTGTGCGCGGCGCACTGGTCGGACGGGCTCGTCGCACCCACCCTCCTCGACGCGATCGAGTCCGCCGGCTACGATCGCAGCCTTGGCCTCACGGGCGAGCCGCCGCCATCCTCCGTAGAGCGGGCGAGGAGGCGGGCCCAGGATTGGCGCGCCATCCAAACGAACCCCGTCACCCGCACCGTGACGCTACCCACGACCGCGCGCGTCGACCTCGGCGGGATCGCGAAGGCCTGGGCTGCCGATCGTGCGTGCGCGCGCCTCGCGGCGTTCGGCGCTTCGATGATCGACGTCGGCGGAGACATCGCGATCAGCGCACCGCGCAAGAACGGCACCCCGTGGCCGGTCGTCGTCGCCGATCCGCGCAAGCCCGGCAAAGAGCTCCTGTCCCTCCACCTCTCGCGCGGCGGCGTCACCACGGTGGGGCGCGATTTCCGCAAATGGCAGCAAGGCGGCGCGTGGCAGGAGCACATCATCGACCCGCGGACGCACACCGCGACGGCCACCGATGTCCTCACCGCCACCGTGATCGCCGAGACGGCCGTCGAGGCCGACGTCGCCGCGAAGACCATCGTGCTTCGTGGCGCGCGCGACGGCCTCGCGTGGATCGAGAAGCAGGACGGCCTCGGTGCGGTCGTCGTGACCGACGCCGGTGAGATCCGCATGAGCGCGCGCGTCAGTCCCTACCTCGCCGCCTGAGCGGCCAGCGCGAGGAAGCCGTCGCGGTCCAGCGATCGCACGTCGGCGGGCAAGCGCGCGGCCGGCACGAGCTCGCCGCTCCCGTAACGCCACGCGCCGGCTTCGCGCACGAAGCGTGAAAGCTCTGCGAAGGACCGATCGTCGCCGCGCTCGAAGACGCGCGCGTAGAAGAGCACCTCGCCCGTGTCTGCGGTGGTCGATGTATGTAAAATACACAGATCGAGGAAGCGCTGGGTCTCTTTGGCCCGGGAGAGCTCGCGCGCCAGGTCGGCCGCCGGCACCGCACGATCGGGGTGCGAGGCGGCGAGGGTCTGGACGAGGTAGCCGCCCAGGCCTCGTGCGAACGCGGCAAAGCGCGAGCGCATGAGGGCCTCCGGCGTCTCGGCGCGCGCGACGCCCGCGTGGATCGGGCCGCAGCAGGCCTTGTAGCGCTTGCCCGAGCGGCACGGACACTCGGCGGACGGGCCCTTCACGGGATCATCCTACCAACCTGCCGCGCGCCCCGCATTTCATCGTTAGAGCAAGCGTCGTTGCTACGTAACGCTTGCTCTAGCCTTCAGGTGGGTCGCTCCAGTCGTTTGCCCGTCACGGTCAAACGACTTCCGCTAAAAAAGCTCACGCATGAAGGCTCCGGCTCCCCCTCCCAAGACGACGCTGCGCGACGAGCTGTTCGCGCTCCTCGCCGCGGATCTCGCGACCGCCCAGCGCGCGCAGGCGGCGACCCGCGCCGGCGCCACGCACGAAGAGGCCAAGCCCGAGAACGACAAAGACACCCGCGCGCTGGAGCAGTCGTACCTCGCGCGCGGCCAGGCCCTGCGGGTCGAGGAGCTGCGGGCGGCGCTCGTCGAGGTGAAGACGATGCCGGTGCGCGACTACTCGGCCGAGCAGCCGGTCGCGCTCGGAGCGGTCGTGACGGCAGAAGAGGACGAGAAGGAGTCGTGCTTCTTTCTGGCCCCGCAGGGAGGCGGCGCGAAGCTCGCAGGGGGCACGGTGCTCGTCGTCACCCCGAAGTCGCCGCTCGGACAAGCGCTCGTGGGCAAGAAGGCCGGCGACGCCTGCGAGGTGCGCCTCGCGGGACGAACGCGCGAGCTCACCCTCGTCGCGATCGCGTGAGCGCTGCGGCTACGCGTCGCCCGTGACCGGCGCGCGGCCGAGGTGCCCCTTCGCGACCTTCAGGAAGCGTGCGCGCGCGGCGGCGTGATCGACGATGGGGCGCGGGTAGTTCTCTCCGAGGCGAACGCCGGCCTCGGCGAGGATCGCGGCGGGCGCCTCGGCGGGGCGATGAATGTACTTTGCATGCATCCGCGCGAGCTCGGGAACCCATCGGCGAACGTAGCCGCCTTCCGGATCGAAGCGCTCGCCCTGGCTCGTGGGGTTGAAGACGCGAAAGTAGGGCTGCGCGTCACACCCGCAGCCCGCCGACCATTGCCACCCGGCGTCGTTCTGCGCCCAGTCGCCGTCGGTGAGGTACTTCAGGTAGTGCGCCTCGCCCAGCCGGAACGAGAGGAGGAGGTGCTTGGTCAGGAAGCTCGCCGACACCATACGCGCGCGGTTGTGAACGTAGCCCTCGGCGAGGAGCTGCCGCGCCGACGCGTCGACCACCGGGTAGCCGGTCCTGCCCTCGGTCCACGCGCTCCACGCCGCCGCGTCGTCGCGCCACGGGAATCCCTCGAAGTCACGCCGAAACGGTCGCTCGAGGAGCTCCGGCCGCGTCCACAAGAGGCCGTGCGCGAAATCTCGCCAAAGGAGCTCGTCGTGGAACTTCGTGCGTTGCTCGGGGGCGTCGGCCAACGCCTCCCCCGCCGCGTTCCAGAGCGATCGAATCGACACCGTGCCGAACTTCAAGTCCGCGGAGAGCCGGCTCGTCCCCGCGCGATCCATGCGATCTCGATCCACGACGTAGCTGCGCGCCGCGCCAGCGAAGAACGCCTTCATCCGCGCGCGGCCCTCGCGCTCGCCCCCCGCAAGGACGTGCGGATTCTTCGGGATGCCAAGGGACGCGAGCGTCGGGATCGGCGCCTCGTCCGCCTTCACGTCGACCGGAACCTTCGGGAGCGCGCGCGGCGCGGGGATCGCCCGCGCGACGTCGACCTGCGCGCGAAACGCCCGCGCGAACGGCGTGAACACGGCGAACGGCGTATCGGCCCCCGTGCGCACGGACGCCGGCGGCGCGAGCAGCTCGCCTTCGTAGAGGACGAACGGCACCCGGAGCGCCGCCTCCACGCGCCGATCGCGCTCGCGCCCGAACGGCTCGGTCCAGCGATGGGCGACGACGCGATCGACCCGCCAGCGTGCCGCGAGCGCCGGCACGATTTCCGTGCTCTTGCCGGCGACCATGAGGAGACGCGATCCAAGGTGCGCGAGGTTCGCCTGGAGCGCCTCGAGTGACTCGAGCAAGAACTGCATTCGGTGCGGCAGCGCCTGCGCGCGCTCGGGCGCGAAAAAATACGGGTCGAGGACGAACAGCGGGACCACCTCGCCGGCGGTGACCGCATCGCGGAGAGGGGCGTGGTCGCTCACGCGAAGATCCTTGCCTCGGAACCAGACCAGCGTCCTCACTGGGCGGCGATCCTACCCAACGCGGTCCCCCCTTGCTATACGCGGCGGGCGGCGGGTGGCGCGCAATGGAGAGTCATGACGAACGAAGCGTCTCCGGTGGTCGTATACGGGATCGGCGGCCTCGCGGTCGTCGTCGCCGCGCTCGTCATCGCCGGCATCGCGCGTGCGCACGTCGGCCGTCGTGGCGTGCTGATCGCGCTCGTCGTCGCCGCGGCGTGGCTCGGCCTCACGGGTGTGCTCGCGGAGAGCGGCGTGCTCCTCCGAATGGACGCGCGACCGCCGCCGCTGCTTCTCGTGCTGGTCGCCTCGATGGGGATGGGCGCCGCTATCGGTTTTTCTCGGCTCGGGGTCGCGCTCGCGCGCGAGGTCCCGCTCGTCGCGCTGGTCGCGCTTCAGTCCTTTCGCCTCCCGCTCGAGCTCGTGATGCATGAAGCGGCGAAGGAGGGAACGATGCCCGTTCAGATGTCCTTCACTGGCTACAACTTCGACATCGTGACGGGCGCCGGCGCGGTGCTCGTCGCCGTCCTCCTCGCGACGGGCCGCGCACCGCTATGGATCGTGGGCCTCTGGAACACGATGGGCGCGGCGCTCCTCTTGATCGTCATGACGATCGGGGTTGCGTCGACCCCGCTCATCCATGCGTTCGGTACGGACCCGGCGCACGTGAACACGTTCGTCGGTCAGTTCCCGTTCGTGTGGCTCCCCGCGGTGCTCGTCGCGACCGCTCTCGCGGGCCACATCGTGATCGCGCGCCGCCTCAAGAGCGAGCTCGCGGTCGCCGCGCTTCAGTGAGCGTAGAGCGTCCGGCAGCTCCGCCCGATCTCGAGCTTCTTCATCCGGCGTGAGACGAGGACCTTCGCGAGCGCGTTGCCCTTGTCGTCGACGAGCGTGACCGGCAAGGTCCCGTCGCGCTCGCGTGCCGCGCTGCCGCTGGCGTCGCCGAGGAAGCGGCCGAGGCTCTCGGTCTTGAAATTCGGCGGCTCGCCGTAGGCGAGAAGCGCGACGTCATGGCAGAGGTTGATGACCTCGACCGGCGGGCGCGGCCGATGGGGCTCCGGCTCCGGCTCCGGATCGGCGACCGGCGCGGCCCCCGCGTCGGCCGAGGAGACCGCGTCCTCGAAGTGTGGGGGGTTGGACGCGGCGGAGGGCGCGTTGGTCGGCGGCGCGGAGGCGCACGCGGCGAGGAAGGCGAGGAAGGCGGGCGAGAGGGCGCGCATGCGCACGAGTATACCCGAGGCGCCGGCCTCCCCGGAACGCATGTGCAGGCCCTCACCGGCGCGGCGCGCCGGGCGCAGGCGCCTTATGATGTTGGACCATGGGTCTCTTCTCCGACGCAAAGCTCCGCATGCCGACCTCCGACGAAGCGCTCCCCGGGCGCAGCGAACGGATGGCCGTCGCCAAGACGCACACCGTGAAGGGCACGAACATGGAGCCCCCATTCCCCGAAGGGATGCAGCTCGCCATGTTCGGGATGGGCTGTTTCTGGGGCGCCGAGCGCAAGATGTGGCAGGTCGAAGGTGTGTATTCTACACAGGTCGGCTACGCCGCCGGGCAGACGCCAAACCCAACGTACCGCGAGGTCTGCAGCGGCCGGACCGGTCACAACGAGGTGGTCCGCGTCGTCTTCGATCCGAAAATCGTCTCGTACGAGGCGCTCCTCAAGGTCTTCTGGGAGAGCCACGATCCGACGCAAGGAATGCGGCAGGGCGGAGACACCGGGACGCAGTACCGCTCGGGCATCTACGCCTTCGGTCCCGAGCAGAAGGCGGTCGCGCTGGTCTCGAAGGAGGCGTACGGCAATGCGCTCGCGGCGGCCGGCCACCGGCCGATCACGACCGAGGTGATCGACGCGCCGGAGTTCTACTACGCCGAGGATTATCACCAGCAGTACCTCGAGAAAAACCCCGACGGGTACTGCGGGATCGGGGGCACCGGCGTCACGTGCCCCGTGGGTCTCGGTACGCGGGTCTGACGTGGCGGACGATCCGCCGGAGTGCCTCGCGTGCGGGACCTGTTGCTTCTCCCGGCTCGAGACCTACGTGCCGGTGACCGGCGACGATCACGCGCGCCTGGGGGACCGCGCGGCGGATCTCGTCGTGTTTCACGGCAACCGCGCGTTCATGCGGATGACGGGGGAGCACTGCGCGGCGCTGCGCGTGGACGCGGCGCGCGCGGAGTACGTGTGCAGCGTGTACGAAGTTCGTCCAGAGACGTGCCGGGCCCTCGCGCGTGGCTCGGCGGAGTGCCGCGGCGAGCTCGCGAGCAAGCGTGACCGGCCCGTCGAGGCGCTGATCCGCGCGCGGCCAAGCGCGGGAGCGTGACGTCGGGACAGGAGTGCGCCGGCGCGGCGAAGGTCATGGGGCGCGGTGTCTCGTCGCGATCGGGCTTATTTTCCCGCATTGCGTGAAGAAACGCGCGGTACGGAAACTGCTGAGGAGCACGTCATGCGGAACGCTCTCCTTGCCTGGCTCGTCGCGGCGTCGTGCGGGTGTAGCCCGTACGCGACGCTCTCCTTTCCAAACGTCCCGAGCCCGGTCCTCCTCGGTCCGGTCGAACGCGTTGGCGGCGCGACGGCCTCGGCGCCGCCCGTAGCCGCGCCGGCGGTGGCGCGCCTCGACGTCGAGATCGAGCGAAAGGTGGTCGCTACCCGGGCGAGCCGGAGGGCCAAGCTCGACGACCCGCGCAAGGCCTCGTTCGCGGCCCTCTCCGTCACCGACGCGCAAAAGGGCGCCGACGTGCACGTCGACGAGATCGCCGCGGGCTCGTACTTTTTCTTCGGGCTCGCCGTGGCGGTGCGCGACGACTGGGTCACCGTCAAGGGCGACGTCCGGAGGGCGCCGTGAGGTCCGCGGCGTCGTTCGTGGCGCTGGTCGCGCTCGCGAGCGTCGGTTGCGCGGGAGCCCGGACCGAGGTCGTCGCTCCGCGCGCGGCGGTGCCCATCTCGCTGTCCCACGCCGTCCGCGCCGCAGACGGTTCGCTCGTGCCGGCCGCCGATCGCGAAATCGTGGGAACGTTCCACGACGAACGCATGGCGTGGGGAATGTTCTACTCGGCGGTAAAGCTAACGCCGGAGAAGGACATCTCCGACGAGGTCAACGCGCAGGTCGCGCGCGTCGGCGGAGACGCGATCGTCACGTTGCGTATAGAGGCCCACGCGTGCGCGGCGACCTACTTCGCCGTCCTGAACGCGCTTCCGATGTGGCCGGGCTGCACGAAGATCACGATCGATGGCGACATCATCCGTGTTCGCCGCCACGACGTCGCGAGCACCGTCGCCACCGCGGAGGCGCCGTGACCCGGGCCGTCACCATGGTGCTCCTCCTCGGCGGATGCGCGAGCGCGCCGACGACGCCGCCCATTACCGTTCCGCACGGTGTCCTCACCGACGAAGCGAGCGAGCGCCTTCACGCACGCTGCGAGGTGCGCGGCGTGCGAATGGTCGCGCGAGAGGACGTCGATCGCGCCGCCGCCTCCGCCGACGCGACGTTCACCGAGATCGTGTACCAGCCGAGCCCCGCCCACGTCGGCGTGGTGCTCTTCCGTTGCCCTCGATGATCCCTCGCTTTGCGGCAGGAGCGTTTCGCTCCGCTGCGCGTCGCTCCACTCAACGCGCAGCGTGCGTCCACGTGCCGCGAATGGTGATCTCGCCGCGCAGCGAGCTCGCGATGTCGCAGCGTTCGTGCGACTTGTGGTGGAGCGCGGCGACGACGGCATCGCTCGGCGGCTTGTCGCCGGAGAAGCGCACGTTGGGGCGCAGCTCGATGCGCGCGATGCCCGGCTTGCCGTCGCCCATGTCGGCGAGGTCGCCCACCGCCGCGTCCTCGTACGCGTCGACGACGTAGCCCTCCGCCGCCGCGAACGACAGAAACCAGAGCATGTGGCAGCTCGAGGCAGCCGCGACGAGCGCCTCTTCGGGATCGACGTTCGCCGGCTCGGAGTACGGCGGGCGCACGGCGTGCGGCGAGGCCGACGCGGCGACGACTGCGCCCCCGTCGAATCTCCACGTGTGCGCCCGACGATAGCGCCCGTTCGTGAACGGCTGGTCCTGACGAGCCCACGTCACGGCGGCGGTGTGCTGAGAGGTCATGTCGTCCGCTTGTATCCGAGTCTCCAAGAGACGCAAGCGCCCGCCCGACCATCACGCGTGTAGGCTGCGCCTCATGAAGCAAGCCACCCGCCCGAACCCGCCCACGCGCGCCATCGGGCTCGAGCGTCAGCCCTTCCAGGACCTCTACCACTCCGTCCTCACCAGCTCGTGGAGCGCCTACTTCGGTGGTTTCGCCCTCGCGTTCCTCGTCGCCAACGCGATCTTCGCCGCGCTCTACACCATCGTGCCGGGGTGCATCGCCAACGCCGAGCCCGGATCGTTTTACGACGCATTCTTTTTCAGCGTGCAGACCATGGCGACCATCGGGTACGGCGCCATGTCGCCGGCGACGCCGTACGGGCACATCGTCGTCACGCTCGAGGCGCTGGTCGGCATGCTCGGCGTCGCGATCGTGACCGGCCTCACCTTCGCAAAGTTCTCACGCCCGACCTCGCGCGTGATCTTCAGCGAGAAGATCGTCCTCGCTCCGCGCAACGGCGTCATGCACCTGATGTTCCGGATGGGCAACGCGCGCCGGAACATGGTGCTGGAGGCGCATCTGCGCGTCATCCTCCTGGTCGAGGACATCAGCGACGAGGGCCTCGTGATGCGCGTCCCGCTCGATCTGTCGCTCGTGCGAGATCGCACCCCGATGTTCGCCCTCTCATGGACGGCGATGCACAAGATCGACGCCACTAGCCCCTTCTTCGGGGACGACGCGATGGCGAAGCTCCGCGCGAAGAAGGCCGAGATCTACCTCTCGCTGATGGGCTTCGACGAGACCTTCGCCCAGTCGATCCATGCGCGGTTCCGCTACCGCCTCGAGGACATCGTCCGCGCGGCGCGCTTCGTGGACGTCCTCACGATCGCCGAGGACGGAATGCGAACCCTCGACTACCGCAAGTTTCACGACGTGGTGCCGCACGAAGGCGGCGATCGTCAGCCGTCCTGACGCTTCTGATGATCGCGCAGCACGCGCGACGCGTGCTTGAAGGCGCAGTCCACCGCGGCGTAGGCGTCGACGTTCTTCTCGCTGGCGGCGTCGGCGACGACGAGCTCCGCGCCCGGCACCCTCATGTCCAGGCGCACGCGGTAGAGGCCTCCGTGGCGGTGGTGCGGGCTCGGCGCCTCGATGGCGACCTTGCAGCCCAAGATGCCGCGATGGAACAACGTCAGCTTCGACGCGTGCTCACGAACCCGTTCGCTCAGCGCCTCCGAAGGAGGCATTCCCCGGTACGTGACCTGGAGCGGGACTTCCATTTCGATTCACCTCGTCGAGGGGTGTCGCATATGGCATGCCGAGCGAGATCCTTCGAGAAACGTCGCCGTGGCGCGGGATCTCAAGCGCAACGTCTGCGCGTGCTCGCAACGATTGCCGGCTCACGGTCGCCGGCCCCGCGCGCGCGCTTGCCGACGATCTCGAGCGCGGCGACGCGGTATCCCTCGGCGAGCGTCGGGAAGTTGAACGTGTTCTCGACGAAGACGTCGACCTCGAGCCCGCCCAGCATCGCCATTTGCCCGGTGTGGACGAGCTCGGCCGCCCCCTCACCGACGATGTGGACGCCCACGATCTTCCGCCCGGCCGGATCGGACACGAGCTTCAGGAGCCCATCCTTGGTGCCGGCGATCTGCCCGCGCGTCAGCTCGTCGAAGCGCGCGCGACCGATGATCGCGTTGCCATAGCGGAGCTTGGCTTGGTTCTCGGTGAGGCCGACCTGCGAGATCTCGGGGATCGTGTAGATGCCGAGCGGCGTGAAGTCTCCGACGTTGCCTGCAGGCATTCCGAGCGCGTGGCAGATGGCGCGGCGCCCCTGCTCCATCGCGGTGGAGGCGAGCGAAGGCGGACCGATGACGTCGCCGACGGCGTAGATGCCGGGGACTACGGTGGCGCAGGTGTCGTCGACGGGCACGACTCCGGCGTCGTTCACCGCGAGGCCGGCGGAGGCGAGGTGGAGGTCCTCGACGTTGGCGACGCGGCCGAGCGCGCACAGGACCTTCTCGCTCTCGAGGACGTTGCCGTCCTTCAGCGTGGTGACCACCGTGCAGAGCCCGTCGTACGCGACCTCGCCCGCGACGGTGCTGCCCATGAAGACGCCACCGATGCGCTCGAAGGCCTCGACGAAGCGCATCGAGATCTCGGGATCGAGGAACGCGAGCGGTCGCTCTGCGCGATCGATCATCGTGACCTTGACGCCGAGCGCCGCGAAGATGGAGGCGTACTCGCTGGCGATGACGCCGCCGCCGAGGACGACGAGCGACTTCGGCAGGTAGCGCATCGAGAGCACGGAGTCGCTGTCGAGGATGTGCTCGTGATCGATCGGGATGCCCGCCGGGCTGCGCGGGCGCGATCCGGTGGCGATCACGATCAGCGGAGCCTCCGCGTGGCGCACGTCGCGGTGCACCGCCTGGACCTCGACCTCGGTGGGGGACCGAAAGCGCGCCTTGCCTCGCCAGCGCTCGATGCCGTTGCGCGTGAGCTGGTCCTCGATGAAGCGCTCGTGCGCGACCACGACCTCGTCCATGCGCGAGAGCAGGCTCGCCACCTGCACGGATTCGGGCAGGTCGATGTCGATGACGTGGCCGCTGCGGCGGCGGAACGACGTGAGCGCGAGCGCGGTCTCACGAAGCGTCTTGCTCGGGACGGTTCCACGGTGCACGCATGCGCCGCCGACGCTCATCTCCTGCTCGACGACCAGCACGCGCTTGCCGACCTTCGCCGCGCAGATGGCCGCCTTTTGCCCGGCAGGGCCCGAGCCAACGACGATCATGTCCCACTTGCTGGCGCTCATCGCATCTCCTCCACCTGGGCAGAGATCTTCTCGGCGATCCCGAGGAGCCGCTCGACATCTTGGGGATAGAGGTTCAGCGCCGCGACCGCGGGGTGCATCTCGATGTCTACGCTCGTCTCGCCATCGAGGCGATGCGCCAGATCGTCGGCGAGGCGGACGGTGAGCGCTCCTTCGCGGTTCGAGGGCGCCGCGGCGGGGTTGTGGTGATGGGCGATCGCCTCGCCGAGCCGGCCGGACAAGCCCCACTGCCGCGACATCTCGCCGCCGACGTAGGCGTGGAGCACGGAGACGGCGTCGTCGATCTCCTCTTCGGAGAACGGCGTGGTCGTGGTGAGGTCCATTACGGACTGCAGGAGCACCGGCCGCCCCACGTCGTGGAGGAGTCCCGCGAGGAAGCTCTCCTCGACGTTCGACCTTCGCATCCGCGCGATCTCCTGCGCGTACAGCGCCGTCGCCAGCGAGTGGGCGAAGAGCTTCCGCAGTTGCTCCTCACGCCCCTGCACGCGAAAGACGCGATTCTGGCAGGAGATGACGAAGGCGAACTGACGTACGAGCTTCATCCCCAAGCGGCTCATCGCCTGCTGGAGCGACGCGACCTGCACGATCGCGCGATGCGTCGCCGAGTTGGCCATCCGCAGCATGTGGCCGGCCATCGCCTGATCGCGGCGGACGATCTCCGCGAGCTTGCGGATGTCGCACTCGTCGTCGCTCGTCAGCGCGACGACCTCGGCGGCAACCGCCGGGAGGATCGGGAGATCGAGGTAGCCGGCTTCGATGAGCTCTTCGAGGCGGTCACGCAAGCTGCGCCCATCGTCGGGGGGCGGCATCGTGCTTGGCGTCGAATCGTGATGGATGTCGAGCGAGGCCATATCGGTGTGAACGGGTCTTCCTTCGGAGAGTTAAGGAGCAGTGTCCAGGGCGAGCGCGACGTCCATGCGCCACCCGTCGATCGGGCCGGCGAGGCCGAGCGCGAACTCGCGGCGGGGGTCCATTCGCGCGGCGCCGGCGGCGCGCTCGTGGGCGATCGCGTCGGCGACGTGAACGAGGGTGGCGAGCTGCGGGCGCGTGGGGAAATAGGGACCGGGCTCGTGGTGATCGGCGACCGCCTCCACGATCGTGCGCGGTAGCCCCCAAAGCCCCAACAGGTGTGCGCCGAGCTCGGCGTGGGTGGTGCCCCAGCGCTCCTTCTCGACGACGTGCGGCGGGACCCCGCGCTCTGCCGCAGCGTCGAGGACGTCGAAGTGCATCTCCGGCGTCATCGCGGCCACGAGCAGGACGCCCACGTCGTGGAGGAGACCCACCGTGAACGCCTCATTGGCGAGCTCCTTGCCCGCAATGATCTGTGCGATGCGGCCGACGACGAGCGAGTGGTCGTGCTGCGTCTCCGTCGCGAGGCGAGCTCCGGCGGGCAGGTCCTTGAAGGCGCGGAGAACGTCGCCGCCGAGGACGAGATTCTTCACCATCTCCTGCCCGAGCAGCGCGATCGCCTGCGAGACCCGGCTCACGCCGCGCCGAACGCCGAAGAGCGGCGAGTTCACCACGCGCAGAACGTGCGCCGTCATCGCCGCGTCGCGCTCCAGGATCGCGGAGACCGTCGCGACAGAGACATCGGGATCTCGCGTCGCCTCCGTCAGGGCGAGGTAGGTCGTAGGCGGCGACGGAAGGCGCATCGTGCCGGCGACCAGGGCCTTCATCGTCGGGTGAAGCGACGCGACGGAGAGCCGCACGCCCGCCTCGATCGCGTGCTCGAGCATCGCGCGCTCGCACGGCTTGACGAGGACGCGATGTGCGCTGGCGGTCGATCTCACGGTCGCCGCGGCGTCCATTTCACCGCCGAGGACGATGCGGCCAGTGAGCGGGCGGCGGCGGCGGATCTCGGCCAACAGCTGCGCGCCGTCCATTCCCGGCATCGCCAGATCGCTGACGACCACGTCATGTGGCGCCTGCGCGAACTCGGCGAGCGCGCGCTCGGCGCCAAGTGCGAAGGACATTTCCCACCTGCCCTCGTTCGGGCGGAGGCCTTCGCGCAACCCATCGAGAACGTGAGGTTCGTCGTCCACGAAGAGGACCCTCGGCAGCACTGCGCCCGTCGGTGATTCGGGCGCCTGGCGGGTCGTAGCTTTCGTCATGTGTCGCACGCGCCGTCTCTGCGGCCACTCTCTCGTGTCGCGCCACGAACGACGAAACGGCCGAAAACTTGAGCGCGCGCGCCGTTGAGGCAGACTTGTAATCGTGGAGAAGCAGTCGTGGTCTCCGGTCTTCCTGGTGTCCTTGCTCTTGTTGGCGGAGTGCGCGCCCGTCCGTCGTGACGGCCCGCCGCCGGATCTTCCGACGCCCGACGCGCCAGTCGCGCGCGCGTCATCGGACTCCGTCGCGCGCGATCCGCCGGCCGCGGCGCCCGCGATGAGCTTCGTGCTCGACGCGCCCGCCGAGAACGCGGACGCCCCTTGTCCCGCCGAGATGGTCCTCGTCGACGGCATGTATTGTCCGAACGTGAAGCAAACGTGCGCGCGCTGGGTCGATCCTCCCACGAGCCCCTATCCGTTCACGCGGTGCGCGGAGTGGAAGAATCCGGCCGTCTGCGAGGGGGCCCGCGAGCACCGCCGCTACTGCATCGACCGCGAAGAGTTCGTGCGGGCGCCCGACGCGCTGCCCCTCGTGCACGCGTCGTGGACCGACGCAGAGGCCGCGTGCAGCGGCAAGGGCGCGCGCATGTGCAGCGAGGCCGAGTGGCAGTTCGCGTGCGAGGGCGAGGAGATGCTCCCCTACCCTTACGGTTTCACGCGCGACGCGACGGCGTGCAACTTCGACCGCACCGATCTCGGCAAGCCCAACGAGGGGCTGACCGATCACCGCACGCCACCCGACGCGTTCCCCCGCTGCCTCAGCCCGTTCGGCGTCCACGACATGGTCGGCAACGTCGACGAATGGACGCTCCGTGAAGGGATGAGCGCTCCAAACCGCTCTGCGCTGCACGGCGGCTGGTGGCTTCCGGGCCGCAACAACTGCCGCCAAGCGACCCTCGCGCACGCGGAGAGCTACATGGGACCGCAAGTCGGCTTCCGGTGCTGCCGCGACGCCGCCGTCTCCGACTGACACGATCTACTGGGCGAGCATCGCGCGGACGCGTTCCAGTAGCTCGGCGGGCGTGAACGGCTTCGCGAGAAACCCGGCCAGTCCCTTTCCTGCGAAGTGGCTCGTCGCCTCCTGCTCGGAGTACCCGCTCGAGAGGAGCACGCGGACCGTCGGATCCATCTCGCAGAGGCGCCGGAAGGTCTCTTCGCCGCTCATGCGCGGCATCGTGACGTCGAGCACGACGGCGTCGATTCGACCGAGGTTCTGCGCGTAGACCTCGAGCGCCTCGTCACCGTCGCCCGCCACGAGCACGGTGTAGCCCTGCTGCGCGAGGATGCGTTTCACGACGCTGCGCACGCTCGCGTCGTCGTCGACGACGAGGACCGTGGCGGCCGACGACGGAGACGGGACGACGCTGACAGCGGGAATCGTCGGCGCATCGACCGCGGGAGGCGCCGCCGGGAAGAGGACCTTGAATGTCGTCCCCCGGCCGACCTCGCTCTCCACGTCGATCGCGCCGCGGTGCGCGCGCAGGATCCCGAGCGCCGCCGCGAGACCGAGGCCGCGGCCGGTGAACTTCGTCGAGAAGAAGGGGTCGAAGATCTTCGCGCGCGTCTCGGGCGTCATGCCGGCGCCGTCGTCCGACACTTGCAGGCAAACGTACACGCCGGGCGCGAGCCGATCGTCCAGGTACGTATCGGCGAGGTGCGCGCGGTCCACGTCGACCAGGCGCGTCGTGACCGTGATCGTGCCGGCGCGCTCGCCGATGGCGTCCGACGCGTTGGTGATGAGGTTCATCGCCAGCTGCCGGATCTGCGTGGGATCCCCTTCGATCCGGGGCAATTCGTGGCCTAGCGCATACTCGATGCGGACATTCTTCCCGATCACCGCGGACAGGAGGTGCGCCATCTCCTCGACGACGCGCCCCAGATCGATCCGCGCGATGACGAATCGCCCGCGGCCGGAGTACGCGAGGAGCTGCCGCGTCAGCTCGCTCGCCCGCAAGGCGGCCGTCTGGATGTCCTCCACGATCGCGCGCACCGGCGACTGCGGCGGAAGCTCCATGAGCGCGACGCCGGCGTTGCCGAGCACACTGACGAGCAGGTTGTTGAAGTCGTGCGCGACGCCGCCGGCGAGCACGCCCAGGCTCTCGGCCTTCTGCGCGCTCTGGAGCTTCTCCGCCAACCTCCGCGCTTCGGTGATGTCGCTGACGACGACCAGGATCGCCTCGCGGCCTTGCTCTCCTACGCGGGTGGCGGTCGACGAGTAGCAGACCTCCCGCCCCGTTCGCGTTCGCGTGGTGTTCTCGAAGCGCGCCGTCGTCCCTGCGAAGCGCAGGGCGAGCCGCTCCTTCAGCGACTCGACATTTTCGGGACGGACGAAGTCGAGGTAGCGTTTGCCGACCAGCTCGTCGGGCAGCAAATCGAAGATCTCGCCGAATCGACGGTTCGTGTACGTGAAGACACCATCGCCGTCGATGACCGCGATCCCCTCCCGCGTCGTCTCGACGATTTCGCGGTAACGTTTCTCGCTCTCGCGCAGGCGCGCCGCGACGCGCTCTTTGTCGGCGAAGAGGCGCGCGTTGGCGAGCGCGCCGACCGCGAGATCGGCAATCCCCTTGAGCAGCGCGAGCTCGTCGGGCGAGAGCTCCCGCATCTCGCCATACGTGATGACGTTGAGGTACCCCAGCACCTCGCCCTGCCGCACGAAACACGCGAACGCGAGCGAGCGCACGTCGTAGGTCTTGATCTTGTCGGAGTGGAGCAGGTTCGGGTCGGCCTGCATGTCGACGATCTGGGACACGCCGCGCGCGGCCACTTGGATGACCATCGGATACGGCGCCGCGGTCGGCTCGCGGTTGCTGGTGAGACCATGCCCATATTGCGCGACGAGATCGCCGGTGGTCGGCTCATAGAGGGCGGCGACCACCGACGGCGCCGACAGGGCGAGCGCCGTCTCCTCGCACACCATCCGCATCGCGTCGTCCACACGGACGAGGGCGCTGAGCTTCTCGGCGATGCGCATGAGCACCTCGCCGCGTTGCTTCCCGATGCGCAGCTCCTCCTCGCGTCGCACGCGATCGGTGACGTCCGTAGTGCACCCCTCGACGCGGACGCGGGCGCCGGTCTCGTCGTAAACGTGGAGCGCGCGCGACGACGCCCACCGGAGCTCGCCACGCTTGTAGAAACGGAAGTCGAGGGTGTACGTGTCCGGCGCGTCGACGAGCGCGCCCGCAAGTCGCGGCCGGTCATCGGGATGCACGGCGTCGAAGAACGTTTCGCTCGTGTACGGCGTGTCGGGCCCGAGGCCCAGGAAGGCCTGCGCATTGCGGCTGACGTAGAGCAGCTCGAACGTCCGGGCATCACGGACCCAGACCATGTCTCCGAGCGCTTCGACGATCGACGTCGCGGCTGACGGGTCCTCCCCCAACGATCCTTCTCCTCGGCGATTCGGCGGCGCGCGCCAATGCATTGGCATAGTCAACGGGATGACGTCTTCGCAAGCGCTTTGGCGAATGATCGATGGGCGCCAGCGGCCGCAGACGAGGCGCGGCGCTTGCACCGCCACGGGCATGCACACGCGAACTCGGCGCCTCGTCGCCTCCGTGAGCACCTGCGACCTCGACCGTGGCCGCGCGATCGCCAAGGACGGTCTCATCCTCCATCGCGACGAGCGGGGGATCGTAAAGGCCGCGCGAAACCGCTGCCGACACATGGGCGGCACGTTCCAGACCGAGCACGGTTGCCAGCTCAAATGCCCGCGCCACGGCTGGACCCTCGACGCGTCCACGATGCGCTACGTCAACCCGCAGGGGGATCTCGCGCAAGCGGAGCTCGAGGTCGAGGCCTCAGGCGATCTCCTATACGTCTTCGAGAGGACGCCTCATCGGCCGTGGGCCGATCGACTGCCGCGCGAGGCGCTCGCCCGCGGGGAGCTGGTGGTCCGCTTCCTCGCGCACGCGTGCGTCGAGATCACGTGCGGCGCGAAACGAATCGTCACGGACCCGTGGCTCGTCGGTCCGGCGTTCACACGCGGGTGGTGGCTCGCCCACGAACCGCCGGCCGACGCGTTCGAGCGCCTCGCGCGCGCCGACGTCGTCTTCATCAGCCACGATCACTCCGATCATCTGAACGAGCACACCCTTCGTCGGCTCGCGGCGATGCGGTCCGACGCGCCGCTCGTCGTGCCTGGCTTCGCGAGCGGGCGGTGCGAGAGGCTCGTCCGCGCGCTCGGCTTCACGAACGTGACGCGCGCGCCGATCGGCGAATGGGTCCCGCTCGGTGGCGCGACGCGCCTCATGGTGCTCGGCGACGGCGCCGGGCGCGAGGACTCCGCGCTCCTCGTCGAGCACAAGGGTCACACGGTGCTCGACACCGTCGACTGCATGAACCCCAACGAGGGCGATCTGCCGGAGGTCGACGTCCTCCTCTCCCAGTTCGCCGGCGGCGCGAGCGGCTACCCGGTCTGCTGGGGCGAGCTCTACGACGCCGAGCGCGTCGCGCGCATCGTCAAGAAAAACCGCGCCCAGACGCGCGCCTATGTCCTCGATCTGGTGGCCGCGACGAAGCCGCGCGCGTGGATGCCGATCGCCGGCTACTTCGTGGAGGCGCACCCCGCCGACGCCGACGTGGCGCGCGCCAACCAGAAGAACGATCCCGACGCGATCGCCGAGGCCGTCTCGTCGCGCTTCCCTCGGGTGCGAACGCACCGCGCGATCCCTGGCGCGGTGATCGATCTCGCCGCGACCGAAGAGCGCGATCCGTCTTCGGAAGCGGGCGCCGCGCGACCTTCGCACGACGTCGCGCCGTATGTCGCCGCCATCGCCGCCGACGCCGCCCTTCCGGAGCTCGCCACGCTCGAGGGCGTGCAGCGCTACTTTGACTGGGCGGGATTTCGCGGCGATCTCGTGCTCCACGTGATCGAAACGACCGAGAATTTTCAGGAGATCGTGCGCGAGCTCTTCGTCGACTTCGCCAGCGGCGAGGTCTCGTCCGCGCGCCCGCCCACCTCCGCGCGCTACGAGCGCATGCGCGTGCGCAGCGACGTGTTCCGCCACGTCCTCCGTCGGGGCGCGTCGTGGGAGGAGATCAGCATCGGCTTCCAGGCGCGCTTCTACCGAGAGCCGGACGTCTACAACATGGACTTCTGGATGCACTTCCAGCACGCGCTCCCGGAGACGCCGGCCTTGCTTGGATGAAGCTCCGGGGGACCGTGTTAGGGACCGCTCTTCTCCCTCAGGAACCACGTCGTCATCGGGCCCTTGCCCTTCACATCGACCGTGCCGCGCGGCTCGAATTCGAAGCGGCCTTGGAGCGCGTGCTTGACGGCATCCGTCACGTGGACTTCGCCGGGCACGCCGTGCGACTCCATCCGCGCTGCCGTGTTCACGGTGTCGCCCCAGAGGTCGTAGGCGAACTTGCGATGGCCAATCACGCCAGCGATCACGGGCCCTGTGTGGATGCCGATGCGTATCGAGAGTTCGACCCCGTGCTTGCGGGCGAAACGAGCCGGAACGTGCACCATTGCCAGCGCCATTCGCGCGGCCGCTTCGACGTGATCCGGGCGCGGGACTGGGACGCCCGCTGCCACCATGTACGCGTCACCGATGGTCTTGATCTTCTCGAGACCGAGACGGTCGGCCTCGTCATCGAAGGCCGAGAACACATCATCGAGCAGAGCGACCAGGGCAACCGGTTCGGTACGCTGTGCGAGCGTCGTGAATCCTACGATGTCGGCGAACAGGATGGTCGCTTCGTCGAAGCTCTCCGCTGGAACGCGCCCGTCCGCGAGCAGCCGCGCGGCGATGGAAGCCGGAAGGGTGTTGTTCAGCAGCGCCTCGGTTTGCCGGTGCGCTCTTCGGGCCAACTTCTCCGCGTGCTCCGCCGTGCGGGCGAAGAAGTACGTGACGGCCGAGACGAAGAGGAACGCCGAGACCTCATTGCCCGTGTGCATCTTCGAAAGGAGCGAGGGGGAGAGCGCAACCGGCGGCGTAGCGCCCTCATAGTGCACCGCCAGCAGCAGGAAAGCGCCGAGGCCCATCACGATGCCTCCCACCGTCACGGCGCGCCGCTCCCAGGGCATGAGCAGCAGCACCGGTAGGGTCGCGAGGATCCAAAACTGAAACCCGGCGTCGAGCCCGAGGTAGTGCACACACAGCGCTTGATGCGTGGCTACCTCGCCCACGACGAGCGGGACCGCGATCTGGATCCGTCCTGTCTTCTGCAAGAGCTGGCGCGCCCCAATGAAGACGAGCACGCTAAAGACGTTGTAGACTGCAAGCGCCGGCACACCGAGAGCCCCGAAGAGCGCGATGAAAGCAGCGTGGATTACGATTCCTCCGACGGAGGCGCGGCGGAGCGTGATGGCGGTGCGCTCGGGCAAGCCGACCGAGCGCTCGTCGCCCGATAGGGAGGTGAACGTCGTCGCGAATCTCTCGCCTTTCGTTTCGCCGACGGGCAAAGCAGGGCGGGCCATTTCGCGGCAAGCATCGCATGGCTCGAAGGGGACCTGTGACACTACGCGCGCCGCCACGACGTACGCGGGCCGACTGAGAGCATGGTGCGTGCGCTCCGTGGTCGCGCTCGTTCTGATCGTGCCTCGCGCCGCGAGCGCTGACTTGACCGGTAGCCAGGGCATCCTTGAGCACGTCGATGAGGTGGTCTCCCAACTCGATGTCGCGGCGCTCGACGCCGATCAGCGGAAGGCACTCCTTGCGGACCGTCTAACGCTCAACCTAGGCCTCCTGGTGCCGGGTTACGGCTCGTATGCGCTGGACACCAAGGTGTACGGCGAGTTGCGGCCCACGGCGATCCTGTTTGACTGGGTTCTGGGAGGCGTCGCGCCGGTTGGGCTGGCCACGTTGGCGATCGCGGACAACGATCTCTCCTCCAGTACCCGAGCCGGATTGGCCTGGTCCGCCGCCGCGCTGTACGTGGCTACACGCCTCGGCGTTCTTATCGTGGGGAACCTTCACATCAGCGACTACAACGCGGCGATGCGTGTGCGGCTGGGGCTGACGGCCTCGGGCAGGCCACACCGCGGCTGGACGATCGGTGCGACCGCCCAGTGGTAGCGCGACCCAGCGCACGACGCGCCTACGCGCGGATCTGAGCGAGCGGCTGCGTTCGCGTCGCCTCGAGATCCTCAGCGCGGGCACGCCGTGGGGTAGAGGAGGTATTTGTCGCGCTTCACACGAAACGCCGCGAGCTCCTTGTCCCACGTCGCCTCGATCTCAGGCAGCGTCTTGCCTTGCGCGATCGCGTCGAGCGCCGCGCGGTTCGCGAGGAGGCGATTCACGTCGTCGAAGTGCCACTTGCCGGCGTGGAGCGTCCGCAAATCGCTGGCCAGCGCGAGGCCGGCGCGTACCGGCTCGAAGCGCGCGCGATCGGTGACGGTGATGCGAACGCCCGAGCAGCGCTCGCCCTTGTACGGCGCCGCCTGCGGAGTGAAGGTGGTCGCGGCGAACGAGACACCGGGGATCCCGCGACCGGTCAGCGCGGCGGCGAGCACAGGCCCGTCGACGAACGGCGCGCCGACGACCTCGAACGGCGTGTCGGTGCCGCGACCGACGGAGAGGTTCGTCCCCTCGACGAGCCCCACCGCCGGATAGAGGAGCGCCTCGGTGACGCTGCGGAGGTTGGGTGACGGGTTCACCCACGAGAGGCCCGTCGCTTCGAAATAGTCGCCGCGCCGCCATCCCTGCGCCGCCACCACGTCGAGCGTCGCGCCGAGGTGGTCCTCCGCATCGAAGAGGAGCGCGAGCTCGCCGATCGTCATCCCGTGGCGAACGGGCAGCGGGCCGTGGTGCACGAAGCTCTTGGACGCCGCGTCGACGAGCGGACCGGCGACGTCGAGGCCGTCGATCGGATTGGGCCGGTCGAGGACCATGAAGGCCACGCGCGCGAGGCTGGCCGCCTTCATCGCGCGGCGCAGCGTCGACGGGTACGTGTAGTAGCGCGTGCCGACGTCCTGCACATCGAAGACGAGGACGTCGAGCCCCTCGAGCGTCTCTGGCGGCGGCGCGAACGTGGCGCCGTAGAGGCTCACGACCGGGAGGCCCGTGGTCGCGTCGCGCCCGTCGGGGAGGAGCCCCTCCTTGTCGGCGCCGAGGCCGTGCTCCGGCGTGAAGATGCGCACCAGCGTCATGCCCGGCGCGGTCGCGAGGAGATCGATCGTGCGCGTCCCGTCTTTCGCGCGCCCCGACGCGTTGGTGAGGAGGCCAACCTTCTTCCCGCGCAGGCGCAAAAAACGCTCGGCGCGCAGGACGTCGATCCCCGTCAGGACGTCGCGCCCGTCGTGCTCGCACGGCGACGGCGTGCGCGCGAGACCTGCGACCTCTGCGGCGATCGTTCCGATTTTCGCCTCGAGCTCGTGGACGGCGCCGCGCCCGTACGGGTGAACGCGGTTGCTGAGGAAGAGGACGAACAGGTCCGCGTCCGGATCGATCCACAGCGACGTACCGGTGAACCCGCCGTGGCCGAACGCGTGCCGGGAGAGGCCCTCACCGCGGTGCTTGGTGAACGCGCTCGACATGTCCCAGCCGAGCGCACGGATTCCGCCGGGCACGTCGTGCGGCGCGAGGAACGCGGCGAAGGTCGACGGTGAGACGACGCGCGCGCCGGAAATCTGGCCTTTCCCGAGCCACGCCTGCGCGAAACGAGACAGGTCGCGCGCGGTGGAGAAGAGGCCCGCGTGACCCGCGACGCCGCCGAGCGCGTAGGCGCGAGGATCGTGGACCTCGCCCTGCATGAAGCCGGCGTCGGGGCGCATCTCCGTCGGCGCCGCGCGGGCGCGCATCGGCTCGGGCGGCGTGAACGACGTCTCGCGCATGCCGATCGGCGCGAAGACGTTCTCGGCCGCGAAGGTCGCCACGTCCTTTCCGCTCACCCGATGGACGAGCTCGGCCAACACCATGAAGCCGACGTCGGAGTAGACGAGGCGCTCGCCGGCGGGCCATCGCGCCGGCGCGTCGAGGATGCGTCGCCACGCCTCGTCCGGTCCGCGCGCGAAGTCGCTCATCGGGTTGTCGGCGACGAGCCCTCCCACGTGAAGGAGCAGCTGCCGCACGGTGGTGGCCCCTTTCCCTCCGTGCGCGAACTCGGGAAGGTACGTCGCGACCGGCTCGTCGACGGCGACTTGCCCGCGATCGACGAGCACCATCACGCTGGCCGCCGTCGCGATCGGCTTGGTGAGCGACGCGAGATCGAACACGGTGTCGATCTGCATCGGCAGTCGCGCCGGCGCGAGCGCGCGCTGCCCGAAGGCGCGCTTGTAGAGGATCTCGTCCTTTCGCCCCACCACGACGACGCAGCCGGGCATCTTGCCCTCGACGAGCGCCGCCTCCGCCGCGGCCGCGATGCCGGCGAAGCGCGGGTCCTCGACGGAAGGACCCGCGAAGGGATCGGTAGCGGCGCCGTCCGCAGCAAACGCGGTGGCCGCCTCGACGTCGGCGTCGGAAACGAACGCGCCGGCGGCTCCCGAGGAGACGGGAGCGACCGGCGCGCGGGCATCGGGCGGCGGAGACTCGGCGCAGAACGTCAGGAGCGCGCCGAGGATGATCGGAGCGACGACGAGAGCAGCGCGAAGCGCGCGGGCCACCCGTTCAGAGTACCCGAATCAGTGCGAAACGCAGGCTCCCTGCTTGTTCGACCACTCGAGCTGCACCGTGTAGCCGGCCACGGTCGCCGCGGTGCCGTTGCAGATGTCGCCAATCTCGCCGTTGGCGTTGTCGTACCAAGCGAGCGGGGGGCCCGCGGTCTTGGCGAGACCCACCGCCGCGTCGGTCACCGCCTCGATCATCTCGTGCGACGACACCTCGGTGACGTTGTTGTCCGGCGTTCCGGCGCCGCAACCGTTCTGGCAGCCGTCGTGGTCGAGGTCGGGGATGACGCCGTAGAACACGTACTTGCCGGACTGCTTGAAGGTGCCGTGGTACGCGCAGAACTGGACGCACGACGCGCCGGCGCCGCCCGGCCCGGTGATGTGCATGCCCGGCGGGAAGTGCACCATGTAGAGGTTGTTCACGCCGTCCGTCTTGGGGAGGTGCCCGGCGGTGATCTGCTTGGTGATCTCGCGCTGGATCGTCTTGTCGGTGATCGTCTTCGACGTCGTGCTCGGCGTGATGACGTGCGCGCCCTGGAACGAGCCGCGGCCGATCGACTGCGTGCTGGTGTTGTACTCCTTGAGCCAGTCGAAATAGGCGCTCTGCGTGATCGCGCCGTAAAACGCGTTGAGGTGCGCCTGGTGCGCGGCGCCGGCGCCCCAGTAGACGGCGATGACCTTGACCGACGGGATGACCGGGCCGCCGTAGTAGGTGAGGTGCGCGCCGGCGGGGGCCGCGCTCTGGATGGGGGCGGCCTGATCGACGCCGAGGAGGGGCATCGTGTGGACGCGGTTCGAGGACTCCATGTCGAGCGCGGAGTCGATCGCGAGGTCACTGTCCGACGACGCGGCGTTCTCCTCGCCGGGCGCGGACGCGCACGCGGCAAGCGAGAGACCCAACCCGACCGTCACGACACCGAGGCTCTTGCACGCGTGAATCATGTTCGACCGCTCCTCGCTCGAAGTTGCTGGGTGCCTTCGAGCGGCGGCAGCTAACGCCGGTGGGGCTTCGTCGTCCATCGTGTTTCACCCGCCGAAATCACTTTGGTGCGGTAGAAGGCGAGCGTGTCTTCCATCGACGCTGATGTGAGAGTTAAGGCAGGTCCGAAAGGAACCGCCGTGGCGGACGGCAGTGGGGCGATCGTGATCGCCGCGCGTGGCGATCGATCCATCGTTGCGCGCGCGCGCGCCGAGAGTCCGCTCAAGCTCCTCTTCCCTCGCAACCACGGCAGCGCGCAGTGGGTGTTCACGGCGACGTACGGCGGCGGCCTCGTGGACGGCGACGCGATCGCGCTCGACGTCGACGTGCTGGACGGCGCGGCGGCGCTCGTGTCGACGCAGTCGTCGACTAAGGTGTACCGCTCGCCGCGCGGCACGTCGCAAACGCTTCGGGGGCGCGTCGGAGAAGGCGCGCTGCTCGCGGTTCTGCCCGATCCGGTCGCGTGCTTCGCGGGCGCGCGATACGCGCAGCGCGCCGAGGTGACTCTGGCGGCCGGCGCCTCGCTGCTGTTCGTGGATTCGATGACGTGCGGGAGGGCGGCGCGCGGCGAGCGCTGGGACTTCGCGCGCTATGCGTCGCGCACGACGATCACGCGCGGCGGGCGCGCGCTCGCGATCGATGCCACCGTGCTCTCGCCCGACGACGGCGACCTACGCGCGCGCATGGGCCGCTTCGACGCGCTCGCGACGGCGTTCGCCTTCGGACCGCGCGCACGAGCGTCGCGCGACGCGCTGCTCGCGGTCGGCGCGGTCGACGCGCCCGTGCGAGGGGACGTCGTCGCGGCCGCCAGCCATCTCGGCGACGACGGCGCCGTCGTTCGCCTCGCCGCGACGAGCACGGCGGCCCTGCTGGCGGCGCTTCGACGCGCGCTCGCCCCCCTCGCCGAGGTCCTCGGCGACGATCCGTTCGCGCGAAAGTGGTGATCACCTCATTGAAGCGCGCGCGGGCGACGACGCCACGTGACGCGCGTTGCAGGGCCGGACGTGCGCGAGATTTCGTCGATCTCGCGCGCAAACGCGTCGAGCTGCGAGAGGCTCCCGAGCTTCGGAACGATTAGGACCTCGCCATCGGACAGCGTCACGGGCGGCACCAGACGGCCTGGCGGCGCGGGCGCTCCGAGCGGGCGAAGCGCATCGACCTCGGGGCTGCGGCCCGGCGCGAGCTTCGCGGTCACGGCGCGGGCCGCGGCGCGCACATCGTCCGCGCGCGATCGCGACGAACCGGCGAGCGACGCGGCGTCGAGTGCCAGCGCGATTCGTGTCTCCGGCGTGCGCGCACGCGCCCTCAGCGCCTCCAGCGCAACGTCGCACCCCTCCCCTTCGATCTTCACGACCGCCGCGGCCGCCAGCGGCCACGCCAAGAAACGCGCACGGTTCTCTCCCTCGTCGCGATCGCGCGCGACGCCGTCGCGAAAGAGCGCGAAGCACGGCGCGCCGGCGGGGGCCTCCGTGCACGACGCGCCGATCCCGACCGTCAGCGCGCCGTCGGACGAGGACGCGGTCCTTCGCGCGATGTAGTGCGCCGCCGTCAGCGTCGGCGCGAGGCGCTGCCTGACCGCGCGAACGGCCTCGTCGGGCGGCCCGTCCTCGAGGTCCTCTCCGAGCGGATTTTTGCGGATCTCCACGCGCGCAGCGAGGAGCCTCAGGCCTATCTCGAGCTCGGCGAGCTCGGCGTCGGAGAGCGCCGCGAGGGCGACGCCCATGACCTGCGCTTCGCCCTCCTCTCGTATCGCCGTTGGGGCGACCGCCCCGGCCGGCGTGATCCAAACGACCGGCGAGGCGATCCCGACGTTCGTGTCGTTCAGGTCGTTCGCGACGATCGGCGCGTGTCGAAGCGACGGGCGCACGAGCGCGAAGAGGCCCATCGCCGCAGCGACGAGCGCGCCCCACTTTCCCGGCGCCACCTCCTCACCCCTGATGGCGGCGGCGCGCCGCGAACTCGCCGCCGGTGCCCGTCGTGCCGCTGGCGAGCGTGTCCGTGACGTGCGCCGTGAAGCTCCCGGTGAGCGTGCCGGCGCTGGCGCAGCTGACCTTGAAGTCGTTCCCGTGGAAGGTGGCGTCACACGACGCGGCCCCCTGCGAGAGGTGCCATACTCCGCCGAGATCGCCGAAGCTCGAGGCCAACGTGCTCACGCGCGTGCCCACGAGGCTTCCCCTGATGGCCACGTGCCACCACGCGGCGTCCACGTACGTGCAGCTCGCCGCGAGGCCGCCCGCCCCGAGCTGCGCATCACAGCGCTCCCCGGCGCCGCGCCCCGTCCCCGTGAGGGCCCACGTGCCTCCGACGTCGAGCGGAAAGGCGCCGGTGTCGAGCGGTGCGGACGCGCGGGAGAGGTCGATCACGTGGACCCCGGAGGCGCTCCGCGACGTGAGCGTCATCGCGTCACCTGCGCCGCGCAGCTCGAGAGTATTTTCGCCGACCGTAAGCTCCACGTGCGACCTCTCGAGGACGAGCGTGCCAGTGGTCGACGACGCGGCGCTGGGCGTCGCCGTGAGATCCCACGTGCCGGAGAGGGCCGACGCGGCGAGCGGGGCCTCGCTCGAGCCGTCGACGAGAGTGCCTCCACACGAAATCGCAGCGAGACCGATGACGAGAAAAGGAAGAAGCATGGGCCGCATGGGCACCTCCATATTCGAAGACCTCGCACGCACTGCAAACGTCGCGCCGCTCGAGCTCGCGCCGATTGATCGCGATTTCGTCGTCGCGCGCGACACGTGGGCGCGATCGCGCGGCGCAGAGCACGACGGGGGCGCCATAGCGCAGTGGCGCATCACGGTACGCACGGCGATCATCCTTTGATGAACCGCGCGACGACCGGGCGCGGCATGGATCCGTGGACCGCGCCGGGCGCCCATTTCATCTCCAGCGGACCGCCGGCGAACGTGACGAGATAACTCGGCGTGGAGAGGATGTTGGGCCCGAACGCCAACACGAAGGTGTCCGGGTAGCAGCACGACAAGTCTTTCCCCCACGAAAACGTTCCCTGGCGTGAGGCGTCGCGCGAGAAGACGTTGGCGCCATCGGGGACGAGCGCGAAGAACTGACCGCTCGGCAAGAGCTCGATCGCCGCGGGCGCCGTCGGGTCGGACGCCTCGCAGAGGAACCAGCGGCCATCGAGAAGAGCGCGCGCGGCCAGCCCGGTCTCGGGCTCCGGAGCGCTCGGCGTCGCCGCGCAGCGACGCGCGACGGCGCCGAGATCGACGGGCGCGGCGGGGTTCACGTTCGAAACGCGCGCGTCGTCGTAGCCGACGTCGAGCGACTGCCCGCCGCACGCGCCGGCGCACGCGACGCATGCGGCCGCGACGATGCCTCCCACGGTCTTTCTCGTCGCAGTGCGCATCACGGGAGTGCTTGGGGACAGGGTCATCGCGTCATTTCCAAATCGTCATTGCGGCATCGACGCGAGCGTCGCGTTGACGGAGCCTAGGGAGACCGAGCGCGGGAATCGCTCGCGAAACCGCTCCCCGCGCGCGCGCGCTTCGGTGTAGCGGGCTGCCGCGGCGAGCGCTTTCACGGCGAGGGCCTCGCGCTCCTCGGCCAGCGCCCCTTGCGGGTAGGTGCGCTCGTGACGCTCGACCGCCAGGAGGGCCGCGTCGGGCTCACCGCGCGCCAGCGCCGCGCGCGCGCCGTCGAGGAGCATGCGTTCGGCCGCGAGCCCACGCGCGTCGATGACGGGGACCGACGGCGCCGGCGCGCGGGCCGTCGCGGCGTTCGCGGGCGACGGGGCCACCGATGGCGACGGTGGCACGTCGAGGATTTCGAGGACCGTGCTCGACGGCCCTGGCACGACGCGCTCGACGTAGGTGACGCGCGCCGGTGGAGTTGGCGTCGACGCGCGCATCCCGAGCGCGCCGACCGTCACGCCGACGAGCAGCGCGCCAACCAGGCCGGCGACCGGATGTGCACCCATCGTGCGCGCAAGGGACGACCGAGCGCCGCCGTCATCCACACCGCCACCACCGCCACCGTCACCGCCACCGCCTGAGGGCGGCAGCAGCGCGATCCTCGCCTCCACCGCGCCCAGCACGCGCGCGCGGAGCTCGTCGGGCGGCGCGGGCGCGAAGCCTTTCTCGGCCGCCACGAGCGCGGCGAGCTCTTCGTCGATCGGATCGGTCACGGGTGCCGCACCTTTCTCGCGCCGCCGAGACGTCGGGCGGCGGCCGCGACGTCGGCCCGCGCGCTCCGCAAGCGCGAGCTCACGGTGCCGTCCGGAATACCGAGCGCCTGGGCCACCTCGGCGGTCGTCAGCTCCTCGAGATCGTGGAGCACGAACACCGACCGGCGATCGGCGTCCAGCGTATCGAGCGCCTCCGCCAGGAGCTCGCGCTGGCGGGCGCGGTCGAGCGCGTTCTCGGGAGCGCTCGAGGGGGCCGCGGCATCCGGCTGCTCGCCGAGGATTTCGGCGCGGTGGCGCGCGAGACGCCGGTGCTCCGACGCCACGCGCGCCGCAAACGCGCATAGCCAGGGGCGCGCAGGACGCGCGGAGTCGTAGGTGCCAATCGCCTTGTACACGCGGAAAAATACCTCGTTCGCGAGGTCCTCGCGGTCCGCCTCGGCCACACCGAGACGTCGCAGGACGTTCCACACGAAGCCGAAGTTCTCGGAAAAGAGGGCGCGAAAGACGACCGCCACCTCCTCTACTTGGCGCGTGGTGGGCTGGCTCATCGAAAAATCTGCACGCCAAGGCCGACGCCGACGTCGAACGACACCGAGGGCGCCGTGAAGACGAGCGCGCCGTTCATGTAAGCACGGTGAGGCGTGAAGGAGCCGAGGCCGGAGAGTGCGCCGAACGCGTAGACGGGGCCCGCGAGGGCAACCGCCGCGCCGAACCGCGCGCCGGCACCCGTGAACAAGGCCGCCGCGGATCGAGGCGCGCTCACCTCGCTCGTCGTGGCGCGAAATGAACCGAGCGCGCCGAGGACGCACGCGAACGGACGCCACCTCTCGCCGACGAGAACGCCGCACGCGCTCGCGACGATGAGCGCGCGCGAGGCCTCCACGCGCCCGCCCCCTGGAATCGCGTCGGACGCGGGCAGCTCGTAGTGTCCATCGACGCCGAGGGACCAGAACCTCCCGACCACGCGCGCGCCGAGGCTGCCCCCGAGCGTCGGCGACGGCGCGCCCGCCGCGACACCGTGCCCTCCGAGCTCCAACGCAAGGCCGAGCGTGCGCGGAGCTTCCGGAGCGGCTGGCCCCGGGTCGGGCGACGCGGTCGCGGCGGGGGGCGTGACCGGCGCGGCAGGCGAGGGCTCCGCGAGCGGCGGCGTCGACGGGGCTGGGTCCGGCGCAGGCGCGGACGGCGCAGGCGTATCGAGATCGTCGATCGCGATGCTGATCGCGAGCGCGAGGCTCTTCACCACCTCGCCGCAGTCGCTCGTCGTGGACGGAAGCGCGCGCTCGCCGAGCGACACGCCGGCGTCGTCGAGGATCTTGAGCTCGGCCGAATAGCCGCTCGGTCCTTTCTGGATCTGCGCCACGATCGTCCGGTTCGCGGTCGGAAAAAACGGATCGTAGCCCAGTCGATCGGCGACGGCGCGCCGCAGCGTGGCCTCGTCGGGGCACCCTTGCGCGCCGGGCCCGCGGACGTACGTGAGGCGCGACGTCGGCGACGCGCGCGCGGATCCCGTGACGGCGACGGTCGCGACGGCCGCCACGAGCAGGGCGAGACCGCCTCTCATCGACGTTGGACGCTAGACGAATCTCCCGCGGCGCGCACGGGGAAGCAGAAAGGCAAATGAGCGACGGCCCTCGCCGCCAAGCGAGGGTATGAGGTCGACCGCATCCCTCCCCTTTGCCTTCCGCTTCCTTCCTCTCACGCTGCTCCTCTTGATTCCTGGGATGGCGTGCGGCGGCGCGCTCGATCCGAACGCCGACACCCGCGACGGAGGACCGCCGACTCCGACTCCGACTCCGACTCCGCCGCCGACTCCGACTCCGACGCCGACGCCGACGCCGACGCCGACGCCCGACGCCGGCCCCCTTCCCCCCGGCGTCCTCGCCCTCGTTCCTCCCGTGCCCGACTGCCGCGGCGTCGAGGGCTGGAACGCGCATGACCTGTGGTGCCTGCGCACCACCGACGTCCTCCACTGGAACGGCACCGCTTGGGGACAGCCGATCGCGATTCCGCTCCCGGCGGGCAATGGCGCGCCTTCGCTGGCAGGGAGCTACGCGCCCTTCCCGAACGTCCTTTGGATCGCCACGGTCTACGGCGTCGCGCGCATCCACGCCGACGGCATCACGGAAGATCACACGCCCGCGGGCTTCGCAGGCGCGCGCACCGTCGCGCTCACTGCCGCTGCGGGACAAATCTACGTCTCCCGCGGCAAGGCGCTCTTCTGGCAAAAGGGCACGACCTTCATCCCTTCGGTCGCGGACATCTCTGCGGCGGACGACATCGGCGGACTCGTCCCCGCCGGCGACAGCCTCTGGAGCTGGGGCACGTACGAGGGCTCCTTCATCGCGCACGCGTCGAGCGGCGCCTGGAACGTCGGACAGCCGCCGACCCTGGTGCGCGTGGGCTGGGACCGCGCCGTCGTGAATCGCGCGCTCTGGGCGATGACCGACGATCCCTCATGGGGCCACTACTGCCCCGACTGGTGTCACGCGGGCTACCCGCCGCTCCATGAGCCGATCGTGAAGCCGTGGTCACTCTGGAACGTCGACGAGAGTGGCAAGGTCATGCAGGTGTCGATCGACATCCCCGCCGACGTGCCCACCGATGGCTCCGTCGAGTACCAAGCGCGCGCCGTTCGGACCTCGGCGAGCGAGCAGCTCGCGCTCGTTGGTTGCGTGCTTCCGCGCACCGAATCGGGGCCATCGTTGTCGTACGCCGTCGTGCACGCGTGGGACGGCGCGCACCTCGGCCCCGCGCGAAGGCTGCCGCCCGAAGTCGGCTGCCCGGGGTTCTACGCGACCAACTTGCAAGACGAGCTCACCGACGGAACCTGGCTCTTCCCGCGCACCGGAGCACAAGGCGGCTGGGCACTCGTTGCGCCTTAGTCGCGCTCCCCACGCGCTCTCAACGCAGCGCATCAATTCGAAAGAGAAGCGCGTTAGAGTGGCCGCGCCATGCACCTCTCTCCTCGCGATCTCGACAAGCTGATCCTGCACGGCGCGGGCGTGCTCGCGCAGAAGCGCCTCGCGCGTGGCCTTCGCCTCAACTACCCCGAGACGATCGCCCTCCTCGCGACGCAGCTCCTCGAGCTCATTCGCGACGGCCGCTCGGTCGCGGAGCTGATGGACCTTGGCCGGCGCATGCTCGGCCGCGCGAACGTGATGCCCGGCGTCGGCGCGATGATCCACGAGGTTCAAGTCGAGGGCACGTTCCCCGACGGCACGAAGCTCGTGACCGTGCACGAGCCGATCGCGCTCGATCATGGAGACCTCGCGCTCGCCTTGCATGGCTCGTTCTTGCCGATCCCGCCGGCCTCGTCGTTCCCGTTCGACGCGGCGAAGGAAGACCCCGTCACGCCGGGCGCGTTCGAGGTGAAGCCCGGCACTATCGAGCTGAACCCCGGCCGCCCTGCGACGCAGCTCTCCGTGAAAAATACTGGGGATCGTCCCATCCAGGTCGGCAGCCACTACCCCTTCGCCGACACGAACTCCGCGCTCCACTTCGATCGCGCGGAGGCGCAGGGCAAGCGCCTCGACATCCCCGCCGGCACCGCCATCCGCTTCGAGCCCGGCGACGAGCGCACCGTCGACCTCATTCCGTGCGCGGGAGCTGCGCCGTGAGCCGCACGATCGATCGCCGCCACTACGCAGACATGTACGGGCCGACGACCGGCGACCGCGTGCGCCTCGGCGACACGGGACTCGTCCTCGAGGTCGAGAAGGACTTCGCCGCGTACGGCGACGAGTGCAAGTTCGGCGGCGGCAAAGTGCTCCGCGATCGCCAAGGACAGCGCGCCGGCGCGTCCGACGCCGAGGCGCTCGACTGCCTCATCACCAGCGTGATCGTCGTCGACTGGACCGGCATCTACAAAGCCGACGTCGGCATCAAGGACGGGCGAATCAAAGGGATCGGCAAGGCCGGCAATCCCGACGTGATGCCCGGCGTCACGCCCGGGATGATCTTCGGCGTGACCACCGAGGTGATCAGCGGCGAAGGAATGATCCTCACCGCCGGCGGCCTCGACACGCACATCCATTTCATCTGCCCGCAGCAAGCGTGCGAAGCGATCGCGTCGGGCGTCACCACGCTCGTCGGCGGCGGCACCGGGCCCGCGACGGGGACCAAGGCGACCACCTGCACCCCCGGCACGCACAACCTCGCGCGCATGCTGCAAGCAACCGACGCGCTTCCCGTCAACATCGGCCTCACGGGCAAGGGGAACACCAGCAAGCCGGAGGGACTGCTCGAGCAGATCGCCGCCGGCGCCGTCGGCCTCAAGCTGCACGAGGATTGGGGGACGACGCCCGCCGCGATCGACTGCTGCCTCGGCGTCGCGGAGGGCGAGGACGTGCAGGTCACGATCCACACCGACACGCTCAACGAGTCGGGCTACGTCGACGACTCGATCGCCGCCTTCAAGGGTCGCACCATCCACACGTACCACTCCGAGGGCGCGGGCGGCGGCCACGCGCCCGACATCTTGCGCGTGTGCGGGGAGGCGAACGTCATCCCGAGCTCGACGAACCCGACGCGCCCGTACACCGTGAACACGCTCGACGAGCACCTCGACATGCTCATGGTCTGCCACCACCTCGACAAGGGCATCCCCGAGGACGTCGCGTTCGCCGAGAGCCGGATCCGCGGCGAGACGATCGCGGCGGAGGACGTGCTCCACGATCTAGGCGCGATCAGCATCATCTCCAGTGACAGCCAAGCGATGGGCCGCGTCGGCGAAGTCGTCACCCGCACGTGGCAGACCGCCGACAAGATGCGCGGCGCGCGCGGGCGACTCCCGGGCGAGCGCGGCGAGAACGACAACCTGCGGATTCGTCGCTACGTCGCGAAATACACGATAAACCCGGCGATCGCGCACGGCATGGGCCACGTCCTCGGTTCCGTGGAGGTCGGAAAGATCGCCGATCTCGTGCTCTGGCGGCCAGCGTTCTTCGGCATCAAGCCGGAGCTCGTCCTGAAGAGCGGCTTCATCGCGTGGGGCCAGATGGGCGATCCGAACGCGTCGATCCCCACGCCGCAGCCCTCCTACATGCGGCCGATGTTCGGCGCGCTCGGCGGCGCCGTCGGCAAGACGAGCATCGCGTTCGTGTCGCGGCGCTCGCTCGATCTCGGCACCGTCGCGAGGCTGGGGCTCGCGAAGGAGATCATGGCCGTCAAGGCGTGCCGCGGCATCGGCAAGAAGGACATGAAGCTGAACGACGCGCTGCCGCGGCTCGAGATCGATCCCGAAACGTACGAGGTCCGCGCCGATGGTGTGCATCTCACCTGCGCGCCTGCGACCGTCCTGGCCTTGGCGCAGCGCTACTGCCTCTTCTGACGTATGCTCGTTGGATGCGGCGAGGGGTGCGTCTCGCGTTCGCGACCGTGACGATCGGCTTCGGCGCCGCGTGTGGGCTGACGTTGAGCGGTTCCGGAGATCTCGCGCCAGACGACGCGGGCTCGAGCGGATCGTACGAGGCGGCGGCGCTCGGGCCGGCGAGTGACGGGACCGTGCCCACGGGCGCCGCCGACGGCGCGAGCACGAACGACGCGTCGGGGGACGCCGCGGGCGGAAGCGACGCCAGAGGAGGGAGCGACGCCTCTTCGAAAGACGCCGCCGACGCGGCTCCCGGCACCGACGCAAATCCCCCGCCCGATGCGCGGAACGACACGGGTACGACGAACACCATCACGTGCCCGAGCGGCGGCACCGTCTCCGACTGCGCGCAATGCAGCGGCAATCCGCTGCTCTGCGCGATGTGCAAAACCAGCTCGGTCGAGTACATCTGCGTCCCGCCGGGCTCGTCGTGCTACGCCGACTACCGCACGTCCGGCTACGACTGGTGCCGGTGCTCGCCGGGCAACCCGTCGTCGTGCGTTCTCCCGCAGCAAGAGTGCAACACGTACGACGGCGGCGTGTGCGTCACCTGCGGAGAGCGCCAGACGCAAGGCTTCCCCTGCAAGAGCGGCGGGTCGTGCAACGAGTCCGCGGCCAAGTGCCAGTAGCCGCGGCGGTCCTTGGTGTCAGCGCGCATCTCCCTCGCGCCGCGGTAGGCGCTTGCCGATGGACAGGCCACGTGCGAAAGCTGGGGCACGCGCATGCGCTGGCTCCTGCTGCAGCTCGCCGACTCGGCGTTCCCAACGGGAGGATTTGCGCACTCCGCGGGGCTCGAGGCCGCGGTCCACCTCGGTGAGGTGACGACGTCGGCCGAGCTGGCGGCGTTCGTCGACGACGCGATCTCGCAGGCCGGCCACTTCGCGCTGCCCTTCGTGGGAGCGGCGCACGATGATCCCGCGCGCCTCGCGGAGCTCGACGAGACGTGCGATGCGCAGCTCACGAGCCACGTCGCCAATCGCGCGAGCCGAACCCAGGGCCGTTCGTTCGCAGCCACGTGCGCGCGCGTGTTCGATGCGCCGTCGCTCGCGCCCATCGACGAGGCCTGCCGAACGCGCGCGCTGCATGCGCACCTCGCGCCGGTGCTCGGGGCCGCGATGCGCGCCGTCGACGTTGCGCGCGACGATGCACTGACGCTTCATCTCCATGGGGTCGTGCGCGGCCTCGCGTCTGCGGCGGTGCGCCTCGGGATCGTCGGACCGCACGAAGCGCAGCGCCTCGTCCACGCGCGCGGGGCGACGATGGATCGCGTCCTCGTCGCGTGCGCAGCTCTCGCACCCGAGGACGCGCACCAGACCGCGCCGCTCCTGGACATTTTCGGGGGAACCCACGATCGCCTCTATTCGCGCCTCTTTCAGTCCTGAGGTTCCATGGGCCACGACCACGATCACGACCACGACCATCCCCACGACCACGTGCACGAGCGGCTCGCGCATCCGGGGCTGTTTCGTGACCGGGCTCCGGCGCGACCGAGGGAGTTCGGGAAGCGCGCGTTCACCGTGGGGATCGGAGGGCCGGTAGGGAGCGGGAAGACGGCGCTCGTCCTCGCGCTCTGCAAGAGACTGCGCGACGGCGTGCGTCTCGGCGTCGTCACGAACGACATCTTCACGCGCGAGGACGCGGAGTTCTTGCAGCGCAACGACGCACTCGCGCACGAGCGCATTCGCGCCGTCGAGACCGGTGGCTGCCCCCACGCCGCGATCCGCGAGGACATCAGCCACAACCTCGACGCGCTCGAGCAGCTCCACATCGACGCCGCGCCCGAGCTCCTCCTTCTGGAGAGCGGCGGCGACAACCTGGCGGCGCAGTTCAGCCGCGAGCTCGTCGACTACACGATCTACGTCATCGACGTGGCAGGCGGCGACAAGGTGCCGCGCAAGGGCGGGCCGGGGATCACGCAGAGCGATCTCCTCGTCATCAACAAGATCGATCTCGCCCCGCACGTCGGCGCGAGCCTCGACGTGATGAAACGCGACTCCGAGCGGATGCGCCAGGGGGGGCCGTTCGTCTTTGCGCAGTGCCGAGAGGGGACGGGGATCGACGAGATCGCGCGCCGGGTGCTCGCGGCGCGAACCGACGCACTCGGCCAGTCGCGCACGTGAGCTCCACGCTGACCGCGCTGCTCGAGGAGACGACACCGCCGCCCGCGTCGGCCGACGTCCACGCATACCTCGCCCATCTCGCCGCGCTCCCCAAAACGCTCGGCACCGTTGAGCGCGCGGCGCGTGCCGGTGCGCTCGCGGATCGGCTCGGGTTCGCGTTCGCCGGCGGCTACCACGCGGCGCTGAACCGACTCTGTCCTAGCGTCGTTCGGGCGTGCCTGTGCGCGACCGAGTCGGGCGGCGGCCACCCGCGCGCGATGAAGACGCGCCTCACGGTGCGCGAGGACGGCGAGGGCTTCGCACTGTCGGGCACCAAGACGTTCGCCACGCTGGCACGCGCCGCGACGACGCTGCTCGTCGTCGCCAGCGTCGGCGAGAAGGCGGGCAAGAACGATCTCCGCGTCGTTCGCCTCCCGGCCGATCGCGAAGGTGTAGAGTACACAGATCTTCCGCCGACGCGGTTCGCCCCTGAAATCCCGCACGCCGTGCTCCGCTTCGACGGGACGCGCGTGGAGGCGGACGAGGTCCTGGAGGGCGACGGCTACGACACGTACCTGAAGCCGTTTCGCACGATCGAGGACGTTCACGTGCTCGCCGCGGCGATCGGGTACGTCGTACGAACGGGCCGCGCGTACGGCTTCGCGCGCGAGACGATCGAGGCGCTCTTCGCGCACCTGGCGGCGCTGATGGCGCTCGGCGAAGCGCCGCCGCTCGATCGAGGGGCGCACGTCGCGCTCGCTGGCGTCCTCTCGTCGGTCCGCGCGACGCTCGCCGACGCCGCGCCGCACTGGGCCGGCGCGCCCGACGACGTGCAGCAGCGATGGCTCCGAGACGCGCCCCTGCTCCACGTCGCCGATCGCGTCCGCGCGGCACGCACGGACGCGGCGTGGGAGCCGAAGGCGCGATAAGCTGTGGACTCGATGCCGAACGCGACCTTCCGCACGATCCGCCGTGAAGACGATGCCGCCGTGGCCTCCATCATCCGTACCGTCATGCCGGAGTTCGGCGCGAGCGGCCCCGGCTTCGCGATCCTCGATCCCGAGGTCGACGCGATGACCGCCGCCTACTCGGGTCCGCGCAGCGTCTACTACGTCGCCCTTAGCGGCGCGCGCGTGGTCGGCGGCGGCGGCGTGGGCCCGCTCTTCGGCGCGGACGCGGACGTGTGCGAGCTCCGCAAGATGTACTTCCTCACCGAAGCGCGGGGCACCGGGGCCGGCAAGGCGCTCCTCGCCGAGTGCATCGTCGCCGCTCGCGGCCTCGGATACCGCACGATGTACCTCGAGACGCTGACCGGCATGGACGCCGCGCGCACGCTCTACGAAAAGGCCGGATTTGCCCGCCTCGACGCGCCGATGGGGAAGACCGGCCATTTCGGGTGCAACCGCTTCTATGCCCTCTCGTTGTCGGCGGAAGGGAGCGCGACGTGATCGATCTCCGGAAGAAGACCTGCCTCGTCACCGGCGCCTCCGGCGGCATCGGCGCGGTCATCGCCCGCACGCTGCACGCGCAAGGGGCCACGGTCGTCCTGCATTACCACCAGGGGAAGGCGGCGGCCGACGCGCTCGCCGCCACGCTCGGCGCGCGCGCCATCTGCGTCGGCGCCGATCTGGGCACTGATGAAGGACCCACCGCGCTGTTCCGCGACGCGCTCGCCAAAGCGGGCGAGATCGACGTCCTCGTGAACAACGCCGCGACGATGCCAGAGGCGCGCGTCGAAGGGGACCTGGCGTCGTGGCACGCGGGCTGGCGGCAGACGCTGCAGGTGAACCTCGTCGCGGCCGCCGACTTGTGCCGGGAGGCCATCACGCATTTTCAGAGTCGAAAGGGCGGCATCCTCGTGAACATCGCGAGCCGCGCGGCGTTCCGCGGGGACAGCCCCGAGTACATGGCGTACGCGGCGTCGAAGGCCGGGCTCGTCGCGCTCACGCGAAGCATCGCGCGCGGCTTCGCGAAGGACGGCGTGCTCGCCTACGGCGTCGCGCCTGGCTTCGTCACCGTCGGAATGCCCGCCGAGCACTACCGCGTTCACGGCACCAAGCGCATCGTCGCGGAGATCCCGCTCGGCGAGATCTCGCCGCCCGAGGACGTCGCCAACGTCGTCGCCTTCCTCGCCTCGGGCCTCGCGCGCCATGCGACGGGCACCACCATCGACGTCAACGGCGCGTCGTACGTCCGCTGACGCTCGTTCCTCGATCGTCCGCTGACGCTCGTTCCTCGATCAACGGCACACGACGCTGGGCCACCTTCCTTCGGGCACGCCCGTCGCCATTGCGTGCGCGCGAGCGAGCACGCCGGCGCACGTGTCGACGCGCGCGGCGATCGTGTAGGGGACGTAGGTGCCGTCCTCCGGCGCGGCGGCGTCGCGCGAAGCTTTTCCGTGATGGCCTTCGGTCCCTTGCGACACGACGCCCACGATGTCGCCAGTCTCGCGCGACCACACCGGACCGCCCGAGTCGCCGGGGCGCGCGAGGCCGCTCACCACGATCGAGCCGGCCATCACGCCGGTGGTGACCCCGCTGCGGTACCCACGAAGGAGCGCCCGCTGCGACCAGCCGGCCGCCGGCACCGTCTTCGATCCGTCGCGCGTCCCGAAACCGGACGCCATCAGATCCTCGTCCTCCCACGGTTCGGCCACGACGCGCGCCGATCGCGTCGGCACCTCGGGCGGGAGGTTCGTCTCGAGGACGAGCGCCGCGATGTCGCCGCGCGCCGTCTCGTTCCAGCACGGGCATGTCACGACGCCGACGACGCCGACGCGCCCCCACGGCAAATAGTCTCCGCCGAGCTCGACGCGAATGTCGCCCGGCGCGTGGCGCACCCACTTGTCGCCGTGATCGACGACGCAGTGCTGCGCGGTCAAGACGACTCCCGGCTCGACGAGCGCGCCCGAGCACGAGCCGCCGTGGGACAGGACGTGGACGATCCAGTCGTCGGGCGTGGCGTCGATGTGCGACAGATCGAGGAGGTGGGTGTCCGCCTCGAGCCGCAGGCTCGTGGAGAGCGAGAGGCGCGGATAATGGGCGCAGCTTGCGGCGAGGAGCGAGAGCGCGAGGACGACGCGCTTCAGCATGCGCGACGGATTTGCAAGGGTCGCGCCCCCACGCAGCGACGCCAAGCGCGCGAGCTCGCAGGCGACGCCGAGCCCATGCGGGATCGGGCGCCTCTGCTGCGTTTCGAACGCGAGAGCTTGCGCCCCGGCGCCGGGTGTCGCACATCTTAAGGAGAGAATGTCCGACGAACCGGAGCAGGACAGCGACGTCGTCTACCTCCACAGCCCGACCGACGACGGCGACGGCGTTCGCGTCGTCCGCGCGCGTCAGGGCAAGGTGGAGATGGGCGAGGTGCGTCCCATCGCCGAGGGCAAGCCGCTCTCCGGCGAGATCGTCAGTCTTCGTCCGCGCGAGGGCTCGCCTCGGGTATGCGACGTGAAGGTCGAGTACGCGAAGACGGACGACGCAAAGCCCGCGAGCGCCTCGGGGAGCGCCGCGAAGGGCCCCGCGCAAGTCGCGACGACGACGTACCGCGACAACTGGGAGTCGATCTTCGGAAACGCCGGCCGCCGCTCGAAGAAGGCCGCCGTCCTGAATTGATCGCGCGCGTCTGGACAAACTCGTCCGTAGTGCGCACGTTGCGGAGCACTCGAGGCTCTCGGGGCGAAGTCATCTGCGCACCAAACCGCGCTGCCGCCCGCACCCTCACAACGTTTTTTCGGCCGAAACGCCGAGGCACCTTTCAGACAATTCGCATCGGTCCACGGCGACGTGCGGCTTCTCGTTCGTTCATCCGTTCGAGAAGGCGCACGACCGCCGGAATGAGCCCACGCCTTCGGCGTGACGCGCAGCCGGGGAGCCACGTTTGCTCCACGCGCCGATGCACCGTTTTCCCGCGCCCATCCGGCAAGGCCCCACAAGCAAGCTCGGAGATTGTTGGTTCGACTCCAACCGGCTGCACCGCGTTCTCGGACGCTCTCGCACGCAGCTGTAGCCTAACGGTAAGGCACCGGCCTCTTAAGCCAAAAGCCATGGCTTTCCCACTCGGGCGTGGGCAATTCTTTTCAAAAGATCGAGATCACCGCCGCGTGGACGCCAAACGTTCGCGCGCCCGAGCCGCAGGTTAAATCGGGCACACGAACGGCGGCCGCGCGTCCCGCGGCGGGGTTCTCTCAGTTATTCTTCCCTTCCTTCGGAGGTCCCCATGAACACGAACCAGACGCGCGCGCCCCTTCCGGAGTCGCAGCTCGGGCCTGCCGAGCGGCTGCTCGATCTCGTGCTCAACTCGTCGGCGCACCTCTGGCACAACCGGCCGGGGCTCGACGTCCGCGGTGTGTGGCACGCGGCCCGCGGCGCGAAGGTGCGCGGCACCGCCGCGAAGCCGGGCCTCTTCGTTCCGGCGGCGCGCGGCCTCTACGCGCGCCTCCTCGAGATCTACACGCTCAACGCCGATCTCATGGCGCACTTCGCGTCGTACGCGCTCCTCGAGACCGAGTGGCGCGATCTGAAGGTCGCGTGCGCCGCGCTCATGCTCGTTCAGGGCAAGAGCGGCCAGCCGATCAAGGAGGACCTTGCCAAGGGCGCCGCCGTCGCGTTCTACGACGACGACTACCGTGCGATCGGCGAGGCGATGGTCCTCTTCTACGCCAAGAAGAGCACCAAGATGCTCACGCCCAAGGGCGTGCTCCGCGTCGGGGAGCTCCTCGAGGTTCCGGAGATCGCTGCGCTGAACCGCGCCGCGGGATTCGGCGACGCGACGGGCGGCAAGGCGCCGCTCGGACGCTGGAAGCGCGCGGCCACCAAGTGGCTCGCCGCGCGCGAGAAGAACCGCGTGATGCTCGAGGGCCTGGTCCGCGCCGGCTACAAGGAGACCATCAAGAAGATCGCCCGAAAGGCCGGCTACAAGCCGGAGACGCAGGCCTTCTTCGAGATCCTCGGTTGGAAGCAGAAGCAGGCGGACGGCGGTCACCGCACCGTCGGCCTCGGCGCCGACCTCAAGCTGGAAAAGCGCGAGCGCTTCGACGGCGTGAGCGAGGCCGAGATCTGCGAGCGCATCGAGCAAGATCGCCTGTCGTACAAGGACGTCGTCGGGCGCCTGCCCAAGGACGTCGGGCTCACCCCGGCGATCATGGTCGCGCTCCTGCCGTCGCTCAGCGATCGCGATCTGCGCATGCTCACCCCCACCCTCGAGGAGCTCGGGCTCATGACCGAGCCGGAGATCCGCGCGAAGTGGGAGAAGGCCATCCTCTCGTCGACCGACCAGCGCTCGCTCACCACGGCCAAGAACGTGAAGAGCAAGGCGCTCAAGGAGAAGCTCGAGGAGGCCGCCGACAACGCCGCGAAGAACGCGGTCAAGGCGGCGACCAAGGACAGCGACGTCCGCGTCATCTTCCTCGTCGACAAGTCGGGGAGCATGACGAACGCCATCGAGCAGTCGAAGGAGGCGCTCTCGCGAATCCTCGCCGGTTTCCCTGGAGAAAAGCTGCATGTTGCAACCTTCGACACGACCGGGACGGTCCTCCGCCCCAAGGCGGCGTCGCGGGCGGCGGTGCAGCACATGCTCCAGGGCATCACGGCCGGCGGCGGCACGATGCACGGCGCGGCGGTGCGCGCGCTCCACGAGGCGGGCGTGTCTTTCCCCAAAGAGAGCAAGCTCGTCGTCATCGTGGTCGGAGACGAGGCGGGCGAGACCGGCGAGCAACTGGCCCACGCCTTCCGCGCCTTCGGCTTCGACGTCGCGGCGCTCGCGCTCATGCTCCCCTCGCAGGCGGGTCGCGGCTACACGGTCCGAAACTGCGCGACTGCGCTGGGCATCCCGTTCAGCGAGGTCACGCTCGATCAGTTCGCCGATCCGTATCAGGTGACCCGCGTCCTCACAGCCCTCCTCGAGGCGCCCAAGATGATCGCGGGCCCCGTGAAGCAGGCGGGCTGGGTGGAGAAGGTCATGAAGACCAAGCTCCTCGAATTGCCCAACTAGAATAGCGAGGAGAGAGGAACGCTTTGGCCGACTACCGAAAGTTCCTCTCCAAGGTCGAGACGAGCGTGCTCCCGTATTTCGGCGGCACGCGCGTCGACACCTCCTCACGTCGCTTGCGTCTCCCGAGCGCGCTGGACGCGCCCGGCTGGTACACGTTCGAGATCAAGGGGCGTGAGGCCTTTCCGAAGGATCCGGCGGACGCGCCGGATCTCTCGGACCTACCGCTCGCGCGCGGTCACGTCGTCGGGCGCTGGCTCGTCGGCGACAACGCGGGCGCGGTGGAGATGGAGCTCTTTTCAGAAGAAGAGCCTCCGGTGCTCGCGCCATGCCGCGCGCGCGTTTGGTACGGGGGAGAGGTCCTCTTCGAGGGCCTCGACTTCGAGGGCGAAGCCGAGCTATCCGCGCGCGAAGCGCTGGAGGATGGCCGCTCCCTCGAGGGCATCAAGGGCGTCGGCGCGCCGTTACGGGCCGCGTTCGCCTACGCGGTGCTCGCACGCACGTCGCGCGAGCTCACCATCCCATTCTCTCCAAAAGAAGTACGAAAGGATCTCCTCACCATCGCTGGAACTGGGCCCGACGGCGCCGCGAGTTCGCTGCGCCGCCTCGAGCACGAGCGACGCATGTGGCGCGCGCTTCACCCCGAAGAGGCCCTCCTGCGCGGAGAGGCTCCTCCTCCCGTTCGCCACCACGGCCCCCAGCCGACGCTCGCGAACGCCGAAGAACGCGCCGACGCCGCCCTCGAAGCGGCAGGCGCGCGCCTGCTCGCCGTCCGTCGCCTCGGCGATCGCCAGCTCGAGGTTCGGTATCGCTTCATGGACGAGCGCTTCGTCACCGTGTGCGACGCGCTCACGCTGCAGATCCACGACGCCGGCGTCTGCCTCGGTCACGGCGAAGAGCGCGGCGATCGCCTGCTCACACTCGAGAGCCTTCCGTCCGTCATCAAGGAGGCGATCGACACCGACGTCCTCGTCATCACTCGCGGCTTCGCTTGAAAGGAAGGACTCGCGCGTGAACAAATCGGCGGCCAGCTCGTCGAAGCAGAAACGTTCTCACCGAAGAAAGGCGGCATCCCATGGCGATTCTGAACATCACGTACAACGGTCTGTCGGCGGACTACCCGCTCGACATGAACTACGACCTGTCGGACGCCGACGTCCGGCGTATCGCGCTCGAGGTCGTGCGTTCGGGCGGCGTCGGCGGCCTCCAGATCGCGAACCTCGACGAGCGCGCCTTCGCGGCGCACGTGATCGACCGGTTCCAGGGCCAGGACGGTGCCCCGCGCATCTACCTGCGTCCCAAGGTCCCGTTCGGTTGAATTTCGTTTGGAACGAGTCTTTTCAGTGGAATCTACTGAAAGGATTCGTTCGAACGATTCCATTGAAAGGAGCATGCGGGTGCGGATCGTGTTCTGCGGCGTGGGCGCGCTCGGCTCGACGGCGGCGGTCCTGTGCCGAAACCTGCCTTCGACGCTGGCGTTCGTCGACTTCGATCGTGTCGAGGCGAAGAACCTCGCGGCGCAGGCGTACGTCAAGCCGTCCATCGGGAAGAACAAGGCCGATGCGCTGAAGCTCCAGCTGCTGAATTTCTACGGCATCAAGGCGGAGGCGTTCGGCGTCCGGCTGGGCGCCGAGAACGTCGCGACGCTGCTCGGCGCCGCGGATCTGATCGTCGACGCGTTCGACAACCAGGCGAGCCGGCTCGTCCTGTCCACCTATGCGCGTGCGGCGAGAAGGGCGCTCGTGCACGGCGCGCTCTCGGGCGACGGGACGTTCGGCTTGGTCCGTTGGGACGAGCGCTTCGTGCCCGACGCCGAGGACGAGGCGGGCCAGGCCACGTGCGAGGGCGGCGAGCACCTGCCGCTCATCGGTCTGCTTGGCGCGGCGCTCGCGCGCGCGATCCAGGATTTCGTGAAGAGCGGCGCGCGGCGCGACTCGATGGTGAGCCTCGCGGCGGTGACGCCGACCGCGTCCACGTGAGGCACGCCTCCACGTGAGGCACCCTCTACGTGAGGCGCGCGATCAAGCGCTCGGCGAGCTTGGGTCCGCGCCCCTCGTCTTCGTGCTTGAAGAACACCCACGCCTCGCCCCACGGCTGCGCGCGGATCGAATCGGCCCACGCGGCGAGCTCGGCGTCGGTGTACTCGACCTCGCGCAGGCGCAAGTAGCCGAACGGCGCGGTGGGGACGAGCGGCGTCTTGCCCTCTTCGGTCTCGACCGCGCAGAGCGCGACGTTCTTCGCGCGAAGCGCGGCGTACACCTCGTCGTCGAACCACGACGCGTGACGGAACTCGATCGCCGCGCGCACCGACGGCGGGAGGAGCTCGAGCAAATGCGCGAGGCGCCCGAGGTCCTTCTTGAAGTTCGGCGGGAGCTGGAAGAGGAGCGGCCCCTGCTTCGGCCCCAGCTCGCTCGCGACGCGGAGGAAATGCCCGACCGGGTCCGCGACCTCTTTCAGCCTGGAAAAATGGGTGATTCGTTGCGGTGCCTTCAAGACGAACGCGAAGTCGTCGGGCGTCTGCGCGGCCCAGCCGGAGACGACCTTGGCGAGCGGCATCCGGTAGAACGTATTATTGATCTCGACGGTGCCGAAGCGCGACGCGTAAAAGCCGAGCATCGCGTCGGCCTTGAGCTTCTCTGGGTAGAAGCTCCCCTTCCACTCTTTGTAGGCGTAGCCGCTCGTCCCGACGCGGACCTTCATGACGATTTGGCGGTGGCGCGCGGCGCGCGGCCCAGGTGCGCGAGGAGGAGCGCGTTCACCTCGTTCGGCGCGTCGATCTGCACCCAGTGCGACGCGTTGGGCAAGAACTCCACGCGCGCGTCGGGGACCCAGCGCGCGTCGGGGCGAGCCATCTCCTTGCCGAGGAACGCGTCCTGCTCTCCCCAGATCACGAGAGTGCTCGCCGGGATCGGACGGTACGCGGGGACACGCCCGCGAGCGGCGCCCTGGAGCGCGGCGCGGTAGTAGTTGAGGGGGCCGTTCAGGTTGCGCGCGCGACGCGCGGCTTCGACGTACTTGTCCACGTCGGCGCGGGGGTAGCCCTTGAACGTGCGCCGCAGGAAGTCGAAGTCCTTCCGCGACAACACACGCTCCGGGATTCCCGGGAGCTGGAAGAGGAACATGTACCAGCTCTTCTTCAGCTGCGCGGGGCGCCGGAGGCCCTTCAGCATCTCACGGGGATGCGGCACGTTGAGGATCACGAGGCGCTCGGTCATCTCGGGGCGACGCATCGCGAACTCCCACGCGACGAAGCCACCCCAATCGTGGCCGACGACGTGCGCCCTTTCGCGGCCGAAGGCGCGGAGGAGGCCAGCCACGTCGCCGACGAGCTTCTCGATCCGGTACGCCTCGATGCCGAACGGCTGATCGCTCAGGTTGTAGCCGCGCATGTCGGGGGCGACGACGCGGTAGCCCGCCGCCGCGAGCGCGGGGATCTGATGACGCCACGACCACCAGAACTCGGGGAAGCCGTGGAGGAGGACCACCAGCGGCCCAGACTCCGGCCCCGCGACCGCGCAGTGGAGCCGGAGCTCACCGACGTCGACGTGCACGTGTGAAACGACCGGCACGGAGGGCGTGGTGGGATCAGGGGCGGCCGTTTGCATAGGCGGTGTTCTACAGCGGGGCGCGCTATCATGGAAGCATGGGGCGTGGGCGGGCGATCCTGGCGGCGACGTGGGTCGCGTGCGCCTCGGCGGCGTGCGGCCTCGAGCTATCGGGCGGGCTCATCCCCGACGACGGGAGCGACGCGGGCTACGACGGAAGCACTAGCGGCGACGGCACGATCCCGGGCGACGGCAGCGTCAGCGACGCGACCGGCGGAGGCGACGGCGCCAACGGAGGCGATGGCGCGAGCAGAGGCGACGGCGCCGGCGGACGCGACGCACGAGCCGACGCAGGCGCGGACACCGCGCCCCCGTACGATGCCGCCGCCGCGTGCGGCCAATGCGCCACTGCCGGCGGAACGTGCCAGGGCGGCACCTGCGTCTTTTCGTGCACGACCAACGGAGCGTGCCCGAGCAAGATCGTCTGCCCCGCCGGCATCCCGTGCGACGTCCGGTGCACAGGCACCAGCGCGTGCGGCAATGGTATCGACTGCAACGCCGCCGCGTCGTGCACGATCGACTGCAGCGGCCACACCTCCTGCCCCGGCACCATTGGATGCGGCGGGAGCGCGTGCAGCGTCGCGTGCGGCGTCGGGGTCCCGAACGGAACGAACACGCAGTGCGGCAGCGCGATCACCTGCACGGCGACCGACTGCACCATCCAGTGCCGTGCGCACGGCTCGTGCCCCTCGACCGTGGCGTGCACCGCCAAGAGATGTGCGATCGAATGCGGTGTCGACGCAGGCAGCGGCGCGAACAACCAGTGCGGCACCGGCGTCACGTGCACGGCCTCCGAGACGTGCCGCATCGCGTGCGCCTCTCACGGAGCATGTCCGGCGCCCACCGTCGCGCGCGCCGACGCGGCGACCATCGCGTGCTCGGGTGACATGTCGTGCGGGAGCAAGGTGACGTGCATCGGGCAGGCGTGCGAGATCGACTGCTTCACGGGAAGCCCCAAGGCGTGCACGGCGGGCGCGTGCTGCGACGCGGGGACGTGCACGCTGAACGGCGTCACGAGCTCGTGCCCATGACGGCGTGAGGGGCAGCGGCGCACGGGGCGCTCGTTGTGTTTCGCCCACGTGTCGAAGGCGTTTCGTGAGGACGCGCGGCGACGGATTCACTCGCCGGGACGCGCGCCGAACCCCTATACGAACGCCATGAGCTCCCCGCCGATCGGCATCGACGCCCTCGCCCTCGCGGTCCCCGAAGGGTACCTAGAGCTCGCCGAGCTGGCGGGCGCGCGCGGCGTTCCGAAGGAGAAGTATGTCGATGGCCTCGGCGTGCGCCGCATGGCGATCGCGCAGGCGCACGAGGATCCCGTCGCGCTCGCCGCCGACGCGGGGCGGCGACTCTTCGAGACGGCGCGCGTCGATCCGGCCACCATCGGGCTCGTGGTCGTCGGGACCGAGACCGCGGTCGATCATAGCAAGCCCATCGCCGCGTACCTCCACGGCATGCTGGGGTTGCCGCGCGAGTGCCGCGTCTACGAGACGAAGCACGCGTGCTTCGGCGGCACGGCGGGACTGCTCACCGCGCACGATTGGATCGCCTCTGGGAGCGCGCGGGGCCGGAGCGCGCTCGTCGTGTGCACCGACATCGCGCGGTACGAGCTGGGCGGCGCCGGAGAGCCGACGCAGGGAGCCGGCGCGGTCGCGATCCTCGTCACGGAGTCGCCGCGCCTCTTCGCGCTCGATCGCGGGGTCACCGGGTCCTTCGCGCGCGACGTCTTCGACTTCTGGCGTCCGCTCGATCGCAAAGACGCGATCGTCGACGGGCGGCTCTCGGTGCAGTGTTACCTGGACGCGCTCGCCGGCGCGTACGACGCGTGGACGCTGGCCTGCGCGCGGGCTGGGATCGACACCGCCGACGTCGCGCGCCGCTGCTACCACGTGCCGTACGGCAAGATGGCGCGCAAGGCGCACCGGCACCTCGCGGCGCTTCGCGGTCTCGACGAGGCGCAGGCCGACGCGAGCTTCGCGACCGAGGTTGCCTCTTCGCTCCGCTTCTCCGCCGAGGTCGGGAACGTCTACACCGCCTCGCTGTATTTCGCGCTCGCGTCGCTGCTCGACGCGGAGGCCGCGGCGCTCGACGGTGAGCGCGTCGGACTCTTCAGCTACGGGTCGGGGTGCTGCGCGGAGTATTTCTCCGGCACGGTCGTGCCGGGCGCGGGTCTCTTCGCGCGCGCCCTCGCGCTCGCGGCTCCGCTCGAGGCGCGCCGATCGATGAGCGTCGCCGGGTACGAGGCGGTCCGGCGCGCCGACGCGCACGCCGATCGACGCGGCGTCGATCCCGCGCGGGTCCTCCCTGCCGGGCGCGCGGCGTTCATGGGTGTCGAGGGCCATCGGCGCGTCTATCGCGCGTGAGCCTCGCGACGGCGCCGCGGGGCGCGCTATACGTCGACGACAATGGCGATCGGGGCGCACGCACGCAGAGCGGCGATCTTCACGGTGCTCGCCGCGCCGGCCACCGCGCACGCGCAGCCGTCCGCGCCAGGTGTGATCGACGTCGAGTGGCGCGCGCCGGCCGGATGCCCAAGCGCGGCGGATCTGAAGGCAGAGGTCGCGCGCATCGTCGGCCAGGCGCCTGGCGCGCGCCGATCGGTGGTGGCGCGCGGGGAGGTCGAGAAGACGGACCGCGGCACGTGGCGTGTGGTGCTCACGACGCGCGCCGACGACGCGCCGGGGCGGCGAACATTCGAGGCGGAGACGTGCAGGGCCGCGACCGACGCGGCGGCGCTGATTCTGGCGATCACGGTAAACCCTCTCGCCACACCGGAGCCGCCGCCGGTAACTCCGACTCCCCCGCCGCCTGCACCGACTTCGATGCCGACGCCGACTCCGACCCCGACCCCGACGCCGACTCCGACCCCGACCCCGACCCCGACTCCGACCCCGACTCCGACCCCGACCCCGACCCCGACCCCGACTCCGACCCCGACCCCGACGCCGACTCCGACGCCGACTCCGACGCCGACTCCCTCCTTGTCCTTCCCCCCTTCCCACCTCGGCGTCGGTGCCTCCTTGGGGATGGAAACCGGCACCCTCCCCTCTGTCGCGGTCGGTGCGCAAGCCTCCCTCGCGTGGCTCCTCGGCGACGCTCGTCTCGAGATCGCGGGGGCCTACTGGGCGCTGCAGCAGGCGACGGCGGCGACCGGGTCGGGCGCGGGGTTGCGACTCGTCACGTTGGGCGCGCGGGTGGCGTATGCGTGGCGCGCGGGGCCGATTCACGTCGGGCCGCTCGCGGGAGCAGAGGTCGACGCGATGAGCGCCGAGGGATTTGGCGGGGCGGCTTCGTTTCAAAAGAGCGCGACGTGGGCGAGCGTCGTCGCGGGAGGGCTCGCGACCTGGTCGCCATTTTCGCGGATCGCGTTGCGCGTCGGGCTCGAGGCGGCGATTCCGCTGGCGCGGCCGTCGTTCGTGGTCCTCGAGCCCGCGCCGTCCCCGCCGATCGAGGTGCATCGCCCGGCGGCGGTCGCGGGACGGGCGTTCGTCGGGGCCGAAGTGCGCTTTTTCTGACGGATTGCCCCGCGGCCGGGCACTGCTACATGGACCCGTGCCGATGGCTGCCGCAGTTCCCGTTCTCACCCCCAACGCCGACCGCGCGCACCTGGCGATGCCGGCGCTCGTCTTCGCGGACGTCTATCGGGAAGAGTTCGCCTTCGTGTGGCGGAGCGCGCGCGCGCTCGGTGTGAAACCGCCGGCGCTGGACGACGTCGCGCAGGAGATCTTCGTGGTCGTTCACAGGCGCCTGACCGAGTTCGCCGGGCGCTCGACGCTCCGAACGTGGCTGTCGGGCATCGTGCTCAACGTCGTGCGGCACCATCGGCGCTCGGTGGCGCGGAAGAGCCCTCACGAGCTGTCGCGCGAGGAGCCCGCTGATCCCGCGCTCCTCCACGCGCGCGGGCGCGATCCGCACGAGGCGGCGGAGCTCGCGGAGGGGACGCGCCTGCTCCAGCAGATCCTCGACGAGCTCGACGACGACAAGCGCGAGGTGCTCGTGCTCGCGGAGCTCGAGGAGCTGCCGATCCGCGAAATGGCGGAGGCGCTGGGGCTCAAGCTCAATACCGCGTACTCGCGCTTGCGCCTCGCGCGCGCCGACTTCGACGAAGCCCTCGCCCGCCACCGCGCGCGCGACGCGAGCCGGTTGACGCGGGCGAGCCAGGCGAGCCACACGAGAACCAATGGGAGGCGACCGTGAGCGAGCTGGATCCCGAGGGCCGCGCGCTGTTTCGTGGCGCACGAAGGGACCTCGCGCCGAGCGAGGCGGACCGCGCGCGCGTGGAAGAGGCGCTGGCGGTGCGCTTCGGCGTGGCGGCGGCCGCGGGCGCGGCGGTCGCGGGAGCGGCAACGTCGGCATCGGCCAGCGTCGCACCGGCGGCGGCGGGCATCGTGGGAGTAAGCGGGGGCGCGACGACGGCGGGCGCCGCGGCCACGGCGGGCGGAGCCTCCGCGCTGCTCCTCGCGACCAAGTGGGTGGGCGCCGCTGCACTCGTCGGCGTCCTCGGCGCGACCGGCACCGCAGCGTACCGCGCGACTTGGAGATCGACCTCGACCTCGACTCCGACCTCGACTCCGACTCCGACCACGACCACGACCCCGACGCCGACCCCGACGCCGGCGCCGACCCCGACTCCGGTCGTCATGGCTCCCCCGCCCCGCGAGCAGGAGACACCTCGCCCTCGCGTGGCTCGCGCCGCCGCTGCGACCGCCGGCTCCGTCGGCGACGAGACGCGCATGATCCGCGACGCCGACGCTGCCCTGCGAAGCGGCGACGCGGCGCGGGCGCTCACGCTCCTCGACGCGCACGCGCACAGCTACCCCAACGGGGTTCTGGCCGAGGAGCGCGCCGTCGAGCGTATCTTCGCGCTGTGCAAGCTGGGCCGGGACGACGACGCGCGACGCGAGGGCCACCGCTTCCTCGACGCGCATCCCGAGTCGCCTCTCGCGGGGAGCGTCGCCGCGTCGTGCGCGGGCCCGCGCCGCTGACGCGCGACGGTGCACGAGAACGCGGCGTCACTTTTTCGTGACGGACGAGCCTCGCGCCGGGCACTCCCCTCATGAGACTTTTCTTTCGAAAGGACCGTCACGTGAAAAGAGCCCTCTTTCTTAGCGCGCTCCTCGTTCCTTCCATCGCGATCGCCGCGTGCAGCGGCGGGGTCGTTCCCGTCGCGCAGGACGCGGCCGACGGAGGCTCCGCCGGCTCGTCGAGCGGCACCAGCGGCACCAGCAGCAGCGGCAGCAGCGGCGCGAGCAGCAGCGGCAGCAGCGGTACCAGCGGCGCGAGCGGGAGCGGCAGCAGCGGGGCGAGTAGCAGCGGCTCCAGCGGCGCTCTCGACGGGGGCAAGGCGTGCCCCGCCGACGCCGGCGGCAACTCGTGCTTCTGCGGCGATCTCGTTTGCAAGGATGGCCAGTGGACGTGCGGGCCGTGCTCCACCGACGGAGGCGCAGGGACGTGCAGCCCAGCGTGCGAGAGCGGCAAGGTGTGCGTGAAGGATCAGGTCGTCGGCGGCGCGATCGTCTTCCCTGACGACGCCGGCACTTGCCCCGCCGGGCGTCACTTCGTCGCCGACCACTGCGAGCAAGATCCGACCTACGCGTGCGCCGCGTACCCGTCGGGGTGCACCGGGCTCGCGCTCACTTGCACGTGCGCAGCGAGCATCTGTACGTCGCAGAGCAGCTGCTCGTTCACCTGCGAGAGCACCTCGCCCGGGCAGGTGAACTGTCTCTGCCAGACGCCGTAAACCACGGGGCCTGAGCATGCCCCGTGATTTACTTCTCGTCTGGTGGGGCTTCGCCCCTCCGCCGCTTCGCGTCGGAACCACCCCGGAATGCCTTCGGCAACCGTGCTGCGCACGGCGGAGAGACGGTCGCGTCTGCGACGAGGGGGCTCGTCAGTCCGGGCGCGTGCGAACGAGGCCGCGGCGGCTCGCGACCCAGAGATCGCGCCCGGCCGGCAGGACCGCCGTCACGTCCTTGCCGCTCGACGCGCGCGCGAGCGTTCGCCACGCGCCGCCGGCGAGCGGTCGCTCCAGGAGCCCGTCCATCGTCGCCGCGTACAGCTTGCCGTTCATGATCGCGAGGCCCGCGGGGTTCACGTAGCCGCCGGCGAGGTGCTCGCCGGGCTCGAGCTTGCCGTGCTCGAGCGTGAGGCGTGTGACGCCGGAGTTGTAGGTGCCGACGAAGACGTTCGCGCCGTCGACGACGAGCGACGTGATCCAGTCGTCCTTGAGGTGGCCGGTGATGATGGCGACGCGCTGCCAGCTTCCGCCGGGTTTTCCGGCGTAGAGGCCCGCGCTCGTGCCGAGGAGCAGCACGCCGTCCGGTCCTTCGGCGACCGCCCACACCGCGCGGACGGGGAGCCCTTGCTTCTCGTCCATGCGCGTGACCCCGCCGTTCTTCACGATCGCAGCGCCCTTCTCGGTGCCGACGAGGACGCCGCCGCCGGCGAGCGCGACCACCGCGTGAACCGCGCTCGAGGGGAGCACGCCGCCGCCGCCGTACGTGCGCGCGGTCTCTCCCTCGATCATCGTGAGGCCGCGGGCGGTCGCGACCCAGGCGCGGTGCCCTTCGATCGCGAGCCCATTCACGCGGCCGTCGACCTGCGGCACGTGCCGCCACTTGCCGCCTTCGAGGACGGCGACGCCACGCTCGTACGTGCCGACCCAGAGCGCGTCGCCGTCGCGGGCAACGGCGGTGAGATCGTTCTCCGGCAGACCGCCGGCCCCGAGGCGCGCGCCGCCCATGTACGCGCCGGAGCGGGTGCCCACGCATTTTCCGCTCGGATCGAGCGCCTGCACGAACTTCACGCTGGCGTTGGCGGCCGGCGCATCGCCCTTCGCCGCGGCGCGGACGACACCTTTTCCAAACGTGCCGACGAGCATCGCGCCGTCCACGCTCGCGAGCGCGCGCGTGTCCGTGTCCCCTTCGAGGCGCGCCGGCGCGTTCTGCGCGATCGACACGACGCCCTCGAGCGCGCCGATCCACAGCCGCCCGTCGTGCGGCGCTAGCGCCCAGATCGTGCTCGGCGCGCGGCCGCCGCCCCACGCCTGCATCCCCGCCTTCCCGCCCTCGAGGCGAATGAGACCGCCGCCCGCCGTACCGCCGACGAGCGCGCCGTCGTACGTGGCGAGCGACGTCACGCGCGAGCGCGCGTCGTACGTCGTCGCGTCGGACGGAAGCTTCACGAGGGCCGAGTCCGTCCAGCGGAGCACGCCGCCGCCCCACGTGCCGAGGTAGACCGCGCCGTCGTGCCGATGGATTGCGCGCACCGGCGACGACGGATACGCGACGTTGACGTTCACGTGGTCGCGATCGTAGAGCCGCGCCTTCGCGAGCCCCTTCTCGGTGCCGATCCACACGGTCTCCCCATCGAGGAGCAGCGAATGCACCCGCGTATCGGGGAGACTGTCGAGCGCCGTGAGGACCCGTACGAGCTTGCCGTCGGCGCCGTACACCGCCAGCCCGCCGGCGGTCCCCGCGAGGACCACGCCATCCCTCGTCACCGCGCACGCGCGCACGTCGTCGATCGCGGTGTGGATCTCGAGCGGCGACTCGGCGCGCGCCGACCCTGATCCCAGCGCCGCCGCCGCAGCCACGGCGAGGGCAAGGACGGCGCGGCGCATCACTTCCCCGCCGGCGCGACGGTGAGCGTGACGTCCGACTCGCCCTGGTTCATCGCCCGGTCGACCGCGACGACGTGCAGCACCGCCGGCCCCGTGAGCGGCGCCTCAGGCTTCCAGAGGCCTCGGAACTCGCCGAGACGAATCGCCGTGAGCGGCATCGTCGTCCCATCGGGCAGGCGCACTTCGACGCGGTAGGCGTCGGTCAGGATCGTCGCGTACCGCTTCCGCAGATCCGCGACGTCGCCTTGCGTGCCGGGATTCGCCGCTTGAATCTCCGTCATCGTGATGATCTGCGACGCGCGGATCTCATACGTTCCCGGCTTCCCCGGCACGGCGTGCAGCGACACGTTCACGCTGGGCTTCTTCGTGTCGACGACGTACGGCAGCTCGAGCACCTCGAGCGCGCCGTCCTTGTGCGTGATGCGCACCTTCACCTTGTAGGTTCCGTCGGGCGTGTCCTTGTCGATGAGGAAGCGCACCGTCCACGCGTTGATCGAGCCCGCTTCGTAGGAGGCGACCTTCGACTCGCCGAACGGGAACACGACGACGACGCTCTGCGCGTCGGGCGGCGCGGGGATGTGGATCTCCGGATCACCGGGTTGGAGGTGATCGGGTTCGAGGCGCGCGTTGCGACCGGACACGTTCTCGAGGTCGCCGCCGGTGACGCGCGCCTGGGCGGCCTCGGCCTCGCGCTTCGCGTTCTTACGGGCGATGTCGTACTTGGCATACGCCTCCTCGCTCTCGAGGACGAGGAACGACGTGTACTGACTCATGATCCCGAACGCGAGCGACGCCTTCACGACGTCGTCCTTCTTCTCGGCGCCGTCCTGCTCGAGGTGCAGGATCTCGCTCCGCGCCCACCGCTGCGCGACGTGCGTGGCGTTCTCGGCCTTGGCGAGCGCGATCGGCTGTGAGATCTCCTTGCCGTCCACGGTCCCCTTCAACGTGATCTGCGCGGGAGCCTCCGTCCCTTTCGGCGTCTTGACGAGCGCGACGATCTCGTCGCCCTCCACGATCGTCTCCTCGGCGGTCGGAAAGACGACGTCGGCGTCGCGCGCGACGACGTGCGCGGCGGTGATCCGGCGCATGAGCGGACGTTGGCCGAGGCGCAATGCAAAGCGCTTCGCGTCGAGCGCGGTGCGGGGACGATCGAGCTGCCCACCCGTCGCGGCGACGAGATCGTGGACCCCGTCGAGATCGCCGGCCTTGCCGAGGACCATGGCATGGATCGACGCGCCGCCGAGGCTCTCCTTGGCAATTTTCGCGAGCGCCTCGGGGTTCGTCTCGCCCCACGTCGGGCTGCCGTCGCCGATGTAGAGGACCTCGACCTCCTTGCCGTCCTTGTCGCGCGAGACCTTGGCGAGGCGTCCGGCTTGTCGGAGCGCGGCGCCCACGTCGCTCGCGCCATCGGGCTCCAGGCGCTTCACGAACGCCACGGTCTTCTCGATCGCTTCGGGCGTCGGGGCGACGAGCTCGCCGGACTCCGGGCGCGCGACGACGTCGCTCGTCATCGCGACGTACCGATCCTCGGGGCCCATCTCGGCGAGCACCATCTTGAGGGCGTCGAGCTCCAGATCTCGCTCTTCGAGGGCGCTCCTGGAGGTGTCGACGACGACGACGAAGCGACGCGGCGGACGCGGGCCTTTCGGCTCGGGGACCTTCGACCAGTCGGGCGTCACGCGCACTGCGGTGTAGGTTCCGTCGTCGCGCTTCTCGCGTACGACCGTCGGGACCCTGCCTCCCGTGAGCGGCACCACGACGTCGTGCGCCGCCGCCAAGTCCGCCTTCTCCACGACGGTCTTGCCCTCGAACTCCAGCTTGAACGCCGCCTTCTGCGACGCCGGATCGACGCTGCTCGTGGGGTACACGTACTGCCAACCGTCGAGCGTGCGCGAGAGCGGCGACACGAAGCGGAGCACCACGCGCTTCTTCTTCTTCGCCTCGATCGGGAAGACGCGCAGCTTGAAGACGTTGCCGTGCTCCCACTCGAGGAGCGCCGGGTCCATCATCTGATCGACGATCTCCTGGTAGATCTTCTGCGCCTTGTCGCGCTCGACGAGCTCGCCCTCCATGAGGTGCTCGCCAATCTCCATCGCGAGCCCGGTCAGCATCGCGCCCTCCGGCATCGGGAAGCGAAAGGTCCCCTCGAGCTGCTGATCGCTGTCGTTGCCGAACACGTGCTCGACCTCGGTCTCGGCGTAGTCGCCGGTCTGCTTCACCTTCACGGTCACGCGGTCGAGCGACACCGGCGCGATCTGGCCGGCGGGGCCGCGCGCTTCCATCTGGCCGATCCCGGCGGCCTCGCGCCCGGTCTCGAGGCGAAGGCTGAAATCGGCCTCCGCGACGTTTTTGCGCGTGTCGAGCTGCTCGGTCTTGCCGGAGCGCGGGAAGAAGAGGACGTCGCGCGCGCCGTGACGGAGCCGCGCTTCGCCTTGCGCCACGAGCACGCGGACCTCACCGGCGTCGTCCTGGCCGAGATCGATCGACGTGTCGTCCTTGAGCCACAAGCGCCCCCGTCCGTCGCCGAGATCGAGCACCGCGCCGCCGCCCTTGGCGCGAAGCGCGACGACGTTGGCGACCCGCCGACCCTTCTCGAGCGCCGTCCACGACGCGTTGTCCTGGACGCGCGCCTCGACGACGCCATCGCTCGACACGAGCGCCACCGCGGCGTTCAGCGGCGCGCTCGGAGCCTTTGCGACGCCCTCGCCTCCTACGCCGGTCTTCGCGCGCGTGCCGCAGCCCGCTGCGGCGAGCACCATCCCCATCACGATGCACTTTGCGAGCGTTCTCATGGCTTGACCTCGATGCGCGCGACCGTCACGGTCTGCTTGTCTTGGAAGAGGCGGTAGGGCACGACGTGCCGCACTTCGTCGGCGGTCCCTTCGTGCAGGATGACGACGACCTCGCCGCGCGCTTCGTTGAAGGCGCTGCGGCGGCTCGAGAAGTAATTGACCTTGACGGTGTAGACGCCGCGCACGGCGTCCTTCGCGGTGTAGCTCTCGGGGCCGTAGCCGGTAGTGACGTCGTCGAAGAGCGCGTCGCCGCTCGCTCCCTGGCGGTGCGAGTAGAAAATCTTCTCGCCCGACGGGTTCTCGACCCACAGGTCGACGTCGGTGCGATCGGTGTCCCACGTGAGGTAGACCTTGATGTCGTTGACCGCGCCGCCGTGGATGCCGAGCAGGTCGATCTTCTTGCCGAGGGCGGTCGCCTCCGTCGCGTCGCTGCGCGTGAGGGCTTCGCGGCGCTTCTGCGAGTACGCCTGCGCGAGGCGCTGCTTCGCGGGGTAGCGCACGGCCTCGGGCGTCGCCTTGTTCTCGACGATCTCCTCGAAGCGCTTGAGCGACTCGTCGGCGTGGCCGAGGCGCTGCGCAACGTCGGCGAGCTCGAAGGCCATGCGGACGTCGTCCGATTTGATCGTCGTCGCGGCGAGGAGACGATCGTAGGCGCCTTGGAGATCCCCCGATTGCTTCAGGACCGTCGCGAGCGCGCGCTGCGACTCGAGGTCTTTCGGCAACAGCTCCACGATGGCCGAGTAGGTGCGGCGCGCCTGCTCTTTTTCGCCGAGCTCGGAATAGATGTCCCCGAGAAGGCGTACGACGACGAGGTTGTACGCGTCCTTCTCGCGCCACGCCTTCGCCTCGGTCAGCGCGCCCTGCAAATCGCCCATTTGCATGAGCGCGTGCACCAGCTCGAAGCGCTTGATGCGGTCTTTCGGCGCGTCCTCGACGCCCTTGCGAAGCTCCACGATCTTCGCGGGCGTCGGCTTTTCACGCCCTTCGCGCGGCTCGTGATCGAGCGCCGTGAACTCCATCGCCCGAACGGGCGCGGCGAGCGCGTGGCCCGGCGAGAACAGCGCGGCGCCTAGGATCGCGACGCCGGAAACGGTGCTTGCGAGATGCGATTTGCCCCACGCCATGTGACGGCCTCCCGGCACGTGGTCATCGCAAGGGCCCTGCCAAGTGTGACCGTGGGCAAACGGCCGCGCCGCGCGGCGAGGGGCGTGTCCGGCGCGACACGGAGCGTGGGAGCGGCGACGCGCCGGCGCAGGTAGACCGAGCAGAGCCCGAGGTTAGCCGTCGGCCAGTCGGACTTGGACTCGCGCAGTGCGCAGCCGCATGCTGCGAGACGCTCCCGCTACACGGTGGTGCGGCCGTCTCCCGACGGCGAGACGGACCTCGGCATGTGACGTCGACGTTTCAGTCGCCGCCGCCGTCTTCGCCGCCACCGCCGTCGCTGCCGCCGTCACCGCCACCACCGCCACCACCACCGTCACCGCCACCACCGCCGTCGCTGCCGTAACCCTGCGCCTGTCCGCTGCCGGCGTCCGTCTGCCCGTCGCCGCCACCAGAACTGCCGATGTCGTCGATGCCGGCGTCCTTCGCGAGGGAGCTGTCGCTCTGATCGGGCAGAGGCTGGTCCGAACCCGTGTCGTGGGGCGCGATCGATTCCTCGTACGACTCCCCGCGACGATCTTCAACATCGTCCGAGCGCCGCCAATCCTCGAACCTGGGGGGACCCGGCGGAGATGACGGCCCCGGCGTCAACTCGGGGGGGAGCGTAAGACCTCCTCCGTGCACCTGATCCAAGTCCTCGACCTCGAGCTCTCGATATTTTCTCATGACAACGCTGTTGAGCAGGGGTCATGCCAGAACGCGACCGGCGCCCGAGCGTGAAGTGGCGCTGCGCGTTTTCCGCTGACGCCGTGGGCGATCGCGGCACGTCGCACGTTTGCGGAGATCCACCTTGGCGCGTTCCAAGGTCGCGCTGCAGACTTTCGTCCGCACGAGCGTGCACACAAGACTGCTGCGAGCTCGCTGCGCGTGAACCCGCCGGCGCGCGTTTACGTGTGGAGGTTTGGTTCCGTCCCCGACGAGACCTCGCCTAGACCTAGAGCTTCTTCAGCATGGCCTTCGCGAGCGCGATCAGCTGGTCGGGCGTCGCGGCCGCCGTGATCTCGAACTGTACGCACCCGTTGAGCACGACGAGCAGATTGATGCCGTTGGTTCCGACCGCACCCTGGAACGCGGCGTCGCCCAGGTTCGGGACGGTCGTGGTCGTGATCCCCAACGTGCTCTCCACCTGGGCGCGCCCCGCGGTGTAGTCGGACATTCCGTAGGGGACCCAGTAGTTGATGCCGACGCCGGGACTGTCGCCGTAACGACACTGCGTCAGCTGCACCGAGCCGCTGATCACCTTCGTCGTGGCGCTGCCGACGGTCGTGCCGAGCGCATCGTTGACGTCCTTCGAGCTCGCGAGCTCACAGGTCGGGGTCGCGCCGCACCCGCTCTGCCCGTCGCCACCCGCCCGCGCGTCGGTGCTCCCTTCCGTGCCCCCGTCGAACGGGGTGCACTTGCAGCTGTCGGGCGTCGGCGCCGTGATGTCGCATGGGCTGCCCGCGACGCACTTCTGCATCGGGGTCACCAGGTCGGCACACGCCTTCATGCACGTGCCGCACTGCGCGCTGTTCTGGCACATTTGCGCCGGGGAGTAGAGCGCGACGCCGGCCGGGTGCTTGTTGCCGCAGGAGACCTTGAGGCAGTCGTCGTCGCAGAGCGGATCGTCGGCGTTGGCCCCGACGCATGGGGACGTGGCCTCGACGCAGTCGACGATCGCCTTGCAGTCCGCGTTCGCCTTGCACGCCGCGTTCTGCGCGGCGCATTGCTTGTCGACGCACTGAGTGCACGCGCTCGGAAGGGGCGCGCTCGGAGTGCTTGAGGTGCACGCGGCGATCATGGCCAGTGTGGCGACGAGGGCAACGCCTGCTGCGCGAAAAAAAGGTACGGGTGACATTCCAAGCGATCGTAATCGCTCGTGCGCGCCGGCACCACTACCTCACGGGAACGCCGATGAGCCGGCGGAGGACGTCGGCACGACGAGAGAGCTCGTCCTCCCCAGGGCGATCCGGGTCGAAAAGGAAACGGGACACCTTGGCGCGGCCGCTGCGGAGCGGCGAGACGTGAAACGCCGCGTCGAGCACCGGATTCTCGCCGCCGTGGCACCCATCGCACGTGCTCGCGGCGAAGGCGCGGCGGAGCGGCTCGTCGACGCCAGGCAGGCGCCACGTTTCCCCGAGCGCGACGCGATCGGCCAGCATCTCGAAGGGGACTTCGTGGCGATCCGCGAGAATTTCGTCGCGGTGCGAGAGGACGAACTTTGCGAGCTCCGGAGTGTCGCGACGATCGGCGGCGGGCGTGCGGCGAAGCTTGGCGGAGATGATGCGAGCGCGGCCGTCGACGGCCGTGGGATCGCGATGCGCCTCATGGAGCGTCGCCGTGGGTCCGCTCGACGCGTCGTCGACGCGCAGCTGCGCGAGCCCGCCGGCGCGGACGAAGCGCTCGGTGACGTCGGTGAGGGCGAGGACGAAGCCGGCGTCGAACGTCGCGTGCGCGCCGAGGGCGTGCCATCGCGCGGCCCAATCGACGGGATCGCCGTCGAGCCTGAACTCGGCGATCACGGTGATGGGGAGCGGGCTCGAGCCAGGATCGTCCCCGGGCCCGTCGGTCGCGGCGAAGAGGAGGCGGCCTTCGGGCAGGTCGATGCGGTTGGAGACGGCGATCGTGCGAAACGGAGCTCGCGCGAGATCGAGGCGGCGCTCGCCGCACGCGCCGCAACCCTCGTCGCACGCGTTCTCCGCCCGCGCGCGGAGCCACGCGCACGTGAAGGCAGGGGCGGCCCAGGTCTCGAGCCAACCGAGCGTGACGTCGGACGCGTCGTCCTCGGAGGCCGCGAGGCGCTCCATCGTGTGCCGAAATCCGAGCGCGCTGCCGCCGGTGTTCGACGTCGCCGGGTCTCGCATGACCGCGTCGTCCACGACGAGCAGCTCCTTCCATGGATCGATGACGACCGCTGCTCCGCCCTCGTTTGTGTGGTCGGCGAGGATCGGACCGCACGCCGTGAGTGCAGCGATCGCGATCATCGCGACGATGGCGGCGACGCGGATACCGATGTTCGTACCCATCAGAGCACCCTCGCGATGCCGAGCGAGAAGGCGAGAGGCGGTCCTCCGATCCATTCGCCCCCCGCGAGGCGCACGCCGCGGAGGATCAGCATGCCGTCGGCGAAGATCGTGGTGCCTCTGGCGATGGCGACGGCGCCGCCGAGGCCCACCGTGTTCCAGACTCCCCAAGGAGTGCTCTTCTCGACGACGCGTCGATCGTTGTACGTCACGACCATCTCGCCGTTCTGATCGCGCGTGGGAAAGCCGATCGCCGCGACGACACCTGCGCCGACGTAGCCGTAGCCTGCATCGCCGAGGCGCCGCTCGAGGCGCAACGCCGGCTGCGCGAGGAACCACGGCGGACCGTCTCCGACGAGCCCCTCGCCGGTTGGGTAGTAGAGGATGGGGGTGACGAGCGCGACGCGCGTACGCTCGCCGAGGGGGAGCCCTACCCGCGGACGAACGCCGACACCGAGCACGAACGGCGTGACGCCGACGATGGCGCCAATGGCGAACGACTCGGTCGGCGCGTACGCGATCTCACCCATCCCGACGAACGGGACGCCGGTCGCGAGGCCGATGGATCCATGCCGCGCACCGGGGAAGATGGGATCGCCCTTCCAATGCGGATCGACCGCGCGCGCGTCGGGCGCGGAGGCGACGGGCGGAGGAGACACGTCGGCGTCGTCCGCACCGACGGCGAGCGGCGAGACCGTCGACGAAGCACCGAGGGCGAGCAAGAGGAGGAGTGTCGTCATGCGCGCCAGAGAGCAGCGAGCATGCCAGAGCCAAATTCTCGATGGATCGCGATGTGCCGTCGATCGCGTGTGCAGCTCGCTGCACAGGTGTGCTCTCCGCGCGTCTACGTCGACGCGGGCAAGACCGTGCGCCCGAGCGCCGGAAAGACGCGCGAAACCTTCGAGAGCAGGTACTCGCCGTACGTCCCACCGAGCGTGTGGACGCTCGCGCGATCCCAGCGCTCCGCTGCGTCCACCTCCGCCGGGCGCGCTCGCGCGAAAGGAAGCGGCTGCACCGCGGCGTCGAACGACGGGTCGAAGAAGAACGGCCACGAAAAGCGGCTTCGCCCCGAAGTGTTTTTCACGCGATGCGGCGTCGAGCGGTAGCGGCCGCCGGTGAGCCGATCGAGCATGTCGCCGAGGTTGCACACGAAGCTCCCCGCGAGCGGCGGCGCGTCCGTCCACCCGCGCGGCGTCTTCACCTCGAGCCCGCCGCACTCGTCTTGAAGGAGGAGCGTCAGGAGGCCGTAGTCGGTGTGCTCTCCGACGCCCCACGCCTCGCGCGACGCCTCGTCGGCGGCGGCCGGGTAGTGGAAGATCCGAAAGAGGCAGAGAGGATCCTTCGTGAGCGCGGCGGCGAAGTGGTCGGGCGGCAGATCGAGGCTCGCGGCGACGCCGCGCATCACCGTGTGCCCGAGGCGTTCCAACGCCGCCATCCACGCGAGAACGGCATCGCGCATTTCTGGCAGAGCGGGCGGGAACAGATTGGGACCGTGCAACGGCCTCGGATCGAGCGCGGGCAGCTCAGCGCCGAAGTAGATGCCCTCCTTGCGATCGGGACGGCCGCTCGTCAGCTCACCGCCGAGCGGAAACCAGCCGCGCCACGCGCGTCCTCCGCGCTCCATCGCGATCGCGCGCCGTGCGTCTTCGGGCAGGGCGAAGAACGCGCGCGTGACCTCGTCGAGGCGCCGCGCGAGCAAGGGATCGACGTCGTGCCCGACCGCGTAGAAAAATCCCGAGTCCTCGCACGCCGCGCGAAGGGCCATCGCGGCGTCTCGTGAAGGCGACGACGCGAAGCTCGAGACGTCGACGACGGGGATCATCGCGCCCAATGTAGCGCAAGCGTCTGCGCTGCGAATGCCGTGCTACGACTCGCGCATGTTCTCTCGGCGGACGGCCCGTGAGCTCGCGCCCAACGCGCTCGCGACGGCGCTGGCGGAGACGCGCGCGCGCGGCGCGGCGGTGCTCGACCTCACCGTGTCGAATCCAACGACCGCCGGGATCCCGTACGACGCGCCGGCGATCACCGCGGCGCTCGCCGACCCGCGTGCCCTCGTCTATGCGCCGGAGCCGCTCGGCATGCCCGAAGCGCGCGCGGCGGCGGCGGCAGAGGCAAGCGCGGCGGGAGTCCACGTCGACGCGTCACGGGTGATGCTCACGGCGAGCACGAGCGAGGCGTACGCGTTCGTGATGAAGCTCCTATGCGATCCGGGCGACGACGTCCTCGTGCCGGCGCCGAGCTATCCGCTCTTCGATCTCCTCGCCGGGTTCGAGTCGGTCCGCCTCGTTCCGTACCGCCTCGCGTACGACGGCGCGTGGCACGTCGATCTCGACTCGGCGCGGCGGGCGGTCGGGCCAAGGACGCGCGCCGTCTTCACCGTGAGCCCCAACAATCCGACGGGCTCCTTCCTCAAGAGGGACGAGCTCGCCGGCCTTGCTGCGCTCGGGCTGCCCATCGTCAGCGACGAGGTCTTCAGCGACTACGCGTTCGACGACGCTCCTCGGACGCGCGCGCGAACGGCGCTCGAGGCGACCGAGACCCTGGTCTTCGCGCTCGGGGGCCTGTCGAAGCAAGCGGCGCTCCCACAGATGAAGCTGGCGTGGACCAGCGTGGGCGGCCCGGCCGATCGCGTCGGTGAGGCGCTCGCGCGGCTGGAGCTGATCGGCGACAGCTTCCTCTCGGCCGGGACCCCGGTCCAAATCGCGCTGCCGGCGCTCCTCGCCAGCCGCGCGCCCGCGACGGAGGCGATCCGCGCGCGCACGAGGGAGAACCTGTCGAAGCTGCGGACCGCGCTCCCGAGAGACTCCGCGGCGACGCTGCTCACCGTCGAAGGAGGCTGGTACGCGACGCTCCGCTTGCCGCGCACGAAGCGGGAGGAGGCGTGGGCGATCGAGCTCCTCGCGCGCGACGGCGTCTACGTTCACCCCGGGCAATTCTTCGGCTTCGAGGACGAGGCGTACATCGTCCTCAGCTTGCTCACGCCGAAGGAGACGTTCGCCGAAGGGGTACGCAGGATCGTCGCGCGCGCCGGCTGAATCGCTATACTCCTCCTCTAGTGCAGCACGCCCCCGTGGCCTTCGGCAGCTACCGCACGACCTCGGTCCTCGGCCAAGGGGGAATGGGGATCGTGTACGCCGCCGTCGACGAGTCCACGGGCGCGCGCGTGGCCATCAAGGCGTTCGGCTCCACCGCCGCGGCATCCGATCCCCTCGAGCTGTCGCGCTTCGACCGCGAGGGGCGCATTCTCTGCACGATCGACAGCGAGCACGTCGCCCGCGTGATCGACATGGGGCGTCGACGAGAGGACGGCGCGCCGTTCCTGGTCATGGAGCTCCTAGAAGGAGAGACCGTCAAGGCGACCCTCCTCAGGTACGGCAAGCTCGCGCCCGCGCTGGCGATGGCGATCGGCGCGCAGACGTGCCGCGGCCTCGTGCGCGCGCACGCGAAGGGGATCATCCACCGCGACATCAAGCCTGCGAACCTCTTCCTCGCGAAGGGCGCGGGGCCTAGCGGCGGTCACGTCGTCAAGATCCTCGATTTCGGGATCGCGAAGTTCATGGGCACCGCCGCGCAGATCGGCGACGGCACGCTCACGCAGACCGGCACGCTCGTGGGCTCGCCGCTGTACATGTCGCCCGAGCAGGCGATGGGCCTCAAGGCGATCGACGCGCGAACCGACGTGTGGTCGCTCGGGATGCTGCTCTTCGAGGCGATCGCGGGGCGCTTGCCCTTCGGATACATCGAGACGATCGGCCAGCTCATCGTGACCGTGTGCGGCGTGCAGGCGCCGCCGCTCCGCGAGGTCGCGCCGTGGGTGCCCGTCGAGATCGCGCAGATCGTCGATCGCGCGATACGCATTCGGCCGGCGGAGCGCTTCGCCGACGCGCGCGCGATGCTCGACGCGCTGCTCGCGACCGGCGTGGACATGAACATCACCGACGCCTCGATCGCGCGCTCCGCGGAGTTCGGCGAGACGACGCGCATGGCACCGCCGAGCGGCTCGCTCCCCATCGACGGGACCGCCTCGCATGGCCTCGCGGCGACGATGCGTCACCCGGGGCGCGAGCGCGGCATCGTCGCGGGGGTGATCGCGGCCACCGTCATCGCGGTGGCCACCGGCGCGCTGGTGTGGGGACGAGCGCGTCACCTCGCGGCGTCGACCGCGGGGAGCAGCTCCGCCGAGCCGACCGCGCCGCCCCCCTCGCTGACCGCGTCCGCGCCGGTCCCCGACGACACCGCGGCGCCTGCACCTTCTCAGGACACGCAATCACCCGGCCCTCTCCCACCACAAGCGCAGGCGCAGGCCGCTCCACCACCGACCCCGGTGCCGACGAACCCCACGCCGGGCGGTAAAAAGCGACCGATCCCGCGCCCGCGACCCACCGCGACGACGAACCTTCCGCCCCCTCCGACCGGTGGACGTGAGACGATGTAGCGTGCGCCAGCGACCGCTTGCCGCCCTCGTTTTCTTCGCCGCGATCTGCGCGCCGAGGATGGCCCGCGCCGACGGGCCCGCGTACTCCGAGGCTGCGAAGCATTTCGCCGCCGGCCGCGAGCACGTGAAGCGCAACCGCTGCGATCTCGCCATCCCGGAGTTCCAGGCGAGCCTCGCCACCGAGACCAGCGTAGGCGCGTACCTGAACCTCGCCGATTGCCTCGCCGCGCGCGGAACGCTCGCCGCAGCGTGGCGCGCGTACAAGCTCGCCGAGGAGATCGCGCTCGCGAAGAAGGACGATCGCGCGCGCGCGGCGCACGACGGCGCCGCGGTGGTCGAGCCGGAGCTGGTCCGCGTCGTCGTCGTGGCCGAGACGAAGGACGGCGCAGCGATCGCCCTCACGAAGGACTCGGTCAAGCTCGACGACGAGGCGATCCCCGAATCTGCGCTCGCCACCGGCGCGATGGTCGAGCCGAAGAAGACGCATGCGATCCTCGTCGCGCTTCCAGGCTACGAGCCCGCGCGCGCGTCGGCGAGCGGAGAGGCCGGCGAGACACGCATGCTCCGCGTCCCCCTCGCCGCGGCCGCGCAGAAGGCGGGCGGCGGCCCCGCGAACGCGACCCCGGCGACCGCACTCGGCCCACGCGACGACCCCGGGCGCACGCAGCGGACCATCGCCTTCGTGACGGCGGGCGTCGGCGCAGGCGCGCTCATCGCCGGCGCGGTCTTCGGCTTCATCGCGCTCGGCCAACGCTCCGATCTGGCCGCCGCCGTCGCCGCGAACCCGTCTTGCCGCGGCGACTACCCGAACGGCGCGTGCTCGCTCGCCGCCAAGAACGCGCTGGATCCCCTGGAATCCAAGGCGTTCACGACGGCGACGGTCTCGACGCTGCTCGTCGCCGCCGGCGCCGCGCTTGGCGCAGGCGGCGCCGTCCTCTACTTCACCGCGCGGGAAGCCGGCCCGCGCGCGACCGTCTCGGCGGGTCCGACCGGCGCGACGCTCACGCTCCAGCAGCGATTCTGATCGTCGGCCCGGCGCCGGTCACTTCGAGCAGCAGCGGAAGCCGAGATCGTCGTTCTGAAAATCGATCGTCGCGGAGAACGCCTTCGTGCAGTCGAAGCTCTCGGGAGAGGTGAAGGAGCCTCCTTGTAGAATGCACATTTCGGGACCGCCGTCCTGCGGGAAGCAGAGGTCAATCCACTCGAAGATGTTGCCGACCATGTCGTGGACGCCGGCGTACCCGCCGATGCACTTGGGAAAGGTGCCGGCCGGCGCGCGCTTGCCGGAGCCGCCGTCGCCTATGTTGCAGTCGCCGGAGACCAGCGTGGCGCCGTAGGGGAACGACTGCGTGCCGGCATTCGTGCACGCGATCGTGAACTGCGCGACGGTGGGGCTGCCGATCTCTCCGATCTGGAGCGGCCCGCCGGCGCCGCCGTCGACAACGCGTCCGCAGAGCCGCTTGCCCGCCCACGCGCAGTACGCGCGCGCGTCGCACCAGTCGACGCCGGCGACCGGGTCTTCGTCCACGCCCACACGCTCGGGGCCGAGCTTCGCGTTGCCCGCGCAGATCTTCGGCTGCGATCCTGCGTCCCCGGCGACGGCGGCCACGAAGGCGCGGTATTGCCCGAACGTCACCTCGGTCGAGTCGATCGCGAACACGTTGCCGGGCGGGCCCGCGGGCACCATCACGGGCCCCGGAGGAGGCGCGTCCACGCGCGCGTCGCCCTCGGCCGCGTCCCCGGCGTCGAACGGCGGCGGCGAGTCGGGCGGACGCGCGTCGCTCACCGGCGCGTCGGGCGACTCGCCGTCGGGCGTGTCTTCCTCGTACCGAACCGGCTCCAGGCCCGCCAGCTTCGCGCACCCCACGGCCGCGAGGAGCGCGATTCCGAGGGCCAGCTCTCTGCGGCGCTTCACACCCCAAGCATACCAGCGTCCGGCGAAGACGCGTCCGCTTGCTACGCCGCGCGGATTCTCGTTCCATGGCGCGTGAGGATGGCCACTTGATCACGGTCTCGAAGCTGCGCAAGGAGTACCGAGTCCACGAGCGCAGCCCGGGGCTCCTCGCGGCGGCGCGGTCGGTCTTTCATCGCCAGTACAAGTCGGTCGTCGCCGTCGACGGCGTCTCGTTCGAGATCGCGACGGGCGAGCGCGTGGGGTTCTTGGGCCCGAACGGCGCCGGCAAGACCACGACGCTCAAGATCCTCTCCGGCCTCCTCCATCCCACGAGCGGTGAGGCGCGCGTCGACGGCCACGAGCCCCGCCGTCGCGAGGATGCGTTCCTCAAGAAGATCATGCTCATCCTCGGCCAGAAGCAGCAACTGATCTGGGATCTGCCGCCGAGCGAGACGTTCGAATACAACCGTGCGATCTACGACGTCCCGCGGAAGCAATTCGACGAGACGATCGCCGAGCTCACGTCGCTCCTCGACCTCGGCGATCTCGTGAAGAAGCCGACGCGCCAGCTCTCGCTCGGCGAGCGCATGAAGTGCGAGCTCGCCGCGGCGCTGGTGCACCGCCCGAAGGTGCTCTTCCTCGACGAGCCGACGATCGGCCTCGACGTCTCGATGCAGGCCACCATTCGCGCCTTCATCAAGCAGTACAACGAGCGCTGGAACGCGACGCTGCTCCTCACGAGCCACTACATGGACGACGTCGCGGCGCTGTGTCCGCGCGTGATCGTCATCGACAAGGGGAAGATCACGTACGACGGCCGCCTCGACGCGCTGTCGGCGCGCATTCGTCCGGCCAAGCGCGTCGTCTTCCGGTTCTCGCGGCCGGTCGATCGCGGAGACGTAGAGCCGATCGGTAAGATCGTGTCCTTCGACCACGCGCAAGCGGTGCTCGACGTGACGCGCGACGCGCTGAACGAAGCGGTGGAGCGCGCGCTGCGTACGCTCCCGGTGACCGATCTCACGGTGGAAGATCCGCCGCTCGAGGAGATCATGAGCGAGCTCTTCTCGCGCGGCGAGGCGGCGACGTGAGCCTCCGCTCGACCGCGCGCGCGCTGCCGACGCTCCTCAAGGTCGGGTTCGCCGAGGCGGTGGCCTACCGCGCGGAGATGCTCGTGTGGGTGCTCGCGACGACGATGCCACTCGTGATGCTCGCGCTCTTCAACGCGGTCGCTGCGGATGGCCCGATCGGCCGCTTTGGGCAAGCGGACCTCATCGCGTATTTTCTCGCGACGTTCTGCGTGCGGCAGCTCACCGGCTCGTGGACGTCGTGGCAAATCAATTTCGAGATCCGCGAAGGCACCCTCTCGACGCGCCTCCTCCGACCGATCCACCCGCTCCTCGGGTATGCCGTCGACAACATCGCCGCGATGCCGATGCGCGTGATCGTGTCGGTGCCGGTCGCCGCCGCGTCGCTCGCCCTCGTCGGCGGCCACGCAATCTCGCACGCGACGGGGGCGTGGCTCTTGTGGATCCCCGCGCTCGTCGGCGGATGGGCGCTCACGCTGCTCGCGAATTTCATCGTCGGCTCGCTCGCGCTCTTCCTCGAGAGCAGCGTGAAGGTCATGGACATCTACCTCGCAGCGTATTTCGTCGCGAGCGGGTACCTCATCCCCGTCGAGCTCTTCCCTCCCGGCGCGCGCAGGGTCGTCGACTGGCTCCCCTTTCGCTTCCAGATCGGCTTCCCGGTGGAGCTCATGACGGGCGCCTACGATCGCGACCTCGGACACGCCGCCGAGCTGCTCGCGCGCCAGTGGGGCATGGTCGCCGTCTTCGCGTGCCTCACCGCGTGGATCTGGTCTCGCGGGATCCGCCGCTTCTCCGCGTACGGGGGATGAACGTGCGCCGTTACCTCTACCTCCTCGCCATCCAGCTCAAGGCGTCGACCTTGCTCGCGATGCAGTACCGCACGGATTTCCTGGTCGACATGGTGATCGAGCTCGTCTGGGCGGCCACCGCGGTGGCGCCGCTCTTCGTCGTCTTCCAGGGCCGCTCGACGATCGCGGGGTGGACGTACCCGGAGGCGCTCGTCGTCACCGGGTGGTTCACGCTCATGCAGGGCCTCCTCGAAGGCGCGATCAACCCGAGCCTCGTCAACGTCGTCGAGCAAGTGCGAAAGGGAACGCTCGACTTCGTCCTCTTGAAGCCCGCCGACGCGCAGTTCCTCGTCTCGACGACGCGCTTCCAGCCGTCCAAGGCCATCAACGCGATCACCGCGATCGTGATCTTCGTGTACGCCTTCCGGCGGATCGGCCACCCTCCGCCTTTGAGCGGCATCGCGGCGGCGTTCCTCTTGATGCTGACCGCGGCGGTGCTCCTCTACGCGCTCTGGATCCTGACGGTAAGCGCGGTCTTCTACGTCGTGCGCGTCGACAACCTGACGTTCCTCTTCACCGCCGTGTTCGACGCCGCGCGGTGGCCATCCTCGGTCTTCCGCGGGATCGCGAAGATCATTTTCACCTTCGTCATCCCGCTCGCCCTCATGACGACGTTCCCCGCCGAGGCCATGCTCGGGCGGCTCGCGCTGTCCTCGCTCTTCGTGTCGATCGCAGGGGCGCTCGTGTTCGCGACCCTTTCGCGTGCCGTGTGGGTGCGCGCGATAGGGCGGTACACGTCCGCGAGCAGCTGAGGCTCTGCGGGCCTAGGCGTCGGCGTCGGCGTCGCCGGCAGCGCTGTCGGCCGCATCGACCTCGCCGCTGTCTTTTCCAGCGTCCGCGGCGTCCGGCGGCGGCGTGGCGTCCACACCCGTGTCTGCGCCGCCTTCACCCCCACCCCCTTCGGAGCCGCCACCTTCCGTGGTCGCCTCCGAGGGGCCATCGTTGGCCGTGCCGTCGGCCTTTGCGGCGTCCGGCGGCGGTACACGCGTCAAATCCGATCCAAACCACTCCGAGCACCCAACGCTCGCCCCCGCCAACACGCACGCTCCCACGATGAATCCCAGCCACCTGGTTCGCGTCATCCCGGCCTCCGAACCGCTCAGCTTACCGGACGGCGGGGCGAGATTTCCAGTTTCTTCGGAGCCGAAGCGGGCGCGCTAGATCTTCGCGAGCATCGCCACGCGGCCGCGCGAGGAGACCACGACGCCCCCAGGCTTTTCGACCGTCACGACGAACTGCGTGGGGCGGTTGACCTTGATTTTCGCTTGGATCGGCACGAGGACGTCGCCCGTGGAGGGGTCGATGTCGAAGACCCCACCGTCGACCGGGAAGCGGTCGTCTTGGGCCTGATCGAAGATCCAGAGCTGGTACACCCACTTGTCGCGGGGGTTCGCCTTCAGCCCCTTGAAGCGCATGAAGCCGCGCTGCTCGCGGGTGCTCCATACGACATCGCCCTGCGCTTGGGTCGCCGACTCGTCCTTCAGCGCGGCGAACGACGTTTGCACCGTGTCGGGCAGCGCCATCAGTCGGGCGCGCTCGTTCGCCAGCGGCACGACGTTCGTTTGCGACGCGCGAAAGAGCGCCGCGCTCATGAGGAAGAAGACCGCCGCGGCCGCCCATCCGACGTACGCGAGGGGTGAGAGCCGGGCGCGCGGCTTGGCCTGACGCGCGGCGGCGATGGGTACGGGTACGGGTGCCGGAGCTCGCGCGGCTGCGGGTGCCAGCGCCGCGGGCTTCGTGGGTCCCGCGAGGGGCATGGTACGCGCTGCGAGCGCGGCCTCGAGCGCGTGAGGATCGACAACGGTCCGCGCCGCGTCGCGCGCGAGCGCTTCTTCCACGCGCGCGGCCAGGCGCGCAGGCAGCGGCTCGAGCGGCGTCTTCACATAAGCGAGGTGCACTGCCGCGGCCGCCATGTCGAGCACGTCGGTGTCGAGCTCGGGGTACTTGCGAAGGAGCTCCGCCAGCTCGCGCGCGTCGTCCTTCGAGAGCGCGCCCACCGCGCGATCGGCGAGGAGCTCGATCATGCGATCTTCCACGTTCGGGGGGACGACGCTCACGATCTCCCTCCTTCGCCCACGAGGACCTCGCGCACGCGGAGAAGACCGCGGCGCGCGTGCGCCTTCACCGTGCCGAGGGGCATCCCCGTTCGCTCTGCGATCTCTTCGTGGCTGAGCCCTTGCACGACGGCGAGCTCGAGGACCTGCCTCTGCTCGGGGCGCAGCTGCTCGATCGCCTTCGCGGCGAGCCCCGCCTCCGCCGCCAGCTCTCCGCGCGGCGCGCGCGCATCCACCTTGGGATCGTCGAAGTCCTGCGTGTCGCGGAGCGGCTCCTCCTTTCGGCGCGCGCGGGAGCGCAAGCGATCGATCAAACGACGGCGCGCGATCATGGCGATGAACGTCGCCTCGCTGCCGGCGGCAGGATCGAACTTGCTCGCGCTCTTCCACACGTCGACGAAGATTTCCTGCACCGCGTCCTCGGCGTCGCTGCTGCTCGGAGAAAGCCGCCGCGCGAGCGCCCACACGAGGCCGCCGAACCGCTGGAGGCAGTCCTTGATCGCGGACGCGTCGCCGATCGCCACGCGGGCGAGGACGGAGTCCTGCATCGGCATCGTCCGCTCTGACACGTGGGCAACCACTCTATCCACCCCATTGGCATCCCGCACATTCCTAGTGAGGACGCATTCGCCAGAGACGCGCGTCTGGATGCAGCGGCCTTCGAACCGCCGAAACTGGGTCGAAATGCCGCGAATTTGCCCCCAATTTCCCGCGAATCGGCGCCATTCTCAGAAACGGCGAGAGGCCGCACTTTTGTTGCACACGCCACGTGCCGTTTGGTTACCCTTCTCGTCCATGAATCAGCCCCCCGGATATCGTCCGCCCTACCCCCCGCAGCCTGGCCAGCCGCAGCAGCCGGACCCGAACCAGCAGAACCCGCAATGGAAAGGGGGTACGCAGCTGATTCAAGGCGGGAACGCGTACGACCAGGCGGCGCAGCAGTACGGGCTGCCGCCTCAGCAGGGCGCTCAGGGCGGTCAGCCGGGCTACGGACAGCAGCCGGGGCAGCCGCAGCAGCAGGGCTATGGGCAGCAGCCGCCCGCGCAGCAGCCGTACGGCCAGCCGCCGGCGCAGCAACCGCAATACGGCGCGCCGCCCGCGCAGCAGCCGCAATACGGCGCGCCGCCCGCGCAGCAGCAGCAGTACGGCGCGACGCCCGCCGCGCAGCCGGACTACGGTCAGCAGCAGCAGGGCTACGGCGCTCCGCCTGCGCAGCAGGGTTACGGCGCACCGCCTGCACAGCAGGGCTACGGCGCGCAGCCCGCGCAACAGGGATACGGCGCTCCGCCTGCACAGCAGGGATACGGCGCGCAGCCCGCGCAGCAGGGATACGGACAGCAGCCCCAGCAGGGCTACGGACAGCAGCCGCAGGGCTTCGGCGGCGCTGCCGGAGCCATGGGCGGCGGCATGCAACAGGCGTTCGGCGCAGCACCCGCGCCCGGCACCCGCCCGAAGCCGCGCAACGCGTTCATGGTCGGCATCCTGCCGTTCATCGTGGCGGCCGTCCTCTACAACGTGATCTATTTCGTCGGCAACATCACCGAGATCTACGCGATCTGGTACGCGAACTACCTCGTCGAGCTCGGCGCCGGCGCTTGGATCTTCCTCAACTGGTTCGGGATGATCAAAGAGGTCAAGGCGATCAATCCGAACGTCCAGTGGTGGCCGATCGTCATCGAGATCCTGGTCCCGATTCTTGTCCGCCCCGAGATCCAGAAGGCCAAACAGATGGTCGGCGTGCAGGCGCCGGCGCGCAACTTCATCATGTACTGGTTCTTCCCGCTCTGGGCCCTCGCGAAGGACATCAACGACATGGCCGATCCGAGCGCGCCGGTCCCGCAGGGGATGCCCGGAATGCCCGGCGGATTCCCCGGAATGCGCTGAGCGCCGTCCTCTGACGCTCGCCAAGAGGCGCGCGCTTCCGAAAGGAGCGCGCGCCTTTTGCGTTTTGTCGCTGTCGATCGCGCCTGCCTACTTCGCCGCGACGCTCGCGTCCTTTTCCAGCGTGAGCTCCGCGATGCCGTCCTGGAAGTGGATGCGCGCGATCATCTGCTTTTCCTGCAGGCCAACGAGATCGATCGTCGCCTTCGACGTCCTGTCGCTGATCTCGCGCATCTTCCCCTCGAGGCTGACCATGAGCGGCCCGGCGCTCTTCACCACCTTGAGCGTCACGATCTGCGCGTGGAGCTCGTCCATGCGAACGCGGTACTCCTGCATCTGCTCGCGCGTCGTGGCGATCTGCTGCTCGATCTTCGCCATCTCGCCGTGGAGCCGCACGAGCTCCGCGACCTTCTCCTTGAGCGGGCCGCGCGCCGCGTTCGACGACAGGAACACCTTGACCATGTCGAGCCCTGCCGGCGTGCGGATGTCGGTCGACTTGAATACCGGCGTCTCCTCTTCGAGAGTGACCTCCTGGCTCTTCTTCGGATCGACGTCGACCTTGAAGAGGTGCGCGCCGCCGATCTTCTCGCACTCGCCGGTCTGGCAGGTGCCCGCCGGGGATTTGGTGAGCGAGTAACCGCCGGCGACGGTATGGCGGATGAAGACGCTTGCGCGCTCGCCGGTGCGGTTGTGGAGCGTGAAGGTCTTCGAGCGGGTGTGCTTCACCTCGGTCGAGAAGACACCGCGCGTGACGGTGAGGATGCGCGAGATTTCGTCGCGCTCTCCCTCTTTCGATTCGACGACGACCTGACGATCGAGCGCGAACGGCACGAACGCCACGCTGCGCGCCGGGATCGGCTCGCTGAGGCCCTCGCCGATGAATTTCCCGTCGCCGAAGACGGTGACCGGGCCGCTCTCGAGCACCGAGTCGGTGGGGTTCTTCACGCGCACGGCGCGGAACGGGAAGGTCGCGTTGCCGCGCGGGCTCTCGGCGTCGTAGAGGTAGACGATCTCACCGTCGGTGTCGGTGTTCAGGATCGAGACCATCGCGCTCGTGCCGCGCGGGACGTTCATCGCCGCCTGCGACTCGAAGTGCGCGGCGCCGATCGGATCTTGCGACAGCGGCGGCGCGGTGGTGCCCGTCGCGGCCTGCCCGTCCGGCTTTTTCGCGTTCTCTTGGGCCGGCGTCCGCGCTTCGACGACGCGGACGCCTCCCGCGCGACCAGGCTGCTCGCCGCGACCGACGGCGACGACCTTGCTCGCGTCGACGCCGTTTCGCACCAGCTGATCCCGCGCGCGGTTGGCGCGCTCGAGCGAGGCAGCGTACTTGTCGCCGTCCTCCTTCGTCGCGAAGCCCTCGATCACGATCTGGTTCGGCGACGAGGCGAGCGAGCGCGCCATCTGTCCGAAGCCCTGTCCGGCGGTAGTGCCGCCGGCCGCGCCTCCCGACATCGGCGCGTCGGCGGGGCGCTTGTGCGCCGACTTCGCGGGCGGCGGCGTGTTCCGCGCGGGCGGCGCGGCCTGCGCGCCGGGCGTGGTCGGCGCAGGATCGGCGGCCGGCTCCTCGTTCATCGCGAGCGCGCCGTCGTCGAGATCTCCCACGACCCGCCGCTCGTCTTTGCCGTACGTCGACGCGCCGGTCGGTGGCGCCAGCGCGAACAGATCGTTCGACTGTAGCGTCTCGCGCTCCACCGTGCGCACCGAGCGCAAATCGAAGCGGAACGACATCGCCGAGCTTGATCCGACGCCGAGCTTGATCCCGTTCCAATCCTCGCCCGACGTGTTGTCGACGATCGCCCACCCCTGGACGTTCACCTTCCCCGACTTGCCGACGACGAACCGGTAGCTCGGCTTCCACGACGGCGCTTCGGTGACGTACGACAGGCGCAGGCGATGCGGCGAGGGCCCGCTCAGCGTGATCTTCATGTCGATCAGGCCGGTGGCGTTCGAAGGCGCGTTCGTTGGGTACGCGACAGGCGCCGGAGCCCCGGTCTTCGCGTCGACCACCGTGAGCGACTTCAAGAAGTCGTCCACCTTGTCGGCGGGAACCTGGAGCTTCAAGCTGTCCCCCTCGACCTGCGCCACGCGCTCGAAGTACGCGACCCCATTGCGATAGACGACGACCCTGCCGAGCGTCGTGTCCGGGGATTTCACGTACGAGGCCTGCGTGGAGCCACATCCCACGAGCGTGAGGAGGGCGCTCGCGAAGAGAATCTTCTTCATGGGGAATAGGGACGGGGGAGCGGACGAAACGATCTACGCCGACCCCGACCCCGACCCCGACCCCGACTCCGACTCCGACGCCGACTCCGACTCCGACGCCGACTCCGACGCTTGCGCGGGACGAGCCGCGGGTGTCTCCTCTCGCCATGGCCAAGGTCGCCCTCGTCCAGATTCCCTGCCCCTTTCTCGATCGCGCGGCCTCGTTCGACGCGGCGGCACGCGCGATCGCCAAGGCAGCGCGCGAGGGAGCCGAGCTCGTCGTCTTGCCGGAGTCGTTCATCGGCGGGTATCCGGACTGGATCTGGCGGCTGCAGCCGCAAGGCGATCGCACGCTCACCCACACCATCCACGAGAGGCTGGTGGCGGCGTCGGTGGACCTTCAAAAAGACGAGCTACGCCCGCTCCGCGACGCCGTGGCGAAGGCCAAGGTGACGGTGGTGTGCGGCATCAACGAGCGCGAAGGCGCGTTCAGCCGCGGCACGCTCTACAACACGGTCGTCATCATCGGGCCCGACGGCACGCTCCTCAACCGCCATCGCAAGCTCGTGCCGACGAACCCCGAGCGGATGGTGTGGGGACAAGGCGACGCGAGCGGCCTCCGCGTGGTGAGCACGCCCGTCGGACGCGTCGGCTCGCTCATCTGCTGGGAGAACTACATGCCGCTCGCCCGCTTCGCGCTCTACGGGCAGGGCGTCGAGATTTACGTCGCGCCGACCTGGGACCACGGCGACGCGTGGATCTCCTCGATGAAGCACATCGCGCGTGAAGGGCGGTGCTGGGTGCTGAGCAACGCGATTTGCATGCAGGCGAAGGACGTCCCCGCCGATTTTCCGGAGCGCGCGAAGGTCTACGCGAACCCCGAGGAGTGGCTGAACCCGGGCGACGCCGTCGTCGTCGATCCGACGGGCACCCTCGTCGCAGGACCGATGCACGAGGAGCGCGGGATCCTGTACGCGACGTGCGACGCGTCCAAGGTCGACGCCGCTCGCCGAACGCTCGACGTCGCCGGCCACTACAACCGGCCCGACGTGTTCCGGCTCGAAGTGAATCGCGCCGCGGGGACGCCGGTCCACTTCGCGGACGAGAAGTAGGTCGCGAATGTCGAAGGAGCTCTACGGCGACGGCGCGCGGCGACTCCAGGACGTCTTCGACACGCGCCGCCTGGCCGATCGCCTCGAGGAGCGCCTCGTCAAGGATCACGTCGGCGAGAGCGACGCCGCGTTCATCGCGAGCCTCGACATGTTCTTCCTCGCGACCGTCGACGCGCAGGGAAACCCCAACTGCTCATACAAGGGCGGCGAGCCGGGGTTCGTTCGCGTCCTGGATCCCAAGACGATCGCGTTTCCTCTTCTCGACGGAAACGGAATGTTCTTGTCGGCAGGCGCGATCGCAGAGGCCGGCAAGGTCGGCATGCTCTTCGTGGATTTCGCGGGGCAGTCGCGCCTGCGCGTGAACGGCGTCGCGCGCGTGGACCGCGACGATCCGCTGCTCCCCACGTTTCCCGAGGCCAAGCTCGTCGTCCGCGTCGCGGTCACCCACGTCTTCCCGAACTGCCCGCGCTACATTCATCGCCTCGCGCTCGTCGAGCGCTCGAAGTTCGTCCCCAAGCCGGAGGCCGCTACGCCGGTCCCGAGCTGGAAGCGCACCGAGTGGGCGGCCGACGTGCTCGCTGCCGACGATCCCGCGCGCGCCGGCGACAAAGAGGTCTGCCCGCGTTGAGTGGAGCGGAGCGGAGCGGCGTCATTCCTTGCGCCGGAGCAGCGGCGCGATCCACCCGAGCCCCACGCCGGTGAGACTCGCCAGCGACATCGCCGCATTCCCACGCAAAGACTCCGGCGTCGCGCCCGCATCGGGCTCCGTCTCCACGAATGCGTCGAGCCACGCCTCTTGTGGACCGCGCGCCAGCACGCCGCCGAGATCGAACAGCGTCAGATCGTCCACCCCAGCCGCACGCGCGATCCCGACGTCGCGCGCGAGCTCCGCCGGCGAGCGGTAAATTGGCTCGTCCCCGAAGGCGCCGACGCCTACCGCCCCGAGCGACACGCTCCCGCGATCCCCGAAGCGCTCGACCGTCGCGCGGCACGTCGCGGCCAGCACGCTGAGGGCGCCGCGCCGATCGAACAGGCCTCGCGACCAGCCTTCGAGGATCGACGTGTAGAGCATCACGTTGACACCCGACCACGACGGCCCGTCGAGGGGGGTGCCGAGGAGCGCCTGCCACCGCGACGACTCCGCGCGATCGAGGAGCACCATCGGCACCGCCACCGCCGTCGTCGCGAGCCCGTGCTCCTGCATCTCGCGCGAGAGCGACGCGAACGCTCCGCGCGCCGCCGCGAGCCGCGACCCGTCCGCCACCGACTCGAGCAAGCGACCCGCCGCGCGCAGGCTCCCGAGCGCCGCGCGCACGTCGTCGATCGCGGGCTCCAGATCGACCACGATCTCCTTCACCCCGCCCGCCTCCGCGACCTTCGCGGCCGCGCGCGCGAACGCGGCGAACGTGGCGTGGTTCTTCGCGTTCGCCCACCGTCCGTCCGCGTCGTCGAGCATCGGCCACACCGCCGTCGCGATCCCCGCGCCTCCCAGGCGCGCCAGCACGTCCCGGAGAGCGGGCAGCGAATCGGGCCGCACCGCGACGAGAACGTCGAGTGTGTACCGCTTCAAGAGCCCGAGCACGCGCGCGCTTCCGAGCATCTCGAAGGGGACGGTCTCGCTCCAGATGCGGCGCCGACGCATGGCCGATCAGGGTACCATTCGGGCCATGAAGATCCTCTACGGTGTCGTCGGCGAAGGCATGGGGCACGCGATGCGCTCCCGCGTCACCCTCGAGCACCTCGTCGGTCAGGGTCACGAGGTCAGCATCATGGCCTCGGGCCGCGCCGTGGACTTCTTGCAGAAGCACTTCTCGGACGTGACCCGCATCCACGGCTTCCACATGATCACCGAGGAAAACCGGGTTCGGATGGGCAAGACCATCTTGAGCAACGCGCTGACCGGCGTAACTGGCGTCCCCAAGAACATCGCCGCGTATTTCGATCGGATCGGCGAGTTCAAGCCCGACGCGGTCGTCAGCGACTTCGAGTCGTGGACGTACCTCTACGCCAAGACGCACCGCCTGCCGATCGTGTCGATCGACAACATGCAGATCATCAACCGCTGCACGCACGACGACGACGTCCTCGAAGGGAACCGCGCGGGCTTCGAGGTCACCAAGGCCTTCATCAAGGGCAAGCTGCCCTTCTGCGACGAGTACTTCATCACCACGTTCTTTCGCCCCGAGGTCCGGAAGCCGAACACGCACCTCTTCCCGCCGATCCTCCGCCCCGAGATCCTCGCGGCGAAGCCGTCGCGCGGTGAGCACCTGCTCGTCTACCAGACCGCCGAGGGCAACGAGAGCCTCGTGCGCACGCTCGCCAAGACCGGCCTCGATTGCCGCATCTACGGCATGCGCCGCTCGATCAAAGAAGACGAGATCGAAGGCAACCTCCGCTACCGCCCGTTCAGCGAGGCCGGCTTCATCGAGGATCTCGCCACGTCGCGCGCGGTCATCGCGGGCGGCGGCTTCACCCTGATGGGCGAGGCGGTCTACCTGCGAAAGCCAATGCTCAGCGTCCCGCTCGGCAAACAATTCGAGCAGGTGATGAACGCGCGCTACCTCGAGAAGATCGGCTACGGCTGCGCGGCGATGAGCCTGGAGGACCCTGCCGAGGTGACGCGCTTCCTGGGCTCCATCGACCGCTGCGAGGCAAAGCTTGCAGAATACAAGCAAGACGGAAACACCTTGCTCCTCCGCGCGGTCGACGAGTTCCTCGATCGCTGCGCCGCCGGCGTGGCCTGAGCGCCCCCAGCGAAAATTGGATGGGCGCCTAACGCGACTCGTACACGCGCATCGCCGGCAGCTCCAGAGCAGTCAAGAATCCGCCTTTGCCCGCGCCGGTGTCGAGCCCCACGACGCACGGACCCGCCCAGATGTCGTTCGGATCGTCGGGCGTGTACGACGAGAGCTCGGGCGGGAGGCACGCCGTCGTGGTGTGCCCGAAGACGACGAGCTTCCCGCGGTAGTCTCGGAAGAACGCCTCCTCGCGGCACCAGAGGAGCGCGATCTGCGGCTCCACCTTCGACGGGTGTTGAAAGGTGCCGTCGGCGCCGCGCGGCAGGCCGGCGTGCACGTAGATCGCGTGATCGTCCTCGTAGTAGAAGGCGAGGCCCTCGAGCCAGTCGACGACGTCCTTCGGGAAAAAGCCGCCGACCAGCATGACGTCCATCTCGGCCTTGGTGGCGCGCTCGTCGTCCTCCGGCGGCGGCTTGCCCTCGAAGGAGCGCATGCACGCGAGGCAGCCGTTCACCGGTGGAAGCACGAACTCTGGCCAGCCGCGCCCGATGACGCGTAGCCACGCGTCCTCGTGGTTGCCTCGCAGGGACACCACCTTGGCGGGGATCTGCTTCGGGAGGTTTCGGATGTAGTCGACGACCTGCGCGGACTGCGGCCCGCGATCGAGGTAGTCGCCCACGAAAACGATCGTGTCCTCCTTCGTCAGGGTCGGCAGGCACGCGAGGACCTTGAACACGGCGTCCAGATCTCCATGGATGTCACCGATCGCGAAGGTCCGTTTCTCCGACATGGGTCCGTCAGGGTCCTTCGAAGGGGGGCCGGCCGTCAAGCGCCCGTGATGTGGACGACGAGCTCGCGGACGTGCGCGCTCGTGCGGTGCTCCCACAGGTAAATCGCCTGCCAGGTGCCCAGCGCGAGGCGGCTCCGCGAAATCGGGATCTGCTCGCTCGTCTTGGTGAGCACGGTGCGAAGGTGCGACGGCATGTCGTCGGGCCCCTCCGCCGTGTGCTCGTACATCGGGCCCTCCGGCGCGACGCGCTCGATCCAGCGCTGCATGTCGCGGCGCACGGACGGATCGGCGTTCTCCTGGATGACGAGCGACGCGCTGGTATGGCGGCAAAAGACGGTGCACAGCCCGGTCTTCACGCCGGCCGCACCGACGACGTGCTGCACGGCCTCCGTCACGTCGACGAGCCCGCGCCCCGTCGTTCGGACCTCGAGGAGCTCCTGGTAGACCTTCATGCGTCGCTCCTTCCTCCGCTGCCCGCCTTGCGACCGCGCCGCGGGGCGTTCGCGATGGGCTCCAGGTAGCGGCGCAGGAGGACCTTCGTCTCCTGCACGATCTCCGGCCCGATCTGGCCGCCCATGCGCACGCCGACGAACAGCATGGCGCTGATCACCTCGACGATCATCGTCGCCACCAGCCGGCGGCGCTTGACGGGCAGCGCCGGCGCGAACATCGCCAAGATCCCCTCGGCCTGCCCGGCGAACTCTTCGTTCAGGGCGGCGCCGGCCGCGAAGAAGCGCGCCGAGCGTGCCCAGTTCAGCCACACCGCGCGCCCGCCGACCTCGGTCCTCTGGAGGTCGTCGAACGCATCGATCGCACGATCGATGATCTCGTCCCAGGTCCCGCCCTCGACCGCGGCGGCCGTCATGTGGCGCTCGAACACCGCCCGCGCGCGCGCGAGGTATTGGTCGGCGATGGCCTCGAAGAGCGCCTCCTTGTTCGGGAAGTACTGGTAAACCGACCCGATCGACACGCCCGCGCGCTCGGCGATCTCCTCGGTCGTGGCCCCGTCGAAGCTCTTCTCCGAAAAGAGATGCCCCGCCGCGTCCAGGATGCGCTCGACGCGCTGGCGGCTGCGATCCTGGGTCGGAGCGCGCCGCGTACCGGCGGGGCTTGACAAACGTGAGGATTGCCTCACATTCTCAGCGAAACGTGAGGGTCGACTCACGTTTTGCCGCTCGGAGCGTTTGGGGAGAACCATGGCGCGTGAATCTACCAAGAACGGGGCCCCTCCGGGCCCGCCCGGGGTGCCCATCCTCGGAAATCTGCTGCAAGGCTGGCGCGATCCGCTCGGCCTCTTCGTGCGGACCCAGCGCGACTGCGGCGATTTCGCCCGTCTCCGCTTCGGCCCCTACGACTATTACCTCCTGCACGATCCGGTCGACGTGCACCACGTCCTCGTCGACAACCACCGCGCCTACACCAAGAGCCGCAACTACGCCGGGCTTAAGCTCGTGCTCGGGCAAGGGCTACTGACGAGCGAGGGGGACTTCTGGCGCAGCCAGCGCAAGCTCGCGCAGCCGGCGTTCCATCGCCAGAGGATGAGCGGCTTCGTCGACACGATGGCGAAGGACACGGCATCGATGCTCGAGCGGTGGGCCGACCTCTCCGAGCCCGCAGTCGACGCGCACGCGGAGATGATGCGCCTCACGCTGCGCATCGTCGGCCGAACGCTCTTCAGCACCGACGTCGACGGCGAGGCCCCGGCGGTCGGCGCGGCCCTCACCCACGCCCTGGCGTGGACGAACAACTACGTGGAGTCCATCGTCAAGGTGCCCCCGTGGTTGCCGACGCCCGAGAACCTGCGCTTCAAGCGGTCCAAGAAGACGCTCGACGATCTCGTCTTCCGCATCCTCGAGACACGGCGGGCGAGCGGAGAGGACCCCGGCGATCTCCTGGGAATGCTCATGGCGGTGCGCGACGAAGACACCCGCGAGGGCATGAGCGACAAGCAGCTCCGCGACGAGGTGATGACGCTCGTCGTCGCCGGCCACGAGACGACGACGAACCTCCTCGCGTGGGCGTTCTACCTCCTTTCGGAGCATCCCGACGTCGCGCGGCGCCTCAAGACCGAGGTCGACCAGGTCCTCTGCGGGCGCGTGCCGACGCTGGCGGATCTGCCGCGCCTCGCGTACACGAAGCAGGTCATCGAGGAGTCGCTCCGCCTCTACCCGCCGGCCTGGGTGTTCGAGCGGCAAGCGGTGGTCGACGACGAGATCAAGGGCTACCGCCTCCCCAAGGGCAGCATCATCGGCATCAGCCCGTGGAGCATCCATCGCTCGCCGAGCCTGTGGAACGATCCGGAGAGGTTCGATCCCGATCGCTTTCTCCCGGCGCCGGTCGCCGCACGGCCGAAGTTCGCTTACCTGCCCTTCGGCGGAGGTCCGCGCTTCTGCATCGGGAACGGCTTCGCCATGATGGAGGCGCAGGTCATCGTGGCGATGATCGCGCAGAAGTATTCGCTCGATCTCGTCCCCGGCCACCCGGTCGTGCCCGATCCGCTGGTGACGCTACGGCCGCGCTTCGGCATGCAGATGATCTTGAACCGAGCGGCGGCGAGCGTGGAGCCGACGGGGGATACGCTGCGAGTCGCGTGATACCGTGCCTCGGAGAGGAGGTGGATGCGGCGATGCGGTTCGGGCCCGACTACCGCGAGACCCACACGCTCAAGGACGGCACCCAGGTCACCCTGCGGATGATCCGTCCGAGCGACAGGAGCTCCCTCAAGAGCGGGATCGCGCGGCTGTCTCCCGAGTCGCGCTACCGCCGCTTCTTCGCGCAGCTCGGCGAGCCCACCGACGACATGCTCGACTACCTCACCAACGTCGACGGCAAAGACCACGTCGCGATCGTCGCCGAGCGCGACTCACTCGACTTGAAGACGGTCGAGCCGCTCGGCGTCGCGCGTTTCATCCGCTTGCCGACGGCGCCGAACGTGGCGGAGGCGGCGGTCACCGTCGGCGACTGGTTCCATCACCGCGGCCTCGGCAAGCTCTTGTCGGCCACGATGGCGGAGGCCGCGGTGGAGCGCGGGATCACGAAGTTCCGTGGTGAGGTGCTCGCGACGAACGCGCCGATGCGCCACCTCCTCGAGGAGATCGGCGCCGAGCAAGTGGGCGGCAGCGATGGCACCGTCGCGTTCGATGTCTCGCTCACCGACGGCACCGAGCCACGGGGGCGGCTCGAGCGCGTGATCCGCGCGGCCGGCGAGCAGATGTTCGACTACCTGCGCCACTTCATCTGAAGAGCGCAGGCAGGACCGCCGACCGGCGAAGACGATACGTCGTCAGTTCTTGACGACACCGGCCCATACCGGCGTGTGCTCGCCGTTGATGTCCGCGGTGACGACGAACGACTCGTACTTGCTCGTGCCGGTGGAGTTCACGGTGATGGTGAGCTTCAGCACGTCGCCGTTCACGCCGGTCGTCTTGTTCCACGCGAAGCCCAGCGACGTCTCGCCGCGGTGCTGCTTCGCCGCGACGGTGAACGGCGCGGTCGGCGCCGTGCTCCACAGTTTCACGTCGACCGTCTTCGACTGTCCCTGGCCGATCGTGATGCCGGGGCCCGAGCCCGAGCCCGGGATGTTGATCGTCTCCGGCATGATGGGCGCCGCGGCGATGTACGGCTGATCCGGCAGTACCGGCAGGCACGGGTCGAGGTTGCCGGCGGCCGCCGCCTTGTTCGACCACCCGCGCGACAAGAGGTAGGGGTACGTCCCCCCCGGGCGCCAGAACGAATGGGTGACGGCGCAGAGATCCCCATTCTCCTCGTTGCCCTGGAGGAACACATCGAGGGGCATCTGATCGATCGTCGCGTAGCCGTCGCCCGGGACTGTGTCGGTCACCGCCTCGATGATCTCGTGGCTGCCGGCGACCGTGACCATGTCGAGCGAGTTGGTGATCGTCGGCCCGAAGTTGTCGCACTCGGCGATGACGCCGTACGCCACCGTGGCGCCGTTCCCGGCCTGCAGCGAGTCGTGGTAGCCGCCGTACCCTACGCCGTTCTGCGCCGGATCGGAGCACGATCCGCCGAGGTTCGTCGTCTTGGGGTAGTAGATCTGGTACATGTGCTGGTCGGTCGGCGTTCCGAACTCCGGATGCGTGCCGTCCAGCTTCTTGGTGAGCCACGCGACGATCGGTCCTCCGTTGATCGACGCAGGCGCCGCCTCCGTGAGATCCACGGGCGTGCCGTACGTGTACGCGCCGATCCCGTACTCGCTGACGGCGTCATTCCAGTACGTGGCGATGGTGCCCAGCTTCGAGAGCTGCTCCTTCACCTGCGCGGTGTGGTCGTAGCCCGGGAAGAAGATCGGAATGATGATCGGCGCAGTCAAGACGCCGGCGCCCGCCTTGCCGCGGACGAGCAGCGGAAACGGAGGGTGGGACGCGACCTGGAAGGCGGCGTCGCCACCGCCCGAGTCATTCCCTGCGTCGCCGCCGCCGGAGTCTCCGCCCGTGTTGCCCGAGTCATCTCCGGCGCCCGTGTCGCTGCCGGACGAGCCCCCGTCGCCGAGCGGTTGAATCGCGCCGGTGTCGATGCCGCCGGACGACGCGTCGGACGTGTTGTCCGGCGTCGCACCCCCGGAGTCGCTGCTGCTTCCGCACGCGACGATGGCGGCGGTGACGAAGAGGGAGCCGAAAAGGACGAGGGCGCGCATGAAGAAACCTCCGCTACGGGCTGGGTCGCCCTCGACATACGACGAAAAGGGCGCCTGTTCCCGCACTATTCGGCCCGGCGCCGCCAATTGCGCGGACAGCGGCGGATTCGCGCCTCACTGCACGCGGTGCGCGGTGTTAGGCCGCGCTCGGACGTTCGTGCACGAGGAGGTTAGGGTCGCCAGGCAGCACCGCGAGCCCCAGCGTAACCACTCGCGCGCCCCTCTCGGCCTCGCCGGCGGCGGCGTGCTCGCCCGCGGCCTTCACGATCGGTCCCGTGAGACGCCCCAGCTGCGCGCGCGTCAAAGGAACACCGACGAGCGCGTCGCCGATCGCCGTTGCGTCGCGCAGGAGGTCGACGAACGGCTCCTCCGCGCCGACGCGGACGAAGAGCGCGTCGAGGGAAGCTCGCGCGCGACGGACCGCGTCGTCGGGCACCACGATCGCGTCCCCCCGCATCGCCCGCGCGATGCCGAGCACCGTGCGATGCCCCACGAGCGAGGTCGGCGCGCCGAGAGCATCCTCGTCCTTCCGCCAACTCGCTGCGTCCATGTCGAGCCGCCGCGCGAGCACGTCGCCGGGGTAGAGGACGAAGTCGAGCGTCGCCACGCCGTCGGGGCACGTCGTGATCACGCGATGGCGACCGCTCGGGACACCCGCGAAGCCGCGCACGGGACTCGCGGCGTACCTCGGCCAGTCTTCCTTCAGCCCGTCGAACGCGCACGCGCTCCACACGTTGTCGCGCAGGAGCACGCTCCCCGTGCCCGCCTCGGCCGCCGCGTCGGCCCCCTCGCCGTTCTCGTCGCCAACCTCGGACGATGCACGCACGCCATCCTTCCGCGCGCCGGTGACGTAGAGCCACAGAAGCGCGACGGCGAGGAGGCCGACGACGAGGAGGGCCGCGGAGAGCACTCCCGCGAGCTTACTCCGAGGGCGGCTTGGCCGCTTTGGCTGCCGCGGGGGCGACGAAGCTCTGGGGGCCGTCGTCGGGGGACCACGTGAGAAAGTGCGCCGTCGGACCGGTCTCGCCGCGGTCGATCACGAGGTGCGTGCGCGCCGCGCGGACTCGCATGCTCGCGCGCTCCCCTTCGGCTTCTTCTTCGGCCCACGAGCCCACGTTGATGTACGTCGTCGCCTGCGAGACTGGAACACGGAGCGGCACGTGCGTGTGCCCCATCACCACGAACGCGGCCGGGAACAAGCGCGAGAGGTGCGCCGCGCGTTCGACCAGGAACTCGTCGGGATCCACCTTGCGGCGCGACGACAGGTACCGATGCGAGAGGAGCCACGCGACGGCGATGCACGCGCCCGCGTACCAGAAGTTGTGGTGGCGAACGCCGGCGACGAGCGCCGTCACGACGAGGGCCAGCGAGCACGCCATCGCCACCGCGAGCCGGTCGAGCAGCACGCTCGCGAGGATGCCGCCGATCGACGCGGTGACGGGCGGGACCTGGAGCGCCGCGAGCGCGCGCAGGCGATCCAAGCCGATGCGCGTCGCCACCGCCAAGAGCCCCATGCGCCGATCGTGCTCCTCGCGCAGCGCGCGCGCCGGCTCGAGGAAGTACTCGCTGCGCACGCGGAACAGCTCCCGCACGGCGTAGACGAAGCGGACGAGCAGCCGCACGCCGCCGCGCAGTCCGAGGCGCGTCCCCAGCTGCACGTAGTCGACGAGACCCATCTTGTCGTGCCCGTGCTCGCGCAGGCCTCGCGTCTGCCGCACCACGAAGCGCAGGAGCACGTCGCAGAACCCGCGGCGAATGCGGCGCGGATCGGCGGGAGAGAGCGGCGCCATGAACGTCGGCGTCGCGCAGAACTCGTCGTACTGGTGGCCGTGCTCGATGTACGCGAGGTTCTCGTCGTAGAAAAACCACTCGTTGAACGCGATGCGATCGGCGAAAGCGACCGGATCGACCTCGGCCCGGCGCGCGGCGGTCCAGAGCTGCTCTTTGATCTCCGCCTTCACGTCGTCCCAATAGAGCTCGAGGTCGTGGTTGCCGTGCACGAACGTGAGCGCGTGACCGTCGGCGACGAAGGTCGCGAGCTCGTGGAACACGTCGGCGTGCCGAGCCGCGACGCGCTTCACCTTCACCCGCGCGTGATCGGAGGCGTTTCCGAGCCCGTGCTCCTTCTCCTCTTCGCTCGGCGCGGTCGACAGCTCGTCCGCGCGCGGCCGGATCGCCATGCCGATGAAGTCGATGAAGTCGCCGGCGACGACGATGCGCCACCTGCTCCCTTTGGGCGGCGTCTTTCGGTAATGGGCGAGGAGCGCGACGAGGTCCCGATCGATCGAGGGCGAGCGGCGAATGCCAGGCAGCGGATGCTCGTTCAGATCGCTACCAAGGTGCACGTCGCTGAACACCAGCAGGCTCTCCCCGGTAGAAGGAAAATTTGGGCTTGGAACGTTTTCTCCCACGCTTAACTTCTGAGCCACGTTCGGGGGTACGGCAAGGTTCCAAGGGTCATAAGCCTGTCAGCCCCGCCGCGACGCGATCGGCGCTGCGAACGAACGCGGCGCGCTGCGTCACGGCGGGGGACGGGTTACACTGTCTCCATGGCGCAGAAGGAGGGGCCCGTGCTTGACGCGATGGCGAGCGCCCCCGCGCCCGGCCGCCGCGGCCCCCTCGACAAAGTCCGCCAGTTCTTGCGGAAAAACGGCAAGCGCCTTTGGTGGCTCCACTCGGTCTACGCGCTCGGCCTTGGCACGACGGTCGTGGTGTTCGCGCAGAAGGGCTTCGATCACGCGCGCTGGCTGGCCATCTCGCTCAGCCTGGCGTGGCTCCTGGTCGTTCTCTTTTTCCGCATCTTCGGGAGCGGCGCGCGGCAGGAGAACGTCGAATACGCCCACGCGCATGTGCGTCTGCGCTTCTTCGCGATGACGTACGTGCTGAAAAATCTCTACCAGGGGATGCTCTTCTTCCTCCTCCCCTTCTACTGGAAGAGTACGACGCTCGGCGATCGCAACTCGTGGTTCATCGCCGCGCTCGCGGCGTGCGCGCTCCTCTCGACGCTCGACATCGTCTTCGACCGCGTCCTGATGAAGTGGCGCGTGCTCGCGTCGATGTTCCACGGCCTGACGCTCTTCGGGTGCCTGAACCTCGTCATCCCCGCGCTCTTTCCGGACACGCAGACGCTCACGTCGCTCCTCTTCGCGGCGGGCATCACTGTCGTGTTCTTCTGGACGCTGCACGTTCCGCTCTCCGCGCTGAAGAAGAAATGGGTCATCGCGCTCTTCTTCGCGTCGCTCGCGGCCGGGACGAGCGGCGTCTACTTCGCGCGTCGCGGCATCCCGCCGGTCCCGATGCACGTGCACTACGCCGCCGTCGGTCCCCAGGTCACCAAAGACGGACGCCTCGCGATGGAAGTGAGGACGCTCCACTCCTCGGTCATCCACGAGCTCATTTGCGTCACCGACGTGGTCGTCCCCGGCGGCCACGGCGACACGCTCCACCATGTGTGGCGAAAAGACGGGAGCGAGGTCGAGCGCTGGGGGGAGGACACGTCGCGCGTAGCCGATCCGGGAGCCGCCGGAGCCGCGACGCCGAAGGGGATCGTCCGCCTGCGCTCGACGCTGCAGAAGAAGGATTTGCCCGCAAATTTGGCCGGATCGTGGTCGGTCGACGTCGAGACCGACGACGGCCAGCTCGTCGGCCGCGCGACGTTCCAGGTCGTCGACTGAGGGACTTCGACCCATAGGAAGGTATCCGGACGCGAGGCCGTATACCCGGCCGGCCATGAGGACGGACGAATCAAGCGTCGAGCTCGAAGAGGATCTCGAAAGAGACCTCGCCGAGACGTACGACCCGGAGCAAGGGATGCGTCCGAAGCAGCACTCGTTCGTACGCATGTGCCTCGAGGATCCGTTCGACGACGATCCGGTCTACTCCGAGCCGCCGACGCTGCGCCCGACCAGCGCCCCGCACCGCGCGACGCTCGCCAACGATCAGCTCAATTTCACGGTGAACCTGCTCCACCTCGCGCGCCTGCTTCAGGCGGAGCCCGTGGGCCTGTTGACCGTCGCGGCGTCGCGAAAAATCGCGGCCCGCCTCGGCGATCTCGAGGACGTGCGCGAGGCGATCGACGCCGTGCTCGCCGTCCGGGACGCGCGCCTCGAGCGCATGCTCGGGTCGGGGGCCGCCCTCTCGGCGTATCTGAAGGGGCTCTATCTTTACGTCGAGGGGATCGTCGAGACGCTGGAGGAGGCGCTGTCCGGGCTCGCGTCGATCGACGGCGCTGCGCTGCGATTTCGGCTTGCCGCGGCCTCGCAGTTCTATTTCGACGGCCTGATGCACGCGATCCGCTTCGATCTCGCGCAGAGCGAAGGGCGCGAAGGAGCGGAGGCGCGCGGCGCGACCGAGGAGCTCTTCTTCGCGGCGACGTTCCTCCACGAGCAGATCCTGAACGCCGTGCGCTGAGGGGTCGGGCACGGGTACGAGATGGGCACGAGGCGGGACGGGCACGATGTGGCACATGTGGCACATCACCAACGGCGTAAGCGACTGATTTCCCCTGAAGAGTTGGCTGGTGCGCCGCGTGCTTAGGCGGCGAGCATCATGAAGCTTCGTCCTTGCACACTCGCCTTCGTTCTCTTCGCGACGCCGCTCGCTGCGTGCTCTTCTTCTTCGTCGTCGTCGTCACCCACGAACGCGGACGCGGGCGACGGCGGGCCTACTCCCCTGCCCGATGGCGGTCCGACGCCCGCTCCGACGCCGCCGTATCCGAGCGACGACTCGACTGTGCTCGTCATCGGGCTCGACGCCGAGGATTTCCGGCAGACGCTCGGGATGGATCTCCAGAAGGTTCGCGTGCGGACGACGGTTGATGGACAACCGGCGACCGAGGAGACGATCGATCTGAGGGCGGGGAGCTCGCTGCCGCACGAGACGACCCTCAAGGCGCCGAAGGCGAAGAAGGACGCGCCCGTCGAGATCACCGTGGAGGGCTTCATCCCCGCGGACACGTCGCAGCCCCCGCCGGCGAGCGGTTGGCCCGCCAACGTCGTGCGGCACGCGACGACGAAGTTCGTGCCGAATGACACGCGCGTGCTCCCGATCCGGCTCGAGGCGCGCTGCGCGTCGGTGGCGCCGCCGCTGCTCGGAGGGAGCTTCTTCCTCGGCCCAACGTGCGACGCGCCGACGACCTGCATCGCCGACAAGTGTCAGCCCGACGCGATCGATCCCGCCTCGCTGCCGAAGTACACGAAGACCTGGGACGTCGACATGCCCGACGCCTGCCGCGCAAGCGCGCCGAGCCTTACCATCGGCGGCGGCGAGACCGACTTCGCGCCGGTCGCCGACGGCGCGACGGTGCAGATCGTAGAAGGCGGCCAGTGCGGCCACCACGTGTGGATCGGCGTGAAGATGGCCGGCATGCGGCAGTACGGGACGACGACCACGATCACCTCGGTCGTTCCGAGCACCGCGCTCGCCGGCCCATCCAGCACCTTCTCGTTCGCGTACGGAGACGCCGGCGGAGGCGCGTGCGAGATCGGTGGCCTCCGCTACCAGCTCGAAGGCGCGACCGGCGGGACGTGGAAGGATTTCCTGGGAAAACCCCTGGATCTCACGGTCAAGGTGACCGACCCCACGACCGGCAAATCCAGCACGGGCACGCTCCACGTGAACGTCGACGTGACGTATCAGAAGGGCGGACGCCCCTGCGGCTGATGCATCCGCGCGCCGACCGTCAGGAGCGTTTCGCTCCGCTACGCTTCGCTCGACTCATCACTGGCCGACGCAGTAGATGTGCAGCGTCGGGCACCACGGATCGCTCACGCTGACGGTCGCCTTGGGGGTCGGGATCGCGAGCGACGCGCCGCCGGGGCAGATCTCGGTCGCGTCCTCGCCGGTGGCAATCATGCCGGCGAGCGAGCTCCGGAACGCCACGCGGGTCGTGTCGTTGTTCCAGCGCGCGTCGTGTCCGTCGAAGTTCTTCCATTCGTGGAGGAAGCCGCACGCGTTGGCGCGCGTGGGGTTGTGCGTGCTCACCTGTGACGCGACGCTCAGGTGGCTCGGATCGATCGAGCTGGCGCGGAGCGCGTCGCGGAACGTTCGCACTGCCAAGTCGGTTTCTTCGCGCGCGCACTGGAGCGCTTCGGGCGTGCTGTCCGGATCCTCGCCGCTCGAGATGCACCAGTCGCGGATGCTGTACCAGGCGTGCTGCGGGTTGCTCATCCCGTGGTGCGCGCAGTTGTCTTGGATCGTGTGGAGCGAGCGCCCCAGCGCCTTTGCGAGCTTGTCGACGGATGCGCCATCAGGGATGCCTTCGCCCATGATCTGATGCATCTCGCCGCCGAGCGAGTGGAGCCGCGTCTGCACGGCCAACGCCGCCTCGCATTGCGACTGACCTGCCTCGGGCTGCGAGTGCGCGGCGAGCGTGGTCCACTCGTCGTGATCGACGTTGAACGCCTCGGCCTGCACGCGGCTACAGAAGCTCTCGCCGAGCCCGTGCGAGCGGCACGCGGCGCCCGTGATTGCGCTGTGGTCCTTCGTCTTGAGCGGATCCTGCGTCTGGCTCGGCGGATCCGCGACGGGCTCGACGGCGCACCCGACGGTGAGGCCGGCGGACGCGAGGACGAGGACGGCGACGTGCGAAACGACGGCAGCGAGGGAGCGACGGCTCATGACGGCCTCCAGGCGGAAGGGGTAGGAAACTTTCCTACATCTTCTTACCTAGCAAGGGCCGGGCCGTTCTGGGACCTACTGCATGTGTTCGAGATCATTGGCCGCCGATCGCCGCGGAGACCAAGGTAGGCCCATGTGGGATGGGAGAGAGTCCCACCCCCGATAGAATCAGCCGCCGAAAAAGCTGCAGATCTGCGAGGGGCCCGGGCAGCACACGTCCCCGCCGCCGCCCGGGCCCTGGCTCGTGTGGAAGCAGACCTTCGCGCCGGTGCTCGGGTAGTAGTACGCCCAGAAGAAGCACATCTCCTGGTTGGCCGACTCCCCGAAGCTCACGGACTGGCTCGACGTGTTGTTCCAATCGCACGTGAAGCGGAAGCCGCCGTTCGCGGGGACCTTGAAGGTTGGGCTGAACGTCTGCGTCTTCGGCTCCGACCACAACCACCCCGGCACGTTGTAGACCGACGTGCCCGGATCGGCGGCGCTCGCGACGGCGTCGACGGTCACGTTCGTTCCGTACTGGTGCTCGTGCCCGGTCATCGCGAAGAAGTTCGCGTTCGCGTACTCCGGCGGCAGCTTGAAGAACGACGGCCCGAGCGTGAAGGTCGAGTGCGCGGCGATCTGAATGTCCGGATTGCCGATGAAGAGGAAGCCCCCCTCGTACTTGAAGTCGGCGTCGGCGATCGGAATGAAGGTGCTCGTGGCGGTGAGCGTCACCGGCGACCCGCCCGGATTGATGTAGTGCACCTCGAGCCGCACCATTTGGTTCGCGTCGAGCGTGTAGCCGACGTTCGGCGGCAGCTGGAGGAGATCGTCCTTCTTCTGCGTGACGATCAGAGGCGAGCCCTTCGCCGGGTTCAAGGTGTCGGTGAACGGCTTGCAGTCGATCGGCGTGACCTGCTCGACCGTGTCGGCGACCTTGTAGACGATCATATGGTGCGACGCGGGGCCGAGCTGATCGTGGATCTGTCCGACGTGCAGCGCCGCCGCGTTGCCGAGGCGCTTGGTGATGCACTGCGTCTTCTCGACCTGCGGCCCAACCGTCGTCGGCGGGAACGTGATCGTGTACGAGCCCGGCGGCGGATTGCCCGACGAGCCGGAGGTGCCGGACGTTCCCGAGGTGCCAGACGTGCCGGACGTGCCCGACGTTCCAGACGTGCCGGACGTGCCCGACGTTCCAGACGTGCCCGACGTCCCTGAGGTGCCCGACGCGCCGGAGGTGCCGCCAGAAGTGCCGGACGTGCCCCCGGAAGCGCCGCTGCTGCTTCCGTCGGAGCTCGTCGATCCTCCGCACGCCGCCGCAATCACGAGAAGGAAAAGACCCGAAGCCAGCGCAGCCTTACGCATGCGCGGGTTTTAGCCCGCCGATCGCGGAGGTGCCACTTCCCTTACGATTTCATCATCATAACGACACGACCCGCGATGTAGGTCGGCCCGTCTCCGCGGCGCTCGGGCCCGTCAGCGACTTCTTCGCGTCGCCGCGGACCATCCTCGGTACTGTGTGGCCTCAACGTGATGGGTCGCGGCAAAAGGACCTTCGGGGCAGCGTGCATCCTCTTCTCCGCGCTCACTTGCTGCGCGGAGCTTCGGGAGATGAAGCTCGGGAAGATGCCATGGGACCACCCCAGCATCGTCGAGGTGGCCCCCAAGGGGCCCATGCTCCCGCTCGTGTCGCCGGGCGAGACGTTGAGGGGGGACAAGGGGCCGGCGAGCGCGCCCTACCCCGCGTCCTTCGGCGCGACGATCAAGGCCGACGGCACCGTGATCTTTCCGGAGGGAGCGCCAGGCAAAGTGCGCGGCGCGAGCATCGTCGTCGGTGGCAGCCCGGTCGTCACGCTCTCGGCGGACGGCGAGGTCTCGGGAAACGGCCTCAAGCACCGCTATCGCTTCGCGCCCGACGGCGATCTGCTCGACGCCAACGGCCGCGGCCTCCGTCTCGCCCCCGACGGCGGCGTGCGCGCCATCGGGGGGCCGTACCACTACAAGGACGTGATGGTGTGGGCCGGCGCTGTGACGACGAGCACGCCGTACGACAAGCCGAAGGGCGAGGCCGCGGCGCCCTCGTGGGATCGCACGTCGTGGCGCACCGTTGCGATCGTGTCGCTCCTCATGGTGGAGAACCTGCTCCCCGAAGCGCTCGGCAGGTGACGGGCCGGGTCGGTCGCCGCGCGGCGCTCTCGGCGGCGGCGACGCTCGCCCTCACGCGGGCCTCGATCGCAGAAGAAGCGCTCGGTAATGCGGTCCGCGATCTGGTGGTGCGCGACGTTACGCAGCCGTCGTGGCGGGGGACGCCGCGGCGCTACGTGCTCCTCTTGCCCACGCACCTGGCGCCGAACGATCGCGTGCCGCTGCTCGTGCTCTTGCACGGCCTCGCGGAGACGGTGGACGCGAAGATGGGCGCGTATGCGTGGCTCGAGCGGTACGGCGTCGGTAGCGCGTACGATCGGCTGAGGCGCGCGCCGATCGAGCGCACGAGCCGGCGCGGGGAGTGGACCGACGCGCGCATCGCCGAAGTGAACGCGTCGCTCACGACGACGCCTTTCCGCGGCATGGCGGTCGTGTGCCCGTTCGTCCCCAACGTGTACAAATCCGCGAGCCCCGCCGTGGAGCTCGACGCGCTGGCGTCGTGGATCGTGGACGACGTGATCCCCGCATGCCAGGTCGACGCGCCCGTCGTCCCCGACCCATCGCGCACGGGACTCGACGGGTGCTCGCTCGGAGGCTTCATCGGGCTGGAGGTGTTCCTGCGGCGCCCCGAGGCGTTCGCGACGTGGGGCGGCGTGCAGAGCGCGATCTCAGAGGCAGGCGCACCGGGCTACGCGGACCGCCTCGCAAAGGCGCTCGCCAAGGTCGGACCGCGCAAGCTCCACGTCGAGTCGAGCTCGCAGGACCCGTACCGCACCGCCAACGAGCGCTTGGCCGCCGAGCTCGCCCTCCGCAAGGTCGCGTGCGAGCTGCGCGTCCCGCCCGGTCCCCACGACCAGCCGTGGCTGCGGGAGACCGGCACGATCGAGATGCTCGCCTGGCACGATCGCGCGCTGCGCGGCTAGGAGACGGAGGGGATTTGGGGCTATTCTTCCCGCCATGGCCAAGTCCAACGCCGACGCCCTCACCCTGCTCGAGAAGCACGCCGCCGAGATCCGCAAGGAGCTCGCGGTGCCGCGGCAGAACGACGTCTTCCGCGCGGCGGTCGAGGCCGGCTTCCTCGCGGCGATGGGCGACGGGGAGATGGACGACACCGAGCGCAACACGATCATCCGCTGCGTCGAGCTCCTCTCGGAGGGAGTCGTCATCGAGTGGGAGACGGATCACCTCCTCGACGAGTGCGCCGAGCGCGCCGAAAAAGAGGGGAAGGACAAGCGCGCGAAGGCCGTCGGCGCCGCCCTCAAGGAGCTGGGGCACGCCGAGGCCGGCCTGCTGTTCGCTGCGGTCATCGCGCGCGTCACCAACGGCGTCGACAAGAAAGAGGCGGAGGTCCTGAAGGCGGTGGGCGGCGCCGCGGGCATCGGGGCCGACAAGATCAAGTCGATCGTGAAGCGCGCCGCGCTCGCCTGAGTCCGAACGTGGAGCCGACCGCCGCGACTGCCGCGACTGCCGCGACTGCCGCGACCGGCGCCGACGTGCTCGAGCAGAAGATCGCGCGGGTCGCGTCGCGCAAGGACGACTGGGCGAGGACGCCGATCGCCGCGCGCCTCGTCCTCTTGCGCGCCTGCATCGACGGCGTGCTCGCCTCCGCGACGCGCTGGGTGCAAGGCGGCTGCGCGATGAAGGGGATCGATCCGGCTTCCTCCCTCGCCGGCGAAGAGTGGCTCGTCGGCCCGTGGGCCACGCTCCGCAACCTGCGCCTCCTCGTGACCGCGCTCGAGGCTGGCGGCATGCCGCGACCCCCCAAGATGCGGACCCGCGACGACGGCCAGCGCGTCGCCGAGGTGTTCCCGTCCACCTTCGCGGATCGGCTTCTTTTTACGGGTTTTCGCGCCGAAGTGTGGATCGAGCCCGGAAAACCCGCGACGCAAGGGGCCATCTATCGGTCGCCGCAGTCCACCGGGAAGCTCGCGCTCATCCTCGGCGGCGGCAACGTCTCGTCGATCCCGGCGACGGATGTACTCTACAAGCTTTTCGTGGAGAACGAGGTCACGGTCCTCAAGATCAACCCCGTGAACGACTTCATCGGGTCGGTGCTCGAGGAGGCGTTCAAGGTGCTGGTGGACGAAGGGTTCTTGGCCATCGTCCACGGGGGCGCGGAGACCGGGGCGCTCCTGTCCAGTCACGCGTCGATCGACACGCTCCACGTCACCGGGTCTGATCGCACGTACGACGCGATCGTGTGGGGCCCGCGGAGCGGGCAGGCCGAGCGCAAGGCGAGGGGCGCGCGCCAGAATCCGCGAGCGTTCAGCGCCGAGCTCGGGTGTGTGACGCCCATCTTGGTCGTGCCGGGCCCGTGGTCGGCGGCGGATCTTCGCTTCCAGGCGCAGCAAGTCGCAGGCTCGGTCGTGCAGAACGCGAGCTTCAACTGCAACGCCGGCAAGGTGCTCACCGTCGCGAGCGGCTGGCTCCAGAAGGACGCGTTCCTCCGCGAGGTCCGCGCGGCGCTCGCCTCGACGCCGCCGCGCAAGGCGTACTATCCGGGCGCGTTCGAGCGCTGGCGCGGCTTCAAGGACGCCTATCCGCAAGCCGAGGTGCTTGGCGCCGGGGGCGAGGGCGAGGGCGGCGTCGTTCCTTGGACGTACATCCCCGGCGTCCCTGCGCGCGAAGGCGAGCGCGCGCTCACGACAGAGGCGTTCTGCGGCGTCCTCGCGGAGGTCACGCTCGACGCCGACGATCCGGCCACGTTCTTCGAGCGCGCGACGCGCTTCGCGAACGACGCGTGCTGGGGAACCCTGAGCGTCACCGTCCTCGTCCACCCCTCGACGATGCGCGACCATCGCGAAGCCCTCGCGCGCATGCTCGGCGAGCTTCGCTACGGCGGCATCGGCGTCAACTGCTGGTCGGCCGTCTGCTACGCGCTCGGCTCGACGTCGTGGGGCGCCTTCCCGGGTCACACCCCCGAGGACATTCGTTCGGGCACCGGCGTCGTCCACAACGGCTGGCTCTTCGACCACCCGCAAAAATCAGTCGTCTACGCGCCGTTCCGAATCCGTCCCGCGCCGGTGTGGTTTCCCCAGCGAAAGAAGCTCGACAAGCTCGGTAAGGCGATGACCGAGCACGAGGGCCGTCCGTCGCTGGGCCGGCTGATGAAGGTCCTCGGCGCAGCGCTCTAAGCCGAGGAACGCGTCGGGTCCGAAGACGGCTCTTGCGACTCCGTGAAAAGGGCGATATACGCGGCCTCACTTAATGTGTGGGTAGTGTTTTTTGGCGGTCGCCTTTGGGCCGTGCGCAGTGGGGAGGGATCGGCCGTATGGACAAGACGTTGAGGTGCACCGTGTGCACGTGGCGAGGTGCGTGGAGCGACGCCGTGAACGCTCGCCCGATCCCGCCGCGCACGCTGCCGGCGCCGCTTTGGGACATCCAGGACGCCTACGAGCAAAAACAAGCCGCGAGCGTTCGCTTCGGGATGACCCGCGAGCCGCCGTGCCCGCGGTGTGGTCACCACACGATCACGGTGCGCCGCACGCCGAGCTTTCACCCGGCGATGTGAGCGCGAGAGCGCGGAGGGACCCGCCGGTCAGTTGCCGGTCGCGGAGAGCTCGAGATCGGGCGGCGCGTCGGCGCAGAGGATCGTCGGGTTACCGCTCGCGTTCGGCTGAATCGTCAGCGTGATGTGACCGAGCGTCTGCACGCCCTTCGGAGGGTTCGTCACGGTCAGCGTGCCCGGGACTCCTGCACCCCCGACGAGGTTTCCGGCGAAGACGTTGCTGCTCCACGTCGGCGTGCCCCCGTCTACGGCCGGCTGGCTGATCGCGCCCACGGCGGTCCCATCGCCCAGCCGGAAGGTGCCCTGGTAGTTGCCCACGTTGGTCACCGAGAACCCCGCAAACTGCGACGCGCCACCCGGACCGCCCGTCGAGATCGCGTTAGGGGAATACTGGAGGACCGCGCCACGCGCCGTTTGGCTCAACGTGATCGTGTGGAGCTTGGGACCAGAGCCGTCGTTCGTCGTGATGGTCAGCGTGTCACCGAAGAAGTTCGCGTCGGTGCGCGACGGCTTGGGGATGGCGTTGGAGGCGATCATGAAGGGCTGAGTCAGGCCCGCCGCAACGCTGCCTGGCGTGCCCCCCGTCTGGGTGAGCGTGTAGGGGCTCGCGGCGGCCTTCGCGAAGGCGTAGGTGAAGGTGATTCCGGCCCCCTTGTTCTGGAGCTGGAAGTTCTGGGACGGCGCCGCTAGGCCGCCGCAGTTCGTGAGACCGAAATCGAGATTGGTCGGGCTGATGAAGACGCTGTTGTCGCCGGCTCCTTGGAGGAGCGCATTCACGGGGAGCGGCCCGCACAGGGCCACCGGTGTGCCGCCGCCGCTCGTGTCGATGCTGGTGATGAGCGTGTCGGTGTAACCCGACGCGATCGGCGGAGTGAACGTGATGATTGGCGCCTTCGGCACCGAGGGATCGATCGTGAAGGTCCCCGGCGAGACGCTGAAGACGGGGCCTGCCACCCCGAGCTTCACCGCGGCGGCGACGTTGCCGATGTTGGTCATGCTGAACGTCGACTGCGCCGACTGCGCCACCGCCTGCGAGTTGAAGTTGAAGCCGTTGCCGAGCGTCGACGTGAGGATGACGCCGCGTGCTGTCTGGTGGAGCTGGATCACGTGCGTCGTGTCGTTCGACGCGCTCGTCTGGATGATGACGACGCCACCGTAGAGGTCGGGCGTGACCGCCGAGGTCGCGGGGACCGCCTGCGGGATGACCTGCATGATCGCCGACTGGCCCGCGTTCACGGTGCCCTCCACCGGCGAGAGCGTGTAGTAGGCGGCACCTGCCGACAGCTTCGCGCTCCACTTCAACGAGGAGGTGCCGGTGTTCGAGATCGTCACGGGCACGGACGTCGCCGACGCGCCGCAGTTGACGAAGCCATTGTCGCCGAAGCGGATGTCGGTCACCGAGCCGGCGTCGCCGCTCGAGATGTTCACCGTGGTCGGCCCGCCCTCGGGCGGCGGCGCGGCTTCGGCGACGTCGATGTTGTTGTTGGGCGCGTCCGACACGATGCCACCGTCGGAGTCTCCGATCAGCGAGCCGGGGTGCGCCGCAGAGCTGCCGCACGCCACCGGAATGAACATCAACGCCGTCACCGCAAAGCCGAAAGCGATCGAGAGATAAGCAGCTTTTCGCATGATGACAGGATAGCGAGGTTTCACCGCGGCGCTCAACAAACTGGGCGCGCGAAGCGGGCTCGCGCCGTTGACATCGGCGGCGCGCGTCACAAGATGAGAGGAAGCGCGAGGTATGTCGCCCGCGTGTTACCCCGCCGGGAGTGAGGACCACCTCGGCGAGTTGGAGTCGGAAAATGCATGGATATCCTGGAATGATGGCGTGGTGGAACGCGCATCGCGATGGGCACTTTGGTCGAGGCGTTGGGAGAGGGTGTGGGCCCGGAGCGCACGCGCACGGACCTGGCGACGGACCGCATCAGGGAGGGCCCGGTGCGTGGGCCGGACCTGGCGGTGGCCACGAAGAGGGCGGCGGAGGCTTCGGCGTGCGGCGTCCGCTCCGGTTCTTGGCGTTCAAGCTTGAGCTCGACGAGTCGCAGGTCACCGAGCTCGCGCGCATCCTCAACGATCTCAAGACGGAGCGCGCGCAGGCGGCGGTCGACGACCGGCGCACGGTGAGCGCGTTCGCCGACGCGATCGCGGAGGGCGCGTGGGACGAAGGCAAAGCGATCGCGGCGGCGGACGCGCGCGTGAAGAGCGCGCAGGCGCTGAAGGACGCGGTGGTGAAGGCCCTCGGCCGCATCCACGCGCTCCTCGAGACGGGTCAGCGAGAGAAGCTCGCGTACCTGATCCGGACCGGCACGCTCAGCATCTGAAGCGTCATCTGAAACGTCGCATTCTGACCGGCTGAGCCGCGACTCTCCTCTCGATCGCGTGTATCGTCTCGCGCTTCGGGAGGAGAGGCGCATGCTCGAAGGGACCATGATGGATTTCCCGCTCACGGTCGGGCACTTGCTCGACCGCGCGCGGACGTTCTTCGGCGCGGGGGAGGTCGTGAGCCGGCTGTCGGACCGATCCATCCACCGGACGACGTACGGCGAGCTGCACCGCCGCGCGTGTCGCCTCGCCAACGCCCTCGTGCGCCTCGGCGTGAAGCCCGGCGATCGCGTCGCGACGCTGTGCTGGAACCACTCGCGCCACCTCGAGGCGTACCTCGCGGTGCCCGCAATGGGCGCCGTGCTGCACACGCTCAACCTTCGCCTCCACCCGAACGAGCTCCGCTACATCGCGACGCACGCCGGCGACAAAATCGTCCTGTGCGATCGCTCGCTCTTGCCGCTCCTCGAGAAGTTCGTGAAGGAGGTGCCGACGGTCACGCACGTCGTCGTCCTCGGAGACGACGGCGAGGTCGACGCGTCGATGCTCGACTACGAGAAGCTCCTCGCGAAAGAGCAAGAGCACTACGACTTCCCGACGCTGGACGAGAAGAGCGCCGCGCTCATCTGCTACACGTCCGGCACGACGGGAAATCCGAAGGGTGTAGTCTACAGTCATCGCTCGACGGTGCTGCATTCGCTCGCGGTGTGCATGACCGACACCCTGGGCCTCGGCGAGGCCGACACGGTGCTCCCCGTCGTCCCGATGTTCCACGCGAACGCGTGGGGCCTGCCGTACAGCGCGGTGCTGTCGGGCGCGAAGCTGATTTTCCCCGGCCCGCACTTGGATCCGACGAGCCTGCTCGAGCTGATGCAGGACGAGAAGGTGACCCTCGCAGGCGGCGTGCCGACGATCTGGCTCGGCATCCTCGCGCTCCTCGACGCATCGCCGAAGAAATGGGACCTGTCGAGCATCCGCCGCATGGTCATCGGAGGGTCCGCCGCGCCGCCGTCGCTCATCGACGGCTTCGCCAAGCGCCACGGCATCGAGGTGCTGCACGCCTGGGGCATGACCGAGATGAACCCCATCGGCACCGTCGCGCGCCTGCGGCGCGAGCACGCGAACCTGAGCGCCGAAGAGAAGCTCCACGTCCGCGCGTCGCAGGGCTACCCGGTTCCCTTCGTCGAGCAGCGTCACACCAGCGACACCGGAAACATCCTGCCTTGGGACGGCAAGACGATGGGTGAGCTCGAGGTGCGCGGGCCGTGGGTCGCCAAGGGGTACCTCGGCGGCGAGGGAAAGGACCGCTTCACCGACGACGGCTGGTTCAAGACCGGCGACGTGGTCACGCTCGACGCGGCGGGCTACGTACGCATCTGCGACCGCTCGAAGGACGTCATCAAGTCGGGCGGCGAGTGGATCAGCTCGGTCGATCTCGAGAACGCGCTCATGGCGCACCCGGCGGTGCTCGAGGCGGCGGTCTTCGCGGGGGTCCACCCGAAGTGGGACGAGCGGCCGATCGCCGCGATCGTGTGGAAGCCGAACGCCACGGCGACCGACGACGAGCTCCGCGCTCACTTGGAAGGGCGTTTTCCGAAGTTCTGGATGCCCGACGCGTTCGTCGTCGTCGAGCAAGTGCCGCGGACGTCGACCGGGAAATTCCTGAAGACGCGCCTGCGTGAGCTCTACGGCGACATTCTGACCAAGGGCGTCACTTCGACGTGAGCCACAGGACGGTGGCCGCCGCGAGCGCGACGCCGCCGACGATCACGCCCGCTGTCGCGAAATCGGCGCGGACGCCGGCGTCGTGGCCGAGGCGGACGCCGTCGGGATCGCACCCGGCGCTCGTGCAGTGGCCGCGCGCGTCCGAGTAGATCGAGCGCGCCGAGAGCGCGAGGCCGCCCGCCAGCACAAGCGCGACGACGCCGACGCCGGCGGCACCGACCGCGACGCCTCGTTGGGCCCCGAGACCGCGCGAGTCGTCGCGCGCGGGGGAGGGCGTCGCAGGGAATCCGACGGGATCCGTCGCGCGAGGCGGCAGCGGCGCCGGCGCAGCAGGAGGAGACGCCTCGAGCGACGGCACGTCGACGGTGACCGTCATCGGCGCGGCGGAGATCGACACCGTTCCGTGCCACGATTTTTTCCCGGGCGCGGTCGCCTCGAGCGCGTGCTCTCCCGGATCCAGCGGCACCGCGCTCCCCCACGCCTCGCGATCGATCGGGACGCCGTCCTTGGCGACGGCCAGCGCAGGATCGTCTTCGGCGACGCGCACCACGAGACGCGAGAGCTTGGGCTCGAGCGCCGCCGCACGCCCGCGCGCGATCCGTTCCCGCTCCGACTGGCCAGCGCTGAGCGCCGCCGACGCCGCCTCGCGAAATCGCGCCCACGCGCTCGCGTACCGACCGGCACTCTCGTAGCAGTCTCCCAGGTTCAGCAGCGTGCCGACGCCGGGATCGAGCCGCTGGCTGGCCTCGAGCTTTGGACACGCGCGTGCGAACTGTCCGTCTCGCATGAGCGCCCGCCCCTCGTCGAAGAGCGCCTCCGCCGCCGCCGGATCGCGGGGCTCGGCGCGCGCGACGCCGGACGCAGCCCCGATGAGGACGGCGAAGACGGCAACATGGATCGCGGCGCGGCGGGCCTTCACTTGCGGTCTTGGTAGAAGCGCGAGGGATCGACGGCGACGGCGCCTGCGTCGATCGCCGCGGCGCGAGGACGTGGCTGGTAGCGAGGAGGGATGACGTACGACGCCGGCGGCATCGGGACCGCGGTCACGGCGAGCGGGGCCGTCGAGAGCTCGGCCGGAGGCAGCGGCGCGGCGGTCGCGCGCGTTTCGTTGGGGACGACGATCGGTGGCACGGCCCGATCACGCCGAAGAAGGCCCACCGCGAGCGCCGCCGCGACCGAGACCGCGCCGAGCCACGCGAGCCGCGAGCGAGACGCCGGGCGCGCATCGGTCGCGACGAACGACGCGCCGGTGGTCGACGCCTCCGGTGGCGGCGCGGGCGATGGCGTGAGCCCGACGTCGCCCGTGCGCCGCGCCGGCGTCGCCTCGGTCGACGCGAGCGCCTCTTCGATCTCGCGCGCGAACACGCGCGCCGACGACGGGCGCGCCTCCGGCCGCGTCGAGAGCGCGCGCATGAGGACGCCCTCCACGCGCGGCGACACGCTCGCCCCCTTCGCGCTCGGCGGCTTCGGGTCGAGGCGCCCCGACGCGTCCACCGACGACGCATCCCACGGCAGGCGGCCCGCGAGCATCACGTAGAGCGTCACCGCGAGCTCGGACACGTCGGTGCGTACCGTCGCGGCGCTCCCGAAGAAGCGCTCCGGCGCCATGTACGCCGGCGTCCCCTTCACGACCCCCGACTCCGTCGTCGTCGAGTCCGGCCGCTCGAGCTCACGCGCGATGCCGAAATCGAGCAAGATCGGCCGGGGCGACCCGTCGGCCTCCTCGAGGAAGACGTTCTCCGGTTTGATGTCGCGATGAACCATGCCCGCGTCGTGCAGCGCCGCCACGCCCGCGGCGAGCGCCGAGAAGATCGCGACCGCCTCGCCGGCCGGCAACGGTCCACGCAGGACGCGGTGGTGCAGCGTCTCGCCCGCGAGGCGCGGCATCGCGAGGTACGGCCGACCGTCGGGCAACGTTCCCGCATCCAACAGCGAGACAAGCGCCGCGTGCTCGACCTTGCGGATCTTGGTCGCCTCCGCGACGAAGCGCGCGCGGTCCTTGTCCGTGACCGTCGCGCTCTCCTTCAAGACCTTCAGCGCGACCGGCCGATCGTGCCAGAACGCCGCGTAGACGACGCCGCTGCCCCCTTCCCCGAGGCGCGCCGTCAGCGAAAACTCGCCGAGCTCCGACGTGTCATCCGCCGCAAGGGTCATCGGGCGAGATGCGTAGCACCGCCGGTCACTTCACGCACGTCTGCCAGGCCCCCTGGGTCTTCGACGCCATCGCGCAGTTGAATTTGCTGCGCGACACGTCGGTCTCGCAGTCCTTCTGGAGCGACTGGAAGCGCTGATCCTGCGCGGAGATCTGGCGCACCATCGTCTTGGCGTCGGGGCCGAGGTCCTTGAAGCGCTCGTCGGACTCGAGGAGCACATCGAAGAAGTGATCGAACATCCGCGAGCACTCGGCGGCGGTGATCTTCTCCTTGCCGGTGGGCTTCTTGCCGGGCTTGTCCTTGCCCTCGTCGCGGTCGATTTTCCGGCTGAAGATCTCGGGCTCGGGGAGGTTGCCGCTCCCCTTCGACGCCGCGGGCGCGGGGCCGGTGGCGGCGGGCACCGGCGCCTCGTCGGCGGGAGGCGCGTCGGCCTTCGCGGCGCCCGGCGTCGGCTTCGGCTCCTCCTTGATGTCGTTCACGAACGACGCCTCGCGCATCGTGTCGACGTCCACCCTCGTGCGCGGCGGTTTGCTGCACGCGAGCGCCAGGAAGATCGTGGCGACGGGAACGGCGGCGCGCATGCGCTGACCATACGGGATCGGGCCCTCGCGCGCGAGCGGTCAGGGTTCGTTGTGGAAGACGAGCTGGACGTTCGCCGTCGCGCCCACCGGATCCGAAAGCGCAGCCTGTGGCACCGACGTGTGCAGCAGATTTTGCTGGAGGCACCGCGCCATGTCCGGCAAGAACTGCACGTTCGTCACCACGGCCGCCCGCGCGTGCCCCTCCGAGTCGAACGAGAAATCGACGACGCCGATGCCGGTCGCGTGCGACTGCGCCGCAATCAACGACGCGCGGTAGCACGCGCCGAGCCCGAGGCGCAGCGACGCGACCGCCTGGCGCACGTCGCGATCGCGCACCTTTTCGCCCGACACCATACCGATCTCGATCCATGTCCTCCCCGGTATGTAGGGCCCGCCCGACGCTGTCGCCGAAGGAGGCGGCGGATCGGGATTCGGATTCGGGGTCGGCGTCGTCGCGCTCGGCGGCGGAGGCGGCGGCGGGAGAACGCCCGGCGACGTGCTCGCGGCCGAGCGCGCCACGGTGGGAACGACGGCGACGGGGCTCCTCCGCGGCAAAGGCCGCTTTCCACCATCAGCCTCCGGAAGCGTGAGGGGCGAGAGCGGATCCTCCGGCGCCTCCGGGTGCAAGATCGCGATCGGGGGACCATCGGCGGACGCGCTCGTCGCGGGACCTGCACCGCCGCGCGGCGGGCCCACCGCGTAGAACGCGCCTGCGGCCATGCCACAGATGAGGAGGAGCGCGGCGGCATACCGCCATCGCGGCGTCGTGGGGAGGACGAGCTCGGCCTCGGTCTCGGCGTGCCCGATCTCGTGCGACCCCGGCACCGAGCGCGCGGATCTCGCGTCGCCGGTGGCGAGCCCAGCGACCGTGCTCGCGGCGACCATCTGCGGCCGCGAGACGGCCGCCTGCGTCTGCGGACCCGACACCGGCAATACGCTTGCGCTCCCGTCGAGCGCTGCCCGAAGCGCGGCGCGCATCTCCCGCGCCGTCGCGTACCGCTCGTCGCGCGGCTTGCTCATCGCCTTGAGCGCGACGGCCACGAGGCGCGGGTCCGCGGCCGGGTTCAAGGTGAACGGATCGGGCGGCGGATCGGTGATGTGCTTGAGGATGACGCCGATCGCGCTCTCCGCCTCGAACGGCACGCGTCCGGTGAGGAGCTGGAAGAGGATGACGCCGACGGAGTACACGTCGCTCCGCGCGTCGAGCGGATCTCCCCTCCCCTGCTCCGGCGACATGTACTCGGGCGTGCCCACCAGGGTGCCGCTTCGCGTGAGCGGCCCTGTCGTGCCGGGGCCGCCCGCCCCAGACTGGTACGCGCGCGCGTCGCTGATCTTCGCGATCCCGAAATCGCACACCTTCACGACGTCGATCGCGGCGCCCTCGTCGTCGGTCGTCGACGTGACGAGCACGTTCTCGGGCTTCATGTCGCGATGCACGACGCCGGCGTCGTGCGCCACCGCGAGCGCGCCGAGCGTCGGCACGAGCAAGCCGACGATGCGCGTCGGCGACAGGGGCCACTCCTCGACGAGCAAGCGCAGGAGGCTGCGCCCGTCGACGAACTCCATCGCGATGAAGAGGAGACCGCCGTCCTCCTCGCCGAAGTCGATGATGCGGATCGAGTTCGGGTGATCGAGCTTCGACGCCGCCTTGGCCTCACGCTTGAAGCGCGCCGCGAACGTCGACTCCGCGGCGAGATCGGGGTGCAAGAGCTTGATGGCGACGATCTTGTCGAGCGACGTTTGACGCGCCTTGTAGACGCAGCCCATCGCCCCCTTCCCGAGGACCTCCAAGAGGGCGAACTTGCCGGCGATCGTTCGACCGACCAGGCTCTCGTCCGCCTCTCTCATTTCAGGAGTCTACCTTCTGGCTCGGCGAGCCTCCAGGCCGTTTCGGAAGATGAATGATCGGCGGCATGAATGCACCGGACCGATACGGACGAGCCATCACGCGAGCAGCCGCCAGCGCGGCGTTGGCGCGCGGTCGATGCGCAGGAGCGAGCGTTCGCCGACCTCCTGCCACGGCTCGTCGGTCATCCGCTCGCTCGCGATGAAGACGGCGTGGCGACGCTGGGACCACGGCGTCTCGACGATGGCCCCGACCTCGCTCGTTCGGCGTACACGGACGACGTCGTGCGGCGCGCGCTCGAGGAGGAAGAGCGTGCGCCCGAAGCGGTGCGCGTAGAGGATCGCGCCGTCCGAGAGGAGGAAGTTGAACGAGCCGAAGTCGCCGCGATTGCGCGCCTCTCGCGCGGCGGCGGCGAGCGCTTTGTCACGGCCGTCGGGGGACGCGGCGTCGAGCGCGGTGAGGAGGTAGGCGAAGAACAGCTCGCTGTCGGTCTGCCCGCGGATCTCGCTCGCCCGGTGCGCGCTCGTCTGATCGCGCAGCCAGGCGAGGTCCTTGATGGTGCCGTTGTGCGCGAAGATCCAGCGCCCGCGCTGGAAGGGGTGCGTGTTGTCGAGCGAGGTCTCGCCTACGGTGCGCTTGCGGATGTGCGCGACGAGCATCTCCCCGCGCGCGCCGAGCGCGAGATCGTGGAAGACGGCTGCATCGCTGGCCCGCTCGACGCCTTTGTTCACGTGCCACTCCCGCGCCTCCTCGTCGTGGATCGCGAGGCCCCACCCGTCCGACTGCTCCTGCGAGAGCGTCGCGAAGCTGCGCGGCGACTCCTTCAGGATCATGCGGAACTCGGTGGGCTCCGAGGACACGATTCCGAGCAAGCGACACATGGCGGCGAGTGAAATCTAGCGCCGTCAGGGCAGGAGGACGAGCTTTCCGATCGTTTCTCCCGACTCGAGGGCGCGGTGCGCCTCTTTCACGCGATCGAGCGGGAAGGTCGTCACCTTCGGAGGCGCGACCTTGCCGTCGTTGGCGAGGCCGAGGAGCGTGCCCATCGCGCTCTTCAAGATGTCCGCGTGCTCGAACAGGTACGATAGGTTGAAGGCCATGACGCTCTTGTTGTCGTTGGTCATCGCGAGCGGATCGAAGCGCGGCGTGCGCGCCCAGTCGAGCGCGAGCTTCGGCCAGCTCGGCGTCCCGCGACCCCGCGACATCATCGTATGGAAGCCGTAGATGACGAGACGCCCGGTCGGGGCGAGGTGGTCGTAGCTCGCGCGCAATGTCTCCACGCCGTTGGCGTCGAGCACGATGTCGTAGCCGTCCGCGGACGCTCGCTCCGCTTCGCGCCAGAGATCCTGCGCGCGCTTGTCGATGACGACGTCCGCGCCGAGCGCCTTCACGTGCGCGACCTTGTGCGCGCCGCCGACGACGCCGACGACACGACACCCGGCGAGCTTGCCGAGGACGACGAGCGCCGATCCGACGCCGCCGCCCGCCGAGTGAACGAGCACGCGCGTCCCTTCGCGCGCGCGGCACAGCTCGTGGAGAGCGTAGTGCGCCGTCAGATGCACGCTGGGAAACGCGGCGGCCTCCGCCATCGACCAGCCGTTCGGGATTTCGAAGACCTGGTGCTCCGGCACGACGACGTGCGACGCGTACCCGCCGAAGCGCGTGACGGCGACGACCTTCCTCCCGTCCTCCGTCGTCCCGGCGACCTCGAAGCCCGGCGTGATCGGCCAGCCGACGTACTTCTTCGCCGACTCGTAGAGGCCCATGCGCACGATGCAATCGGCGAAGTTCACGCCGATCGCCTCCGCGCGCACGAGCACCTCGCCCGACTTCGCAGAAGGGTCTGGCTCATCGACCACGCGCAACCGCTCGTAACCCCCAGCCCTCGCGATCGAGACGCGTTTCATGGGCTCCTTCTTCCCTGATTTATCGAAAAAAGGCGCGTCCAAAATGCGACATCAAATCGGTTGGCACGGCCTACTCAAGGCCAATTTCCGCCCTTAGCTTTGATGTTGATGAGGGAGGTTGGTTGCCACTCACAAGGTTCTTGGTTGCCTGGGCCAATGCGCCCTACACCGTAGCTCTCGGGATTGTCGGCCTCTTTGCGCTGCTTTCAGCAAGCGGACTTTTGGGCCTCCTCGCGGGGGGCGAGCACGGTGGTGGTGACGATGGTGACGGAGCCGACGTAGACGGTCACGACGTCGAGGGTCACGAAGCGGACCCCGACGGCGACCACGGCGAAGGCGACGATCACGACGCGGATCAAAATGACGACGCTGACCGAGGCGGTCTCCTGAGCTTGGTGCTCGGACCGCTCGGCATCGGCAAGCTTCCGTTCTCGCTCGTGTGGCAAGTGTACGGCGCGGTCTTCGCGCTGACCGGCCTCGGGCTCAATGCAAAGTACATCGATCTCGGTCACGCACCTCCCGTGGGGAGCCTGGCGTGGACGATGCCCCTCGCGCTCGGTGCGGGGTACGCGGTGGTCGCCGCTCTCGCACGGGTCCTCGGCCCGGCGCTCGCGAGCAAGGAGTCCGAGGCGACGAGCCGAGAAGAGCTCGTCGGCCGCGTCGGCACGGTCATCTCTACGAAGGTCGACTCCGACTTCGGAGAGGTGCGCCTGCGCGACAAGACAGGCCACGACCTTCGCGTCGTGTGCCGCCTCGCGGACGGCCACGCGCCGGCCCGAGAGAAGCAAGAGATCGTCGTGGTCGAGCACGATCGCGACACCGGCACGCTCTACGTGGCGCTGCTGGACGAAGGATTGGAAGAAGAAGATCGAAAGGAACGAGAGGAAGGTCGATAGAGAATGTTCGAGGTCGATTCGCAGATGATGGTGGTGGGTGGGAGCATCTTGGGCACGCTGTTCACGGGCGTCACGACGGTGACCGTGGTCAGCCGCTTCTACCGGCGCTGCGGCGCCGACGAGGCGCTCGTGAGGACGGGCGCCGGCGGGAACAAGGTGGTCATCGGAGGCGGTATACTCGTCTATCCGATCTTGCATCAGCTGCTGCGCGTGTCACTCCGCAGCGTGAAGCTCTCGGTCGAACGGAGCGGCAAGAACGCGCTCGTGACGTCCGACAAGATCAAGGCCAACGTGACGACCGAGCTCTACATCAAGGTGGAGCCGATCGCGGAGGACGTCCTCGCCGCGGCGCGCAGCTTCGGCGAGCGAAACCTGGACGAGCACGCCATCGGCGATCTCATCGAGGGCAAGCTCACCGACGCGCTCCGTAGCGTCGCCGCGAACCAGACGTTCATGAGCCTGCACGGCAAGCGAAAGGAGTTCGCCGAGCACATCCAAGCGGCCCTCGCCGAGGAGCTGAAGAAGAACGGCCTCACGCTCGAGAACGTCTCCATCACCGCGCTCGCGATGGTGCCGGTGAAGGATCTCGACGAGCACGACGTCTTCGACGCCGAAGGCCTGCGCGCCATCACCGAGAGCGTGCAGACGAACCGCGAGAAGACCAACCAGATCCAGCGCGACAAGGACAACCAGATCCACGCCGCCAACGTCGCCGCGCGCATGCGGCAGCTGGAGCTCGAACAGAACCAGAAGCAGGCCGAGGCCGATCAGGGCCGGCGCGTCGCCGAGTATGCTGCCACACAGCAAGCCGAGACGGCGAAGGCGGTCTACATCCAGGAGCAGTCGCGCGAGATCGCGGCGTACGAGAAGCAGCGCGAGGTCGAGCGCGGGCGCATCGAGCAGGAGCAAGCGATCGCCGTCGCGATGGCCGGCAAGCAGCGCGCCGAGCGTGAGGCGAACATCGCCGCCGAGAAGGGGCAGCAGGCCGCCGAGATCGAGAAGCAGCGGGTCATCGAGGCCGCGATGATCGAGAAGGACACGGTCGTGCAGGGCAAGGAGATCGAGCGGCAAAAGGCGCTCGAGGTGGCGAGCATCGAGAAGGTGATCGCCGTCACGCGCAGCGAAGAGGAGAAGGCGCGCGCGTCGGCGCTGAAGGCGCTGGCCCTCGCCGAAGAGGAGCGCGCAAACCAGGCGATCCTGACCGTCGAAGAGACGGCGATGGCCGAGCGCGCGAAGCTGATCGCGGTCATCCGCGCCGAGGCGGAGGCCGAGGTGAAGCGGGCGATGGGCGCCGGCGAGGCGGCAAAGGCGACGGGCCTCGCGGAGGCGGCGCTCGCGAAGGTTCGCGGCGAGGCGAAGGCGCGGCTCGAGACCGCCGAAAAGGAGGCCGAAGCGCTCGAGCGCCTCGCGCAAGCGACGGTGGTGCGCGGCACGGCGGAGGCCGAGGCGCGTCGGCAGATGGTCGAGGCGGAGAACGCGGTGGCGATGAAGTTCATCCTCCGCGACGTCGCGCTGAAGGCCATCGAGACGATGCCGGATCTGGCGCGCGAGCTGATGGAGCCCGCGAAGGCCATCACCGAGATCAAGGTTCTCCAGACGGGCGGGATGGGCGGCGGCGCGGCGGGCGCGCAAATGAGCTCGAACCAGCCGCTCGGCATGATGAGCCCCATCTTGAAGACCATCCTCGAGGCCGGCGCGGCGTATCCGCTCCTGCGCGAGCTCATGAGCTTCGCGCAGGTCGACGGGAGCAAGCTGACCGAGAAGGCGCGCGGCGCGCTCGCCGAGCTCGGCGGGCAGATCGACGGTGTCATGCACGAGGCGAAGGAGCTGCCGCAGCCTGCCGCGAACGACGCGACCGACCGCGCGGCGGAGTGAGCCATGGAGGCGGCGATGAAGCCGGTGACAGGGGCCGCGACGGGGCTGGATGGTCTGAAGCAGCGCATCCGCGACGCCGCGGGCCGTGATCCGATGGAGAGCATCGCGGTCACGGTCCTCGGCGGCGCCCTCCTCTTCTTCTACGCGGAGAAGGGGCACAACCCGAAGGTCAGGACGTACTTCGATGCGCTCGTGTACGTCTCGACGTGCGTGTCAGTGGGCTACGCGGACATCTTCCCGCAGACGAAGACGGGAAAAGCGATCGCGTCGGCGCTGATGACGTTCGGTCCGGCGATCGCCGCCTCGGCGCTCGAGCCGCCTGTCGGCCAGGAGCGCGCAGAGCCGGCGGATCCGAAGCTCCTCGAGGTGCAGTGTCTCATCGTCGACAAGCTCGACGCGATCCTCGGCGAGCTGAAGGCGACGAAGAGCGCGGCCTGAGCGTCAGGTGCCTTCGCAGAAGCGTCCGCTGCCCGCGGGGCCGCCGTCGAGGAGGAACGGGTACTCCATCGCCGAGCAGCGCTCCCCCTTCGCGCAGTCCGACGCGCTGAAGCACTTCTTCCTGCAGAAGTCGCCCTCCAGGTAGAAGTGCGTCTGTCCGGTGGGGCATTTGTATTTCGGATCGTAGCGGCGCGGCTCCGCCACATCGCGCCCCGCGTCCATCGGCGCGGGCGTCGTCGACGGAGCTGCGTCCACGATCGGCGACGTCGTCGTCGTGACGGGCGCAAGCGTTGGCGGCGCGGCGTCGGTGGCGGAGGTCTGCGGCTTGTCGGGGCACCCCGCGGCGCCGAGCGCCAAGAAGGGCGCGAGCGCGATGACGACGACGAGACGGGCGCGAGCAACCTGCGTTCGAAGCGGCGACGTCATGGCGTGCGCAGCATAGACCTGGGCAGGCGCGACGGCGTGCTAGCGGATCGCCGATCAGCCACCTCGCGTGGGCGATCCCCCGTCGGGGCCCGGGAAAACAAGCCCAACCCATTGATGTGTGGACATGTGCGACATTGGCACCATTTTCGCAAATACGAACGATCATGCGGTCCTTCGTTCGCCTCGCGCTCCCGTCGCTCCTCCTTCTCGCTCCCCTCGTCGCGTGCTCAGCGCCTGCCGACTCGAACGCCGAGAGCGGCGCAGCGGCGGTGACCGACTGCGCGAACGTCCGCTCCACGCCGACGCGTTCCGAGCAGAAGAACACCGCGGGCGATGTCACGAGCACGACCCTCACCGTCGAGGCCGCCGGCTGCATCGCGAGCGACGATCCCGCAAAGCTCGTCGACAAGCTCGTCGCCCTCGTCGAGGACGATCAGAAGCTGTCGAGCGTCTCGAACGCCACCGGCAAGATCTTCTCGAAGTACTCCCCTCACTCCCCCACCGGCGAGATCGGCGGACCCACCGGCCTCGTTCGCACCGTGGACGTGACGTTCAACGCGAAGAAGAACCCCTCCACGACGATCAAGGTGTCGCTCAAGAAGAGCTCCACCGGCGAGGTGTCGTTCGGCCTCACGAACACGAAGGGCGTCGGCGTCCTGGTCTGGACGGCGATCGAGCCCGGCGGCCTCGATGTTCGCCTCACGGTCAAGCCCAGCGCGGGCGGCGTCACGATCTCCGGAACCACGAAGGTCGTCGTCCAGCCCGGGTACGAAGACAGCGTGAAGGGGATGGACGAGCTCCCGTCGCTCGTCATCCACTGGCTCCAGGATCAGGTCAAGGCCTAGGCGGATCGCTTCTTCTTCGTCCAGGCGAGCAGATCCTCGGCGGTGCCTGCGTTGACGACGCGCTCCGGCGGGATCCACGCGCGCTCGGCATTCAGCGCGGCGTAGCGCACGCGTTCCAGCTCGCTCGCGTGGTGGGCGTCGCTCGTGAGGACGAACGTGAGATCGCGGGGGCGCGCGCGACGCAGGGCCTCGACCGACATGTCGAGGCGCGGGAGGGCGCCGTTCACTTCGAGCGCGGTGCCCGTGGCCTCGGCCGCGTCGAAGATCGCGTCGAGATCGAGATCGATCGCGGGGCGCCCGCCGATCATGCGTGCCGAGAGGTGGCCGATCATCCGTACCGTCGGATCGGCCATCGCGGTCGTGACGCGCTTGGTCTGCGCGGCGCGATCCTGCTCGAAATGGTCGTGCACCGACGCGAGGCAGAAGCCGAAGCCTTTGCGGAACTCGAGATCGTAGTCGAGCTCGCCGTTGGGCCCGATGTTGAGCTCGACGCCGTGGAGAAGCGTGAGCGTGTCGCCGAGCTGCTTCTGCATCGCGGCGATCTTCGCGCGCTGATCGAGGAGCGCCTCGCGGCCGACGCCCGAGAGCGTTCCCTCGGCGTGGTCGGTGATCGCGAGGACGCGGTAGCCGAGGGCCTTCGCGGTGGCAACGACGTCCTCGAGCTTCGACCGGCCATCGCCGGAGACGTCGGTGTGGACGTGGAAATCGCCGATCACCTTGCCCATCGCGCGCGGGAGGGTCCCCTTCTCGGCCGCCTCAATCTCGCCGGCGTCCTCGCGCAGCACCGGCGGGATGAAGCGGAGGCCGAGGGCCTTGTAGATCTGCTCCTCGGTCTCGCGCGCGACGATCTTGCCGCCTTCGATCTCGGAGAGGGCATACTCGTTGAGCGTCCAGCCGCGGGCGAGCGCGCGTGTGCGCAGCTTGATGTTGTGTCCCTTGGAGCCCGTGAAGTACAGGCGCGCGGCGCCGAGCTGCTCCTCCTGGACGACGCGGAGATCGACCTGCGTGCCGCGGTGCGTGACGATGCTGGTCTTGCCGGCGCCGCGCACGAGGACGCGCTCGACGACGCTCATCCCGACGAGCGCGTCCATCACCGGCTCCGGCGTCTTCGACGCGACGAGGATGTCGACGTCGCCGATCGTCTCCGCGAACCGACGCAGCGAGCCGCAATAGGACGCGTGCGTGACGCCGGGCACCTCTTGCAGCCGCGCGAGAATGCGATTGGCGAGCGGGAGGGCGACGGACACCGGCGTGCGACCGACCGAGCCTTGCTCGTCGAGCTTCTTCAGCGCGGCGGCGAGCTTCTCTTCGGATTTTTGCCCGAAGCCCTTGAGCGCCTGGACCTTGTGATCGGCGAGCGCCTTCCTCAGATCGTCGAGGGACGCGACACCGAGCTCGGCGCGGAGCTTTCCGACCGCCTTGGGCCCCAGGCCCTGGATTTTGAGGAGCGCGACGATGGCGGGCGGGTGCTTTTGCCGTAGCCCCTCGAGCTTCGCGACCTTGCCGGTGTCGAGGAGCTCGCGGATCTTGTCGGCAGTGCTCTTGCCGATGCCCTCGATTTTCTGCAAATCCTTCGCGGTGAGCTTGCCCAGATCGGTCGCCTGCGACGCGATCGCCTGCGCGGCGCTCTCGTAGGCGCGCACGCGGAACGACTGCGGGTCCGCCTCGTCGAGCATCGTGAGCTCAGCCAGGTCGCGAAGCATGTCGAGAACGTCTTGCTTCGAATCCATGACCCGTGGCTATACCCTTCGGGACGTGGGCAAGGAAGAGGCTCCGGCAGTGCTCGAGCTCGGCGGTCGCGAGGTGCGTGTGACGCACCCCAGCAAGCCGTATTTCACGAAGGACACGAAGCTCTCGAAGCTCGACGTGGTCCAGTACTACCTCGCGGTCGCAGACGGGGCGAAGCGCGGGATCGTCGATCGGCCCGTCGTCCTCAAGCGCTTCGTCGACGGCGCGGACGGCGAGGCGTTCTACCAGAAGCGCGCGCCGGAGAAGCGCCCGCCGTGGCTTCGGACGGTGACGCTGTCCTTCCCGTCGGGGCGCACGGCAGAAGAAGTGGTGGTCGACGACGACGCGGGCCTCGCGTGGATCGTGAATCTCGGGTGCATCGAGCTGCACCCTCATCCGGTGCGCGCCGGCGATCTCGAACACCCCGATGAGCTGCGCGTCGATCTCGACCCGGGGCCCGGCGTTCCGTGGAGCGACGTTCGCAAGGTGGCGCTGGAAGTGAACGCGCTGCTGGGCGAGCTCGGCCTCGTTGGATGGCCCAAGACGAGCGGATCGCGTGGGGTTCACGTCCTCGTTCGCATCGCGCCGCGGTGGACGTTCACCGAGGTGCGGCGCGCGGCGTTGGCGCTGTCGCGCGAGATCGAGCGGCGCGCCCCCGCGATCGCGACGAGCAAGTGGTGGAAGGAGGAGCGACGCGGCGTCTTCCTCGACTACAACCAGAACGCCAAGGATCGCACGACGTGCTCCGCGTACTCGATCCGGCCGCTCCCCGACGCGCGCGTGTCGACGCCGCTGACGTGGAGCGAAGTGCCGGAGTGCGAGCCGGCGGACTTCACGGTGCTCACGGTGCCGAAGCGCTTCGCGGCGCTCGGCGATCCGCACGCGGGTATCGACGGGAGCGCGGGATCGCTCGAGGCGCTGCTGGAGCTCGCGGCGCGAGACGAGGCGTCGGGGCTCGGGGACGCGCCGTGGCCTCCGCACTTCGCGAAGGGCGACGGAGAGGGGCCGCGCGTGGCGCCCTCGCGCGCGAAGAAGCCGGCGGGGACGGCGAAGCGTGCCCCGCGCACGAAGATGCCGCTTTTGACCGTCGCCAACTCACCGAGCAAGGAAGCGGCGCTCGCGGGGCTGGAGCGCTGGAAAACGCGGCACCCCGAGGCGGCGGCGCTGCTCGCCGTGGACGACGTGCTCGTCGACTCGATGCGCGGCCGCTCGTCGACGTGGACGCGCATCCGGGTCAATCTCAAGAACGTGCCCGAAGCGTCGCGCCCGCCTCAAGAGACGCCGGACCCCGACGACGATCCGACCCGCGGCTGGCGCGACGCGATGCGCGCACATGGCAAGGACGAGCCAAAGGAGCCTTAGTCGAGGCGCCGGCGCGAGCCTCTCAGTGGCCTGCGAAGATCGCCGACAGCTCCTCCGGCGGGACGACCTCGAGCTGGGCGTAGTCACACTCGCGCGGCGGCTTGTCGGTGCGCCAGCGACGAAACTGGGCGGTGTGGCGAAAGCGTGTATTTTGCATGTGATCGTATCCGACCTCGGCGACGAGCTCGGGGCGGAGCGGCTCCCACGAGAGATCTTTGCCCTGGCTCCAGCGGCTCTTGCCGCCAGGCATGCGCTTGCCTTCGGGCGCTGCGGCGGGCGCGTCGGCGGACGCTTCCGCAGCTTCTGCCATCGCGCCAGCCCAGTCGCGCCACGGGTGGTCATCGAGCGCGCGTTCACGGTACGGAGCCAGGTGCTCGACCAGGGCGCGGCGCTTCTCCGCGGTGAAGCTCGCCGAGACGCCGACGTGGTGCAGCGTTCCCGCGGCGTCGAAGAGGCCGAGGAGGAGCGAGCCGACCGCGGTGCCGGTGCCGCCTTTGTGCCAGCGAAAGCCGGCGACGACGCAGTCGCACTCGCGCTCGTGCTTCACCTTGAGCATGACGCGCTTGTTCGCCTCGTACGCGCCCGCGCGCGGCTTGGCCATCACGCCGTCGAGGCCGGCGCCTTCGAAGCGCTTGAACCAGTCGGCGGCGACGGCGCGATCGGTCGTCGCGGGAGTGACGTGAATCGGCGGGGACGCGCTCACGAGGAGCTCCTCGAGCGCGGCGCGGCGCGCGTGGAAGGGGTCGGCGCGCAGATCTCGGTCACCGATGCAGAGCGCGTCCCAGAAGACGATCGACGACGGCGACTGCTCGGCGAGGAGCTTCACGCGCGACGCCGCGGGGTGGAGGCGCAGCTGGAGCAGATCGAAGTCGAGCGCGCCGCCCTTCGCGATGACGATTTCGCCGTCGAGGACGCACTGCGCCGGGAGCGCCGTCGCGAGCTGCGCCTCGAGCTCGGGGAAATAGCGGCCGAGCGGCTTCGCGTCGCGGCTCTGGAGCGTGATCGTGTCGCCGTCCTTGAAGACGAGGACGCGGAAGCCGTCCCACTTCGGCTCGAAGATCCACCCGTCGCCGTCGGGCAGCCCCGAGACACGCTTGGCGAGCATGGGCAGGACGGGCGGCGGGACGACGAGCACGTAGGCCTCTCAGAATTTCACGCCGACCTGGGCATGAAGCGACAGCGACGTGTACGTCTTCGTCGTGTTGTTCCCGCTCGCGTCGACGCCGGTCTTCACTCCGGGGATGAGGAGCACGTTCGCGTCCGCGCCGACGAAGAAGCCGCCGAGCGACACCAGGCCGACGACGCCCGGCTCGAGGTACAGGTTGCTGTCGCTGGAGCTGAAGCTGCCCCCCGACGAGGTGAACGTCAGGTTGCCGAACCCGAGCTGCGGGCGAATCGTCAAGAGGTCGAGGACGGAGATGCCGTAGCCCGCCTCGAGGCCGTACTGGAGCGTGTGCGTCGAGATGCTCGTGCCCTGAATGTCCTGGCTGCCACCCAGGTAGTACATGACGTTGACGCCGCCATAGATCTTGAAGAACGACACGCCGGCGCGGCCTCCGACGCCGACGCCGAGCGGGTTGTACGCGAGATCGCCGTTCGGATTGGTGGCGAAGCCGGCCTTCGCGCCGATCTCGATGTCGACGGGACCGAGCGCGTGCGCGTCGTTCGACGTCGACACGATGGCCAGAGAGACGAGCCCGATCGCGAGGGGAGCAAGGATCTTCTTCACGGGGTGTCCTTTCATTCGGCACCGAGTGTACGCGGACGGGCGCGCGCGAGCTCGAAAAGGCGACGCGCGATCGTCCGCGTGGCAGAAGGTCACATGCAAGCGCGGCCGTTGGGTGGCACGTGGGCCCTTGGGGCACGTGCCGTCCGTCATGCCGCTCGCATTGCGCAACGCGTCCTCGGCTCGACGTGCGCAAGAAGCGTTGCGCGGCTCGAGCAAGCCCGCGGTCAGCGGCAATCGCGCGCGAAGACGTGCGACAAGACCGGATCGCTCTCCGCTAGGCAGCTCGTGGGGGCCGGGCACTCGTTGGTTGCGGTGCAGAGCGTGCGCCCTTTCGCGTTGCACGTCGACAGCGGCAGGCACACGATGTCCCGGATCTCCGTGCTGAGTGGATCCGCCTTTCCCGACTCGGCGCAGCACACCGTCCCCGCGGCGCAGTCGGAGGCGGCGGCGCATCGCTGCGGGAAGACCATCGTGAACGAGCCGCCGACCGAGACGTAGCTGCCGCAGTTGGGGCCGCCGATCGGTTGGCAACGCGCCTGGCTCGAGGAGTAGGCCCGGCCGTTCGAGTCGTCGCCGCTGACCATCAGGCAGCACTCGGAGGTCGCGATCTCGCACGTCGTCGTGGTCGATCCGCAACGGATGAAGCCGGGCAGAACCGTCACCACTCCATCGCCGCCGCTGTCGGGCGGGTTCGCGTCGGCTGGGGAGGGCGCGTCGGCGCTCCCATCGCCACCGGGCGCGGGCCCACTCTCGGCCCCGCCGCCCCCGTCGCCGCTCGCGATGCCACCGTCGGATGAACCGCCGGAGAGGCCGTCGAAATCCGCCCAGCACGCGCCGAGCAAGACGAAGGCCGCAGCGGACAGAGGGACCCTGGACATCCTGCGTCTCAGGATAGTCCCCGGGGTTGACCTTGGGTCGATCGTCGCGCAAGGTGCCCGCGATGCACGCGCGGAGGCACATTTTCGCAGGGATCGCGGGGGCGGCGCTCCTCTCCTCCGTCGCGGCTTCCCTCGCCGTGTCGGGCTGCGCGGCGAGCGACGCGGGCGCCGCGAGCGATCCCACGGGCGGCACCGGCGCGGGCGACGCCGCCTCCGGGAGCGACGCGAACGGCGGCAGCGCGAACGACGCATCGAAACCGAGCGACGGGGGCGCCGACACGAGCGCGCCTGGCGACTCCGCGTCCCCTCCCTCCGATGGCGCCACCGTCGGCGACGCCGGCTCGTACCGAACCTCCCTCCACGTCTGCTGGAACGATCCGGCCTGCACGCGCGCGCTCGCGGTCTCGCACGGCGGCGACTGGAACGTGGCCGGTCCCCCCTACGACTCGAACGCCGCGCTCGCCGCTGCGTACACGAACGGCGCCGACGGCGTGAAGATCGACGTCCGCATCACGAAGGACAACGTCCCCGTCATCTCGCACTCGAGCCCGATCCAGACCTACGAGTCGCTCGACTGCTCGGGGAAGAAGATCGAAGAGATGAACGCCTCCGACGTGACGGCGTGCCACCGCTTCCCCTCGAACGAAACCTTCCAGCGCCTCGACGACGTGCTCGACGCGCTCCGCGGCAAGCTCGTCGCGCAGCTGTGCGTGAAGGTGAACACCGACTTTGGTCGCACGATCACGGCGGTGCTCGCGAAAGGAGCGGAGGACTTCGCCTTCATCGAGGTCAACTCCGGAGACTTCCCGCTCATCGCGCCGCTGCCCGGCTCCGACAAGCTCTATTACCTCGTGAACGCCGCGAGCAACGTGGCCGACGTGGACACGGTCCTGGCGCTGCACAATCCGCGTGTGATCATGATCGAGCTCGATCCCACCGTGGCGCTCAGCGGAATGGCCGCGAGCAAGATCCACCCCGGCGGCGCGCGCGCGTTCACGTACGACAACTCGTCGACGGCGACGGCGGCGACACTGAAGGCGCTCTTCGATCAGGGCTACGACGTCGTGTCGTCGAACCTGACGGCGCCCGACATCCAGGCGCGCGTGCAGGTGAATCAGGCGCGCGGCCTCACGCCTCCGTGACGCGCGCCCTCACTTGACGATCAATGTCCACGTCGCGCCGGGCGCGCACGTGCCCGACACGTACCGAACTTCGAGCGAGACGATGCGCGTGTCGTCGGTGCCATTGGCGAGGGTGGCCTCGCCCCACGAGTGCGTGACCGAATCGGGACCGGAGGCGTTGGTCGACGACACCACGGGCGTGGTGCACGCGCGCGCGCTCGGGAGGCCCGTGTCCTCGACGTAGAGGTACAGATCGAAGTTCGTGCCGGGCGGCGAGGTCAGGCTGGCGCCTACCTTCATCGGGACGCCGATCGTCCCGAGGTCGGTCTCGCTCATCGTGACCATGAGCCATTTCGAGGTCGAGCCGGTCGCGCTCGCCGACGTGGTGTCGGCGTCGCCGCTGAGTTGCCCGAGATCCGGCGCGTGCGCGCAATCGCTCGGCGCGGCGCACGTCGCGGCGCCATCCGCGCTGGGGCCGCCGTCGGTCGGAGGCGGAGGCGGTGGACCGGGCGAGGTGGAACGGGGGGAGGCGGACCGAGTGCCAGGCGCCTCCGCGCGGTCAAGCGCGCTTCGCTTCACTCACTCGGCGGGAGGCGCCGACTCGTCGCGCGTCAAATCGAGCACGCCCTCGGAGCGCGCGATCACGACCGACGCGAGGCCGTTGCCGATGAGGTTGAGCGCCGAGCGCGCCATGTCCATCACCTCGTCGACGGCGAGGAGCATCGCGACGCCGGCCTCCCCGGGCAACCCGAAGCTCGCGCAGGTGCCGGCGATGATGACGAGCGTGGCGCGCGGCACCCCGGCGACGCCCTTCGACGTCAGCATGAACGTGAAGACCATCGCGATCTGAGCGCCGAGCGACATCTCGATCTTGGCGGCCTGCGCGATCGTGACCGACGCGAGCACGAGGTAGAGGGTCGAGCCGTCGAGGTTGAACGAGTAGCCGGTGGGGATGACGAAGCTCGCGACGCGCCGCGGGACGCCGAAGCGCTCCATCTCCTCGAGCAGCTTCGGCAGCGCCGCCTCGCTCGACGCCGTCGAGTATGCGGTGATCGCCGGCTCGCGGATGTGCCGCAAAAACCGGCCGATCGGCACGCGCAGCAGCAAGAGCACCGGGATGAAGACGAGCAGGAAGAGGAGGAAGAGCGCCAAGTACAGACAGAAGACGACGAGCGAGTAGTGACGGAGCAGGTGCCACACCGCCGGCCACCCGCGCAGCTCGCCCTGCCCGCCGGCCATCTGGCTGACGTTGTAGGCCATCGCGCCGAACACGCCGACGGGCGTGAGCCACATGACCATGCCGGTGTACTTGAACATCACCTGCGCGACCGCCTCGAAGAAGACGAGCACCGGCTTGCCGCGCTCGCCGGTCTTGGTGAGCGCGATGCCGAACAGCGTCGCGAAGACGACGACCGGCAGGATGTCCCCCTCGGCAGCGTGCTTGATCAGGTTCGACGGGAAGATGTGGCCGAGCACCTCCCAGAGCGTTTGCGTGTGGGCGAGGGTCACGTGCGCGTCGGTGGCGAGGGGCAGCCCGTCGCCGGGACGGAGCACGTTCGCGATCGTGAGCCCGAGGAAGAGCGCGATCGTCGTCACCACCTCGAAATAGATGAGCGACTTGAGGCCCATCCGCCCGACCGCGCGGAGATCGCCGGTCTGCGCGATGCCGACGATGATCGTCGAGATCAGGATCGGGACGATGATCCCCTTGATGAGCGCGATGAACGACTTGGAGAGGAACTGGAAGAACTGGAAGAAGTGCGGGTGCTGATCCTTCGGGAAAAATCCGCCGAAGACGACGCCCATCGCGAGCCCGAAGAAGATCCAGAAGGTGCTGGACGTGTACCAGCGCTTCTTCGGAGCCTTCGGAGCCGTGGACGACGGCGTGGACGCGGCGGGGAGCACCGGCCGCTTGTAGCACGCGCGCCCCGGCTTTCACTCGTCCGAGAGGTGGCCTTGGGCTTCCTCGAATGCGCGGCCCACTGCCGGCTCTTGGAAGTAGTCGTGGAGCGCGCGCGCGTGAAAGGGATCGCCGCCCACGACCTTGCGCCCGACCGCGCCGAGATCGACGGACTTTCGTGCGTCGTCGAGCGAGCGGCCTTCTCTCACCGCGCCCGCCACCTGCGCGTCCACCGTCGCGAGGAGCGCGTCGAGGTCGGCGACGTACGACGCTCCATCACGCATCACGGCCCCGTGGCCAGGCACGAGCGTCCGCGCGCCGAGCGCCTGCATCTTGGCGAGGACGGCGCGCCACTCGCGGGGGTACGAGCCGATCGCGAACGGCGTCGGCGCGACGACCACGTCGCCGGTGACGAGCACCTTGGCGTCGGGGACCCAGACCATCGCGTCGCCCGCGGTGTTTCCGCGGCCGAAATGAAGCACTCTCACGTCGCACCCGCCGAGCGGGATGGTGACCTCGTCCTTGAACGTCTCGGTCGGCGTCACCAGCTCCACCTCCTGCCAAAGCGGAATCGCAGCCTCTCCGTCGGCGATCTTCTCCTCCAGTGCGCGCCGGTCGTCCTCTGTGAGCGGCGCGCCGCTGTCGCCGTCGGCGTTCCCGGAGCGGAGCTGCGCCTTGAGCCCCTCCACGAACGGACCGATTTTCGTGCGGTAGGCGGCGACTTGCTTGGGGCCGTTCTTCAGGAGGAGGCGCTTCGTCTCTTCGTGCGCGAGGAAGCGCACCGCGCCGCGTGAGGCGAAGGCGTCTCGATAAACCGCGTTGCCGAAGACGTGATCGTTGTGCCAGTGCGTGCTCACGACGACCTTGACCGGCTTGTCGGTGATTCGCCGTAGATCCTCGACCATCCGACGCGCCAGCGCGGGGAACTGACCGGTGTCCACCACCAGCACCGCGTCGTCGCCGACGATCGCCGTCGAGTTGCCCGAGACGATCGGCGACCGCGTGTCGTGCGCGACGAAGACGTGGACGCGCGGCGACACGTGAACGATGTCGTACGCGTCGGCGCGCGGGCGGTGAAGCGGCGCGGGACTCGGCGGCGGCGCTGCGGGCACGCTTGCCGTCGGCGCAACCACGGCCGGCGCGCAGGCCAGGAACACGACCCAGGCCACGAGCCCCGACACCGCCGCACGCGAGGTCATCACGGAGGCAGGAACACCGCCCAAGGCGAAAGGTTCGAAATCACCCCCGCGCGGACGGTGGCCACGTGAGGGAGAGCACGGGCGGCCGTCGCGTAACCAGCTCGACGACCGCGAGTCCGCCGCGCCGTTTATCGCGCCCGCGTCACGACGCGCCATACATGGAGCGTCTGCGTCGCGCGGTCGAGTACGAATCGAACGACGAACTTTGGGAATACGTAGAGCCGAAAGTGCGGCCCTTCGTCCTGTTCACCGGCTACGCGTGTCACGTTCCCCGTCCCTGTGGCTGCCCACCCCTGCACCGCGCTATCCACGCGCACTGCATCGGCCGGCGGGAGCCGCATGAGATCGTCGACGGCCGCCGGATCCCACCGGATCTCCCAGCTCATCGCGCGTTGCGAAGATTCTCGGCGAGAAGGTCCGATACGCGCGAACCCGCGATCGGTGCTGCGGCGGCCCGTTTCGCGGCATCGACGGCGAGGCGCTCTTCCACTTCCTCAGGCTCGATCGGCGCCTCCATCGCAGCTTCCCAAATGGGATCGACCGCGAGCGGCGGTGCAATCCCAACGGGCGACTTGGAAGCGGGCGACGACATCCCATCCAATTTACGTCACTTGGCAGCAGGGCGCCAGGTTGACTCCATCGACGTTCACCCACGCGGAGCGGGCGGCCACGTGAGCGAGAGCACGACGCGGCGGCCGTCGCGTACCAGCTCGACGACCGCGAGCCCGCCGCGCTCGGCGTTCCAGAAGACATGATCGGTCCACGCCGTGCCGGCCGCGGGGTAGCCGTCGATCGAGAGGACAACGTCCCCCTGCTGAAACCCCGCGCGCGCGAGCAGCGAGAAGCGCGGGACTGCGCCGATCTCGATCCCGTCGATGTCGCGGCCGCCATGCGACACCGGCGTCGCGTGGATCTGGAACGGATCGATCTTCGGCGTCTCCCACGGCGGCAACTTCACGTCGATCAGGTGCACCGGGAGACCCGCGCGCTCCAGATCACGGGCGCGCGCGCGGAGGACGGCGGGATCGTGGCTGATGGGCTCGGTGACGGCGAGCATCCCCGCGCGGAGGACCGGCACGTCGAACGCGGTCGGCGGCGATGTCACGATGATCTTGGGCCTCGGCGGAGGGCTCGGCGCGCGTGGCGGCTCGCGCTCGGCGGTCCGGACGACCGTACCGCTGTTCATCGTGCTCACCATGACGCAGGCGTGGACGCCGGCGGCGATCCCGACGAGCCCACCCGCGGTGATGGACAGCGCGAAGAGCACGGCGCTGATGTCGGCGAGCGCGGCGAGGGGCCAGCGCGAACGACGGGTCGCCGGCGCACACGCGGTGATGACGTTGCTGCAGCGGCGGTCGCCCCGGCTGGCGCTCAGGAGGACGTCGAGATCGGCGGAGCGATAGGGAGAGTCCATCGACGCTCTCTTCAGCAACCGTCGTGCCGCGCGGATCGGCTGGATTTCACGCGGCGCGGACGACGCGGTAGCCCAGCCCTTCGCCCCTTTTGGCAGGCCGCGCTTCCCGGCGCGACAACCTGACAATCGAGTATCGTGGCGACCGGCCATGGCCCCCGATCCCGACGCGCTGCTCGACGAGTTCCTCGCCTACGTCGAGAAGAAAGGCCTCACGCTCTACCCCGCGCAAGAGGAGGCCATCCTCGAGATCTTCGCGGGCAAGAACGTCATCCTCAACACGCCGACCGGCTCCGGGAAGTCCTTGGTGGCCGCGGCGGTTCACTTCTACGCGAAGGCCACCGGCAAGCGCTCGTACTACACGTGCCCGATCAAGGCGCTCGTCAGCGAGAAATTCTTTGCACTCTGCAATGATTTCGGCGCCGACGACGTGGGCATGCTCACCGGCGACGCCGCCGTGAACCGCGACGCGCCCATCATCTGCTGCACCGCCGAGATCCTCGCCAACATGGCGCTCCGCGAGGGACCCGACGCCAACGTCGACTACGTCGTCATGGACGAGTTCCACTACTACTCGGACAAGGACCGCGGCGCGGCGTGGCAGCTCCCGCTCCTCGTCCTTAAGCACGCGCGCTTCCTTTTGATGAGCGCGACCCTCGGCGGGACCGATTTTTTCAAGGAGAAGCTCACGCAGCTCACCGGCGTCGAGACGGCGGTAGTCGTCTCCAAGGACCGCCCGGTCCCCCTCTACTTCGACTACCGCGAGACGCCGCTCCACGAGACGGTGAACGATCTCGTGAGAGCCGGCCGCTTCCCCATCTACGTCGTGTGCTTCACGCAGCGGATGACCGCCGAAGAAGCGCAGAACCTGATGAGCGTCGATTTCTGTACGAAGGAGGAGAAAAAGGCGATCGCCGAGGACCTCGTCGGCGTCCGCTTCGACAGCCCGTACGGCAAGGAGGTCTCGAAGTTCCTCCGGCACGGCGTCGGCCTCCACCACGCGGGGCTCCTCCCCAAGTATCGCCTTCGCGTCGAGAAGCTCGCGCAGACCGGCAAGCTCAAGATCATCTGCGGCACCGACACGCTCGGCGTCGGCGTGAACATTCCGATTCGCACGGTGCTCTTCACCAAGCTGTGCAAGTACGACGGCGAGAAGACGGCGCTCCTGTCGGTCCGCGATTTCATGCAAATCAGCGGGCGTGCGGGGCGAAAGGGGTTCGACGACGCCGGCTTCGTGTGCGCGCAGGCGCCCGAGCACGTCATCGAGAACCTGCGGATGGAGCAGCGCGCGGCAGGCGACAAGGCGAAGCTCCGCAAGATGGTGAAGCGAAAACCGCCCGACCGCGGCTACGTACACTGGGACCGGACGACGTTCGACAAGCTCGTCGCCGGCACGCCGGAGCCGCTTCAATCGCGCTTCAAGGTGACGCACGGGATGATCGTGAACGTCCTCGCGCGCCCCGGCGGCGGGTGCATGGCGCTCTCGCGGCTCATCGCGCGCTCGCACGATCGCCGCGCCGAGCAGCGCATCCAGGGGCGCCTCGCGATGCAGATGTTCCACTCGCTCGTCGACGCCGGCATCGTCGAAATCGGCGACGATCGCCGCGTCCGCGTGCACGCCGACTTGCAAGACGATTTCTCCCTCCACCACGCCTTGTCGCTCTACCTGGTCGAGACGGTCGAAAAGATCGATCCCGACCTCGACACCTACGCGCTCGAGATCCTCACGCTCGTCGAATCGATCCTCGAGAACCCCGACTTGGTGCTCATGCGCCAGGTCGACAAGCTCAAGACCGTGAAGATGGCGGAGATGAAGGCGGCCGGCGTCGAGTACGAGGAGCGCATCGCCGAGCTCGATAAGATCGAGCACCCCAAGCCGAACCGCGACTTCATCTACGACACGTTCAACGCCTTCTCCGCGCGCCATCCGTGGGTCGGCGCCGAGAACATTCGGCCAAAGTCGATCGGGCGCGACATGATCGAGCAGTACCTCTCCTTCTCGGAGTACGTGAAGGAGTATGGGCTCGAGCGCGGCGAGGGGATCCTCCTCCGGTACCTGTCCGACGTGTACAAGACGCTCATCCAGACCGTCCCCGAGTGGGCGAAGGACGAGCGCATCTCGGACATCGTCACGTACTTCGGGGCGATGATCCGGCAGGTCGACTCGAGCCTCCTCGACGAGTGGGAGAAGATGCGGGATCCGGCCCTGAAGCTCGCCCCGCGCGCGGCGGACGACGACGCGGACCGCGCGTACGACGTCACCCGCGACACGCGCGCGTTCACGGTGCTCGTGCGAAACCTCGTGTTCGGCGTGGTGCGCGCGCTGGCCGCGCGAGATTTCGTTCGCGCCGCGGAGGCGCTGGATCCAGGGGAATTCACGAGCGGAAAGCTCGACGAGGCGATGAGGCCGTTCTGGGAGACGCGGCAGCGCCTACGCATCGACCCCGAGGCGCGAAGCCCGGGGAACCTGAAAATCGTGGAGGGGCCGGAGGCCTGGGAGATCACGCAGACCCTCCTCGACACGGCCGAAGAGAACGACTGGTATCTCCAAGGCGTCGTCGATCTGGCCAAATCAAGGGCCGCCGGGCGCCCGGTGCTGGCGTTGCGGCATCTCGGAACTTGAGCTCATCGCCACAAGCGGATACGAACTTAACCTCGTGGCAACCCACCGCATTCGGCCCCTCCTCGTCCTCCTCGGCTCCCTCCTTCTGGCCACGCTCGCCGTCGGCTGCAAGAAGAAGGCGGGCGACAAGTGCAAGCCCGACCAGATGGCCTGCGTCGATCCGACGACGGCGCTCATCTGCGTGAGCGGCACCTTCGTGCCGATGCAGTGCCGCGGCACCGCTGGCTGCGCGGGGGCGGGCGAGGCAGTCACCTGCGACAACAAATTCGCGCAGGTGGGGGACGGCTGCAACAAGGAGACAAGCGATCTCGCCTGCGCGATGGACAAGAAGGGCGAGCTCCGCTGCAAGGACAACAAGCTCGTCCTCGCCTCCGGCTGCCGCGGCGCCAAGGGCTGCTACTGGGAGACGACGACGCTCCACTGCGACACCGACATCGCCGACCTCGCCGACCCGTGCGAGGACGACGCGGATCTCGCGTGCGCGGTGGACGGCAAGTCCCTCCTCAAATGCGCGAAGGACAAGTACGTCGTCGAGAACACCTGCAAGGGCCCCAAGAGCTGCAAGGTCGAGGGCACGAAGGTGCACTGCGACGACGACATGGCCGACGTCGGCGATCCCTGCGCGACCGAGGGCGATCTCGCGTGCTCGATGGACAAGAAGCAGCTCCTCAGCTGCCACGACCACAAGTTCAAGGTCGACCAGGCCTGCAAGCGCGGCTGCTCGTACGTCGAAAAAGACGACAAAACAACCTTCGATTGTAAACCGTAGACCGCGGCGCAATCCGCCGCCTTCGCTGCGGACTACGTCCTACGAGTGGATGAGCGACGCCGCACAGGCGATAGTGGGCAGGTGCGCGCGACGATCCACGACGCGACCGGCCCCCAGATGACGCGGTGGCTCGTGCCGGCGATCGCCTTGGTGGTCGTGCTGGTCTGGCTCTTTGGCGCGGTGGGCCAGGTGTGGGGTGCGGGTGCCGTCCCTTGCGTCGCGGTCATCGTTGCGCTCGTCGCGCCGTGGATCCCGGGGCGCTTTCGTGCGCGCGCCACCGAGGTGACGCCGCTGCCGGGCCGCCTCGTCCTTCGCGGCGCCGGCCGGCTCTCGCAGTCGATCGAGGCCACCGACGTCCTGGCGGCATCGTCGGCGCGAACCGCACGCGGATTCGGCCTCGCCATGCAATGCCGCGGGCATGGCGCGGCGCCCATCCACCTCGAGTTCGAGACCGAGGCTGACCTGCGCCGCGCGCTCGAGGCCATCGGGATCACCCGACGTGCGTTCGGCATGCTCAGCTGGACTACGCATCCGCTGTTCGTCGACAAGCTCGGGCCGCTCGCCCTCGTCGCGTCCGTCGGCCTCTGGACCGCGCTCGCCATGCGGGTGCTCCTCGACGTAGCGGCGCGAACCGAGGCTCAGCTGGGCACGAGCATCAGCCTGCTCCTCGGCGGAGCGCTGCTCGGGTCGCTCGCGTTCGCGGCGATTGCTCAGCGCTTCGTGGCGCAGCTCGCGATGACCACGCACGGATTGATCGTCCAGGTGGAGGGCGGCTACGCGGTCACGATTCCGTACGCCACGATCGCTTCCGTGGCCGAAGAGAGAGGCTGGCTGGTCGTGCGGACGCTCGACGGCCGCGCCTGCCGCACCAAGCTGCAGCTCGCGCGGCGCGGGCGCTTTTCGATGTCGCGCGAGGAGCTCACGCAGGCCACGGACCAGGTCATGGCCGCCGCCGGGCGCGCGCGAGGCGAAGTGGCGCCGCGGCCCGACGAAGGCTCGGTCGCCTCGCTGGCACGCGCGGCCGGCGAAACGGTGCGCGCGTGGCTCGAGCGACTCGAGGTCGCCGCCGCGCAGTACGCCGACGGTAGCGGCTACCGTGGTGCCGGGCCGGCCGCGGCCGATCTGTGGAACGTCCTCGCGGATCACGACGCGAGCGTCGATCTGCGGTGCGCGGCCGCCCGGCTGCTCATGCGCGTAGCCGGCCCGGACGAGCGTCCCCGCATCGACGCGATCGCAGGCTCGGTGCGCGACTCCAAGACGCGCGTCCTTCTTCGCGTCGCCGTGGAGCCGGTCCTGGACAGCGCGGCGCAGGAGCTCGAAGAGCTCGAGGAGCAGGACCTCCTCGCACGGGAAGAGCGATAAACTTTGACCCGTGGAGAAGGACGACCCGTTCTGCTCGTTCTGCGGCAAAGAGAAGGCAGACGTGCGGAAGCTCATCGCGGGCGGGGGCCCCGCACTGCGCCATATGTCCCATTTGCGCGGACGCGCGACGCCGCTCGTCTTCATCTGCAACGAATGCATCGAGCTATGCGTGCAGATCGTCGCCCCCGAGCCCGACGTCGGATCTTGACCCCTCCCTGAGGCGACGTCTTCGTCGCCGATTTGGGAGGGGTCAAGATCCGGCGCAGCCGCGGCGGGGGTGGGCACCGATTGCCTCTCTCTACTCCCCTCTCCTTCTTTTAGCTCTAAGGCGTGAGGCGGAGGGAGACGTCCGCAGCACGGACCCTACCCAGGACGAAAAACGCCGCGTCGAGGGCGCGTTCGGTGGGCTCGAAGCTCCAGCGGAGGATGGCGTGGCCGTCTTGGACGACGAGCTCGGGGACGTCGTCGTGGGCGATGGCGAGGAGAGAGGCGCGGACGGGCGGGGAGAGGATACGCGCGGCTTGGGCGGCGTCGCCTTCGACGATGAAGCGGTCGTCGAAATCCGGATCGTTCGTGAGCAGGGCGTGGAATAGACCGACCTGGCGGGCCAGGGTTTGGCTCCAGGACTCCGGCGCGACGCGGACCTTGGAGGCGCCGCGCGCCACGCTCGTGCCGATCTGCACATGCGGCTCGAGGGGCCGGTCGCGGCTGACGAAGCACTCCACGAGGAGTGAGATCGGGGACTGCATCGCCGTGAGGCGCGCGCGGAAGGCGAACTCGTCGAGGGCCTCGAGCTCGGCGCGGGGATCGTGGCGGGCGACGACGCGGGCGAGGACGGCGCCGACGGTCGTGAGCGACTCGCTCATCTGGAGACCCCACCCCGCGCCCCACACGCGGGACGGCGCGCGCGCGAGCTCCGGGGCCTCGGGGGGCAGCGCGCGCAGCTCGCGCTCGAGCGCGGGGACCAACGCCAGCGCTTCGTCGAGCAGCGCCAGGTAGGCCGCCTCTCGCTCTTCCTCGCGCGAGAGCTCCTCGAACGCTTCGCCGACGTGCGACCGGGCCGTTCGCGCGGTCGCAATGCGGTGTTGCAGATCGAGCGGGAGGAAGTGGACCAAATCGACGGTGACCCGGTGCTCGTGCTCGGCGATGCGCGCGACGAGATCGGCGATCCGCGCGCGCAGCCCGAGGAGCGCGTCGCGGTAAATCCCCTCGCCCACGCGTTCAGCGTACCAGAGGTAGCAAGGGGTCCTCTCCGGCTGAGTCGAGGTCCTCGGCGCGCGGGAACACGAGGAGCACCGGGACGAGCGACGCGACGCCGAGCACGGTCGCAAGCGCGAAGTGCCCCGCGTAGCCGAACGCCGCTGCGCTGTAGCCGCTCACCGTTGCCGCCGCTCCGTTGGCGATGACGACGGCGCTCGCCTGCACGGTGTAGTCGGTGGCGCTGGTGGCGGGGCGCGACCAGTCCATCATCGCCGTGAAGAGCGCTGCCGTGGCCGCGCCCGAGGCGAAGTGCTCGATGCCGCACAGCGCCGTGAGTATGGTCCGATCGGGCGCTCCGCGCGCGGCGACGGCATAGAGCGCGACGGTGATCGTCTGGAGCACGCCGAAGACGAGCATCGCGCGCCGCCGGCCGAGGCGATTGACGACCGCGCCGCCGAACATCGCGCCGAGGAGGCCGGCAACGAAGCCCACCGTGCCCAGCATCCATCCGACATCGGCGAGCGTCATTCCGCTGTCGGCGAGGTACGGCCGCAGCATGCCCGCCGCGAGGGCCTCGGCGACCTTGTACGTGAGCACGATGAGCAAGATCCGCCACGCGCCACGCCGCGTGAAGAAGTGGAAGAAGTGCGGCGGCGTGCGCGCGCCCGTCCCCCTCGCGCGCGGCGGCTCTTTGGACAAGGCGATGGGCACGCTCGCGACGACGACGATCGCCGCCATCGCGAGGAACGTGACGGTCCAGCCGAGGCGCTCGTGGAAGATGAGCAGGACCCCCCCGCCCAAGATCATCCCCACGCGATAGCCCGCGACCTGCACCCCGTTCGCGAGTCCACGCTCCTTGTCGGCCAGCATGTCCACCGCGAGCCCGTCGGTCGCGATGTCCTGCGTCGCGCAGAAGAGGTTCGTGAGCAGCACCGACGCGAGCACCATCGCGAACGCGTCCTTCACGATCGCCGTCACGACGAGCGTGAGCGCCGTCAGGAATTGGAGCGGCAGGATCCACGATTTTCGCGTGCCGTACCGGTCGACGTACGGCGACCACACGAACTTGAGCGCCCACGGCAGCGCGAGGAGCGACGAGAGGCCGATCGCCTCGAGGCTCATGCCTCGCTTTCGCATGATGAGCGGCAGCGCCTGCGTGAAGAAGCCGAACGGAAGCCCCTGCGAGAGGTACAGCGACGCGAGCAGCCCCAGGCGTCGCCAGCTCATCGTGTGCAGACTACACCTTCGAGATCCGACGTGTCAGGATCGAATGCCCGGCGCCTCGTGTCCGCTGGCGCTCACGTACTCGTTGTAGCCGCCGCCGTAGACGACCGGCTTGCCCTCGCCGAGCTCCAGCACGCGGTTGGACAGCGCGGCGAGGAAGCGGCGATCGTGCGACACGAAGAGCATCGTGCCCTCGAAGTCCGCGAGCGCCTTCACCAGCATGTCCTTCGTGTCCATGTCGAGGTGGTTGGTCGGCTCGTCGAGGACGAGGAAGTTCGGCGGGTCGTAGAGCATCTTCGCGAGGACGACGCGCGCCTTCTCGCCGCCCGAGAGGATGCGGCAGCGCTTCTCGACGTCGTCCCCCGAGAAGCCGAACGCGCCGGCGAGCGAGCGCATCGAACCGATGGTCGCGAGGGGGAAGGCGTCCTGGAGCGTCTCGAAGACGGTGCGCTCGGGATCGAGGAGATCCATCGTGTGCTGCGCGAAGTAGGCCATCTTCACGCTCGCGCCGACCTTGACCGCGCCGGAGTCGGCGGTGGTCGCGCCGGCGATGAGCTTCAGGAGCGTGGATTTTCCCGCGCCGTTCACGCCCATCACGCACCAGCGCTCCGTGCGGCGGATGAGGAGATCGAAGCCGTCGTAGATGACCTTCGTGCCGTAGCCCTTCTTGACGTCGGCGAGGCTCGCCACGTCCTCACCGGAGCGCGGCGGCGGGCGAAAGTCGAACTCGACGACCTTTCGCGTGCGCGGGGGCTCGACGCGCTCGATCTTGTCGAGCTTCTTCACGCGCGACTGCACCTGCGCCGCGTGCGACGCGCGCGCCTTGAAGCGGTCGATGAAGCGCTGCTCCTTCTGGAGCATCGCCTGCTGTCGCTCGAACTGCGCTTGCTGGTTGCGATCCGCGATGGCGCGCTGCTGCGCGTAAAATTCGAAGTTGCCCGAGTACTCCGTGAGCTCGCCGGCGTCGATCTCGAGGATCTTGTTCACGACGCGGTTCATCATCTCGCGATCGTGCGACGTCATGACGAGCGCGCCCTCGTACTCCTTGAGGAAGTGCTCGAGCCAGATGATCGACTCGATGTCGAGGTGGTTGGTCGGCTCGTCGAGGAGGAGGCAGTCGGGGCGCATGAGGAGGATGCGGGCAAGCGCGACGCGCATCTTCCAGCCGCCCGAGAGGTTGCCGACGTCGCCGTCCATCACTTCGTTCGAGAAGCCGAGGCCGGCCAAGATCTCGCGCGCCTTCGCGTCGAGGGCGTAGCCGCCGAGCTCGTCGAAGCGCGCCTGCGCATGGCCGTAGCGATCGACGAGCGCCTCCATGTCGCCCGCTTGCTCGGGATCGGCCATCGCGACCTCGAGGTGCGCGAGCTCCGCGGCGGCTTCCGAGACGGGTCCGGCGCCATCCAGCGTGGCGGCCACGACGCTCATGCCCTTCATCTCGCCGGTGTCCTGCGAGAAGTAGCCAATGGTGATGCCCTTGTCGACGGCGACCTGGCCCTCGTCCGGCGCCTCTTCTTTGGTGATCATGCGGAAGATGGTGGTCTTCCCCGAGCCGTTGGGGCCGACGAGTCCGACCTTGTCGCCTTTGAAGATCGCCGCTTGCGCCTCCATGAGGAGAATCTGTCGCCCGTGCCGTTTTCCGATGCCGTCGAGACGAATCACGCGGCTTCCCTACCACGGCTCACGGCGGCTCGCCGAGGATCTCTTCGCGCAGGCGCTTCACCGCGTGGTGGTAGTTCGCGCGCGCGGACTCTTCCGTGCAGTCGGCGATCGCGGCGACCGCCTTGAAGCTCATCTCGTGGACGAGGCGAAGCTCGACGACGAGGCGCTGCTTCGGCGGGAGCGTCGCGAGCGCGGCGCCGAGCTTGGCCCGGGCCTCGCGCGCCGCCATGCGTCCGGTGCCGAGCGCGTTGGTGATGAACTCGACCTCTTCGATCGAGACCGAGCGGCCGCGCTTCGCGTCGCGCGTGTAGTTCTTCGCCGCGTTGACGGCGATGCGGTGGAGCCACGTCTCGAGGCGCGCCTCGCCGCGGAACGACGCGAGGGCGCGCAGCGCGAGGAGGAACGTCTGCTGCGCGAGGTCCTCGGCCTCGGCGTCGCTGTCCACGTAGCCGCGCACGACGGCGAGGATGGCGCCGCGGTGGCGCGTGACGACCTCCGCGAACGCGGCGCGATCGCCCGAGACGATCCGCGCGACGAGGCCCGCGTCGGGATCGTCGGCGGTCACCACAAGATGTCCTGGTCCTCGGTGACGCCGAGCACGCCGTCGAGCGTGAGCGCCCGGCCTCCGGGGACGTGGACGGTGCCGGAGTAGCCTCCCGCAGGCTGCACGAAGCGCGACGCGACGATCCCGAAGTTCGTGCGCTCGACGTGCGCGCCGCCTGGGGAGAACGAGAGGTCGAGCACGTCGTCAGCCGTGCGGAGGCGCCACGGCTCGAGCGGACGCGCGGGGTCGAAGTCGAAGCGGCCCTCGCCGAGCGGGAAGAGGTCTCCATCGACCCACAGCGCGCACTCGGGCGCGGCCACGGAGCCATCGACGACGTTGAACGCGACGCGCTCGCCGGTCTTCGCGCGGCCGAGGGCGAAGGCCCAGCGCCACTTCGTGCGCCGCTCGAGGTGGCCGTTCGTGTAGTCGTAGCCGCCGAGCGCGCCGTCGAGGGAGCGGCGGTCGCCGGCGACGCGCACTTCGCCGGTGACCGAGAGGAGTGGACGCTTCTCGGTCGCGATGCCGCGCCCGCCGGGCATGGACGCGATGGCTGTGATGGCCTCCGGCGCGCCGATGGTGTCCATGCGCGCGCTCAGCGTGACGTCGCGCACCTTCGCGTCGATCACGTACGCGGACGAGCCCGGCGCGCGGGTCACGTCGATGGCCACGCGGGGTGCACGAAAGCGCGCGCGGCAGCCCTCAGCCGCTGCGTCACCGACGTCGCAGTGCAGCGGCGTCGTCAGCACCCCGTGATCGGCGAGCATGCGGCGCGCGCGGGCGTCGTAGACGAAGAGGAACCCGTTCGCCACGTACCCGAGGCGCACGACCGCGAAGCCGACGTAGACCTCCTCGGTCGCGATGCCCACGTAAAGCCACTTCTTGTGTCGCGCGATGCGCCGCAGCGGGCCGCCCAGCGACGTCAGGTCGACGGCGCGAACGCCGCCCCGGTACGCGCCGGCACGAAGAGTGCGCGTGACGGGGTCGACGACGGAGTCCGGAGCGGGGCCGAGTGTGCGCACCCCGCCATCGTAGCCTCACACGCCAAGCTTCGAGAGCAGGAACGGCCGCTGCGACGCGCGTGTCACGTGGAGAAGACAGCGGCTTGCGCCCACGGGGAGCGGCGTTCGATACTCGGAGTAGGTGTATCCGAACGGATTGCGGTGGATTCGAGCGGGATTTGCGGCGGTCGCCGTCGGCTCAATCACGCCCGCTGTGCGCGCGGATGCACCTCGACCGACTCCTGCGCCGACCGCGCCGACCTCGGGCGAGGCGGACCGGGCGGCGGCGCACGAGGCGTACGAGCAAGGCAAGGCGGCGTTCGCGGCGCGCGATTTCCTCCGCGCCGGGCAGCTTTTCCTGGATGCGTACGCGCGGGCGCCGCACCACGATCCGCTCTGGAACGCCGCGCGCGCCTTCGATCTCGGCGGCGAGGCGGCGCGCGCCGCGAACCTCTACACGCGCTACCTCGAGGTCGCGCCGCCCGACGGGCTCGATCGCGATCGCGCCACCGCCGCGCGCAAGGAGCTCGCGACGCGCCTCGGGCGGCTCGACGTCGTAGCGCGCGGCGTCGACGCCGTGAAGGTCGACGGCGTCGCGATCGAAGGGACCACCACGTACGTCGCGCCCGGCGACCACGTCGTCACGGGGCGCGCGCGCGACGGGGCCTCGAGAGACGTCCGCGCGCAGATCAAGGTCGCCGCCGGGGCGTCCGCCAGTGTCGTCCTCGAGCCGCCCCCGCCTGCGGCTCCGCCACCGCCGCCGCCATCCTCCTCCTCGACTGCAGCGACTATGCCGGTGCGCGCCGAGCCGCGGGGGCCACGCGTCCTGCCCTCGAGCGTCGTGTGGATCGGCGCCGGTCTCACAGCGGCGCTCGGCGTCGTCACCGTCGTGAGCGGCCTCGACACGCTCGACGCGAAGCACCGCTACGACACGGCGCCGACGGGCAGCCTGCTCGACTCGGGTCGCGCGAAGGAGACACGCACGAACGTCCTCTTCTGGTCGACGATCGGCGTCGGCACACTCACCGGCATCGCCGCTCGCTTCTTCGTCGATTGGCTTTCGTCGGGCACCGCCGTGCGCGCGCAGCTCGGGCCGATGTCCGCGCGCATCGAGGGCACGTTCCCGTGAGCCGCGAGAAGATCGGCAGCTACGAGCTCCTCGCCGAGCTCGCGACCGGCGGCATGGCCACCGTCTACGTCGCGCGCCACGCGGGCGTTCCCGGGCTCGAGCGCCTCGTCGTCGTCAAGCGCGTCCACCCGCACCTCCTGCGCCTCCCGAAGTTCCGCGAGATGTTCCATGACGAGGCGCGCGTCGCGTCGCTCGTGCGTCACCCGAACGTCGTGCGCGTGCTCGACGTCACGGGCGAAGGGGGCGAGCTGCTCATCGTCCTCGAGTACGTGGAGTCGATCTCGCTCGCGATGCTCCTGCGTGAAGCTGCAGCCCTCGGCGAGCGCTTGCCGCTGCCGGTGACGTCGCGAATTCTCGCCGACGCGCTCGCCGGCCTCCACGCCGCGCACGAAGCGAAGGATGCGCGCGGCACGGCGCTCGAGATCGTCCACCGCGACGTGAGCCCGCAGAACGTGATCGTGGGCACCGACGGCACGAGCCACCTCATCGACTTCGGCATCGCGAAGGCGGCGTCGAGGGTGAGCGAGACGACCGGCGGGACGATCAAGGGGAAGCTCGCGTACCTCTCGCCGGAACAAGCAAAGGGATCGCCGGTCGATCGACGGAGCGACGTCTTCTCCGCGGGGGTGGTCCTCTTCGAGGCACTCACGGGCAGGCGCCCGTTCGACGGCGGCGAGGGCGACGACGAGAACGGCTCGCACGTCCTCCTCAAGATCCTGCTCGAGCCAATCCCCGCCCCGTCGAGCATGAACCCCGAGGTTCCGGCGTCCGTCGACGCGATCGTCGTGAAGGCGCTCGAGCGCGTGCGTGACGAGCGACACGCGACCGCCGAAGAGCTCCGCGACGCGCTCGTCGCAGCGATTGCCCCTGCGCCTCCCGCCGATGTGGCTGCGCTCGTCGAACGCTTCGCGGGAGCGCGCATCAAAGAGCGCCGCGAGTCCCTGCAGCGCCTCCTCGCCGCCCCGACGCCGTCCCCCTCGGTCCGACGCCGACGCGGCGCGCCGATCCTCGTGGCGATCGCGCTCGTCTTGGCGGGCACGGCATCGTTCGCGTTCGTTTCGACCCGGACTCCGACGCCGACCCCGACGCCGACGCCGACGCCGACTCCGACGCCGACTCCGACTCCGACTCCGACTCCGACTCCGACTCCGACTCCGACTCCGACTCCGACCACGACCACGACCGCGACCACGACCACGACCGCGACCGCAGGCCCCGTCCGTCCCAAGCCCCGCCCCGCCCCTACCCCCTCCTCCAAGCCCCCGGCCGATCTCCACCAGGACAACCCCTACTGATGCGACGCGCCCACGCCCTCGCGTCTCTCTTCGCGCTCTCCTTCCCGGGACCGTGCGCGACCTTCGACGGCGTCGCGCCTCCGGTGGAGGAGGTGGTCGACGCCGCGGCCGATGCGCCCATCGACGACGCCGGCACGTTCTCCGCGTGCGACTCCGGCATCCGGTTCGAGTTCGAGGGCGACGCCGGGTGTCAGGACGCCGTCGACAAGAACTGCTGCGTCTTCGAGACCGAGTGCGCGGGGGACGACGCGTGCGTGAAGTGGATCGCGTGCGTCAACGCGTGCCCTGCTCCACGCACCGGTCCGTGCGTCACCAAGTGCGGGAGCACGCGCGACGCGAGCTTCGGGAACGCGCTCACCGGACTCTCGAGCTGCCGCGCGGCGCTCGACGCGGCCAGCATCTGCAGCTGGCCGTGAGCGTCGCCTGCCGGGCGTATCTCGCGAGTTCGCCTACTTCGACTTCTGGAGGAAGATCGTCGCCGCGAGGCACATCTCGTCGAGCGTCGTTTCGCCGAGCCTCACGTCGTGCGGCGCCGAGAGTCCCTGATCGGCGAGCGCCTGCGCCATGAACGGGTTCGACGTCGTGTTGTCGTACGTGCACTTCACCGTCAGCTTGTCCCCGGGGCCGACGACCGGGAGACTCTCGATCGCTGCGTCGTAGGTGTACATGCGCTGCCAGTTGAAGTTCCAGGACGGTACTTGCAGCATGCACTCGGTGTTGCCCGCCGCGTGATCGATCCAGACCTTCTCGGCGTTGCCGATCAGGTGCATGTGCGCGGCGACGCCGTAGACGTAGGTGGTCGGCGTGGTCTTCGGGAGCGTGATGCGCATCGTCTCGGTGTGACCGCTGACGTTCGCGGGGATCTTGAACTCGGTCTTTCCGTTGTCGTCCGGGCCCGGCAAGAGGCCGTCGGCGCCGTTCGGCCCATTGAAGTTGCCGATGAGGCGCGTCACCGCCGTGTACTCGGGCAGCGTGTCGCTCAGGCGGAGCTGGATCTTGGTCGCGTCGGGCGAGAAGTCCTGCCCGTGCGGGTGGTAGTGGATCTGCATGACGAGGAGCGTCCCCGCGGCAAGCGGCACGCCCGCGTTCGACGGCAGCTCGACGGGACCGGCGCCAGGCGCCCACGCGGCGACCAGATTCGGCTGGCTCACGCCGGGTCCGCCGAAGCAGTCGTAGCTCCCCGACGCATCGGCGAGCTTCGCGGCATCCCCCTTCGCATCTGAATAGAGGAGGACATGGTGGACGATCTCTTTGTTGCCCGGGACGAAGAACGAGCCATTCAAGTAGCGCGTCGCGGTGAGCTTCGGATCGATGACGAAGCAGCGGAACGTGTCCTTCGTCATGGACGTGATCGCGTACGGGCTCGGCGCCGTGGTGAAGTTGGCGTTCGGCAAGTCCGTCGGATCGGACGCGCGCGGAGGCGGCGCGTCCTTGGGGTCCCCCTCCGGCGTGCCGTTGTCCTTCCACGCCTTGAACGTCGCGATCTGCGCGTCGGTGAGGCGCATGTCGTGGAGCCACGGCCGCGCGGACGTGCAGTCGGCGCTGTCCTGCGCGCCCCACGGCGGCATCGTGCGGCTCGCGGTCTGATCGACCATCGGGCCGATCATCGCCTTCGCGTCGCCGTACGACGTCAGCGAGAACGGGGCGATGCCGCCCTGCGTGTGGCACGTCTGGCAATGATCCTGCACGATCGGCGCGACGTCCTTCGTGTACGTGACGCCGTTCACGGTCCCGGACCCTCCGCCCTCTTGGCCGCCGCCCCCGTCGGCGCCGCTCCCATCCGCGGGTGACGATCCGTCGGACGACGCGGCGCTTCCGCCGAAGCATCCGTAGAGCGCGGCGCCAAGGACGAGCGCGGTGAAGGTGGAGGCCGGGAAAGCTGACGTCGACGTTCCGCGAATCATGAAGTGCCCCTTTCGGTGCGTGCCGTAAAAGATGATGTTGCTCCTTGGACACGGCGGCGGGCCTAACGTGAAACGGCGCGCGTGCACTTCGTGATTATTTTTCGATACCTGGACCTCCGGCGGTCCACCCGCACTTGCGCCCGACGCAGGGCCCCGTAGCCTTAGGGACCAAGTGCGTCTCGCTTCTTTCGCCAAGGCCACGGCCACCCTCGCCGCGATCTCCGCCACGGCATCGGCCGCGCCCACCGCGCCGAGCGGAGCGCACCCGCGCATCTGGCTCACCGCCCCCACCGTCACCGCGCTGAAGGCCAACGCGGCGAAGGGCGGCACCGCCGCCGCGTCGGTCGTGACCAAGTGCAAGGACATCGCCGCCAACCCGAGCAAGTACTCGGACGGCATCTTCATGGGCTACGGCTTCGGCTACGCGGCGGCGACGTGCGCGATGGCGTGGCAGCTCACGAAGGACGCGAGCTACGCCGCCGCCGGGATCCGGCAATGGCGCGCGCTGCTCGACGACTTCCAGACGCTCGGCGACGGCGCGGGCGGCGACTCCACGGTGAGCGGCGCGCACGACAACGGCTACGCGATGCGCTACTTCGGCTCGTTCACCGCCATCGCGTACGACTGGATGCATGACGCGCCCGGCGTCGATTCCCAGCTCCTCCAAACCTCGCGAGATCGCTTCAAGGCGTGGGTCGACTGGGAGGAGGCGAACGGCTACCTCCACGACGTCGCGGGCTCGAACTACCAAGCCGGCTACGTCATCGGGAAGAGCATGATCGCGATCGCCGCGTCCGGCGAGGACGACGGCTCGGCGGCGAAGTACTGGGCCGACGTCGTCGACACGATGTGGAACAAGGAGAACCTCGGCCCCAAAGGAGCAGGCGCTGGCGGACCGCTCGCGGGCGGCGACTGGCCGGAGGGCTGGGAGTACGGCGAGCTCGGCGTGCTCGAGTACGCGATGTCCCTGCGCGCGGTCGAAGAGCAAGGCGCGAGCCTCCCTGCCGGCCACGACTATTTTTCGGCGCTCGGCCTCAACTACGAGTACGCGCTAACGCCCGACCAGAAAGGCTTCTTCATCGGCGGCGACTACGGCAACGCGGCGATCGCGGCGCCCAACAAGCCGCCGGGCACCGAGCCGCTCCTCGCGATCATGATCGGCGCCGGGGACGAGGCCGCGGGCTGGGCGGCGTTCCTCCACAAGAGCGTCGTAAAAACCGTCGCCGATGGGCTCGTGTACGAGGCAATCGCCGAAGCGCGTGGCGTGATGGCAACGAGTTACACGGCGACGCCGCGCCCCCTCTATTACGTCACGCCCGGCACGCGAAAGCTCTACGCGCGCTCGAGCGCCGATCCCGGCGCGTTCTGGGGTGTGTTCGTCTCTGCGCCGCATTTCCTCGTCGATCACCAGCACCTCGACGCGTCGACGTTCGTGTTCTCGCGCGGCGGCGACTCGCTGGTCGTCGATCCGTCGCCGTACGGCTCGCTGTCGTCGCTCACCAGCAACGCGCTCACGGTGGACTCGAAGACCGTGCAGTCGGACTACCGCCCCAGCCAGTCGCCGCGATCCGCCGCGAGCCTCGCTTGGGCGCGCGCGACGGCGAGCGGCGTGGCGGCGGCGCGCGCGGAGCTCGTTCACGCGTTCGACGACGACACGGGCAAGAGCGACGTGCCTTACGCGCGACGCGACTGGGCGCTCCTGCCGGAGGGTGAGGTGGTCGTGCTCGATCGCGTGCGCACCGACGACGCCGCGCGAAAGACGTACCTCCGCTTCCGTTCTCCGTCGGCGTTCACGCTCGGCGCGGGGAATGTCGCCACCGCGACGGTCGGCGGATCGAAGCTCGTCGTCCACCCGGTCACGCTCTCGGGCGGCACGCCGGCGACCAAGACGTACAAAGGGGACAACGGATCGCCGTGCAGCAACGGCTCCTTCGGCGTCTGCACCGCGGCGCGCTTCGACGTCGGCGAGTACGCGCTCGAAATTCCGGGGCCGCAAGCGCTCGCGGTGCACGTCCTCGACGGGCTCGCCACCGCCGACGCGCCGAGCGACGCGGTCGCGATCGGCGATCCGGCGGTCGTCGGCGCGCGCGTCACGCGCGGAGGCTCGCGCACCTTCGTCCTCGGCTCCAGCGCGACGGACGGCGCCGCCGGCCCCACGCTCGCGTACTCGGCGACCGGAGATCAGCCTGCGCGCCACGTCGTCTTCGACGCCCCGGAGGACGCGACCGGCACGTCGAACGTCACCGCGCACGCCGACGGCGAGAAGTGCGCGGTCGCCATCACCGCCGGCACCGGCGCAGGCGCGTTCGCGGGTCGTCCGCTCGTCTTCCAGCTCTCCGCCGCGAAGGATGGATGCACCGCGACCGAGGAGAAGGCCGCGCCGCCACCGACGACCACTCCGGGCGGTGGCGGCGGTTCCGACGGCGGCGTCGGCGAAGGCGGGCTCCCCAACAGCGACTCTCCCGCGGGCGGCGGCGGCAGCTCCGGCGGATGCGGTTGCCACGTCCTCCCCACCTCAACCGGTGCCGGCGCCGCGCTCTCTACCGGCGCCCTCGTCCTCGGCGCCGCCCTCGCCCGCGCCCGCCGTCGCCGCCGCCGCGTCTGAATCTGGCGGTGCGACACGAAGGTGGGTGCGAAAGCTGTCCCTGTTGGGACACTCCTGTCACGGCGCGTTAGGGGGTTAACGGGGTGCTTCTCGCATCCTTGCCAAAATTCGTAACGATTTCGCGTGTCATTTGTTTTACGCAGTGCGTTGCAATCTGGCCCGAGCTTTGCTCTAAGTACCGCCGTCATGTCCGTATCGGCAGTCCCCTCCTCCCCTGTTCTCGTCGCTGTACCCCCGCCTCCCCCCCCGTCCTCGAAGACCGGTGGCGAGGGCAAGGGTGGCGCCAGCGCGATGAAGCTCGGTCTTCGGATGCCCTCGCTGCGCCCGTCGACGCCGCGCATCGACGAGTTCGCCGGGCTGGACCGCCTCGATCGCGACGAGCTCGACGAGGACTACGTCCCGCCGTCACGAAAGCGCGTCGCCTAGTCACGTCGCCTCGTGCAGCGGCTCAGTAGAGGATGCGCGTCTTGACGCTCGTAGGGAGCGTCGCGATGGCCTTCTTCACGTCGTTCGCGACGTCGTGATCGAGATCCATGATGAGGTAACCGATCCCCGCGTCCGTCGCGAGGAGCTGGCTACGGATGTTGGCGTTCTTGTCGCTGACGATCTTGTTGATGTCGCGGAGGACGCCGGGCACGTTCTTGTGCACGTTGAGGACGCGGTGCGCTCCGGGCATGTGCGGGAGCTCGATCTGCGGAAAATTCACGGCGCCGGTGGTCGCGCCGCTGTTGACGTATTTGACGAGGCTCGTCGCCACCTCGCGGCCGATCGCCTCTTGGGCCTCCATCGTCGAGCCGCCGATGTGCGGCGTGAGGAGCACGTTGGGGAGGCCGCGCAGGGGTGTGGCGAAGTCGTCGGTGTTCGACTCCGGCTCCTCCGGGTAGACGTCGATCGCCGCGCCGCCGACGTGGCCGCGCTTGATGCCGTCGACGAGCGCGTCGATGACGACGACCGTGCCGCGCGACGCGTTGATGAGGCAGGCGCCGGGCTTCATCTGCGCGATCTCGGCCTCGCCGATGAGCCACTTGGTCTGCGGCGTCGCCGGCACGTGGAGCGCCACGAAGTCGCTGTTTGCAAGCAGCTCGCCGAGCGTGGGCACCGAGCGGTTGTTGCCCATCGGGAGCTTGGTCTGGATGTCGTGGAAGAGGACGCGCATTCCCATCGCCTCGGCGAGCACTCCGACCTGCGAGCCGATGTGGCCGTACCCGACGAGGCCGAGCGTCTTGCCTCGGACCTCGGTGGAGCCCTCGGCGACCTTGCGCCATTTTCCATCGTGCACCTCGCGCGAGCGATCACCGAGGTGGCGCGCCAGCACGATGACCTCACCGATCATCAGCTCGGCGACGCTGCGCGTGTTGGAGAACGGCGCGTTGAAGACCGGGATGCCGCCGATGTTCGCCGCGTCGAGGTTCACTTGGTTGGTGCCGATGCAAAAGCAGCCGAGCGTGAGCAGGCGGCGCGCGTCGGCGAGGACGTTGGCGGTCACCTGCGTCTTGCTTCGGATGCCGAGCACGTGCGCGTCCGCCACTTTGCGCCGCAGCTCGTCCTCGCTCAGCGCCCCTTTCACGACCTCGATCTGGAAACCCTCGACGCCGAAAATCGCGTGCGCGCTCGGGTGCACGTTCTCGAGCAAGAGGACCTTGATGTCTTCCTTCGGGTAGGAGGTGACGGGGAGGGACGGTTGGCTCATTTCGGTAGCCTCTTATACCGCACCGGGCCTCAAAACCACCGGTGGCGCGAATGTGGGGAACGGGTCAGGCTACCAAGCCTACGATGCGTGTCCCTACCCTGCTCGTCGCGGTCTCGTTGCCTTTCGCCGCCCTCGCGATCCCCGCGTGCTCGTCGAGCAGCACCACGCCCCCGACGCCGATCGGCCCCACCGGGAGCACCACGGGGACGTGCTCCGGCGACGCGGCCGCGTGCGTCAGCGGCACGCTCATCACGCGCGGCTTCAACGTGCCGTTCACGTCGGCCAAGGTCCAGCTCTACGCGGTCTTTCCGTACGGCAAGAGCACGCCGGTCGCCGAGGCCTCCGTCACCGGGGAGGGCAAGTACGCCTTCTCCGGCGTCGATCCCGCCGGCCGCTACTACGTGCAAGGCGTCGCGCGCTTCGGAAGCGGTACGGGCGCCGCTGCGGTCGCGACGGTAGCGGGTCCATTCACGTTGCCGCTCGCGCAGGCCGTCGAGCTCCACGTTCGCCCGGTGTTCCTCGAGGCGCTCCAGCAGCGGCCGACCGGCGGCGCCCTCGCGTTGTCGTGGGCATCGGCCCACGTCTACGATCCAGGCACCGCCGCAGAGCTCCTCGACGCGAAGGTCACGCTTCACGCCGATGCGCAGGCGCTCGACATGCCCTTCACGACGAACCTGAGCGGGCAGAAGAGTTACTTCGTCCAGCTCACGACGAAGAGCGCGCCTGCGGCGATCGGCATCGACGTCGCGCACGCGTCGTTCGTCGGCGGCGCGACGTACTCGCTCGCACCGGAGACTCCGGATTTCGATCCGGCGATCGCGCAGCCGGCGGATCAGGCGCAGATCGCGATCGGACAGCCGCTCGACGTCACGTGGACGGCCAGCCCGCGCGCGGCGTACGCGATCGTCGAGCTCTTCGCGGCGGCGCCGGGCGGCGGCTTCACTGCGCTCTACGCGTCCGACGCGCCGCGCCTGCCCACGGTGACGAAGGAGACGATCCCAGCGTCGAAGCTGACCGCCGCAGGCATGTACCTGCTGAACGTCCAGATGTCGCGCCCCAGCTGCCCGACCACCGCAGACGGATGCGTGTACAATGCATCTACCGCGGCCGTGAACCTGACGGCGAAGTAGTCAGGGCTGCTCGGCAGGCAGCGGCCGCGATCAGAACGAGCCGCGCACGCCGGCCGAGCCGAGGCCGACCCACGGCGTGACGGACGCGGCGTGGCCTTCCTTCTTGCCCTCGCCGCTCCACAAGATGAGGCCGATCACACCGACCGCGGCGCCAGCCCCGCCGACGATGAAGCCGATCGTGGAGACGGTGGCCAGCGAATTGGCGGAGTCGATGTCGCTCTGCTGGGACGCCGGGCACGTGTTGCCTTTGCAGTTGCTCTTGATGCTGCTCGTCTTCGACAGGCTCATGACGCCGGTGATGCTGCCCAGGACGAGGCCGGCGCCGGCGACTACCGCGCCGCCGATGAAGAGCGGCTTACCGATGCCGCCAGAGCTCTCGACCGGAGGAGGAGGAGGAGGCGGAGGTGGAGGTGCGACGATCGGACCGGTGCTCGCGACGAGCTCGAGCTTCACGTCGAGGTGCTGCGCCTCGGCGAGATCGACCTCGGCCTTCGCCTGCTTTCCGCCCGCCGAGCCGGTGATCGTATGATGACCGGGGTTCAGCGTGCGGGGCATGCCGAGGGAGGCGGCGGGGATGCCGGCGCCGTCGACGGTGACGTTCGGGATCGCGCCGGGCTCCGCGCCGGAGACGACGAGGGTGACCGTCGGGATCTTCTTCACGAGATCCTCGGAGAGCTGGCGGGCCTCTTCGCGCGCGCGCGTGAACGGCGGTGGATCTTCTTGTTCGGGCTGCGAGCGGGCGACGCGCAGCGCGGTGTCGCGCGCCTCGACGAGGAGCGAGAGCGCGACCTGGGTGCGCGCGACCTCCATGCCCGTCGTCGGGACCTTCATGATCGCGTCCGCCGCCTGAAACGCCGAGAGCGCGCCCTTCAGATCGTTGGCGGTGCGCTTGTCGCGCGCCTCCGCCATGAGGCGGCGCGCGGTCTCCTTGTCGGCCGCGTTGGGCTCGGCGTGCGCATCCGCGGGAAACGCGAGGGGGACGCTGACAGCGACCGCCGAGAGGAGCGCGACGCGAACGAGCGCACGGGAGAACTTCTCGAAGGAGGCCGTACGACGGTGGGGCTGTTCGCGCACTTCGGCCAGTCTACAACGAGTCTGCGCCGCCGGGCGAGGCGCGCGTTCAGATCGTCTGCGCGACGCCGCCGCGCCACGGACGCGGACGCGGGTTACCGCCGGCGAGGCGATTGGCGCGGTCGCGCGTCTCACGCGCGGAGACTCGAAGCTGCCCGGCCTGCGCGCGTCGCTCCTGCGCGGACGCACGGTTCACCGCCGCCTGCGCGGAGAGCTGATTGGCCTGCGCGAGGAGGCGCGCGCGATCGAGCTCCGCTTGCGTGAAGGCGAGGTTCCGAACCTCCCGCGCGCGCGACGCGAGGTTGTCCGCAGTGCGCTCGAACGAAACGGCGGTCTGGTCCATCTGACGCGCCCGCGCGTCGAGCCGCGCGGCCTCTTGAAGGAGCTGCGTCACCGGATCCGGCGGCTGCGCGAAGTCGATGTCCTCGACGCGCTCGCCGCTGGGAGAGCAAGCGCTCGCAGGCTGCGCGACGAAGGCGGCTCCGAACACGGTCACTGCGGCGAGGATGTGGGCGAGCTTCATGGACGTGCCTCCGTTCCCGCTTCAGACGGCCCTCGCGGGCGAAGGATCCATGGAATCGACGAAAAATCGCAACGCGTTGGATTGACGGGAATTTATGGCTAGGTTGGAAGCGACCATGGGCTGCCTCTTCTGTGATCTCGCCGCCGGGACGAGTGATCGGCACGTCCTGTCGACCGAGCACGTCGCCGCGTTCCTCGACAAGAGCCCCCTCTTTCACGGACACGTCCTCGTGGTCCCGAAGGCGCACGCGGAGACGCTCCTCGAGCTCCCCGACGCGCGGCTCGCGGACTTCTTCGGCGCGGTGAAGCGCGTCGCGCGCGCGGTCGAAGTGGCGACGGAGGCGAAGGGCACGTTCGTCGCCATGAACAACCGCGTCAGCCAGAGCGTGCCGCACCTTCACGTGCACGTGGTCCCGCGGACACCGAAGGATGGCCTCAAGGGGTTCTTCTGGCCGCGGAAGAAATACGCGTCCGACGAAGAAGCCGCAGCGTGCGCGCAGAAGATCCGCGACGAGCTCGCGCGCGACGCCGGATGAGCGTCAGCCGCGGCCGACGAGGGATTTGACGTCGATGTCGATGTTCTGGCGCTCGGCCACTTGTGCCATCGCTTCGCGCACCTTGGCGAGCGACACCTCGCGGGGGACGTCGATCTGCGCCTCGAGGCGGAACAGCGGCGAGCCGGTGACGGGCGCGTTGTAGGCGAGCGTCTCGAGCGACACGATGTTCACGCCGACCGCGTGCAGCGCCGACGAGACGGAGCGGACGAAGCCCTCGTGATCCAGGGCCTCGGCGACGACGAGGCACGGCACGGCGGGCGCGCGGCGGTGCTCGCTCGGGCTCTTCGTCGGCTTGGTGATGACGCTGAGGCCGGTCTTCGCTTCGAGCGTGCGCGCGTCGGCGGCGATCGTGGCGACCTCGTCGGGCGTGGCGGAGACGAGCGTGAAGATGCCGAACTCCGCGCCGAAGACGGCCATGCGGCTGTCTTCGATGTTGCCGCCGCGCTCGGTGATGAACGCGGTGACCTCGGCGACGAGGCCGGGGCGGTCGGGACCCAAAGCGGAGAGGACGAGATAGGAGTCGGACGCCATTGCGCGAGAGTACCGAAAGAGCGCGCGCGACGCTGCCTGGATCCTGCCGTGCGTTGCCGATAGCCTCGTCGCGAATGACGCGAGGACCTTGGCGAGCTGCGGCCGCGGCCCTCGCAGGGCTGGCCGTCGCGGCGATCCAAGCGCCCGGCCCCGCGCGCGCCGACGTGAACGGTTACGCGGTCGGGCGCTTCGATCCGTCGGAGCGCGGGAGCACCTGGTTCGCCAGTGAATCGCTCGATTTTCGCGGGCACCTGCGCCCGGCGGCGGGGTTGGTCACCGACTTCGCGACGCAGCCGCTCGTGGTGACCGGCGACGGCGGATCGCGTCAGGCGCTCGTCACCGATCAGCTCTTCGTACACCTCGGCGGCGCGTTCACGCTAGGCGATCGGGCGCGTGTCGGCATTTCTCTCCCAGTGGCGGTGCACGAGTCGGGGCACACCGTGCTCTTTGGCGGCCGCGATCTCCACGCGCCGCCACGATCGGACATCGGCGACGTGCGCCTCGGAACGGATCTCCGCCTGGTAGGCGCGTTTGGCGCTCCCTTCACGCTCGCGCTCGGCGCGCAGATCTATTTGCCGAGCGGGAGGCGCGACTCGTTCACGGGAGACGAGACGCTCCGCACGCACACCCGTGCGCTCGTCGCGGGAGAGATCGGCGCGCTCGTCTACGCGGCGCGCGCGGGTCTCATGTTCCGTCCGCTCGCGGCGCACTTCGCCGGCGCGGAGCTCGGCAGCGAGCTGACGTTCGGCGGCGCGGTCGGCACCAAGCTCGCCGGCGGGCGGGTCGTCCTCGGACCGGAGCTCTTCGGCAGCGCGGTCGTCACCGGGGCCGATGCGTGGCGCGCGCGAAAGACGCCCCTCGAGCTGCTCCTCGGCATCCACGGCGATCTGGTCGCCGACTGGCGCGCGGGCGTCGGAATCGGCGGGCATCTCACGGACGGCGAAGGTGCGCCGACCGTCCGCGTCGTCGCGTCGGTCGAGTGGGCGCCGGGTCCGAGCGCATCCGCAAGCACATCCGTGCCTTGACGCGGCGCGCGACGTGGCCAAGTTGTGGTCCATGTGCCCCCGCTGCCACAAGAACGCGCCCATCGTGTATCGCGGCATGGCAGCGTACTGCACGGCGTGCGGCGCCCCGCGACTTCCCCTCGCGGCCAGCTCGGTGACGCTCGCCGGGAAGGGATCGAGGATCGGCGGCACCGTCGCGCGAGGCTTCGGGTGGGTCATCCTCGTCGGCGGCCTGTCGGTCGCGCTCATCATCGGCGCGTTTCTCCAGTGGGTCATCGAGGGAGGCGTCGCCGGCTACGCGATCGGCGGGCCGATCGCGTTCGCGTCGCTCGTCTTCGGCTACCTGCTCTTGAAGGGTGGCAAGTCCCTGCATCGGCAGGGCGCGGGCGAGGAGAAGGGTGCCCGCACGCGCGCGCTCTTTGCGCTCGCGCAGCACCGCAACGGGATGATCACGGCGATGGACGCCGCGCAGGCACTCGACATCTCGCCCGCCGACGCAGACGCGCTCCTCACCGATCTCGCGAAGACGACGCCCGAGCAAGTGTCGCTCGAGCTCGACGACGCGGGCGGCATTTTCTTCCGCTTCCTGCAGTTCACCGGCGGGCTCGGCACCTGGCAAGGTCCGGCCGTCCGCGTCGACGCGGGCGTCGCACCTACGCGCGTCGCGGCGACCGGGGTTCCCCAAGAGGTCGAATTGCTCGAGGCCGAAGTCATCCCGCCCGCGCGCCAACAGCGATGACCCTTCGCTCGTTCGCGCTCGCGCTCGCGCTCGCCGCGTGCACGAAGGGCTCTCCGACCGCGACGCCGACGCCGACCGCGACGCCGACGCCGACTCCGACGCCGACGCCGACTCCGACGCTGACTCCGACTCCGACTCCGACTCCGACTCCGACTCCGACTCCGGCCCGCCCTCCGCTGTCCGGCGCCGAGGCCGACGCCGCTCTCTTCCCCGACGCGCCCGGTCAGGCCTCCACTCGCGAGCGCCTCTGCCCGCCGAACGCGCAGGATCGCGTCCTCTGCCTGCTCGACGTTCGCTACGCCTCCGACGCGTCTGCGCGGACGATCGCGCACGACCTCTATTCGAAGTACGGAATCCTTGCGGGCCTCGAGCGCGATCACTTCGAGGAGATGAGCTGGCGCGGCCGCATCCATATCGTGCCGGAGGCGCCGCTCGGAAAGTACCGCACGCACCTCGACTGGCTCGCCTCTGCCGCGAAGGAGTTCGAGGAGCTCTTCACCGCGCTCGATCCGGACCACTCCGTCGCGTTCCGGTACGAGTGGCATCCGTTCACGCTTCGCTACTTTCGCAGCGTCGATCGGACGACGCCGTCAGCCTACGCCGCGTTCGACACGTGGATGATCGCGTACAACGTCGTGGGCTCGCTCAACACGTCCGAGCAGGGCGTGCACGAGCTCTTCTTCCACGAGCTCTTTCACCGCAACGATGGCGACGATTCGCACTGGAGCGAGCGCGTGCTCGGGCCGCTCTACCGGACGATCACCGCCAAGTGCGGCACGCGCATCCCGTGCCTCACACCGTACACGCCGACCACCACGACCGTGCGCGGCGGGACGTACTACGCGTTCCAGCCCGAGGACTACAACCCGGTGCACGAGTACGCGGCGGAGCTCGCGATCCGCTGGTACCGCGAGCATCGCGCGATCACGAAGAAGCTGCCGCGCGTCGCGCCGTTCAAGTGCGGCCCGCCCGAGAACGCGCAGGCGTGGAAGCTCATCGTCGACGAGTTCTTCGGCGGCGTCGATCGCGTTCCAGCGTGCGGCGGCTGACACTCCGTCACTGACAGGTGCAGACGAGACCTAGCGCGCATGGCAGGAGGCTAGCGGTCTTGCAGGTCTTACCGCCACAACACTCCGAGTTCGCGGCGCACGACTCTCCCTGACACTTGGTGCCCCCCGGGCACTCGCACCCGTCGTCGAGCGTGCCGTTGCAATTCGCGTTCGGTCCGATGCACGCGTAGAGACACTTGGCGGGGTTCTGGGAGGTGTCGCATGACGCGCCGGTGTGAGCGCCGCCGTCGCATGCGTTGGTGCAGCTGCCGCATGTGGCGACGCTGCCGAGGTTGGCTTCACAGCCGTTGTCGTGCTGCGTGTCGCAGTCATCGAAGCCGTCGTTGCACTTGTATTGGCACGTGCGCCCCTCGCACGAGGGGGTCTGGTAGCTCCCCGCGTCGCAGGTCTTGCCACACCCGCCGCAGTTGCGCGGGTCCTTGTCGATGTCCGCGCAGGTCGACGGCGGGCAGTAGGTCCCGGCATCGCCGCACGACGCGCCGCAGGTGCCGCTGAGCATGCACACCCCGCCATCGCACGTGGTGTTGCAGCCGCCGCAGTTCTGCCCATCGCCCGACTTCGTGTCCACCTCGCAGCCGTTGGATGCGTCCTTGTCGCAGTCGGTCCACTTGTCGTCGCACGTGTACACGCACGAGGCGTCCGGGAAATCACAGAGGGACTTCGTGTGCGGCGGGCCTGGACACGGGTCGCACATGGGCGCGGGCGCCCCGCAGCCGTGACCCGGGTCGCTGACGCTGGCGCACGCGATGCCACAGCGCTTCTTGTCATCAGGACACGGGGCGTCGGGGTCGATCGTCATCGAGCCACCGTCACCCGGCCCGTCCGAGAGCGTCGCGTCGGCGCCGCCGTCGTCGGGCGGCGCGAACGATACCTTGGGGAACGAGCACGCGGCGGCGGCGACGAGCGCGCTCAGCGCGACGGCAGCCGCGATGCGACGGCGATTCACGGCAGGATCCATTCCGCGGAGAGGCCGCTGGCGCTTCCGAGCATCGGGCGCAAGGTGAGGCCGGTTTTGCGAGGCGGCGGCGGCGCAGAGGGGCTCGTGACGACGAGCGCGAAGCCGGTGCCGGTCGCGACGATCCCGACGGCGCCGAAGACGTTGACCAAGAGGGACGCGAGCTTCCCGCGATCCACAGTCGACTGGAGCGAGGACGGGCACGCCGAGCGGTCCGTGCACTTGTCGTTGAGCTCGCCCAGCGCCGACTGCCGGACTCCGAGCGAGATGCCCGCGCCGACGAGCGAGGCCACGCCGACGCCGAAGGTCACCCACCCGACGAGCCTTCGCCCCGAGTTGGGGTCGTCGACCTCGGAGCGAGCGGCCACGGGAGGGGGCGGAGGCCCGTCGCTCGCCAAGCGAAGCTTCACGCGGCGCGAGTCGCCGTCGAGCACGATCATGCTCTGCACGTCCGTCGCTTTCGCGCGCGTCCTCTCCGCCTGGATGGTGTACGCGCCTGGATCGCGCTCGAGCTCGGTGCCGAGGAGGGCCAACGGGAGCGTCTCGCCATTCACACGGATCACGAGATCGTCGAGCTCCGCGCGCGGCACCTCACGGCCATTGCGCACTCCCACCACATCGATCGTGATCTTGGCGACGAGCGGCGCCAGGCGATCCGCGGCGCTCTGCGCTTCGGCCGCCCAGCCCTGGTATTTCGGATCCGTCGTCGTCACGAGCGCGCGCTTGAGATCCAGCCACGATCGTCGCGCGGCCGCGGGGTGACGAAGCTCCTCCTCGCACTCGGCGAGGTTGCGGACGCTGCCGAGGCCCGATGGGTAGATCGTGACCGCCTTCTTGAAGAGGATCACCGCGTCCGCGCAGTCGTGCTTGGCGCGAAAATCGCGACCGCGCGCGAAGAGGTCCTTCGCGTCCGACTCGGCATCGGCGCGCGCGGAGGCAGGCGCGAGAAGGCAGAGGGCCATCAGCGCGGCGGCGAATCGAGATGCGAAGGTGTCGGGGGAATGGGGCATCGTGCGTTGGAGGGAGGGGGTGAGCGGGGGAAGCGGGGGAAGCGGGGGAAGGCGCAGAGTCGTCAGAATACCTCGCTTTGGTTTCCTGTTTTTCCCGGCGTGGGTACAGGCGCGGGGGCGGGCGGCCGGGGTGGTGGGGGCGGAAGCGGAAGGGGCGCGATCGTCGACGCCGTGGGAATGGGCACGGCCACGGGGGAGGTCGTCCCTCCGCCGCCAGGGCGCGGAACGCCTGACCGCGGCGGCGGCGCGATCGGGGGCCCGCTGGCGGCCACGGTCGGAATGGGATCGGGCGCGATCGCCACGGTCGGCACCGCGACGGGCTGCACTTCGGCGTTCGACGCTCCACCGCTCGCGCGCGGGAGCTCCGTCGACGGCATCGGCGCGCCGCCGTTCAGCGGGCGCGGAGAGAGCGCGAGCTTCGCGCCGATCGCGACGACGACGAGGCCCACGGCGAGCCCCGCGACCACACCGACGCGGCTCCGCGCGATGGGGGTCGGGCTCATCGACACGGCGAGTTTTCCTTGCGTCGCCACCTCGTCGGTCCGAGGGCCTCGATCGACGGACGACGGCATCGGCCCATCGGGCACGCCGGACAGCGCGGCGAACTCGCTCGCCAGCTCGTCGGCGGTCTGGAAGCGATCGGTGATGCGTTCGGCCAGCGCGCGCTCGAACAGCGCGTGGATCTCTGGCCCGAGACCTCTCCTGCGATCGCCGATCGGCACGACATCGTTCGTGCATACCGCGACGAAGACGTCCTCCGCGGTCTCTCCCTCGAAGGGGATGGTGCCGGTAAGCCCCTCGTATGCGACGACGCCTAGCGCCCACACGTCGCAGCGATGATCGAGGTGCGGAAGGCCGCGCGCTTGCTCGGGGCTCATGTAGCTGGGCGTCCCGAGCACGACGCCGCGCGCGGTCGACGTCGGCGAACGCTTGGCGTCTCCGCGGATCGCGCGCGCGATGCCGAAGTCGAGGAGCTTGACGACCATGCGCCCCTCTTCGTCGGTCGTGAGGAACACGTTCGCGGGCTTCAGGTCGCGATGGAACACGCCCTCGACATGGGCGAGAGCGAGCCCTCGCGCACACTGCGACACGATCGTCTGGAGCGTCGTGAGCGGGACCGCGCCGCGCTGGAACCGGTCCTCGAGCGACTCCCCCTCGAGGCGCTCCATCACGAGGTATGGAACGCCCCCCTCTTCCCCGTGATCCGTGACGCGCACGATGTGCCGACTCTTGCGGGAGAGGCGGGCGGCGACCTGCGCCTCGAAGAGGAAGCGAGACAGGGACTTCTCAGCGTCCTCGCCGCCGCTCTCTTGCCGGAGAAACTTGATGGCGACGTGCTCGCCGAGCGTCATGTGCGTGGCGAGCCAGACCTCCCCCATGGCGCCGCGGCCGAGGAGGCGGTCCAGCCGGTACCGGCCGGCGACCGTTGCACCAACCTCCACCTCGAAGCTCACGGCGCCCCAAAGTGAGCTAGATTGTCAGCGTGGGGGAAGACCGATCCAAGCCGGCGGCGCAACGACGGGCTTCGGAGCCGCCGAACGAGTCCAACTTCGCGCTCGCCGTCGGCGACGCGATCCGTCGCGCTCGTCAAGAGCTCGGCGTCACGCAGGCCGAGCTCGCGGACCGCGCCGGGCTCTCGGCGAACTACGTCGCTCGGCTGGAGCGCGGCGAGCTCGGGCCGTCCCTGTGGGTCGCGTGCCGTCTTTCGGAAGCGCTCCAGATCCACGTCGAGTCCCTCGTGTCCGGAAAGAGTACCCCGCGCCGCACGGGCAAGCGACGCATCGACTCGTAAGCCCATCCTATCCCGATAAGGATAGCACGCGAGAAGCGCACCTCCGCAAGGATCCCTGAATAGGCGTGCTTCCGGGGCCTTGAGCGGACCATGGGCGCCAATTTCCCTTGTGCTTGCCACAGGTAGGCGCGAGCGTATCGTGGATCTTGTCCCGCACGAACGGGGTTCGCGGACTTCGCGGAGGGAGGGGGCTGAATGTCGATGAACGAGACCCTGCCGCCGCCGCATTCGGAGCCGGGGGGCGAGCGAGAGCGCAGCGCACGGGTCCTGATCGCCGACGACGACATCGGAGTCGCGCGTTCGTTGAACCGACTCCTCACCGCGGCCGGCTACGAGGTGACGCTCGCGCCCGACGGGGCGAAGGCCGCGGACGCGCTGATGCAGGGCCACTTCGACGTCATCCTCAGCGACATCCGCATGCCCAACATGACCGGCGTCGAGCTGCTCAGCCTCGTGCGCGCATACGATCTCGATGTGCCGGTGATCCTCATGACCGGCGATCCGAGCTTGCAGACCGCGGTCGAGGCGCTGCGCCTCGGCGCGATGGAATACATCACGAAGCCGTGGGAGAACGACGCGCTCCTGGCCGCCGTACGCCGCGCCGACAAGCTCCACGCGCTCGCGCGCCTCAAGCGCGAGGCGATGAAGGTGATGGGTGAGCGAGGAGACGTCGCCGGGGACATCGCGGGGTTGACCGTCGCCTTCGAGCGTACCCTCCAGACGCTCTTCCTCGCGTTCCAGCCGATCGTCTCGCACAAGTCGCGCACGGTGATCGGGCAGGAGTGCCTGCTGCGCAGCCGCGATCGCGCGCTCCCCACGACGGCGAGCGTCCTCGACGCGGCACAGCGCCTGGAGCGGCACCACGATCTCGGCCGCCGCATTCGGCTCGTCGCCGCCGAGACGCTGTCCACGCGCCCGCCGCCCGACGGCGCGCTCCTCTTCTTGAACATCGACCCGAAGGATCTCCTGGATTCGGATCTCTTCAGCCGCGAGGCGCCGCTCTCGGAGCACGCGTCGCGCGTCGTCCTCGAGATCACGGAGCGCGCGTCGCTCAGCGGCATCGTCGACATCCGCCTGCGGATCGCCGATCTGCGCGCGCGAGGGTTCCGCATCGCGCTCGACGATCTCGGCGCCGGCTACGCGGGCCTCTCCAGCCTCGCGATCCTCGAGCCTGATTTCGTGAAGCTGGATCTCAGCCTGGTGCAGGATCTCGGCGCGTCGCCGGTGCGGCAGAAGCTCGTGGGCGGCATCATCAGCACGTGCCGGGACCTCGGCATGCGCGTCATCGCCGAAGGGATCGAGCGCCGCGAGGACCGCTTCTTCCTCGCCGAGCTCGGGTGCGAGCTGATGCAAGGCTTCCTCTTCGCGGTCCCCGGTCTCCCTTACCCGTCTCCTACCTGGGAGTGACGCCGATGAGCGAAGCCGATCCGTCGTTCGCGTACGGCCAGGGTTTCGAGCTGGGCGAAGCGACCGGCAACCTCCGCCTCGGCAAGCTCGAGGGATACTACGAGGAGCTGTTCGCCGAGGTCATCGAGGACGGCGTCATCACGCAAGAAGAGCGCGCTCGGCTCGATCGCATGGCCGACAACCTCGGCCTCGATCGCGCGCGCCTTCGCCGGCTCGAGCAGGCGCTCCAGGCGGCGTACGAGGCGCGCCACCAGATCGTGATCCGCGAGCAGCTCGCGCCGGAGGATCTCGCGCCGCCGCGCTCGCTCGTGCCGCTCGAGCCCGCCACCGATCAACGCACGCTCGCGCTCGAGCGACGGGTGAAATCGCTGGAGCTCCGCATCCGCGAGCTCGAGAGGGAGCTGGAGGAGGCGCGCGCGAGCGTCGCGGTGGAAGTGGACGTGTCGGGCATCGCCGCGCCGGCCTCCGCATCGACCGACGAGGATCCGCTGGAGCTGGCGAAGCGCGCGCGGATCGATCCGCGCGACGCGGCCAACCTTCGCGCGCTCTTCCGTCTCGCGACCACGCAGAAGGACACCGATCGCGCGGTGTGCGTCGCGATGGCGCTCGACTACCTCGGCGCGGCGACGCCGGAGGACCGCCAGCTCCTCGCGCGCGTCTCGACCGGCGCGCTCATTCGTCCGACCGCGCAGGTCACGCCGGAAGCATGGCCGCGCCTCCTCTTCCATCCCGACGAGGAGCCGCTCGTCGGAGAAATCTTCGCGGTCGTGGCCCCCGCGGTCCTCCTGGGTCGCATCTCGGCGTTGCGACGCGACAAGCTACTCCTCAAGCTCGCGCCCGAAAAAAAGCAGGATCCGGCTACGTCGACGGTGCAGGCGGTGCGCTGCTTCTCGTGGGCCGCCGCGATCCTCGGAATGAAGGCGCCTGCGAGTTATGCCGATCCCGATTTCGAGGGGGCGGTGGAGATGGTCCCTGGCCTGCCTCCCGCGGCGCGCCTCGGTCAGCGCGCGCTCTCGGGACGATCGAGCGCGGAGCTGGCGTTCTTGGCGGGGCGACATTTGGCGTGCCATCGCGAGGAGCACTTCGTTCGGCTCCTCGTGCCGCGCATCCCCGATCTCGAAGAGATCTTCCTCGCCGCGCTGAGCATCGGCAACCCGGGTCTGCCGCTCGCGCCGCACGTGAAGCAGCTGGTGATTCCGATCGCGAAGGCGATCGAGCCGATCTTGGAGCCGCTCGCGATCGATCGTCTGCGCGGCGCGTTCCTTCGTTTCGTCGAAGAGGGCGGTCGCACCAACCTCCAGAGGTGGGCCGCCGCGATGGACAAGACGAGCGCGCGCGCGGGCTTCCTCCTCGCGGGCGATCTCCGGGCGGCGCACGCGATCTTCGAAGCCGAGGACCGCGCGCACGTCACCGAGCGAATGGACGATCTGCTCGTCTTCGTGACCTCCGACCGCTACGCGCGGCTCAGGAAGCAGCTAGGGATCGCCATCGCGAGCTGACGCGAACGACTACGGCGCTTCTCAGAGAGCCTTCACAAAGCCTTCACCCATTTCGCCCACGCATCCCCCAGCTCGCTCGGCGGCTTGCCCATCACGCTCGCGAACGCACGCACTCCCGTGGGATCGTCGGCCGCGTTGTCGCGCCACGCTTGGTAGAACGCCCAGAGCTTGCCGCGCTCGTCGAGCCACTGGCACACGTAGCGCGCCATCGCGTAGTGGAGATCCTCGGCGTCGTCGCGGAACGTCTCGTCTGTCATGCCGAAGAGCGCGTCGAGCCGCGCGACGCCGCGCTCGGTGGGCGAGCTCAACGCCGTGATGAGCCTCGGGTGGCGCCAGTTCTTCGCGCCGTGGATTTCCCCGGTGCGCGGGATCACCGGCGCCTCGAAGAGCGACGCGATGCCTTCGTTGATCCATGCGGGCGCCTGCGGAAAATCGGTCTCCACGATCGGATGCACGAGCTCGTGCGTGAGCGTCCCGAGGCCGAGCCCGGCGTTCATCACCATGCGGCGCTCGTCGGGACGGTAGAAGCCGTACTTGGAGAGGCACTTCTCGCCGTACTTCGCCTTGCAGTACGCCTCGTACGGCGCCGCTTGCGCGAACAGGTACACGCTGATCGCGTGGTCGGGCTTTTTCTGGAAGCGCCCGGTGAAATAGGCGCCGAGCGCGTTCTTCACGAGGCCGACGCTCTGCGTGAACGCGGCGCCTTCCCATCCGGGCGCCCCGTACAAGAGGAAGACCTCGTCGACGACCTGCGCCGGGATCTTGGGACCCAGCTCCGCGCGCGCTTCCGCGAGGCGGGCCGCGCGATCGGCGACGAGATCGTACGGCGGCGGCGCAGGTACCGCGGCAGGAGCGTCGGCGCGCGGCGGCGGAGCGTTCGGAGACGACATCGGCGCGACGCGGGCGGCCGCCATTTTTGGAGCCGTCGCAGCCGCGGGGGCGCCGACGCCGATCACGGACTTCGGACCGCTCGCGCCCTGCGCGGCGGGAGACGGCGGCGCAGGAGGCGTCCGGCAGCCTGCCACGGCGAGGCTCGTCACCAGGCAGACCGTCAGGCAGATCGCCCCCACGCGCGCGCGGACCTTCACCCCGCTACCGACACGCGAGGCGCGGCCTCCTTGGCCTCCGTGCAGCTCCTTGCAGCCACGCCGAATGCGGACTAGCGTGGCCGCGCCGTACCGGGGGGAGCAAGCTCAGAAAAGGCGAGGAAATGGCCAACAAGGTCGTACGTTTGCCGCTCGTAGGAGCGGGGTTTGGCGCGACGCTTCGGAAGGACAACTGGTGGCTCGGCCCCGCGATCACGTTCGTGGTGCTCTCGAGCTTCATCGTGTACGCGACGTTCCGCGCATTCGAGAACAACTTCTTCGAGTACGGCCCGTACCTGTCGCCGTTCTACTCGCCCTACATCGAGTCCAAGGGTTTCGGGATCCCGTTCCTGTCCCCGGCGATGCTCATCCTGCCGGGCCCCGCGAGCTTCCGGTTCACTTGCTATTACTACCGCAAGGCCTACTACCGCGCGTTCGCGATGGATCCGCCGGCGTGCGCGGTCGGTGAGCGGAACGCGCACAAGTACAACGGCGAGAAGAAGCTCCTCGTCATCCAGAACCTCCACAGGTTCGCGATGTACGTCGCGGTGCTGTTCCTCGTGTTCCTCTGGCACGACTTCATCAAGTCGCTCAACTTCGACGGCCACTTCGGGCTGGGGCTGGGCTCCCTCGTGCTGCTCACGAACTGCACGCTCCTCTCGGGGTACACGTTCGGTTGCCACTCGTTCCGCCACCTCATCGGCGGCAGCGTCGACAGCTTCAGCGAGGCGCCGCTCGGCAAGCTCCGCCACACGCTCTGGACGCTGGTGACCAAGCTGAACGAGAACCACATGGCCTTCGCGTGGTCGAGCCTCTTCGGCGTCGCGCTCACGGATCTCTACATCCGCATGGTCTCGAGCGGCGCCATCCACGACATCCGCTTTTTCTGATCCGCGTCGAGCAAATCACATGACCGAAAAGAATTTCGAGACGCACGAGCACGACGTGCTCGTCATCGGCGCGGGCGGCGCAGGCCTCCGCGCGGCCATCGAGGCGAGCGCGATGGGCCTCAGCGTGGGCCTCATCTGCAAGTCGCTCCTCGGCAAGGCGCACACCGTGATGGCCGAGGGCGGCGTCGCTGCGGCGCTCGGCAACGTCGAGTCGCGCGACAACTGGCGGGTCCACTTCCGCGACACGATGAAGGGCGGCCGCTACCTGAACCAGTGGCGCATGGCGCAGCTGCATGCGCAGGAGGCCCCCGACCGCGTCAACGAGCTCGAGGAGTGGGGCGCGCTCTTCGACCGCACCGCCGACGGGCGCATCCTCCAGCGCAACTTCGGCGGCCACACGTATCCGCGTCTTGCCCACGTAGGCGATCGCACCGGCCTCGAGATGATCCGAACGCTCCAGCAGCACGGCATCCACACCGGGATGCACGTCTACATGGAGTGCACGCTCACGCGCCTTTTCACCGATGGTGAGCGCGTCACCGGATGCTTCGGATATTGGCGCGAAAACGGCAAATTCGTCGTCTTCAAGACCAAGGCGATCGTCATGGCGTCGGGCGGCATCGGCCGCATCTTCAAGATCAACTCGAACTCGTGGGAGTGCACCGGCGACGGCCAGGCGCTCGCCTACCTCGCGGGCGCCGAGCTCATGGACATGGAGTTCATGCAGTTCCACCCCACCGGAATGGTGTGGCCCCCCAGCGTCCGCGGCACACTCATCACTGAGGGCGTGCGCGGCGAAGGCGGAACGCTCCGCAACAAAGACGGCAAGCGCATCATGTTCGGCTACATCCCCGAGCTCTACGCCGGCGACACGGCGCAGACCGAGGAGGAGGCCGACACGTGGCTCCAAGACAGCGCGAAGGGCATCGCGAGCAAAGCGAAGCGCACGCCGGATTTGCTCCCACGTGACATCGTCGCCCGCGCCATCCACACCGAAGTCAAAGCCGGTCGCGGCTCGCCGCACGGCGGCGTCTTCCTCGACATCGCGACGCGCCGCTCGGCCGAGGACATCAAGAAGAAGCTCCCGGCGATGTACCACCAGTTCATGGAGCTCGGGGACGTCGACATCACGAAGGAGCCCATGGAGGTCGGCCCCACGGGCCACTACACGATGGGCGGCATCAAGGTCGATTCCGACACGCAGGAGTCGCGCGTGAAGGGCCTCTTCGCCGCCGGCGAGTGCGCGGCCGGCATGCACGGCAGCAATCGCCTCGGCGGCAACTCGCTCAGCGACTTGCTCGTCTTCGGGCGCATCGCCGGCGCTCACGCGGGCAAGTACGCCAAGAGCGTCCAGGCCAAGGAGCTCGACAAGGGCGCCATCCAAGAGGCCGAGAAAGAGGCGCTCTCCCCCTTCGACCACGCCGAGGGCCCCAACCCGTTCGCGCTGCACGAAGATCTGATGAACCAGATGCAGAAGTACGTCGGCATCATGCGCAACGCCGAGGACCTCGCGAGCGGGATGAAGGAGCTCGAGCGCCTCAAGTTCTCGCTCGGCAAGGTCGCCGTCTCGGGCCCCCGCCACTACAACTCGGCGTGGCACGAGGCGATCGACATGCGCAACATGCTCATCGTCAGCGAGGCGATGGCGAAGGCGGCGGCGCAGCGCAAAGAGAGCCGCGGCGGCCACGCGCGCGAGGATTTCAGCGAGATGGACAAGGAGCACTTCGCCAAGGTCAACATCGTGCTCCGCCGCGGAAAGAACGGCGAGATGGAGCTCGAAGAGGTGCCACTCCCCCCGGTTCCCGACGAGATCAAGAAGGTCCTCGAGGAGAAGGAATAAGTCATGGCAGACAAAGCGACGGTTCGCGTCTTCCGTGGCAACGAAGAAGGCGGCGAGTTCAAGGAGTACGAGGTCGAGACCTACACCGGCATGGTGGTGCTCGACGCCATCCACGAAATCCAGGCAAAACAAGCGCCGGATCTCGCGGTGCGGTGGAACTGCAAGGCCGGCCGCTGCGGCTCGTGCAGCGCCGAGGTGAACGGCAAGCCGCGCCTCATGTGCATGACGCGCATGAGCCACTTCCCGGAGGGCGAGCCGATCACGGTGACGCCGATGCGCACCTTCCCGATCATCAAGGATCTCGTGACCGACGTCTCGTTCAACTACGAGATGGCGAAGAAGATCCCGCCGTTCAAGCCGCGCCCGCGCGACGCCGACGGGCACTGGCGGATGCAGCAGTACGACATCGATCGCATCCAAGAGTTCCGCAAATGCATCGAGTGCTTCCTCTGCCAGAACGTGTGCCACGTCCTTCGTGACCACGACAAGAAGAAGGAGTTCGCCGGTCCGCGCTTCTTCATCCACCTGGCCACGCTGGAGATGCACCCGCTCGACACCGTCGATCGTCGTCAGATGATGAAGGACGACTTCGGGCTCGGCCTCTGCAACATCACCAAGTGCTGCACGGAGGTGTGCCCCGAGCACATCCAAATCACCGACAACGGCATCATCCCGATCAAGGAGCGCGTCGCCGACGACAACTACGATCCGGTCAGGTGGCTCCTCTCCAAGTTCAGCGGCAAGAAGAAGAAGAGCCTGCCGGTGATCCAGAGCACGCCCGGAGACGCCGGCGCGGCCACCATCAAGTCGAAGAAGAAGACGGCCTGAGCGTTCGAGAGGGGGCATCGTGTACGAGCTGAAGCGCCTCGCAGAGAAGAACCTGGGCCCCGCGCTCGAGCGCGCGAAGCACTACCGCGACTTGAACCAGCCGGAAGAGGCGGAGAGCATCTGCCGTGACATCCTCGCCGTCGCGCCGAGCGATCAGGAGACGCTAAAGACGCTGGGGCTAGCGCTCACCGATCGTTTCCCGAAGAACTGGAACAACCTCTTCGACGAGACGCTCGTCATTTTCAAGAAGCTCACCGCCGAGTACGATCGCATCTACTACGAGGGCGTCGCGTGGGAGCGACTCGCCAAGGCACACCTCGACGGGGGGCAGGCGCACAACGCGGCGCACGCGTTCGAGCATGCCCTCGAGCACTTCGAGCGCGCGATGAAGCTGGTGCCCGACGCGGGCGATCCGATCCTGCGCTGGAATCGCTGCGTACGGGCCCTCCGCGACCACCCCGAGATCGTCCGTGCGCTGGAGGTCCCGCGCGTGAGCGGCCACGACATCGGCGACTACGAGTGAGCCCGCCCCGAGCGGGTGCGACATTCGGTTCATGGCGGGTGGCACACCTTCGCCGCGCTTCTTTACGATCGAGCACGAAACAGGCTCGATCGTCGACGGCGCGCGTCTTGCTGAGGTACGCCCCGATGCGCCGCTTCCTTCTTCCGCTCGCCGTGCTCCTTTGCTCGTCGCAAGCCCTCGCGCAGGAGCCGACCCCGACTCCGACTCCGACTCCGGCTCCGACGCCGACGCCGACGCCGACGCCGACGCCGACTCCGACTCCGACGCCGACTCCGGCGCGTGAGCTCTGGCGCCTTCGGTACAAGGAGGCCCGTGACCACCTCGTCACCGGGAACTTCTCCGCCGCCGCGCGTGAGTTCATCGACCTCGCCAAGACCGCCGACGATCCGACCGATCGCGCGCTGGCGCTGGAGGACGCGTCGCTCGCTCAGGAGTGGGCGAGCCGAAACCTGACGTTCGTGAACCAGGCCGATCTCGCGGAGTCGGGGCTCGCCGACAAGGCAGTGGACCTGCGATCGAGCGACGAGCTGGCGGGGCTCTATACCTTTGGGGTGTTCTACGGGCTCGGCACCGGGCTTTGGCTCGACGGCGTGACGAAGCCGACGAGCCAGGCGGGCGCGATCCTTCCGCCGCTGCTGGGCGCGGGCGCGGCGATCGGCGGGGTCGTGGCGCTCGATTCCGGGCGCGGCATGCGGTACGGAATCCCGAGCTCGATCACGGCCGGCATGACGATCGGCTTCGAAGAGGGGCTGGTTTGGTCGTTGTGGAACCAGGCGCAGCGCTCGTCGGATCGCTGGGAGGCGGCGACCGTCGCGAGCTTCATCTGGGTGAGCAGCACCGTCGGCGCGATCGGCGGCGGGCTCCTCGGCGCGAGCGTCGCGGTGACGCCGGGGCGCGCGCTCTTCGTGCAATCGGGCGCGACGTGGGGCGGCGTCCTCCTCGGCACGACGATGGGCGCGCTCGCGGCGGATCCGCACGCCGATCGCGCAGGGCTCGGCGCGGCGGGGCTCGGGGTCACAGCCGGCGCGGTCACCGCGGCGATGTTCGCGGGATCGGTCTCACCGTCGGGCGCGCGCGTTCAGCTCCTGAACCTCGGCGGCGCGTCGGGGTTCTTGTTGTTCGGCGGAATTTACCTCGCGGCCTCCGACAAGAGCTCGAGCGCGCACGCCGCCATGGGCGCCGCCGCGCTCGGATCGGCGGCGGGGCTCACGGCGTCGTGGTTCCTCACGAGGGGAATGCGCGGGGACACGCCGAGGCCGCCTCGCGATCCCGCGCCCGCCGTGTCCAATCTCTCGCCGGCGATCACGCCTGTCCCGGGAGGCGCCACCGTCGGCCTCCGCGGGACGCTTTTCTGATGCGCGGCTACTTCTTCGCGGCTTCGATGGCGAGCTTCTCGCGGTACTTCTTCGTCATCTCTTCCTGCTCCTGCTTGGGGACGACGGCGTAGCGGGCAAACTCCATCGTGAAGGTGCCCTTGCCCTGCGTCGCGGAGCGCAGATCGGTCGAGTATCCGAACATCGCGTTCAGCGGCACTTCGCAGGTGATGCTGACGCTGTCGCCGCCGACCGTCTCGAGGATGACGCCGCGGCGCTGGTTGACCTGACCGACGACCGAGCCCTGGAACTCGGTGGGAGCGTCGATCTCCACCTTCATGATCGGCTCGAGGATCGTCGGGTTGGCCTTCGCGTAAGCTTCGCGGAAGCCCATGATCGCGGCGGTCTTGAACGCCATTTCGGATGAGTCGACCGCGTGCGCCGCGCCATCGTTGACGCAGCAGCGGATGCCGACGATCGGGAAGCCGATCTGGGTGCCCTTGCGGACACCTTCCTTGAAGCCCTTGTCGCACGACGAGATGAACTCGCGGGGGATGGAGCCGCCGCTCACGTCGTCCAAGAACTCGTAGGACTCGACCGCGTCCGCGGGGAGCGGCTCGATGTAGCCGAGGATCTTGGCGTACTGACCGGAGCCGCCGGTCTGCTTCTTGTGGGTGTAGTTGATCTCCGCGCGGCGCGTGATCGACTCGCGATAGGCCACCTGGGGTTTGCCCGCGATGACGTCGCAGTTGTACTCGCGGCGCATGCGCTCCATGTAGATGTCGAGGTGGAGCTCGCCCATGCCGCTGATGATGGTCTGCTGCGACTCCTCGTCCTGGTGCACGCGGAACGTCGGATCTTCCTTGGTGAAGCGGTTCAGCGCCTTCGAGAAGTTGGTCTCCGTCGCGCGATCCTTCGGGGCGACGGCGAGCGAGATGACGGCCGCCGGCACGTGCATCGACGTGAGCGTCCAGTTGACCTTGCCGTCGGTGAACGTCTCGCCGGAGCTGGCTTCGACGCCGTAGAACGCGACGATGTCACCGGCCTCGGCGGACGGGATCTCCTCGCGGTCCTCGGAGTGCATGCGGAACATGCGGGGGACGCGCACCTTCCGCTGCTCGTTGCTCACGTTGTAGATGGTGTCGCCGGCCGAGACCGTGCCCTGGTAGACGCGGAAGTAGGTGAGCTGGCCGTACTTGTCCTGCTGCAGCTTGAAGGCCAAGCCGACGAACGGCTTGGTCGGGTCGGACTCGACCACGACCTTGGCTTCAGCGTTGTCCTGGTCGTGCGCCTCGTTCAAGACCTCGGTCGGACGCGGGAGGTAGTGGACGACGCCGTCGAGCAAGAGCTGGACGCCCTTGTTCTTGATGGCCGATCCGCACATCACGGGGGTCATCTTGAGGGCCAACGTCGCGCGGCGGATGGCGGCGCGCAGGTCGTCGACCGAGATCGGCTCCTCGCTGATGAACTTCTCGGCGAGCGTGTCGTCGACGTCCGCGACGTCGTGGATGATCTTCTCGCGCGCCTCGGCCGTCGCCTTGGCGAACTCCGCCGGCACGTCGACCTCCTTGATGATCTCGCCGTCCGCGCCCTCGAAGAAGAAGGCCTTGCCGATGATCGGGTCGATGATTCCTTTGAAGTCGGACTCCGCGCCGATCGGAACCTGGAGCCGGACCGGGTGGTGGCCGAGCTTCTCCTTGAGCATGTCCGCCACGCGCTCGTAGTTCGCGCCCGGGTTGTCCATCTTGTTGACGAAGGCGATGCGCGGGACGCGGTAGCGCTTCATCTGCTTGTCGACGGTGATCGACTGGCTCTGCACGCCCTTGCCCGAGTCGAGGACGAGGATCGCGCCGTCCAGCACGCGCAGCGCGCGCTCCACCTCGATGGTGAAGTCGACGTGACCTGGCGTGTCGATGATGTTGATGTTGATCGGCTGGAACTGCGACTGCGACCCGTTCCACACGCAGTACGTCGCGGCGGACTGGATCGTGATGCCCTTCTCGCGCTCGAGATCCATCGAGTCCATCTTGGCGCCGACGCCGTCCTTGCCGCGCACCTCGTGAATCTTGTGGATTCGACCCGTATAAAACAGGATCCGCTCGGTGAGCGTCGTCTTGCCGGAGTCGATGTGCGCCGAGATGCCGATGTTACGGATGCGGTCGAGGGGGATGCGAGCGGCCACGGAATTTTCTCTCTCTTCGTGAGGGGGGGACCTGGTGCGTCGAAACGCCTGCCTCCGTTACCACGTCTTCCGGCAAAAGCGCTGAGTTTGCTAGGTGCCCTGGCCACCGCTCCCCTCGAGGCGGTCGACCCGCCGGAGGCCAGGGAAGAGCAGCGCCCAGAGGGAGACCACCGCGACCGTGCCCACTCCCCCGAGGATCACCGCCCATTTCGCGCCGAGCCACGCGGCGGTAAGGCCTGACTCGAGCTCGCCGAGCTCGTTGGAGGCGCCGATGAACACCGCATTCACGGCGCCCACCCGGCCCCGCATGTCCTCGGGCGTCTCCAGCTGGACGAGCGTGAGGCGCACCACCACGCTCACCATGTCTGCGGCGCCAGTGACGAAGAGCGCCGCGAGCGAAAGTGCGAGGTTCGTCGAGAAGCCGAACACGATCGTCGCGGCCCCGAAGAGCGCCACGCACGCGAGCATGATCGGCCCGGTGCGGCGCGTGAGCGGCCAGCGCGCGAGCGTCAACCCCGTGATCGCGGCGCCGAGCGCCGGAGCGCTGCGGAGGAGGCCCATCCCCGACGGCCCCACGAGGAGGACGTCTCGCGCAAAAATGGGGAGCAGCGCGACGGCACCGCCGAGGAGCACGGCGAACAGATCGAGCGAGATGGAGCCCAGGATGAGCTTGCGCGCCCACACGTAGCGGATGCCGCCGGTGACCTGCTCCCACGACGCGGCCTTACGCTCACGCGCCACCGAACGAACGGGCATGCTCGCGATGAGCAGCGCGGCGATCAAGAGGAGCACGCCGCTCGCCGCGTAGACCCGCTCACCGATCGCGCCGTAGAGCACCCCGCCGAGCGCTGGCCCGACGACGACGCCGATCTGCCAGACCGAAGAGCTCTGCGCGACCGTTCGCGCGAACTTCTCTCTGGGCACGAGATCGGGAAGCAGCGCCTGGCTCGCCGGCGCCGAGAAGGCGCGCGCCGCCCCGAGGAGGACGAGCACGCCGTACACCGGCGCGACGCCCCACGCGCGCGGAAGGAGGAAGAGCGCCGCGGTGAGGCTCGCGAGCGCGAGGTGGACTACGATGAGGATACGCCGGCGGTCGAGGCGGTCGGCCACCGCGCCGCCCACGAGCGACAGAAGCGCGGCCGGGACGAACTGCGCAAGGCCGACGTATCCGAGGTCGAGCGCGCGGTGCGTGCGATCGTAGACGTCCCACCCGATCGCGACGCTCTGCATCTGGAGCGCGAGGATCGCGGTGAAGCGCGCCGCGAAGAAGCGAAGGACGACCGAGCTTTGCATCGGGCGCCCTACTTGGCCGCGTCGATGTGGAAGCTCTCGAAAAATTTGTCGGTCAAAGGAGCGCTCATGTCTGCCTGGCCGGGGCTCGTGCAGCTGATGTCGTAGGTGCGATCGCCTGCGACCACGATCGCGCTTCGGCGCCATTGCACCGGCTTACCGGGGACGACGAGGCGCATGCGGCGCATTCGGGTCGGAAAGCCGCTGACCTTCACGTCGTCCTCCCTCTCGACTTCGCTGCCGCCGATCTTGTCGCGCGCGAGATCGTAGAGGCGCGTTCGATCGACGCCGCGCGGCTTGCCGTCGTAGTAGCTGACGACCAGGGTCGCGCCGCGGACGCCCCACCCGACCCCGGCGGTCGTCGCGTTGGGCGTCACGCCGGTCGGCGCCGCGACGGTGAAGCGCCCCTCTTTGGACACGTACGGCGCCGTCTCGACTCCCGCGTCGAGGAGAAGCGCGACGCCACCCTCGGGCGCGGCGTCGCCGACCACGCTCGAGGAAGCGGCAGCGTCCGCGACGGACCGAGGAGCGTCCCCCTCGCCCGAACCGGACGAAGACTTCGGACATCCTGGAAGAAAGAGGAGGAGGCTCGCGCCGAAGGTCACCGCGACCTTTCGCATGGCGGCACGTTACCCTATAAACCACGCCCCATGCCCATCGATCCTGCGTTCGTCGCCGACTGCCCATACGCCCCGGATGGGCTATTGCTCGACGAAATCCTCGAGATCGACGCGGAGAACCACCGCGTCGTCGGGCGCATGCCGACCTCGGACGAGCTGCCGCTCACGCGCTCGCAGAGGGCGCACCCGGTCCGTCATCCGCGCCACGTCTCGGGCGGACTGATGGTGCACATGACCGGGATGATCGCCTTCGTCCACGCGTACTTCGTGCTCGGCCTCCGCCACGCCGACGGCTGGGTCGGCTACGGCGCGAAGATCAACAGCGCCCGCTTCCGCGCGCTCGCTCCGCCCGGCGCGCCGCTCATCCTTGCGTGCAAGGCCATCCAGATGCGGCGCGGCGACGCGAGCGTCTTCGCGCGCTACACGTTCGAGTTCACCCAAGAGGGCACGCTCGTTTACGAGGGAGACCAGAGCGCGATGTGGACGAAGGTGGCGTGAGGGCAAACTCCGTCACAAATCGATCTGCGAGCCGAGCTCCACCACTTGCTCGCTCGGGATCGCGAAGTACGACGTCGCCGTGACGCTGTTGCGCGACAGATACGAAAAGAGCGACTCGCTCACGACGCCCATCTTGCCTTTCGGCGTCGCCAGGAACGTCTCGCGCCCGAGATAGTAGGTGATCTTGTGCGGGTTCACGTCGAGCGCGAGCTCCTTGCACGCGCGCGCGACGAGGACCGGCACGTCCGGCGTCTCCATGAAGCCGAAGCGCGTGAGGATGCGATAGAAGCCGTTCCCGAGCGACTCGGTGGTGAGGCGCTCGGCGTCCGGCACAGTGGGCACATGGTCCACCGATACGGTGAGCATCAAGATCGTCTCGTGGAGCACGCCGATGCGCGTCGCGTGGTGGAAGAGCACCGGCGGCGTGCCCTGCGGGTTCGACGACATGAACACCGCCGTCCCCGGCACACGCGGGACCTTCAGCTCCTTCATGAAGCCCTCGAGCGACGGTGATTTGGCGGCGATCGCCTCGGCGAGGATACGGCGTCCCGTCTTCCAGTTGACCATCACGACGAGGAACCCCGCCGCGACGAGCACCGGCACGTAGCCGCCGTCCATGAATTTGAGGATGTTCGACGAGAAGAACGGGATATCGAACGCCAGGAAGAGAACCAGGAGCGGCGCGCTCTTCGACAGAGGCCAGCTCCACGTTTGGCGCGTCACGAGAAAGTAGACGATGGATGTGATGCCCATTGTGCCGGTTACTGCGATGCCGTACGCGGCGGCGAGCTTTGTGCTCTCTTTGAAGGCGATCACAAGCGCGATGCACGCGATGGCGAGGAGCCAGTTGATCTCGGGGACGTAGATCTGACCCTCCGCCTCGCGCGAGGTGTGGCGGACCGTGACGCGCGGGAAGAAGCCGAGCTGCACCGCCTGGTGCGTGAGCGAGAACGCGCCGCTGATGAGCGCCTGCGACGCGATGACGGTCGCCGCGCCGGAGAGACCGACGAGCGCGTACGTCCACATGCCAGGCGGCACCATCGCGAAGAACGGGTTCATGCTCGCGAGCTGCGGGTCGGCGAGCACCATCGCCCCTTGCCCGAAATACGCGAGGATGAGGGCCGGCATCACGAAGGCGAGCCACGCGAGGCGGATCGGCTTGCTCCCGAAGTGCCCCATGTCGGCGTAGAGCGCCTCTCCGCCGGTGACCGCGAGGACGACGGAGCCGAGCACCGCGAAGCCCTTGACGCCGTGGCGCGTGAAGAAGGAGATCGCGTACGTCGGCGAGAGGGCAGCGAACACCGCGGGGTTCTTCATCACGTGGTAGGCGCCGAGGATCCCGATCGTGCCGAACCACGTCAGCATCACTGGGCCGAAGAGGATGCCGACACCGGCGGTGCCGCGCTTCTGGATCATGAAGAGGCCGAGGAGGATGACGCAGGTGATGGGCACCGTGTACGGCTTGAAGGTGGGCGTCGCGAGCTCGAGCCCTTCGACCGCCGACAGCACGCTGATCGCTGGCGTGATCATGCCGTCGCCGTACAGCAGCGCGGCGCCGATGATGACGAGGAGCGCGACCCACCCGATGCCCCCGCTCTTCTGCTTGCGAAGCTTCTCGGGGAGGAGCGCGAGGAGCGCGAGGATGCCGCCCTCGCCGCGGTTGTCGGCGCGCATGATGAACGTGAGGTACTTCACCGTGACGACGAGGGTGAGCGCCCAGAAGATGAGCGACAGGACGCCGAGCGTGTTCTCGGCCGCGCGCGGGACGCCGTGCTCTTCTTTGAGGCACTCCTTCAGCGTGTAGAGGGGGCTCGTGCCGATGTCGCCGAAGACGATGCCGAGCGCCGCGAGGGCGAGCTGACCGGTGCTCCCTGCATGCGGTGTCGCGTGGTTGCCGTGTGGCGCGAGTCGAACGGCGGACTTGGAGGGCGCGGGCGTCGAGGCGGGGGGTGCGGTCACCGCGGCGAGGGTACCAAACGCCACCCAGCGCGTCAGGGATCGATCACGAGCGTCCCGAACGCGCTGGGAACGTGAAAATTGGGCGACTTCGTGCGCGGAGGGCTCCACGCGAGGTAGGTGCGCGGCGACGCACCCTCGATGCGGTAGAGGCCGAGGCGGAGGCGTGCGCCGGGGACCAACGCCGCGGTGACGTCCTTGGCGGCGAGCACGGCCTCGATCGTCGCGGTGCGCGCCTTTTCGTCGTGCGCCGTGACGACCGTGACGCCGCTCGACCACGCGATGTCCTCTTTGTGCGCCGCGCGATCGACGTCGATGTCGAAGAAGTGCCCGAGCGGCCCCAGCTCCACCTCGAAGTAGCGCGAGGGTTGCGAGGCCTTTGGCGTGAGGAACATCTCGACGCAGTCCTCCTCGTAGAGCTTCTCGCGCTCCGTGCCGATCGGTCGCGACGCGTCGGCGTGGAGGCCGGCGTTCGTGAGCTCCCAAAGGGAGTAGAGACCGGATTTGGTCCACGCGAAGCGCGCGCGCGTGACGATGCTCGTCTTGCTACCCGCGAAATCGGTGTCCCACGCGACCTCCGCCGCGTCGGCCCACGCCGCGTCGCCGCCGCGCCCGTCGATCACCGGCGGATCCCCGTCGACACGATGCGCGTGCGCGGTGGGATGCTCCACGCCGCCGACCTCCGACTCGATCGAGAACGGCGCCATGCCATAAAAATGCACGGGACGAGGCGCGCGAAGAAGATCGGCGCCGTCGCCTGCGACGAGCGGCTGCGTGAGATCGAGCCCGAAGCGCTTTGCGGCGATCTCGATGAGCGGCGACGTGGTGTGACCGCCCAGCTCGCGCGCGAGATCGGCGTTGTCCCACAGCCCGAGGAGCTGCGCGCCGACGCGATCGACGAGGATCGGGTTGGTGCCGCCGAGCGCGACGAGCTCTTCGCTCGGGAGGAGCTTCTGGAAGCCGTCGCCCGACATCATCGGCGCGCCGTCGGCGAGCACCACGTCGGGCGTCTCCACCTCCAGCACGTCGGCGATGCGCCCGGCGAAGGTCTCGAGCGCGGAGACGTAGAGCGCGCGGTCCTCGGGGAGCTTCTTTTTCCGCTGATCCAGGTACTTGTTGAGCTCGCGGTGCATCCGCCATTTTTGACGAAACACCGGCGCGGCGTCGCTCAGCATGATCGTGCCCTGCACGCCCTTCACCGACAGGCTGACGACGCCGAAGCGATGCGCCTTCACCTTGGGCGCGGAGATGAAGAGGCCGTGGTCGAGGACGTCGGCGAGGAGCTTTGGCATGAGGAGCGTCGGCACCTTCGATTTTTCCATGCCGCGGACGCCGACGGGGCGACCTGGAAAACCGTGCGCTTCGTCGGTATCGAACACGCCGTCGTCGTCGAGCGCGACGAGCGGGACGCCCTCCTCGCGCGTCATCGCTTCGTAGCCGCTGACCTGGACGAGGCGCTCCCAGTCCTTGTGCGTGGCGCCCCAGCCCTCCGCGACGATGACGTTGGTGTGTCCGCGCGCCTTGAGGCATCGCACGATGCCGCGGACGAACTCGGGATCGGTGATGCGTCCGCGAATGCCGTCGTCGCCGCCGGATTTCGCGGGATCTTTGAACCAATCGAAGCCGCCGAGGTTGGGCTTGATCAGGACCGGCGCGGCGAGCGGTCGTTCAGGGACGACCTCCTTGCAGATGCGCTCTCCGAGCTCACGCGCCGAGCGGCCGCGGAGAATCGTGACGGGCGAGCGCTGGCCGAGGCGGCCTCGGTGCTTGGCGCGGAGGGCGTCGCCGTCGACGGACTCGGTCGTCCGCACGCCGCCGCCCCCGTCGCCGAGCCATGACGCGTGCGTGACGATGTCGGCATCGGCGCCGGCATCGCTCGAGCCAACGCTCGCGCTCGGCCGCGGCACGCTCGCCTCCGAGACCGCGCCGGCGTCCGTGCTCTTGGCGCCGTCGCGCGTACATGCGGCGACCAGCACCGCCACGATAGCCATACGAGCGACAAAACCTCTGCGCATGCGTCGCCACGATAGCCTGATCGAGGTACCGTGAACGGGCGTTGGTGTGAACCCTGCTACTGGGCGTGCACGCGAACGCTCCGCGTGGGAAATTCGGCCCATGCGGCGCCCGTTGCGCCATACGGCCCTCAGATCGTGCGGCTGCGCGGCATCAGCGGGGATCGGCAGAAGCTACTCAGCCCGTACCGGAAGGTGAGATGAACGAAGCCCGAGCGCGCGCCCGAACCACGGGCGAGGTCCGCACCGTCGGACGATACGCCCTGCACGACGAGATCGCGTCGGGCGGCATGGCGACGGTGTACTTCGGACGCCTGCTCGGCCCCGTCGGTTTCTCGCGCACCGTCGCGATCAAGCGGCTTCACCCGCACCACGCGAAGGACCCCCAGGTCGCCGCGATGTTCATCGACGAGGCGCGCCTCGTGTCGCGCGTGCAGCACCCCAACGTGGTCCCCACGCTCGACGTCGTGAGCCAGGAGGGCGAGGTGCTCCTGGTGATGGAGTACGTGCAGGGCGAGACGTTGGCGCGGCTTCTTCGCGAGTCGATCAACCGGAAGACGCCGGTGCCGCTGCGCGTGGCGCTTGCGATCCTGACCAACGTGCTGCATGGGCTCCACGCGGCGCACGAGGCGACGAGCGAGTCGGGGGAGCCGCTCGACATCGTCCACCGCGACGTGTCGCCGCAGAACGTGCTCGTCTCGGTCGACGGCGTCGCGCGCGTGTGCGACTTCGGGATCGCGCGCGCGAAGGTCCGCGTGGAGAGCACCGACGAAGGGAACATCAAGGGAAAGATCTCGTACATGTGCCCCGAGCAGCTCGCAGGGGCGCCGGTCGACAGGCGCGCCGACGTGTACGCCGCGGCGGTGATGCTCTGGGAGCTCTTCTGCGGGCGAAAGCTGTGGAGCGTGTCCGACGCGCAGACGTCGCTGCTCGACAAGATGTTCAAGACAGTGGACCGACCGAGCATGCACCGCGAGGATCTCCCGGACGCCCTCGACGCGATCGTGATGCACGGCCTCGAGCGCGACGCCAACAAGCGCTTCGCCACCGCGCGGGAGTTCGCGCTGGCCCTCGAGCAGTACGGTCCGCTCGCGCCGGCGAGCGAGGTCGGCGCGTGGGTGGAGAGCATGGCCCACGACGCGCTCTCCGTACGAAAGCTCAAGGTGAGCGCATACGAGTCGCAGCCCGCGCCGAGCGGCGAGAGCCTCGGCGACGAGACCAGCACGGTGCGGCCGTCTCCTGCGCCGCCTGCGAATGCGTCGCCCGCGTCCTCGGATCGTCCTGCGCCGCCGCAGATGCGGAGCGACACGTACCCCGTGTCACGCGCGAGCCGTCCCGATCGCGCAGAGCGTGCGAGCATGCGGCCGTCGCGCATCTTCGCAGAGGCGCGGCGCTTCAACCCGTGGCGAACCCACGTGACACGGGCGGCGCAGGGGGCCGCCGTCGCGCTCGCGATCTGCGCCGCCGTGCTCGGTGGCCGGGCGCTCGTCCGCGGTGGAAGCGGTAGCGGCGCCACCAGCGTGACCGACACCAAAGGAGCCGTCGCGCCGAGCGTCGGCGCCGCGGCGGTCGCGAGCGCGTGCCCGAACGGCGCCGTCCTGGTCCCCGGCGGCAAACTCTTCATGGGGGACGACGAGGCGACGGCCCTCGAGCGTCCCGTGCACCAGGTCACGATGTCTGCATTCTGCATCGACCTGACCGAGGTCACCGTCGCGGCGTACAAGGCGTGCAGCGACCGCGGCGAGTGCAAGCGCGCGCCGGTCAGCAACGAGTGGGATGGCCTCACCGCCGCCGAATCACGCGCCTATGATCCGCTCTGCAACGCGCGCGATCCTGCCCTCCGCGGCGCGCACCCGATGAACTGCGTCGCGTGGGACATGGCGGCGACGTTCTGCACGGCGAACGGCAAGCGCCTCCCGACCGAGGCCGAGTGGGAGTACGCGGCGCGCGGCTCCGACGGGCGCAGGTACCCGTGGGGCGACGAGGCGCCGAACGAGACGCTCCTCAACGCGTGCGGCAAGGAGTGCGGCGAGCTCGGAAAGCAGGCGCGCCTCCCGCTCGATCCGCTCTACATGAAGGATGATGGGTGGCCGTCGACGGCGCCGGTGGGCAGCTTTCCGCGTGGCCGTTCGCGCGTCGGCGCGCTCGATCTCGCCGGCAACGTGTGGGAGTGGACCGGCGATTGGTACGCGCCTTACGGGGCGGACGCGCAGACCGATCCGAAGGGGCCCGGGCAGGGAAAGGCCCGCATCGTCCGCGGCGGAGCGTGGAACACGTCGAGCCTCGCGCAGCTCCGGCCCACGGTGCGCCACCGCGATCCGCCCGACAAGCGCTCCTTCACGATCGGCTTCCGTTGCGCCGCCACGCCGCGCTGAGGATCACGGCGGCAGGCGCCGCTCTTGCGCCGGCGCCGGGGACGGTGGGATGCTCTGACCACCTCGGTTAGTCGATCGTCACATGCAGATCCCGCGAAGGCATTTCGTGGGGGAAGCGCAGACGACGCCACAGGTGCCGCAGTTGTTGCCGTCGAAGAGCAAGTCGACGCACACGCCGCCGCAAAGGTCCTGGCCCGCGGCGCAGGTCGTCGTCGCGTCGGAGCCTCCGTCCGATGACCCGCGACCTGAGTCCGATACGCCGGCATCGCGCGGCGGGGGCGGCGGAGGCGGGGGCGGTGGCGGGGGAGGAGGCGGCGGTGCCGTGCATACGCCGCCAAGGCACGTGTCCGCGCCCCCGCACTTCACTCCGCACGCGCCGCAGTTCGCGTTGTCCGACAACACGTCGACGCAGATCCCGTTGCAGGCGATCAAGCGCGGGTCACACGAGCCGTCGTTCTTCGGCGGCTCGCCGACGCCCCCGAGCGCGTTGCTCTCGGAGCCCGTTCCCCTGCCCACGGTGACGTCGCTCCCGCACGCGGACAGCATCACGAGCGATGCGGCGAGCGTGGCGAAGATGGCTTTCTCGTTCATTGGTTCCTGCCTCCGGCGCGTAGATGAACCGGCACCCCTTGCACGATCACGAAATCGACGAGGTGCATGATCTTCCGATTTTCGTGAACGTCTCGGCCGCAGCGCGCACCTTGGCAGCTCTGTGCGAGCCATGGCCATCGCCGTCCTCGTTGGGCTGGGGCTCGGCGCATTCCCCGCGCGACTCGAGGCGGCGGAGGGCGGCGTCTCCTTGTCGCTCTCCGCGCCGGCCGCGTGTCCGCCGCGTGAGTCGCTCGTCTCCAACGTGAGCGCTCGGACCCCCGAGGCAGCCTTCGTGGAAGGCGCCGCCGCCCTCGAATTCCGCGTACGGATTGGCCAGACCACGCGGGGCTTCGTGGCCGCAGTGGAGACCCGCATTCACGGCGATTCCGAGACCCGACGTCTTCAAGGCGCGACGTGCGCGGAGCTCGTCGACGCGGTCGGGCTCGTGATCGCGCTCACGATCGATCCGGACGCGGTGAGGAGCCTTCCGGCAGAGGAGGCAACGCGCGCGAGCATCGCCGAAGTCACCCCGCGGGCGAGCTCTCCTCCTTCTGTCGCCAAGGAGCGCGATGCGCCACCTGCACGCGACGTCGCCGTGCCGCCTGCGGCCGCGTCGCGAGCGCGCTGGGTTCCTTTCGTGAGAGGCGGGATCCAGGCCGAGCTGGGCACGCTGCCGTACGCTGCGCTCGGCGTCTTCGGCGCCGTTGGTGTGGAGCTCGAACGGGGCCCCGCAGCTCTCGCCCCCTCGTTTGCGTTCGAGCCTTCGTTCGCCACCAGCGACGCCTTCGCGAGCGCCCCGGCGCGCGGATCGTACATGCGTGGCGCCGCGCGCGTCGAGGCGTGTCCGTTGCGCTTCGTCGCGTTCGGAGCCTCGCTTCGGCCGTGCGCGTGGATGGGCGCGGGCCTCGTGCGCGCCGAGGACACGGCCGCCCCTGTTCCGGAGGTGCGGATGGCCCCATGGGCCGACGCCGGCGCGCGGTTGCGCTTTCGCGGAGAGTTTGGGCGCCGCCTTTTCGTCGAGGTCGACGCCGGTGCCGTCGTGCCCATCACGCGTCCCACGTTCGTGCTCGAGCAACCGAGAAGCATCGTGTACGCGACCCCGGCCGTCGGCGGCACGTTCGCCCTCGGCGGCGGCGTGCGCTTTTGGTGATCGCGGCGGGGGTCGAGATGCATCTACGAGGAGAACGCTGCTCGTGACCCACTCCCGCGACGTGCTCAGCCCGTTCGGCATCGCGGCCGGCGCCCGCCGCGAGGGCGAGGGCGAGCGTCGCCTCGTGCGAATCATGGCCGAGAACTTCGACGGCGCGTGGCTCTTCGCGCGGCGGCTGGGCGTTCGTGAAGGCGACTTGGACGACGTCATGCAGGAGGTGAGCGCAGTGACCTTCGAGCGCCTGGCCGCCATCGCCGACGGCAAGGAGCGGTCGTTCGTCTTCGGCACGACCTTCCGCGTGGCGTCGGAGCATCGACGGCGGCGCGAGCGGCGGCGCGAGGAGCCCGTCGAGCTCGCGCGCGACGCGGTCGATCCGCGTGGCGCACCCGACCGCGAGACCGAGCTGCGGGAGGCGCGTGCGCTCTTCGACGAGATCTTGGACGACATGCCCATGGAGCTGCGCGCCGTATTCGTTCTCTTCGAGGTCGACGAGCTCGAGCAAGCCCAGATCGCCGAGCTCCTCGAGCTTCCCGTAGGCACCGTCGCATCCCGGCTGCGCCGCGCGCGCGCGGACTTCGACGCACGAATCGCGCGCTACCACGCCGCATGCTCGAGGCGCCCATGAGCGATCCTCGTTCCGAGCAACGCGACCTCGCAGCGCGAGTCCTCCGCGCAGCGAAGAGAGACCGCGTGCCGGGCGGCGCCCGCGTGCGCGTCGTCGCGGCGACGCTTGGCGGGTTAGGCGCAGCGCCTATCGGAGTGGCCGCGGCGCACGGAGCGCTCGCGGGTGGGCTCGTCGGGCATCTGGTGCGCGGATCGCTCCTCGCGGGCGTGGCGTTGTTGGCGCAGCCGGGGCCCGCGCGGGAGATCGCTCCGGTCGCGCCGGTCCAGCTGACCGTGCCCCGACTCCCACCGCCTTCCGCCCACGTGCGCGAAACGACGCCGCCCCTTCACGCGGCGCCGAACCCACCTCTCGAACCGCCGGCGCCGACGACCGCCGGGCCGGGGACCGCCGCACCGGCGCCGACGCGTCCGCCGCCGACGCTGCGCGAAGAGGTCGCGTGGCTCGACGCGATACGGAGCGCGCTCCATGCCGGCGATTCGACGACCGCGCTCGCGGAGCTCGCGCGCTACCGTCGCACCTTCTTCCCGAAGCAGCTCGCGCGCGAGGCAGATCTGCTCGAGGTAGAGGCGCTCGCCCGATCCGGCGACCACGACGGCGCGAGGGCCAAGGCTCACCGCTTCGTTCGCGCGAATCCGGGAACGGCAGCGGCGAAACGAATGCAGGGGCTGATCCGGCCTCTCGACGATGAGGCCGATCCGTGAGACTCGATCACGCTGACGATCACGGCGGGAGCAGCCGCTCTTGCTTCAGTACGAGGCGCGTGGCGCCGGCGACGCCGATCGGCAAGAGCAACAGCCCAATCCCCGGCACGAGGAGGATGAAGCCCGACGCGACGCCGAAGCCGAGGACCGCCCAGAAGTGCGTGCCGACGAAGCGGAGCCTCCCGCCCACGGTCACGCCGCGCACGCTGAGCGGATAGTCCAGGAAATCCCAGGCGATCATGAGCGCCGTCGTCACGAACTTGAGGGGCACCGTGACGATCGCCGCGGGCGGCGCGAAGATCGTCACCAGCGTGAGCACGAAGAGGATCGGCAGACCCATCGCGAGCGCGGTGAACGTCACGCCGAGAGAGCGGAGCATCGAGGCGAGCGTCGGCTGCTCGGGCCAGTCCCGTCCGCCGAGGCGCTTCTCCTGGGCGCGCGCGATGCGCTCGAGCGCGAACCCCGAGAGGGGCTGCGCGAGCGAAATCGCGACGACCACAGAGAGCAGGAGCGCGACCGCGCCGAGGAGCACGCGCAAGACCCAGGCGATCGCCACCGCGAGGCCCCCCGTGGCCGCGGCGGCGAGGTGATCGGCGAGCGCCATCGCCCCCCAAAGCCCGAGCGCGGCGCACCCGCCCGTGAGGACGAGCGCGACGAGCACGGGGACGATCGCCATCGGCCACACGGCGGGCGTCGTGACGACGAACCCCACCGCCTCGAAGAGCGCGCCCATGCCTCCGAAGAGTCCGAGCGTCGTCTTCCTGAGCACCGGGAGCGTCGCCATCGACGCTCAGCTTAGTTCGCGCCGCTGCGCTTCGCTCCACTCAGTTGCAGCCGATGCAGTTGTGCGTGCCGATGCTCGGGTTCTGCTTGCAGCTCGTCACGTTCACGCACGTCATGTCGCACGAGCCGGTGCTGCAGTCTTGCTTGGTCGACGCGGAGTCGTTCGCGTTGATGTCGCACGATCCGGCGGCGCACGTCTGCGTGCACGACGCGCCGGCGCCGCACTGGAGGCTGCACGAGCCGGTGTTGCACGCGAGCGAGCACGTCGAGTTCGCGCCGCAGTTGGCGTCGCAGGAGACGTTGGGGGCGCACGTGAAGACGCACGTCTGACCGGCACCGCACGAGCAGTCGTGGCCAACGCCGCAGGTGTCGGTGAACGTGCCGCCCGAGTCGGTCTTGCCGCCGTCGGTCGCGCCGCTGGATCCGCTCGAGCCGCTCGTTCCGGAAGAGCCGCTCGAACCGCTCGTTCCGGAGGAGCCGCTCGAACCACTGGACCCGCTCGAGCCACTGGACCCGCTCGAGCCACTGGAACCACTGCTGGAACCGCTGGAGCCGCTGCTCGATCCGCTGGAGCCGCCGCCGCCGTCGGCGCCGCCCGTGGTGCTGTTCACGGAGCACGCCGCACCGACCACGACAGAAAGCACGCACGAGAAGAACAAGTGAGATTTTGACATATGTGACCTCCGGCGTGCATGTAGAGCAAGGGGCGCACCGCGGCCGAGGCACGGAGGCAAGCCCTTGATCCGACGCGATCTACTGGAAATTTCCCGAGATCCGAGGGGCGATCGTTTTGATCGCGGCGATCAATTCGATCGCGGCGCCCGCGATCCTCCCGATCGCTTACTTCGTCTGGCGGGCGCGGATGATCTGGAAGTAGCGGCGCGCGATCCCCGACGCCTCCGCCGCGCGGACCACGCTGCCGCCGTGACGCGCGAGGACGCGCTCGACGTAGCGTCGCTCGAACTCGTCGACGACGCGCTGGCGCGACTCGGGGAACGGCAAGTCGAGGATGAGCACGTCCTCCAGCACGTCGCGCGAGGGCGCGGGGGGTGACACGCTCCCGGGCGGCGGGACGGAGCCGGTGCCGGCGGGGCTCGTCGAGGCGGCGCGCGTGGCGTCGAGCCCGAGCTCGCCGAGCGCACGCCAACGAACGACCGCGTTGTGAAGCTCGCGCACGTTGCCCGGCCACGGGTAATCTTCCGCGCGCCGCAGCAGCTCGCTTGGGACGGCCGTATCTCCACCTCCGAGCGCGCGCCAGAAGTGACCGACGAGCAGCTCGATGTCACCGTGCCGCTGACGAAGCGGGGGCAGCTCGACGCGCGCGACGGTGATGCGGAAGAACAAGTCGTCGCGGAACCGACCGGCCGCGACCTCGCGATCGAGATCGCGCCGCGTCGCGCAGAGGACGCGCACGTCGCACTTGAGGAAGCCCGCGCCGCCGACGCGCTGGACCTCCGAGCGCTCGATCGCGCGGAGGAGCTTTGCCTGGAGGCCGAGCTCGAGCTCGCCGATCTCGTCGATGAGGAGCGTGCCGCCGTGCGCTTGCTCGAAGACGCCCTTGCGGACGCCGACCGCGCCGGTGAACGCGCCGCGCTCGTGGCCAAAGAGCGTCGATTCGAGCAAATTCGACGGGACCGCGGTGCAGTCGAAGACGATGAACGGGCCGTTCGCGCGGGGGCCGTTCTCGTGCAGCGCCTCGGCGAGCATCTCTTTGCCGGTGCCGGTCTCGCCTTCGATCAAGAGCGGCATCGTGCTCGCCGCGAGGCGCTCGCAGAGCGGGTAGAGGCGCCGCATCTCGACGCTCCCGCCGATGGTGCGGCCGAAGCGCATCGCCGACGAGACGCTGCTCGGGGACGACTCGCCGGCGACGTCGACCTTGATCGACGTCCCTCCCATTCGCACGATCTCGCCGCCCTTGAGGAGCGCGTCGAAAATCGCGACGCCGTTCACCGTGGTGCCGTTGGTAGACGACAGATCGGTCAAGCGGAGCCCTTCGGGGCGCGCGTCGAGGGCGGCGTGGCGGCGCGAGACCAACGGATCGCCCAGGCGGAGCGCGCACGCAGGGCCCTGACCGACGAGCACGCGCGACGGCTCGCTGCCGTCCACTTGAAGCTCGAGGCCGCGGCTCGGCCCGTCGAGGACGAGGAGTCGGAACACGGGCGCACCGGAGGCCGCGCCCTCGGGAGGACGCGCGCGCGTCGTGAGATCGTCGAAGACGTCGGGCGGAACGGGAGGGGGCATCAGTTCGCGTACGGGTTCGGGGGCGGGTCGGAGGTCGGCTTGTTGGACGCGGGCGGCGCGGGTTTATGCGGCGTTGGTGCGACGCGCGGCTTGCCTCCGTGCGTCGTCGCGACGCCCGCCGCGTGGGCCGAGCCGGTCGCGGAAGCCGGAGGCGCGGCGCTCGCGGGCGGCGCGGGATCGACGGCGACCGCGGCGGCCGAGACCAGCGCGGACGGGCGTGGAATCGGCCCGGAGTCGGCCGGCGAAGCGCTCGACGCCGGCGCCGGGCGCAAGATGCCGCTTCCGGAGAGCACCGCGACGCCGAAGCCGAGCACGACCAGCGCGGCCACCGGCACGAGCCATCGAAGCGGCGACGGTTGCACCGGAAGCGATGTCGGGAGCGACATTGGAAGATCCGCGGTGGGCTCGGCGACGGAGATCGGCACCGGCACCGACACGGGATCCGCAGAGCGCAACGTCGACGCCGCGGGCGCGGCCGCCGTCGCCGACGCCGCGGACGGCGCAAACGGCGCGGACGAAACGGCGGCGGGCGCGCCTGGGGACATCAGCGTCGCGGCGGCGGCGGTCGGCGGCACCGGATCGGGCTCGGTCGACGGCTCGCCGTCTCCGAAGACACTCAGCACGCTCGGTTCGTTCGCGAGGCGCTGGCGGATGTGGACGCGGCGCTCCTCGAGCTTCGCGCCGACCGACGCCTGCACCAGCTCGGCGACGTCGCGGTGGCTCGCGAGGAGACCCGCTGCCCGCGCGCTCGCCTCCAGCGCCGCCCCCATCGCCGCCGCGTTCTCGAACCTATGCGCGCGTGGCTTCGAGAGCGCCGTCTCGACCACGGCGTCGAACGCGGTGCCGACCTCCGGCGCCGCGACGGAAACGAGCGGCGCGTCGTAGGTGAGCACGCGCTGCAGGGTCGCGGCCTCATGCTCGCCGCGGAAGAGGCGCTTGCCGGTGAGCGCCTCCCACAGGACGATCCCCATCGCAAAAATGTCGAAGCGGCGATCGATGGGCTCCGCGCGCAGGTACTCGGGCGCCATGTACGCGAGCTTTCCTTTCAGGTGCCCCTCGGTCGTCGCGGCGCTCTTGCGATCGACCTTGGCCACGCCGAAGTCGGCGACGCGCGTGAGCCCGTCCGTGCCGACGAGAAGGTTCTGCGGAGAAATGTCGCGGTGGACGAGCTGCACCGCGCGCCCGCGTTCGTCTTTCAGCTCGTGCGCGGCGTGGAGGCCCGCGCACGCGTCGAGGATCGTTCGCACCGCCACCGCCGGCGTCACCTTCGGTCCGCCCGACAGCGCGTTCTGAAGCAGCTCCGCCAGCGGCGCTCCTTCGACGTAATCCATGATGAGGCTTACGCCGGTCTCGTCGGCCTCCACGTCCCGCACGTCGACGACGTTCGCGTGATGGATGAGCGACGCGAGGCGCGCCTCGGTCACGAGCTCGTTCTTGTAGTCGGGGTCGGCGACGATGTGATCGTGGGGCCGCTTGATCGCGACGATCTGCCGAAACCCCAGCGCGCCGCGCACGGTCCCGACGTACACCGTCGCCATGCCGCCGCGCGCGAGCTGAAAGAGCGTCTCGTACCGGCCGCCCATGACGGCTTCAGCGTATCAGAACTGCAGCTCCCAGCCCTGGGCCCCTGCCGGCCGCACCCGCCAGGCGGTCGGGCGCGCGCGCGACGCGTCGTCGGCGCCACCCCATCGCGTGAACGCGACGCCGATCACCGCGGTGATCACGCCCACCACCGCCGTCGCACCGAGGAGGACGAACGTGCGCGTCTGCGCCGAGGATCCGTCGCTCGACAGGGTCTGACACCCTCCCGTGCCGACCTGGAGGCAATTTTGGCCGACGAACGTGTCGTGCTTGCTCTTCGTGTCCGCGGCGCTCCAAATCGAGACGCCGCCGAGGACCGCCGTCGCGCCGACACCGACGAAAAACACGACGGGCGATAGGCCGGCCTGAGTGGGGGTCGGAGTCGGAGTCGGGGTCGGGGTCGGAGTCGGGGTCGGCGTCGGAGTCGGGGTCGGCGTCGGCGTCGGAGTCGGCGTCGGCGTCGGAGTCGGAGTCGCCGGGTGGGCGAGCGGGATGACCTCCGAAGTCACGTCCGCACGCACGTCCACCAGGCGCTGCTGCGCGTCGCCGTCTACCTGGACGACGACCGTATGCTGACCGCTCGTCGTCCACGCGTCCTTCTGGATCTCGAGCGGCTTGCCGTCGAGCGTCGCGAGGCACGTCGCCGGCGACGGGCACTGCACACGAACGCGGCCGGCGCGGGACTTGAAACGGGTCCGCGCGGCGTCCACGCTCGCCGCGAGATCGCCCGCGACGGGCCCGCGCTTCGAGCGCTCCACGAGCTCCATACCGAGCGCCGCGTCGTCGGCGCGGACCGCCTCGTCGATCGCCGCCTTGAGCGCGATGTCGCTCGGCGCGAGCTTGTCGGCGAGCGCGAAGTCGGCCGCCGCCTGCGCGAGATCGCCGCGCTTGTGCGCCGCGGAGCCCCGATCGTACGCCTCGCGCGCGCGCTCGCGATCGCCGTCGGCGCGCGCGGATCCCGCTGCGAGGAGGAACGCGGCCACCACGAGCAGCGCTCGCGCCGTCATGCGCATACGCTGCTGAAGCACTGGTGGACCACGGTGTTGCATCCACTGCTGCAATCGGGGACGCAGCCCGCGTTCTTGAAGGCGGCGACCGCGGCCACGTATTTTTTGGCTTCGGCGCTCTGCGCGTCGACGACCGGGATCGTGCAGCCGCACTCGTTCTTCGCGCTCTCCGCGCACGTCCCGGAACAGCTGATGATCCCCGCGCGGGCGATCCCGATCTGCGCCTTGAAGCCGTCGCAATCGCCGCTCGCGCCGTCGGCGTTGGTCGCGCCGTCGTCGCCCGAGCTACCGGACGAGCCGGAGTCCGAGGCGCTCCCGGAGCTGCTGCCGCCGGGCGGCCCGACGGTCCAATCGTACGTGCACGCTGCGAACGCGACGAAGGGCAGCGCGAAAAGGAGCCTCCTCATGGCCCCGCCAGCCTACCAGATCACGCGCGCTGGGCGGTCTCCGCGTCGTAGCGCATCACCTGCGCGCCGCTCATGTCGATGACGCCGACCAGGTTCAGCACGCGCATCACCTGGTAGGTCGGATCGATCTCGAACCACCGCGCCGCGAAGTTCGGGCTCATGCCGAATTTGTGGTGGTTGTTCTGAAAGAGCTCGCCCGCCGTCAGAAAATCGAACGCGAGCGTATTGCGCGAGACGTCGGCGACGTCGAAGTTGCGGTAGCCGTAGCGATGGCCGCACCAGTTCACGATCGCGCCGTGGATCGGCCCCATCAAAAACTGCATCGGGAGGAGCGCCCACATCCAGAGGTGCGTGGCGAACTTCCAGTAGAAGAGCGCGTACGCCGCGCCCCAGAGGATGCGCATCACCCACGACTGGCTGAGGCGATCGAGCAGCGGCCAGTCGGGCACGCCGCCGTCGAAGCGTGCCTCCGGCTCGACCCGGCGGTACGCGTACCCGTCGTACTTCTTCTTCGTCGCGAGCATCATCGTGGCGACGTTCGGGTAGTTCTCCGGCGAGTGCGGATCCTTCTCCGTGTCGCTGAACGCGTGGTGCATGCGGTGCAAGATCGCGTACGCGCGCGCCGACAAGAAGCTCGGGCCCTGCATCAGGTACGTGAAGAGGTGAAAGAACCGCTCCCAGCCCTTCGACATCTCGAACTGCCGGTGCGCGCCGTACCGGTGGAGGAAGAAGCTCTGGCAGAAGACCGAGAGCTGCCAGTGCGCGAGGAAGAAGATGACGATGATCACGGCGCCACTTTGGGGCGCGGACTGGCATGGGCCCATCACGCTTCCGTCATCTTGGCGTCATGGTCCAACTTCATGAAATCGTTGCGCCAGAGGTAGAAATCGCGCGACACGATGCCTTTGCTAGGCTCCCTCCTTCGATGAAGCCCCTCCTCCTGTTCGTCCTGCACCTCGTCCTCGCCGCGCTGATCGCTTGCGGGCCGCCTTACCGCGTGACGCCGATCCGCAGCGGCGCCCTCTACCCGAGCAAGGGGGAGGCGTGCAGCGTTCAGTTCCAAAACCTGAATTTTCAGGAGGCGTCGGCCAAGTACGAGGGACTCGGCCTCATCTCGGTCTCGGGGGCGAGCGGCGACGAGTTCACCCCGACGATGAAGAAGGACGTCGAGCGCGCCGCCTGCAAGATGGGCGCGGACCACGTCTCCTTGAACGCGTCGGGGCCGGGGATGTTCCAGTTCATGGTGTGGCGGTCGCGATGAGGGGCGCGGCGTGGCTCGCGCGCGGGCTCGGTCTCGCGACGGCCTTCGTCGGGTGCGGGGGCGTGCCGTCCGGAAGCGCGGAGCCGCCGCGGTACGCGCCGTCGGACCAAGCGAGCGCGCAGGCCGCGAAGAGCTCCGCGAGGCCGCTCGTGCTCGAGTGGCCCGCTGCGGATCGTGCCGCGCTGGAGTCGCAACGGGCGAAAGGAATCGTCGTCGTTCGCTACGCGCAGCACGAGATGGAGGTCCTGCGCGGGTGCCGCGCGACGGCGACGTATCGATACGCATCGATCACTCCCAAGGAAGAGGGGCTCGTATTTCGGACCGCCGACGAGCTCGACGCCGCGATGCCGATCCACGCCGTGAAGCTCGAGGCGAAGCTGCGCGAGAACAAGTCGCTGCGCGTGGCGATGACGATCGTAGGGATGTACGAGTCCGACGCGCGCGCGTGGAAGGAGGCGGATCTCTCCGGCGACTGCGCGGGGGCCACCCATGTCGTGCGCGCGCTTGCTGTGGGGGCGTTCGAGATCTCTGCGAGCGCGGCGACGAGCGCGGCGCTCTCGGCAAAGGCGCCGATCGGCGGCGCAGAAGCGAGCCACGAGGAGTCACGTGAAGTGCTTCACAAGGACGGAAGCAAAGGGGCGTGCGCGAAGGCGAGCACGGCCGACGTGGCGCCGCCTTACGACTGCGGAGCGCCGTTGCGCGTGGAGGTCGCGGCCATTCAGTTCGCGCGCGCAGGCGGCACGCGTCCGGCGTTGAGGCCAGGGTCCGGCGGATGTGCGAACGGCCTCGTGCCGACGGCCAACGGCTGCGAGGCGGTGAACCCCGAACGTCCACCGCTTCTCGACGTCCTCACGGCGCCGAAGTGACCTCAGCGCGAGGGTCTGCATCCGCGCTCCACCGAGCCTCGTGCGCGAGCAGCCAGGCCTTGCGCTCGATGCCCCACGCGTAGCCGGTCAGGCCGCCGTCCTTCCCGATGACACGGTGACATGGAACCGCGAGCGACACGGGGTTCGTCGCGTTGGCGCGCGCGACGGCGCGAACGGCGCGCGGCGTTCCCAGGCGAGCCGCGAGCTCTGCGTACGAGATGGTCGCGCCGAGGGGGATCGCCCGGAGAGCGCGCCACACGTTCGCTTGGAAGGGCGTCCCCCCGAGATCGAGAGGCACGTCGAAGAGGGCCCGATCCCCGTTAAAATAGTCCAGTACACGCGTCGCGACGCCATCCGGATCGGGCGACGACACGAGGCGCGCGTCGGGGAATCGTCGCGCGACGCGTCGCGAGAGATCGGCCTCGGCGGCGGGGCCGAGACCAAGGGCACACATTCCGTCGTCGGTGACGGCGAGCCAGCACGCTCCGACGGTCTCCGGGAGGGTCTCGAGGCAGGTCGTTCGCACGATCATCGTTCGCTCCTCTTCTCGTTCTGAAGATCCGTGTCGGTGCTCCACACGTGCATCGCGCCGTACGCGCGCCACGGACGCCACGCCTCCGCGCGCGCGGCGACGTCGTGGGTGCCCAGCGTTCGCCGCAAGCCAAGGTCCGTGTCCGGGACCGCGTCGGTCGCGCCGAGCGCGCGCATCGCCACGTACGCCGCGGTCCACGGCCCGACGCCGCGAATCGCCATGAGCGCCGCGGTCGTTGCCTCTTCGGTCCCGGGCTCCAGCACGAGGCCTCCCTCCACCGCGCGCGCGAGCGCTCGGATCGCGTCGGCGCGTGCCTTTGGCAGACCGATGCGCTCGACCTTCGCCGTCGCGAGCGCGCGCGCGGTCGGAAAGATGTGCGTGAGCGCCGGCGCAAGCGCGCCTTCCGGGACGCGCGCGCCGAACGCCGCCGCGAGTCGACCTGCGAGCGTCGTCGCTCCCGCCACCGTCACTTGCTGGCCGAGGATCGCGCGCACGGCAAGCTCGAAGCCGTCCCACGCGCCCGGCACGCGCAGCCCTGGCCGCGCGCGCACGGACCTCCGCAGAACCGGATCGCGCCCGAGCACCCGCGCGACGGCGCGCGGATCGACGTCGAGATCGAACAGCCGCCGCGCGCGCTGCACCAGCCCGTACAGCGGCGCGACCGCCGGCACGTCGAGGCGAAGCTCCAGCGCATCGTCACCCGAACGAGGACGCACCTCGAGCCGCCCGACCGCGCCTCCGCCCGCGTCGAACGTGCGCCGGTAGGCGTCGCCCACGACCTCCTCGACGCCCGGCGTCGCGCGCGCGCCGAGGAACGCCAGCAGCTCTCGCCACGCCAATGGGCCTCGATACGCGAGGCGCAGCACGATGAGCTCCTCTCCCCTCGCCCCCTTCTTGCGGACCTCCGACGGCGCCGCGCGAAACGTCGCCCGAAATGCGTCGTTGAACCGCCGCACGCTGCGGAAGCCCGACGCGTACGCCACGTCGACGACGGGGACTCGTGTTTCTTCAAGCATTTTACGTGCAAAGTGCAACTTGTGGGTATTGGCGACCGCGTGCGGCGACGCGCCGAGGTGGTCGGCGAAGAGGCGCCGCAAGTGGCGCGCACCGACGCCGAGCCGCGCCGCGAGCTCGTCCATGTCGCACGTGTGCCCCTCCGCGATGAGGCGCAGCGCGCGCGTCACGGTCACCGGCGCTCCGATCGCCGCGGGAGACGTCGCCGACGCATCCGGCCGACACCGCAAGCACGCGCGCAGACCTTGCCCCTCCGCCGCCGCCGCGCACGCGAAGAACGTCACGTTGCGCCGGTGCGGCATCCGCGCCGGGCACCCCGGCCGGCAGTAGATGCGCGTCGACAGGACGCCCGCGACGAAGCGCCCTTCGAAGCGCCGATCGCGGCTCTGCATCGCCTTCCAGCAGCTGTCGTCGTCGAGGTCCACGCCCTCCATCTAGCGCGCGTCGGTGCGCGACGCTGGCCATTTTCGGACGTCGTGATTTTCGGTCTACTCGCGCCGTTCGCGCTTCATCGCCTCGAGCTCGTCGAGGGACTTCGGCCAGTCTTTGCCGAGGAGACGGGAGAGCGCGCGGTCGGCGAGAAGCTTTCCGCCGGTCTGGCACGTCGCGCAGTAGTTCGACTCGTTCTCGGCGTACACGATGCGCAGCACGCGCTTTCCGCAGACCGGGCACGATTTACCGTACTTGCCGTGCACCGCCATCTCTTCGCGGAACGCGGTGACCTTGGTGGGGAACGCGTCCTTCGACTCGGCGCGCAGGCGATCGGTCCACTCGCGGAGCGTCACGAGCGTCGCGTCGAAGAGGCGGGCGATCTCGTCCTCCTTCAGCTGGCGGGAGAGGCGCGTCGGCGAGAGCTTGGCGCGGTGGAGGATCTCGTCGGAGTACGCGTTGCCGATGCCGCTGAAGAGGTGCGGATCGGTGAGCGTGCGCTTCAGCGTGTGGCTCTCGCGATGGAGGGCCTCGGTGAAGGCAGGGAGCGACGCCGTCATCACCTCCAGGCCGCCGGGATCCATCGCCGCGAGCGAGGCCGCTCCGCGCAGCACGTGAATCGACGCGCGCTTTTTCGTGCTGACCTCGGTCAAGATGAGCGTCCCCGTCGCAAAATCGAACGCCGCGAGCCCCACCTTCTTCGGCACCGGCGCGCCCGGCGGCTCGAGCCACTTGAACCGACCCGCCACCATGAGGTGGACGACGACGAAGAACTCCTCGTCCAGGTGAAGGACGATCCGCTTGCCGAGGCGCGAGACGGCGCGGACGATCTTGCCCTCGACGGCGCGCGGCGAAGGATCAAACGAGCGAAGGACGAACGGACTCGCGACACGGACCTTGTCGAGCGTCGTCCCCACGACGCGCTTCGCGATGTGCTCGACGTAGACCGTGACGTCCGGGAGCTCGGGCATGTTCTATCCGGGGAGAGGGAGCTCGGGATGCGGCTTCGGCGCCCGGCGCTTGACGAGGACGTACCCGCCCCACGCCGCCGCGCCCATCAGCGCCAGGACGAGGAGCGTGATCAAGATGACGAGCGGCGCGCGTGAGCGACGGCGAGGCTCGGCGCGAGACGGTTCGCCGAACGACGGGTACTGCTCGCGCACCGGCGGTACGTGAGAGGGCGGCGGCGGCATCGCGAAGGGCGCGGAGGAGTTCGGCGTCTCCGGCGGATTCGACGGTCCGTGCTGCGGCGGCGGGTAATAAGGCGCCTGCTGCTGTTGCTGCTGTTGCTGCTGTTGCTGTTGTTGCTGCTGGGCGGGCCCGAGCTGTGCGATCGCGGCCTGCGCGGCTTGGGCGGCGGCGACTTGCGCAATGGCTTTGTCGCGCGAGGCCTTCCACTCGGGCGACGCGTCGAGCGGCAACGTGTGCTGCGCCTGTTGCGCGGGCGCCGGCATCTGCACGTGCACTTGCAGCGGTTCCTGCGACGGGGACGGCTGCGGCTGGGACAGTCGTTGTGTCACCGGCGGGAGCACCGGGCGCGGCGCCGCGAGGCGAAGGGTGTGCGGTGAGACCTCCTCCACCTTGCGGGGCGTGACGCCAGCGATCGCCTCGGCGAGCTGCACGCGCGCCTCGATGATGCGCGGGTCTTCCATCACGGTGGCGCCGAGATCCGCCGCGGGCGCCTTGCCGCGCACCGCGTCCTTGAGGACGCCCCAGAACTCTCCGCAGGACTGCGGGCGATCGGCCGGCTTCATCGCCACCGCGCGCGCGAAGAGCGTCTCGATGGCATCGGGCACGATGACCCCGAGGCTGCGCGGCGTCGGCTTGGTGGCGGGGTTCAAGGCGAGCATCGCTCCTTCCGCCATCGAGTCCGCGTGGCGCGCCTTCTGATCGGCGAGCGACTCCGCGATGACGAGCGCGATCGCGTAGACGTCGGTCCATGGCCCCACCGGCCCCACGCGCGGATCGAACTGCTCCGGCGCGCCGTACGACGGCGAGCACATGAAAAAGTTCCCCGCCGTCTTCACGCTCGGCTGCATACCGATCGCCTCGTCGTCGAAGATCTTGGCGAGGCCGAAGTCGAGGACCTTGAGCTTCATGCCCTCGCGCGTCTGCGTGTAGATGAGGTTGCCGGGCTTGATGTCGCGGTGGACGACGCCCTGCGAGTGCGCGTAGGCGAGGGCCTGCACCGCCGGATCGAAGAGCTTGACGGCCTCTTCGAGCGTGAGCGGCATCTTGCCGCGACCGCGACGCCCGCGGAACTCTTGCACGAGCGAGTGCCCGTCGAGCCACTCGAGCGCCATGTAGGGCACCAGCATTCCGCTGATCGGCGCGATGCACGTCCCGCTCGTGATGCTGCGGCAGATGAACAGGCTGCCTTGCGAGAGGCGATAGAGGAGGCGGCCCTCGTCCTTGAAGCGCTTACCGAACGCGTCGGCGAGCTTGGGATCGAGACGCCGCGGGAGCTTCAGGCACTTGATGGCGACGGGCTCACCGAGGCCGAGGTGCTCGCCCTTGTAGACGATGCTGAATCCACCCTCGCCGATGACCTCGTCGACCCGCAACTGTCCGTCGATGATCTGCCCGATCAATCCGAACGGATCTGCGACGGCCATGCGGCCCTCACGATACCCGCGCGACGCGTGGTAAGGAACCTCGTAGAGGTCCTCTGAAAAACGTCGCTCCCACGCTGCTTCTGGCCTTTTTCACGTTGGCGCTGGCCGGGGCGTGCTCGCCTGCCCCGAACCCGACCGCCGCAGCGCCGAAGGTGAGCGCGTGGAAGACCTCGCTGGACGCCGCGCACCCGCTCGTCGGCAAGGTCTGGGACGCGCGCCGGAGCCGCTTCACCGGGCCTGACGACGTGTTCGCGGCGCTGGCGGGGGCCGACTTCGTGCTCCTCGGCGAGAAGCACGACAACGCCGATCATCACGCCCTCCAGGCGCGCGCGTTGCGCGAGATGCTCGCGCGCGGGCGGTCGCCGGCGGTCGCGTTCGAGATGCTCGACGAGGATCAGCAGCCCGCGGTCGATGCGTTCTTGGCGTCGCCGGGCGCGACCGCCGCCGGCTTCGGCGCGCACGTGGCGTGGGACCACCGCGGATGGCGCCAATATGCGTGGTACGCGCCGATCGTCGACGCCGCGATCGGCGCGCACCTCCCGATCGTGGCGACGAACCTGGTGAAGAAGGAGCTCCGCGCGATCGTTCAGGGCGGCCTCGACTCGGTGCCGCCCGCGCGCGCGAAGGAGCTCGGCCTCGATGTGCCGCTGCCGGACGCGCAGGCCGCCGAAGTGGTGGAGGAGATGCGGACCTCCCACTGCGGTCAGCTCCCCGAAGAGATGATCCTCCCGATGGCGACGGCGCAGCGCGCGCGCGACGGAGCGCTGGGCCTTCACATGATCACGGCGGCGTCGGCCGGCGCAAAGACGCGGCCGGTCGTCCTCGTCGCCGGCAACGGTCACGCGCGCACCGATCGCGGCGTGCCGGCGTTCCTCTACGCGCGCGCGCCGAACGCGAAGGTCGTGAGCGTGGCGATGCTCGAGGTCGAGCACGGCGTCGACGTACCCAAGCCCGAGCCCTACGACTACGTCTTTTACACGCCCCGCGCCTCCGACGAAGACCCGTGCGCCAAGATGATGCACCGCTGATTTCGCGAAACGGCGCTGGCGTCAGAACGTGACGACGGCGCCGAGGTGGAACGTCACCTCGCGGACGTGGCCGCGCGCGTCCTCGTCGGAGAAGCCCCAGAGCTCGGTGGAGCTCTTGATGCGGAGGCTCCGCACGACGAGGATCGACGTGCCGAGCGTGAAGCGTCCGACCGCGCTCTTTCGGCTGAGCATGCTGGCGGCGAGCACGTTCCCTTCGCGAAACATGCCGTCGACGCGCACGATCCCGTCGACCCGTTCGCTGAGCGGATGCTCGAGCTCGAGGTACGCGCCGTGCTTCGCGAAGAAGTTGCCGTGCGTCGCCGGCGTGTCGAACTTGAAGCGACTCGGATCGGACACGTCGAACGACTGCCGTCTCACGAGGTACTCGGCGCGGAGACTCGTGCGGTCGATGCGAAGGCTCGCGTCGGCGCCCGCGATCACGTACGAGTGATCGTTCGCCGGATCGAACGTGCCACCCATGACGCTGCTGCCGACGGTGAGGTCCGTCAGCTCCGAGAGCTTCGCGGTGAGGGAAATCCGCCCGCCCACGGTAGGTCGGTTGTTGTTGTCGACGTAGTACGCGCTGCCCGAGCGCGACTGGACGAAGTCGAGATCGACGCCGTCCCTCGGAGCTTTGAAGCCGCTGATGCCGTACGCCGCGTAGTCGAGCTGCGCGGTGCCTCCGAACCAGTGCGTTCCGCTCACCTCGAAGCCGTTGTCGGGGAACGGGCTCGGGAGCACGCCCATGTTCCAGTCGCGGAGGCGCAGCATGCGACCCATGTCGTAGGGGAGCGGCTTGTCGCTGAGCCTGTGATTGCCCGGATCGTGGCGCAGGTTGAACGCGCCGAAGCTCGCGTTGATGCGGCCTGCGCGGAACGCGAGCTCGTCGGCCACGCGAAAATCCATGTAGGCCATGTCCGTCTCGAAGCCGTGGCAGCCGTAACAGACCTTCACGTTCGCGGAGAGGTGGTCGGTCAGATCGACGACCAGCTTGAGCGACGCCTCGGTCGTGAAGCCGTCGAACGAGAGGGCGCGGCCGTTCGCGTCGCTGGGCGACGGGACGATGTGGTAGTCGAACTGCGCCGATCCCGTGAAGGTGCGCTCGACCGCGTGCGCGGTTCCCGTCATGAGCGCGAAGATCGCGGCGAAGAAGACGACCGTGAAGAGGAGCGAAAGACCCTTCATTTCTCGGCCTCCCGCTGGCGCTCACGCTCCTGGGCGGAGTACACGCGCAAGAAGCGCAAGACGGCGGCCGCGTCGTCGTCGGAGATGCCGCTGCCCGGGAGATGCTGCATCTTCGCGACGTAGAGCGCCCAGTACGCGTCGCTCGTGATGCCGCTGTCGAGCGGACGCGAGAGCGCGTGACACTTCGAGCAGCGGCGCGCGAAGATCGCGTAGTCGGCGCGCGTGTCCTGCGGAAGCGACGCGGGATCGACCCCCGCGACGGTTCGTCCCGGCGGAGGGCTGCCGCACGCCGCCGCGAGCGGCGCGGCGACGACGAGCAGCGAGAGCAGACGTCTCATCATTCGGAGTCGGCCCCCTTGGCCCCTTCGGCGATCCAGCGTTCCATGAGCGCGATCTGTCCGTCGGACCAATAGGCGGGGCCGTTGAACGGCATGCGGACGCCAGTCGGGTAAGTGCCGTGGAGCTTTTGGACGATCGCCGAATGGGCGGGATCGCCGGCGATCACGATCGACGACGCCGTCGTGTTCCCGCCCTTGCGGAGGGATCCAAGCGTCGACATGTCGAGGTTCGTGAGGTTCGTCCCGATGTGCGACGGCTCTGTCGAGTAGTGGCACGCTTTGCATCCATGGCCCGTGGGATCGGTGTCGGACCGGTTCATGAGCGGGCGGATGTCGTCACGGAAGCTCACCGGACGCGGCGCGGCGTCCACGTCGGCATCGCCGGCGTCGATCAAGCCGTCCGCGTCGCCCTCGATCGTGGCGTCGATGTCGCCGGCGTCCGAGCCGACGGGCGGTCCGAGGCTCGGCTCGAGGACGCTGCACGCCGCAAGCGCTAGGAGGAGCGTGCCGAGCGCAGCGGAGATGGACAAGAGGAGTGACGCTCGCGTCATGGGGTGAAGCTCACGTCGAAGCGCGCGGTGGCGTCTCCCGTGTCGACGCTCGGCGCGCGCCCTCCGACGAAGCGGCTCTGCACGCACGCGCGGAGGCTCGGCGATCGCGCGACGCCGGTGACCGTGACGTGCACGACGCGCAAATCGTCGAGCGCCAGCGCGACCGTCGCGGCGCCTGGCGAATCAGGCTCGCCCGCCCGAACAGACGCGACGTAGCAACTGCGAAGATCGGCGCGTGAGACGAGCGCGTTGATGTCACGCGAGGACACGCGATCGAGGGAGAGCGAGGAAACGTCCGCCCGGGCGTGCGAGGGATCGAAGACGGGTGGAGTCGGGGTCGGGGTCGGGGTCGGAGTCGGAGTCGGAGTCGGAGTCGGAGTCGGAGTCGGAGTCGGAGTCGGCTCTCCGGTCGTGGTCGTCGTCGTGGTCGCCGTCGCGGTCGCGGTCGCGGTCGGCGTCGCGGTCGCGGTCGCGGTCGCGGTCGGGGTCGGGGTCGCGGTCGCGGTCGGCCTCGCGGTACGAGCCGGGGTGACCGAAGAGGAGACTGCCGGCGGCGTCGGCAGGATCGCGGCCGCGGCCGGCTCGGCGAGCGGCAACGGCGCCGGTGGAACCTGGGCGGCCGCCGTCATCACTCCTGGCGAAGGCGAAGCGACCGCTGAGGCTTGCGGACGCCGGTTCATGAAGAGGATTCCGGTCAGCGACGCCGCCAAGATGACCGCGGCTGCGATCGCGAGACGGCGGCGCGCCGGGGGAGTGGTCTCGAGATCCGGCGGCACGGGGATCGTTGCCACCGGCGGGCTCGACGCTCCCGTCGGCGACGTCGTCGGAGCGATCGTCCAGCGCGCGCTGCCATCACGCCGGGCCAGCGCGCTCCGGAGCTCCGCGCGCATCTCACGCGCCGACTGGAACCGCGCGCCGGGATTTTTCTCGAGCGCCTTCATGCATACTTCGGCGAGCGCGGCGGGCACGTTGGGATTCACCTCCGACGGCGACGGCGGCATGCGCGACACATGCATCTGCGCGAGGACCGCCGGCGAGTCGTCGTGGAACGGCGTCTGGCGGGTCAGGAGCTCGTAAAGAATGACCCCCAACGCGTAGAGATCGCTGCGCGCGTCGACGGGCTCGCCACACGCCTGCTCCGGCGACATGTACGCCGGCGTTCCGATGATGAGGCCGGCTTGCGTCAGGTGGCGCCCGTCCGCCGTCTTGCCGACCGACACCGGTCCCGTGAACGGGACATCGAGGCCGAGCCCATCGCTCAGCTTCGCGATCCCGAAGTCGCAGACCTTCACGAGATCGACCGGGTGCCCCTCGTCGTCGACCCTCCGCAGGATCATGATGTTCTCGGGCTTCAAGTCACGATGGAGAACCCCGAGCTCGTGCGCGACGGCGATGGCGGCGAGCGCCTGCATGACGATCCCGACCGCGCGCTCGTGCGCGAGCGGCCACTCGTGCACGAGCACGTCGAAGAGCGCGCGCCCCTCGAGGTACTCCATCGCGATGTACATCAGACCGTCCGGCTCACGGCCGAAGTCGAGGACGCGCGTCGAGTTCTCGTGGTCGAGCTGCGACGCGGCCTGCGCCTCGACATGGAAGCGCGCGACGAAGTGCCCGTCGTCTTCGAGATCGCGCCGAAGCACTTTCAGCGCGACCGTCTTTTTCAATGCGATCTGCTGCGCTCGATAGACCGTACCCATCGCACCACTCCCGACCACGGAGCGGATGGCGTACTTGCCGGCGATCGTCCTGCCGACGAGGAGAAGCTCGTCTTCACTACCCAATGCGCGTGCTCTACGGGCGAACCGATCGCTCGGTTGCGGGTCGCCCTCCGTTTCGTGGGGGCACCGGCGGCCTCGTCGCACACGCGACCGTCGCTCAGCGCTTTCGTCGCGTGGGCTCGCCGAACAGCGTCAACTGGCGGTCGACGAGGGGCTGCGGAGCCCGCTTCTTCGCAACGGGCGGCGGCGACGGCGCATCCTCGCGATGCCCCGTCTCGACCTGTGAGGCATAGAGCGCCTCGACCGCGGCGATGCGATCGGCGTCCGCGGGCGACTTGTCGTCACGGATCCGCACGATGCGCGGGAAGCGGAGCGCGAAGCCGCTCGCGTGGCGCTTGCTCCTCTGGATCCCATCGAAGGCGACCTCGAGGACGATCTCCGGACGGACGATGCGAAGGCCGCCGCGACGCTCTACCCGCTCGGTGATCGCTTCGAGCCGCGATGTCATGTCGTCGATCTCGCGATCGGTGAGGCCGCTGTACGCTTTGCCGACGTTCACGAGCTCCGCGGCTTCTCCTTCTCCTTTCCAGACGGCGAAGGTGTAGTCGCTGAGGACGCCCGCGCGCTTGCCGTGCCCGAGCTCGGCGGCGGTCACCACGACGTCGAGCGTCGCGAACGCGCGCTTCACCTTGATCCACGCCTGACCGCGACGGCCCGCCTCGTACGGCGCGTCCCTCCTCTTGAGGACGAGGCCCTCGTGACCGCGCGCGCGCGCCTCGGTGAACCGCGCGTCCAGATCCGCGGGGTGCGGCGCGACGCCGTTGAGCGCGAACGAAGGACCGACGAGCGGCGCGGCGAAGGCCTCGAGGCGCGCGCGTCGCTCCGTCCACGGGAGCGCCATGCGATCCTCTCCGCCGTCCGCGAGGAGATCGTACGCGACGAACGAGACCGGCGTGGCCGCCACGATCGCGTCGCTCGGATCCTTGCGGCCGAGGCGATTCTGGAGCTGCATGAACGGACGCGGACGGCCGCTCGCGTCGATCGCGACGAGCTCGCCATCGAGCGCGACCCCGCCCGGAGCGCGGCGTAACGCCGCCGCGACCTCGGGAAACGCGCCGGTCACGTCGTCGAGGCCGCGCGCGAAGATTCGGACCAGGTCGCCGTCCTTGTGCACTTGCGCGCGAATCCCGTCGATCTTGTCTTCCACCACGTGCTCCGCGGGATCGGGCGGCGCGGCGATCGTCTCGATCGGCGTCGCGAGCATGAACGCGACGGGGCGGCCGATCTGGAGGCGCGCATCGCCGAGCCAATTCTTGGCCGCGAGCACCGCGAGCTCGCCCGGATCGGTCACGAGCGCCGCCGCGCGCCGCACTTCCGCGGGATCGCGTCCGAAGCCACGCGCGATCGCGTCGGTGATGACGCCGGCCTGCGCGCCTATGCGGAGCTCGCCGAGGAGCGCCTTCGCGAGATATTTCGCCTCGAGCGGCGTCGCGCGAGAGAGGACCTCCGACAGCAGCGCCTGCTTCTCCTCACGTTTGCTCGTGTCTGCGAGCCGCTCGAAGAGCTCACCGATCTGCTCGAGCGAGACTCCGGGTCGCGCCGAGGCGCCTTCGATTCCGCCGAGCATCAGCTCCAGCGCGTCGCCGAGATCTCCGGTGGCCTGCATCGCCGCGGAGGTGCCGGCGCCCGCGTCCCCGACCTGCGCGACGACGGCGTCGTACACGAGCCTCCATCCGACGCCGAGCTTTCGGCCTCCCCACGCGGGCAGCGCGCGACCGGCTGCGATGCGCGCCGCGACCATGAGGGCGCGCTCGTCATGACCTTCACGCGCGATCTCCGCGAGCACATCGCCGATCGCCTTCTCCTTCGCGAGGCGCGAGCGCGTGCTCTTCGCCGCATCGAGCGCCGCCGCGAGCCGCTTCACGAACGGATGATGCAGTGCGGCGCCTCGGGGGGCGGCGCCGAGGTCACCGCGCCGTGCACACTCGACGGAACGAGCTGGCGGAGTTGCCAGGCCTGGAGGATCACGCGCTCCTCGGCGCGGTGCAGCGCTTCGCGTACGCGGCCGACGAAGATGCCCGAGACGAGCAGGATCGCAGCGTTCGCAAACACGAGGAACGTCATCGTCGGCACCGCCGGAAAGCCGACGGCCATCGCCTTGACCACGATCGTGTCGCCCGTAAACGCGTAGCGCGGCGGTAGGACGTGGAGGACCTCGAGGCCGAATGGGACGACCATCGACGCGACACCGGTGGCGATGATCCAGGGGCGATGCCGGAGCGGGCTCGACAGCGTCATCGAGAGGGTGTTGGCGACGGCGACGACCGGCAGGAAGATGAGCGAGCCGAAGAGCACGCTGGTCGCGACGACGCCGAGCGTCGTGACGGCGTAGAAGATCGGCATCATGCGCTCGTCGATCACGTTGCGCTTGTAGCCCCAGAAGCACCACAGCACGGCGAGAGCCCACACGAGCTCGGTAATCATCCCGACGCCGGGCATGCGGGTGCCCATCCACCATCCCAAGGGCAGGTAGAGGATGAACGTCAGGTAGGCCCACCCCGCCGTGCGCAGCGCGCCCCGCATGACGCTGCGCTCGGAGGCGGCGACCTCCGCGCGCGCCTCGGCGGGGAGCTCGCGCGGCGGCTCGGTGAGGAGGCGAAGGAGCGTTCGCGCCGCGTCGGCGTTGTTGGGATCGAGCACGATCGCGCGCCCCACCTCTTGCAGCGCGCGGGCACGCGCCTCGGCGTCGCCTTCGGCCAGCGCGCGCGTCGCAGCTTCGACGCCGGCCGCAGCATGTCCGGCCGCGAGCTCGCGGCGGCGCGCCAAATCGCGATCGCCGTCCAAGTACCCTTCGACCGCGTCGGAGAGCGCGCGCGCGCTCGGAAACCGCCCGATCTTCTCGAGCGACGTCGCGCGGACGCAGATGGCCTCGAGCTCCGGCGCCACCTCGAGCGACGGCGCCCGCTGGCTCGGACGCGCGTCGACGCCCCGGAGCGTCTCGACGAGGATGCGCTCGGCGGTATCGCCCACGTGCAGCGCCTCGCGCGTCAACGTCTCGAACAGGATCGTCCCCAGCGCGTACACGTCGCTGCGCTCGTCGAGCTCGTCGATCGCGCCACGGATCTGCTCGGGTGACATGTACCCAGGCGTCCCCAGGATCGCGCCGTGCGCGGTCTTGCCCATGGCCTCGGCCGCCACCTCCACGTTCGGCACCGCCAGATCGTCCGCCGTCGAGTAGAGCCGCGCGAGGCCCCAGTCGAGGACGTACACCTCGCCGAAATCTCCGAGCATGATGTTCGCCGGCTTCAAGTCGCGGTGCAGCACGCCGCGTGAGTGCGCGAAGTGCACGGCCTGGCACACGCTCACGAACGCCGTCAGCAGCTTGCGAAGCGTGTATTCTGCAACCGTCGCCCCGTCGCCTTCGCGCAGCCGCTCGAGGACGCTCTCCAGCGTCTGCCCGCGAACGCGCTTCATCGTGAAGAAGGACGTCCCCGCCGGATCGCGCCCGAGGTCGTACACCGGCACGATCGCCGGATGCTCCAGCTGCCCCTGCACGCGCGCCTCGCGGAGGAAGCGCTTGTGGATGTCACTGCGCGATCCGACCCCCTTCCGGATCACCTTCAGCGCGACTTCACGCCCGATGCGCGTGTCTTTGCAGAGGCGCACCTCGCCCATCCCGCCTTCCCCGAGTGACGCGCGGTCCTCGTAGCGCGTCGCGAAACCCTCGCTCGGAGCCAGCTCCACTTCGGCGTCGGCGACCGCCTGGCCGGTTTCTTTGATCATCGTGGCGGCGTACCCCGGTCCCTGGGCCACGATCGTCGCCGTGGACTTCGGATCGGGGATCGTCTTGGCGTGAGGATCCATCGCCGTCGAGTGTACGACGCCGGCCCCCCGGACGGGCGGGTTCCCCGTGAACGGATCGGTGTCCAGGACGGCACACGTGAGATCAAACGGTTCACACGCGCTTCATCTGGCACGTGGGCTGCTCTATCCCCTCGCGAACGCTCAACCGTTCCCATCCAGGAGGCTTCTCATGACCAGGTCCTTTTTCGCCGCTTCGATCCTCGCGTCCCTCGCGCTCGCCACGTCGGCCGGGTGCGCCAGCAAGTCCACGTCGAGCTCGCCGACGGGGAGCGGCTCCGAGGCGGTGGATCAAGGCTCCGACGCCAACGGCGCGGAGAGCGATACCGAGTCCTTGTCGACGAGCTTCGTCGGCGGCAACGGTACGCAGCTGAACCTCGCTTCGGCCGGCGAGCTCGGGCAGCTCGGCGGCGGCGAGCTCACCACGGCGAACCTCGGCGACGGCGCAAAGAACTTCTTCCGCCCGGCCGGCTGCCTCGTCGTGACGGAGAACGCCGCCGGCAAGAGCGCAAAATACGCGTTCAGCGACTGCACCGGTCCGTACGGCCAGGTCCACATCTCCGGCGAGGTCGACGTCACCTACTCGTCGAGCGGCCCGACCCAGCTCACGATCAACTATTCGGCGACCGGCCTCCAGATCAACCGCCACGTCATCGACTGGACCGCGACAGCGAACGTCACGTCGAACGGCCTCGCGCGCGACATGGTGTGGGACGGAAAATTCAGCGGCACCACCGCCCACGGTCGCGCCTTCTCGCGCACCAACCACAAGGAGTACAAGTGGACGCAGGGCGAGGCCTGCCTGTCGGTCGCCGGGCAGTCGGACGGCACGGTCACTGGCCACGAGCTCAAGACCGACGTGATCAACTTCTCCGTGTGCAAGGGCGGCTGCCCCGAGGCAGGGAGCGAGATCAAGATCACCGACGTCACGACGAGCAAGGCCTACGACCTGAAGTACAACGCGAACGACGCGACTTATACCGGTCCCGAAGGGCGCTCCGTGACCTTCACGCCGCTCTGCGCGCTGTAGAGCGCGTCCGTACCTTCGTTCTCGCCCGTTCTCGCCGGCGGGGCACGCGCCCCTTGAAGATGGCGCGTGTCCGGCCGTAGTCTTGCTCGATTAATCGCGGGCTCCTTCCGCGATTCGAGGAGGACGGGCGTAATGTTGAACAAAACTACTTTGTCTTGGGTGGCTCGCATCGGAGCCGCCGCGGCGATCTGGGCTGGGGCAGTGGTGACCGGTTGCGGGAGCGACGGCACGGCGACGAACGCCGGCGGCGCCGACGCGAGCGCCGATACGAGCAACGTCGTGACGTGTACCTCGCCGCAGAAGGCCTGCGGCGGCGCGTGCGCGGACACGCAAACCGACTTCGACAACTGCGGCGCGTGCGCCAACAAATGCGCGAACGGCCAGGTCTGCTCGCAGGGCTCGTGCGCGCTCTTCTGCAGCGGCGGCACCACGCAGTGCGGAACGTCGTGCGCGAACACCGCGAACGACGCCGCCAACTGCGGCGCGTGCGGGACCGCGTGCAAGGCCGGCGAGGTCTGCGGCGCCGGCAAGTGCGCGCTCGCGTGCGGCGGCGGCTCCACTCAGTGCGGGACGTCGTGCGTCGACATCAACCTGGACGGCACCAATTGCGGCGCTTGCGGCACGAAGTGCCCGACCGGGAACGTCTGTGCCGCCGGCAAATGCGGGCTCTCCTGCGGAGTCGGCCTCACACAGTGCGGCGGCGCGGATGGCGGCATAGGCGGCGCGCCCTTCTGCGCCGACACCCAGAACGACGGACGCAACTGCGGCCAGTGCGGCAAGACATGTGACGTCGGCAACGTGTGCGCCAGCGGCACCTGCCAGCTCTCGTGCCCCGCCGGGGAGATCATCTGCAACGGCAGCTGCGTCGATCCCCTCCGGGACAACCAGTACTGCGGCGCGACCGCGGGTTGCGGCGTCGCCGACGCGGGGACTGCGGGCACGGGGTGCGCCGCCGGCAACGTGTGCTCCGCCGGCTCTTGCGGCGTCTCGTGCCCCGGCACCGAGGCCAACTGCGGCGGCGTCTGCACCGACGGACAGACCGATCGCCTCCACTGCGGCGCCACCGGCGCATGCGGCGCGGGGGACGCGGGCGGCAACGCGGGCGTCGCATGCCCGGCCGGTAACGTCTGCGTGGCCGGCGCGTGCTCGGTCTCGTGCCCCGGAACGGAGGCCAACTGCGCGGGCGTCTGCACGGACGGTCAGACCGACCGGCTCCACTGCGGCGCGACGGGCGCGTGCACGGGCGCCACGGCGGGCGTCGTTTGCCCGTCGGGTCAAGTGTGCAGCGGCGGAGCATGCGGCGCGAGCTGCGGCGCTCCGACGATCCAATGTGGCGCGACCTGCGTCGATCCCCGCAACGATCCGGCCAACTGCGGCGGCTGCGGACTCACCTGCATCGGCTACTGCAAGAACTCCGCGTGCGACGGCGCCGTCGCAATCGTTCATGCAGAGGCCAACGCTCCGTTCCTGACCCTGCTTCAGTCGAAGCTCGTGGGGACTGCCGCGTTCGTCCAGGTCGACCTCATCGACGCCCGAACGGTGACGCCGACCGCCGCCCAACTCCGGCCCTACGGAGCGCTCCTCGTGTTCTCCGACAGCGGCTTCGCGAGCGGCGCGCTCCTCGGAGACAACCTCGCGACCTACCACGACAACGGCGGCCACGTCGTCCTCGCGCCAGGCGCCAACGTCTCGGGCGCGTTTGCCGTCGGCGGACGCTTCGTCTCGGGGGGCTACAACCTCCAGACCGTCGCGGCGCCCGTCTTCAGCGCCTCGTCGCTCGGGACGGTCAACGACCCTGCGTCTCCGCTGATGCTCGGCGTCACGACGCTCGCGGCGAGCACCGCCATTCGCACAGCCGGTGCAGCGGCGAACGGCGGCATCGTGGTGGCGCAGTGGGCCGACGGCAGTCCGCTCATCATTCGCGGCGTCGCGCCAGGCGGGCGCAACCGCGTCGACCTGAACCTGTTCCCGCCCCCGTCGCCGGCGTACGCCAACGGCTGGACGGGAAACGGCACGGAGATCTTCCGGAACGCCCTTCTGTTCCGTTGACCTTCTAGACACCGGCACGGCTGCGCGCGGCGAACCTCTGCTAGTCTCGCCGCGTGCAGCCTGCTCCCTTTCCTACTCCGCGCGTCGATCCCGATCGATCGCGCAAGACCATCGGCACCGTCCTCTACGCCCTCGGCATGCTGGGCGGCGGCGCCTTGCTCATTGGCCTCTTCGTCGTCATGCCGCTGTTCGATCGCGACCCCGCCGCCGAGTTCGCGGCGATGGGAATGGGCGCCTGCCTCGCGATGCCGGCGCTGCTCGCGTACATCTGGATCCCGCGCTTCGTCGATCGTTACGATCCGGAGCCGTGGTGGCTGCTCCTCGGCGCGATGGCGTGGGGAGGCATCGCGGCGTGCGGCTTCGCGGCCGTCATCAACACCGCCGCCGGCGAGATCGGCGAGCAGGTGTTCGGCCCCGGCGCCGGGCAGGTCATCGCCGCGTGCATCAGCGCGCCGCTCGTCGAGGAGGGCTTCAAGGGGCTCGGCGTCCTCGGCATCTTCTACTTCATGCGACGTGAGTTCGACGGCGTCGTGGACGGCGTCATGTACGCCACCTTCACCGCGCTTGGATTCTCCGCGATCGAGGACATCATTTACTACGGCCGCGCGGCCGGCGCCGAGCTCGGCGGCGGCACCGGCGCGCTCGGAGTAACCTTCTTCGTGCGGGGAATTCTCTCTCCGTGGGGCCATCCGCTCTACACGTCGATGACCGGCATCGGCCTCGGCCTCGCGCGCGAGACCGACAAACCGTGGGTGCGGTGGCTCGCGCCGATGGGCGGCTACGCGCTCGCCGTCGCGATGCACTCGACGTGGAACACCGCGGCGACCATCTCGGGCGCGCTCGTCCTCATCATGCTGCCGCTGTGGCTCGCGATCGTCATCGGCTTCGGGTTCCTCGTCTACTGGCTCGTCGGGCGGAAGGGGAAGATCATCCGCGCGTTCTTGCAAGACGAGGTGCTCATGGGCTTCCTCACGGTCTGGGAGCTGAACCTCGTCACCTCCCCGGCCGCGCGCATGCGCGCCAACGCGCTCTACGGTGGAAAGCTCGGCAAGCAGTTCGTGGACACCGCCGCGCGCCTGTCCCTCAGCAAGTGGCACAGCGCGCGCGCGACGCGGGGACGCCTAAAGACGGTGAGCTCCGACATGGTCGTGCCGCTGCGGCAAGAGCTGACGATCCTCCGCGGCCAGATCGCGGCGCGCCTGGGGCGACCGGTCGAACAGCCACAGCCTTTCAACCCGGGCGCCGGGCCGCCGCAGTGGATGCGACCCGCGCCGCAGTGGGTCACGCGACGCCCGAGCTGGTAGGCTCGCTCGATGGAAATCGAGTTCGTCGGCGCGGCGCAGACCGTCACCGGCTCAAAGCACCTGGTCCGGACGAAGAACGCCACGGTGATGCTCGACTGCGGCCTCGTCCAGGGCCGCCGCCGCGAATCGATGGAGGCGAACAAGAACGTCGGCGTCGACGTCCCCTCCATCGACGCCGTCGTCCTCTCGCACGCGCACATCGATCACTCGGGCGGCCTGCCGTTCCTCGTAAAGAACGGCTACGACGGCCCGATTTACGCGACGCCGGCGACGCGCGACCTCTGCGCCGCGATGCTCGCCGACGCCGCCCGCATCCAGGCCGCCGACGCGCGCTACATCAACCGCCTCATCGAAGAGGGCGAGGCCGACATGGAGCGCGTCGAACCGCTCTACGACGAGGCCGACGTCGTCCGCGTCCTCGAACGCATGGTGAGCGTCCCCTACGGCCGCCGCATCGACGTCGCGCAGGGCGTCCGCATCACCTTCCTCGACGCCGGTCACGTCCTCGGCAGCGCGATCACGGTCATCGATCTCGAGGAGGGCGGAAGGCGAAAGCGCGTCGCCTTCACCGGCGATCTCGGTCGCCGGCGCATGCCCATCTTGCGCGATCCCGAGGTCCCGACCGACGTAGACGCCCTCATCACCGAGAGCACCTACGGCGATCGCGTCCACAAGCCGATCGAAGAGATGGACGACGAGCTGGCCGGCCTCATCAAGCGCACCTACGAGCGCGGCGGCAAGGTCGTCATCCCGAGCTTCGCCCTCGAGCGCGCGCAGGAGATCCTCTACGCGCTGCGCATGCTGAAGAGCGCCGGCAAATTCCCGAAGATGCCGGTCTACGTCGACTCGCCGCTCACCGTGAAGATCACTGACATCTTCCGCCTCCACCCGGAGTGCTTCGACACCGAGATGCGCAAGCTCATCTCCGAGGATCGCTCGCCGTTCGAGCTCGACGAGCTGAAGTACGTCTCCGACAAAGAAGAGAGCAAAGCGATCGACGCGTCCGACGAGCCGTGCGTCATCATCTCCGCGAGCGGGATGTGCGAGGCCGGGCGGATCGTCCATCACCTGAAGGCGACGATCGAGAATCCGAAGAACACGGTCGTCATCGTCGGCTTCCAGGCGCCGCACACGCTGGGGCGACGAATCGTCGAGCGGCGGCAGCGCGTGAAGATCTTCGGCGTCGAGCGCGATCTGCGCGCGGAGGTCGCGGTACTGAACGGCTTCAGCGCGCACGCCGATCAGAAGGATCTGGTCGCGTTCGTCGAGGAGACGCGCGCGCGAGGCGGGAAGCTCACGCAGGTCGCGCTTGTGCACGGCGAGCCGCAGCCGCAGAAGGTGCTGGCCGGCCTGCTCGCCGGCAAGGGCCACGGCGACGTGCGCGCTCCTGCCGTCGGCGACGTGATGCCGCTCTGAAGGTGAGCCAAGGCTCCGGCTACGTCGTGTAGCCCTCTTCGCCGTGCTGCGAGGTGTCGAGCCCCTCGCGCTCGTCGCTGTGCGTGACGCGGAGGCCCATGAGCTTGTCGATCGCCTTGAGGATGACGAAGGTGACGACGACCGCGTACACGCCGGACGCCGCGCAGGCGAGGAGCTGAACGCCGAGCTGCTTGGCGTTGCCGAAGAGGAGGCCGTCGTTGCCCGCGTCGTTGAGGGCCTTCTGCGCGAAGACGCCGGTGAGGAGCGCGCCGGTGAGGCCGCCGATGCCGTGGACACCGAACGCGTCGAGGGAGTCGTCGTAACCATACTTGTATTTTGCAAGCACTGCGCCGTAGCAGGTGACGCTCGCGACCGCGCCGATGATGATCGCCGCCCACGGCGCGACGAAGCCGGCGGCAGGCGTGATGGCGACGAGACCCGCGACGAGGCCCGACGCGACGCCGAGGGCAGTGGGCTTGCCGCGGTGCCACCACTCGACCGCGAGCCAGCCGAGCGCGCCGCCGGCTGCGCCGAGGTGCGTGGTGACGAACGAAAGCGCGGCGAGCTTGCCGCTCGTGAGGGCGCTGCCCGCGTTGAAACCGAACCACCCGAACCAGAGGATGCCGGCGCCGGTGAGCGTCATCGTGAGGTTGTGAGGGAGCGGCCTCTCTTGCGGGTATTTCAGGCGCTTTCCGATGACGAGCGCGCACACGAGCGCGCTCATGCCGGCCGTGAGATGAACCACGGTGCCGCCCGCGAAATCGAGCGCGCCGAGCTTGAAGAGCCAGCCGCCTTCGGCCCACACCCAGTGCGCGACGGGATCGTAGACGAGCGTGGACCACGCGAGGATGAAGACGACGTACGCCGAAAACTTCATGCGCTCGGCGAACGCGCCGGAGATGAGCGCAGGGGTGATGACGGCGAACATCATCTGAAAGGCGACGAACGCGAGGGCGGGCACCGTGCCGTGCACTTCGTCCCAGAGGTTGGCGAGGCCGATGTAGTCGAGGCCGCCGATGAGGCCACCCTTCGAGGGTCCGAACGCCAGCGTGTAGCCGATGAGCGCCCACTTCACGCTGAGGATGGGGATCGCCGCGAGCGAGTGCATCAGCGTGCTGAGCACGTTCTTTTTGCGGACCATGCCGGCGTAGAAGAGGGCGAGCGCCGGGGTCATCAGAAGGACGAGGGCCGAGCTGACGAGGAGCCACGCCGTGTCGCCGGGATCGATCTTCATGCCATCCCACACCTAACCCGCTTTTGTTTCGGCCGCGTTTCGTGACCGTTGCGGACTCCTGGCATTTCACGCGGCCCGCTCTCCGGGTGCGTCGCTCCCGTCATTTGCCCGTTCCGTGCAAACGCCGTTCGCTCTAACGTCCGGTCCGATGAGCAAGGCATTCGATCCTGGCGCCGCGGCGCCTTCGGATTCCGGGATTTTCGGGCTGCCGCACTCCGCCGACGAGGCGCGCGTCATCGTGGTCCCCGTGCCGTTCGCGGCGACGACGTCGTACGGCGGCGGCGCGGAGAACGGCCCCGCAGCGATCCTCGAGGCGTCGCGCCAGGTGGACCTGTTCGATCGCGAGACAGGGCGGCCGTACGAGGGGGGCATCCACATGCTCCCCATCCCGGCTGACGTGCGCGCGTGGAACGACGAGGGACGCAATCGGGCCAAAGGGGTCATCGAGGCAGGCGGTGACGTGACCGGCGATCCGGCTCTCTCGCGCGCGCTCGCGCGGGTCAACGAGCTGAGCGCCACCGTGAACGACGCCGTCTACGCGACGGTCCGCGCCGAGCTCGCGCGAAAGAAGCTCGTCGCGCTGGTCGGCGGCGATCACGCGACGCCGTTCGGAGCGATCCGCGCGCACGCCGAGGCGTTCCCTGGCCTGGGCATCCTGCACGTCGACGCGCACGCGGATCTTCGTGACGCCTACGAGGGCTTCACGCACTCGCACGCGTCGATCATGTTCAACGTCATGCGCGGTATCCCGCAAGTCGGCCGCCTGGTGCAGGTCGGGATCCGCGATTTCTCCGAGGCCGAAGCGGCGTTCGGTGAGGCGTCGGGCGGTCGAATCGTCACGCACTACGACGCGGACCTGGTCGCGCGCGGTTTCGAAGGCGAGCCGTGGAAGACGACGGTGGACCGCATCGTCGTCGATCTGCCGAAGCAGGTGTACGTCTCGTTCGACATCGACGGGCTCGATCCGACGCTCTGCCCGCACACGGGCACGCCGGTCCCCGGAGGCCTCTCCTTCCAACAGGCGTCCGCGCTCGTAGGGGCCGTCGCGCGATCGGGCCGCACGATCGTGGGCGTCGACGTGAACGAAGTGGTTCCGGGACCCGACGGAGACGAGTGGGACGGAAACGTCGGGGCGCGCATCCTCTACAAGCTGATCGGGTGGATGCTCGTGTCGCAGGGCCTCAGCACGCCGCCGCCGCGCTGACGAGATCCCTTCGGCGATCGGCGGCCGTCACCGCTTCGACCGATCGCGTGGTCAGAACCACGAGCTGGTTTCGCCACGCAACCGCGTCGGCGAATGGGATAATCTGATTCGCAGCGCATGGCAGCATCGGTAACCGCAACGCGCGCGGCCGCGTTCACATCGGCTGCGATGATCGCCCATCAGGTCGCAGGGAAGGCCGCGCGCGATACGCTGTTCCTGACGAGCTTCTCGGCGCGCGCGCTCCCCGGCGCCATGGCTGTGGCGGCGGCGCTCTCGCTCCTGGCCGCGTTCTGGATCTCGCGGTTACTCACGCGCTACTCACCCGCTGCGGTCCTGCCAGCCCTGTTCGGCGCGAGCATATGCGGGCTCGTCGGCGAGTGGCTTCTCGGAAAGCTGTCGCCGCCGGCGATGGCGATCGCCATCTACTTGCACCTGGCGGCGTTCGGACCGCTCCTCATCACCGCGTTCTGGTCGCTCATCAACGAACGCTTCGACCCCCACACCGCGAGGCGCGCCGTCGGGCGGATCGCGACCGGCGGAACGATCGGTGGAGTGCTCGGCGCTCTCATGGTGTGGCGGGCCGCCGCCGTCATCGACCTTTCCACGAGCGTCCTCTTGCTAGCCGCACTCCATGGAGCGTGCCTGGTCGGTACGCTGCGGCTCCGCGCGCAAGTGCCTCTTATCGAGAGCAAGGATCGCGAGTCGAATCCCGATCGACCGCGCGAGCCGGTCTCGGCGGTCGGACTGCTCCGCAGCGAGCCCTATCTGCGCAGCCTCGCGTTGCTCGTAGCGCTCGGCGCCGCGATGTCGTCGGTGCTGGACTACTTGTTCAGCTTTCAAGCCTCGGCGGCCTTCGACAAGGGAGCGCCGCTGCTCGCCTTCTTTTCGTTGTTCTGGCTGGCGGTCGCGGTTCTCTCGCTCGTCATCCAGCTGACCCTGGGCGAGCGCGCCCTCGAGAAGCTGCCGCTGACGGCGAACATCGCCATCCTGCCCGCCCTCGTCATCATGGGTGGGCTTTTCGGTCTCACGGTACCTGGGTTTTTCAGCACGTCGATTCTTCGCGGGGCGGAGGCAGTGCAGCGCAACACGCTCTACCGCTCGGCCTACGAGATGCTCTACACGCCGTTGTCGGAGCACCAGAAGCGCACGATCAAGGCGCAAATCGATATCGGCTTCGATCGTGCCGGCACGATCGCGGCTTCGGGTCTGGTCGCGCTGTTCCTCGCGGTCTTCGCGCACGATTCAGTGAGCTACCTGCTCGGTGCGGTCATGACGCTGGGTGTCTTGACGTTGCTGGTCGTGCGGAGACTGCATGCTGGCTACGTCACGGCTCTCGAGCATGGTCTTCGGTATGGGGCGACGCACCTCGAACTGCCGTCGCTCGCCCGTCAGGTCAGCGGCAGCGCAGAGAACGCCGAATACGTCGAGCGGGAGAACCTGATGCAGCGCGTGGAGCTGCTGCGGCCCGGACATGACGCATCAACGCAGCACGCCGCCGGAGCCGAACGCACCGCGCACGGCCCCGCGAGGACCGCGCTGCAGCACCCGAGGTCGTTGCTCGATGGTCGGGACCTGCTGGCTGGCGAGGTCGAATCGACCAGGAACGCGTTGCGCGCATTGCCACTCGAGACGACGACGCCGGTGTGGGGGTTCGTCATCTTGCTGCTGGCGCACAAGGAGCTGCATGCCGAAGCGCTCGCAGCGCTGTGCCGCGCCGCGCCCAGGATGACAGGGCAATTGGTCGACGCGCTCGTCGACCCTGCGATGGACTTCGTCGTGCGTCGCAGAATCCCCTACGCGCTCGCGGCGTGTGCCTCGCAGCGCGCCGCGGAGGGACTGCTGCTCGGCATTGGCGATGACAGGTTCGAGGTTCGCTACGCGTGTGGCCGGGCGTTGATGACGATCGCGGAAGCGAATCCGAGCATCGTCATCCCGCGCCAGAAGATTGTGCAGACGATCTTGATCGAGGTCGACCTCGAAGCTCCTGCAGCGCAAGAGTTCGAGGCCGACCCGAGTGGGATCGAGGACGCCGGCGCGCTCGTGGACGACCTGCTCGCGCGCGATCGCGTGGACCGCACGCTAGAGCACGTGTTCACGATTCTCGCCCTGCACCTCGAGCGCGAGCCGATGCGTATGGCCTATCGCGCGCTTCGTCATCCCGATGTCCGTCATCGCGGCACGGCCCTCGAATACTTGCAGACGGTCTTGCCGCACGACATTCGCGACGCGGTGTGGCCGCTGCTCGGAGCGCTGGCCCCACTACCCGCCGCACGGGGCGCAAAAGAGATCCTCGCCGACCTGCTGCGCGCGACCGTGGTCCCGACGCCGGCGACCGGCGAGCCTCGCTAGATCTCCCGATCGGAAGCTGGCTAGCTCAGCGCACTTCGTCGTCCGTGCGCGGCTTCCGACCCTCGACGGGCAATAGCACGACGAAGCGGCAGCCAAGTCCCGTGCTTGCGCTCTCGACCCGGATGGTTCCGTCATGAAGCTCGACCAAATGACGGACGATCGCGAGGCCCGCGCCGAGCCCGCCGCCAGTGCGCGACGTCGCCGCGGTACTCCCTTCGAACCCGAACATGCTCGCGGCAAGCCCGGGCTCGATTCCCGGGCCGGTGTCCGTTACCGCGAGCTCGACCTCGGCGCCGACGTTGCTCAGCGAAACCGTGACTACGCCCTCGGTGGGGGTGGCGGTCAGCGCGTTGCTGACGAGCTGGTGCACGATCTGGCGCAGACGCTCCGCATCCCCGGACATTGGAACGATGTCGCGCTCGAGCGCCGCGAACAGCGTCACCTGCTTCGCGACCGCGAGCGGACGGTTCGCCTCGACCACCAGGTTGGTGACCTGCACGAGGTCCACGGTCCCGAGCTCCAGCGTGAGCTGGCCGCTCTTCATCCGGCTGATGTCGATCATCTCCTCGATGAGTGCGAGCTGCGAAACCGCGTGGCGCTCGACCGTCTCGAGCGCACGGGCGCGTTGTGCCTCGCCGATCGATCCATCGCGCAGCATGCGGACCCACCCGACGATGGCGTTGAGCGGAGGCCGAAGCTCCTTCCCGAGTGTCGAGAGGAACTGCTGCTGCAGCCGGTCTGCCTGGACGAGGCTCGCGGCGAGACGCTCGGCCTCGCCGCGAGCTCTATGCTCGTGACTCCGCACTTGCTGTTGTGTCTGGTAGAGGTCGACGAAGACTGCCACCTTTGCGCGCAGGATCGTGGGATCGGGGGGCCGTGAGAGGAGGTCCACCGCTCCGCTCGCGTACGCCCGCGCGACGCGTGCGGTCTCCTGCTCCGCCGAGGTGAGCAAGATGATCGGGACACGCCGCGCCCCATCGAGCGCCTCGATGTTCGCTGCGGTCTCGAGGCCGTCCATCGCGCCCCGCAGCTCGAGGGAGAGCAGGATCAGCGCGAAGCGGTGGGCCGAGACTTCGCGGAGCGCCTCGGATCCTGAGCTGACCGCGACGAGCTCCTGGTCCGGTGACGCGAGGATGGTTTGTAGTGCGACGAGGTTCGCGCGGTGGTCGTCGACGAGCAGGAGCCTCACCTTCGCCGAATCGGCGCCACCTGCCTCGAGGACGCCGCAGCTCATCTGGCGCAAGCCTACCCTACCCCGCGCGGCGAGTGTGACTCGCCGGGGACGCCCGTGAGGATGAGCGCTACCTTGCCGCAGTGCGCCCGCGCGAGTCGATCGGGCGTATGATCGTTGATCCATGCCGGTGAACGACGCGTTTGATTTCGCCGGCGACCAGGCCGCCGAGGCGCTGCTGAACACCGGCGCGTTGCAGAGTGCGATCTTCAACAGCGCGAACTTTTCGAGCATCGCCACCGACGCGAAGGGCGTCATCCAGATCTTCAACGTCGGAGCCGAACGGATGCTGGGCTTCACGGCGGACGAGGTCGTGAACAAGATCACGCCGGCCGATATCTCCGATCCCGCGGAGTTGATCGCGCGCGCCAAGACGCTCAGTGTCGAGCTCGGGACGCCGATCACGCCGGGGTTCGAAGCCCTGGTGTTCAAGGCGTCGCGCGGGATCGAAGACATCTACGAGCTGACGTACATCCGCAAGGACAAGAGCCGGTTGCCGGCGGTGGTGTCGGTCACCGCGCTGCGCGACGCGAAGGACGCGATCATCGGGTACCTGCTTATCGGCACGGACAACACCGCGCGCAAGCATGCGGAAGCCGCGCTGCAGCAGGCGGGTGCGCTGCAGAGTGCGATTTTGAACAGCGCCAACTTCTCGAGCATCGCCACCGACGCAAAGGGCGTGATCCAGATCTTCAACATCGGCGCCGAGCGCATGCTGGGCTACGCCGCGGCGGACGTGATCAACAAGGTCACGCCGGCGGACATCTCGGATCCGGAAGAATTGATCGCGCGCGCCACGGCGCTCAGTGCCGAGCGCGGGACGTCGATTGCGCCAGGATTCGAAGCGCTGGTGTTCAAGGCGTCGCGCGGCATCGAGGACATCTATGAGCTGACCTACATCCGAAAGGATGGCAGTCGGCTCCCGGCGGTCGTGTCCGTCACGGCACTCCGCGATGCCAAGGGCGCGATCATCGGTTATCTGCTCATCGGGACCGACAACACGGCGCGCCAGCAAGTCGAAGAGGAACGCGCGAAGCTCGATCAGAGGCTCCGCGACCACCACTTCTACACACGCTCGCTGATCGAATCCAACATCGACGCCATCATGACGACCGATCCGCGCGGCATCATCACGGACGTCAACAAGCAGACAGAGGCGTTGACCGGCTGCACGCGGGACGAGCTGATCGGCGCTCCTTTCAAGAATTACTTCACCGATCCGAGTCGCGCCGAGGCGGGGATCAACCGGGTGCTCGCGGGGGGCAAGATCACGAACTACGAGCTCACTGCGCGTGCGAGGGATGGCACTCTCACGGTCGTCTCCTACAACGCGACGACGTTCCACGATCGTGACCGCAGACTGCAGGGCGTGTTCACTGCGGCGCGCGACGTGACCGCGCTGAAGAGTTACGAGCGCACGCTGAAGCAGAAGAATGTCGAGCTGGAGGACGCCAACCGGATGAAGTCCGAGTTCCTCGCCAACATGTCCCACGAGCTGAGGACCCCGCTCAACGCCATCATCGGATTCTCCGAGGTGTTGAAGGACGGCATGATGGGCGAATTGACTGCACAACAGCAGCGCTTCATCACGGACATCTTCAGCAGTGGCAGCCACCTGCTGTCCTTGATCAACGACATCCTCGACCTCTCCAAGGTGGAGGCGGGCAAGATGATGCTCGATCTGGAGTCCGTCCAGATCTCCTCGCTGTTCGTGAACAGCTTGTCGATCATCCGCGAGAAGGCGGCGACGCGTAACATCCGTCTCCTGGTCGACGACGCCGACGCGGGAGGCTTGATCTTCGCGGACGCCCGCAAGGTGAAGCAGATCGTCTACAACCTGCTGTCGAACGCGGTCAGATTCAGTAACGAGGGAGGCGAAGTCACGCTGCGTGCTGCGCGCGTCTCTCGCGCCGACGTTGGAAAGCTGTCTGGGATCGGAGCGGGCCGCAGTCTGCCGTTGCCGGACGGCACCTTCGAAGAGTTTCTCGAGATCAGCATCACCGATCAGGGCATCGGCATCTCGGCGGAGGGCATCGAGCAGCTGTTCAAGCCGTTCAGTCAGATCGACAGCGGGCTGTCCCGCAAATTCGAGGGCACTGGGCTGGGTCTGGCCATGATCAAGCTGCTGGCGGAGCTGCACGGCGGGTCTGTTGCGGTCGAGAGTGTGGTCGGGAAGGGCTCGTGCTTCACGGTGTGGTTGCCGGTTCGCGCGCCCGATGCACCCGCCGGCGTTACGCCATCCGCTCCGCAGGCCCTCGCGTACGACACAGCACGCCCGGGAGCCCCGACCGCGCTGGTCGTGGAGGACGACCTCAAGTCGGCGGAGCTTATCCGCCTGCAACTCGAGGCCCACGGCTTCCACGTGGTACATGCAGAATCCGCTGAGATCGCGCTCTCGCTGGTCACGATGCAGCGGGTGGAGCTGATCACGCTCGACATCATGCTGCCCAACATGGACGGGTGGGAGTTCCTCGCTCGCCTCAAGAACATTCCTGAGCTCGGAAAAATTCCTGTCGTGATCATCTCGATCGTAGCCGACCGCAACAAGGGCTTCGCGCTCGGCGCCGCCGCGGTCATGGAGAAGCCGATGTCACGGCAGGAGCTCTACGAGTCGCTCGTCGCCCTCGGGCTGTTTCCGGTCGCACAGGGCAACACACTCAAGGTACTCATCGTCGATGACGATCCCAAGGCGGTGGAGCTCGTCGCGGTCAGGTTCACCGGCCTGGCAAGTACGATCGTGCGGGCGTACGGGGGTGCCGAAGCGATCGAAATCGCTACCACCCAGCGGCCAGACTTGATCGTGCTCGACCTGATGATGCCCGAGGTGAATGGTTTTGACGTGGTCGAAGCGCTCCGCGCCCACGTCGAGACTGCAAAGATCCCAATCCTCGTCATGACCGCAAAGCAGGTCACTGCGGAGGACCGAATCCGGCTCGTCCGGGGAGAAACAATGCTCGTGGAAAAGGGCGACCTCGACAGGGACCGCTTCATGTCCGAGGTCGGGCGCGCGATGTCAGGCCGTGCACCGGTGGTTCGCCGTGGCTAAAATTCTGGTCATCGAAGACAACCCCGCCAACATGACGCTGGCGACATTCCTACTGCAGTCGGTCAACCACACTGTGCTGTGCGCTACCGACGCAGAGACCGGGCTGACGCTGGCGCGTGCCGAGACCCCAGACCTCATCCTCATGGACATCCAGCTCCCGGGGATGGACGGACTCGCCGCGACGAAGATCCTCAAGGAGGACCCGGTGACGCGCGCCATCCCTGTGATCGCGCTGACCGCGCTGGCGATGAAGGGTGACGAGGAGCGAATTCGGGCCGCCGGGTGCGACGGATACATCGCAAAGCCGATGCGCTACAAACTATTCCTCCAAACGATCGCCGATCAGCTCGCGCGCATTTGAAGTGGAGCGAAGCGCAGCGGAGCGAAACGACTCCTGACGGAGAGGCCTGACCGGCTTTTTCAAGTGCAGCCCAGATCGCCTCGACGTTGCCGGTTAGGCGTGGGTGAACGTCATAGCGCGGCCGGGGCTGCAAACGGACGCCGCACGCGCGCGTCATCGTAGTCCCGGTCCCGTTCGTGACTACGACGGGGGCGCCCTCTCGATGATGCGCACGCGCGGGACGCCCACCGGCACAAGCGCGAGCGCGGCGTCGCGGTAGCCGGTCGCGCGCGTAGGATCAGCGACCGCGTCGAGCTCGGGCGCGATCTCGACGATGTCGCCGGGCTCGAGGCGCGCCTCCGCGGACTCGTCGAACGGGATCGGTCCGAGCGGCTCCCCTTCGAACGACTGCGTGTCGACCTGCGCGAGCCACGTCTCCGCGCTCGGCCGATCGGCGCGCGCGAATCGCTCGCGGTCCCCCTCTAAGTGAAGGCGCCCCGGGGGGACGCGCACGACGCGCCCGTCGTCGAGCGTCACGTCGAAGCCGCAGGTGCGGGCCTCGCGGAGCATCACGTGGCGCGCGAGCATGCGGAGGTGCGTGAGCTCGGCGCGGTAGGCAAGGCACGACTCGTTCGAGATGGGCGCGACGAGCTCGGGGGCGCCGCTCACGGCGCCGCGCAGCCCGGCGCCCGCAGCAGGTGGGGTCGGCAGGGCCAGCGCGGCCCCGGTCGCGCGCGGTTCCTTCATCTTGCGCTGGATGAACTGGGCGATGACCTTGATGAGGAAGTAGAGCGCCACCGCGGCGATGGCCGCGACGATCATCACCGCGATCACCGCGAGGATCTCCCCTCCCCCGCCGCCGGAGGGCACGTCGCACCCTCCGCATCCGCCGCAATCGAGCGCCTGCCCCGCGCCGCCGACCCCCGCACCGGTGCCGCCCGCGCGCGCGATTTCCTTGGCCTTGAGCTCCGCCCCTTCGCCCCAGACGGCGCGCACCAGCGAACGCCGCCCTTTCTGGTTCCCGACGTCGACGACCTTGTGGCCCTGCCCGCCGTCGCATTCCTCGCCCGCGGCGAAGAGAGACCGGCAGCCCAAACACATGCGGGTTCGTACGGGAAGAGCGAGCACTTCGTGATTTTACCCGACGTGGCCGCGCCGTCCGGAAAAAATCATCGTCGTTTGATTCTTTTTGCGCGGGCGCGCGAAACTTTGAATTTAATGCGTTTCAGTTCTTGACCATCTCGATTTCGAGAGCTACAGATGAATGACGAGGCGCGCTTGTGCGTCCAAACGAGCGACCACCAACTCAACCAATCGCCATGTTCACCCTCCCCACAACCCGCATTTTCTCCAAGACCAGCGCCTGGCGGGTGGGGTTCTTGGGATGCGTCCAGGGTCATGGCGAATGCATTTCCGCGCGGCTCCCCGGTTATCTCTGTCTGGCCGGCAATACGTTCCCGCTCGATTCGATGAAGGCAGGCCCCTAGGTGGCTCTCTAGACGTCCCTTTTCAGGACCTCTCGAAGGCCGCCCGGGTACCCCCCGAGGCGGCCTTTCGGCATTTCAGGATCCCGACGCGAAGCTGAGGGACCCCTCTGAGCTCTCCGACTCCGACCCCGACTCCGACTCCGACTCCGACCCCGACCCCGACTCCGACCCCGACTCCGACCCCGACCCCGACTCCGACTCCCGTCCCCCACACGACCCCCCGGGTCACGCGCGCCAAGCCCGTTCGACCAGGCAGAAGGAGGCTGACTTCAAATGACAAAAACAAACGTGAAAGATGGCCTCCGTTCGACCATCTCAATCACTCGACAAGCCGCGGGACGTTGGCTCAATCGGTAGAGCACCGGGCTTTTAACCCGTGGCATGAGGGTTCGAGTCCCTTGCGTCCCACCCGCGGATCTCCGATCCGGTCGGGTCTGTAGCGTAACGGCAGCGCACCCGGCTCTTAACCGGTGAAGCGAGGGTTCGAATCCCTCCAGACCCACTACGCCTCGCGCTGCGAGGCGTCATGGGTCAGGAGTGCTGCGGACAGTCGCGCGCGCCGACGGCGCTTGCTCCGTAGTTTCGAATCCCTCCAGACCCACAACGCCTCGCCCCGCCCCGGGTGGGCGTGAGACTTCAGATGCCGGGGTCGTCTAGTGGCGAAGACATTGGGCCCTGACCCCAAGAACGCAGGTTCGACTCCTGTCCCCGGATCCATGCGCGGCCCCTGGCCGACGCGAAGACGTACTCGTCTGCCCGCGCGCTCGATTTCGAGCGCGTGCGCGCGGACACCTTGTCCCTTGAAAACTTGGCACCAACGACGGCGGGGCTTCGGTGCCCCCGAGGCCTCGCCGTCTTTTTTTTTTTACGTTGCCCTCGCAGCTCGAAGGTCGAGCCCTCGTTTCGTAATCGAGAGGGTCCGGTTCGATTCCGGACGGGGGCTCCGCGCGTTCGCACGCTGGCCCTCGTCGTCTAGAGGTTCAGGACCCCCGCCTTTCAAGCGGGCAAGACGGGTTCGAGTCCCGTCGAGGGCACCAGCAACGTCGCGGGCTGTGAGCTAGTCGAGTGATAGCGTCCGCCTGAAGAGCGGAAGAACGTGGTGCGACTCCACGACAGCCCACTCTTGTTTTTCTCTCGACGCACGCTGGACCATGCTGCTCGGCCCTGCGAGGCCCTACACGCAAGGATGGTCCCAAAAACCATCGGCTTCGAATGCCGAAACTACGGCTTCGCCACTCGGGCGGCATGGTCCAGCGTCTGTCGGTCGAGATGCCTCGTGATGCGACCGGCGTCGCAGCTCCACTGTCCATGGAGTGAGACGGGTTCGACTCCCGTACGGGGCGCAGCGCGTTTTTCTGGGCCGTAGAGTCATGGAGACCGGCCGAGCCTCCAAAACTCGGAGAGAGGGTTCGATTCCCTCACGGCCCGCTGGGCGTCTTTTTGCAACGCGCGGGGTCGAAGCTCAACGAGGAGAGCGCCTGGTCGGCAGCCAGGAGGGTACCGGTGCAAATCCGGTCGACTCCACCGCCGCGTCACGCGGCATCGTGCGGACATCGTCCAACAGTAGGGCCTCAGTCTTCCAAACTGACGATGCGGGTGCGACTCCCGCTGTCCGCTCTCATGGGGCGATAGCTCAATAGGAGAGTACTCCCCTCGCACGGGATGGATCGGGGTGCAATTCCCCGTCGCTCCACCATGAGCCGATTCTCTGACGAGGAGCGCAGTCTGCAAAACCGCGCGCGAGGGTTTGATTCCTTCTCGGTTCTCCGCGATGCCTCCGTCGCTCAATGGAAGGGCCGCCGACTTCTAATCGGTTTCATGCAGGTTCGAGTCCTGCCGGGGGTGCTCACGGAGGCGTAGCTCAGTGGCAGAGCAGTGGCCTGTTAGACCAACGCGCGCAGGTTCGACCCCTGCCGCCTCCGCAAATTTTCTTCGCGCAGCCTTTCGTCGTGGCGGATCCACGCACGGGTCTACGAAACCCGTTGTCCAGGTTCGACTCCTGGCGGAAGGACCACGTCCCCGTCGTCTAGCTGGCCAAGGACCCCGGCCTCTCACGTCGGAAACGCGGGGTTCGACTCCCCCCGGGGACACCATCACCTGCCCTTGTCCTGCCGGATGCAGGCGCTCGCGTCCGAAGCGAGACGGGCGAGGTTCGACTCCTCGCAAGGGCACGATTCGCCGTCTAGGCCCAGAGAGCGGGGCCCCTCACTGGTAACGAGGAGATGGAGGGTGCGAGTCCCTCAGACGGCTCCGACAGGTTCATTTCGCGGCCATGGTTCAACAGCAGAATGCGAGAGTGCCAATCTCGCGATCCGGGTGCGACTCCCGGTGGCCGCTCCGCGGGGTGGAGTAGAAGTAAACTCACTTGGCTCATAACCAAGAGACCGCGTGTGCAAATCACGCCCCCGCAACCGCATCGCTGTGATCCTGGGAGGAAGGCGGGCCTCATAAGCCCGGCCGAGGTGGTCCGACTCCACCCGCAGCGACGATGCTCCGGAGTCGTCCAGCGGCAAGGACACGCGGCTTTGAACCGCCGAACGAGGGTTCGAGTCCCTCCTCCGGTACTTGGGTGCACGACTCGCGGAGCTCGTCGTCTGGTGATGGCACCTGTTTCACACGCAGGCCCAGGAGAGTTCGATCCTCTCGCTCCGCACTGGCCTCGGGTCATGACGGGATGGTTGCCCTGAGCTCTCTGATACGGAGCTCGCGCTGCGTTCGATTCGCAGATGACCCACCACACGAAGCGAAAGAAGAAACTCTCTGGGCGTAGCTTAGCCTGGCAAAAGCGCCGCGTTCGGGACGCGGAGACCGCAGGTGCGCGCGTCGCCGGATGCCGATCGGACAAAACGGCGCATCGCGATCACACAAAACGGCGGATGCCGATCGCACAAAACGGCGCATCGCGATCACCCCCTGAGGTGACGCGCTCCCGGGGTCTCGCGCCCACACCGCCTAA